>NZ_PYUC01000004.1:0-517680 GCF_003028655.1 Trinickia symbiotica
GTGTATAAGAGACAGTCCCTCCCTCGTTCGAGCCGCTTTCGCGCTTATCACCCCGGTGCTTGCCGCACGCTTCTCAGGTTTCACCTTCAGAACATGCAGTAGTTCATTCATTTATAACGTTTTTCGGTTTGAGCTCTATGTGAGGAAGGGCACGTAAGTCCTTGTTCTTTCAAACAAAATCGCTCGAAAAAACGGTGTTTCTCCCTTGACCCGCCTAAAGCGTTACTCTAAAGTGGGAGACAGTGTGAGAAAGTGTATTTTTGTGGATTGATCGGACCATTTCGGCCGAATTTCGAGAGCGGAGCGGGGCAGGGTGCCCCGAGGGGAAAAGGACGTGTTCCAAGGGGCGTCGGCGCTGACGCTCGATGCGAAAGGCCGTATGTCGGTGCCTTCTCGTTATCGCGAAGCGCTGCAAGGCGAGGCACAGGGACGGGTGACGCTGACGAAGCACCCGGACGGTTGCCTTTTGCTGTTTCCCCGCCCCGAATGGGAAGTCTTTCGCACGAAGATCGCGGCGCTGCCGATGGATGCGCATTGGTGGCGGCGGATTTTTCTCGGCAATGCGTCCGACGTCGATCTCGATAGCGCGGGCCGCATCCTTGTCTCTCCGGAATTGCGTATGGCCGCGGGGCTGGAAAAAGAAGTCATGTTGCTCGGCATGGGAAGCCACTTCGAACTGTGGGACGCGCAGACGTACGCGGCCAAGGAACAGGCCGCGATGGCGCAGGGCATGCCGGAAGCGTTGAAGAATTTCACGTTCTGATCGCGGTTTATCGAAGGACGCTGCGATGGGAAACGAGCTGCGACACCAGACGGTGTTGCTCGAGGAAGCGGTAAATGCGCTCGTGACGCGCACGGACGGCATTTATGTCGACGGCACGTTCGGGCGCGGCGGGCACAGTCGGGCGCTGTTGGCCAGGCTCGGTGCCGCGGGTCGGCTGATCGCGTTCGACAAAGACCCGCAGGCGATCGATACGGCGCGCTCGATCGGCGATGGGCGTTTCGAGATCGTGCACGACAGCTTCGCCGCGCTTTCGTCCGCGCTTGCCGCTCGCGGTATCGCGCGGGTCTCGGGTGTATTGCTCGATCTCGGCGTGTCGTCGCCGCAGCTCGACGATCCGGAGCGGGGGTTCAGCTTTCGCGCCGACGGTCCGCTCGATATGCGGATGGACCCGACGCGTGGAGAATCGGCGGCCGAATGGCTCGCGCGAGCAACGCAGCAGGAACTGACGGAGGTGATACGCGATTATGGGGAAGAACGGTTTGCTGTTCAGATTGCAAAGGCGATTGTTGCTCGCCGGGCAGAGTCCGACCGTCTCGGGCCTCTCGTCAGCACGGGCGAGCTTGCCGAAATCGTGGCTCACGCCGTCAAGACACGTGAGAAGGGTAAGGATCCGGCAACCCGCACCTTTCAGGCTATACGGATTCACGTCAATCAAGAGCTTGCGGAGCTGCAAGTCGTTTTAGAGGCTGCATTGTCGTTGTTGGAGCAAGGGGGGCGGCTGGTGGTCATCAGCTTTCATTCGCTCGAGGATCGAATCGTGAAGCGATTCATGCAGGCGCACGCGAAAGCGCCTGCCGTCGACCGTCGCTTGCCGATTCGCGCCGCCGATCTGCCAAGTCCTCCGCTCAAAATCATCGAGCGCGTGTTTGCCGGCGCCGCTGAGGTCGAGGCCAACCCGCGAGCTCGCTCGGCCGTGATGCGCGTCGCGGAGCGCGTCGCGCCATGAGCCGTCTCAACATCCTTCTGTTGATCGTCGTTCTGGGCTGTGCGTTGTCCGTCGTCAACGCGACGAACCAGCAGCGGCGTCTTTTCGTCCAGCTCGAGCGCGCGCAGGCCGAGGAGCGTCAGCTTCAGCAGGACTACGCGCAACTGCAATATGAGCAGAGCGCGTTGTCGAAGACGTCGCGAATCGAAGGGCTCGCCTCCGATTCGCTCAAGATGCGCTCGGTCGGGAGCGGCAGCACGCAATATCTGACGCTTGTTCCCGGCGCGGCCGAGGCGCACGACGCCGCGATCCCGACGGCCGCCAGCGCGCCGATCTTCGCCAATGCGGCGCCTCGCGCGACGAAGCGCGCGGCGCCGACGAGCCGCGGAGGCGCCCGATGAAACTGCCGGGCAATCGCAAGAGCGTCACGTTTTCCGCCAGCCCCGTGCTTTCCGTGCGGCTGCCGATGTGGCGTTCCAAGCTCGTCGTCTTCCTGCTGTTCATGGCGTTCGTCGTGCTCGTCAGCCGTGCGTTCTGGATCCAGGGGCCCGGCAACGCGTTCTATCTGAAGCAGGGCGAGAGCCGCTATCAGCGCACGATCGAGCTCGCCGCCACGCGCGGCAAGATTCTCGATCGCAACGGGCTCGTGCTCGCGACGAGCCTGCCCGTGCGCGCGATTTGGGCCATTCCAGAATCGGTGCCCGAAGACATCGATCCCGGCAAGCTCGCGGCGCTCGGATCGCTGCTAGGCATGAGTCAGAAGGAGCTGCGCGCGAAGCTCTCCGGCGACAAGACATTTGCTTACGTCAAGCGGCAGGTTCCCGTCGATGTCGCCGAGAAGGTCATGGCACTCGACATCCCCGGTATTTATCAGCGCGACGAATACAAGCGCTTTTATCCCGAAGGCGAGATCACGGCGCACCTCGTCGGCTTCACGAACGTCGAGGACGAGGGTCAGGAAGGAATCGAGCTGGGCGACCAGAAGATCCTCTCGGGGATGCCCGGCATCCGCCACGTCATCAAGGACCGCATCGGCCACATCGTCGAGGATGTCGACCAGCAGGTCCCGCCGCGCAACGGCAAGGATGTCGAGCTCTCGATCGACAGCAAGATCCAGTACATCGCCTACGCGAATCTGAAGGCGGCCGTCGAGAAGTCGAAGGCGAAGGCCGGGGCCGCCATGGTCATCGACGTGCGGACGGGCGAGGTGCTCGCGCTCGTCAATTATCCGACGTACAACCCGAACGATCGCTCGCACCTGACCGGCGAGCAGTTGCGCAACCGGATCCTGACCGACGTGTTCGAGCCCGGCTCGATCATGAAGCCCTTCACCGTCTCGCTCGCGCTGGACCTGCACCGCGTCACGCCGAACACGCTCGTCGACACGGGCAACGGCCACTTCACGCTCGACGGCGCGACGATCACCGACGATTCCGGCTTCGGCGTGCTGACGGTCGGCGGCGTGATCCAGAAGTCGAGCAACATCGGCGCGACGAAGATCGCCATGACGCTCAAGCCCGAGGAAATGTGGGATATGTATACGAGCATCGGCCTTGGCCAGCCGCCGAAGGTCGGTTTTCCCGGCGCTGCCGCGGGGCGGCTGCGCCCGTGGAAAAGCTGGCGCCGCATCGAACAGGCGACGATGTCGTACGGTTATGGGCTTTCGGCATCGCTGTTCCAGCTCGCGCGCGCTTATACGGCGATCGCGCACGACGGCATGTTGCTGCCCGTCTCGATCTTTAGAGTCGATCCGACCCAGCCCGTGACCGGGTCGCAGATCTTTTCCCCGACGACGGCCCGCGAAGTGCGGGCGATGCTCGAATCGGTCGTATCCGCGCAGGGTACGTCGCCCGAGGCCGCGGTGCCCGGCTATCGCGTCGGCGGCAAGAGCGGCACGGCCTACAAGCACGCGGGCCGTGGATATGACCATTCGAAGTATCGTGCCTCGTTCGTCGGGATGGCGCCGATGCCCAATCCGCGCATCGTCGTCGCGGTCTCGATCGATGAGCCGACCTCGGGCAGCCACTTCGGCGGTTATGTCTCGGGGCCCGTGTTTGCGTCGATCGTCGGCGATACGCTGCGCACCTTGAACGTGCCGCCCGATATGCCCGTCAAGCAGCTGGTCGTTTCCGACGATACCCCCAAGACGGCCACGATGGCGGCGGCAGCTGCACGGCCGCTCGCCGTATCGGCGAATTCGCGCAACGATCCGGGAGTCGTCCGATGAGCGCGCCGGCCGAACGGCAAATCGCCGACGCGCTCGGCTGGCTGCGCGCGCATGTCGCGCCGGGTTCGCACTTGCATTCGGACACGCGCACACTCGCCGCCGGGGATGCGTTCCTCGCTTACGCCGTCGAGGGAGCCGACAATCGTGCCCATATCGCGCGAGCGTTCGAATCGGGCGCGGCGGCCGCGCTCTATCAGCCCGAAGGCTTTACAGAGAGCGTGGACGCGACGCGCACGCTCGCGGTGCCCGCGCTGAACGAATGGGCGGGCGAGATCGCGAGCCGCTGGTATGGTTCCCCCAGCGAGAGGCTCTTGACGGTGGGCGTGACGGGGACCAACGGCAAGACATCGTGTTCGCATTGGATCGCGGCGGCGCTGACCGCGCTCGATACGCCGTGCGCGCTGATCGGCACGCTCGGTAGCGGGATGCCGGGTCATTTGGTGCAGACGGGATTTACGACACCCGATGCGCCCCAGCTGCAACGCAGTCTCGCCGAGCTGCTTGCCGGCGGTGCGCGCGCCGTGGCGATGGAGGTGTCGTCGCACGCGCTCCATCAGGGGCGAGTGAACGGAACCGCATTCGACATCGCCGTTTTTACGAATCTCACGCAGGATCACCTCGACTATCACCGGACCTTCGAGGCTTACGAAGCCGCGAAGGCTCGACTTTTCGACTGGCCCACGCTGCGTGCGGCCATCATCAACCGCGACGACGCGGCCGGCCGCCGTCTGATCGAGCGCACGCAGGGGCGTGTCCGCACGATCGCCTATGGCATAGGCGCCGATAGCGCCGAAAAGGCCCTCGACGCAACGGGCGCCGACGCCCGGCTCATCGCGACGAATGTCCGCGCGACGGCGGCGGGCACGGCGTTTCATCTGTCGTCGGATTGGGGCGATGCCGATGTCGAAGTCGGAACGCTCGGCGCATTCAACGTCAGCAATCTGCTCGCGGTGCTCGGCGCACTGCTCGCGGCCGACGTGCCGCTTGCCGATGCGCTCATCCAGCTCGCCAAGCTGGAGCCCGTCAACGGACGCATGCAGCGGCTCGGCGGGCGGCTCGCGAGCGACGAGCCGCTCGTCGTCGTCGACTATGCGCATACGCCCGACGCGCTCGAGAAAACGCTCGAGGCGCTGCGGCCGATCGCCGAGGCGCGCGGCGGCAAGCTGGTCTGTATGTTCGGCTGCGGCGGCGATCGCGATGCGACGAAGCGCCCCTTGATGGGCGCGATCGCCGAGCGGCTTGCCGACGTGGTCGTCGTGACGAGCGACAACCCGCGCAGCGAGAACGCCCAGTCGATCATCGAGCAAATCGTCGCCGGCATGGGCGACGCGAGCCGCGCACGCGCCATCGAGGATCGCGCGAACGCGATCTTGCAAACGGTGCGCGGTGCAGCGCGCGAGGACGTCGTCGTGCTGGCCGGCAAGGGGCATGAAGCAACACAGGAAATCATGGGCAAGAAGCGCGCTTTTTCCGATCAGGACCATGCACGGCTCGCACTAGCGGCCCGGGCGACCCATACGCGCGGAGGCGGCGAATGACGATGCTGACGCTGACCGAAGCAGCGCGTCTCATTCCCGGCGCAACGATCGTTGGCGACGGCGCAGCCGCGTTCGAACGCATTTGCACCGATAGCCGCACGGCCGGCCCCGGCGACTTATTCGTCGCTTTGAGAGGCGAGCGCTTCGACGCGCACGACTTTCTCGCCGACGTCGCTGCGCGCGGCGTATCGGCCGTCCTCGCGGCGCGCATCCCCTCGTCCGATTGGAACCTGCCGACGATCGTCGCGTCCGACACCCGCGCGGCACTGGCGGACCTCGCGCGCGGCTGGCGCCGGCGCTTCCCCATCCCACTCGTGGCGGTGACGGGCAGCAACGGGAAGACGACGGTGAAGGAGATGATCGCGTCGATCTTCGCGGCGGCGGTGGGCGCGAACGACCGCCTCGCGACGGCCGGCAACTTCAACAACGAGATCGGGCTGCCGCTCACGCTCTTGCGCCTGAACGCGACGCACAAGCTCGCCGTCGTCGAGCTCGGGATGAATCATCCCGGTGAAACGGATACCCTCGCGAAGATCGCCGAGCCGACGATCGCGCTCGTCAACAACGCGCAGCGCGAGCACCAGGAATTCATGGAGACGGTCGAAGCCGTCGCGCTCGAGCATGCGAGCGTGATTCATGCGCTCGGCCCCGACGGCATGGCTGTCTTTCCCGCCGACGATGCTTACGCGGGGATCTGGCGTGTCGCGGCGACGGGCAACCGCATCGTCGATTTCGCGCTGTTGACGGCCGATGACGCGCAACCGGCGAATGCCGCCGCCGTCACCGGCGAATTCGCCGGCAACCGTTTGCGGGTGCGCACGCCGGCCGGCGAGTTCGAAGCGGCGCTGCAGGTGCTGGGCGCGCACAACGCCCGCAACGCTCTCGCGGCGACATCGGCGGCGTTGGCAGCCGGCGTCGCACTCGATGCGATCCGTCGAGGCCTGGAGGCGTTCTCTCCGGTCAAAGGCCGGCTGCAGGTGAAGCGTGCCGTTTCCGGCTCGCTTGCCGGCGCGACCGTCATTGACGACACCTACAACGCGAATCCCGATTCGATGCGCGCGGCGATCGACGTGCTAGCCGCCGGACCGGCGCCGCGCGTGCTCGTGATGGGCGACATGGGCGAGGTCGGGGATCACGGACCGGCGTTTCATCGCGAGATCGGGGCCTACGCGCGCGAGCGCGGCATCGATGCGCTCTTTGGGCTCGGCGACGCGACGCGCGACGCCTGCGCGGCATTCGAGGCCGGCGCTGCCGCCTCCCAGGCCTCGGCGGCGCGAGCGCGCCATTTCGACGAAGTGGCCGCTTTGATCGACGCGTTGCGGCAGGCCGGCCTCGACGCGAGCGCGACGTTGCTCGTGAAGGGGTCGCGCTTCATGCGCATGGAACGCGTCGTCGATGCATTGACTCAAGTACAACCGAATGTGCCGGGCGCGGAGCCCGGTACGCACTGAGAGAAGGACGAGCATGCTGCTGGTGTTGGCGCAATGGCTGCAGAACGACGCAAGCTTTTTGCGCGTGTTCAACTATCTGACGTTTCGCGCGGTGGCGGCGACGATCACCGCGCTTTTGATCGGGCTCGTCTGTGGCCCGTGGGTCATTCGCAAGCTCACTTTGATGAAGGTCGGCCAGGCGGTGCGGACAAACGGGCCGCAGACACACCTCGTCAAGTCCGGCACGCCGACGATGGGGGGCGTGCTGATCCTCATCGGCATTGCGGTATCGACTTTGCTTTGGGCCGACCTCACGAATCGCTTCATCTGGATCGTGATGCTCGTGACGTTCGGCTTCGGCGTGATTGGCTGGGTCGACGACTACCGCAAGGTCGTCTACAAGGATCCGCGCGGGATGTCCTCACGCGAGAAGTATTTCTGGCAATCGGTGATCGGGCTCTTCGCGGCGGTCTACCTCGCATTCAGCGTCTCGGAGGCGAGCAATGTGCGCGTCTTCGATCTGTTCATGGCCTGGGTGCGAAGCGGGCTTTCGATGGGATTGCCGGCGAAGGCGGACTTGTTGTTGCCGTTTCTGAAGTCGGTCACCTATCCGCTTGGCGTATGGGGTTTCATCGCGCTCACGTACTTCGTCATCGTCGGCGCGAGCAACGCGGTCAACCTGACGGACGGTCTCGACGGCCTCGTCATCATGCCCGTCGTGCTCGTCGGCGCTTCGCTCGGCGTGTTCGCCTATGTCATGGGCAGCTCCGTCTATTCGAAGTACCTGCTCTTCCCGCACATCCCGGGCGCGGGCGAGCTGATGGTCTTCTGCTCGGCGATGGGCGGCGCGGGGCTCGCCTTCCTTTGGTACAACACGCACCCCGCGCAGGTCTTCATGGGCGACGTCGGCGCGCTGGCCCTGGGCGGCGCGCTCGGCACCATCGCCGTGATCGTGCGCCAGGAAATCGTGCTGTTCATCATGGGCGGCATTTTCGTTGCCGAGACGCTGTCCGTGATGCTGCAAGTGACGTGGTTCAAGTTCACGAAGCGCCGATACGGCGAAGGGCGGCGCATCTTCAAGATGGCGCCGCTGCATCACCACTTCGAGCTCTCCGGATGGAAGGAGACCCAGGTCGTCGTGCGCTTCTGGATCGTGACGTTGATGCTGTGTCTGTTCGGGCTCTCCACTCTCAAGTTGCGTTGATAGGAAGGAAAAGCAAGCGATGTTCGGCGAGATGTTTCGTGATCGGCAAAGTCCGACGGTGCTGGTACTGGGGCTCGGCGAATCCGGCCTCGCGATGGCGCGCTGGTGCGCGCGCCACGGGTGCCGGCTGCGCGTTGCCGACACGCGCGAGGCGCCGCCGAATCTGTCGCTGCTCGAAGCCGAGCGCATCGAGGCCGAATTCGTCGGCGGTGCGTTCACGCCCGCGCTCATCGAAGGCGGCATCGAGCTGATTGCGGTGAGCCCCGGTCTTTCTCCGCTTGCGCCCGATCTCGCCGCGCTGCTCGCGAGCGCGCGCGAGCGCGGCGTTCCCGTGTGGGGCGAGCTCGAGCTCTTCGCACGCGCGCTGCGGCATCTCGGTGAGAGCGGCTATGCGCCGAAGGTGATCGCCATCACGGGCACGAACGGCAAGACGACCACCACGAGCCTCACGGGGCTGCTCTGCCGGCGAGCCGGCAAGCGCGTCGCCGTCGCCGGCAACATCAGTCCCACGATGCTCGATACGCTTTCCGAGGCGATCGACAACACGGCGCTGCCCGACGTCTGGGTGCTCGAACTCTCGAGCTTTCAGCTCGAAACCGCGCTGACATTCGACCCCGACGCGGCCGCCGTGCTCAATATCACGCAGGATCACCTCGACTGGCATGGCAACTTCGATGCTTATACGGCCGCGAAAGGGCGCATTTTCGGCCCGCATACGACACGCGTGCTCAACCGCGACGACGCTCGCGCGATGACGCTTGCGGGCGCGGCCGATTCGGCGAAAGCAAGCGGCGCCGAGCACGTGATCACATTCGGCCTCGACGAGCCGCAGCGCGTCGGCGACTATGGCCTCGTGCGCGAGAACGGCATCAACTGGCTCGCGCAAGCGCAAGAGCGGGACTCCGCAGACGAGCCGGTCTCGTCGTCGCGGCGGCGCAGGCACGAGGGCGCCGCGTCGGCGGCCCCAGTCGATCTCACGCTGAAGCGCCTGATGCCCGCCGATGCCCTGCGCATCCGCGGTTTGCACAACGCGGCGAATGCGCTCGCCGCGCTTGCGCTCGCGCGGGCAATCGGCCTGCCTGCCGCGCCCGTGCTGCACGGTCTGCGCGAGTATCGCGGCGAGCCGCATCGCGTGGAGCTGATCGGCTCGCTCGACGGTGTCGACTTCGTCGACGACAGCAAGGGGACGAATGTCGGCGCGACGGTCGCGGCCCTCGACGGGCTCGCGCAACGGACCGTGCTGATCGCGGGCGGCGAGGGCAAGGGGCAGGACTTCGCGCCGCTTGCGCGGCCCGTGGCGCGCTGGTGCCGCGCCGTGATGTTGATCGGCCGCGACGCGCCGCTCATTCGTGCGGCGCTCGCCGAGACCGGCGTCCCGCTCGAAACGCATCCGACGCTCGAAGCGGCGACGCGCGCGGCGGCCGCCGTCGCGCAAGCCGGCGACGCCGTGCTGCTTTCGCCCGCCTGCGCGAGCTTCGACATGTTCAAGCACTACGCGCATCGCGCCGAGGTATTTCGCGGCGCGGTCGACGACATCGCGGCGGAACGGGGGACGATGCTATGAGCTGGACCGAGCGCACCGGACAACGGTTCTTCACGGAACGCAGCGGCGCATCGCTTCGGCGTGGCGACGCCAAGGCAGGCGCGGACTCGGACGCGCGCAGGCGTGCGGGCGGCCTCGCGAGCGTCGTGAGCGGCATGCGGCCGACGCGCTCGCGCATGCTCGATTACGATCATTCGCTGTTGTGGGCTGTCATTGCCTTGCTCGGGCTCGGCGTCGTCATGGTCTACTCGGCCTCGATCGCGATGCCCGACTCGCCGAAGTACGCGTCGTATCACACGTACGCGTTCCTCGTGCGTCACATTGCTTCGATCGCCGTCGCAACGATTGCCGCCGTCGTCGCGTTCAAGATCCCGATTTCGGTCTGGGACAAGCAGGCGCCGAAGTTTTTCCTGATCGCGCTCGTCGGGCTCGTGATCGTGCTGATTCCGCACATCGGCAAGGGTGTGAACGGCGCGCGCCGATGGTTGCCGCTCGGCCTCATGAACATGCAGCCGTCCGAGATCATGAAGCTTGCCGTGACGATCTACGCGGCGAACTACACCGTTCGCAAGCAGGAGTACATGGGCAGTTTCGCGAAGGGCTTTTTGCCGATGGCGTTTGCCGTCGGCGTCGTCGGTGCGCTGTTGCTGCTCGAGCCCGACATGGGTGCGTTCATGGTGATCGCGGCGATCGCAATGGGCCTGCTTTTCCTGGGGGGGGTGAACGGCAAGCTCTTCGGCGGACTCGTCGCCACGGCCGTCGGCACTTTTGGGTTGCTCGTCTGGGCGTCCCCGTGGCGGCGCGAGCGAATCTTCGCCTACCTCGATCCGTGGGACGATCGCTACGCGCAGGGGAAGGCTTACCAGCTCACGCACTCGCTGATCGCGTTCGGCCGCGGCGAGTGGTTCGGCGTGGGGCTCGGCGGCAGTGTCGAGAAGCTCAATTACTTGCCGGAAGCGCATACCGACTTCATTCTCGCCGTGATCGGCGAAGAGCTCGGCTTCGTTGGCGTGCTCGCCGTGATCCTGCTCTTCTATTGGATCGTGCGCCGCTCGTTCGAGATCGGCCGGCAGGCGCTCGCGCTCGACCGTACGTTCGCCGGCCTCGTGGCCAAGGGCGTGGGACTTTGGTTCGGCGTGCAGACGTTCATCAACATCGGCGTCAATCTCGGCATCTTGCCGACGAAGGGCCTGACGCTGCCGCTCGTCAGCTATGGCGGCTCGGGCATCGTGCTCAATTGCCTGGCGATCGCGCTCCTCATGCGCGTCGATTACGAGAATCGTGTGCTGATGCGTGGGGGGAAGGTATGAGTTCCACCCCGCAGCGCACGCTCATGGTGATGGCCGGCGGCACCGGGGGGCACGTCTTCCCCGGGCTCGCGGTCGCCCACCGTATGCGCGCCTGGGGCTGGCGAGTGGTCTGGCTCGGCAATCCGGCCGGCATGGAGGCGACGCTCGTCCCGAAGCACGGGATTCCGATGGAGTACGTGCGCTTCGGCGGATTGCGCGGCAAGGGGCTCAAGACGCTGCTGATGTTGCCCGTCAATTTGTTGCGCGCTTGCCTGGAAAGCCGGCGTGCGTTGCGGCGCGTGCGGCCCGACGTCGTGCTCGGCATGGGCGGCTACATCACGTTTCCGGCCGGCGTCATGACGGCGCTCGAGCGGCGGCCGCTCGTCCTGCACGAGCAGAACTCGGTGGCCGGTCTCGCGAACAAGGTGCTGGCAAAGCTCGCGCGGCGTGTGCTCGTCGCGTTTCCCGACGCGCTGCCGAACGCCGAGTGGACCGGCAATCCGCTGCGCGATGCGCTCACCCATGCATCCGAGCCGCAGGCGCGCTATGCGGGCCGCGTCGGTCCGCTGAACCTGCTCGTTGTCGGCGGCAGTCTCGGCGCAGCCGCATTGAACGAAGTCGTCCCACGCGCGCTCGCGCTGCTGTCG
Organism: Trinickia symbiotica; assembly: GCF_003028655.1. Taxonomy (GTDB): domain Bacteria; phylum Pseudomonadota; class Gammaproteobacteria; order Burkholderiales; family Burkholderiaceae; genus Trinickia; species Trinickia symbiotica_A. The sequence continues at coordinate 11,588 of NZ_PYUC01000004.1, forward strand.
CCGGATTCGCGTCCGCGTGTGGTGCATCAGGCGGGCGCGAAGCATATCGACGCGTTGCGCGCGAATTATGAAGCGGCCGGCCTCTCGACGGGCGAAGGGCTCCAGCTCGTTCCCTTCATCGACGACATGGCCGCGGCTTACGCCGATGCGGATCTCGTCATCTGCCGCTCGGGCGCGATGACGGTGGCCGAAATCGCGGCCGTCGGCGTGGCGGCGCTCTTCGTGCCGTTTCCCTACGCGGTCGACGATCATCAGACGACGAACGCAGAGTTTCTCTCGGAGCGGGAGGCGGCGGTACTCGTGCAGCAGCGCGACTTGTCGCCCGAAGCGCTGGCCGATTGGCTGCGCGGGCAAACGCGCGAAACGCTCGCCGAGATGGCCGGGCGCGCGCGCTCGCTCGCGAAGCCCGAGGCGACGGATCGGGTCGCGCAGGTTTGCGCGGCCGTGGCGCAAGCGCGCCAGGAAGGAAAGCAATGAAACACATCGTCAAACACATTCATTTTGTCGGGATCGGCGGTGCCGGCATGAGCGGCATCGCGGAAGTCCTCGTGACGCTCGGCTATCGGGTGAGCGGCTCGGACCTCGCGCGCAGCGCCACCACCGATCGCCTGGCATCGCTCGGCGCGCGCATCGCGCTCGGCCACGACGCCGCGCATATCGAAGGCGCGGACGCGGTCGTCGTTTCGACGGCCGTGCGCAGCGACAACCCCGAGGTGCTCGCCGCACGCCGCCTGCGCGTGCCGATCGTGCCGCGCGCCGTCATGCTGGCCGAGCTGATGCGCCTGAAGCAGGGCATCGCAATCGCCGGCACACACGGCAAGACCACGACGACGAGCCTCGTCGCGAGCGTCCTCGCCGCGGGCGGGCTCGACCCGACCTTCGTCATCGGCGGGCGCCTGACGAGCGCGGGTGCCAACGCTCGGCTCGGCACAGGTGATTTCATCGTGGCCGAAGCGGACGAATCCGACGCGTCGTTCCTGAATCTCTTACCCGTGATCGAAGTCGTGACGAACATCGATGCGGACCATATGGATACGTACGGGCACGACTTCGCGCGGCTCAAGCAGGCGTTCATCGAGTTTACGCAGCGGCTGCCGTTCTACGGCATCGCGGTGCTCTGCGTCGACGACTCGAACGTGCGGGAAATCCTGCCGTTCGTCTCGAAGCCGATCATCCGCTACGGCTTCGCGGCCGACGCGCAGGTGCGCGCCGTCAATGTGCTCGCGCGCGACGGCAAGATGTATTTCACGGCGATGCGCGAGGACGCGCCGGCGCTCGACATCGTGCTCAATATGCCGGGCATGCACAACGTGCAAAACGCGCTCGCGGCGATCGCGATCGCCACGGAACTCGAAGTCGCCGATGCCGACATCCAGCGTGCGCTCGCCGAGTTCACGGGCGTGGGTCGGCGCTTTCAGCGGTACGGCGAAATCGAAATCGGCTCGGGCGGCCGCTACACGCTCGTCGACGACTACGGCCATCACCCGGTCGAAATGGCGGCGACGATCGCGGCCGCTCGCGGCGCATTCCCCGAGCGCAGGATCGTGCTCGCGTTTCAGCCGCACCGGTACACGCGCACGCGCGATTGCTTCGAGGACTTCGTCAGCGTGCTCTCGAGCGTCGATGCGCTCGTGCTGACGGATGTCTATGCGGCCGGCGAGACGCCGATCGTCGCGGCGGATGGGCGCGCGCTGTCGCGCGCGATCCGCGTGGCCGGCAAGGTCGAGCCGGTATTCGTCGAAACGGCCGACGACGTGCCGGCGGCGCTCGCGGCGCTCGTCCACGACGGCGATGTGGTGATCACGATGGGCGCGGGCTCGATCGGCGCGGTGCCGGCGCGGCTCGTCCAAGATGCAAAGGCATGACATGAATATCGATCCAAAACGTTTCGGCAAAGTGGCGGTGCTGCTCGGTGGCGAATCCGCCGAGCGCGAGGTCTCGCTCAATTCGGGGCGCCTCGTCTTGCAGGGGCTGCGCGCGGCCGGTATCGACGCGCATCCGTTCGATCCGTCCGAGCGTCCGCTGTCCGCGTTGAAAGACGAGGGCTTCGTGCGCGCGTTCAACGCACTGCACGGCGGCTATGGCGAAAACGGCCAGCTCCAGGGCGCGCTCGATTTCTACGGCATTCGTTATACGGGCAGCGGCGTGCTCGGCTCGGCGCTCGGTCTCGACAAGTTCCGCACGAAGCTCGTCTGGCAGCAACTCGGCATCCCGACGCCGCCGTTCGAGGCGGTGATGCGCGGCGACGATTACGCGGCGCGGGCGCAGGCCATCGTCGCCAAGCTCGGCTTGCCGCTCTTCGTCAAGCCGGCGAGCGAGGGGTCGAGCGTCGCCGTGACGAAGGTGAAGAGCGCCGATGCGCTGCCGGCCGCACTCGCGGAAGCGGCGAAGTTCGACAAGATCGTGCTCGTCGAGAAGAGCATCGAGGGCGGCGAGTACACGGCCTGCATCGCGGGCAAGCTCGAGTTGCCGATCATCAAGATCGTGCCGGCCGGCGAGTTCTACGACTATCACGCGAAGTACGTCGCGAACGACACGCAATACCTGATTCCGTGCGGCCTCGCGCCCGAAGAGGAAGCGCGCCTGCAGGCGCTTTCGCGTCGCGCGTTCGACGTGCTCGGCTGTACCGACTGGGGCCGGGCCGATTTCATGCTCGACGCGGCCGGCAACCCGTACTTCCTCGAAGTGAACACGGCGCCTGGCATGACCGATCACTCGTTGCCGCCGAAGGCGGCGCGCGCGGTCGGCATCAGCTACGAGGCGCTCGTCGTCGAGGTGCTCGCGCTGACGCTCGACAAGGACTGACGCACAGATCATGTGGAACAACGTTCGCCAGCTCAATCTCGCCGCCAACGCGCTTTATGCGCTGGCGCTCGCCGCGCTCGTCGCGTCGGGCGGGATCTGGCTCGCGCAACGTCCATCGTTTGCGCTTTCCGCCATTCTCATCGGCGGCGACACCGATCACATCAATACGCCGACCGTGCGCGCGAGTGTGATCGGCCATCTGAAGGGCAATTTTTTCACCGTCGATCTCGACGCGGCGAGGCAGGCGTTCGAGCAGATGCCGTGGGTGCGACGCGCAAGCGTGCGGCGTGTGTGGCCGAACGCACTCGCCGTCACGCTCGAGGAGTACAAGCCGCTCGGAACGTGGGGCAGCGATCAGCTCGTTTCCGCCGACGGGGAGCTTTTCACGGCGAACCAGGGCGAGCTCGACAACGATCTGCCCGCGTTCGACGGTCCGCCCGGCACGGCCAAGGAAGTCGTCGCACGCTACTTCCAATTCAAGCAGTGGCTGGCGCCGATCGGGGCGACGCCGGAGGAAGTGACGCTTTCGCCGCGTTATGCGTGGACCGTGAAACTGTCGAACGGCACCGAGATCGAATACGGCCGTGAGCGTAACGCGTCGACGCTCGAGGAGCGGAGCCGACGGTTGACCGCGGCATGGAAGGCAGTGACGGCGCGCTGGGGGAGCGACATCGAATATGCGGACTTGCGCTATCCGAACGGCTTTGCGATTCGCGCGGCGGGGATGCGTTTCATCGGCGATGCATCGAGCGCCGCGCAGCCCAAGAGGTAAGAGAAAGAACCACACATGAGCACGCTATGAGTAAAGACTACAAAGATCTGCTGGTTGCTCTCGACATCGGCACGGCCAAGGTCGTCGCGATCGTCGCCGAGCTTCGGGGCGAAGGCCATTACGAAGTGATCGGTCTTGGGCAAAGCGAATCGAAGGGGCTCAAGAAAGGCGTGGTGGTCAATATCGAGGCCACCGTGCAATCGATCCAGCGCGCGCTCGAAGAAGCGGAACTGATGGCCGATTGCAAGATCACAAACGTCTTTACCGGCATCGCGGGCAGTCATATCCGCAGCTTCAACTCGAGCGGAATGGTCGCGATCAAGGACAAGGAGGTCACGCAGACGGACGTCGCGCGCGTGATCGAAACGGCCAAGGCGATCAACATTCCCACGGATCAGCAGGTGCTGCACATCCTCACGCAGGAATTCATCATCGACGGGCAGGAAGACGTGCGCGAGCCGATCGGCATGAGCGGCATCCGCCTCGAGGTGAAGGTGCACATCGTGACGGGTGCCGTGTCCGCCGCGCAGAACATCGTCAAGTGCGTGCGCCGCTGCGGCCTCGAGGTCAACGATCTGATCCTGCAGCCGCTCGCGTCGTCGCTCGCGGTGCTGACCGAAGACGAGAAGGAGCTCGGCGTCGTGCTCGTCGACATCGGCGGCGGCACGACCGATATCGCGATCTTCAGCGAGGGCGCGATTCGCCATACGGCCGTGATCCCGATCGCGGGCGACCAGGTGACGAGCGACATCGCGATGGCGCTGCGCACGCCGACGCCCGACGCCGAGGACATCAAGGTCGGCTACGGCATCGCGAAGCAGGCGCTCGCGGACCCCGATGAAATGATCGAAGTGCCGGGGCTCGGCGAGCGCGGGCCGCGCACGCTATCGCGCCAGGCGCTCGCGGCCGTCATCGAGCCGCGCGTCGAAGAGCTCTTCTCGCTCGTGCATCAGGTCGTGCGCGAATCCGGGTACGAGGAGCTCTTGAGCTCGGGTGTCGTGCTGACGGGCGGCGCATCGATGATGCCGGGCATGGTCGAGCTCGGAGAGGACATTTTCCTGAAGCCGGTACGCATCGGCGTGCCCGAGTATGCGGGCGGCCTGGCCGACGTCGTGCGCAATCCGCGCTACTCGACGGCGATGGGGCTGCTCGTCGAAGGCTCGTCGCAGCGCATGCGCGGCCGCAAGGTCGCCGTGCAGTCGGGATCGATGGGGCAGGTCTTCTCGCGCATGAAGGATTGGTTTTTGGGCAATTTTTGAATTTTCGAATTCGCGCCGGTGCCGGCGGCTTGCGCGCGACAGGGGATTGCCCGATCCCTTGCCGAATAACGGCCGAGAGCGGGATTTTTTCTTGACGGAGGCAATATGGAATTCCAGATGTTGGAAACGGAAACCAGCGGCACCATCATCAAGGTGGTCGGCGTTGGGGGTGCCGGCGGCAACGCCGTGCAGCATATGATCAACAAGGGGGTGCAAGGCGTCGATTTCGTCGTCATGAACACCGATGCCCAGGCGCTCGCGCGCTCGCGCGCGTCGCACGTGATCCAGCTCGGCAACACGGGCCTCGGCGCCGGTGCGAAGCCCGAGATGGGGCGCGCGGCGGCCGAAGAGGCGCGAGAGCGGATCGCCGATGCGCTGCGCGGCGCGCACATGGTCTTCATCACGGCCGGCATGGGCGGCGGCACGGGTACGGGCGCGGCGCCCGTGGTCGCGCAAATCGCCAAGGAGATGGGCATCCTGACCGTCGGCGTCGTCAGCAAACCGTTCGAGTTCGAGGGCGGCAAGCGGATGCGCGTGGCGGAGGCAGGTTCGCAGCAACTGGAGGATCACGTCGACTCGCTGATCGTCGTCCTGAACGACAAGCTGTTCGAGGTGATGGGCGATGACGCCGAAATGGACAAGTGCTTCCAGTGCGCTGACGATGTGCTCAACAACGCGGTGGCCGGCATTGCGGAGATCATCAACGTCGACGGTCTCGTGAACGTCGACTTCGAGGACGTGAAGACGGTGATGGGCGAGCAGGGCAAGGCGATGATGGGCACGGCGACCGTGGCCGGCGTCGATCGCGCGCGGCTCGCCGCCGAGCAGGCCGTTGCGAGCCCGCTGCTCGAAGGCGTCGATCTGTCGGGCGCGCGCGGCGTGCTCGTCAACATCACGTCGAGCCGTTCGCTGCGCCTTTCGGAAACGCGCGAGGTCATGAACACGATCAAGAGCTACGCGGCTGAAGACGCGACCGTCATCTTCGGCGCCGTCTACGACGACGCGATGGGCGATGCGTTGCGCGTGACCGTCGTCGCGACGGGGCTTGGCCGCACCGCCGCGAGCGCCGCGAAGAAGCAGCAGTCGGCACCGATGACGCTCCTGCGCACGGGCACGGACAACCAGCCCGTCAGCGCCGTGCATCACGGCTATGCGACGCCGCACGCGACGTCGTCGGCCGATTACGGCGCGTTCGACACGCCGGCCGTCTGGCGCAACTCGCGCGAAACCGCCGCTTCGCACGTGCAGGCGCTGCAGGAAAAGGGCGTCGACACGTACGACATCCCGGCGTTCTTGCGCAAGCAGGCGGACTGACGCGCGCGGCGCCAAACGGCGTCGCGCGATGAGCGCTTGCGAGCGCACGAAGGGCTGAGCATGTTGAACGGCAACGGCGCAAGACGGCCGCGTCTTCTCGGACGCGCGGTCGGAGCGACGGTGCGCGGCGCATCGGCGAAGCGGGTCGGCAGGCTGTCGGCACGCGTGCGTCCGGTGGCGGCGCACCGCGGCGGCGCACGGCGCACGCGAATCTGCGAGGCGCCCTGCGACAGGCGGATCTGGCAGCGGGCCGCAAGATAGGTTGGCGGCGCGCGGTCTGCGTCGAGGCTTACTGCCGTGCGAAAGGCGCGCATCTCGGGCAAGATGCGCGGAGTGCGATCGCGCGGACGGAAGATGTCGACGGCCGTCGCTTCGACGAAAAACCGGCGCACAGCGTTGCCGCGTTGCGTCGAGGCCACGTCTGCTCCGCTCTTTTGAGTCGCTTTGTAACGTTCGATGACCGCCAGCGATTGGCCGGCGCCCGGGAATGCCTCCGTTCCGGGCGCCGGATGCCGTTGCTCTCTCAGGGTAACGGGAAGAAACACACTGATACGTCGGGCAGCAAGACAGCGGCACGCCAATACGGTATAATCCGTACTATGAAATAAGAAGCGCGATTGAGAATTCCAATCGACGAATGACCATGCTGAAGCAACGCACTATCAAATCGATCGTCAAGACAGTCGGCATTGGCCTCCATTCAGGACGCAAGGTCGATCTGACGCTCCGTCCCGCTGCCGAGAACACCGGCATCGTGTTCTCGCGCGTCGATTTGCCGAGCCCCGTCGACATCCCGGCTTCGGCGCTCGCGATCGGCGACACACGTCTTGCTTCGGTGCTGCAAAAGGATGGCGCGCGCGTTTCGACCGTCGAGCATCTGATGTCGGCCTGCGCCGGCCTCGGCATCGACAATCTCTATGTCGACGTGACGGCCGAAGAGATTCCGATCATGGACGGCAGCGCGGCATCGTTCGTCTTCCTGATGCAGTCGGCCGGCATTCAGGAGCAGAACGCGCTGAAGAAATTCATCAAGGTGACGAAGCCCGTCGAAGTGCGCGAAGGCGACAAATTCGCGCGCGTCGAGCCCTATTTCGGCTTCAAGCTCAAGTTCACGATCGATTTCCATCACCCGGCTGTCGACAAGACGGGACAGGCGCTCGAAGTCGATTTCGCGACGACCTCGTATGTTCGTGAAATTGCCCGCGCACGGACTTTCGGCTTTGCGCACGAAGTCGAGATGATGCGTGAGCTCGGCCTCGCGCGCGGCGGCAGCATGGACAATGCGATCGTGCTCGACGAATACCGCGTCCTCAACAACGACGGACTTCGTTACGACGACGAGTTCGTAAAGCACAAGATGCTCGATGCGATCGGCGATCTTTACGTCATCGGCCATCCGCTATTGGCGTCTTACACCGCGTACAAATCGGGGCATGGCCTCAACAATGCGTTGCTGCGCGAGCTGCTCGCTCGCGAAGACGCTTATGAGATGGTCACGTTCGAGGATGCGCAACACGCGCCGCGCGGGTTCGGCTACGACGCACAGACGGCATTCGCCTGAAACCCTTGCGGATTGTCTGTTGCGCGCGCTTTGCGTAGTGCCGAGCCACTGATACGGCGATAGCCACGACACAAATGAAGGCGGCCTTGCTCCGAGCATCGCCGCCTATTTGCTTTTCTTGCCGTCGCCGGCGGATTTGCCCGCGCCGTGGCGCGCCGCCATGCGGGCGAGCGCCGTCGTCAGCGGCGAGGGGGGCAGCGTTTCGCTCAGCGTGCGCAACGCGGCCGCGCCGATCGGCGTCATGCGTGCTTCTTTCGGCCGCGGGGCTTGCGCCTCGGCCTTAGGCCTCACCTTTACGGCAAGCGTGCGCACGTTCCAGCCGCGTTGCTGCAACTCGGCGACGAGCCGCGGCTCGAGGTGCCTGAGCCGCGCCGCGAGCGCGCTATGCGCGGCGAAGATCGTCAGCGCGCCGTCTTTGACGAAGCCGGGCTCCACGCTCGTTGCCAGATAGTCAGGCAGCAATTGCGCGAGATCGCGCTCGAGCGCCGAAATCTGCTCGACGCCGGCGCGTAGCGCCGCGAACGCATCGGTACGACCGAGCACCTCGGCTAGCGGTTGCGGCCGGGCCGGCCCGGCAGGGGGGGATGATCGCGAAAAACGGCTCATGGGCGCGATTGTACCTTTGCCCTCGGGTCACGCCGCGCTCGCCGCCGCGAGAGCGGGGCGCCGCCGTGTCCGGCCCGCCCCGCCACTGACACGGCACATTAAGTCTCGCGTGCTAAAATCCGCGATTCGAATTCACTCATGGATAAGCCGCCGAGGCCATACGATTCGGCATCCCGCGGAGCCCTCTCCGCGAGCCGCACCTCGCGTGCGGACCGACCGAAGCCGCGACGCAAACCGACCGATGACCACCGGTTTTCTCCAAAAGATTTTTGGCAGCCGTAATCAGCGGCTGATCAAGCAGTACCTAAAGACCGTTGCGGTGATCAATTCGCTCGAGCCGCAGATCGAGCAATTGACGGACGAGCAACTGCGCGCCAAAACGGACGAGTTCCGTCAGCGCGTGGCGAGCGGGGAATCGCTCGACAAGCTGCTGCCCGAGGCGTTCGCCGTTTGTCGCGAGGCGAGCCGTCGCGTGCTGAAGATGCGGCACTTCGACGTGCAGTTGATCGGCGGCATGGCACTCCATTACGGCAAGATCGCCGAAATGCGCACGGGCGAGGGCAAGACGCTCGTCGCCACGCTCGCCGCTTATCTCAATGCGCTATCGGGGCGCGGCGTGCACGTCGTGACGGTCAACGACTATCTCGCTCAGCGCGATGCCGAGTGGATGGGCAAGCTCTATAACTTCCTCGGCCTCGGCGTCGGCGTCAATCTGTCGCAAATGGATCATGCCTCCAAGCAGGAGGCTTATGCGGCCGATATCACGTACGGCACGAACAACGAGTTCGGATTCGACTACCTGCGCGACAACATGGTCTACGAGACGAGCGCGCGCGTGCAGCGCTCGCTCAACTTCGCGATCGTCGACGAAGTGGACTCGATCCTCATCGACGAGGCCCGTACGCCGCTGATCATCTCGGGGCAGGCCGAAGACCATACGGATCTTTACGTCCGCATGAACGCGCTGCCGCCGCTGCTCGAGCGGCAAATCGGCGAGGAGCGCGCCGACGGGACGGGCGTCGAGAAGCCCGGCGACTACACGCTCGACGAAAAGTCGCGCCAGGTCTATCTGACCGAATCAGGGCATGAGAAGGCCGAGCGGATGTTGTTCGAATGGGGCTTGATCGCCGAGGGCGAAAGTCTTTACGCGCCGCAGAACATCACGCTCATGCACCACGTCTATGCGGCATTGCGCGCGCATACGCTGTTCTTCCGCGATCAGCACTACGTGGTGCAGAACGGCGAGGTCATCATCGTCGACGAGTTCACGGGCCGGCTGATGCCGGGCCGTCGCTGGTCCGACGGGCTGCACCAGGCTGTCGAGGCGAAGGAGCACGTGAAGATCCAGAGCGAGAACCAGACGCTCGCCTCGATCACGTTCCAGAACTACTTCCGCATGTACGTGAAGCTTTCGGGCATGACCGGTACAGCGGATACCGAGGCCTACGAGTTCAACGAGATCTATGGCCTCGAGACGGTCGTCATTCCGACGAACCGGCCACCGAAGCGGATCGATCTGCAGGATCAGATCTACAAGACGGCGAAGGAGCGTTACGACGCGGTGATCCGCGATATCCGCGAATGCTACGAGCGTGGGCAGCCGGTCCTCGTCGGCACCACTTCGATCGAGAATTCAGAGCTGCTCTCGAACCTGCTGACGAAGGCGGGCCTGCCGCACGAAGTGCTGAACGCGAAGCAGCACGCGCGCGAGGCCGGGATCGTCGCGGAAGCGGGGCGGCCGCAGCGCATCACGATCGCCACGAATATGGCGGGCCGCGGCACCGACATCGTGCTCGGCGGCAATGCCGAGAAGCAAGCCGCGCTGCTCGAGGCCGATCCGTCGCTCTCTCCCGAGGAGAAGGCTTCCCGGGCCCAGGCACTTTATGACGAGTGGCAGGCGCTGCACGATCGAGTGAAGGCAGCCGGTGGCCTTCATATCGTCGGCACCGAGCGGCACGAGTCGCGCCGTATCGACAACCAGCTGCGCGGCCGCGCCGGCCGTCAGGGCGACCCCGGTTCGTCGCGGTTTTATCTTTCGCTCGAGGATCCGCTGCTGCGCATTTTCGCGGGCGACCGCGTGCGCGCGATCATGGACCGCCTGCGCATGCCCGAAGGCGAGGCGATCGAGGCCGGCATCGTCACACGCTCGATTGAATCGGCGCAGCGCAAGGTCGAGGCGCGCAACTTCGATATTCGCAAGCAACTGCTCGAGTACGACGACGTCGCGAATGATCAGCGCAAGGTCATCTATCAGCAGCGCAACGAGTTGCTCGAGGCGCACGACATCACCGAAACGATCGCGGCGATGCGCCATGCGGTGATCACGGACGTGGTCCGTCAATTCATCCCGGCGGGCAGCATCGAAGAGCAGTGGCAGGCGCCCGAACTCGAAGAGGCGCTGCGCAGCGACTGGCAGCTCGATCTCGCGGTCCAGGAGATGATCAGCGAGTCGCAGTCGCTCGATGCTGAAGACATCGTCGAAGCCGTGCTCGCGGCCGCCGATGAAGCCTACGAGGCGAAGGTCACGCTCGTCGGGCGCGAAGCGTTCAGTGCCTTCGAGCGCTCGATCATGCTGCAAACGCTCGATCGCTTCTGGCGCGAGCATCTCGCCGCGCTAGACCATCTGCGGCAAGGGATCCATCTGCGCGGCTACGCGCAGAAGAACCCCAAGCAGGAATACAAGCGCGAAGCGTTCGAGCTCTTCGAGGCGCTGCTCAATATCGTCAAGACCGAGGTCACGCGCATCGTGATGAACGTGCGGATCCAGTCGCCCGAGCAACTCGAGGAGGCCACGGAGCAGTACGAAGAGCAGGGCGGCCACATCGAGAACGTCGAGTTCCGCCACGCCGAGTTCGCCGATGAGGCCGCGACGGCGACGGCCGCGGCCGCGGTCGCGGCGCCTACGGCGGCCGACGCGACGGCCCAGATGGTTGGCGAGGCGATGAGCCACGGTGCACATGCCACCGCGGGCGCGCAATCCGTGGCGGGCAGCGTGCCGAAGGTCGGACGCAACGATCCGTGCCCGTGCGGAAGCGGCAAGAAGTACAAGCAATGCCACGGCAGGCTGGCATGAAGTTGATGAAGGCTGCCCCCATGCTCACTGCGTTCGCTGCCCCCTCCCGCAAGGGGACTTCCTCAGGGAGCCCCCAAAAGGGTGCACCCTTCGGGGCGCGAGGCGTTTTCACCTTTCACGGCTTCCGATAGGTCTTCAGACGATGGCTGTCAATTTTCCTTCGATCGATCCCGAGCAACTCCATCCCGTCGCGGGCGTCACGCTCGGGTGGGCCGAGGCCAACATTCGCAAGCCGAATCGCAAGGACGTCCTCGTGATGTCGATCGAAGAAGGCGCGACAGTGGCGGGCGTCTTCACGGCGAACCAATTCTGCGCGGCGCCCGTGACGGTCTGCCGCGAGCACCTGGCGAAAGGCAACGGGATTCGCGCGCTCGTCGTCAATACGGGCAATGCCAACGCCGGCACCGGCGAGCCCGGTCTCGCGCACGCGCGCGAGACCTGCGCCGAGCTCGCGCGCCTGGCGGGTATCGCGCCCGAGCAGGTGCTGCCGTTTTCGACGGGCGTAATTCTCGAGCCCCTGCCGATCGATCGGCTGAAGGCCGGTTTGCCGGTTGCCTTGTCGAATCTGCGGGCCGCACACTGGTACGAGGCGGCGCACTCGATCATGACGACCGACACGCAGCCGAAAGCCGCCTCACGCCAGGTGAGCATCGACGGCCATGCCGTGACGCTCACCGGCATCAGCAAGGGCGCGGGCATGATCAAGCCGAACATGGCGACGATGCTCGGCTTCCTGGCGTTCGACGCGGCCGTGGCGCAGCCCGTGCTCGACGCGCTCGTGAAGGACGTCGCCGATCGCTCGTTCAACTGCATCACGATCGACGGCGACACGTCGACCAACGACTCGTTCATCCTGATCGCGTCCGGCAAGTCCAGCCTGCCGCCGATCACGTCGACGTCGACGGCCGCTTATGCCGAGCTGCGCAACGCGGTCGTGGAAGTCGCGCAAACGCTCGCGCAATTGATCGTGCGCGATGGGGAAGGGGCGACCAAATTCATCACCGTGCGCGTCGAGGGCGGGACGAGCGTTGCCGAGTGCCGCCAGATCGCCTATGCGATCGGTCACTCACCGCTCGTCAAAACGGCTTTCTACGCGTCCGATCCGAATCTCGGGCGAATCCTCGCGGCGATCGGCTACGCCGGCGTGACCGATCTCGACGTCGCGAAAATCGATCTCTATCTCGACGATGTGCACGTCGCGAAGGCGGGCGGCCGCCACCCCGAGTATCGCGAGGAGGACGGCCAGCGCGTCATGAAGCAAAGCGAGATTACGATCCGCGTGCTGCTGGGCCGCGGATCGGCCGACGCGACGATCTGGACGTGCGACCTGTCGCACGAATACGTGAGCATCAACGCCGACTACCGCTCGTAACGCTGGAAGCCGCCGGCGGCGGGTTTTTTCCCATGCCGCCGCGGCACGCAGGCTCTCTCTCTCATGGACAAACTCGAACAGTTTCTCGCTCGCGCCGAGTCCCTGCTCGGCCGCCTCGAGGCGATGGTGCCGCCGGCCGCTCCCGAGGTGGACTGGTCGGCCGCGGTGGCCTTTCGCTGGCGCAAGCGCCAAGGGCGCGGCTATCTGCAGGCCGTCGAGGCGATTTCGCCCATCACGCTCAGCGATTTGCAGAACATCGACCGGCAAAAGGCGCTGATCGAGCAGAACACGCGCCAGTTCGTGGCCAAGCGGCCTGCGAACAACGTGCTGCTGACGGGTGCCCGCGGCACCGGCAAGTCGTCCTTGATCAAGGCATGCCTGAACGCGTACGCGGCCGATGGCCTGCGCCTCATCGAGGTCGATAAAGACGACCTGCATGACCTCGGCGACATCACCGAACTCATCGCGCCGCGCCCCGAGCGGTTCATCGTCTTTTGCGACGATCTCTCGTTCGAAGAAGGCGAATCGGGCTACAAGGCGCTGAAAGTGGCACTCGACGGATCGGTTTCCGCACAGTCGGACAACGTGCTGATCTACGCGACCTCGAATCGCCGCCATCTGATGCCCGAGTACATGAGCGACAACGAGACGTACAAGCACACGGCGGACGGTGAGATTCACCCAGGCGAAGTCGTCGAAGAAAAAATTTCGTTGTCCGAACGTTTTGGCCTCTGGGTCAGCTTCTATCCGTTCAAGCAGGACGACTATCTGACGATCGTCGCGCACTGGCTCCGACATTTCGGTTGCGACGATGCCGAAATCGAGGCGGCTCGCGGCGACGCGCTCGTCTGGGCCCTCGAGCGCGGCTCGCGGTCCGGACGCGTGGCCTGGCAGTTCGCGCGCGATCGGTCGGGCAAGAAATGACGAGCGCAGGTCGGATGCCGGGTGAAAAGTCGCCGCGGCCGGTCACCGAAGTGGCGGTCGGCGTGCTCGTGCAGCCCGACGGACGCTACTTGCTCGCGCAGCGTCCGGCCGGGAAGCCGTACGAGGGCTATTGGGAATTCCCTGGCGGTAAGCTCGAGAACGGCGAGACCGTCGAAGCGGCGCTCGCGCGCGAGTTGCATGAAGAGCTGGGCATCTTCGTCGAGGAATGCCATCTCTGGCACACGCTCGAGCACGATTACCCGCACGCCTACGTGCGCCTCTACTTCTGCAAAGTCACTCGCTGGCGCGGCGAGCCGCATGGCCGCGAGGGGCAGGCATTCAGCTGGCAGGGATTGCCCGTAGCCGTCTCGCCGCTGCTGCCGGCGGCGATTCCCGTGCTCGAGATGTTGGCGGCGGACTGAGCTGGCGCGGCTCGCTTAGCGCTTCAGTTCTTCAAATCATCGCCGCCACGGGCATCGTCGGACGACGGTGCTTCATCGTCGTCCGCGCCGCCTATCCGGTACCGCTCGGCGGCCCAGGCACCGAGATCGATTTGCTTGCATCGCTCGGAGCAAAAGGGGCGGAAGCGGTTTTCAGGTACCCAGCGGACTTCCCTGCCGCATGTCGGGCATTTCACAACGGTGATCATCGCTCAAGCAATCGTCGAAAAACAGGTTCGGTCGAGCCGTGTCGAGCGGGGCCGCGACCGGCGAACCGGCTATTCTGCCCGCACGCTTCAAAGGCTGCAAAGCGTCAGATGGAACGGCACGTCGACATCGACGGCCCGCGGACGCATGTCGCCGTCCTGCACGGTGAAGCGCACCCAGAGCATGTATTTATTGGCGCTCGCTTCGGGTATCACGCGCAACTCCGGTGAAACCCGAACCTGCATCAATTGATAGGTGCGACCCGACAGCATCTGTTGATAGCTGCCCTGCATCGCCATGACCTTCGACGCCTGCCCCGATTCGCGGGCAAGGCGCAGGACGATCATTGCCGCATCGCGCAACGGCAAAAGCGGCATGATCCATTTGGCGATGTCTTGCCTGCGCTGGTCGGGGTGCGTCTGCTGCCACGCGTAGTACGACGGCAGATCGAATTTGCACGTTCCACCGGGGATGATGGCGCGGCTGCGAATGCTCGAGAGCCACTCGTTGTCGGTCAGGTGCTGGCCCGTCTTGCCCTGCATCTGTGCTAGGCCGCTCAGGGTCTGCTCGATCTCGGTAAGCACCGTTTCGAGCGCGTTCTGTTCGATGCCGGGGTTGCCGCGAAACGGCGCCAAAGTCTGGCGCTGGCGCTCGAGCTCTTTCATCAGGTCCGACTTCAGATCCGCCCGCCCCGTGACTTCGGCGATTTCGAACAGCGTCGTCAGCGCGACGTGGTGCTCTCTCGCGTCGTCTTGGCTCAGGAAGAACGTGAAGCGCTCGAACAGATCTTCGAGACGCAGCAGCGTGC
Source organism: Trinickia symbiotica (assembly GCF_003028655.1). GTDB lineage: Bacteria > Pseudomonadota > Gammaproteobacteria > Burkholderiales > Burkholderiaceae > Trinickia > Trinickia symbiotica_A. The sequence goes on from NZ_PYUC01000004.1 coordinate 26,729, forward strand.
GAATTCGCTCGTTGAACGGATACTCGTAAAGGATCAAGCGCGCTCGCCTCTGGCGTCGTGGGTGATGGATTGCAGGACATTCTAATGCCGTGCATTGACCGTCGCAATCGCGGAATCGAGCGCTTTTTACGAACCGGGGTGCAGGCGGGAAGTGCTTTTCGCCAACGACAAATAGCTTTCGTGCAATCGACGTACCTCGTCAGCAAGGGCTTCGGGTGTCCGATCCTCGTTGACCAGTACGTCGTCGGCGGCCGCAAGCCGCGCTTCGCGGGTGGCCTGACGCGCGATGATCGCCAAGACTTCATCGCGCGCGAACCCGTTGCGCCGCATGACTCGCGCGATCTGGGTCTCGACGCTGCAATCGACGACGAGAACCCGATCGTAACGCGATCTCCATTCGCCCGCTTCGACCAGCAGCGGAACGACCGTGATGACGTAATGACCGCTTGCCGCGGCGACCTCGCGCTGCGTCTCTTCACGAATGAGCGGGTGCGTGATGGCCTCGAGGCGCGCTTTCGCCCGAACGTCGGCAAACACGAGCGCCCGCATCTTCGCGCGATCGAGCGAGCCGTCGGGCGCGACGAATGCCTCGCCGAACTCGCGCGCGATGCGCGGCATCGCGGCCCCCCGCGGTGCCGTGATACGGTGCGCGATCGCGTCCGTGTCGACGATCGTGACGCCATGCAGGGCGAACAGATCGGCGACGAAGGTCTTGCCGCTACCGATGCCGCCGGTCAGCCCGACGATCAAACGATCAGCATCTACCGAGCGCATCGTCACCTCAGGTCCCGAACAGGTGAAAGAGCGGCGTGCCGCAAAAGAGCGTCGCCGCACCGCCGGCCGCGAGAAACGGGCCGAACGGCAGCGGCTCCTGGAAGCGCATCCGGCCGAGCCCGGTCGCCAGGAGTCCGACGAGCGCCCCCGTTACAGCCGAGATGAGGACGACCTGCGGCAGCGCCGCCCAGCCGAGCCACGCGCCGATCGCGGCGAGCAGCTTGAAGTCTCCGTACCCCATGCCCTCGATGCCACGCACGAACCGAAACACCCAATACACGCCCCACAGGAACAGATACCCCACGATGGCACCGGCAACGGCTTCGCGCAAGCTCGCGAAGGTGTCGGCGAAATTCACGATGAGTCCGGCCCACAGCAGCGGCAGCGTGAGCGAGTCGGGCAGCAGGCGTGTCTCGATGTCGATCGCGCTCATCGCAAGCAGCGCCGCACAAAGCCCGAAAGCCGCGAGCGCGGCGCCGGACGGGCCGAAGCGGAAGAGCGCAAGGGCCGCCAATGCACCGCTCGCCAGCTCGACAGCGGGATAGCGGACGCCGATCGGCGCGCGACATGCCGAACAGCGTCCGCGCAGCAGCAAATAGCTGAGCAGCGGGATGTTCTCCCACGCGCGCAGCACATGTCCGCAGTGCGGGCAGGCGCTGCGCGGCAACCAAAGGTTGTAGCGGGCCGGCAGTCCGTCCGCGTCCGGGGGCTCGCCCGTCGCCTCGCTGACTTCCAGGCGCCAGGCGCGCTCGAGCATGACGGGGAGCCGATGCGCGACGACGTTCAGAAAACTGCCGATCACCAGGCCGAAAACGATCGCGAAGACGTATTGCCAGCCGGGCGGCAAATGGGCGAGGGCCATGCCGAAGCTCGAGGTCGGCTCCGAGAACGGGGCGCTGAACATGAAGGTGTACACGGACGGCAGTGGCGACGAGCAGAGGGTCGAATGGGCTGGATGCTACACCACGTTGCCGATCTCGATGACGGGCAGATAGAGCGCGACGACCAAGCCGCCCACGAGCGCGCCCAACACAACGACGACGACCGGCTCCGCCAGCGCGGTAAGCAGGGTCAGTTTTTGGCGCGCTTCACGCTCGGCGAGCGAGGCCATGTCGAGCAGCATCACATCGAGCGCGCCCGATTCTTCGGCGATTGCGATGGTTTCGACGATCGAGCGTGGGAAACGGCCCACGGCTCGTATCGCGGCGGCGAGCCGTTCTCCGCGGGCAAGGCGGGCTGCGATTTCGGTACCGGCGCGATCGAAATGGGCGTTGCCGGTTGCCTGCGTGAGCGAGCCGAGCGCCTCGGCGAGGGGCGTGCCGGCGGCGAGCAGCGTGCCGAGCGCACGGCAAAAGCGTGCGACGGCAACCGCCGTGCAAAGCGGTCCGACGATCGGCGCGGCCAAGGCCATCTCATGCAACGCAAGACGTGCGCGCCCCGAAGTTCGCACGAGGCGCGCCGTGATCAGATAGCACGCCGCGATGGCAGCGGCAATTGCGCCGCCCGCTTCAGCGAGCGCCTCGGAAATCGCTATGACCGCGCGCGTCGGCGCGGGCAGGCCGGCTCCGAAGCTCTCGAAGACCTGCTGAAATGTCGGCACGACCCAGATGAGCAACGCGGCCGTGACGGCGATTGCGAAAAGCAATACGGCCATCGGATAGGCGAGCGCGGCCCGCGCTTTGGCGCGTAAGTCCGCGGCGCGCTCGCGCTCTTCGGCGAGCCGCGCGAGCGTCGCGGCCAGCGACCCCGAGGCCTCGCCGACTGCGGCGAGCTGGCAGTAAAAGGCGTCGAACTGCAGCGGGAACGACGAGAGTGCCGCCGCGAACCGGGCTCCATCCGTGATGCCGCGTGCGAGCGCCTCCGCGATGCGCGCCATGCCGCCTGCGGCTGACGCTTGCGCGATGAGATCAAGCGCTTGCGCGAGCGGCACGCCCGCGTGCAACAGACTCGCCAGTTGCCGCGTGAAGCCGGTGACCTCGCGCTGGCTCGCTTTGGGTCGGGGGGCTTTGCCGCGCTCGGCTAGCGCGAGCACGACGACGTCGCGCCGACGCAACCGCGCGCGTGCCGCCGCGGCATCGACAGCCACGACCACGCCGCGCCGGCGCCGGCCGTCGAGTTCGATGCCTTGCCACGCGAAGCGCCGCTCGGCGCGGACCGCGCTCAATTCCAGCAACTCGCCGCGGCCGTTCATGTCGCCGCCCGTCCAGCCGCCCAGCAACGGAATGCGCGGGTGCGGCCGCTCATCCCGCCTCCGTCGCGGCGACCGCCTCGCTCAAGCTCGTCGTACCGTCGCGCACGCGGGCAAGCGCCGCCTGGCGAAGTGTTTCGGTCCCCTCCGCGCGAGCCTGGCGCGCTAACGGCTCCCCCGTTGCGCGCGCGACGATGAGCTCGCGCATCGCGGCAGATACGGGCATGACCTGGTGGATGCCGACGCGCCCCTTATAGCCGATACCGTGGCAGTCTTCGCAGCCACAGGCGACATAAGACGTCCAGCCGCGGATTTCTTCTTCCGCGAATCCCGCCGCGCGCAGCGAGGCATCCGCCGCTCGAGCAGGTTTTCTGCAGCGTGTGCAAAGGCGCCGCACGAGGCGCTGCGCCGTTACAAGCTTGAGCGCGGCGGCGAGGTTATAGGGGGCGACGCCGATGTCGAGAAGGCGTGCAATCGCCCCGGCCGCGTCGTTCGTGTGCAGCGTGGAGAGAACAAGGTGTCCCGTTTGCGCGGCCTTGAACGCCACGTCCGCCGTTTCGCCGTCGCGGATCTCCCCAACCATGATCACATCGGGGTCCTGCCGCAAAAACGCGCGCAGCGCCACGGCGAACGTCAGTCCGGCCTTCTCCCGGACATTGACCTGATTGATCCCGGCAAGCTGAATCTCGGCCGGATCCTCGACCGCACAGATATTGCGCGACTCCGCGTTGAGCATCTGCATGAAGCAATGTAGCGAAAGCGTTTTGCCGCTGCCGGTCGGCCCCGTCACGAGAATGAGGCCATGCGGTGTGCGGATCGCGGCCTCGACGAGCGCGCGTTGCTGCGTCGTGAAGCCGAGCGCATCGAGCGAAAACTCGTCGGGCAGCGTATCGAGACGCCGCAGCACGAGCTTTTCACCGAAGAGGGTAGGGAGCGAACTCACCCGGTAATCTTCCGTCTTGCCCGCCGCCGAGGCGAGCCGAAGCCGTCCGTCTTGCGGCACACGGCGTTCGGCGATGTCGAGGCGGGCGAGCACTTTGATGCGCGTGACGAACGCGTCACGCAGATGCGCGGGCGGCCGGACCGCTTCGTGCAGCGTGCCGTCGACGCGCAGGCGAATGCGCCAGCCGCGCTCGCCGGGCTCGACGTGGATATCCGATGCGCCGAGTGCGCAGGCCTGCGCGAGCGTCTCGGCGAGGAGCCGGACCGCCGGCGCGTCATCCATTCCGGACGGCTGCGGCATCGCGGCCGCGATCGAAGAAGAGAGAAGCGAGGAAGACATCGAATGCCGGCAACCGCCGCCGTTGAAACACGATGGCGCGATCATCGCGCGATTGGCGGCGGGCCGGTATTCGGCCGGATGGCTAGGACTCCTTTCGCGGCGGCGCTCAGGCGCGCGCGCTTTTCGCGACAGCGACGCCCCTCGGCTTGAAGACCTTGACCGTGCGGATGGTCTGATCGTCGCTTTGCAAGACCTCGATCTGGACGTCGCCGATCTGCACGCAGACATCGCCTTCGGGAATCTCCTCGAGCGTCTCGAGAATGAGGCCGTTCAATGTCTTTGGGCCATCTGTCGGCAAGCTCAGCTGAAGCCAGCGATTGAGTTCGCGCAGCGGCATGCTGCCCGCGACGATGCACTCGCCTTGCTCGTTCCAGCCGCGTCGCGAGCCGACGCCGCGCGGAATCGACGTCGTGAACTCGCCGATCAGTTCCTCGAGGATGTCCTCGGGCGTGACGAGTCCTTGCAGTTCGCCGTATTCGTTGACGACGAGCGCCGTGCGCTGCCGCGACTCCTGAAAGAACTGCAGTTGCTGGAAGACGGGCGTGCCCGAGGGCACGAAGTACGGCTCGGCGAGCAACTCGCGCAGCGATTCGCGCTCGAGCTCCTGCTTGTGCAGGGACGCGAGCGTCTTGCGCACGTGCAGGACGCCGAGCACACGATCGATGTCGCCCTCGTAGACGATGAGCTTGTTGTGATAGCACGTCTCGAGCTGATGAAGGATGTCGTCGAACGGCGCATTGAAATCGAGCGCCTCGATGCGCCGGCGCGGAATCATCACGTCGTCGACGGTGATGTCCTCGAGATCGAACAGATTGAGGAGGATGCTGCGGTGCTTGGTCGGCATGTAGCTGGCCGATTCAAGAACGATCGTGCGCAGCTCGTCGGTGCTGAGCCGTTGTTCCCGTCCTCCCCTCGGATTGATATGGAGCGTGAAGAGGATCGCGTTCGAAAACAGGTTGACGAACCAGATCACAGGCTTCAGGACGCGCATGAGCGGCGCGATGACGAAACTGGCCGGGAGCGCGATTTTGTCCGGATAGGTGGCGCCTACGATCTTCGGCGTGATTTCGGCGAATACGATGATGAGAAACGCGACGATGCCCGTGGCGACTGAGAGCACGACGTTGTCGTTGCCGAACGTGCGCAGGGCGATCGAGGTCGTCAGCACGGGGATGATCGTGTTGAGCAGATTGTTGCCGATGAGGACCACGCCGAGCAGCTGGTCGGTGCGCGCGAGCAGGCTCTGCGTCGTTTTTGCGCCGAACGCGCCCTTGTTGGCGAGATGTTTCAGGCGATGGCGGTTCAACGCCATCATGGCTGTTTCGGAGATCGAGAAGAAGCCGGAGCAGAAGAGGAGAACGATGACGGCGCCGATCTGCGCCCATAAAGGAATTTGTTCCACGCGTTACGCAAAAAGCGGAAGGGATAAGGATGCACAGAATATAGCAGAGACCTTTTCGTCAGCCCGACTGGCCGAGTGGCCAAGGCTGGGAAGACAAAATTTGTTTTTATCAAACTTTGTTTGACGGCGGTAATTTGGCTCGCTAGCATCCACCGAATGTGCTTGCGAGGAACGGCAAGTCCACGTTTTGCGAATGCCCCGCCATTTACTTTCTCGGTGAGGTGAGCGCGTGCCTTCTTTCTTTATCGACCGTCCTGTATTCGCGTGGATCGTGGCGCTCGGAATCGTGCTGGCCGGCGTGCTTGCGATGCCGATGTTGCCGGTCATGCAATATCCGAAGCTCACGCCGCCGCGCATTGTCATCAGCGCGTCCTATCCGGGGGCTTCCGCCGAGGTGGTCGACAGCAACGTCGCCAGCGTCATCGAGGAGAGCCTCGATGGCGTCGACGGCCTGCAGTACTACGCGACCTCGAGCGACGGTTTCGGCAACCTCGAAATCGACGCGATTTTCGCGCCTGGCACGAATCCCGATATTGCGATGGTCGGCGTGCAAAACCGTATGAAGCAGGTCGAGCCCCGGTTGCCGCAACAGGTGGTGCAACAGGGTATCGGCGTCTTCAAGGCGACGAACACGTTCCTCATGCTCGTGAGTCTGGTTTCGACCGACGGCACGCGCGATTCCACGGCGCTCGGCGACTATCTGAGCCGCTCCGTGCTGCGCGAGTTGAAGCGCGCGCCCGGTGTCGGCAATGCCGAGCTTTGGGATGCCGACGAGGCGCTGCGGATCTGGCTCGACCCGATGAAGCTGCGCGAGTATGGTCTTGCCCCGGCGGACGTCAACGCAGCCATTCGGGCGCAGAACGCGGCCGTCACGGCGGGAGCGATCGGCAACACGCCGTCGGGGCCGGGCCAGGCGATCACGGCCTCGGTCAGCGTGCGGGGCCAACTGCGCACACCCGCCGAATTCGCCAATATCGTGCTGAAAGCCCGGCAAAGCGGTGCGCTCGTGCGGCTCGGCGACGTGGCGCGCGTCGAGCTCGGCCGCAGCGACTACACGTTCTGGTCGCGTCTGAATGGACACGACGCGGCGACGGTCGGCATCTCGCTCGCGCCCGACGGCAATGCGCTCGCGACCTCGAATGCCATTCGCGCGCGCCTCGCGGAGATTTCGAAACAGCTACCGCCCGGCGTCGCCGTTTCGATCCCGTACGACGGCGCGCATTTCGTGAAGATTGCGATCGACGAGGTCGTCGTCACGCTGCTCGAGGCGATCGTGCTCGTCTTTTGCGTGATGTGGCTTTTCCTGCGCGACTTGCGCTACACGCTCGTGCCGAGTGTCGTGATTCCTGTCGCGCTGATGGGCGCGCTCGCCGCGATGTCCGTATGCGGGCTGTCGATCAACGTATTCACGCTGTTCGGTCTCGTGCTCGCGATCGGCATTCTCGTCGACGATGCGATCGTCGTTGTAGAGAACGTCGAGCGCATCATGCGGGAAGAGGGCTTGAGTGCGAGAGCGGCGACGAAAAAGGCGATGGCGCAGATCGGCGGCGCGATAGTCGGTGTCACGGCGGTGCTGACGGTCGTATTCGTGCCGATGGCTTTCTTCACCGGGGGCGTCGGCGGCATTTATCGGCAATTCGCGATTGCGATGATCGCGGCCATCCTCGTGTCCGCGTTCATGGCGCTCTCGCTCGCGCCGGCGCTATGCGCGAGCTTGCGCATGGCGCCCAAGCCGGCGGCCGATCATGCGAAGTGTTTTGGCGGTCGTTTCGTGGCGTCGTTCGATCGCGCTTCGGGCGGCTACCGGAACCTCGTCGCGCGATTGCTCCGACGCTCACGGCCCGTCCTCGGGGTTCATCTTGCGTTGATCGGCGCGGCGGCGCTGATGTATGCATCGCTGCCCGACGGCTTTCTGCCCACGGAGGACCAAGGTCAGTTGCAGGTCATGGTCCAGCTTCCGCCCGGGGCGACGCAAGGGCGTACGTTCTCGGTCATTCGCGAAGTCGAAGACGTCCTTCGGCAGGAATCGGCGGTCTCGAACGTCACGACGGTCATAGGCTGGAGTTTCAACGGGAGCGGGCAGAACGTCGGTATGGCGTTTGTCGACCTGAAGGATTGGAAGAATCGCGACATCGACGCGCAGACGTTGCGCGACCGGCTCAACGCGAAGTTCGAGAAGATTGCCGCGGGCGGGGTGATCGCACAGTTGCCGCCCTCGGTGCCCGGGCTCGGCAAGTCGGACGGCTTCACGTTCCATCTCGAGGACAGAGGCGGCGTCGGCAACGACGTGCTCAATACGGCGCGCGAGCAGCTGCTGGAACTGGCCGCGCGAAGTCCCGTTCTCGCCGACGTGCATTCGGAGACGCTGCCCGACGCGCCGCGCGTCGTACTGAACATCGATCGTGCGAAGGCTTACGCGATGAACGTATCGTTCGACGCGATCGACGATGTGCTTGCCAACACGTTCGGCACGTCATATGTCGATGACTTTCCGGCGGGCGGGCGCATGCTGCGCGTGATGGTGGGCGCCGACGCGTCGATGCGCGCGACCGATGCCGATCTGCTCAAGCTCGATGTGCGTAACGCGAATGGACAGATGGTGCCGTTTGCTGCGTTCGCGTCGCTCGATTGGACGCGCGGTCCGACCATGCTCACGCGCTACAACGGCTACCCGTCGCTCGACGTGACGGGCCGCGCGGCGGACGGCTACAGCTCGGGCGAGGCGATGGCCGAGATGGAACGGCTCGCCGCCCGTCTGCCCGAGGGCATCGCGTACGACTGGGCCGATGCGTCGCTCGCTCAGACACAGGCGACGCGTGAGACGCCGCTGCTGATCGGCTTGTCGATGCTCGCCGTATTCATGGTGCTGGCCGCTCTTTATGAGAGCTGGACGATTCCGTTCGCGGTGCTGATCGTCGTGCCGCTCGCGATGACGGGTGCCGTGGCGGCCATGTTCATGCGCGGTCTGCCGAACGACATCTATTTCAAGATCGGCATGGTGACGGTCATCGGCTTGGCGGCGAAGAACGCGATTTTGATCGTGCAGTTCGCGCGCGATCTGCATGCGCGCGGCATCCCGCTTGTCGACTCAATCGTCGAAGCATCGGCGATGCGCTTCAGGCCGATCGTGATGACGTCGGCGGCGTTTCTGCTCGGCGTCGTGCCGCTCGTGCTTTCGCAAGGCGCGGGTGCGGAAAGCCGTCATTCGCTCGGGACTGGCGTGTTCGGCGGCGTCATCGCCGCGACGTTGCTCGGACTCCTCTTTACGCCGGCGGCCTTCTATCTTGTGATGCGCGTCACGCAGCGGCGGCGAGCCGTGCAGGAGGATGTTGCCGATCGGCCCCAACGCGAAGGCGACGATGCCGAGGCGCTACGCGGTCCTGAGGTCGAGGCATCGTGACGAATCCGCGCAGCGGGCAATAAGCAGGCAGGTGCTGTAGGTCGGTGCCTGTTACAGCAACTTCTTGAATTCGCTGCGAAGCTGGCGCTTCTCCGCTTCCTGGAGCGATCGCTTTACCGTTGCTGCGCCGGTGCGCAACAGAGCGACATGTATGATTTTGGGCAGTTGGATAGCAGTTCGCGTCAAGCTGGTCAGTGTTGTTGCATGCCCGCTGGCCGATATTCCGTTGTGCGCCTTCTTCGCAATTGCGGCCCAATCAAGAGCCGCCGATTCAGTCGGCTCTGGCTTGGTTGCAAAAGCAATATCTGCTGCGATCGGCGCGGCTATGAATGGCTGAACTGAAGTAGCAACCGCGTCTGCCGGTACTCGATCTACCGGCGGTGCCGGCTCGGCAAAGCTCTCTATGATCTTTGCACTCCAAGAAAACTTGCGATCGGCTTCTGCCGCCAACTGCGGCGACGTTGCTGAGCTCGGTCCCATTATCAGCAAGTGCACTTTGAGCCCGAGATTCTGCGCGGCTACTAAGCCTGGCGTCATGTCAGCATCGCCGGATATCAGCAGCGCGTCCGTGATGGCTCGTGCTTGAGCTAGCCCCAGCATATCGGCGATGATGAGCCCATCCACGGCTTTCTGCTGCCCAGCACCGTTGCGCGTGCCGAGTCGAAGCTTGAAATCGTCGAGTTTATCGATGCAATGGTGATGCACGGTTTTTTGGCCGTTCTGGCTCGGGCCGTCATACCAATAAACGCGCAGCAAATCGATGCCCGGAAACTGCGCAGCGACTTCAGCCAAAAGAGTGTTCCTCAGCCGCTCGTAATCGAGCTTGACTGCTGACCTAGGAGATTTCGCGCCAAACACGGCGTTTGCTACTTGGACCCAAAAATATCCGGCGTCCGCAAAAACTGCGACTCTTCGCATTATTCCGCCCTATGAATGGAAAAAGGGCGCGAAAGCGCCCTTTTTCGTAGAGATGTCTTCGGGACATCGAGGTAGCAGGCGCCGTTGGGCGCCGAAGTAGTCAGCGAAATGTAATTGTTCGGGGGCGAGTTGTCAATGGCTTGTCCTCACGGGCCGGATGCGTTGACCGGTCGTGCGAGTTCCTGGCGAGTACTGATCGCCTCAGCTGCCCTTTGCCGCTTTGGCGAAAGCCTCGCCGAGCTTATCGAAGTGGCGCAGCGCGGCCGGAGTGAGTTCGATCTGTTTACGTCGAGCGTCTTCGGTATCGCTGAGCATGATCCATCCTTTTTCGCGCATCGAAGTGATCCGTGCGTGAAGGGTGGCAGGAGAGCCGAGCTCTGAATGCGCGATCATGTCGCGCACGGATAAGCGGTCCTTGGCTTGCGTGGCGCGGGCGACGAGTTCGAGCATCCGTTCTTCCAGCGGATCGAGCGACGGCAACGACGGCAATCCACGCAACGCTTCCGCCAGTTGCAAAAACCGTAAATAGATGTCAGCAGGACGTGTCATGCCGGACCTTCTCCAGGCAAGCACGTACAGGCGCCGAAGGTGGGCAGAGCTATCATGACGACCCGTCGGGATATGAACGTCAAGATTTTACCGCCATGTCGAGCTTACGATTACATGTCTGGTCCGTGGCTGGCACGGCTGCCGCATTCATTGCCTCATTGTTCCTCAACGAGGTCATATTCACGCACAGCGAGTTCGTGCGGGGCGTGAACTGGGTCTACCTCCCGTCAGGTGTCAGGCTTCTGAGCACATTGCTATTGGGTGGGGACGGCGCATTTGGCCTGCTGATAGCGAGCTTGCTCGTCGATTTTCTCTACTTCTTCCCGCATGACCCAGTGCGCTCGATTGCAGGTGCGATCATTGGCACGGCCGCCCCGTACGCTGTTTATCGGCTTGCGCAAGAGCGGTACGGGTTGCAGTCGTCATTGGCGAATCTCACGCCCAAACGACTTCTGATACTGGCCGTTGCATACTCAGTCGCAAACCCGCTGTTGCATCACATCTGGTTTGCGTTGAGAGGTCAAACGCACGGTATTGCCGAAAGCTTCCTCATGATGTTCGTGGGCGATCTATCCGGCGCGTTGATCGTTCTTTACGTCATGAAGGGCTTCCTCGCGCTGTTGCCGAAAAGCCGCAGTCCACGCAAGGTCCGTGAGTTCCCAAAGTGACGAGCCGGATACTACCGATCCGGCACCCTGCCCTATTGAATCACGTTCCAATGCGCATCAATGCCGATTGGGCCGTAGTTGGAAAGCAGGTCCAAATTCCGTGTGACGCACCCGACGCAAGGGCAGCGAACGAGCAGCCGCTCGCCTCAGCGCTGCGTGTCCGCAGCTGTCTCGCGCCCTTGGGATGCACATGAAGTCAGCCTCTCGTACAAGACGGGCCAGTCCACGGCAAGAAGCGGTATCGTCTTGTCCCTGCGAGACCAATAGGCAAAGAAGCGTGCCCATCCCTCGAGGAAAATGCCTTTGCCGGGACTGAGTAAGCAAGGCGGCCTTGCGACGAGAGGAATTGCCGTTGGCGCAAATTGCGCGGCGACCGTTTCAAGACTTGCCGAGAGGCCGGGCTCGATCTCCTTCTCTTCGCTGCGCATCCCCGAAGTCAGATAGCGCTCCACTGCTTCCACCACGCAAGCTGTACTGATCTCGACATACGCAACGCGAACGTCGTTGATGCTTGCTGACGAGCAGGGCTGTGCGCAAGTCATCCGCTTCAATATGGGAAGCTTGGCGTAAGGGGGCAGCGCGCGAAGATCGGTTTCAGCATGTTGCAAAGCGAGGTTGAACGTCGGATAGCACGATAGCCATGCACCGCGAAATTGCCCCCTCGTTTGATGCGTTAAACGCTCGGAATCGACAGGGGTCGGTGGTATCGCCCGCATGGCTTCTCTCGCCTCGTATTGTTATAAAAAATATAATGGAATACGCGCGTGCGCGCAAGCGTTGGCGCATGACGCATTCCTCGCGGATGAAGCGCACGATGCAGTCAGCGAAGGTCATCTTGTGCGCGCTCGCATAGTCGATGACCAGGCCGGCGTTGCGCTGAACCTCAATCCGATTGACGAGTGCTCCGGCTTCCACGAGCGAGCCGACCGTGCGTTGCAGCTCCGGGTAGCCTTTTTGCCGGATGCGGACGAAGTCGGTGTCGTCCGCCCGCTCGATGCGCGGTTTGAACCCCTGACCCCCGGAGGTCGGCGACGTACTGTTCGACCTTCTTCGTCTGGTTGTAGGGGACGCTGCGGTCGAGGTCGTCGCGGTTCTGCACGCGCACGATGAAGCGGGAGCGGTTAGCGATGTTGGCCATGTGGTGTCCTTGGTGAAAAAGAAACCACGTGTTGCGATCGGTTTTAGCCATCGCCCGCCCGGTGTGCCGGGAAGCGTTGGCGCAGTTTTGGCGCAGAACGGCCGGAAAACAAAAAGCCGTCCAGGTTAGTGGACGGCTCTTGTCTTGATTTCTCACGGAAAATTCTGGTCGGGGTGAGAGGATTCGAACCTCCGGCCTCTACGTCCCGAACGTAGCGCTCTACCAGGCTAAGCTACACCCCGAAATTTGACGCTCGAAGCGAACGTTCTGCGACAATGGAAGCCGCATATCCGTCGAGCAAGACCGCCATTCTAACAGCGTTTCCGCGTGAAGGGAATGGCCGTATCGAGAAATCGCCGGCGGCGGGCAAACCGCCACCGCTTCGCCAGCCTACGATTGCCGTGCCGTCGAATACGCGCAAAGCTCCAGCAAGCTTTCCTTGTAGACAGACTCGGGGAACGAGGCGATCGCCGCGGCAGCGGCCTGCGCCTCGCGTCGCGCGCACTCGAGCGTGTGATCGAGCGCCCCTGAGCGCGTAATCGCCTCGTAGATCGTTTCGAACCGATCCGTGCCGCCCTGCTCGATCGCCTGCCGGGCAAGCGCCGACTGCTCGGAAGTACCGCGCTCGATCAGATAGATGAGCGGCAGCGTCGGCTTGCCTTCGCGCAGGTCGTCGCCGGCGTTCTTTCCCATCGATTCGGCCGTGCCCGTGTAATCGAGCCAGTCATCCATGATCTGGAACGCCGTGCCGATGCGCCGGCCGAACTCGGCCGCCGCCGCCTCCGTGGTCGCATCCGCGCCTGCGAGCACCGCGCCGAGCTGCGCCGCCGCCTCGAAGAGCTTCGCCGTCTTGTAGCGGATCACCTGCATATAGCGGCCTTCGTCCACATCGGCATCGTGCATGTTGAGCAGCTGGAGCACCTCGCCTTCGGAGATGATGTTCGTCGCCTCCGACAGAATCTCCATGATGCGCATCTTGCCGACGCTCACCATCATCTGGAACGAGCGCGAGTACAGAAAATCGCCGACGAGCACGCTCGCCGCGTTGCCGAAGAGCGCGTTGGCCGTCTTGCGGCCTCGCCGCAGGTCCGACTCGTCGACGACATCGTCGTGCAGCAGCGTCGCCGTATGAATGAACTCGACGACGGCCGCGAGCTCGTGCCGATGGGCCGTGGTATCGCCGAGCGCGCGCGCCACGAGCAGAAGCAGCGCCGGCCGCAGCCGCTTGCCGCCCGCTCCGATGATGTATTCGGAGATCTGATTGATCAGCATCACCTCCGAGGCCAAACGTTGCCGAATGACGCGATTGACCTGCTCCATGTCCTCCGTGATGGGGGCGAGCAGGTTGGCGGCGCTGGGAGAAGAGGTGGCAGTCGACGACATGATGGAAAAATAGGGTAGTGCCGCGGATTATAAAGGCTTATCACCGGGTCCGACGGATCGCAGGGCGACGCCGGCGGCGTGAAACCGATGCCGGCCGATGTGCCCGCATTGGCTTCGGCGCGAAATCCATGCGGATCGCGCGCGGGGTCGAAACGGTGTGAAGAATCGCCGCGACGGAACATTGCTTCGAAATTCGGGGGTGTATCGACAATCGACGCGCAGTTGACGACAGCCAGCAAGTTTTTGACCGCGCAGCTAAGCCTATGTATAATCACGTGTTTCCCATGCACGGTGCATGGGGCGCCGCCCGTCGGGTGCAGCACCGTCTTCCGATCGGAGCATCAGGCTGCGGAGTCTGGAAGCAGATTCGCGAAGCTCGAGGAAGCGAAGATGCGGCGGCAGACAACAGAGTGAGGTTCTCAATGTACGCGGTCATAAAAACCGGTGGCAAGCAATACAAGGTTGCCGTCGGCGAAAAATTGAAAGTAGAACAGATACCGGCAGACATTGACGCTGAAATCACGCTCGACCAGGTTCTCGCAGTGGGCGAAGGCGAATCGATCCAATTCGGTACGCCACTGGTCAGTGGGGCTTCCGTCAAAGCTACCGTCGTATCCCACGGTCGGCATCCCAAAGTGACGATCTTCAAGATGCGTCGCCGGAAGCACTACCAGAAGCACGCTGGCCACCGCCAGAACTACACCGAACTGCGCATCGACGCGATCAACGCGTAAGCGCACGGGTCAAGGAGCAATCAGATGGCACACAAAAAGGCAGGCGGGTCTTCCCGCAACGGCCGCGACTCCGAGTCGAAACGCCTCGGTGTGAAGGTCTACGGCGGCCAGGCGATCAACGCGGGTGGCATCATCGTGCGTCAGCGCGGCACGCGCATGCACGCGGGCGAGAATGTCGGCATGGGCAAGGACCATACGCTGTTCGCGCTCGTCGACGGTCACGTCAAGTTCACGACGAAAGGCATCGACAAGAAGCACACGGTCGTAGTCATCCCCGCCGCGGCCTGAAGTCGATTCGGCACGGGTGCGACAACCGAAAGAAGGGCCCCGCGTAGTTGGCGGGGCCTTTTTCATTGCTGGGGCCGCTGCGCTTTGCGCCGTGCGAAAGCGTACGCAGAAGCACGCGCGCCGCGGGCGTATCGTGGCGGTCATGCGCCGGGCGCGGCAAAATAGCGGAAATATGGGACGGAGCGACAAATGAAGTTCATTGACGAAGCGCGGATCGAAGTGATCGCCGGCGACGGCGGCGACGGCAGCGCGTCGATGCGCCGCGAAAAGTTCGTTCCGTTCGGTGGGCCGGACGGCGGCGACGGCGGCCGTGGCGGCAGCGTCTACGCCGTTGCGGATCGCAACATCAACACGCTCATCGACTACCGCTATGCGAAAAAGCATCAGGCCCGCAACGGCGAAAACGGCCGGGGTTCCGATTGCTACGGCAAGGGCGGCGACGATATCGTCCTGCGCATGCCCGTCGGCACGGTCATCGCGGATCTCGACACGGGCGAGCTGATCGCCGATCTGACCGAGCACGAGCAGACCGTGCTGATCGCAAAGGGCGGCGCGGGCGGCCTGGGCAACCTGCATTTCAAGTCGAGCACGAACCGCGCGCCGCGCCAGAAGACGGACGGCAAGCCTGGCGAGCGTCGCATGCTGCGTCTCGAATTGAAGGTGCTCGCCGATGTGGGCTTGCTCGGCATGCCCAATGCGGGCAAATCGACGTTCATTTCGTCGGTCTCGAATGCGAAGCCAAAGATCGCCGACTATCCGTTTACGACCCTCGCCCCGAACCTCGGTGTCGTGCGCGTCGGCCCCAGCAAAAGCTTCGTCATTGCGGATATTCCGGGTCTGATCGAAGGGGCGGCCGAAGGCGCCGGACTCGGGCATCAGTTCCTGCGGCACTTGCAGCGCACGGGCCTGCTGCTGCATCTCGTCGACCTTGCTCCGTTCGACGAGAGTGTCGATCCTGTCGCCGAAGCCAAGGCGATCGTCGGCGAGCTGCGCAAGTACGACGAGGCGCTTTACCGCAAGCCGCGCTGGCTCGTGCTGAATAAACTCGACATGGTGCCCGAGGACGAGCGCGAGGCGCGCGTGGCTGACTTCGTCAAGCGCTTCGAGTGGGACGGGCCCGTTTTCGAGGTCTCGGCGCTGACTGGCCTCGGCTGCGAGAATCTTTGCTACGCGGTCTACGACTATCTTGCGGAGCATTCGGACGCGCATCGCGCCGAGCAGGCGGAGGACCTTGCCGCCGACGTGCGCTTTCGCGAAGCCGCGGCGCCAGGTTCGCCAAGCGACGCACCGCCGCCGCGGGCGTAACATGCCCCGCGCGGTCTCGCGTGCCGGAAGCGGCCGGCGAGAAAGCGGTTAGTTGTTGCTTTGCCGTGCCCACGCGGTCACAGCGCAGGGCGGCTCAAGCGCCAAAGGGTCAATCAAGGAGACTTTTGCACGATGCGCTCTGTCATCGCGGATTCGAAACGCCTGGTGGTGAAAGTGGGGTCCAGTCTCGTGACGAACGACGGCCGCGGCCTCGATCAAGCTGCGATCGGGCGCTGGGCGCTCCAGATCGCGAAGCTGCGCGATGAGGGAAAGGAGGTCGTGCTCGTGAGCTCGGGCGCGATCGCCGAGGGAATGCAGCGGCTCGGCTGGGTCAAGCGTCCGCGTGAAATCGACGAGCTGCAAGCCGCTGCCGCCGTCGGGCAGATGGGGCTCGCGCAAGTCTATGAAAGCCGCTTCGCCGAGCATGGCATCCGTACCGCTCAGATTTTGCTCACGCATGCCGATCTGGCCGACCGCGAGCGCTATCTCAACGCTCGCTCGACGCTGCTGACGCTACTGTCGCTGGGCGTCGTGCCGATCATCAATGAAAACGACACCGTCGTCACCGACGAAATCAAGTTCGGCGACAACGACACGCTCGGCGCGCTCGTCGCGAACCTCATCGAAGGCGACGCGCTCATCATTCTCACCGATCAGCAGGGGCTTTTTACGGGCGATCCGCGCAAGCATCCGGGCGCGGAACTCGTCCGCGAGGCCGATGCGGGCGCGCCTGAGCTGGAGGCGATGGCGGGCGGCGCGGGCACGAGCATCGGCCGCGGCGGCATGCTCACGAAAATCCTCGCGGCCAAGCGAGCGGCCGGCAGCGGCGCCAATACGGTGATCGCAAGTGGACGCGCGCCGGATGTGCTCGTGCGGCTCGCGGCGGGCGAGGCAATCGGCACGCAGCTCATTGCTCGCACGGCGCGCCTCGCGGCGCGCAAGCAGTGGATGGCCGATCATCTGCAGGTGCGCGGCCATGTCGTCATCGACGATGGCGCCGTCGAGAAGCTCACGGCCGGCGGCAAAAGCTTGCTGCCGATCGGCGTCGTCGACGTCCATGGGCAGTTCGCGCGCGGCGAGGTCATCGCCTGCCTGAGCGTCTCCGGCCGCGAGGTGGCCCGCGGGCTCACGAACTACAGCAGCGCCGAAGCGAAGCTCATCCATCGCAAGCCGAGCGGCGAGATCGAAGCGGTCCTCGGCTACATGCTCGAACCGGAGCTCATTCACCGCGACAATCTCGTCCTCGTCTGACGCACGCCGCCGCCAGCGCGGCGGCAAGCCCGCTCAGTGAATCGCCGACGACAGCGTGCGGCCGAGGCGAAGGTTGTTGACGATCGTCTTGGTCGGCGCGGCCGGCATCTTGTTATCGCAGAAATAATCTTGGTAGAGCGCGGCCTGATAGGCATTCAGGTTGCCGTTCTCGATCCGCGTCCAGCTCGTCGCGACGTCGCGATCCCAGCCGTCGTGATCGGCGTTCAGTCCGGCGTATTGCCGCCATTCGTAGGTATCGCAGCGGATGCCCTGGTAATTGACGTTGCGCGCGCCCGACGGGCTCGTCACGACGACCGTGTACCGCACGACGCCGTCCGAGCCGACATCGACCGATTTGGCATCGACGGCGAACTTGAGCGGCGTGTTCTGCGAGACGTCGAATGGGAGCAGATTCGATTGCTGCGGCAGCGGCGGCAGTTGGTCGACCTTGTTTTCCGTCCAGTTCCCCTGGCGATCAAGCAGATAGGTGAAGACGCTGTCGTCCTTGTTCGAGCTCGGCGTGGGGTTGGCGGGCGTATGCGAGCAGCCGGCGAGGAGCGCGCCAGCGGCTGCGCAAACGAGGCTTGCCGCCGCGAGAGTCGTTGCTTTCAATTGATGTCCTCGAGAAACGGGCGCGATATTCGGAGAACCGAATAATAGCGTCCGTTCGCGGCGTTCAGTAATGATCGGCCCTTCGTCACTCGGGCAAGATGAGAATCGTCGACGTTTCCGAGCAGGGCGCGTCCGGTGGACTCGCCCCTTCCTGCTCGACCGACGCGATAGTGCCCGCGGCCATTGTGCGCTCATCGTGCTCGCCCTCGGGCGGGCACGGTGCGCACGGAGACCGCCGGCCGTAACGCGAGCCGGCGCCTTCGCGATGCCCGTGTCCGTTCTGTCCGTGACGCGGCGCGGGGCGGCGCAGGTACCTCGACAGCTCGGTCAGCGCCAATTGATAGACATCCCGCTTGAACTCGATCACACAATCGAGCGGCACCCAGTAATCGTTCCAGCGCCAGGCATCGAACTCCGGGTGATCGGTGGCACGCAGGCAGATGTCGCAGTCGCGACCCAGCATCCGCAGCAAGAACCAAATCTGTTTCTGGCCGCGATAGTGCCCACGTACTTCGCGCTTGATGAACTTGTCCGGCACCTCGTAACGCAGCCAGTCGCGCGTGCGACCGATGATCTTGACATGCTCGGGAAGCAAGCCGGTTTCCTCGTGTAACTCCCGATACATCGCTTGCAGAGGGGTCTCTCCGTACTTGATGCCCCCTTGCGGAAACTGCCAGGAATGTTCACGTAGCCGCTTGCCCCAAAACACCTCGTTGTGCGCGTTCAAGAGGATGATGCCGACGTTCGGGCGAAAGCCTTCGCGATCCAGCATACAACCACCTTCGAATCCTTTAAAATTGTCTTGATTATAAACAGATAACGAGCCTTTGGCACCGGCATCCGGCAGGACCGGTCGGCGTCGCCGCACGGCTCGCGCGTGGCGCGATGGGCGGTTTGTCCGACGAATGGCCGCGGCACCCGAAGCGGGGTGCGGCGCCTTCTTCGGGAAAAACGCCGCCAACGCCGAGTCCGCTCGTTCCCTCTTTCGGCCGCCCCTTCCGGGGCGGCTGCTTTTGGAAAATCCTTCAATGAAAGCGTCCCGTTTTTTTATCGGCACCCTCAAGGAAGCGCCCGCCGACGCCGAAGTCGTCAGTCACAAGCTCATGGTGCGCGCCGGCATGATCCGGCGCGTCGCTGGCGGCATCTACTCCTATTTGCCGGTCGGGTTGCGCTCGATACGCAAGGTCGAAGCCATCGTACGTGAAGAAATGAATCGGGCGGGGGCGCTCGAAGTTTTGATGCCGGCCGTGCAGCCGGCGGAGCTCTGGCAGGAGTCGGGGCGTTGGACCCAGTACGGCCCCGAGCTGCTGCGTTTCAAGGACCGCAAGGAAAGCGACTTCGTGATGGGGCCGACGCACGAGGAGGTCGTGACCGACATCGCGCGCAATCAGATCAAGAGCTACCGGCAACTGCCGGTGAACTTCTATCAGATTCAGACGAAGTTCCGCGACGAGATCCGTCCTCGGTTCGGCGTGATGCGCGGCCGCGAGTTCACGATGAAAGATGCGTACTCGTTCGACAAGGACCAGGCCGGGCTCGAAGAGTCGTACCGCAAGATGTTCGACGCCTACGTGCGCATCTTCACGCGAATCGGCCTCGAATTTCGCGCCGTGACGGCCGATAGCGGCGCGATCGGGGGCAATCGCTCGCAAGAATTCCACGTGATCGCGGCGACGGGCGAGGACGATATCGCCTACTGCCCGAACTCGGATTTCGCCGCCAACGTCGAGGCTGCCGAGGCATTGCCGCTCATCGCCGAGCGCGCCGCACCGAGCGAGCCCATGAAGAAGACGGCGACGCCGGGCAAGGCCAAATGCGAGGCCGTGGCGGACTACTTGAACATTCCGCTCGAGCGAACGATCAAGTCGATCGTGCTCGCAACCGATAACGAAGGCGCCGAGCCGACGATCTGGCTGCTGATGCTGCGCGGCGATCACGAGCTCAACGAGGTGAAGACGGGCAAGCTGCCGGGCCTCACGAACTTCCGCTTCGCAACCGAACAGGAAATCGTCGAGTGGTTCGGCACGCCGCCCGGCTATCTCGGGCCGATCGGCACGAAAAAGCCTGTCCAGGTCATCGCCGACCGCACCGTTGCTCGCATGAGCGATTTTGTCGTCGGATCGAACGAGGTCGACTATCACACCACGGGCGTGAACTGGGGGCGCGATTTGCCCGAGCCGACCGTCGCCGATATCCGCAACGTGCGGCCGGGCGACCCGTCGCCGGACGGCAAGGGCACGCTCGACATTTGCCGCGGCATCGAAGTCGGCCACGTCTTCCAGCTCGGCACGAAGTACTCCGATGCGATGGGCGCGACGTTCCTCGACGAAACTGGCAAGCCGCAGTCGATGATGATGGGTTGCTACGGCATCGGCATCACGCGCATTCTCGGCGCCGCTATCGAGCAGAACTACGACGAGCGCGGCATTATCTGGCCCGAAGCGATCGCGCCTTTCGAGATCGTCCTTTGCCCGATGGGCTACGATCGCAGCGACGCCGTACGTGAAGCAGCCGACAAGCTCTATGCGCAACTCGTGGAAGCCGGCGTCGACGTGATCCTCGACGATCGTGGCGAGCGGCCCGGCGTGATGTTCGCCGACTGGGAGCTGATCGGCGTTCCGCATCGGCTCGTCATTGGCGAGCGCGGCTTGAAGGATGGCAAGATCGAGTATCAGGGCCGCCGCGACACCGAGCCGACGCTCGTGCCGACCGGCGAAGCGGCCGCGTTCGCCCGTGCGCGGATTCAGGAAGGACTCGAGGGTGGAGTAGCGGCGAATCGGCCGGTCGAGGTGTAGTCCCTCGTCCGGCGGCAAGGCGTGCGCCCGCGCGGGGCGCTCGCCGTTACAGATCGTCCGTCAGCGCGCGGATCGCCGGCAGATTGCGCCAGTAGCCCTTCGCATCCATGCCGCAGCCGAACACATAGCGATCGGGCACCTCGAAGCCTCGGAAGTCCGGGTAGAGCGGCTTTTCCTTGTTGAGCTTTTTCTCGCAGAGCACCGCCGAGAGGAAGCGCTTCGCTCCCATCGCGAGGATGCGATCGCGAATGGCCGCCATCGTCTCCCCCTCATCGAGAATGTCGTCGAGCACGAGCACGATGCGGTCTTTGACCGATTCGGCCGGCGCCACGCGCCACTGCATTTCCTTGCTGCCTTGGGTGCTGTTGCGGTAGCGCGTCAGATGGATGTAGTCGAACTCGAGCGGGAAGTCGAGGCGCGGCAAGAGCATGCCCGTGAACACGGCCGCGCCGCCCATCACGGAGAGCAGGAGCGGGAACGCTTCGCTCATCTCCGCGCGGATGGCTTGCGCCATACGCGAGATCGACGCCTCGACATCGGCGGCCGATACGATTTCTTCCGAATGGCGGAAGATCTGGAGAGCTTCTTCTCGATTCATGGTCATCAGCGGGCAGTGACAATATATATAGTGTGATAGCGCTGTGAGTGGCTCGGCGCAAGGAAAGAACGACAACTAAGCGCGGCGGCCACCACCGCCGTGCGCCGTGCGCCGCGCTTAGCGCATCCCCGGCAGCATGCCTTTCATGCCGCGCATCATCTTTTGCAGGTTCCCGCCTTTGAGCTTTTTCATCATCGTGCGCATCTGCTCGTATTGATTGAGCATCCGGTTGACCTCCTGCACCTGCACGCCCGCGCCCGCGGCGATGCGGCGCTTGCGCGTCGCCTTGATGAGCTCGGGCTTCGCGCGCTCGGCCGGCGTCATCGAGTTGATGATCCCTTCCATGCGGCGCATCTGCTTTTCCGCCTGGCTCATGTCGGCGCCGGCCGCCGCTTGCTGAAACTGCGCGGGCAGCTTGTCCATGAGCGTCGAGAGACCGCCCATGTTCTTCATCTGCGAGAGCTGCGCGCGGAAATCGTTGAGGTCGAAGTCGCCGCCTTTCTTGACCTTCTCGGCGAGCTTTTGCGCGGCCTTTACGTCGACGTTGCGCTGCGCTTCCTCGACGAGCGCGAGGATGTCGCCCATGCCGAGGATCCGGTTCGCCATGCGGTCCGGATAGAAAATCTCGAGCCCGTCGAGCTTCTCGGCCACGCCGACGAATTTGATCGGCTTGCCCGTGACGTGCCGCACGGACAGCGCCGCGCCGCCGCGCGAATCGCCGTCGAGCTTCGTCAGCACGACGCCCGTCAGCGGCAGCGCGTCGTTGAACGCTTTCGCGGTGTTGACGGCGTCCTGGCCGAGCATCGCGTCGACGACGAAGAGTGTTTCGGCTGGCTTCAGCGCCGCATGCAGCGCGGCGATTTCCTGCATCATCGCCTCGTCGATGCCGAGCCGCCCGGCCGTATCGACGATCAGCACGTCGTGATAGTGGCGCTTCCCCCAGTCAACGGCGGCGACGGCGATATCGACCGGTTTCTGATCCGGCTGCGACGGGAAAAAGTCGGCGCCGACCTGCTCGGTGACCGTCTTGAGCTGCGCGATGGCGGCCGGGCGATAGACGTCGCACGACACGGTCAGCACCTTCTTCTTGTACTTCTCGCGCAGCAGCTTCGCGAGCTTGCCGACTGTCGTCGTCTTGCCTGCGCCTTGCAGGCCCGTCATCAAGATGACCGCGGGCGGGGTGACGGCAAGATCGAGCTCCGCGGCGCGGCCTTCATAGTCGCCGCCGATCACGGCGGTCAGCTCGCGCTGTACGACGCCGACGAGCGCTTGCCCAGGCGACAAGCTGCCGAGCACTTCCTCGCCGACCGCCTTTTCCTTGACCTTGGCGATGAAATCGCGGACGACGGGCAGGGCGACGTCGGCTTCGAGCAGGGCGAGGCGCACTTCGCGCAGCATTTCCTGCGTATTCGCTTCGGTGAGTCGGGCTTCGCCGCGCAGCGTCTTGACGACGCGCGCCATCCGTTGGGTAAGAGTGTCGAGCATGGGAAGCGGGCGAAAGAGAAAGAGAGCGTCGCGGGCGCGCTTGGCCAGCCAGGCGCGCGCAAATGACTAGTGTAAACTCGGGAATATGGACATTGTACTGTATGCCCTTACCGCGCTCCTTTACGGCGGCCTCGCCGTGGCGGCGTGGCGCGCCTGCTGGGTGGCCGCGACGGGGGGGCTCGACGCGCAGCGGCACGGCATGTTCTCGAGCGTGCCGCCCGTGCCGGCGGCGCCCGCGCTCGCGGCGGCTTCGGGCATGACGGCACCGGGCCGCGTGTTGCTCTTCGTTGCGCTCGTCGCGCACGGCGTGCTGCTGCACATGACGATCTTCCCGCACGACGCGATGGTGTTCGGCTTCGCGTTCGCGCTCTCGGCCATGTTCTGGCTCGGGTCCGGCATCTATTGGATCGAAAGTTTCTTTCTGCCGCTCGACGGGCTGCGCCTGCTCGTGCTGCCGCTCGCCTGCGTCGCGTCGCTGCTGCCCCTCGCGTTCGGGGGCGTGCGCGTGCTTCCTTACGCGGCCGCGCCGCTCTTCAAGCTGCATTTCATCATCGCGAACATGGCTTACGGGCTTTTCGCGATTGCCGCGCTGCACGCGGTGCTGATGCTCTTCGCCGAGCGACGTCTCCATGCGCTGCGCGGCGCGCTCGAGCGCAGGCCTGCTGCCGGCTGGATCGCGGGCTGGCTCGATACATTGCCGCCGCTATTGACGCTCGAGAAACTGCTCTTCAGGATGATCGGCGCCGGGTTCGCGCTGCTGACGCTGACGCTGCTTTCGGGCGCGCTTTTCAGCGAGCAATTGAAGGCGCGCGCGCTGACGTTCGATCACAAGACCGTCTTCGCGATCCTCTCGTGGCTCATGTTCGGCGCGCTGCTCACGGCGCGCAAAATTTCGGGTTGGCGAGGCCGCGCCGCGCTGCGCTGGGTGCTCGCGTCGTTCGTCGCGCTGCTGCTCGCATACGTCGGCAGCCGCTTCGTCTTCGAGGTGCTGCTGCACCGCCCCGTCGTCTAATCTTCCGGCAACGCGCTCGCGTTTCCTCTATGCGACAACTTCTCCTTCTCATTCTGCTCGTCTTCGTCGGACGTTGGCTCATGAAGACGATTCGCGCGGCCGAAGCCGCCAGGGCGTCGGGCGCGAACGGCAGTGCGTCCACAGGCGGGCCGCGGACCGATCGACGAGGCCCGTTCGGCTCGCGGTCGGCGCAAGCCGCCCGCTCTCTCGCGGAGCCGGTCGTGCGCTGCGCGGCCTGCGGCGTGCATGCGCCGAAGAGCGAGTCGCTCTTCGCCGAGGGGCAGTATTTCTGCTGCGCGGAGCACGCCCGCCGTCATGCGGCGCGCGCGGCGCGGTGATGAACGAAAGTCCGCATCGCCCACGGGTGCCGGCGCGGGAGTGGGTGATCGGCGGCGACGGCTGGGTGCGCGGTGCGCGCGCGCTGCCATCGCCGAACTTCGAAGCGCGCCCCGAGGGCACCGTGCCGATGCTCATCGTCGTTCACAACATCAGTCTGCCGCCCGGCGAGTTCGGCGGCGAAGCGATCGGCGAGCTGTTTCAGAATCGCCTCGATTGCTCGGCGCACCCTTACTACGACGCCCATCTGCGCGACCTGCGCGTGTCGTCCCATTTTCTGATCCGCCGAGACGGGGCGCTCGAGCAGTTCGTCTCGTGCGACGCGCGCGCCTGGCACGCGGGCGCCTCGAGCTTTTTCGGCCGGGAACGTTGCAACGACTTCTCCATCGGCATCGAACTCGAGGGCACCGATCACGTCTCGTTCGAGTCCGAGCAGTACAGCACGCTCGCAGCGCTCGTGAGGACACTCGTCGCCTGCTATCCGATCGAGGCGCTCGCCGGACACTCGGACATCGCGCCCGGCCGCAAGACGGACCCCGGTCCGTTTTTCGATTGGCCCCGGCTCGCGCGCGAGGCCGGACTCGCCGATCGGTATTTCCCCTATCGACATCGTTGAGCAAACGTATGCGCGGTTTGCTCCGTGCCCGGAAAGCCGCGCCGCCTCTTGCGTTCGGGCCAAGTCCTTGCCCGGTCTCGACTGACGAAAAGTCAAGGGTTCGACCGCAAATAAACCTTTTGGCTAGGCCAATTGGGTCTACTATACTTGGTATCAACGTTACACAAACTCACTAGATGTTGTGTCGAGACGCCGGCGGCGCCCCGAATCGGGCGGGGCGCCGCGGTATGCGAAGGCGTCACGAAAGATGCGGGCCGAAGGCGTGGGCAACAGGTCCGACGCCTTGGCCTTCGGGGAAAAGGACGCAGGAAACCTGCAAGAAGAAATGACGAAAGCCATCGTCCATCACGCATTGCCAGATCTGGCAGCCGAATTGCGTCTCTTCTTTCTCCGCACCTCATCGTTCGCGCTCGGGGTGGCGCGGCGGTTGTTCCAATCCGCGGGTTGTCCGCAAATCAGAGATCAGGAGCTTTGCATATGCAAACGACCGACAACATGACGAGCCAGCACGAGAGCGCGCCGTTGGGCCGCGCCGTCGGTGCCGCAGCCTCCGCGAATGCGCTTGCGCCGCAAGCGACGTTCGCGGATTACAAGGTGATTCGCCGTAATGGCAGCGTCGTGTCGTTCGAGCCGTCCAAGGTCGCCATCGCGATGACGAAGGCGTTTCTCGCTGTGAACGGCGGGCAGGGTGCCGCGTCGGCGCGCGTGCGCGAGCTCGTCGAGCAACTCACGCAGAACGTCGTCCGTGCGCTCGTGCGCAGCCGGCCGAACGGCGGCACGTTTCATATCGAAGACATCCAGGATCAGGTCGAGCTCGCGCTGATGCGCGGCGGCGAGCACAACGTCGCGCGCGCCTATGTGCTCTACCGCGAGAAGCGCAATCAGGAACGCGCGCAGGACCATGAAGAGGCGGGGCAAGCGCCCGGCTTGAACGTCGTCGACAACGGCGTGACGCGTCCGCTCGACATGCGGGCGCTCTCGGCGCTCATCGAATCGGCTTGCGAGCATCTCGGCGACGCCGTGAGCGCGGAGCCGATCGTCGCCGAGACGGTCAAGAACCTCTACGACGGCGTGCCGATGAGCCAGGTCTACGATTCGGCCATCCTCGCGGCGCGCACGATGATCGAGAAGGACCCGGCTTACAGCCAGGTGACGGCGCGCATCCTGCTGCACACGATCCGGCGCGAGATCCTCGGCGAAGAGGTGACGCAGCACGAGATGGCCGAGCGCTATGTCGAGTACTTCCCGCAGTTCGTGAAGCGCGGCGTCGAGGCCGAGCTGCTCGACGAGAAACTGTTGCAATTCGACCTGAAGCGCCTCGGCGCGGCGCTCGACGCGAGCCGCGACCTGCAGTTCGGCTACCTCGGCCTGCAGACGCTCTACGATCGCTATTTCCTGCACGTCGAAGGTACCCGCATCGAAATGCCGCAGGCATTCTTCATGCGGGTCGCGATGGGCCTCGCGCTCAACGAAATCGACCGCGAGGCCCGGGCGATCGAGTTCTACAACGTGCTCTCGACGTTCGACTTCATGAGCTCGACGCCGACGCTCTTCAACTCGGGCACGCGCCGCTCGCAGCTCTCGTCGTGCTACCTGACGACGGTCGCCGACGATCTGGACGGCATCTACGAGGCACTGAAGGAAAACGCGCTGCTCTCGAAGTTCGCGGGCGGCCTCGGCAACGACTGGACGCGCGTGCGCGCGCTCGGCTCGCACATCAAGGGCACCAACGGCAAGTCGCAGGGCGTCGTGCCGTTCCTGAAGGTCGTCAACGACACGGCCGTCGCAGTCAACCAGGGCGGCAAGCGCAAGGGCGCCGTCTGTGCCTACCTCGAGACGTGGCACCTCGACATCGAGGAGTTCCTCGAGCTGCGCAAGAACACAGGCGACGACCGCCGCCGCACGCACGACATGAATACGGCGAACTGGATTCCCGACCTCTTCATGAAGCGGGTCATGGAAGCCGGCGAGTGGACGCTCTTCTCGCCGTCGACGTGCCCCGATCTGCACGACAAGTTCGGCGCCGAGTTCGAGGCGGCTTACACGGCCTACGAAGACAAGGCGGCCCGTGGCGAGATCAAGCTGTTCAAGAAGATCCCGGCGCAGCAGCTCTGGCGCAAGATGCTCGGCATGCTGTTCGAGACGGGGCACCCGTGGATCACGTTCAAGGATCCCTGCAACGTGCGCTCGCCGCAGCAGCACGTCGGCGTCGTCCATTCGTCGAACCTTTGCACGGAAATCACGCTGAACACGAGCGACACCGAGATCGCGGTCTGCAACCTCGGCTCGGTCAACCTCGTCGCGCACATGGTCAAAGCGGCCGACGGCAGCTACACGCTCGACCACGACAAGCTGAAGCGGACGATCAGCGTGGCGATGCGCATGCTCGATAACGTCATCGACATCAACTATTACGCCGTCTCGAAGGCGCGCAACTCGAACCTCAAGCACCGTCCCGTCGGGATGGGCATCATGGGCTTCCAGGACTGCCTGCACCTGCTGCGCACGCCGTACGCGTCGGACGCCGCCGTCGAGTTCGCCGACCGTTCGATGGAAGCGGTCTGCTACTACGCTTACTACGCGTCGACGGAGCTCGCCGAGGAGCGCGGCCGCTATTCGAGCTACCGCGGCTCGCTCTGGGACCGCGGCATCCTCCCGCAGGACACGCTGAAGCTCCTCGAGGAGGCGCGTGGCGGCTACGTGGAGGTCGACGCCAGCGAGGCGATGGACTGGGCGTCGTTGCGCGCGCGCATCGCCACGCACGGCATGCGCAACTCGAACTGCATCGCGATCGCGCCGACGGCGACGATCTCGAACATCATCGGCGTCTCCGCCTGCATCGAGCCGACGTTCCAGAACCTCTACGTGAAGTCGAATCTGTCGGGCGAATTCACGGTCGTGAACGACTACCTCGTGCGCGACTTGAAGGCGCGCGGGCTCTGGGACGAAGTGATGGTCGCCGACCTGAAGTACTTCGACGGCTCGCTCTCGCGCATCGATCGAGTGCCGGCCGACCTGCGCGCGATCTATGCGACGGCGTTCGAGGTCGATCCCAAGTGGCTCGTCGAGGCGGCCTCGCGTCGCCAGAAGTGGATCGACCAGGCCCAGTCGCTCAACATCTACATGGCGGGCGCATCGGGCAAGAAGCTCGATGAGGTCTACAAGCTTGCCTGGCTGCGCGGTCTCAAGACGACCTACTACCTGCGCACGATGGCGGCGACGCACGTCGAGAAATCGACGGTGGCGCATGGCGCGCTCAATGCGGTGCCGACGAATGAAGGCGGCGTTGGCGGCCAGGGTGGCGGAGCGGCCGGCGGCTTTGGCGCAGTAGGTGGCGCGGGCGGCGTGACAGGCAGCGCGAGCGGCTTCAACGCAGCGCCGGCCGCGGCCGCGGCGCCCGAAGCCGACGGTCCAGTTTGCATGCTGCGTCCGGGCGACCCGGGCTTCGACGAATGCGAGGCCTGCCAGTAACGGCTGACGCGCGAGATGAAGTCGTGCGCCGTGCGCGATGCGCGGCGCATGACTCGAGCAATCGCGAGCCCTCGATGAGGGGTGGCTTCGAGGTCACTCGACCGCATGAACGAGCATGATCGACTCGCATTGCTCGCACACTCGACGACGTCGATCGAACGAAGCTGCGATCAAAGTGTTGTATGCACGTTGCAGCGTCAAACGAAAAGAGCGATTTTCATGAGCGAACCCTTTTATCGCTCGTGAAAAGATGGTACAAACCGATCTAAATTGATGGTGAGAATTTATGCTCAACTGGGATGACGAGACGACTGCCGTAACTCCCTCGAGCGGTTCGCAATCGAATGCGTTGCGCAACCCCGCGGGGTCGGCTGTCGGAGCGCAAGCAGCGACGCACCGCGCGACGCATGCTCCGGTGGCGCAAGACATCTTCGCGGGCGACGTGGCCGTTGCCCCTTATGTGGAGCAGCCGGTGCGCGCGAGCGAGGCGCCCGCCGCCGAAGCGCGCGTGAACGTCGCCGACAAGCGGATCATCAACGGCCGCACGGACGTCAACCAACTCGTACCGTTCAAGTACAAGTGGGCGTGGGAGAAGTACCTGGCCGGCTGCGCGAACCACTGGATGCCGCAGGAAATCAACATGTCCCGCGACATCGCGCTCTGGAAGGACCCGAACGGGCTCACGGAAGACGAGCGTCGCATCGTCAAGCGCAACCTCGGCTTCTTCGTGACGGCCGACTCGCTCGCCGCGAACAACATCGTGCTCGGCACCTACCGGCACATCACGGCGCCCGAGTGCCGGCAGTTCCTGCTGCGCCAGGCGTTCGAAGAGGCGATCCATACCCATGCCTACCAGTACATCGTCGAGTCGCTCGGTCTCGACGAAGGCGAGATCTTCAACGCCTATCACGAGGTCAAGTCGATCCGTGAGAAAGACGAATTCCTGATTCCGTTCATCCATACGCTGACCGATCCTGCCTTCAAGACCGGCACGCTCGAAGCGGACCAGAAGCTCCTGAAGTCGCTGATCGTGTTCGCATGCGTGATGGAGGGACTGTTCTTCTATGTCGGGTTTACGCAAATTCTCGCACTCGGCCGGCAGAACAAGATGACCGGCGCGGCGGAACAGTACCAGTACATCCTGCGCGACGAGTCGATGCACTGCAATTTCGGCATCGACCTCATCAACCAGATCAAGCTCGAGAACCCGCATCTGTGGACGTCCGAATTTCGCGAGGAAATCCGCGGACTGTTCCGCCACGCGGTCGATCTCGAGTATCGCTACGCGGAGGACACGATGCCGCGCGGCGTGCTGGGGCTCAATGCGTCGATGTTCAAAAGCTATCTGCGCTTCATCTGCAACCGCCGTTGCCAGCAGATCGGACTCGACCCGCTGTTCCCGAACGAAGAGAATCCGTTCCCGTGGATGAGTGAAATGATCGACTTGAAGAAGGAGCGCAACTTCTTCGAGACGCGAGTCATCGAGTATCAGACCGGCGGTGCGCTGTCCTGGGAATGAGGACGGCGTGCATCGCGAACGAAATGGATGGGGTCGCCGCGGCACAGGCCGCGGCGCGCAGGACTAGGAGCAAAAACGCCTGATGCAAAGCGTGCCCGGCGGCAGGACCGCCCAAAAACATGACAGGCACTTTGCGAACCCTTCAGTGGGATGGGCGAACTACCCCCCGAAAAAACCGGTGGCCGAGGCCCTGCCGCCATCGGCTCGGCTCAAGCGAATTCCGGCAGGCGCAAGCGCGATGCGCTTGGCTGCCGACTCGATCTGGCGTGCTGCACCCGACGGTGCCGCACGCCTTACCGCATTCATTAGCGTAAGCGCGTTGCATTCGCGTACGCCGATGAATAGCCCGCTTCGCAGCGCGCGCCCTGACCGGTGCGCAGCGGGAAGCGGGTTTTGAAGAAGGGTGTAGTTCAATCTGACTATCGAAACCTGAAGGAGAAAACAATGGCAACTGCCAAGAAGAAACCCGCCGCGAAGAAAGCCGCTCCGGCCAAGAAAACCGCGGCGAAGAAGGTTGCGGTGAAGAAGGTTGCAGCGAAGAAAGCCGCTCCGGCCAAGAAGGTTGCAGCGAAGAAGGTCGCCGTGAAGAAGGTTGCGGCCAAGAAGACCGCCGTGAAGAAGGTTGCGGCGAAGAAGGCAGCCCCGGCCAAGAAGGCAGCCGCGAAGAAGGTCGCGACGAAGAAGGTCGCCGCGAAGAAGGCAGCTCCGGCCAAGAAGGCAGCCGCTAAGAAGGTTGCGGCGAAGAAGGCTGCGCCCGCGAAGAAGGCTGCTGCCAAAAAGGCCGCGCCTGCGAAGAAGGCTGCCGCGAAGAAGGCCGCGCCTGCGAAGAAGGCTGCTGCCAAGAAGGCCGCGCCTGCGAAGAAGGCTGCCCCTGCGAAAAAGGCTGCCGCGAAGAAGGCTGCGCCTGCTGCCCCCGCTGCGCCTGCGGCTCCCGCGGCTCCCGCGGTTACCTCGAGCACGGCTCCCAAGTCGACGCTCAACCCCGCTGCGGCTTGGCCCTTCCCGACCGGCAGCCGTCCGTAAGCGCTGTCGTCGCGAGTGCGGCGCTTTGCGCCCACTCGTTGATCGAAGCCCCGCCGCCGGTGTTATCGGCGGCGGGGTTTTTTCATCCGCAACGCGTCAATGCGTGACGCGCGTCACGCCGCCGCTCGATAGCAGGCGAACGCGTTCGCCGGCCTGGAAGACCTCGCCCGTCGCCGCTTGCGTAATTGCGCGCAAGTCTCCGTTGTCGAGACGCACCGTGATTTCGACGCCGTTCTTCTTCGCGACGCCGTTTTCGATCGCGTTACCCGCGACCGCGCCCGCGAGGCCGCCGACGATGGCCGTCAGGATCGAGCCCTTGCCACCGCCGATCGTGCTGCCCGCCACCGCGCCGACGGCGCCGCCGCCGAGTGCGCCGAGCCCGCTTGGCTGGCCGTTGTTAGAGACGATCGTCACCGCGCGCACGCTCTCGATCGTACCCATACGGACGGTCGCTTCGCGCTGCGCCTGATCGGCGTTGTAGACGTCCGCGGAACTGCTGTTATAGGCGCACCCTGTTACCGCCAGCATGCCGGCGAGCATCGCGGCGAGCGCCAGACGAGCCGATGTCTTCATTTTCTTTTACTCCTACTCCAGTGGCACTGTGGTTGCGGTTTACCGCAGGCTATAGCCGAATGCCTCGGCGAACCGCGTGTCGATTTCATCGCGAGAGGGCGCATAGGTTTGCGGACCGGCGTGCTCGATTTTGAGCGAGCCCATGAGGCTTGCCAAGCGGCCCGTCGTGGCCCAGTCCATGCCGTTTTCGATACCGTGGAGCAGGCCGCCGCGAAAGGCGTCGCCGCAGCCCGTCGGGTCGACGACGCGCGCGGGCGCGACGGCCGGAATCTCCTCGCACCGGCCCGCGTGGTGAATATGGGCCCCGTTTTCGCCGTACGTGACGACGAGCGCGTCGACGTGGCTGGCGATCTCCTCGAGCGACCAGCCGGTCTTGTTGCTGACGAGCTTCGCTTCGTAGTCGTTGACCGCGACGTAATCGGCAAGTTCAATCGCGCGGCGCAGCGCTTCGCCCGTAAAGAGCGGCAGGCCTTGACCCGGATCGAAGATGAACGGCACGCCAGCCGCCGCGAGCTTTTCCGTGTGTTGGACCATACCTTCGTAGCCGTCCGGCGCGACGATGGCAAGGGTAATGCCGGATGCTTCGTCCGCGCGGTTCAGATGCGACTGCATCATCGCGCCCGGGTGAAATGCCGTGATCTGGTTGTTGTCCAGATCGGTCGTGATCATCGCCTGCGCCGAATAGGTATCGGGCACGACGAGGACGTGGTCCTTCGCGAGGCCGAGATGGTCGAAGCGGTCGAGATACGGCTGTGCATCCATCGATCCGAGCGTCGCCATGATTCGCGCGTCGCCGCCGAGCAGGTTCAGCGCGTACGCGATGTTGCCGGCGCATCCGCCGAACTCGCGGCGCATCGTCGGCACGAGAAAGCTGACGTTCAGAATGTGGACCTGCTCGGGCAGAATGTGGTCGCGAAACCGGCCCTGGAAGGTCATGATGTTGTCGTAGGCGAGCGAGCCGCAAATCAGCGTAGCCACGGCGAAGGTTCCTCTGGTCGGGATTGTTGGTAGCGGATGTAAAAGCGCCGCGCTCGTGGGCGCGGCGTCTTCGCGATGTGCCTGGCCGTTACTTGAGTGCAGCGAGCGCCGCGTCGTAGTTCGGCTCGTTCTTGATCTCGCTCACGAGTTCGGCGTGCAGCACCTTGTCGTTCTCGTCGAGCACGACGACGGCGCGCGCCGTGAGGCCGGTGAGCGGTCCGCTCGTGACATCGACGCCGTACGCCTTCGCGAACTCGCGGCCGCGGAACGTCGACGCCGTGACGACGTTCTCGATGCCCTCAGTCGTGCAAAAGCGCGACGCGGCAAACGGCAGATCGCCCGAGACCACGATGACGACCGTGTTCGTCAGGTTCGCTGCCGCCTGGTTGAACTTGCGCGTCGAGGTCGCGCAAGTCGGGGTATCGAGGCTCGGCACGATGTTCAGCACTTTGCGCTTGCCGGCAAAGTCGGCGAGCGTAAGCGGCTTGAGATCCTTGCCGACGAGCGAGAACTCGGGCGCCTTTTGGCCGGCCGACGGAAAGGTGCCGCCGACTTCGATCGGATTGCCACCCAGCGTGACTTGACTCATGTTGTGCTCCGGAAATTCGTTTCGGGTTGTCGCGGATGCGAGGGAATGGGCGCGGCCGAACCGGTGACGAGACGCGCCCGCGATTGCTACGGATAAAAGATCTGCACGCGAAAGTTCGTGGCGACGGCGTTGCCGCTATCGAGCCTGACGATCATCGTCTGCGTCGTGTGCGGCGGCAGGCCCGCCGCGATCGGCGTGCCCGGCGGCGCGTAGTCTTGCGGCCAGAGCACACGGCGAATCGCGATTTCATTCTTCTCGTCGAACAGCGTCAGCTCGATGGCAGGGTAGGCCAGTGCGATGTTATAGCGGTTGCGCAGCGGCACGCGCAGCTCGAGCCGATGCGGCCCGTCGATCTGGCGAAGATCGGACGCTTCCACTTGCAGGCCGTCGATGTCGCGCGGTGGCGAGATCTGGCAGCCGAGATACGTGCACACGTCGGCAAAGAGCGACTGCGACGACGGCCAATAAACCATGACCGTTTCGCGGCGCCACCAGGTGACTTGCGCCGCGAGCAGCACGACGAGCACGAGCGATACGAACGCGCCGACGACGCGCAGCCACGCATAGCGCGGCGCACCGGCGCGGGGCTCGCGCGTTACCTCGAAAGGACGCGAGTGCTCTTCAGCTTGTGCCGCCAATGGCGGCACACCGGCGGGGCGAGCGCTCGCGGGCGGGGGCATCAGCGGTTCCGCCGGCGGCACGGAAAAGCGCGGCTCTCGCGGTTCGCGCTCCGTACGCCAACTAGCGGCCGGCGCGTCGCCGAGCGAGAGCTTCGGTTCCTCGTCGCGTTCGTCGCGAGGTTTTGAATGCGAGTCAGACTCGCTGGCCACCGGTTCACGCTCGGTCGGAGCAGGCGACGCGGCCGCAGCGGCTGAAACCGCCGCTGTGGGCGCGGCCGGGGGGGCTGCGGCGCCGGCCGTCGCCTGCATGCGCTCAGCGTGGGCCGGCGCACCCATCGCGCTCGGGGCTCGTGCTTGCTTCGGTTCCGTCGATACCGCCGATTCCTTCGGGGGGCGCAAGGTTTGCGGAGCTTCCGGCGCGCTGGGCGCAGGCGGTGCTTTAGCTGTCGGCTCGGCAGCTAGGGGTGACGCGAGCGTCGGCTCGCGCAACTCGTCGGCCACGATGTCGGCGAACGTCGAGGGCGGAGGCTGAACCGTCGGCTCGGCTTGTTCGGCAGCAGCCTCTTCGCGAGCCTCGCGTTCGGCAGGCTGCGCCGTGAATGCGCGGGGCGCGCCGTTTATGCGATCGATCGGCGCGGCCCCGGACGCCGCCGGTGCCGCGCTCGATGCGCCCTGCTGGCGGCCCTGATCGCGCGCGCCGAAGTCTATCGTCGATGCGGCGCTTGGATCGAGCAGATTCTGCAACGCATCGAACACTTCATTGCATTGCCCGCAGCGCACGCGTCCGCGCGTACGGGCAAGCTGTGCGTCCTGTACGCGGAAGACGGTTTCGCAGTGAGGGCAGCGGGTGGCAAGGACCATAGTGGGCACGCGAACTGGCCGCGGTGGGCGCAGGGTGGATCGATACGCTCTATTCTAAAGTTTTTCGCGGCAGCGCCCCGGCGCGCGGCCTTGCGGGGCGCTCTACGACTTCGGCTCCTCGCTTGGGGGACGTTTCGTTCCTGTCAGGCAGACCCAGCCGTCGAGTTCCCGCCAGACGCCCATCGTAATCCACGGCGCATAGGCCGCCGCGACTTCGTCCGCTTGCCGAGCGAGCACGCCCGATAGCGCCAACCGTCCGCCCGGCTTGACCTTCGATGAGAGCATCGACGCCATGAGCTTCAGGGGATTCGACAGAATATTGGCGACCACGATGTCGAACTCGGTTGCGGGGCACGCTTCCGGTAGCGCATACGTGACGTCGGCGCGATTGCGGGCGCTGTTGTGGCGCGCCGATTCGACGGCCTGCGGATCGATGTCGACGCCGAAGACGGGATCGGCCCCACATTTCTTGGCGAGGATCGCGAGGATGCCCGATCCGCAGCCATAGTCGAGCACCGATTGCCCGGCCGCCGCCGATTGCTCGAGCCATTCCATGCAGAGGCGCGTGGTCGGGTGACTGCCGGTGCCGAAGGCGAGACCGGGGTCGAGCTCCAGAACGAGGGCGTCAGGATCGGGCGCATCGTGCCACGAGGGCACGACCCAAATCCGCTTCCCGATTGCAATGGGTTCGAACTGCGACTGCGTGAGGCGCACCCAATCGGCGTCGGCCACTTCGCGTACCTGGAACGGCGGCACCGCGGCCAGGCCTACCGCATTGGCAGCCGCGGCGGCGAGCACGGCCGGATCGTGCTCCTCGGCGACGAGCGCGAGGACGCGCGAGTGCTGCCAGGCCGTCCGCTCGGGGACGAGCCCCGGTTCGCCGAAAAGCGGCTGCTCGTCGGGCGTATCGGCGTCGGCATCCTCGACCGACACCGACAGCGCACCCAATTCGAGGAGCGCGTCGGAGAGTGCCTCGGCGCGGGCCCGATCGAGCTCGACGATCAGTTCCCGATAGCTACTCATCACGGCTCCCGTCGAATGTGAGCGTGGGGAGGCATACCACCATCAGACTTCTTCCGGCGCTGCCTGCTGCTTCTCCGCGAGCCGGTTCTCGAGGTAGTGAATGCTCGTGCCGCCTTCCACGAAGCCGCCGTCGAGCATCAGCTCGCGGTGCAGCGGGATGTTCGTCTGAATGCCTTCGACGACCATCTCCGACAGCGCAATGCGCATGCGGCGAATCGCCTGCTCGCGCGTCGTGCCGTATGCGATCAGCTTGCCGATCATCGAATCGTAGTTCGGCGGCACGAAATAGCCATTGTACGCGTGCGAATCGACGCGGATGCCGGGCCCGCCCGGCACGTGCCAGGAGGTGATGCGGCCCGGCGACGGCGTGAACTTGAACGGATCCTCCGCGTTGATCCGGCACTCGATCGCATGACCGCGGAAGACGATATCGCGCTGCCGGAAGCCGATTTTCTCGCCAGCGGCAATGCGGATCTGCTCCTGCACGATATCGACGCCCGTGATCAGTTCGGTCACCGGATGCTCGACCTGCACGCGCGTGTTCATTTCGATGAAGTAGAACTCGCCGTTCTCATACAGGAACTCGAACGTTCCCGCGCCGAGATAGCCCATCTTCTTGCAGGCGTCGGCGCAGCGGTCGCCGATGCGATCGATGAGGCGGCGCGGGATGTTCGGCGCCGGCGCTTCCTCGATGATTTTCTGGTGGCGCCGCTGCATCGAGCAGTCGCGCTCGCCGAGCCAGACGGCGTTCTTGAACGAATCGGCGAGAACCTGGATCTCGACATGGCGCGGGTTCTCGAGGAACTTCTCCATGTAGACCTGCGGATTGCCGAACGCACGGCCCGCTTCCTCGCGCGTCGTGTTGACGGCATTCACGAGCGCCGCCTCGGTATGCACGACGCGCATGCCGCGCCCGCCGCCGCCGCCGGCCGCCTTGATGATGACGGGGTAGCCGATCGCGCGCGCGATCTTGACGATTTCTTTCGGATCGTCGGGCAGGGCGCCTTCCGAGCCGGGCACACAAGGCACGCCCGTCTTGATCATCGTCTGCTTGGCCGTGACCTTGTCGCCCATCATGCGAATCGTCTCCGGGCGCGGGCCGATGAACGTGAAGCCCGATTGCTCGACGCGCTCCGCGAAATCGGCGTTTTCGGAAAGAAAGCCGTAGCCCGGATGGATCGCTTCCGCGTCGGTGACTTCGGCCGCGCTGATGAGCGCCGGCATGTTCAGATAGCTTTGCGGCGACGGTGCCGGCCCGATGCAGACGGCCTCGTCGGCGAGCTTCACGTACTTCGCTTCCTTGTCGGCCACCGAATAGGCAACGACGGTCTTGATGCCGAGCTCGCGGCACGCGCGCTGAATGCGCAAGGCGATTTCGCCGCGATTGGCAATGAGTATTTTTTCAAACATGGCGATGATTCGTCTCTTCGTTGGGCGCCACGCGGCCCGCGCGGGATGCGGGCGGCAAGCGTTGCGGCGCGGGGCGTTGAAGCCCGGTTGCCATGCGCGCCGAGCGCGAGGCTGGCTCGCGGATCAGCCGATGACGAATAGGGGCTGTCCGAATTCGACGGCCTGCCCATTCTCGACGAGGATTTCCTTGACGACGCCTGCCTTGTCCGACTCGATCTCGTTCAGCAGCTTCATTGCCTCGATGATGCAAAGCGTCTGGCCTTCCTTGACGGCGTCGCCGACTTGCACGAACGGATCGGCGCCCGGCGACGGCGCGCGATAGAACGTTCCGACCATCGGCGAGGCGACGACGTGGCCTTGCGGAGCCGCCGGCGCGGCCGGTGCCGGTTGCGCGGCGCCCGCTTCGGCAGGGGCGGATGCCCCGGCTGCGGGAAGCGACCCCGACAGTTGAGGCGTGTAGGACGTGGACTGCTGTACGTAAACCGGCGGCGCATTCTTGACGATGCGGACTTTGCCCTCGCCCTCGGTGACTTCCAGCTCGGAGATGCCGGACTCGGAGACGAGGTCGATCAAAGTTTTCAGCTTACGTAGATCCATAGGGAATCCCCTTCAATGCGTGAGGCGGCGGCCGCAGGGCCGGTGCCGAATTGGTGTTGTTGGTTCAGCTGCGCGGTTGGGACGCGAGCCTGTCGAGCGCGAACTCGAGCGCGTAGAGATAGCCCTTCCAGCCGAGACCGCAGATCACGCCTTCGGCCACGTCGGAAAGGTAGGAGTGGTGCCTGAACGGCTCACGGCGGTGCACGTTCGAGAGGTGGATTTCGACGAACGGAATGTCGACGCCCTTGAGTGCGTCGCGAATCGCGACGCTCGTATGCGTGTAGGCCGCCGGATTGATCACGATGAACGCGACGTTTTCCGCGCGCGCGGCGTGAATGCGATCGACGAGCTGGCCTTCGTGGTTGCTCTGGAACGTCGCCAGTTCCACTCCCGCCTGCTGCGCCCTGCGGCCGAGCGATTCGTCGATTTGCTGCAGCGTCACGTTCCCGTAAACACCAGGCTCGCGCGTGCCGAGCAGGTTTAAGTTGGGGCCGTGCAGTACGAGCAGTTTTGTCATGGTCGCTTGTGTTTCTGTCGCTTCGGGTTGAGCGGAATTGCGCGCACTTTAGCGCCGTTTAACGAAATTTGTCCAGCAGAGGATGAAAAAACGACCGCCCGCGCGCATGGCGGCGGACCGGTTTCACCAACGGCATTCGCGAACTTCGGGCAACTTGGCTCGAAAATTGCCGCAACGCTCCAGAAGTGGCCCCTATGTCGCCGACTTCGGCCCGATGGCGTCGAGTGTGTGCCGCAGATCGTCCGGTACGATTTCCCCTAATTTTGTCGACCGTACGGCGCCGTTCGCGTCAATTACGACGGTGAACGGTAGGGCGCCCGCCGTATTGCCGAAACTGCGCGCGAGGTCAGCGCCGCCGAATCCGCTGATGAATATGGGGTAATCGACGGGCACTTTGCGCAGGAACGACTCGACGTTCTGCTTGGAGTCGACACCAATCCCGACGAACTGCACGCCCTTGCCCGCGTACTGGCGGGACAAATCGGCGAGCGCCGGCATTTCGCGCACGCAAGGACCGCACCAGGACGCCCAGAAGTTGACGACGAGAACGTGACCCTTGTAGGCATCGAGCGCGCGCGGGTTGCCGGCGACATCGGTCAGCGGCGCCCGCCAAAGGGCCGCGACGGCGCCCGGCTGCGCCGGAGCGACGGCGGGCGTCGTCGCCGCTGCGTCGGAGGCGGACGACGATGCGCTCGCGCTCGGCCCGCCGGCATGCAGCCAATACGCCGCGCCGGCGCCAAGCGCGAGAACGGCGACGGCGGCAATGGCCGAGGCAACGATCGAGGTCGGCTTCATGAGATGCGTTTCAATTCGAGGGGGCGCGCACGTCGTCGGCATTGCCGACGGTGAGCAGCGCCTCGACGGTTTCGGTATTGGCGCGCTGCGTCCGGCCGCGCGCATCGGCACGAACGGCGCCGCGCAGGTCGTCGAGATCGTAAAGCGCGATATGCATACCGACCGGCTCCTCGTCGCGCGTCTCGCGCGATAGAAAACTGAGCGTTTCGACGGTGCCGCGGCCGCCGAAGTGGCGCGTCTCGGACACGTCGTACTGCACGTTCGCATTGAGCAGATAGATGGCGACCTCCTTCGGGTTGTCGCAAAACACCTGCAAATGAATGTCCGAATGCTCGCCGGCCGTGCCGTTCAGCACGGCTCCCGTCAAATACGGGTTGAAGGCCGCGAGCCGCTTCATCCAGTCGAGCGCGATTTCACGCAAACGGCGCAGCACCGCCGGCTGGCTGTCCGCCTGAAAGAGCGATTGATACTCGCGGATTTCTTCCTCTATTTGGTCGTTGTCGGGCAGCCATTCGCCCGCCACGCGGCCTTGCCCCACGACTTGCCGCGCTGCTTTGCGCTTGGCGCTCGAGTAATCGAGCCCTTCTTCCGCGATCAGCCGGGCGGCGGCGATCGCGATTTCCTCCCGCACACGCTGCGGGTCGACGTGAGATCTGCGAACCATCCGCTAATCATACTAGATCGGCGACACCGGGCCTCGCGCGCGGAGTCCCTCGGTTACAATAACCGCCTTTTCCGCAAGCAGCCCCTATGCACATCCACATCCTCGGTATCTGCGGCACGTTCATGGGCGGTCTTGCTGTGCTCGCGCGCGAGGCAGGACATACGGTGACGGGTTGCGATGCCGGCGTTTATCCGCCGATGAGCACGCAACTCGAAGCGCAGGGCATAGCGCTGATCGAGGGCTATGGCGCAGAGCAGATCGACGCGCTCACACCCGATCTCTTCGTGATCGGCAATGTCGTCACGCGCGGCAATCCGCTGATGGAGGCGATCCTCGATCGCGGGCTGCCTTACGTGTCGGGCCCTCAGTGGCTCGGCGAGCACGTGCTCGCCGGCAAATGGGTGCTCGCGGTCGCCGGCACGCACGGCAAGACGACGACGAGCTCGATGCTCGCCTGGCTGCTCGAGGATGCGGGACTCGACCCCGGTTTCCTCATCGGCGGGGTGCCGCTCAACTTCGGCATCTCGGCGCGGCTCACCGATTCGAGTTTCTTCGTCATCGAAGCCGACGAATACGACACCGCGTTCTTCGACAAGCGCTCGAAATTCGTCC
This sequence comes from Trinickia symbiotica, assembly GCF_003028655.1. Taxonomy (GTDB): domain Bacteria; phylum Pseudomonadota; class Gammaproteobacteria; order Burkholderiales; family Burkholderiaceae; genus Trinickia; species Trinickia symbiotica_A. The sequence continues at coordinate 66,715 of NZ_PYUC01000004.1, forward strand.
ACTACCGGCCGCGCACGGCGATCCTCAACAATCTCGAGTACGACCACGCCGACATCTTTCCCGATCTCGCCGCGATCGAGACGCAGTTTCATCATCTCGTGCGCACCGTGCCGCGCGTGGGGCGCCTCGTCGTCAACGGTCGCGAGGCGGCGCTCGAGCGTGTGCTCGCGCGCGGCGTCTGGAGCGAGGTCGAGCGCTTCGGCGTCGACGGCGGTTGGCTCGCGGCGCCCGTCGCCGACGGGCAGGCCGTGGACGAGCAGTTCGCGGTTGACTGGCAGGGCGAGCGCGTCGGCGCGGTCGACTGGCAGGTGCAAGGCGAGCACAACCGCCTCAACGCACTGGCGGCGATCGCGGCGGCACGTCATGTCGGCGTGCCGGCCGCGCAGGCCGCGCGCTCGCTCACATCGTTTCGCAACGTCAAGCGGCGCATGGAAGTGCGCGGCAGCGTGGACGGGGTCACCGTCTATGACGACTTTGCCCACCATCCGACCGCCATCGAGACGACGATCGCGGGCTTGCGGACACGCATCGGCGCGCACGCGCGCATCGTCGCCGTCCTCGAGCCGCGCTCGAACACGATGAAACTCGGCGTGATGAAGGCGCAGTTGCCGGCGAGCCTCGCGGATGCGGATCTGGTGTTCGGCTATGGCGCGCCGAGCGGGCGCGATGCGCTCGGCTGGAATCTCGGCGAGGCGCTCGCGCCGCTCGGCGCGAAGGCGCGCGCATTCGACGATCTGGGCGCACTCGTCGCGTCCATCGTCGCGGCCGTGCGCGCCGGCGATCATGTGCTCGTGATGAGCAACGGCGGATTCGGCGGCGTCCATCAGAAGCTGCTCGAGGCGCTCGCGGCGCGCTCGGGAGCGAGCGCCGTTTCCGATGCCGCGGCAACAGGGAGCGCGGACGCCGGCGCGACGCGCGCGGCCCCGGGCGAACGAGGCGTCGCGTGATCGTCTATCTGCACGGTTTCCGCTCGTCGCCCAATTCGTTCAAGGCGCGGCTCGTCGCGGCGCGGCTGGCCGAGCTCGGTCTTGGGCAGGCGCTTTGCTGCCCAACGCTGCCCGTGTCGCCGCTCGCGGCAATCGCGCTCGTCGAGGCTGAAGTGGAGGCCGCGCTGCGGGCGAATGCGCCTGCCCGCGCGGCGGCGAACGGCGGCGACGCGCGCGGCGTAACCGTGATCGGCAGCTCGCTCGGCGGTTATCTCGCCACTTACCTCGCCGAGAAACACGGGTGGCGCGCGGTGTTGCTGAACCCGGCCGTGCTGCCGCAACGCGATCTTTCGGCTTATCTCGGCGAGCAGCCGCTTTGGCACGGCGGCGGCAGCATCGTCGTGACGCCGCGCCATCTCGATGAGTTGCGGATGCTCGGCGTCGCGTCGGTGACGCGGCCCGAACGCTACTATCTGATCGCCTGCACCGGCGACGAGGTGCTCGACTATCGCGAAATGCTCGCGCACTACCCCGGTGTCAAGACGAAGCTGATCGACGGCGGCGATCATGCGATCAGCGACTTCGCCGAGCATGTCGACGACGTGCTCGCCTTTTGCGGCGTGAGATCGCCCGGGCGCGGCTGATCTGCCGCGCCGCGCTTAGCGAATACCCGGTCTCCATCGGGCGCACGGATTGCGCGACACACGTCCGGAGCGGCGGGCGACAAGCTTTCTAGCGGGAATATCGAGTGAACGTATTTTTTGAGGAATCGGGCAGTTTGAAGGCGGGCAACGTATTGTCGCGGCAAGGCGAAGCGTTGCAAGTGGAGCTGCCGGGCGGCCGGCGGGCGAAGGTCCGCTCGAAGGATGTCCTGATCGAATTCGCCGAGCCCGGCGCGGCTGACCTCATGCAGCGGGCCGAGGCGGCCGCGCACGACATCGACCTCGACTTTTTGTGGGAGTGCGCGCCCGACGATGAGTTCGCGTTCGGCTCGCTCGCCGATGAGTACTTCGGCGCGACGGCGGGGCCTGTCGAGCGCGCGGCGCTCGTCTTGCGCATGCAGGGCGCGCCCGTCTACTTTCGGCGCAAGGGCCGCGGCCAATATCAGCGTGCGCCCGAAGAGCAGCTCAAGATGGCGCTCGCCGCGCTCGAGCGCAAACGTCAGCAGGCGCTCGTGCAGGCCGGCTATGAAGACGAGCTGAAGGCGGGGCGGTTGCCCGACGCATTCAAGGGCAAGGCGCTCGCGTTGCTCACGAAGCCGGACAAGAACTCGATCGAATACAAGGCGCTCGAAGCGGCCGCCGCCGCGCGCGGCGTTTCGCCGCCGCGGCTCATGCTCGACTGCGGCGGCATTCCTTCGGCGCGCGCGCTGCACGAAGCGCGCTTTTTGTCCGAGTACTTCCCACACGGCACGGCCTTTCCGAGCGTCACGCCGAACCCTTTGCCCGACGATTTGCCGAGCGCGCAGGTGGAAGCGTTCTCGATCGATGACATCACGACGACCGAGATCGACGACGCATTCTCGGTCGAGCTGCTCGCGGACTCGCGCGTGCGCGTCGGCGTGCACATCGCGGCGCCGGCGCTCGGCATCGAGCGCGGAGACGCCATCGATGCGATCGCGCGCGCGCGGCTCTCGACGGTCTACATGCCCGGCGACAAGATCACGATGCTGCCGGACGAAGTCGTCGAGGCGTTTACGTTGAAGGAGGGCGGCCTGCGGCCGGCGCTCTCGCTTTACATCATCGTCGACAGGGCGACACAGGAGATCGTCGCAAGCGAAACGCGCGCGGAACGCGTCTTCGTCAAGAACAATCTCCGTCACAACACGCTCGACGCCCTCGTGACGGAAGAGGCGCTCGCCGCCGGCACGGGCGACTACCCGCACAAGGACGACATCGCGATACTGTGGCCGCTCGCGCGTGCGCTCTTCGAAAAGCGTCAGGCCGTGCGCGCGAGTTATGGCCTCAGGCGCGAGGTACCGGGCAACACGGACTTCAATTTCTACGTCGAGGGCGAGCATGTGACGATCACGCCGCGGCGGCGCGGCTCGCCGCTCGACCTGATCGTCGCCGAGCTGGCGATTCTCGCGAACTCGACGTGGGGCGCGTTGCTGCACGATCACGGCGTGCCTGGTGTCTATCGGACGCAGCGGACCTTTGCCGCCGCCGGGCCGAAGCGCACGCGAATGCAGACGACGGCCGCGCCCCACGAGGGGCTCGGCGTTGCGCAGTACGCCTGGAGCACGTCGCCGTTGCGCCGATACGTCGACCTCGTGAACCAGTGGCAACTGCTCGCCTGCGTGCAGCACGGCGTGGCGGCCAAGCTCGTGGCCCCGTTCAAGCCGAAAGACGCCGATCTTTTCGCCGTGGTGCAGGGCTTCGACGATACGTACTCCGCCTACGCCGACCACCAGCGGCGCATGGACTACTTCTGGTGCCTGCGCTGGATCACACAGGAGGGCAAGAAGGAAGTCGTCGCCTCCGTCGTGAAAGGCGATCTGGTGCGGCTGGAAGAAGTGCCGCTGTTGCTGCACGTGCCGGGCTTGGGCGTCCATGCGCGCGGCACGCGCCTGCTGCTCGAAGTGATGTCCGTCGACGAGCTGACGATCGAAGCATCCGTGCGGCCGATTCGCGTGCTCGATGCGCCGGGAATGCCGGTCGGCTTGCCGGCTGAAGAGGAAGACGAGGAAGTCGAGGCGCTTGCCGAGGCCGCCGACGCCTCCGCCGAAAGCGAAGAAGAGGCGCGCGCCGAAACGAGCGGCGAGGCGCCCGCCGGCGATGGCAACGATTCGCAATCGAGCGGCGAAGCTTCGAGCGGCGATGCGCCCTCCGGCGCACCCCCACTCGATGGAGCAAGCCGAGCCGCACATATTACGGACTGAGCGATGGGACCGATTGACACTACGAGCGCGATTCCAGAAATAGCGCCGGCAACGGCTGGCCGCGACCTTTATGCGGTCGTCGGCAATCCGATTGCACACAGCAAGTCACCGTTCATTCACGCGCGCTTCGCGGAGCAAACGGGCGAGCCCGTCGAGTACCGCCATTTGCTTGCGCCGCGTGACCGTTTCGCGGAGGCGGTGCGTCTGTTCGTCGCCGCGGGCGGACTCGGCCTCAACGTGACCGTGCCGTTCAAGCTCGAAGCGCACGCGCTCGCGAACAGCCTGTCCGCACGCGCGGCCGCGGCGGGAGCCGTCAACACGCTGCGCTTCGATGGTGAGCGCATTTACGGCGACAACACGGACGGCGTGGGTCTCGTGCGCGATATCGAGGCGAATCTCGGCGTGCCGCTGGCCGATACCCGCATTCTGCTGCTCGGCGCGGGCGGGGCGGCACGCGGCGTCGTGCTGCCGATCCTGGAGCGCAAGCCGCGCTCGCTCACAATCGTCAACCGCACCGCGGAGAAGGCCGAGGCGCTCGTCGCACAGTTTGCCGCGGCGGCGCACGAAGCCGGCGCCGCGCTCACCGGAGGCGGGGCCGGTCTGGTCGGATCGAGTCCCTACGATCTGATCGTCAACGCGACGGCGGGCAGCCTCGATGCGGCGCTGCCCGAGTGCGACGAGCGCGCGTTCGGCCGCGGCACGCTGGCCTACGACATGATGTACGGCGCACAGCCGACCGTCTTCATGCGGCATGCCAAATCGCTCGGCGCGCGCGCCGCGGACGGACTCGGCATGCTCGTCGAGCAGGCTGCCGAGTCGTTCTTCGTCTGGCGCGCGGTCAGACCGGCGAGCGCGCCGGTGCTTGCGGAACTGCGTACGATGCTCGCCCGTCAGTCATGACGGGCGCACGCCGCGCAAGCAGACCCGGTCTCGCGAGATGGGCCGCTTATGCAGTATCGGTCTGCGCGATCGCGTGGATCGCGACGCAGGCATACTACTTCGCGCAGATCGCGATATGGACGGTCGTGAATCCGCGATCGACGGCCTTCATGCGCGCCGACGCATGGCGGCTTGCGCAGGATCGCCCCGATCTGTCGATCCAACATCAATGGGTGCCCTACGAGCGCATTTCGCGCAACTTGAAACGCGCGATCATCGCTTCCGAGGATGCCAACTTCGTCAACAACAACGGCTACGAGACCGACGCGATCCTGCAGGCGTGGGAGAAAAACAAATCGCGCGGCAAGATCGTCGCGGGCGGCTCGACGATCAGCCAGCAGCTCGCCCGCAATCTGTTTCTTTCGCGCGAGAAGAGCTACGTTCGCAAAGGGCAGGAGCTCATCATCACCTGGATGCTCGAAACGCTGATGGACAAGCAGCGCATCTTCGAGATCTATTTGAATTCGGTCGAATGGGGTAACGGCGTCTATGGCGCCGAAGCGGCGGCGCGGTACTACTATCGCGTGTCCGCGAACCAGCTTTCAGGCTGGCAGGCGGCCCGCCTCGCCGTCATGCTGCCGAGGCCGAAGTACTTCGACGAGCATCGGGGCTCGGGCTATCTCGCGCAGCGCGCGGCCGTCATCGCCAGGCGCATGGGCGCGGCGGAAGTGCCGCGCTAGCCTCCACCGGCCGCGTCGCTGGTCTGCTCTTCAGCTCTGCAGCGCCTCGCACCTCGCACCTCGCACCTAGCACCTAGCACCTAGCACCTAGCACCTAGCACCTAGCACTTCAGTCAGTTCCCTTCCCAATACTCGATCGTCGCGTCCTGGCGCGAGACGAAGCGAAAGGGCGTCGGCCGCTCTCCGGGCGCGCCCGGAAATTCAGCCAGCACGCCGAACTTGCCCGAATCCGGATACTCGGCGATTTCGGGCGTCATCTTGGTGCTCACCGCCAGGTATTTAAGCTCGACTGTCCCTGTGTTGACGATCTGATGCGCTAGCTCGGCGCCGCCGGGCGGACACGCGATGACGTCACCCGCGCGGATCGGGTACGTCTCGGTTCCGATGCGCACTTCCCCGGCACCTTCGAGCACGAAGAACATCTCCTCGTTGAACCGATGGTTGTGAAAGGGAAACGCGCGCCTGCCGGGCGGAACGGCCGTAACGTTGTAGCCGAGCTTTTGCGCGCCCACGCGCGGCCCGATCATGCCCATGCGTACGTCGCCGTAGCGGTCGTTCATCGATTCCGGCGGTGCGAAGGCGGGTGGGCGAGGCTGCAGTTCGACGTCGGCAATATTGATGATCGGCTTCATCGCTTTGTGGACTCCAGGAAGAAGGGCGGGAAAAAGGGCCGCGATGCCGGACGTGCTGCGTCCCTGAACCGACTCATCCGGACCCGCAGCGGCGGCCCGATCCATTCGATATCGGCCCGCGTGGATGCCGAACGGCTTCCGCGCACCTGCACTGACTATATAAGAGGTCCGGTGGCATGGACAGAAAACCAGACGAATGCCGATGAGGCCGACGCGCGCGCCTTCGCCCGTGGCTTGTGCTCATGTCCGCGGTCCCGTTACGGTTCAATCCCAAAATGTGGGCGCGTCACTCATATGTTGAACAGCGGCTGAAAGAGCGCCTACAATCCAGCGAAACGGCAGCGGCTCAGCGCCATGCGATCCCCTGCCACGACGATAGTGCGAAGCGCAAACGACGCTCGCACGCCAAGGAGACGCCTTCATGAACGCCACGGATCAAGCTGCCGACGCCCCGGATGGGAGCGAACCGTCGGTCGACGCCACGCTTGCCGCTGCTTTGCGTGCCGCGTCGGATGCGGCCGAGATCAACGTTGCGGGTACGCCGCTCGATATTGCCGGCCAGCAGGCGGGCACGCAGACGCTGTTGCGCGGCCTCGCGATTCTGGAAGCCGCGGCGGCCAACGCGCACGATATGCGAGCGTTCGCGGCGGTGCTCGGCACGACGCGCAGCACGACGCACCGGCTCGTCAACAGCCTCGTGCAGGCGCGCTATCTACGTCAGACGCCGAACGGCTATCTGCTCGGACCGAAGCTGATCGAGCTCGGCACGATCGCGCTCGAGCAGATGCCGCTCACCAAGGTGGCGCGTCCGCACCTCGAGCGGCTCGCGCAAGCGACGCTCGATACCATCCATCTCGGCGTGCGCGATGGCGACGACGTGCTTTACATCGACAAGATTCCCGGCCAACGCGGCCTCGAGATGCGCTCGCGCGTCGGCCACCGGATGCCGCTTGCTTCGACGGGTATCGGCAAGGCCATGATGATCGACTTGAAGCCTGAAGAATGGGAGACGCTTTTCGACGCGTCGCGGCGTGCGCTGGCGGCTGTCACGTTCAAGCCTGATACGCGCCCCGACAAGCCTGTTTTCCTGCACCGGATGGTGCGCTATGCGGCCGGCGGATTCACCTTCGATCTCGAGGAGAACGAAGCGTCGATCCGTTGTGTGGCCGCGCCCGTGCGTGATGCGTCGGGGGCGATCGTCGCCGCCGTCTCGGTGGCGAGCACGATTCCTTATATGCCGCTCGAGCGGATGGAGGAACTCGTGCCCGTCGTCCAGCGCGAAGCGCGCGGTATTTCGGAGGAACTTGGGTGGGCCACCCCACAAAACGGACGGCGGATCAAGCGATGAGCGTATCGGAGAAGCGATTGGCCGAGCCGGCGCTGATCGGCCTCGACTGGGGGACGACATCGCTCAGAGCGTATCTCTTCGATGCGACGGGCCAAGTCCTCGCGACGCGCGCGTCCGGTGCCGGCATCATGAACCTGCCGCGCCCCGGCGGCTTCGACGCCGCCTTCGACGCGGCCTGCGGCGATTGGCTCGACAAAGCGCCCGAGCTTCCGGCGATTGCGGCCGGCATGGTCGGCAGCGCGCAAGGCTGGCGCGAAGCGCCCTATGTCGATACGCCGGCCGCGGCCGACGCGCTCGTCGCCGGACTCGTGCGCGTGACGACGGCGCGCGGCACGGTGCTCAATATCGTGCCTGGCGTCATCGAGCGCGGCGAGCTCCCGAACGTGATGCGCGGCGAGGAAACGCAAATTGTCGGCGCGCTGGCCGGCGATCCTGCGCTCGGCGCGAACGGGCGGGCCGTGCTCGTCGGGCTGCCGGGCACGCACGCCAAGTGGGCCATCGTTCAGGGCGAGCGCATCGAGGCGTTCCATACATTCATGACGGGCGAGCTTTTCGCGGCGTTGCGCAACCACACGATTCTGGGCCGGACGATGGCCGAGCCGGCGCAGCCCGATACCGAAGCGTTCCTGCGCGGTGTGACGGTGGCGAAGAACGCCGATCGCGCGGGCCTGCTCGCAACGATTTTCAGCACGCGCACGCTGGGCCTCACGGCACAGTTGCAGGCGGAGCAGCAGCCCGACTATCTGTCGGGGCTCCTGATCGGCCACGAGCTTTCCGGCGTACAGGCGCTGCTCGCCGAGCGTGGCGAGACGCTCGCGAGCGAGGCGCTGCGGCTCATCGGCGAACCGTCGCTGTGCGAGCGCTATCGCCTCGCGCTTGCCGAGTTCGGCTGCGCGAGCGCGACGATCGTCGAAGCGGCGGCCGAGCGCGGCCTTTGGCGCATCGCGATGCAGGCGCGACTCGTCGCCGCTGCAACGACGCAAGCAACCTAAGCAGCCTAAGAAACGTAAGCAACGTAAGCAACGTAAGCAACGCAAGCGAAGACATGGATGGGATTCGCCAACATGGCCACGACTGATCGACAAACCGACATCGACCTCCCCGCGCCGTACCGGCCGCATCCCGGTTTCGTCGCCGCTTTCTCGGCATGCCCGCTGATCGCGATACTGCGCGGCGTGACGCCGGCCGAGGTCGCGACGCACGGGCAGGCGCTTTACGACGCCGGTTTTCGCCTGATCGAAGTGCCGCTCAACTCGCCGCAGCCGTTCGCGAGCATCGCGGCGCTGCGCGGCGCCTTGCCCACTGACGTGATCGTCGGTGCGGGCACGGTGTTGCGGCCTGAGTTCGTCGACGATGTCGCGGGCGCGGGCGGCGAGCTCATCGTCATGCCTCATGCCGATGCCGCTGTCATTCGGGCCGCGAAAGCGCGCGGGCTTGCCTGCACGCCTGGCGTCGCGACGCCGACCGAAGCGTTCGCCGCGCTCGTTGCGGGCGCGGACGCGCTCAAGATGTTTCCGGCCGAGCAGCTCGGCACGCATGTCGTGAGGGCATGGCGCGCGGTGATGCCGAAGCGCGTGCCGCTCGTGCCCGTCGGGGGCATCACGCCTGACAACATGACGCCGTTCCTCGCGGCTGGCGCCGACGGCTTCGGCCTCGGCTCGGCGCTTTATCGCCCGGGGCAGGACGCCGATCTCACGGCGAAGAACGCGCGCGCGTTCATCGACGGATTGCGCGCGGCGCGCGCGGAGGCGACGTGATGGGCAGGCTCGCGGGCAAGGTCGCGTTGATTACGGGTGCCGGTCGCGGCATCGGGGCCGCGATCGCGCATGCGTTTGCCCGCGAGGGCGCGGCCGTCGTGCTAGCCGAGCTCGATGCCGGAACGGCGGGCGAGACGGCTGCCGCCATCGAGCGCGAGACGCCTGGCGCGCGAGCGCTCGCCGCGCGGACCGACGTGACCGACGCGGCTTCAGTGCGCGAAGCCGTTGCCGCGGCCGAGCGCGCGTTCGGCCCGCTCGACGTGCTCGTCAACAACGCCGGCATCAACGTCTTTTGCGATCCGCTGACGATGACCGACGAGGACTGGCGGCGCTGCTTCGCGGTGGATCTGGACGGTGTCTGGAACGGATGTCGGGCCGTGCTGCCGGGCATGGTCGAGCGCGGGCGGGGCAGCATCGTGAACATCGCCTCGACGCATTCTTTCAAGATCATCCCGGGCTGCTTTCCGTATCCGGTCGCGAAGCACGGCGTGATCGGCCTCACCCGTGCGCTCGGGATCGAATATGCGGCGCGGCATGTGCGCGTCAATGCGATCGCGCCCGGCTACATCGAAACGCAACTGACGCGCGATTGGTGGGATGCGCAGCCCGACGCCGAGGCGGCGCGCCGCGCGACGCTCGATCTGCAGCCGATGAAGCGGATCGGGCAGCCCAAGGAGGTGGCGATGACGGCGGTGTTTCTCGCGTCCGACGAGGCGCCGTTCATCAACGCGAGTTGCATCACCGTGGATGGAGGCCGCTCGGCCCTGTACCACGACTGAGGAGCGAGCGCCGCCGACGATCAAACGAGCGAGGAGCGATCGGACGCAGGCGGTCGAAACAACGAGCAAGACGACAAGAGTCTCAATTCGGATGACGCACTGGCCGCGTGAGCCATCCGACACAAACAAGATGCGGCCCACACCTTCAATTAGCAGGAGACATGCACATGAAGCGCAGAATGATCCTCACGCTGGCAGCGGTTGCGGCGGGTACGATGCTCGCGGGCGCACCGGCCGCGCAGGCGGCGGACCAGGTCAAGATCGGCTTCCTCGTCAAGCAGCCGGAAGAGCCTTGGTTCCAGGACGAATGGAAGTTCGCCGAACAGGCCGCCAAGAAGGACGGGTTCACGCTCGTCAAGATCGGCGCGCCCTCGGGCGAGAAAGTGATGAGCGCGATCGACAACCTGGCCGCCCAACAGGCGCAGGGCTTCATCATCTGCACGCCCGACGTGAAGCTCGGGCCCGGCATCGTCGCAAAGGCGAAGGCCGACAAGCTCAAGATGATGACCGTGGACGATCGTCTCGTCGACGGCTCGGGCAAGCCGATCGAATCGGTGCCGCATATGGGCATCTCGGCCTACAACATCGGCCAGCAAGTGGGTGATGCGATCGCCGCCGAGATCAAGAAGCGTGGCTGGGATATGAAGGATGTCGGCGCGATCGACGTCACATACGAACAGCTGCCGACGGCCCACGACCGTACGACGGGCGCCACCGACGCACTCCTGAAGGCGGGCTTCCCCGCGGCGAACATCATCAAGGCGCCGCAAGCCAAGACCGATACGGAGAACGCGTTCAACGCGGCCAACATCGCGCTGACGAAGAACCCGCAATTCAAGCATTGGGTGGCCTATGCGCTGAACGACGAAGGGGTGCTCGGCGCCGTGCGCGCGGCGGAAGGCCGTGGCTTCAAGGCCGACAACATGATCGGCGTCGGCATCGGCGGCTCGGACTCGGCTCTGAACGAGTTCAAGAAGCCGAATCCGACGGGCTTCTTCGGCACGGTGATCATCAGTCCGAAGCGTCACGGCGAAGAAACGTCCGACTTGATGTATGCATGGATTACCCAAGGCAAGGAGCCGCCGAAGCTCACGCTGACGACGGGCATGCTGGCCACGCGTGACAACGTCAATGAAGTGCGCGAGAAGATGGGTCTCGCTTCGAAGTAACAGGCGCGGCCGAACCGGGCCGGCCGCGAGCGCGCCTCGTGAGAGAAAGAGGCGCGCCCGCGCAACCGGCGCGGACGTTTCATTCAGTGCAAGGTGAAGCAACATGTCAGCAACGCTGCGTTTTGACAACATCGGCAAGGTCTTTCCGGGCGTGCGTGCGCTCGACGGTGTTTCGTTCGACGTGAACGCCGGCGAAGTGCACGGCCTCATGGGCGAGAACGGCGCGGGCAAATCGACGCTGCTCAAGGTGCTCGGCGGCGAGTACCAGCCGGATTCGGGCCACGTCATGATCGACGGCAAGGAAGTGCGGTTTTCGAGCGCCGCCGCTTCGATCGCGGCCGGTATCGCCGTGATCCATCAGGAACTGCAATACGTGCCCGATCTCACGGTGGCGGAGAATCTGCTGCTCGGCCGCCTGCCGAACGCGCTCGGCTGGGTCGACAAGCGCGGCGCGCAACGCTTCGTGCGCGAGCGGCTCGCGGCGATGGGCGTCGATCTCGATCCGAACGCCAAGCTCGGGCGGCTTTCGATCGCGCAGAGGCAGATGGTGGAGATCTGCAAGGCGCTTTTGCGCAACGCGCGCGTCATCGCGCTCGACGAGCCGACGAGCTCGCTTTCGCACCGCGAGACCGAAGTGCTGTTCAAGCTCGTGCGCGATCTGAAGGCCGACGGCCGCGCGCTCATCTACATCTCGCACCGGATGGACGAGATTTATGAGCTCTGCGATTCATGCACGATCTTTCGCGACGGTCGCAAGGTGGCGTCGCACCACTCGCTGCATGAGGTGCCGCGCGAAACGCTCGTCTCGGAGATGGTCGGGCGCGAGATCAAGGACATCTACGACTATCGGCCGCGCGAACACGGCGTGGTTCGTCTGGCTGTCGACGGCATCGAAGGGCGGGGCCTGTCGGCGCCGGCGAGCTTCGAGGTTCGCGCGGGCGAAATTCTCGGCTTTTTCGGGCTCGTCGGCGCCGGACGCAGCGAGCTCATGCGCCTTGTCTACGGCGCGGAGAAAAAACGCGGCGGACGGCTTTCGCTCGACGGCCGGCCCATCGGCGTGAAGAGCCCCGGGCAGGCGATTCGCCAGGGCATCGTGCTGTGCCCCGAGGACCGCAAAGAGGAGGGCATCGTCGCGCTCGCGTCGGTGGCCGAGAACATCAACATCAGCTGCCGCCGTCACGATCTGCGCGCCGGATTCTTTCTCAATCGCGCGAAGGAGGCCGAGACGGCGGACCGTTTCATCAAGCTGCTCAAGATCAAGACGCCGCACCGCAAGCAGCGGATCCGTCTGCTCTCGGGCGGCAACCAGCAAAAGGCGATCCTGTCGCGCTGGCTCGCGGAACCGGACCTCAAGGTCGTGATTCTCGACGAGCCGACGCGCGGCATCGACGTCGGCGCCAAGCACGAGATCTACAACGTGATCTACGAGCTTGCCGAACGAGGCTGCGCCGTCGTAATGATCTCGTCGGAGCTGCCGGAAGTGCTCGGCGTCTCGGACCGCATCGTCGTCATGCGCGAAGGCCGCATCTCGGGTGAAGTGGTGCGCGAGAAGGCGAGCGAGGCGGCGCTTTTGAGCCTCGCGCTGCCGCAAGGCACGCGCTCCGAACATGAGGTGCCGCGCGAAGCCGCGTGACAAGCCGGCTCACGCGCGCCGCCGTGAAGGTGGCGCGCAGTGCGCGAGAGGGTGTGGACAGAATAGGAGCCCGTGAATACGGGTCGAAGGAGCGACGAAATGCAAGCAAGAGAAAACCTGGCGACCTCGGCGGCGAAGCATGCCGCCGACGCGCTGATTCCCCAGCCGAGCGATCGGCAGAAATGGTGGCAACAGATCACCGAATACAGCCTCATCCTCATCTTCGCCGTGATGTTCATCACGACGTCGCTGACGGTCGATCACTTCTTCTCGATCGAGAACATGCTCGGTCTCGCGCTGTCGATCTCGCAGATCGGCATGGTTGCCTGCACCATGATGTTCTGCCTGGCATCGCGCGACTTCGACCTGTCGGTCGGCTCGACGGTCGCGTTCGCGGGCGTGCTCTGCGCGATGGTCCTCAATGCGACGAACAACACGTTTCTCGCGATCGTCGCGGCCGTCGCCGCCGGCTCGGTGATCGGTTTCGTCAATGGCGCCGTCATCGCGTATCTGCGCATCAACGCGCTGATCACGACGCTGGCGACGATGGAAATCGTGCGCGGGCTCGGCTTCATCGTCTCGCACGGGCAGGCCGTCGGCGTCTCGTCCGACACGTTCATCGCACTGGGCGGGCTGACGCTCGCGGGCGTGTCGCTGCCGATCTGGGTCACGCTCGTCTGCTTCATCGCGTTCGGCGTGATGCTCAACCAGACCGTCTACGGCCGCAATACGCTCGCGATCGGCGGCAATCCGGAAGCCTCGCGGCTCGCCGGCATCAACGTCGAGCGCACGCGCGTCATCATCTTCCTCGTTCAAGGTGCCGTGACGGCGCTTGCGGGGGTGATCCTCGCATCGCGCATCACGTCGGGACAGCCCAATGCGGCCGAGGGCTTCGAGCTCAATGTGATCTCGGCCTGCGTGCTGGGCGGCGTCTCGCTGCTCGGCGGCCGCGCGACGATTTCGGGTGTCGTGATCGGCGTGCTCATCATGGGCACCGTCGAGAACGTAATGAACCTGCTCAACATCGACGCGTTCTATCAATACCTCGTGCGCGGCGCGATCCTGCTCGCCGCCGTGTTGCTCGACCAGTTGAAGAACCGCGGCTCGCGCGATTGAGCGTGAGCGCGGCCGTCTCAGTGTAGAAGGAGACTCTCGATCATGGCGCTACCCGATCATCCCGAGCCCGGGCCTTACGCGAGCTATCCGAGCCTCGTCGACCGCACGGTGTTCATTACCGGCGGTGCGACCGGCATCGGCGCCTCGTTCGTCGCGCATTTCGCGCAGCAGGGCGCCCGCGTCGCGTTTTGCGACATCGATACGTCGTCGGGCGAAGCGCTCGCGGACGCGCTCGGCGAGGCGCACGCGAAGCCGCTTTTCCTCTCGTGCGATATCACGGACATCGGCGCGTTGAAAGGCGCCATCGCCGATGCGAGAAGCGCGCTCGGTCCGATCACCGTACTCGTCAACAACGCGGCGAACGACCGGCGGCATTCGATCGCCGAGGTCACGCCCGAATCGTTCGATGCCGGCATTGCCGTCAATCTGCGCCATCAATTTTTTGCGGCGCAGGCCGTCGTCGACGATATGAAAGCGCGCGGCGGCGGTTCGATCATCAATCTCGGCTCGATCAGCTGGATGCTGAAACAAGGCGGCATGCCCGTCTATCTGTCGGCAAAGGCGGCGATCGCCGGACTGACGCATGCGCTCGCGCGTGACCTGGGCCCCTTCGGCATTCGCGTGAATACGCTCGTGCCCGGCTGGGTCATGACGGAAAAGCAGCGTCGGCTTTGGCTCGACGAAGCCGGGCTGAAAGCGCTGAAAGCGGGGCAATGCCTCGACGGCGAGCTGATGCCCGAGGACCTCGCGCGGATGGCGCTCTTTCTCGCGGCCGACGACAGCCGCATGGTGACGGCGCAGGATTTCATCGTCGATGGAGGCTGGGCATGACGGGGCGCGAGCAAGAACGCGAAGGCGCGCGTGCCTTGCGCGCGACGCTCGCCGTCGATACGAAATGCGTGCTCGGCGAGGGCGCGACCTGGTGCGCGCGCAGCGGGCGGCTCTATTGGGTCGATATCGAGGGCGCGCAATTGTGGCGCTTCGATCCGGCGACGGGCGAGCGTTCGTCGTGGCGCATGCCTGAGCGGCTAGCCACATTCGCATTGACGGCCGATCCCCAGGTCCTGCTGCTCGGTCTTGCCTCGCAACTCGCTTTTTTCGATCTGACGACGGGCGAGATTACGCCGATCGCCAAGGTGGAGCCCCATCTCAATACGCGCGTGAACGACGGGCGCTGTGACCGTCAGGGGCGCTTCGTGTTCGGCACCAAGGACGAAGCGGACAAGCCCCAACCGATCGGCGGTTTTTATCGGCTCAACCGCGATTTGTCTGTCGAAAGGCTGCCGTTGCCGGCGCCGGCGATTTCCAACAGCATCGCATTCAGTCCCGACGGCTCGACGATGTACTTTTGCGATTCGCCTGCGCGCGAGATCCTCGCCTGCGACTACGGCGCCGACGGCCATATCGGCCAGCCGCGCGTCTTCGTGCGGCTCGCGGATACCGATGGCGAGCCGGACGGATCGACCATCGATACCGACGGTGGGCTCTGGAACGCGCAATGGGGAGCGGGGCGCGTGGTTCGCTACGACGCGCAGGGCCGTGAGACCGAGCGGGTGCTCGTGCCGGCTCGGCAGCCGAGCTGCGTCGCGCTCGGCGGTGCACGGCTCGGCACGCTTTACGTGACGACGGCGCGCGTCGGGCTCGACGCGGCGAGGCTTGCCGCCGAGCGTTCGTCGGGCGGCGTGTTCGCGGCGACGGTCGCGCGCCGCGGGTTGCCGGAGCCGTTGTTCGTCGGCGTGCGCCGATCGTAGCTACTAGCTGTGTTACGTCGTCACACTAAATCGGCAACGAGCGGAACCGACCCATAAATAAAGAGACAAAGGCGGGAAGCAGTGCCGCCTTGCGCAGACCAATCGGGGGTCGCCGGTAACAGGCCGAGGGCCTCCCGCCTCAAACAGACCCTGGGAGCGAACGATGACCGCAGCGGATACCGACGGCACGACCGCCACGGCGCCAGCCGCATCGACTAGCGTACCTGCCTCAGCGAGGGGCGCGACACCGTCCGCCGCGCGCCGTGCCAAGCTGGCGGCGATCGCGCAGCCCGTGCGCCCGGGGCCCAGCACCTCGGCGATGGCGCGCGGTCTTGGTAAAACGCGCGAGAGCGAGACGGTCACCCTGGCCACGCCGCAACTGCGGCTCGACATCGCCCCCTCGCTCGGCGGCGCGATCACGTGCTTCGACTGGCGCGGCAACGGCGACGCACCGACGCCGATATTCCGCCGCGCGGCGTCGGTCGAGGCCGGCGCCGATCCGAACACGCTCGCCTGCTATCCGCTCGTCCCCTATTCGAACCGAATCGGCGGTGCGCGCTTTACGTTCGGCGGCCGCTCGGTCGACGTGCCGCGCACCTGCCCCAACGAAGCGCTGCCGATCCATGGCGACGGCTGGCTGCAGGCGTGGGAGCTCGTCGAAAGCGATGCCGTGCGCGCGACGCTCGTCCTCGATCGCAGCCGCGCACGTCCCTATGCTTATCGCGCCACGCTCTCGTACGCGCTCGACGAAGCGACGTTGAGAATCAGACTTGCCGTCGAGAACGCAGGGCGTGAACGGATGCCGTTCGGGCTCGGCCTGCATCCGTTTCTGTCGCGAGACGAGAAAACGCATCTGTCGGCGGCGGCGAGCGGGCTGTGGCTTTCGGACGACGACTGGCTGCCGGTGCGTCACGTGCAGGCGCCGCCGGCCTGGCAGTTCGGCGTCGCCTATCCGCTGCCCGACACGCTCGTCAACCATGCGTTCACGGACTGGAGCGGCCACGCGGCCGTCGTTTGGCCCACGCGGCGCCTCTCGCTGACGATTGCCGCGAACGCGGACTATTACGTGCTCTATACGCCGCCGGGCGAGAATTTCTTTTGCTTCGAGCCCGTCGATCACCCGATCAACGCCGTGAATCTTCCGGGCGGCGCCGATGCGCACGGGATGACGGTGCTCGGGCCGGGCGAGCGGCTCACGCGCGAGTTTCGGTTCACCGTGGCGCGCGTGGGCGTTTAGAATACGCACCTTCTCCGACGACCACCGCCCGACCGGGCGTTTTCTCATGTCCTCCCATTCGTCCTTCGTCCGCACGCTCGACGAGGCGTGGCGCCGCACGGGCTCGCTGCTTTGCGTCGGGCTCGATCCCGAACCGTCGCGTTTTCCGGGCGCGTTCGCGAATCGCAGCGATGCGATATTCGATTTCTGTCGGGCAATCGTCGATGCGACGGCGCCTTATGCGAGCGCCTTCAAGCCGCAGATCGCCTATTTCGCGGCTCACCGCGCCGAAGACCAGCTCGAGCAACTGATCGCTCACGTCCACGAGAAGCACCCGGGCCTGCCCGTCATCCTCGATGCGAAACGCGGTGACATCGGCAGCACGGCCGAGCAGTATGCGCGCGAGGCGTTCGAGCGTTATCGGGCCGACGCCGTGACGGTCAACCCGTACATGGGCTTCGATTCGATCGAGCCGTATCTCGCGCACGAAGGTAAGGGCGTGATCGTCCTTTGCCGCACGTCGAACGCGGGCGGCTCCGACCTGCAGTTTCTCGATGTGGGCGGAAGACCCCTCTACCAAACGGTGGCGCAGCTGGCGGCCGAAAAATGGAACGCGGCGGGCGAGCTTGCGCTCGTCGTCGGCGCCACGTTCCCGAAGGAGATCGAGGTGGTGCGCGGCATCGTCGGCAATATGCCGCTGCTGATTCCGGGCATTGGCGCGCAAGGTGGCGACGTCGAAGCGACGGTGCGGGCCGGCCGCACGAAAGAGGGTTTCGGGATGATGATCAACTCGTCGCGCGCGATCCTCTATGCCGGTAAAGACGAGGACTTCGCGCAGGCGGCCGCGCGCGCCGCGCAGGAAACGCGCGACAAGATCAATCTCTACCGCTGAGCGGCGTCAGCGCAGCGTACTTTGACGCGTTCAACGCTCTTGCTCGTCGAGAAAGGAGAGCAGGCCGCGCAGCGCATGAGCGGCGGCCTGCGTCCGGATCTGCTTGCGATCGCCTTTGAAGACGAGCGTCTCGACCGACGTATGAAGCCGGTTGCTCCAGGCGAACGAGACCATGCCGACAGGCTTCGTTTCCGTTCCGCCGCCGGGACCGGCCACCCCCGTGATCGCGAGCGAGACCTGCGCGCGGCTGTTGCGCAGCGCGCCTTCGGCCATCGCGTGCGCGACGGGTTCACTGACGGCGCCATGCTTGTCGATGAGCTCGGCCGGCACGCCGATCATCTCGGTTTTCGCCTGATTCGAATAAGTGACGAAGCCGCGCTCGAACCAGCCGCTGCTGCCCGAAATATCGGTGATCGCCGTGGCGACCATGCCGCCCGTGCACGATTCCGCGGTGGCGAGCATGAGCCGCGTATCGCGTAGCTTGTTCCCGACGCGTACGGCAAGTTGGTGGACGACTGAATCGGTGGCCATGGCTCGGATTCCGGCTCGTGTTCGGTTGACGCGGGGCGAAACGCGCGTGCGCGTTCTCGGACGATCAGATCGTCATGCGCCAAAGCGCGATGACGAACAGCGTCAGAAACGCCGCGACGAGATCGTCGATCATGATGCCGAAGCCGCCTGAGAAACGCCTGTCGAAGTAGCGGACCGGAGGCGGCTTGACCATGTCGAAGAAGCGAAAGATGACGAACGCCCAAAGCTGGCCGACGAACGGCTCGGGCGTGACGAAAAGCAGAACGAGCCAGAAGGCGACGATTTCATCCCAGACGACGGGCGACGGATCGCCGATGCCGAGCTTTTTGGCGGTGAACCCGCTGAGGCCGATGCCGGCGAAAAAGCCAATCGCGATGAGCGCCGCCCATTCCGTGACAGTCAGGCGCCCCGCGAGCGCCGCGAACGAGACCCAGGCGAAGAGCGTTCCGACCGTGCCCGGGGCGATGGGCGACAGGCCGCTGCCGAAACCGAGCGAAACGAGATGAAACGGATGCGAGAGCATGAAGCGCGCCGTCGCGCGCCGCGGCCCTTCCGGCGGCAGTTCGGTTTGGGCGCCGTCGCGAAGCGTCGGGTCAGTCTGCATTGAAGTGATCGAATCCGTGCAACGTCAGAGATAGCGGCGCGCCGGCCGCGTCGTGCCAGGCGATCGACGGCGCGCCGGCCGCGTCGCGCAAGGCGGTTATTGTACCGATGCGTGTGACGGCGACGCCCGCGCGCTCGGCGGCCGCCGCGATCGCACGGCGCGCGTCGGGCGGCGCCGTGAAACAGAGCTCGTAGTCGTCGCCTCCTGCGAGCGCGCAGCGCAACTGCGTGTCGCGCGGCAGCTTTTGGAGCGCGCCCGAGCGCGGCACGGCGTCGACGTCGACGATCGCGCTCACGCGCGAGCGCTCGAGGATATGCATGAGGTCGCCCGCGAGACCGTCCGAGATGTCGAGCGCGGCATGCGCCAGTCCGCGCAGCGCGAGGCCCAGCGCGACGCGCGGCTCGGGGCGCTCGAGCGCGCGGCGCAGGAACGCCGCGTCGTCGGCCTGAGCCGCATCCCCTTTGCCATGGGGCGCGCCGGGCCATTCATCGCGCAGCAGCGCGAGGCCCGCGCGCGCATCGCCGAGCGTCCCCGACACCCATATGTCGTCGCCCGCGCGCGCGCCGTCGCGGCGCAATGCGGCGCCGACCGGCACGTCGCCGAAGACGGTCAGGCAGAGATTGAGCGGCCCGCGCGTCGTGTCGCCGCCCACGAGCTCGCAGCCGAAACGCTCGGCCAACTCGAACATGCCGTCGGCGAAGGCCGCGAGCCAAGTCTCGCGCGGCGTCTCGAGCGCAAGCGCGAGCGTGAACGCGCGCGGCTTCGCGCCCATCGCGGCCAAATCCGACAGATTCACGGCGAGCGCCTTGTGACCGAGCGCATGCGGATCGGCATCGGGCAGAAAGTGCCGACCCTCGACGAGCATATCCGTCGAGACCGCGAGAAACTCGTCGCGCCGCGGCGCGAGGAGCGCGCAATCGTCGCCGATGCCGAGCGTCGCCGCCGGGGAAGTCGCGGTCCCGGCGTGGGCACGGGCCCGGCGCGCAAAGAAACGGTCGATAAGGGAAAACTCTGAAAGCGGCATGTTTCGGGGTGATAGTCGCAAAAACGACGACGATCGTCGCGGATCGCGGTAGCGGCCTCGAAACGGCTGGCCGGATGGCCTAGGCCGTACCAAGCCCGCGCGGACGGGCTGGGGAATGGCGCTACAATGCGTCGACCTCCTATTCTAATCGGCCCCGACGCCTGGATTTTTCTTCTCATGTCTACGAATCCCGCGAAAACCAAACTGCGCGACGCCGCGCTCGACTATCACGAGTTTCCCGCTCCCGGCAAGATCGCGATCGCGCCGACCAAGCAGATGATCAACCAGCGCGACCTGGCGCTCGCGTATTCGCCGGGCGTGGCGTTCGCGTGCGAGGAGATCGTCGAGAACCCGCTCAACGCGGCGCGCTTCACCGCGCGCAGCAATCTGGTCGGCGTCGTGACGAACGGCTCGGCCGTGCTGGGGCTCGGCAACATCGGCCCGCTCGCGTCGAAACCGGTCATGGAAGGCAAGGCGGTGCTGTTCAAGAAGTTCGCCGGCATCGACGTTTTCGACATCGAAATCAACGAGCCGGACCCGAATAAGCTCGTCGACGTCATCGCGGCACTGGAGCCGACGTTCGGCGGGATCAACCTCGAGGACATCAAGGCGCCGGACTGCTTCATCGTCGAGCGCGAATGCCGCAAGCGGATGAAGATTCCCGTCTTCCATGACGACCAGCACGGCACCGCGATCGTGGTGGCCGCCGCGGTCCTGAACGGGCTGAAGGTGGTCGGCAAGGAGATCGGCAAGGTCAAGCTCGTCGCGTCGGGCGCCGGCGCGGCGGCGCTCGCGTGCCTCGACCTGCTCGTCGATCTCGGGCTGCCGCTCGAGAACATCTTCGTGACCGACCTGGCCGGGGTGGTCTACAAGGGGCGTGCCGAGCTGATGGATCCGGACAAGGAGCGATTCGCGCGCGAGACGTCGGCGCGCACGCTCGCGGAGGTGATCGAGGGCGCGGACATTTTCCTCGGCCTGTCGGCCGGCGGGGTGCTGAAGCCCGAGATGGTCAAGCATATGGCCGACAAGCCGCTGATTCTCGCGCTCGCCAACCCGACGCCCGAAATCCTCCCGGAGGTCGCGCTCGAAGTGCGGCCCGACGCCGTGCTCGCCACGGGACGCACCGACTACCCCAATCAGGTCAACAACGTTCTCTGCTTCCCGTTCATCTTCCGCGGCGCGCTCGACGCGGGCGCGACGACGGTCACGCGCGAGATGGAGATCGCGGCCGTCAATGCGATCGCCGAGCTCGCGCGCCAGGAGCAGAGCGACATCGTGGCGACGGCGTACGGGATTCAGGACCTTTCGTTCGGACCAGACTACCTGATTCCGAAGCCGTTCGATCCGCGCCTCATCGTGAAGATCGCCCCGGCCGTGGCGCGAGCCGCGATGGATTCGGGCGTGGCCACGCGGCCGATCGAGGACATGGAGGCCTACAAGCAGCACTTGCAGCAGTTCGTCTACCACAGCGGCACGACGATGAAGCCGGTGTTCCAGCAGGCGCGCGCCGTGGCGCCCGAAAAAAAGCGCGTGGTGTTCGCGGAGGGCGAGGAGGAGCGCGTGCTGCGCGCCGTGCAAATCCTCGTGGACGAGAAGATCGCCACGCCGATTCTGATCGGCCGGCCCGCCGTCATCGAAAACCGAATCGAGCGCTACGGATTGCGGCTTGCGGCAGGGGTCGATTTCACGATCGTGAATACGGAACATGACGAGCGCTACCGCGATTTCTGGCAGACGTATGCGCATATGATGGCGCGCAAGGGCATCAGCCAGCAGATGGCGAAGCTCGAAATGCGCCGGCGCACGACACTGATCGGATCGATGCTGCTCGAGAAGGGCGAGGCCGACGGGATGATGTGCGGCACGATCAGCACGACGCATCGGCATTTGCACTTCATCGATCAGGTCATCGGCAAGCGGCCCGGCTGCAGCGTCTATGCCGCGATGAATGCGCTGGTGCTGCCGGGGCGGCAGATCTTCCTCGTGGATACGCACGTGAACGTGGATCCGACGCCCGAGCAGTTGGCGGAGATCACGATCATGGCGGCCGAGGAAGTGCGGCGTTTCGGTATCGAGCCGAAGATCGCGCTCGTGTCGCACTCGAATTTCGGTACGAGCAACGCACCGTCGGCGCAAAAAATGCGCGAGACGCTCGCGCTGCTGAAGGAGCGGGCGCCCGATCTGCAGGTCGACGGGGAGATGCACGGCGATGTTGCGCTCGATTCGAATCTGCGGCGTGAGGTGCTGCCCGAATCGACACTCGAGGGCGACGCCAATCTGCTCGTGCTGCCGAACATCGACGCGGCCAACATCGCGTACAACCTGCTCAAGACGGCGGCCGGCAACAACGTCGCGATCGGCCCGATCTTGCTGGGTGCCGCCAAGCCCGTGCACGTGCTGACGGCTTCGGCCACCGTGCGGCGTATCGTCAACATGACGGCGCTGCTCGTGGCGGACGCCAACGCCGCGCGCTGACGCAGGCACCACACCGCCGCCAAGATGACACACGCTCTCGAACGGAGATCCTCGAGCGGCCGGTGCAAAAACGACGAGCAAAAAAAACGGCGTGCCCGCGATGGGCACGCCGTGGGCGATAGAGAGGATTGCCGCCCAAAAGCGTGAAACGACGACTCCCAGGTTCTGAACCGGCGACGAGGAGGCAAAAACCCGTCGCGATCGGAGCCATCACTGTTAGCTTAACGTAAACTGGATAAAAATTCCGCGAAAAAGATAAAAAGATACGCGGGATCGCGGAGACGGACTGCCGGTCGAGGCAGTCGGCGCGCGTAAACCTTTCATTTTCCACACAAAGATTGCTTCCGAGGACCGTTAGGGATACCCTTACGCTTTTCGTGGTCGTTCACGTCGAGAAACGAAAGCAGGGAAATCGGGCCGATCAATGAAGAAGAACGCGCGGGGAGGCGCGGCAGCGGCGAGAAAGCGCGGCGGGATGTTCGTCGGCTTGCTGGTGGCGGCTGTGCTCGGTGGCTTCGGGAGCTTCGTTCCGGGCGCCGTGGAGCCGTTCGGCTGGCAGGCCGCGCTTGCGCGCGAGCCGGCTCACGGTTATGGCGAGTCAGGACGGGTCGGCCCAACCATCGCGCGGGCGCAATTGCCGCGCGAGGCGGTAGACACATTGAACTTGATCGCGGCCGGCGGGCCCTATCCGTATGCGAAGGATGGCGTGGTGTTCGGCAACTTCGAAAGGCTGTTGCCGGCGCGCCCGCGCGGCTATTACCACGAATACACGGTTCCTACGCCGCGCGCCAGAAATCGCGGCGCCCGCCGCATCGTCTGTGGCGGACCGCCAAGGCGGGCCGACAACTGTTTTTATTCGGACGACCACTACAACAGTTTTAAACGCATTGTTGAATGATATCGGGATGAGCGGCATGAGCGACAACATCTACGCGCACGATTCGCAAGTCGCGACGGATCTGTTCGCGGCCGGCGACGGCAATCTTTTTCAGCGCGTCATGCAAATGCGCAAGGCCGAGCGCGGCCAGGGCGCGCAACATGAGGACGAGCCCGGACGTTCATCGAAAGAGGAGCCTATGAGCTTATTCGCGACGGTGCGGCCGAACATCGTGCAGTCGATCCGGGCGTTCCGCGTGCAGGATCTCGCCGACGAGGCGGGCCGGCTCGGCCAGCATTTCCTCTACGCCTATTGTGGCGGCGCGGCTTCGAAGCAGGAGGTGCTCGAGACGATTGCGACGTCGTTCCTGTTTCCGAAGCATTTCGGCAAGAACTACGACGCGCTTTATGACTGTCTGACCGATTTGGTGGACAAGGCCGGCGCGCAGCCGGGGTTCGTCATCGTGCTCGAAGCGCTGCCGATCGCGCAGAAGTTCGACAAAGAGGGACGCGAGACGCTGCTCGACGTCTTCCGCGAAGCGGCGGAGTTCTGGGCCGAGCGCAAAGTGGCGTTCCGCGTTTTTTACTCGTTCGCCTGAGCGAGATAAACGCGAGTTGGTCTGCCGCCAGATCGGCGATAGCGACCGCTGCAAGATCAAAAGGCCTGCCGCCGCGCAGGCCTTTCTTTCGTCTGTGCATGGTCGGAACGCGCCGCAGGTACCGGTATCCGGTAAAAAAATGCCGGAAATCGGTATCGATGTCGCCGCGAAATCATCCAGGCGCGAAGCGGCTGGACGGCTCGAGCCGGCTACCAGCCACCCCAGCGCGCCGCAAGCGCGGCTAGCACCGCAATCCCGGCGGTCTCGGTGCGCAACACGCGCGGGCCCAGCGAGAGCGCCGTGAAGCCGCGCGCAGCGGCGGCATCTTCCTCTTCCGGTGAAAGCCCCCCCTCGGGACCGATCAGCAGCGTCACCGCGGCGCTCGGTGCGGCAGCGGGCAACGCAGCGAACGGAAGCTGCGCGCGCGGTGAAAGCATGAGCCGTAGCTCGCCTTCGGCAGCCGCGCCGGACAACCCCTCCAGCCAGCGCTCGAAGTCGTTCGGCGCTTCGACCGCCGGCACACGGTTTCGACCGCACTGCTCGCACGCGGACTGAACGAGCGCTTGCCAGTGCGCCTGTCGGCGCGCGACGCGCTCGCCGGTGAGGCGGACCACGCTTCTTGCCGTCGCGAGCGGCACGAAGCGCGCCGCGCCGAGCTCGACCGCCTTCTCGATGAGCCAGTCCATCTTGTCTCCGCCCGCTACACCTTGCGCGAGCGTGATTTCGTAAGGCGGCTCGACGTCGACCGCCGAAAACTCGCC
This sequence comes from Trinickia symbiotica, assembly GCF_003028655.1. GTDB lineage: Bacteria > Pseudomonadota > Gammaproteobacteria > Burkholderiales > Burkholderiaceae > Trinickia > Trinickia symbiotica_A. The sequence continues at coordinate 91,304 of NZ_PYUC01000004.1, forward strand.
GACTTCCACGACGGCGCTGCGCCGGCCGACTTCGGCGAGCCGAGCGGCATATTGGCCTCCTTGGCCGTTGAAGAGCGTCAGCGTGTCGCCGGGATTGAGACGCAGCACGTGAACATGGCGCGCCACGTCGTCGGGCAGCGTGAGAACGTCACCCGAATGGATGGCGGCATCGAGAAAGAAACGGGGCATGGCAACGAAGTCGAAAATCTGCTGCTCGCGGTAGCGGCAGCGGCAGCAAATGCAGGGCGCAGCAACTCCGCGATTATAGGAGCGGACCCTCGCTCGAGCGCAGTGGCCAGCGGACGTTTGGCGGCCGGAATCCCGGCGGCTATCTGTTAGAATTACACGCTTTGCAGCCCCGTCCGTTCGCTCCCCCGGCTACCGTCGCGTCAAGCGAGCCCGCGCGGCCGATGCCGTCCCGCCGTGGCCCTCGCGGCCCACGCCGGCGACGTCCGAAAAGCGCGCAGCCCCGAGCGACGGTCCGCCTTCGGCCCCGCTTTCTCGACTCGTTCTTCCGCACCGACATGACGACCTCGTCCCCCGCTCCGACCGCCCTGATGGCGAATGCGATTCGCGCACTCGCGATGGATGCCGTGCAACAAGCGAACATAGGCCATCCCGGCATGCCGATGGGCATGGCGGAGATCGCCGTCGCGCTTTGGTCGCGGCACCTCAAGCACAATCCGGCGAATCCGCACTGGGCCGACCGCGACCGCTTCGTGCTCTCGAACGGGCACGGCTCGATGCTGCTCTATTCGCTGCTGCACCTGACCGGCTACGAGCTGCCGATGGCGGAGCTCAAGAACTTCCGCCAGCTCCACTCGAAGACGCCCGGCCACCCCGAATACGGCATCACGCCCGGCGTCGAGACGACGACCGGGCCGCTCGGCCAGGGTCTCGCGAACGCGGTCGGGATGGCGCTCGCCGAAGCGCTCCTCGCGGCCGAATTCAACAAGGCCGATGCCAAGATCGTTGATCACCACACCTACGTCTTCCTCGGCGACGGCTGCCTGATGGAAGGCATCTCCCACGAGGCGTGCTCGCTCGCCGGCACGTTGAAGCTGAACAAGCTCATCGCGCTCTATGACGACAACGGCATTTCGATCGACGGCCACGTCGAGCACTGGTTCCACGACGACACGCCGAAACGTTTCGAAGCCTATGGCTGGAACGTGATTCGCGCCGTGGACGGTCACGACGTCGAGGCCGTCGATGCCGCGATCGAAGCGGCCAAGCGCGCGGACCGGCCGACGCTGATCTGCTGCAAGACGGTGATCGGCAAGGGCGCACCGACGAAGGCGGGCACGCACGACGTGCACGGCGCGCCGCTCGGCGCCGCCGAGGTCGCGGCCACGCGCGAGGCGATCGGCTGGAAGTGGGAGCCGTTCGTCATTCCGCAGGAAGTCTATGTGGCGTGGGATGCGAAAGAGCAGGGTGCGCGCAACGAGGCGCACTGGAACGACGCCTTCGCGCAATACCGGCTGAATTATCCGCAAGAGGCGGCAGAATTCGCGCGCCGCGCCGCGGGCCAACTGCCCGCCGACTGGGCCGCGAAGGCACAGGCCATCATTGCGGGCGCGAACGAGCGCGCCGAGACCGTCGCGACGCGGAAAGCCTCGCAGCAAGCCATCGAAGGACTCGCCGCGGCGCTGCCCGAACTGCTCGGCGGCTCGGCCGACCTGACGGGCTCGAACCTCACGAACTGGAAGGCGAGCAAGCCCGTGCGCGCGGCCGAAGGCGCGGCCGCCGGCATCCAATGGGGCAACCATATCAACTATGGCGTTCGCGAATTCGGCATGAGCGCCATCATCAACGGCGTCGCGCTGCATGGCGGCTACAAGCCCTTCGGCGGCACGTTCCTGACGTTCTCCGACTACAGCCGCAACGCGCTGCGCGTTGCCGCGCTGATGAAGGCGCCTTCGATCTTCGTCTTCACGCACGATTCGATCGGACTCGGCGAGGATGGCCCGACGCACCAGCCGATCGAGCATCTGGCGAGCCTGCGCCTGATCCCGAATCTGGCACTCTGGCGTCCGGCCGATACGGTCGAGACGGCGGTGGCGTGGACGCAGGCCATCGAGCACCGCGGCCCGTCGTGCCTCGTTTTTAGCCGCCAGAACGTGGCGTTCGCGACGCGTACGGACGCTCAGATCGCGAACGTCGCCAAGGGCGGCTATGTGCTGCGCGACTGGAACGACGAGATCGTCGCGCGCAAAATCATCCTGATCGCGACCGGCTCGGAAGTCGAGCTCGCCTTGAAGGCGATCGAGCCGCTCGCGCGAGAGGGCATCGGTGCGCGCGTCGTGTCGATGCCATCGACGACGGTCTTCGACCGTCAGGACTCCGAATATCGCGAGCGCGTGCTTCCGAAGGGCGTGCGCCGCGTAGCGATCGAGGCAGGCGTGACCGACTACTGGCGAAAGTACGTCGGGCTCGAGGGTGGCGTGGTCGGTATCGACACGTATGGTGAATCGGCCCCGGCCGGCGTGCTCTTCAAGCACTTCGGTTTCACGGTCGAGCACGTCGTCGCGCAGGCGAAGGCGGCGCTCGATTCATAAGAGGACGAAAGGCGGAACGCCCGCAAGGCCGTCTTGAGGCGCCCGGCGGGCTTTCGAACATCGAAGGTATTTTTCAGCCCAAGATCAGGAGAAACAGCATGACGATTCGCGTTGCAATCAACGGTTATGGCCGGATCGGCCGCAACACGCTGCGCGCGTTCTACGAGAGCGGCAAAAAGCACGATCTCGAGATCGTCGCGATCAACGACCTCGGCGATGCGAACACCAACGCGCATCTGACCAAGTACGACACGGCGCACGGCCCGTTTCCGGGGCAAGTGTCGGTGGAGGGCGAGTTCCTCGTCGTGAACGGCGACAAGATCCGCGTACTCGCACATCGCAATCCAGCCGAGCTGCCGTGGCGCGAGCTCAACGTCGACGTCGTGATGGAGTGCACGGGTCTCTTCACGTCGAAGGAAAAGGCGGGCGCTCACCTCGCGGCCGGCGCGAAGAAGGTGCTGATTTCGGCGCCGGGCGGCAAGGATGTCGACGCGACGATCGTCTACGGCGTGAACCACACGGCGCTGAAAGCCGACCACACGGTCATCTCGAACGCGTCGTGCACGACGAATTGCCTCGCACCGCTCGTCAAGCCGCTCAACGACAAAATCGGCCTCGAGTCGGGCCTGATGACGACGATCCACTCGTACACGAACGACCAGGTGCTGACCGACGTCTACCATTCGGATCTGCGTCGTGCGCGCTCGGCCACGCATAGCCAGATTCCGACGAAGACCGGCGCGGCCTCGGCGATCGGGCTCGTGCTGCCCGAGCTCGCGGGCAAGCTCGACGGCTACGCGATCCGCGTGCCGACGATCAACGTGTCAATCGTCGACCTTTCGTTCATCGCCAAGCGCGACACGACCGTCGACGAGATCAACGCGATCATGAAGGACGCGTCCGAAGGTGGAGCGTTGAAGGGCATTCTGGCCTACAACGACGCGCCGCTCGTCTCGATCGACTTCAACCACAATCCGGCTTCGTCGACGTTCGATGCGACGCTCACGAAGGTGTCGGGCCGTCTCGTCAAGGTGTCGAGCTGGTACGACAACGAGTGGGGCTTCTCGAACCGCATGCTCGATACGGCCATCGCGCTCGGGACCGCGAAGTAAGCGGGAGAGTCGCCGCGCCGGCCAGAAAGTCCATCGACGCTGGCCGGCGTCGGCTATCGGAGTGGAACGCTGCCCGTTCAGTGCTTGCGGTGCGGGCAGTTTTCTTTTGTGCAGGCGCCGTAGAGCGCTAGCGCGTGTTCCTGGAGCTTGAAGCCGCGCGCTTCGGCGATCGAGTGCTGGCGCGATTCGATTTCTGGGTCGAAGAACTCCTCGACGCGTCCGCAGTCGATGCAGACGAGGTGATCGTGATGCTTCCCTTCGTTGAGCTCGAAGACGGCCTTGCCTGACTCGAAGTTGCTGCGCGAGAGCAGTCCCGCCTGCTCGAATTGCGTGAGCACGCGATAGACGGTGGCGAGCCCGATGTCGAGTTGCTCTTGCAGCAGGTTTCGGTAAACGTCTTCCGCGGTCAGATGACGCACGGCGCTGCGCTGGAAGATCTCGAGGATTTTAAGGCGCGGTAGAGTCGCCTTGAGCCCTATATTTTTCAGATCCGTGGGATTGGTCATGGGTCGGCGTCCCTAGAGTACAATGCAGGGCTCCAATGGTAATGGTTTTTTGCTTTTCCGGTTACCTCAGTATGCGCCGGGCCGCCCCAAGCATACTGAGCACCCCCTCGGGGAAAAGACGCGCAAGATGCAAACGGAGGCCCGCACGGTGGGTGAAATGAGTCGAAATTTTGTTTTGAAGACATGTCGGGGGAGCAAAAAGAACAGCATGGCGCGCGGCGCTTTCGCCGTGATGGCGGCGCTTGCCGTTCTCGCCGGTTGTTCGACCTACGATAGCCTCACGCAGCGCGTCGCGCAAAGCATCACGCCTTATCGGATCACGGTCGTTCAGGGCAACTTCGTCTCGAAAGAGGCCGCCGCGAAGTTGCGTGTCGGCATGACGCGCGCCGAGGTGAGGACCGCGCTCGGCACTCCGCTCTTGACCGACATGTTCCACGCCGATCGTTGGGACTATCTGTTCTATTTCAAGCGCGGCTCGACCTCTGTCGTGCAGCAGCGCGATTTCATCGTCCACTTCGCGGATGACCGCGTCGCAAGCTGGGAGGGCGGCGACGACTTGCCGTCCGAACTCGAGCTGCTCGCCGACATCGACGGCGACAAGCGCGGCAAGAAGGCGAAAACCGTCGCGGCCATCGCGAGCCCGGCCAGTGCCGCCGCACCGGCCGCCGCGTCGGCGGCGAGCGCGCCCGCGGCGGCCGAAGCCTCCGCACCGGCGGCGGCGTCAGGCGCCGGCGCCGATCCGAACGCTCAAGCCGCGCAGGCGGCCAACCGTGCCGTCAACCAGGTGCAGTCGCCCACCGGCGGGGCGCCTTCCGTGCGCTCGGGCAATCCCTCGCCGGGCGGGCCCGGCGGCGCGACGCCGCAGTTCCAGTTTCATCGCCAGCCGCAACCGGCTTCGCCCGATCAAAGCCAGCCTGTCGGGCCGGCCGGCACGGAAAGCAGCAACGGGTCGGGCAGCGGCGCGCGCTCGGCTTCGTCGTCCGTCAGTTCTTCGTGAGGGCAGCTTGCCGATGAAAATCGCCATAGCGGGCGCATCGGGCCGAATGGGCCGGATGCTGATCGAAGCGGTGCTGAACGATCCGGACGCGACGCTTACCGGCGCGCTCGATCGCCGCGATGCTCAGACGATAGGCGAGGACGCGGGCGCGTTTCTCGGCAAGAAAACCGGCGTCGCGCTCACGGGCGACATCGACAGCGTGCTCGCCGCTTCCGATTGCCTGATCGACTTCACGCGTCCCGAGGGCACGATGGCGCACGTCGAGGCGGCGCTGCGCCACGGCGTCAAACTCGTGATCGGCACGACGGGCTTCGATGCGAGCCAAAAGCAGGCGCTCGCGCGCGCCGGCGAGAAAATCGGCATCGTCTTCGCGGCCAACATGAGCATCGGCGTCAACGTCACATTGAAGCTGCTCGAATTCGCCGCACCTTACTTCGCCCAAGGGTACGACATCGAGGTCATCGAGGCGCATCACCGCCATAAAGTCGATGCGCCTTCGGGCACCGCGCTGATGATGGGCGAGGCCGTCGCGGGTGCACTCGGGCGCAAGCTCGACGATTGCGCCGTCTATGGCCGGCACGGCATCACGGGCGAGCGCGATCCGTCGACGATCGGCTTCTCGGCGATCCGGGGCGGCGACATCGTCGGCGATCACACGGTCCTCTTCGCCGGTGCCGGCGAGCGCATCGAGATCACGCACAAATCGGCGAGCCGCGTCTCGTATGCGCAAGGAGCGCTGCGTGCGGCACACTTTCTCGCCGGGCGCGATGCGGGCTTCTACGACATGCAGGACGTGCTCGGGTTGCGCTGACGCGCCGACAGGCCCTCAGGCGGGCAATTTTCCCGATTTCGTCGATTTCTCCGGTTTCGTCACGCGGCCGGCGCGGCGTGTGCGCTACACTCGGCGAACGAGGACGCACGGCGCACGGCGCTGAGCCGAAAAGCCGACGGCGTCCTGTCCTGAGACAACGCATTTTCAGTTCGGATCGAATCGTGAACACCGGCATGCTTCACTACCTGGAATCCGGTGACGCCGTGACGCACGGCGTGGCTTACCTTCTGCTGGCGATGTCGGTGGCGAGCTGGTGCTTCCTGATCGCGAAATGCTGGATGCTCGTCCGAGCGAAGCGCCAGGGGCCGCGCGCCATGACGCTCTTCTGGCAGGCACCGACGCTTTCGGAGGCCGTGCTCGCGATTCGCGGCGCCGATAAGGAGCGTGTTTTCGCACCGCTGGCGGAAGCGGCGCTCGAAGCAGGGCAGGCGTACGCGCCGAATGCGATGCTCGCGCGCGTCGAGCTTTCGGAGCGCGTCACACGCGCGCTGCGCCAGGCGCTGACCGCATCACGGCGGCGGCTCGAGTTCGGCCATGTCCTGCTTGCTTCGATCGGCAGCACCGCGCCGTTCGTCGGCCTGCTCGGCACGGTCTGGGGCATCTATCACGCGCTGACGAGCATTGCCGCGAGCGGGCAGGCCGTCATCGAGAACGTGGCGGGGCCCGTTGGCGAGGCGCTCATCATGACGGCATTCGGCCTCGTCGTCGCCATTCCCGCCGTGCTCGGCTACAACATCCTCGGCCGCTTGCAGCGGCAGCTGTCGGAGGATTTGGACGGCTTCGCCCGCGATTTGCACGCTTATGTCTGCGCGCCCGGCAAAGAGGCGACGCATCGGCCGCGCGACGCGCAACTGCAGGCGTAGAAGAGTGGAGGGAGAAGAGGATGGCATTCGGCGGATTCGACGGGCATCATGAAGCCGCGCCGATGGCGGACATCAACATGACGCCGCTCATCGACGTCATGCTCGTGCTGCTCGTCATCTTCATCATCACCGCGCCGTTGCTCACGCACGCGATCCGCCTCGATCTGCCGAAGGTTTCGTCGGCGCCGGCGCGGCAGACGCCGCAGACGATCACGCTTTCGATCGACGATGCGGGCAAGCTCTACTGGAACGGCAAACCGTCTTCGCTCGAGGCCGTGCGCGCGGCGCTGACCGCGGCGGGCAAAGCGCCGCAGCCTCCCGAGATCCACTTGCGCGCGGCACGCGCCACGCGTTACGACATCATCGCCCAGGTCATGGGCGCGGCTCAGCAAGCCGGGCTCGAGCGGATCGGCTTCGTGACGGAGCCGCCCCCACCGCAAAGCCCCGCAGCGCGTTGACGTCTGCTCCGACGGTATAATCGACCCTTTCCCTTCGCGAGAGGGGACGCGCTTTCCAACGCCGTGATTTCCAAGCGGGCCTACTGTCCCGCGCGCGAGCAGGCCGAAGCGGCCGACGAGACGAAGCGCCACGAGATACCAGCCCAAACCACGCCCATGCAAGAAAGATACTTACCCGCCGATATCGAAGCCGCTGCCCAGGCAGATTGGCGCGCATCCAACGCTTACCGGAGCGAGGAGATTGCCGGCAAGCCGAAGTTCTACTGCGTGTCGATGTTGCCGTATCCGTCGGGCAAGCTGCACATGGGGCACGTGCGCAACTATACGATCAACGACGTGATGTACCGCTATTTGCGGATGAACGGCTACAACGTGCTGATGCCGATGGGCTGGGACGCGTTCGGCATGCCGGCCGAGAACGCGGCGATGGCGAACGGCGTGCCGCCCGCGAAGTGGACCTACGACAACATCGCCTACATGAAGGGGCAGATGCAGTCGATGGGGCTGGCGATCGACTGGTCGCGCGAGGTCGCGACCTGCAAGCCCGACTACTACAAGTGGAATCAGTGGCTCTTTCTGAAGATGCTCGAGAAGGGCATCGTCTACAAAAAGACCGGCACCGTGAACTGGGACCCTGTCGACCAGACCGTGCTCGCGAACGAGCAGGTGATCGACGGGCGGGGCTGGCGTTCGGGCGCGGCCGTCGAGAAGCGCGAGATTCCGATGTACTACATGCGGATCACCGACTATGCCGACGAGCTGCTGAACGACCTCGGCGGCCTCGGCTGGCCTGAGCGCGTGAAGGTGATGCAGCAGAACTGGATCGGCAAGAGCTATGGCGTGAACTTCGGCTTTCCGTACGAGCTCGATGGCGAGAAGAAGCTGCTTCGCGTCTTCACGACGCGCGCCGACACGATCATGGGCGTGACGTTCTGCGCCATCGCGGCCGAGCATCCGCTCGCGGCACGCCTCGTTCAGGACAAGCCCGAGCTGCAGACGTTCATCGACGAATGCCGGCATGGCGGGGTGGCCGAGGCCGATATCGCCACGATGGAAAAGAAAGGCGTGCCGACGGGCTTTTTCGTCACGCATCCGCTCACGCACGAGCGCGTGGAGGTCTGGATCGGCAACTACGTGCTGATGAGCTACGGCGAAGGCGCGGTCATGGGCGTGCCCGCGCACGACGAGCGCGATTTCGCATTCGCGAAGAAGTATGGTCTGCCGATCAAGCAGGTCATCGCGAAAGCCGGCTTCGACTATTCGACCGACGCCTGGCAGGATTGGTACGCCGACAAGGAGGGCGTCGTCTGCATCCAGAGCGGCAAGTACGACGGCCTGTCGCATCAGGACGCCGTCGACGCGATCGCGGCGGATTTGAATGCGCTCGGTCTCGGCGACAAGCGCGTGACGTGGCGCCTGCGCGACTGGGGCATTTCGCGCCAGCGCTATTGGGGCACGCCGATCCCGATCATCCACTGCCCTTCGTGCGGCGACGTGCCCGTGCCCGAGCAGGACCTGCCCGTCGTGCTGCCCGAAGATCTCGTGCCGGACGGCACCGGCAATCCGCTCGCCAAGTCCCAAGCGTTTCTCAACTGCGCGTGCCCGAAATGCGGTGCGCAGGCGAAACGCGAAACGGACACGATGGATACGTTTGTCGATTCGGCGTGGTACTTCTCGCGCTACGCATGTCCCGATGCGCCGACGATGGTCGACGCGCGCACCGATTACTGGATGCCGATGGATCAATACATCGGCGGCATCGAGCACGCGATCCTGCACCTGCTCTACTCGCGGTTCTGGGCCAAGGTGATGCGCGACATGGGCCTCGTTGCGTTCGGCGAGCCGGCGAAGAACCTGCTCACGCAGGGCATGGTGCTCAACGAAACGTTCTATCGCGAAGACGCGTCGGGCAAGAAGACTTGGTACAACCCGGCCGACGTCACGGTCTCGCACGACGAGAAAGGACGGCCGATCGGTGCGACCCTGAACTCGGACGGTCAGCCGGTGCAGCTCGGCGGCATCGAGAAGATGTCGAAGTCGAAGAACAACGGCGTCGATCCGCAGTTGCTCATCGATCAATACGGCGCCGATACGGCGCGTCTTTTCACGATGTTCGCGTCGCCGCCCGAGCAACAGCTCGAATGGTCGGGCGCGGGCGTCGAAGGCGCGAGCCGTTTCTTGCGGCGCCTCTGGTCGTTCGCCTATGCGAACCGTCCGACCTTGACCGCACGCGGCGCGCTCGATGCCGGCTCGCTCGCCGAGGCCGACAAGACGTTGCGGCGCGAGATCCACGGCGTGCTCAAGCAGGCCGATTTCGACTATCAGCGCCTGCAGTACAACACGGTCGTTTCGGCGGCGATGAAAATGCTCAACGCGCTCGAAGGCGCGAAGAACGGCCACGCGCCCGTGCTGCGCGAATGCTATGGCATCTTGCTGCGTGTGCTCTATCCCGTCGTGCCGCACGTCACGCATGCGCTCTGGGACTCGCTCGGCTACGCGGACGAGTTCGGCCCGCTGCTCGATGCGCCGTGGCCGAAGGTCGACGAAAAAGCACTCGAGCAGGCCGAAATCGAGTTGGTGCTGCAGGTGAACGGCAAAGTTCGCGGCGCGCTGACGATTGCGAAGGATGCGCCGCGCGAGGCCATCGAAAGCGCGGCGCTTGCGCACGAGATGTTCGCGCGTTTCGGCGAAGGCAAGCCGGCGAAAAAGATCGTCGTGGTGCCGGGACGGCTCGTGAACATCGTCGTCTGACGGCGGGGCTCGGGATGAGGCCTCGCAGCGATAGAACTGAGGAACCAACAACGTGATTCGCCGATCGTTTCTTGCCCTCGCTTGCGGCGCGATGATGCTGAGCGCGTGCGGCTTTCAACTGCGCGGACAGCAGGACTACGCATTCAAGCGGCTCGCGATCGTCGGCGCGCCGGCACCGGTCGCCGCGCGTCTCGCGCGCATGGTGCAAGGCGGCAGCGATACGGTGATCGTCAAGTCGACGGCCGATGCCGACGCGATCCTGAGCGTCGGCGAGGGTCGCGGCCAGTCGATATTGACGCTGAGCTCGCTCGGCATCGCGGAAGAGTATCAGCTCAACTACTCGCTCACCTATACGCTGACCGGCGTCGACGGTACCGTCTTGATTCCGCCGAGCGTCATTGCGCTCAACCGCGCGATGACCTACAGCACCCAGTACACGCTCGCCAAGTCGCAGGAATCGGAGCTGCTCTACGCGGACATGCAAAACGACGCCGTCGATCAGCTCACGCGGCGTCTCGCGGCCGTCCACTCGCTGCATCCGGGACCGGGCCAGCAAGTGCCGGGTGTCGCGCCGCGCGCGCCGCTGCCGCCGCCGCCGCTCTGACGGCCGCTGCCGCATCCGCCTTCATCCGCCGGCACTCGTATCGGATTCGCATGCAACTGCGACTCGACGCGCTCGAAGCGCATCTCACCAAGGGGCTCGGAAGCCTCTACGTCGTCTATGGCGACGAGCATCTGCTCGTTCAGGAAGCCTGCGACCGTATTCGCGCGGCGGCGCGCGCGGCCGGCTTCACGGAACGTTCGGTGTTCACGGTCGAGCGCAGCTTCGACTGGAGCGCACTCATCGGCGCGAGCCAATCGATGTCACTCTTCGGCGAGCGGCAACTGATCGAGCTCCGCGTCCCGTCGGGCAAGCCAGGCAAGGAGGGCGCTGATGCGCTGAAGGCACTGGCGTCGGCCGGCAACCCCGATCTGCTGACGCTCGTCACACTGCCGCGCCTCGATGCTGCGACGCAGAAGGCGGCATGGTTTGCCGCGCTCACCGATGCCGGCGTGGCGTTGCGCATCGATCCCGTCGAGCGCGCGCAACTGCCGAACTGGGTGGCGCAGCGGCTCGCCCAACAGGGGCAGCGCGTCGCGGCGGGCGAGGAGGGGCGGCGCGCGCTGCAATTCATCGCGGAGCGCGTCGAGGGCAATTTGCTCGCGGCGCACCAGGAAATCCAGAAGCTCGGCCTGCTCTATCCGGCCGGCACGCTGACGTTCGACGCGGTGCACGACGCCGTGCTCAACGTGGCGCGCTACGACGTGTTCAAGCTCAACGAGGCGATGCTCGCGGGCGACGTCGCCCGGCTCGCGCGAATGATCGACGGATTGAAGGGCGAAGGGGAGGCGGCCGTCCTCGTGCTCTGGGCGTTGTCCGAAGAGGTGCGCACGCTGCTCAGGATCAAGCGCGGGGTGGCGGCAGGCAAGCCCTTAGCCGCGCTCTTGCGTGAAAACCGCGTCTGGGGGCCGCGCGAGAGGCTCGTCGGGCCGGCGCTGGCGCGCTTGACCGAGGCTCGGCTCGAAGAGGGGCTGGCGCTCGCCGCCGCCCTCGATAGGCAGGTGAAGGGGCTCACAGGCAGCGTGCCGGGCGCACGCCGCGGAGAGCCGTTGCCGCCCGATCCATGGGACGGCCTCTTCGAGCTCGCGGCGCTCGTCGCCGCGCCGGAAAAGCGCCGAGGCGCCGGTTCGCGGGCTGCAACCTGAGCACACCGCCCCACGCGCGATTGCGGTGGGTTCCGCTTACAATCGGTGAATCCCCGTTTGCAGGCATGGCGCTTCGACGTCGGCGCGCCGTTCGCTAGAGACTGATTATGAACATCGACGACTACATGAGCGGCGTCGGCCGCAAGGCCCGCCAGGCTTCCCGCGCGATGGCACGTGCCACGACCGCGGCGAAGAACGACGCCCTCGAATCGATCGCGCGCGCGATCGAACGCGAGGCCGCGGCGCTGAAAGAAGCCAATGCGCGGGACGTGGCCAGTGCGCGCGAAAAAGGACTCGACGCGGCGTTCGTCGACCGCCTCACGCTTTCGGACAAGGCGCTATCGACGATGGTGGAGGGGCTGCGCCAAGTGGCGGCGTTGCCTGATCCGATCGGTGAGATCGACGGTCTCAAGTACCGTCCGAGCGGCATTCAGGTCGGACGCATGCGCGTGCCGCTCGGCGTGGTCGGGATCATCTACGAGTCGCGCCCGAACGTCACGATCGATGCGGCCGCGCTTTGCCTGAAGTCGGGCAACGCGACGATCCTGCGCGGCGGCTCCGAGGCGCTCGCGTCGAATACCGCGCTCGCGGCGCTGATCGGTGAGGGGCTCGCGGCGGCCGGCTTGCCGCGCGATGCCGTGCAGGTCGTCGAAACGGCCGACCGGGCTGCCGTCGGCAAGCTGATCACGATGACCGAGTATGTCGATGTGATCGTGCCGCGCGGCGGCAAGAGCCTCATCGCACGGCTGATCGAGGAAGCGCGCGTGCCGATGATCAAGCATCTCGATGGCATTTGCCACGTCTATGTCGACGACCGCGCCGACGTGGCGAAGGCGCTCGCCGTCTGCGACAACGCGAAGACGCAGCGCTACGGCACCTGCAATACGATGGAGACGCTGCTCGTTGGGCGCGGCATCGCGCGTGCCGTCCTGCCGCCGCTAGCGCGCCTCTATCGCGACAAAGGCGTCGAACTGCGCGTCGATGCGGCGTCGCGTGCCGTGCTCGAGACGGCGTGCGGCGGCGACACGCCCGCGCTCCCGCTCGTCGATGCGACGGAAGAGGACTGGCGCACCGAATATCTCGCGCCGATCCTGTCGATCAAGGTCGTCGACGGCATCGATGCGGCGATCGAGCACATCAACACGTACGGCTCGGCCCATACCGATGCGATCGTCACCGAAGATCATGATCGCGCGATGCGGTTTTTACGCGAGGTCGATTCGGCGAGCGTGATGGTCAATGCGTCGACGCGCTTCGCGGACGGGTTCGAATACGGGCTCGGCGCCGAGATCGGCATTTCGAACGACAAGCTGCACGCGCGCGGCCCGGTGGGGCTCGAGGGCCTCACGTCGCTGAAGTACGTCGTGCTGGGGCACGGCGAGGGGCGCCAGTAACAAGATTCGAACAAATCGCCGATGCTCTGGATCAAGACGTTCCATATCGTCCTCGTGGCCGCCTGGTTTGCCGGCCTTTTCTATCTTCCGCGCATCTTCGTCAACCTCGCGATGGAAACCGAGCCGGCGGCCGTGGGGCGTCTGCTCATGATGGCGCGCAAGCTGTTTCGCTTCATGACCTTCATCGCCGTGCCGGCGCTCGCGTGCGGGCTCTGGCTCTGGCTCGTGATCGGCATCGGCGCGGGGCAGGGCTGGATTCACGCGAAGGTGGGCGTCGTCGTGCTGCTCGTCGTCTATCACTTTTACTGCGGGCGTTTGCTCGCCACGTTCGAACGTGGCGAAAACCGCCGCTCGCACCGCTGGTATCGGTTCTTCAACGAACTGCCCGTGCTGGGCCTGCTCGCCGCGGTTGCGCTCGTCGTCTTGAAGCCGTTCTAAGCGCGACGTTCCGCGCACGTCCTATCCGTTCGCGTCGATGCGGCGACGCGTGATCGTCGCCTTCGCGCGCCCGAGCTTGTCGGCAAGCTCGGGGCCGCGCCGCAGCGCGACGCCGACGGCGAGGATGTCCCCGATCGCAAGATGCGACATGCGCGAGGTCATCGGCGAAAACACATCGGTTTCCTCGGTGACGTTCGCGATGAGGCTGACGGTCGCGATCTGCGCGAGCGGAGAGTTGCCGTGCGTGATCGCGACGACCTTCGCGCCGCAATCGAGCGCCGATTGCGCCGCATCGACGATATCGCGCGTGCGTCCCGTGTTCGAAATCGCCACGACGACATCGCCCGCGGAAAGCAGCGCGGCCGACATCGAGTACGTGTGAGGATCCGCGTAGGCGACGCTGGGAATGCCGAGGCGGAAGAACTTGTGCTGAATGTCCTGCGCGGCGATGCCCGAGCCGCCGGCGCCATAGAACTCGATGCGCGAGGCCTCGGCAAGCAGATCGATCGCCTTCGCGATGCTCGCCGCCGACAAGCTGTTGCGCACCTCGATCAGCGCCCCGATGGTCCGATCGAATACTTTGGCCACGACGCCCGGTGCCGGCTCATCGGGCCGTACGTCACGATAGACGGACGGCACGCCCTGCGCGATGCTTTGTGCGAGCCTGATCTTGAATTCGCGGAATCCCCCGCAGCCGAGCGCGTGGCAGAAGCGCGCGATCGTCGGCTGGCTGACGCCGACGCGCTCGGCCAGCTCCGTCATGGCGAGATCCAGTACCTCGCGCGGGGTATCGAGGATGTAATCGGCGAGTTTGCGTTCGGACGGGCGCAGCTGCGCGCGCATCGTTTCGATTCGGGCAAGCATGGTGAGGGGCACGCGTCGTGCGCAATGATCGATCGTCGAAACAGTATCGCTGCTCGCGTGTAGAAAATCTACACAATTTTGCTACGCCCTGTTTTAGCTAGGCGCTTACACCGTACAAAGCAGGAAAGCGCGTTGATGGGCATTGGGTGTGCTGCCCATTGCTGTGATGTAGTTTTTCTACTAAACTTCGTGCGCTCAGTAGGCCTTGCTGTTCAGTCCGGTGGCCAGCGCCACCGCGTCGTTGCGATCGAAGGCGAGCCAAGATAGAGGTGCTCGCCGTTTTTCAAAGCAAAGGAGCGTTCCCCCATGGCTTCGCTGCATCCCACGCTGATCGAAGTGACCGAGCGCATCATCGCGCGCAGCGAGCCGACGCGCTCGGCGTATCTCGCGCGCATCGACGCGGCCCAGGGAAAGTTCCCGGCGCGCGGCACGCTTTCGTGCGCAAACCTCGCCCACGGCTTCGCCGGGCTCGAAGGCAACGACAAGCTCGCCATCAAGGCCATGCGCGTGCCGAACGTCGGAATCGTCTCGTCCTACAACGAGATGCTCTCCGCCCACGCGCCCTACAAGGACTTCCCGGACATCATCAAGCTCGCCGCGCGCGAGGCCGGCGGCGTCGCGCAGTTCGCGGGCGGTGTGCCGGCCATGTGCGACGGCATTACGCAGGGCAATCCGGGCATGGAGCTGTCGCTCTTCTCGCGCGAAGTCATCGCGATGGCGACGGCCGTCGCCTTGACCCACAACATGTTCGACGCCGCGCTCTGCCTCGGCATCTGCGACAAGATCGTGCCAGGTCTTCTGATCGGCGCGCTGCAGTTCGGTCATCTGCCGACGATCTTCGTGCCGGCCGGGCCGATGACGAGCGGTCTGTCGAACGACGACAAGGCGAAAATCCGCCAGCAGTTCGCGACGGGGCAAGTCGGCCGCGATGCGTTGCTCGAAGCGGAGTCGGCCGCCTACCATGGGCATGGGACATGCACGTTCTACGGCACCGCGAACAGCAACCAGATGCTGATGGAAGTCATGGGGCTGCATTTGCCCGGGGCCGCGTTCGTGCATCCTCACACGCCGCTGCGCGATGCGTTGACGGCCGAAGCCGCGCGGCGCGTGCTCGATCTCACCGTCGAGCGCGGCAATTACACGCCGATCGGCCACGTGATCGACGAGAAGGCGATCGCGAACGGCATTGTCGCGCTGCTCGCCACGGGCGGCTCGACGAACCATACGCTGCATCTCGTCGCGATCGCACGTGCGGCGGGTATCGTCATCGACTGGGACGACTTCGACAAGCTTTCGACGGTCGTTCCGCTGCTCGCGAAGATCTATCCGAACGGCAAGGCCGACGTGAATCACTACCATGCGGCGGGCGGCATGGCGTTCCTCGTCCGTAATCTGCTGGAGGGCGGCCTGCTTCACGAAGACGTGAAGACGGTGGCCGGCAACGGCTTGTCGCGCTATACGCAGGAGCCGCGTCTCGTGGACGGCGCGCTGACGTGGGTGCAAGGCGTCGACGTGAGCGGCGATACCAAGGTCCTGCGGCCGATCGACGATCCGTTTCAGCCGGACGGCGGCCTGCGACTCATGCAAGGCAAGCTCGGTCGAGGCGTCATCAAGATTTCGGCCGTCGCGCGCGAGCATCGCGCGGTGCGTGCCCCGGCCATCGTCTTCGATTCGCAAGAAGCTGTGCAGGAAGCGTTCGACAACGGCGAGCTCAAGCGCGATTTCGTCGCCGTCGTCCGCTTCCAGGGCGCCCGAGCCAACGGCATGCCCGAGCTGCATCGTCTGACGCCGCTGCTCGGCGTGCTGCAGGATCAAGGGTTCAGGGTCGCGCTCGTCACCGACGGGCGCATGTCCGGCGCGTCAGGCAAGGTGCCGGCCGTCATTCACGTGTCGCCGGAGGCGATACAGGGCGGCCCCATCGGCAAGCTGCGCACGGGCGACACGGTCGTCATCGATGCCGAGCGCGGCGTGCTCGACGTCGAGATCGACGCAGCGACATGGGCCGCGCGCGAAGTCGAAACACCGAAGCATCAGGCCGAGAACGAGGTCGGCTTCGGGCGCGAGTTGTTCGGCGTCTTCCGCGCCGCTGCGATGCCGGCGGAGATGGGCGCCTCGGTGTTCGGGCCGCTCGTTGGCGAGACGGTCGAACCAAGCGTTCACGCGACGCGCTAAACAAGGAGGAGTCCTCTATGAACAAGATCGGAGACATCGTCCGCTTGGGCCCGGTCATTCCGGTGCTCGCGTTCGATTCGGTCGAGCAGGGGGAGCACGTATCGCGCGCGCTCCACGCAGGCGGCGTCAAGGTGCTCGAAATCACGCTGCGCACGCCGGCCGGTTTGCAGGCGATCGAGCGGGCGAGCCAGCTCGCGCCCGATATCGTCGTCGGCGTCGGCACGATCACCAAACCCGAGCACTGCGCGCTCGCGAAAAAAGCAGGCGCGCGGTTCGGCGTGTCGCCCGGTCTCACGAAAGACATGCACAAGGCGGCCGAGGACGCAGGGCTGCCGCTGCTACCCGGCGTCATGACGCCGACGGACATTCTCGTCGCGCTCGAGCTCGGCTATGAGATCGTCAAGTTCTTCCCCGCGCAACAGGCTGGCGGCGTTGCGATGCTGCAGGCATTCCACGGGCCGTTCCCGATGCTGAAATTCTGCCCGACCGGCGGCATCACGGCTGAAACGGCGCCGACGTTCCTGGCGTTGCCGAACGTCGTTTGCGTCGGCGGTTCGTGGCTCACCCCCAAGGCCGCCCTGGCGGCGCAGAACTGGGACGAGGTCACGCGTCTCGCACGCGGCGCTTCGGAGCTTGCCGCGCACCAGCACTGATTCGCGCACCACTTCATAGCAAGTCCTCGCGCAAATAAAGTAAAACACGAGGCGCATCGCATTCGCGGTGCGCCCGGCGGCGCACAGGCACGCGCTCGATAGCGCTGGTCGAACTCACCGTCGGCTCTCGCATCGCTCCCATCAAACAGTGCTGATGTCGAGGGTTTTCCTCGATGGAACCGGTTCTATCCATGAATGCCGAGCCCGCCTACAATGCAGCGTCGGCGCGGTACCCGATTTCGGCCATGCTCTGCGCCGGTCGTACAACAAGTCGAATGGATATCCACACCAAGGAGGTGTTTCATGGAATCGGTCCAAGGCGGCCTATTGCTTCTCTACGCGGTGATCGCCATCGCCCTTCTGATTCTGCTGATCACGCGCTACAAGCTGTACCCGTTCCTGGTCTTGATTCTCGTCTCGCTTGGGCTCGGCATGGCGGCCGGTATGCCGATGGACAAGATCGTGAAGTCGTTTGAGAACGGCAACGGCGGGACGCTCGGTCATATTGCAATCGTCGTCGGGCTCGGGACGATGCTCGGCAAGATGATGGCTGAATCGGGCGGCGCGGAGCGCATTGCGACCACGCTGATCGACTGGTTCGGCGAGAAGAACATTCACTGGGCGATGATGTTCGTTGCCGTCATCGTCGGTTTGCCCGTCTTCTTCGAAGTCGGCTTCGTGCTGCTGATTCCGATCGCTTTCAACGTCGCGAAGCGCACGGGCAAGTCGCTGCTCCTGATCGGTCTGCCGATGGTGGCCGGCCTCTCCGTCGTGCACGGCCTCATTCCGCCGCACCCGGCCGCGCTGCTGGCCGTGCAGGCGTACGGCGCCGACATCGGCAAGACGGTGGCGTACGGGATCATCGTGGGCGTGCCGACGGCGCTCGTCGCTGGGCCGATCTTCGCACTGCTCGTGTACCGACAAATCAAGCTGCCCGCCGTGAATCCGCTCGCCGAGCAGTTCGTCCAGGGCAACGGCAACGATCGCGGCAACCCGGGCGGTGCGGTGGGCGCGCAGCTCGCGTCGGGCGGGAATCCCGGCGCTGTCCGCCGCGAACTGCCGAGCTTCGGCATCACGCTCTTCACGATCCTGTTGCCGGTGCTGCTGATGCTGGTCGGTAGCTGGGCCGATCTCTTTTTCGCGCCGAAGTCCGTTCCGAATAATCTGCTTCGTTTCATCGGCAACGCCGACGTCGCGTTGCTGATCGCCGTGCTCGTGAGCTTCTGGACGTTCGGTGCGCAACGCGGCTTTACGCGCGAGCAGATCCAGAAGTTCTGCGGGGACTGCCTCGCGCCGATCGCCGGCATTACCCTGATTGTGGGCGCAGGCGGCGGCTTCGGCGGCGTGTTGCGCGACAGCGGGATTTCCCAGCAAATCGTCGCGGTCGCCACGCATGCGCAGCTTTCGCCGTTGCTGTTCGGCTGGTTCGTTGCGGCCCTGATTCGCCTTGCGACGGGGTCGGCAACGGTCGCGATGACGACAGCCTGCGGCATCGTCGCGCCGATCGCGTCGGCGGCCACGATTCATGTACGGCCCGAATTGCTCGTGCTCGCAACGGGCTCCGGCTCGTTGATCTTCTCGCACGTGAACGACGGCGGCTTCTGGCTGATCAAAGAATATTTCGGAATGACGGTCGGTCAAACGTTCAAGACCTGGTCGCTTTGCGAGACGATCATCTCGCTGCTCGGCCTCGGATTGACGTTTGCGCTGGCGGCGGTGCTTTGAGGAAGTCACTGGAGGAAAGATGATTTTTATCGTGATGGGCGTATCGGGTGCGGGCAAGACGAGGGTTGGCGAGCTGCTGGCCGAACGCCTGTCGTGCAGCTTCACCGATGGCGATGCCTACCATAGCGCCGCGAACAAAGAAAAAATGGCGCACGGCATTCCGTTGACCGACGACGACCGCTGGCCATGGCTGGCGGCGATTCGCGCAGGGATCGAAGCGAAGGTGCGCGCGGGCGAGACGGCGGTGTTCGGCTGCTCGTCGCTCAAGCGCGTTTATCGCGACGTGCTGCGCGGCGGCGCGCCGACGGACGCCGATGTCTGTTTCGTTTATTTGAAGGGGTCGTTCGAGGTGCTGCGCGAGCGGCTTGGCTCGCGCACGGGGCATTTTTTCGATCCCTCGCTGCTGCGCAGCCAGCTCGACACGCTCGAGGAGCCCGGCGAGGACGAGGCGATGACGATTAGCATCGAGCTCACGCCCGAGGCGATCGTCGACGAGGTCGTCGCGCGGATCGCGCGGGAGCGGCAACGCTGATCGGCGTGTGCGTGTGCGCGGGCTCGGATTCGATAGGCATGCGCACTATCCGTTTCGACTCGCGAACGCCTCGAACTCAGCGACGGGCACCGGACGGCAGAAGAAGTAGCCTTGCCATGCATGGCATCCCGCGCGCTCGAGGAAGTCTCGCTGCGCTTCGTTCTCCACGCCCTCGGCAATCACGTCGAGGCCGAGGCTCTGAGCGAGCGCCACGATGGTCCTGGCGATGACGGCATCGTTGGGATCGATGAGGATGTCGCGCACGAAGGAGCGATCGATCTTGAGCTCGTCGAGCGGCAACTGCTTCAGATACGAAAGCGACGAGTAGCCGATGCCGAAATCGTCGAGCGAGAAAGATACGCCGACGGCTTTCAGCGCGGCCATCTTGTTGATGATGTCCTGCACGTTGTCCACCACCACGCTTTCGGTCAGCTCGAGCTTGAGCCGGTTCGGATCGGCTCCGGTGCGCCCGATGATCGAAAGGACGTCGCCGACGAAGCCTGGCTGACGGAACTGCTGCGCGCTGACATTGACGGCGAGCGTGAGATGGGCGAGTCCCGGCTCGCCCGACCACCGCGCGAGCCTTGCGCAGGCGTCTTCGAGCACCTTGTAGCCTAGCGGTAGGACCAGCCCCGATTCTTCCGCGAGCGCGATGAACTCGGCCGGCGCCACGATGCCCCGTTCGGGATGCTGCCAGCGCACGAGCGCCTCGGCTCCCGTCACGCGATTGCCGGCGCCGACCTGTGCCTGATAGTGGAGCAGGAACTGCGCTTCGTCGATGCCGCGGCGCAGCGCGGCCTCCATCGCTACGCGCTCGACGACGACCGTTTGCATCGTCGGATCGAAAAAGCACATCGCGTTGCGGCCGCGCTCTTTCGACTTATACATCGCGAGATCGGCCTGCTTGAGCAGTTCCTCAATGGTGGCCTGGTGCCCCCGAAACATCGTGGCGCCGATGCTTGCCGTGCTGCGATGATCGGCGCCCTCGAGCTGATAGGGTTTGCCGAGCATCGCAAGTATCTTTTCGCCGATCGCCTCGATCTGGCCCGCCGCGTCCTGTTCGTTCGCGCTCAAGCTGCCGACCACCAGCACGAACTCGTCGCCGCCCACGCGCGCGACCGTATCGCCTTCGCGGACACAGGCCAGAAGACGCTGCGCCGTCTGCTGCAGCAGCATGTCGCCCTTGTCGTGACCGAGCGTGTCGTTGAGCGTCTTGAAGTTGTCGAGGTCGATGAAAAGCAGGCCGCCGCAGGTTTCGTTCTGGGCGCTCACGGCGATCGCTTGCCGCAGGCGGTCCCATAGCAGCCGGCGATTCGGCAATCGCGTGAGCGCGTCGAAGAAGGCGAGCTCCTTGATGCGCTCCTCGGCGATTTTGCGCTCGGTGATGTCGTTGTGCGTGCCGACGTAATGCGTCACGTTGCCGTCGTCGCCCCTCACCGCGGTGATCGTCAGCCACTTCGGGTAGATCTCGCCGTTCTTGCGGCGATCCCAGATTTCCCCCTGCCAGCCGCCGGTGCGATGGATCGTGTCCCACATGTCGCGATAGAAGGCCTTGTCGTGACGGTCGGACCGCAAGATGCTCGGCATCTTGCCGACCAGTTCTTCGGCCGTGTAGCCGGTGCACGCGGTGAAGGCCGAGTTGACGCGCAAAATCCTGCCGCTCGCGTCGGTGACCATCATGCCCTCCATCGACTCGAACGCAACCGCGGAGATGCGCAGCTCCTTCGTCATGGCCGAAGCGAGCCTCATGGCTCGGTTGCGGCCCGTTCCCATCACCCACGCCAGCAGCGCGAGCAGGAAGCTCAGGCCCGTGCCCGTGACGAGAATCAGCGCCTGCGAATCGCGTTCGAACCGGTCCTGGAAGCCGTCGAGCGCAACCATCGAGAGCACCCATTCGTGTCCGCCCACGACGAGGTACTCGTTCGACGAAAGGCCCTGGGCCAGCGGTCGCTTGTTGGTGTTCGGCGAGCGATAGAGCAGCGACGCGTCGGTCGGCTCGACACCGTCGTAGATGGTGAGCGAGAGGCCGGGGGAAAGCTGGCCGTAGAGGCTGGCGATGACGTCGCGCATCCGGAACGACGCATAGACCCACCCGATGAGGCCGGCTCGGCGCTGCTCGATGGTATCGAGCGGCACGCCCTGGGCATACACCGGGAGGTAGATCACGAAGCCCGGCTGCGTCTCGTCGCCCGAATCGACGGCGAGCTGCACTTTGCCGGACACGACCGCAAGACTCGAATCGCGCGACTTCTCCAGGGCGAGCCGCCGCGCGGAAATCGCCCATGCGTCGAAGCCGAGCACTCTGCGCCGTCGGTCCGTCGGCGGCTCGCGCTGCACGATCGGCGCGTAGCTTTCGCGCGTGCCGGCCGGAACGATCGTGTATTCGCGGTCGACGGTGTCGCGCATCATTGCTATGTGGGCGGCCTTGCCGGCCGCGGGGACCCATTGCACCAGCCCGAGCGCTTGGATGCCGGAGAAGTTCGCATCCGAGCTGACCGAGTTCACGTAGTCGTGGAACCGCGCCCGATCCATCGTCCCGGTGGCGACAAAGAGCGCCTGGACGCCGCGCAGCAACTGCTCGTAAGCGGCCATCCGTTGCTCGATGCGGCCGACCGCGTCGCCGAGCTCGAAGTTGAACTGAGCAAGCAGTTCATGGCGGGACGCCTGGCGCTCATGGTTCCACACGGCCCACGTGATGCCGAGGCCGGCCAGCAGGATCACGAGGGGTAGGAGAACGAGGCGTGCCCGGATCACGGCGGGGACTTGAAGTCGACCATGGCATCGGCCAGGTCGCGTTTGAAATACTTTTCGAAGATGCGGCGAACCGTGCCGTCCGCTCGCATGTCGTTGACGAGCGCGCGCCACTTCTCGCGCTCCTCGGGAGGCAATGCCTTCCTCGACATGATGAGACCGTGCGGCACCGACGGATCGTTGAATTCGACGATCGTCGTGATGTCGCGGATCTTCTTATCGTCGATTGCTGGGTAATCGAACGGCTCGATGATCATGCCTTGAATATGATCGAGGACGAGCGCGTCGTAGAGCGGCTCGAGACCGCCTGCCTGGCTGACCCGGTTGGCGGCGGCCAGCGAGTCGACAAGTCGGTTCGCCGACTCGCTGTAGCGGAAACTCCGAATGACGCCGAGCCGGAATTGATCGTTGTGCTCGAAGTCCGACAATTGTCGGATGCCCGCGTCCTTGCGCACCAGCAGGTAGTACTTGTTGCTGAAGTACCAGGCGA
This sequence comes from Trinickia symbiotica, assembly GCF_003028655.1. GTDB lineage: Bacteria > Pseudomonadota > Gammaproteobacteria > Burkholderiales > Burkholderiaceae > Trinickia > Trinickia symbiotica_A. The sequence continues at coordinate 114,146 of NZ_PYUC01000004.1, forward strand.
AGTCGGCGTAACGGACACGCTCTTCGTTGGCGATGCCCGAGAGACTGAAATCGAGCGCACCCGATTCGATCAGATTCCAGATCCGCGCGCGCGACATGAGGCTGACCCGGATCTGGCAACCGCTGCGGCGGGTCAGTTCTTCGGCGAAATCCTTATCGATGCCTGTGTCGGTATCGAGCGAATAGAGCAGGCCGTGATCATGCAGCGCGAGCGTGAAAGGCCTGGAGCAGTCCGGGCCGGCTGCGAGCGCGTTGCCGAGGCTGCCCAGCACGAGAAGCAGGGCGACGAGTGCTTGTCGAATCACGAGGTCTCCAGCGTAGAAAGGTTGACTTGTCCAGGGTTTCTTCTTGGCTGTCGGCGACGTTTGATGACTGCACGTGCAATCGTTGCTTCATTCGGTCGCGTCCTCGCTACCGCGAAGCATCGCCCGAAATAGCTCCAGACACAATATCGGCTTGTGATGACGGATCTTGAGGGTTGCTACGACCGTATCGTCGGCCGCGCAAGCCGATTTTCGCTCGGAGCGAAGTGCCTAATACTTCGTCGCACTTTCCAAAGCGACGCATATCCGTTGCGGTCAGCTCGCGCACTTCTCGGCGCTTGTCAGTCAATGGTTTGCCCTTCGGCATATCAACTCCCGTTTAACGGTGTACAAACGTTCGATGCTATTACGCGCAAGCACTCTGGCAGTGCGACGCCTGCCGACATTCGGACGCCGCGAGGGAAGACGACGTTTGGGGATACCATTTGCCGTGTCCCTGCTTAGGACACCGCGACCATGGACAATAAACATGTCGATTCGGCAGCGCTAGGAGCGAATACGCGGCCCGTCCTCGTCTGGGACGTGCCGACGCGGCTCTTTCATTGGCTCATCGTCGTGCTCGTCGCGGCCGCCTATGTGACCGAACGGCTCAACTGGATGGATTGGCACGCCTGGATCGGTGAAGCGGTGCTTGCGCTGGTGCTGTTTCGCATCCTTTGGGGCTGCTTCGGCAGCGAGACGGCAAGGTTTCGCCGTTTTCTCGCGTCGCCCGCCGCGGCCCTGCATCACTTGCGGCGAATGTTACGGCGCGAGCCCGATCTGCAGATCGGGCATAACCCGGCAGGCGGCTGGATGGTCGTGCTGTTGCTCGCCTTGCTGCTTGGCGAGACGTTGACAGGCCTTTACACGAACAACGATGTGGCCGACGAGGGGCCATTCACGCCATGGGTGCCGGCGTGGATCGCCAATGCGATCACCGATTTACACACGTGGTTGTGGGACGCGCTCGTTGCCGCCGTGGCGATGCATCTGCTGGCTATTGCCGTCTATGCCGCGGCGAAGGGGCACAACTTGCTGTGGCCGATGCTGAGCGGCCGCAAATCGATGCCAATGGAAGCGTGCGAGCCCCGGTTGGGATCGATGGGGCTCGCGTTGCTCCTGTTCGCTGCCGCGAGTGTCGCGGCAGCCGTACTCGCGAAGTATTTCTGAAGCTTACTGCGAGCGTTATTGCTTGGGCGGCATCACTTGACCGCGAATCTCGCCGTCCGGATGCTCCTTCGTGTGCACGTTGATATAGAGCTCACCTGCCATGAACTCCTTGGCTTGTTCGTCGGACAACGTCGCCTTGCCCTCGATGGGGCCCGTGATCGGCGTGCTCGTCGAGCCCTTCTTCGAAAGCCATACGACGGGGGGCGCATTCTTCCCTTCCGTCGCCGGGCCGTGGAAGTGCGCCATGGTCGCGGGGCCCGAGAGGTCGTGGGTCGTAATGTTCCACGTCACGACTCGCGTATCGGGATCGTAGGTCAGCTTCGCGTCACCCGTTGCCTTCGTCTGTACCGGGGGCACCTGCTCCGAACCGTTGAGCGGCACGGAAAAAGACATGGGCGCGGCCTGCGCGACGACTGCCGCGCTCGCGCAAGCGATACCGGCAAGCGTCACGGCGGCTCGCCGCAATCTGGAAATGCTCATCTGCCATCACTCCTATCGGGAATCCTCAGTCGAGAGACGATGATCCGATGTCGTCGAACGAGGATCGGCATTGAAGCCAGGTTCTTCTTCGGACGCGGTGAATAGCGGCTTTGTGCTCCCTCCGGCCGCGAAGGCATTGTAAGCCGAGCCGCTCGGATCTGCCCGCCAAGCCACAGCGGGCTGAGCCGAGCCCGTTAGCCGATTCGCTTGGCGAGCTCGACGGCCTTGCCGATGTAGGACCCGGGCGTCATCGCCAGCAGGCGCGCCTTCGCATCGTCGGGAATCGCAAGCGTCGTGATGAACTGCCGCAGGGCTTCGCGCGTAATGCCCTTGCCGCGCGTGAGTTCCTTCAGTTGCTCGTAAGGGTTTTCGATGCCATAGCGCCGCATGACCGTTTGCACGGGCTCGGCGAGTACCTCCCAACATCCGTCGAGATCCTCGTCGAGACGCTGCGGGTTGACCTCCAGCTTGTCGAGCCCGCGGATCAGCGCGTCGTAGGCGAGCAGCGAGTAGCCGAGCGCTACGCCCATGTTGCGCAGGACCGTCGAATCGGTGAGGTCGCGCTGCCAGCGCGAGACGGGGAGCTTGTCGGCGAGATGGCGCAGCGTCGCGTTCGCGAGCCCGAGGTTGCCTTCGGAGTTCTCGAAATCGATCGGGTTGACCTTGTGCGGCATCGTCGACGAGCCGATCTCGCCAGCTTTCGTCTTTTGCTTGAAATACCCGAGCGAGATGTAGCCCCAGACGTCGCGGTCGAGATCGAGCAGGATCGTGTTCGCCCGTGCGACGGCGTCGAAGAGCTCCGCCATGTAATCGTGCGGCTCGATCTGAATCGTGTAGGGGTTGAACGCCAGCTTCAGGCGGTTTTCGACGACGTTGCGCGAGAACGCCTCCCAATCGAAGTCGGGGTAGGCGGACAGATGGGCGTTATAGTTGCCGACGGCGCCGTTCATCTTGCCGAGAATTTGCACGGCGGCGATGCGCTCGATCGCGCGCGCGAGGCGCGCGGCGACGTTCGCGATTTCCTTGCCGAGCGTCGTCGGGCTCGCCGGCTGGCCATGCGTGCGCGAGAGCATCGGCTGCTCGGCGTGCGTGCGCGCGAGTGCGACGAGCCGCGCATGGACGGAGCGCAGCGCGGGCAGAATGACATGCTCGCGCGCGCCGGCCAGCATGAGACCGTGCGAGGTGTTGTTGATATCCTCGGACGTGCAGGCGAAATGGATGAACTCGCTCGCGCGCTCGAGCTCGGGCTGGCCCTTCACCGATTCCTTGAGCCAGTACTCGACGGCCTTCACGTCGTGGTTCGTCACGCGCTCGATTTCCTTGATGCGCGCGGCGTCATGCGCGGAAAAGCGCTCGACGAGCTCGAGCAGAAACCGTTCCGATTCCCCCGAGAACCTGGGGACCTCGGCGAAGCCGGCCTGCGAGAGCGCGATGAGCCAATGAACTTCGACCGTCACGCGATGACGCATGAACGCGGCTTCAGAAAGCCAGTCGCGCAGTGCTTCGGTTTTGGCCGCATAGCGGCCGTCGAGCGGGGAGAGGGCGGTGAGCGTGAAAAGGGTATCGGCGCGGGTATCGGACATGATGAGGCGGTCGGGCGCCCGAATGCGCCCGTTCGGAAGCGGAAGGGAACCGCGAATTTTACCACCTTCGAGCCGCCAGCCGCCCAGGCTGGCCGCGCCCTGCTAAGCGAGCGGGGCCAGCCGTCAGACCGGACATTCGTTGTCGCGGCGAGAGCGCCGCGGCGCTCGCTCGCGTGTCACTTCCCTGCCGAAGCCGTTTGACCGATGCCGGCGCTCGCAGGCATCGACGCATTGGCCGCGGTGGCGGCCGGCGCGGCCCAGACGAGCCATTGCCCGCGCAGCGCGACGAGGGCGCCGCAAGCGCAGGCGGCGAGCGCGCCGAACGTCGCGAAGCCCATCTGGTAGCTGCCCGTGCTTTCCTTTGCGATGCCCATTACGACGGGAAGGTAGAACCCGCCAATGCCGCCCGCCGCCCCGACGACGCCCGAAAGCAGACCCGTCTTGCCCTTCCAGCGATGCGGCACGAGCTGGAACGTCGAGCCGTTGCCGAGCCCGAATGCGATGTAGAGGAGCACGAGCAGCGCGATGCCGCCGCCGAGCGGGGGCATCCACGCGGCGAACGCGAAATCGGCGATGGAGATGACGGCGAGCAGCAGCATCAGCGCACGCACGCCCGTCACGCGGTCGGCGACGTAGCCGCCCATCGGGCGCACGATCGCGCCGAGAAACGCGAGCAGCGACATGAAGAGGCCGGCTTCGAGCTTCGGCATCTGATAGAGGTTCGTGAGCAGCAGCGTGACATACGAGGACATGCCGACGAACCCGCCGAAGGTGATGCTGTAGATGAGCATCATGACCCAGGTGTCGCGCTCGGCGAGGACAGCCCGATAGCGGGCGGGCAAGAGCGCGATGGCGCCGGCCGCGCCGAGCACGGGCAAGAGCAATACGCCGGTTTTGCCCGAGCCGAAGACGCCGGCCTTGACCGCGAGCACCAGCGCCACGAGCCCGGCGAGCACCGCCGCGAAGCTCGCCGCCGCGCGCGGCAGGCTCCCTGACTTTTCGCCGCGATCGTCGGCCCAGGCGAAGAGGGCGAGGCCGGCGATCGCCAGAAGCGGCAGTGCCGCGGCCGTCGCGAATTGCCAGCCGAGCGCGGCGGCGACATGCGGAAAGAGGAAGCCGTCGAGCACGGCGCCGATGTTGCCGGCCGCGGCAAGCCCCAGCACCAGGCCCTGCACCTTCGGCGGATAGCTGCTGCCCGCCATCGGCAGCGCCACGGCGAAGCTCGCGCCGCCGACCCCGAGAAACACGCCGAGCACGAGCAGCAGGGAGTACGACGGCGTCGCGGGCCAGAATGGCAGGACGATGGTCGGCAGCGCCGACAGCAGCACGCCGATCAACGCGACGCGCCGTCCATCGGCCGACTGATAGAGATTACCGAGCGCGACGCGCAGAATGGCGGCCGCGAGCACGGGCACGGCGACGAGAAAGCCTTGCTGCGCGGCCGACATCGCCACGTCCTTGCCGATGAACGGCGCAAGCGGGCCGTAGAGGACCCAGACCGTGAAGCCCGTATCGAAATAGAGAAAGCAGGCGAGAAGCGAACGCCAGTTGCCGCTCCGTAGCGCGTGTTGCAAGTTCTTCATGACATCCTCACGTCGGGTGATCGAAGGTGAAACGCGCACTTTGTCTTTTTGCAATGCAGCGCGGCCGCATCGAAACGCAAGGGCCATGCCATCGTCCGGCGCGCGGGGCTTCTAGGCCATCGGCTGTTAGTTTTGGCGGGGGAGGTGTCAGTCAGATGAAAGCCGGATCCGGCATTGCAGGCCGCTTGTCGGGGGCGGCGATTCGATCGCGGGCGAATGGCGGCAACGAGGGGCGGGAACGGCGGCCGTTCCGCTTGCGCACCAGCGGTGCGCGGGCGGCACTGCCCGCGTGCTCCGCGCGCTCGGTAATGGTGCGTTGCGGAAGTTAGATGTTCAATGCCGATCCCAACCGCGCCGGAAAGCGGCATGCGCGACAATGGCGTCCGACCTTTTCCGAGGAGACGCGAACATGATGGACACGGGTAGGCGGGACCTAGCATGGAACTGAAGTGGCTGGAAGATTTCGTCTCGCTCGCGGAAACGCGCAGCTTCAGCCGTTCCGCCGAGCTTCGGCATGTGACTCAGCCCGCTTTTTCACGGCGAATCCAGGCACTCGAAGCGTGGCTCGGCACCGAGCTCATCGATCGCTCGGTCTATCCGACGCGTTTGACCAATGCCGGTGAAGTCTTCTACGAGCAGGCGCTCGCGATGCTCTCGCAAGTGCACGAGGCGCGCGTGCTGTTGCGCGGCCATATCGGTGCGCCCGCCACGACGATCGAATTCGCCGTCCCCCATACGCTTTCACTCACCTATTTCCCGAAATGGCTGCAGCGCATCGAGGCGCAGATGGGGCCCATTCATACGCGGCTGCGGGCGCTCAACGTTCACGACGCCGTGCTTTCGCTCGTCGAGGGCGGGTGCGATCTCGTGATGGGCTATCACCATCCGAGCCATCCGGTCGCGCTCGATCCGGGTCACTACGACATGCTCACGCTCGGCTTCGAGCCGATCAGCCCCTTCTCGGCGCCGTTGCGCGCGGGGCGCCCGCGCTTCCAACTGCCGGGCACGGCCGATGCGCCGGTTCCGTATCTCTCGTACACGCCGAACGCGTACCTGGGCCGGATGACCGAAGTCATCATCGCCAAAGCGCCGGAGCGACTCTACCTCGACCGCGTCTATGAAACCGACATGGCCGAGGCGCTCAAGGCGATGGCGCTCGCGGGCCACGGGGTCGCGTTCCTGCCGCACAGCGCGGTGGAGGACGCGGTCGCGGCAGGCGCGCTGATCCGGCTCGATCGCCCGACGCGCGGCACGGCCGCGGACCGTTTCACGCTGACGATGGAGATTCGCCTCTATCGCGACAAGCTTGCCGCCGCCGCCGACGATCGACGTCAGCGGCTCGTGCAGCGTCTATGGCAGGTGGTCGCCGACGAGCTCGGCGTGAACGGAAAGAGCGAGACCAATGAGATTGGCTGAAAAGCCGTGTCATGCAAATTTTGCATAACAGGATGACCAATCGGCATTGGATTTCAAAAACCGCTTTTCTCACAATGGCGCACATTCTCTGACCGCTGGAGTGTCCATGTCTTCGCAATCGTCGTCGGCGCCGTTGGCGCAATCGATTCCCTCCTACCTGCATGCCGACGATCTCGGTCCCTGGGGCAACTATCTGCGCCAGGTCGATCGCGTCGCTCCGTACCTCGGTTCGCTCTCGCGCTGGATCGAGACGTTGAAGCGTCCGAAACGAATCCTCATCGTCGACGTGCCCATCGAACTCGATGACGGCACGGTCGCGCACTTCGAGGGATATCGCGTGCAGCACAACGTCTCGCGCGGCCCCGGCAAGGGCGGCGTGCGCTATCACCAGGACGTGACGCTCTCGGAAGTGATGGCGCTGTCGGCCTGGATGTCGGTCAAGAACGCGGCCGTGAACGTGCCGTACGGCGGGGCCAAGGGCGGCATTCGCGTCGATCCGCGCAAGCTCTCGCGCGGTGAGCTCGAGCGCGTGACGCGCCGCTACACGAGCGAGATCGGCATCATCATCGGACCGAACACCGACATCCCCGCGCCCGACGTCAACACGAACGAGCAGATCATGGCGTGGATGATGGACACGTATTCGATGAACCAAGGCCAGACGGCTACGGGCGTCGTGACGGGCAAGCCGATCTCGCTCGGCGGCTCGCTCGGGCGTCGGGAGGCGACGGGCCGCGGCGTGTTCGTCGTCGGCACGGAGGCGGCGCGCCGCAAGGGGCTCGACATCGAAGGCGCGCGCGTCGTCGTGCAAGGTTTCGGCAACGTCGGCGGCATCGCCGCGCGGCTCTTTCAGGAGGCCGGCGCGAAAGTGATCGCGGTGCAGGACCACACGGGCTCGATCTGCCGGTCGAGCGGCATCGATACGGCGGCACTGCTCGAACATGTCGCGAAGACGGGCGGCGTGGGCGGCTTCGCCGGCGCGGACCCGCTTGGCAACGACGAATTCTGGACGATCGAAAGCGACATCCTGATTCCGGCCGCGCTCGAAAACCAGATCACCGAGAAGAACGCCTCGAAGATCAGGACGAAAATCATCGTCGAAGGCGCGAACGGCCCGACGACGACGGCGGCCGACGACATCCTGCACGACAACGGTGTGCTCGTCGTGCCCGATGTGGTCGCGAACGCCGGCGGCGTGACGGTCTCGTACTTCGAATGGGTGCAGGACTTCTCGAGCTTCTTCTGGACCGAAGACGAGATCAATCAGCGCCTCGAGCGCGTGATGCGCGAAGCGTTCAACGCCGTCTGGCAGGTGGCGGGCGACAACGACGTCTCGATGCGCACGGCCGCGTTCATCGTTGCGTGCAAACGCATCCTGATGGCGCGCGAGATGCGCGGGCTCTACCCCTGACACTCGTTGGCGCGAGGCGGCACGCCGATCCTGCGCGCGTCGCTTCCAAAACAAAATCCTCGTGATGGCGCTCGAGCATCGTGCATAACACGGTGCGCCCGGCGCCGGGTGCGGGCGGCATCGACCATGCCGCCCGCTTTCCGTTTGCGGGCGCACATCGCGAGCGAATTCGATGCTTTCAACCGCATTACTTTGCGCTACACTGGCGCGGGGCTTTTGGCAGGCTCAAGAAGGAGATCACACAATGAAGTTCAAGACGAGCATGCTCGTTGCGCTTTGCGCCGGTGCCGTGATGGCCGGCAGCGCGTTCGCGCAGGATTCGGGCACGTTGAAGAAGATCAAGGATACGGGCGTCATCGCGCTCGGGCATCGTGAATCCTCGATTCCGTTTTCGTACTACGACGAGAAGCAGCAGGTGATCGGCTACTCGCGCGACTTCCAGATGAAGATCGTCGACGCAGTGAAGAAGAAGCTCAACATGCCGAACCTGCAGGTGAAGAACATTCCGGTCACCTCGCAAAATCGCATTCCGCTCGTGCAGAACGGCACGGTCGACATCGAATGCGGATCGACGACGAACAATGCCGAGCGCCAGCAGCAAGCGGACTTCTCCGACACGATCTTCGTGATCGGCACGCGGCTGATGACGAAGAAGGACTCGGGCATCAAGGACTTCCCCGACCTGAAAGGCAAGACCGTCGTCACGACGGCCGGCACGACCTCCGAGCGTCTCTTGCGCAAGATGAACCAGGACAAGAACATGGGGATGAACATCATCAGCGCGAAAGATCACGGCGAGTCGTTCCATACGCTCGAGACGGGCCGCGCGGTCGCGTTCATGATGGATGACGCGTTGCTCGCGGGCGAACGCGCGAAATCGAGAACGCCTGACGATTTCGTGATCGTCGGCACGCCGCAGTCGCGCGAGGCGTACGGCTGCATGATGCGCAAGGGCGATACCGAGTTCAAGAAGGTTGTCGACGACGCCATAGCGCAGGTCGAGACGTCGGGCGAAGCCGATCAGCTGTACAAGAAGTGGTTCGAATCGCCGATTCCGCCGAAGGGGCTCAACCTCAAATTCCCCGAAAGCGACGACATGAAGGCCCTCTTCAAGAAACCGAACGACAAGGCGATCGACTGAGCGCCGGCGGCGTCGGCGCCTTTCTCGCCACGTTATTGAAAGATTGAATCGAACGGAAGGAGCGCGGCGCTTCTTCCGTTCTTTTCGTTGGAGTCTCTGACATGTCGTATCACTGGAATTGGGCCGTCCTGCTGCAGCCCGTCTCCACCGGCGAGCCCACGACTTACCTTGGCTGGCTGCTTTCGGGCATGTGGATGACGGTATCGGTCTCGCTTTGCGCGTGGGTGATCGCGCTCATCGTCGGATCGTTTTTCGGCGTGTTGCGCACGACGCCGAGCCGCCTTCTGACCGGTATCGGCACCGTCTATGTCTCGGTGTTCCGCAACATTCCGCTCATCGTGCAGTTCTTCGTCTGGTACTTCGTCGTGCCGGAACTGCTCCCTGTATCGATCGGGACCGCGTTCAAGCAATCGCCGCCCGGCGTGCAGTTCTTCACGTCGTCGGTGGTCTGCCTCGGCCTCTTCACGGCTGCGCGCGTTTGCGAGCAAGTGCGCTCGGGCATCGAGGCGTTGCCGCGCGGACAGCGCGCCGCCGGCCTCGCGCTCGGCTTCACGCAGTGGCAGACCTATCGGCACGTGCTGCTGCCCGTTGCCTACCGGATCATCGTGCCGCCGCTCACGTCCGAGTTTCTCAACATCTTCAAGAACTCGGCCGTCGCCTCGACGATCGGCCTGCTCGAGCTCTCCGCGCAGGCACGGCAACTCGTCGACTATACGGCGCAGGCCTACGAATCGTTCATCGCCGTGACGGTAGCCTACCTGATCATCAATCTCGTCGTGATGGCGTTCATGCGCTGGGTCGAGAGCAAAACGCGTCTGCCCGGCTATATCGGAGGCAAGTGATGCACCAATTCGATTGGACGAGTATCCCCGGCGCATTGCCGGCGCTCGCGTCGGGCGCTGTCGTCACGCTCGAAATCACGGTGATCGCGATCGTCGTGGGCATCGTCTGGGGGACGATGCTCGCGCTGATGCGTCTTTCCGGCATCGCGCCGCTCGCCTGGTTCGCGCAGGGCTATGTCACGACTTTCCGCTCGATCCCGCTCGTCATGGTGCTGTTGTGGTTCTTCCTGATCGTGCCGCAACTGCTGCAGAACGTGCTCGGGCTGTCGCCGAACATCGACATTCGCCTGGCCTCGGCGATGGTCGCTTTTTCGCTCTTCGAGGCAGCCTATTACTCGGAGATCATTCGCGCGGGGATTCAGTCGGTATCGCGCGGGCAGGTCAACGCATCGTTCGCCCTCGGCATGACCTACTGGCAATCGATGCGCTACATCATCCTGCCGCAGGCGTTTCGCGCGATGGTCCCGCTGCTGCTGACGCAGGCCATCGTGCTGTTTCAGGACACGTCGCTCGTCTATGTGATCAGCCTTGCGGACTTCTTTCGCACGGCCACGAATATCGGCGATCGGGACGGTACGATGGTCGAGATGATACTGTTTGCGGGCGCCTGCTATTTTGTCGTATGCGCGGTAGCCTCCGGCGTAGTCAAAGGGCTTCGGAAAAAGGTTGCAAGATGATTTCACTCAAGAACGTATCGAAGTGGTATGGGCAGTTCCAGGTGCTGACGGATTGCACGACAGAGGTCAACAAGGGCGAAGTCGTCGTCGTCTGCGGACCGTCCGGCTCGGGGAAGTCGACGCTCATCAAGACCGTGAACGGCCTCGAGCCGTTTCAGCAGGGCGATATCGTCGTCAACGGACAGTCGCTGAAGGACAGGAGCACGAATCTGTCGAAGCTGCGTGCGAAAGTCGGGATGGTGTTTCAGCACTTCGAGCTCTTTCCGCATCTGACGATCACCGAGAACCTGACGCTCGCGCAGCAGAAAGTGCTCGGCCGGTCGAAAGACGAGGCGACGACCAAGGGGATGAAGCTGCTCGATCGCGTCGGCTTGCGCGCTCACGCCGACAAGTACCCGGGCCAGCTCTCGGGCGGCCAGCAGCAGCGCGTCGCCATTGCGCGGGCCCTCTCGATGGATCCGGTCGCGATGCTGTTCGACGAGCCGACTTCGGCGCTCGATCCGGAGATGATCAACGAAGTGCTAGACGTGATGGTCGAGCTCGCGAAGGAAGGCATGACGATGATGGTCGTCACGCACGAGATGGGCTTCGCGAAAAAAGTCGCGCACCGCGTGATCTTCATGGATCGCGGCGTCATCGTGGAGGATGATCAGAAAGATGCGTTCTTCGCCAATCCAAAATCGGATCGCGCGAAAGACTTCCTCGCGAAGATCCTGCACTGACGTCTAACCGCACGGGTTTCCGGCGTAGGCCGAATCACGATTCGTAGGCCGCGACGTCATCCGCTTCGGCGGCAAGATCTCCGGTCGCAACCGCCTTTGCGTTTTGCATCGACGCGGAAGCGGTTTCGTCGCAGGCCGGGTTGCGCGCCTTCTCGAGCACATGCGCGGGCACCGGAATATGCGTGCGCGCGACCACGTCGCCGTCCTGGAACATCAGCAGATCGCCGGGCTCGAAGGCCGTCCAGATCTCGTCGTCGGTGAGCGGCTGCGTGGCGATGACGGCCACGCGATCTTCAGGCGTCGTGTACTGCGCGAAGTCGATTGACATGTCCGCATCGATCAGATGCGCGGTCGAGAACGGCCAGCGCCGCACGAGGTAGTGCAGGTGCGTCGAGCAATGGGCGAAGAGCGCCTGCCCATTCGACATGAGGAAGTTGAAGACGCCGTAATTCGTGACGTCGCGCGTGAGTTCGGCGACCGCCGCGAAAAGATCGTGCAGCGGCGGCTGCGCGCAAGGGAACGCCTGCCGCAAGCCTTGCATGATCGCGCAGAAAGCGAGCTCGCTATCGGTGGTGCCGACCGGCTGGCAAATGCCCGAGAGTGTCGGCCGGTAGTCCTTCAGGTCGCCGTTGTGGGCGAAGATCCAGTGCCGGCCCCAGAGTTCGCGCATGAACGGATGGCAGTTCTCGAGCAGAATATGCCCCTGCGTCGCCTTGCGAATGTGCGCGATTGTGTTCTTCGACTTGATCGGATAACGCTTGACCATCTCGGCAATCGGCGAAGTGGCCGACGATTGATGATCGATGAAGAGCCTGCAGGCTTTATCTTCGAAGAAGGCGATGCCCCATCCGTCGGCGTGGTGATCGGTGACGCCGCCCCGCGCCGCGAAGCCGGTGAAGGAGAACGTGACGTCCGTCGGCGCGGCGCAGTTCATTCCGAGGAGTTGGCACATGGTGCTGATGGGGCGGGCCGCGACCGGGCTAACCGTTCGCCGAACCCGCTACAATATGTTTTTTGAAGCATATACCGAGCCGCTGAGCGAAAAAAGCGAAATCAGCGTGCACGGCCCGATGGGCGTTGCGGTTTTTCCACGACCCATCCCGGCAATTTTTGCATGAGCCGCGCACCGCTTCGCTGCCGGGCCTCGGCGCGAGAAGCCGGCTCTCTCTTCTTCGATCGTCGCCATGACCGTTTCCCTTTCGTCCCAGACCGCCGCTGCAAGCGGCGGCCGTCCGTCAATGCTTACGCTCGCGCGTCCCGACGACTGGCATCTTCATTTGCGCGACGGCGCGATGCTGGCGGCCGTCCTGCCGCATACGGCGCGCCAATTCGGTCGCGCGATCGTCATGCCCAACCTGAAGCCGCCCGTCACGACGACCGAAGCGGCGCGCGCCTACCGCGAGCGGATACTGGCCGCGTTGCCCTCGGGCATGGCCTTCGAGCCCTTGATGACGCTTTACCTGACCGATAACACCGCACCCGACGAGATCCGGCGGGCGAAAGAGAGCGGCTTCGTGCACGGGGTGAAGCTTTATCCGGCCGGGGCGACGACGAATTCGGACGCCGGTGTCACCGATCTTCGCCACTGCGCGAAGACGCTGGAGGCGATGCAGGAAGCGGGCATGCCGTTGCTGATTCACGGCGAAGTGACGGACCCGTCCGTCGATCTGTTCGATCGCGAGCAAGTCTTCATCGATCGCGTCATGGAGCCGCTGCGGCGCGATTTCCCGGCGCTCAAAGTCGTGTTCGAGCACATTACGACGAAAGACGCGGCCGACTACGTTCGCGACGCCGGCGCGCCGCCGGGGCGGCTCGGTGCAACGATCACGGCCCATCATCTGCTCTACAACCGCAACGCGATCTTTCAGGGCGGCATTCGGCCGCACTACTACTGCCTGCCGGTGCTCAAGCGCGAGACGCATCGTGTGGCGCTCGTCGCGGCGGCCACCTCGGGGGATCCGCGCTTTTTCCTCGGCACGGATAGCGCACCGCATCCGAAAGGGCTGAAGGAGCATGCATGCGGCTGCGCAGGCTGCTACACCGCGCTCCATGCCCTCGAGCTTTATGCGGAAGCGTTCGACGAGGCCGACGCGCTCGACAAGCTCGAAGGCTTTGCGAGCTTTTTTGGCGCGGACTTCTACGGCCTGCCGCGGAGCACTGAGAAGGTGACGCTCGTGCGCGAGCCGTGGACGCTGCCGGCCGCGATCGAGGCCGGTGACGCCTCGGTCGTACCACTGCGCGGCGGGGAAGAAATCGGCTGGCGGCTCGCTTGATCGTCCCGATCCTTTATTAGCCGGCCGATACCGAGTGAGCGCGGGATTCCTCGACTTCGACCGCATCGACTGGTCCACAGCGTGGTTCTCGCCTTTTGCCGAGCGCGGCAAGCGCTGGCAACGCGTGGCGCTCGAGCACCCCGACGATTACCTCGGCGAACTGCGGCGCGATGCGCGCGCGAGCGCGCAGACAACGGGCGGCGGCGCGCCGCTGACGTTCATCGCGCAGGCGGAGCTGCCCGCCGGTACCGCGTACGAGGCGCACATCGCGGCGACGGGCGGTGTGCCGACCCGCGAGAACCTGCACGATTTCTTCAACGCCCTGGTCTGGTTCAGCTATCCGCGCGTGAAGGCCGTCCTCAACGCCCGACAGGCGTTGGCCATCGCGCGCGACGGGATCGGCGGCTCACGGGGCGCCGAGCGCGATGCGCTGACGCTCTTCGACGAAAACGCCGTCGTTTTCGTCGCCTGCGATCCGGCCCTGAGCCGCGCGCTTGTCGAATTCGACTGGCGGCGTCTTTTCGTCGCGGAGCGCGCCGCCTGGGGGCGGCGTTGTCTGGTTCGGCCGTTCGGGCACGCGTTGCTCGAAAAACTGATCGAGCCCTACAAGGCCTGCACCGGGCACGCCTGGATCGTCGAGGCGCCGCCGGAATTCTTCGACTGGCCCGCGACACGGCAAACGACATGGCTCGACGAGACGATCGCCGCGACGCTTGCCTCGACATCCTTGACGAGCCGCCTGTTTGCCCCGCTGCCTGTTCTCGGCATTCCGGGCTGGTGGCCGGCCAACCGCGATCCCGCTTTTTACGACGACGAGCGCGTGTTTCGAAGGGGCCGCCGAGTCAGGGGCGCCGAGCCGCGAACGCCGCTTCGTTGACGGCACGGCGCCCTTCCGGAAGGGCGCGCGCGCTGAAGCGCGAGCGCCCGTGAGCATGCACGTGCTTGGCTGTTGCTATACTTGCAAGCTGCAAAGCAGGCCAGGCAGTCGCGGCCTCCTGACGTCGGGTTTCGGCCCTGACGGTGGGAGGGCGAGGAAAGTCCGGACTCCACAGGGCAGGGTGATGGCTAACGGCCATCCGTGGCGACACGCGGAACAGGGCAACAGAAAGCAGACCGCCGATGGCCCGGCGCAAGCCGGGATCAGGCAAGGGTGAAACGGTGCGGTAAGAGCGCACCGCGGCTGCGGCGACGCAGTCCGGCACGGCAACCTCCACCCGGAGCAATTCCAAGTAGGCAGGCACGCATCTTCGGATGCAGGGCGGGGCCCCCGTCGCGCCTGCGGGTAGGAAGCTCGAGCGCGTCAGCAATGGCGCGCCTAGAGGAATGGCTGCCACGCGCGCGGCGCCCATTGCGGCGTTGCGCGTGCACAGAATCCGGCTTACCGGCCCGCTTTGCCGATCATGGAAGAGCCGGCGTCGTTCTCGGCGCCGGCTTTTTTCCTGATGACGCGCGCTTCAGTTCTCGACGATATCGAACGAATGCGAAAGCTCGGCCGTCTTGGCGAGCATGATCGAAGCCGAGCAGTACTTATCGTGCGAGAGGTTGATGGCACGCTCGACCGTCGCCGGGTTCAGGTTCTTGCCTGTGACGGTGAAATGGAAGTGGATCTTCGTGAAGACCTTCGGATCCTCGCTCGTGCGCTCTGCCTTCAACGTGACGGAACAGCCCGCGATCTCCTGCCGGCTTTTCTTGAGGATCATCACGACGTCGTAGGCGGTACAGCCGCCGGTGCCGAGCAGCACCATCTCCATCGGCCGCGGCGCGAGATTGCGGCCGCCGCCTTCGGGCGCTCCGTCCATCATGGCGAGATGGCCGCTGCCGGTCTCGGCGGCGAACGCCATGCCGTCAGGCCCCATCCAGCTCACTTTGCATTCCATGTCGAAGCTCCCGCGCGGTTAATCAGTCGAAGCGCCATTCTACCGCGCTGCCCGGCGCTCGCTGCAGTGCAGCGAGGGAGCCCGAGCGCCCGGTTCGAGCCGAGCCCCTTTTCGCGATCACGTATATGTATTTCACATTATGAGTTGAGATTTCGCGATGCAAATTTTCTTGCGCGTTTGCCAACGCGTCTGTACAATGCACTCCATTGGTTGTCGATGTTGGCAACCTCCGCATGTCTCCTCCACCCTCCTCCTAAGGTGGATTAAGCCCGAACCGAGCGTTCGGGCTTTTTTTTGACTCTGCTCGATGAATTCCTTTATAATTCAGGGCTTTTCCGCATCCATGCCCGCGGAAGAAGAACAGGGAGAGCCTGCAGCAAGAGCCTTTGGGGGTTTTCGGCACCGAAAACGATCCAGCGGCCGGCAGCGCGCCGGAAGCGGCCCGACGAAGTCGAGAGACGACGAAGGGCGGGTACCGTCAGCGCCGCGAACAAGCAGGAACAACATGAAGGGCAGGGCAATTTTTGGGATCGATCATGAAGACATTTTCCGCCAAAGCCCATGAGGTGACGCGCGAATGGTACGTGATTGACGCGACGGATAAGGTTCTCGGCCGTGTCGCCAGCGAAGTGGCACGCCGTCTTCGCGGCAAGCACAAGCCTGAGTTCACCCCGCACGTCGATACGGGTGATTTCATCATCGTCATCAACGCCGGCAAGCTCAAGGTTACCGGCAACAAGACGACGGACAAGAAGTACTACCGCCATTCGGGCTACCCGGGCGGCATCTACGAAACGACGTTCGGCAAGATGCAGGAGCGTTTCCCGGGACGCGCGCTCGAGAAGGCCGTGAAGGGCATGCTGCCTAAGGGGCCGCTCGGCTACGCGATGATCAAGAAGCTGAAGGTCTACGCCGAAGCCACGCATCCGCATACGGCTCAGCAGCCGAAAGCGCTCGAGATCTAAGGGGAGCCCACATGATCGGTAACTGGAACTATGGCACGGGCCGTCGCAAGAGCGCTGTCGCCCGTGTGTTCATCAAGGCGGGCAAGGGCGAGATCGTCGTCAACGGCAAGCCCATCGCCGACTACTTCTCGCGCGAAACGTCGCTGATGATCGTGCGTCAGCCGCTCGAGCTCACGAACCATGCCACGACGTTCGACATCAAGGTCAACGTCACGGGTGGCGGCGAGACGGGTCAGGCAGGCGCCGTTCGTCACGGCATCACGCGTGCGCTGATGGATTACGACGCCACGCTGAAGCCGGCGCTGTCGAACGCCGGCTTCGTGACGCGCGATGCACGTGAAGTCGAGCGGAAGAAGGTCGGTTTCCACAAGGCACGTCGCCGCAAGCAGTTCTCGAAGCGTTAAGCGCTTCTCTGCGCACGCACCGCGAGAGCGGAATGGCGTTGCCAGAGGCGGCACGAAGAGCCGCCGACGCCCGAGCCACGGGTGTCGGCGGCTCTTTTCGTTGCGTGGCGCGCATGCGTCCAGATGCACCTATTGCATTCAAGGCTTTCAGCACGATATTCCTAAGCGACTTACAATGGCGCTAGAAGCTTTTTTGGAGAGTTCGAATGAACGCCGTCACCGATACCCCCGTGACCGAAATGCCGGCCCCGTTCGTCTTCACGGACGCGGCGGCTGACAAGGTGAAACAACTGATCGACGAAGAGGGCAATCCCGACCTCAAACTGCGCGTTTTCGTGCAGGGTGGCGGCTGCTCGGGTTTTCAGTACGGTTTCACGTTCGACGAAACGATCAACGAAGACGACACCGTCATGGTGAAAGGCGGCGTGCAGTTGTTGATCGATTCGATGAGCTATCAATACCTCGTCGGCGCCGAGATCGACTACAAGGACGACCTCAACGGCGCGCAATTCGTCATCAAGAACCCGAACGCGTCGACCACCTGCGGCTGCGGATCGTCGTTCTCGGTCTGAGTCGGCGCCAGCCTCGGCAATCGTTGTTGGGCCGCCGCAGCGCTCGCTGTCGCGGCATTTGAACGGGGCTCCGGCCCCGTTTGCCATGTCCGGCCGCTCCGAGCGGTCGCGTGTCCCTGCGCTTCAGCGCGGATAGATAGCGCCCAAAATTCGCTCACCGGCGGCGCCCGTGACAGCGGGCAGGTTGCCGGGCGTGCGTTCCATGCACCGCATGGCCAGCCAGGCGAATGCAAGCGACTCCACGTGATGGGGCGGCACGCCGAGCGCATCGGTCGTCCTGACGGGTATGCCATTGACGCCGCTCCTGGCGAGCGCCGCGTCGATGGCCTTCAACAGCTGAGGATTGCGCGCACCGCCGCCGCACACGTAGACGGCGCGGCAATCGGACGCATGCCGCTCGATCTCGCGCGCGATCGTGACACCCGTGAGCGCCGCGAGCGTCGCCTGAACGTCGGCTGGCTTCAGCTCGGCATCGCTGAAGGCGGCGAGCTTGGCGTCGAGCCACGCGGCGTTGAAGAGGTCGCGGCCGGTGCTCTTCGGCGGCGCCTGCTCGAAAAATGGCTCGTCGAGCAACGCATTGAGCAGCGGCTGATGCACGGTGCCGCTCGCGGCGAAGCGCCCGCCCTCGTCGTAAGGCGCGCCGATATGCCGGAACGCCCATTCGTCGAGCAGCACGTTGGCGGGGCCGCAATCGAAGCCGCGCACGGACGCGCCCACGCCCGGCTCGACGGCGGCGGGCAAGATCGTGATGTTGCTGATACCGCCGAGATTGCAGACCACGCGCGTTTCGTCGCCCGACCCGAAGATTTGCGCGTGGAACGCGGGAACGAGCGGCGCGCCCTGGCCGCCCGCAGCGACGTCGCGGCTGCGGAAATCGGCAACCACATCGATATGCGTCATTTCGGCGAGCAGCGCCGGGTTATTGATCTGGCGCGTATATCCCTTTTCGGGGCGGTGACGGACGGTCTGCCCGTGCACGCCGATCGCCCGCACACGGGTGGGCCCCACGTTGGCCGAGCGCAGCAGTTCGTGGCAGCAGACCGCGTAGCGCGAGGCAAGCGCCGACGAAGCGAGCGCTTCGCGCTCGATCTCGTTCTCGCCCGGCTGCTGCAACGCGAGCAAGGCGCCGCGCAGACCGTCGGCGAAGCTGACGAAGGCATCGGCGAGCACGACAGGCGGCTTGCCGGCGGCGAATTCGACCGCGATGCCGTCTACGCCGTCGAGACTCGTGCCCGACATCAGCCCGAAATAGATGCCGTTCGCAGTGGGGGGCGTGTTACGTGGCACGCTGGGCTCCTCATAGTCTGTTCCGCAGTCCACCATTATCCGCGCAAGCGGGAACCCCGTTAAGCGAGCGATGCCCCGGAAGCGCGGCGAGAATATGGGACAATTGAGCCTTTTGCACCATCCCCGTTTCAAGAATTCCAGAGATGAGCACCGAGTCCACTGCCAAACCCGCGCCGACGTACCCGATCACGGACGAGGTTCGCCACGCGCTCGCCGTCGCGAAGCGCGGCGCCGATGAACTGCTGATCGAAGAGGAGTTCGCCGGCAAGCTCGCAAGGAGCGCCGCGACGGGCAAGCCGCTGCGGATCAAGCTCGGGCTCGATCCGACGGCGCCCGATATCCATATCGGCCACACGGTCGTGCTGAACAAGATGCGGCAGCTCCAGGACCTCGGTCATACCGTGATTTTCCTGATCGGTGATTTCACGTCGCTGATCGGCGATCCGTCCGGTCGCAATGCGACGCGCCCGCCGCTTACGCGCGAGCAGATCGAATCGAACGCGAAGACCTACTTCGAACAGGCGTCGCTCGTGCTCGACAGAGAAAAGACGGAGATTCGCTACAACAGCGAATGGTCGATGCCGCTCGGCGCGGACGGCATGATCAAGCTCGCCTCCCGCTACACCGTCGCGCGCATCCTCGAGCGCGAAGATTTTACGAAGCGTTTTCAAGGCGGCGTTCCGATCTCGATCCACGAATTCCTTTACCCGCTGATGCAAGGGTACGACTCCGTTGCGCTCAATGCGGATCTAGAGCTCGGCGGCACGGACCAGAAGTTCAACCTGCTCGTCGGACGCGAGCTCCAGAAGCAGTACGGGCAGGAGCAGCAATGCATCCTGACGATGCCGCTGCTTGAAGGGCTCGACGGCGTCGAGAAGATGTCGAAATCGAAGAACAACTACGTCGGCATCGGCGAAAAGCCCGGCGACATGTTCGGCAAGCTGATGAGCATCTCGGACGATCTGATGTGGCGCTACTACGAGCTGCTCTCGTTCCGCAGCCTCGACGAAATCGCCCGCTTCAAGCGCGAAGCCGGGCAAGGGCGCAATCCGCGCGACTTCAAGGTCATGCTCGCCCAGGAGATCGTCGCGCGCTTTCATTCGCAGGCCGATGCCGGGCGCGCACTCGAGGAATTCGACTATCGCGCGAAGGGCGGCGTGCCCGACGATATCCCGTCGGTCGCGCTCACCGGGGCGCCGCTCGGCATTGGTCAATTGCTCAAGCAGGCGGGCCTCGTCCCGTCGACGAGCGAGGCGCTGCGCAACATCGAGCAGAATGGCGTCAAGATCGACGGCGTGACGATCTCCGACAAAGGGCTCAAAGTCGAAGCCGGCGAATACGTCGTGCAGGTCGGCAAGCGCCGCTTCGCGCGCGTCACGCTTTCGGCGTAAAGGGCGGCGCGGCGATGATCGCGTTGATTCAGCGCGTCGCGCGCGCCGAGGTGCGCGTGGGCGAGCGCGTGACAGGGCAAATCGGCGCCGGGCTCCTGGCGCTCGTTTGCGCTGAGCGCGGTGACACCGAGGCGCAAGCGGACAAGCTCGTGGCGAAGGTGCTCGGCTATCGAGTCTTCAGCGACGCGGCCGGCAAGATGAATTTGCCCGTCACGAACATCGACGGCGAGGATCGCGCGGGCGGGCTGTTGCTCGTTTCGCAGTTCACGCTCGCCGCCGATACGGACAGCGGATTGCGGCCGAGCTTCACGCCGGCTGCACCGCCCGACGAAGGCCGGCGTCTTTTCGATTACTTCGTCGCGGCGGCGCGTGCGCGGCATCCGATCGTCGAAACGGGCGAGTTCGGCGCCGAAATGCAGGTCTCGCTCGTCAACGACGGTCCCGTCACCTTTTGGCTGCAAACGCGCGGCTGACGAAAGAAAGAGGTCCCTACGCAATGACGACTCGCGTGCTTTTCATTCGTCACGGCGAAACGACCTGGAATCGCGTCAAGCGGATACAGGGGCATATCGACATTCCGCTCGCGGCGAGCGGATTGGCGCAAGCCGAGCGGTTGGCCGCGCGGCTTGCATCTCGAGTGAACGGCCGGCACCCGGCGCAGCCGCCGCAGTCAGCCTACGAAGCTCGTTCAGCGGGTGAAATCGACGCGCCGCCGCCGCGCGCGGTGCTCGACGCCATTTATTCGAGCGACCTGCAGCGCGCGCAGCAAACGGCGCAGCCGACGGCGAGCGCGCTCCGGCTTCCGCTGCAGTTGTGCACGGGATTGCGCGAGCGCGCGTACGGTGTCTTCCAGGGACATGACAGCAACGAGATTGCGGCACGCTTTCCCGATGCCTATGCGATCTGGCAAACGCGCGATCCCGGGTTTGCGCCCGACGGAGGCGAGTCGTCGCGCGGGTTCTTTCACCGCGTGCTGCATGCGGTGGCCTCGATCGTCGCCGCTCATCCGGGCGGCCATATTGCCTGCGTGACGCACGGCGGTGTGCTCGACTGCATCTATCGCCATGCGCGCGGGTTGTCGCTCGAAGCGCCACGCGACTACCCGCTACTCAACGCCAGCATCAATACCGTCGACTTCGACGAAGCGGGCCGCGCATCGATCGTGGGGTGGGCCGATGTCGAACATCTCCACGGCGAAAGCGAGGACGACGGGCTTAGCCCCGCAAGCGCCGCCTCTCGCTGAAAAGCTTCTGAGCCGCTCTGGCTCGCCGCAACGCGGCGGCGTGCGCAACTCGCTTGCGCATCAGACCGGCGAGCGCATGCCCGATGCCGGAGCGATCACGAGGCGGGATGCCGGCATGGTCTGACATCGTTGGCTTCGTTTATCGAGACTGCGTTTCGCTGATCGAGCGCCGACTGGAAGGACGTACGTTGGACGCTACGCGGGATCGGCCTCGCCGGCGTCCCAGAGACTGCGCACGGGGCTCGATTCCGCGGGCGTGGCCAGGCCGAAGTGGCGATAGGCGGCGAGCGTGGCCACCCGGCCGCGCGGCGTACGCTGGAGGTAGCCTTGCTGGATCAGATACGGTTCGAGCACGTCTTCGATCGTATCGCGCTCCTCGCCGATCGCAGCGGCCAGGTTGTCGACCCCGACGGGACCTCCGTCGAATTTGTGCAGGATCGCCTCGAGCAGCTTGCGGTCCATCAGGTCGAAGCCGACCGGGTCGACATCGAGCATGGCGAGCGCCGCGTCGGCCACGCTTGCCGTGATGTTGCCGTCCGCCTTGACTTCGGCGAAGTCGCGCACCCGCCGCAGCAGCCGGTTCGCGATACGCGGCGTGCCGCGCGAGCGGCGCGCGATTTCGAGGGCGCCGTCACGGTGAATGTTCGCGCCGAGCAGCGCGGCCGAGCGCACGACGATGCGCGAGAGTTCCTCGGCGTTATAGAACTCGAGGCGGGCGACGATACCGAAGCGGTCGCGCAGCGGATTCGTCAGCATGCCGGCGCGCGTCGTTGCGCCGACGAGCGTGAAGGGCTGCAGGTCGAGCTTGACGCTGCGCGCGGCCGGCCCTTCGCCGATCATGATGTCGATCTGATAGTCCTCGAGCGCCGGATATAGGATCTCTTCGACGACGGGCGAGAGCCGATGGATTTCGTCGATGAAGAGGACGTCGTTCGCCTCGAGGTTCGTGAGCAGCGCCGCAAGGTCGCCGGCGCGCTCGAGCACGGGGCCCGACGTCTGCCGCAAATTGACGCCCATTTCGCGCGCGATGATGTGTGCGAGCGTCGTCTTGCCGAGGCCCGGTGGGCCGAACAGCAAGACATGGTCGAGTGCTTCGGAGCGGCGCTTGGCCGCCTCGATGAAGATTTCGAGCTGGCCGCGCACCTTTTCCTGGCCGACGTATTCGTCGAGCTGGCGCGGACGAAGCGCGCGCTCGAACGCTTCCTCGTGAGAGGACGCGGGCGTCGCGGAAATGATGCGCTCGGCGGCGAGCTTGTCGGTTTCGATCATGCGCGTCATTGTACCGCGCGCGCTCGATGCTCAAGCGGCAACGCTGGCCTGTCGGCTCTCGGCTGTCGCTTATCGTTGCGACGCGCAATCGTCGAAAGGGCGCTTACGCCTTCGACAACGCCTTCAGCGAAAGCTTGATGCCTTCGGACACGCCCGTGCCGGCCGGCACGTTCTTGATGGCCGCGAGCGCTTCCTTCTCGGAGTAGCCGAGCGCGAGCAGCGCGTTGAGGATATCGGTGGCGTGGTCCGACGGCGAGACTGCCGCGGCGCTCGCGCCCAGATCGGCGCCGAGCTTGCCTTTCAGTTCGAGCAAGAGCCGCTCGGCCGTTTTCTTGCCGATGCCGGGCACGCGCGTCAAGCGCGCCGCATCCTGCAGCGTCACGGTGTGGGCGAGTTCCGCCACGCTCATGCCCGAGAGCACCGCGAGCGCCATGCGCGCGCCGATCCCGCTGATCTTCAGCAGTTCGCGGAACGTCGTGCGCTCCTGCGCCGTGCCGAAGCCGTAGAGAAGGTGCGCGTCCTCGCGAACGATCAACTGCGTCAGCAGGACGATTCTTTCGCCGGTCGATGGGAGGTTGTAGAAAGTGCTCATCGGCACGTCGACCTCGTAGCCGACGCCGTTGCAGTCTACGAGCAAATGAGGGGGATTCTTTTCGAGCAGCGTGCCGGCGATGCGACCGATCATGGCGTATGCGAGTGAGGACGGGAAAGCGCGAGTTTAGCGCAAGGTGCTGCCTGTCGATTTTGCGGTGCGGGCTGGTTCCGCGTTGAAATGGAGGCGTTTGTGCAGAGAAGAACGCTTCTAGCCGACCAGCCGACCCCGTCGTACTCGCAAGCCTTTTTTTGCCAGGGCCGGCGCCATGCCACCCAGCGTGCCGAGTGCGCTTCCGCCGTGCGCGTGGCAGATCGCCATACCGAGTGCATCCGCCGCGTCAGTGCCTGGCAGTCCAGGCAAATTGAGGAGCCTCCCGACCATCTGCTGCATTTGTTCCTTCGTTGCTCGGCCGTAGCCGACGACGGCCTGCTTCAACTGCAGCGCTGTGTACTCGGCGACTGGGACCCCGCCGGCGACGAGGCCGCAGATGGCCGCGCCGCGCGCTTGGCCAAGCAGCAACGTCGATTGCGGATTGACGTTGACGAAGACTTTCTCGATCGCTGATTGATCGGGCGAGTGTTCTCGGATCAGCGTGGCGATGCCGTCGAAGATCGTGCCAAGCCGGGAAGGGAGGTCGCCGTCGGCGGTGCGGATGACACCGCTCGTCACGTAGGCGAGCCGCTGGCCCGTCTGTTCGATGACGCCGAAACCGGTTACGCGCAGGCCTGGATCGATGCCGAGAATTCTCATGCAAAGCAAGGGGGACGGAGTGCCTGCGATACTACAACGAACGGCGGCCGCCCGCGAGCGGATTGCTCGCGGGATGCGAGTCACACGCCGGCGGCCGCGCGGCGCTCATAGCCTGCTGCGCGCCTCGATCGTCCAAACATCGACGAGCGTTTCGCCTTCGACGACGTGATAGAAGCTATGCAGGTTGACGGTCGGATCGCCGTGCGACGTGATGCTCAATGCCGGAAATGCCGGACGCCCGTCATGATCATCGCGATCTTATGCTCATCGGCGGCGGCGATCACCTCATCGTCGCGCACCGAGCCGCCCGGATGGATCACGCAAGTCGCGCCCGCCGCGACGACGACATCAAGGCCGTCGCGGAACGGGAAGAATGCATCCGACGCCACGGCCGAGCCCTTCAACGACAGCCCCGCGTTCTCCGCCTTGATGCTCGCAATGCGCGCCGAATCGACGCGGCTCATCTGCCCCGCACCGACGCCCAATGTCATCCCCTTGCCGCAGAACACGATCGCATTCGATTTGACGAACTTCGCAACACGCCAGGCGAAGAGCAGATCGTCCATCTCCTGCGGCGTGGGATGCCGCTTCGTCACGACGCGAATCTCGCGCGGCGTCACGTTCTTCGCATCGGGCGACTGCACGAGCAGGCCGCCGCCCACGCGCTTGAAGTCGAACGGGTTCTGACCGGAGCCGAGAGGAATCTCCAGCAAGCGCACGTTCTGCTTCCCGGCAAAAACCGCCTTCGCGCCCTCGCTGAACGACGGTGCGATCAGCACTTCGACGAACTGCTTCGCGACGGCCGCCGCGGCCGCCTCGTCGAGCTCGCGGTTAAATGCGATGATGCCGCCGAACGCCGAAGTCGGATCGGTCTGGAACGCCTTCGAGTAAGCCTCGAGCGGATCGGCGCCGATCGCCACGCCGCACGGGTTCGCATGCTTGATGATCACGCAGGCCGTTGCCTCGAACGTCTTCACGCATTCCCAAGCCGCATCGGCATCGGCAATGTTGTTGTACGAAAGCTCTTTACCTTGCAACTGCCGGTAGGCGGCCAGCGCGCCAGCAGGCGCCGCGAGGTCGCGGTAGAACGCCGCGCTTTGATGCGGATTTTCGCCGTAGCGCAGGTCTTGCACCTTTGTGAACGCGAGATTGAGCGTATTCGGATACGTATTGCGCGAGTTGTGCTGCAGCGCTTCCGTCAGGCTCGTCAGATAGTTCGTAATCGCGCCATCGTATTGCGCCGTATGCGCGAAGACCTTCGTCGCAAGACGGAAGTTGGTCTTGTAGCTGACTTTGTTGTCGTTGGCGCGCATTTCTTCGAGCACGGTCGCGTAATCCGCCGGATCGACGATGACGGTGACGTCGCGATGGTTCTTGGCCGCGGAGCGCAGCATCGTCGGACCGCCGATATCGATGTTCTCGATGGCGTCTTCGAGCGTGCATTCGTCTTTCGAAACGGTCGCGACGAACGGATAGAGGTTCACGACGAGCAGATCGATCGTCGGGATGCCGTGCGTCTCGAGCGCGGCCATATGCTCGGGCAGGTCGCGGCGCGCGAGAATGCCGCCGTGCACCTTCGGATGCAGCGTCTTCACACGGCCGTCGAGCATTTCAGGAAACCCGGTGTAGTCGGCGACTTCGGTAACGGGCAGCCCCGCCTCGGCGAGGAGCTTGGCCGTCCCTCCCGTCGACAGGATCTTGACGCCGAGCGCCGAGAGCGATTGGGCGAACTCGACGATGCCGGATTTGTCGGAAACGGAAATGAGCGCTTGCTTGATCATGATGAGAACGAAGACCGAAAAGAATCGAGGGCGGCGCGCGACTACAGCAGACCGTGCTGTTGCAGCTTCTTGCGCAACGTGTTGCGGTTGATGCCGAGATAATCGGCGGCGAGCGACTGGTTGCCGCCTGCCTGCTCGAGCACCACCTCGAGCATCGGTTTTTCGACGCACGACATCACCATGTCATAAACGTCGTGCGGATTCGCGCCGTCGAGATCCTGGAAGTACATGCCCAGGCTGTCGCGGACGCATTGTTCGATGTTGTGCTTGCTCATGCTGCTAAGGGTTCGTTACGAGTCGGCTCGGTTTGCTCGAGCGTCTCATCTTCCACGTAGATGAGACGGTCCGACAAAGCCTGCTGCGCGTCGAAGAATTCGTTGACGGCAGCGAGCTGTTCGCGTGTGGTATCGAGCGTGTTCATCCGGTGCCGGAACGCGTTGGCGCCGGGAAGGCCGCGAGTGTACCAGCCGATGTGCTTGCGCGCAGTACGAACGCCCGTGAATTCACCGTAGAACGCGTAGTGATCCTCGAGATGCGCGTTCATCACCTCGCGGATCTCGGCGATGCGAGGCGGCGGCGGCAACTCCCCGTGCCGCAGGAAATGATCGATCTCGCGAAAGAGCCACGGGCGCCCCTGCGCCGCGCGGCCGATCATGATCGCGTCGGCGCCCGTCGCTTCGAGCACCGCGCGGGCCTTCATCGGCGAATCGATGTCGCCGTTCGCGACGACCGGAATGCGCGCGGCAGCCTTCACGGCCGCGATGGTCTCGTACTCGGCCTCGCCGTGATAAAGATCGGCCCGCGTGCGCCCGTGTACCGTCAGCATCGAAATGCCGGCGTTCTCGGCGATGCGCGCGATCGTGAGCGCGTTCTTGTTCGCCCGGTCCCAGCCCGTGCGAATCTTCAGCGTGACGGGCACGGCGTCAGGCCCCGCGCCGACGGCGCTCACCACCGCTTCGACGATGCGCGCGACGAGCGGCTCGTCTTGCAAGAGCGCCGAGCCCGCGGCGACGTTGCAGACCTTTTTCGCGGGGCAGCCCATGTTGATATCGATGATCTGCGCGCCGTTCGCGACGTTGTAGCGCGCGGCCTCAGCCATCATCGCGGGATCGGCGCCGGCGATCTGCACGGCGATCGGCTCGACTTCGCCCGCGTGATTGGCGCGCCGCATCGTCTTCTCGCTTTTCCAGAACTGGGCGTTCGAGGCGACCATCTCCGAGACGGCGTAGCCCGCGCCGAGCCGCTTGCAGAGCTGGCGAAACGGCCGGTCCGTGACGCCCGCCATCGGAGCGACGAACAGGTTGTTGCGCAGGACGTGGGACCCAAGCGTTGGCATGACGAAATGGCCGCGCGCGCTCGGGACGCACACGAGCGCGGCGGTCGATGAGGGAAACGACCATTTTACCGTTAACGAGGGCGCGGCCAAGTTGCAGCGCGGGAGAAACCGCGAGTGCGCGGACCGGCAATCAGCGCATCGGGCGGCACGCGGGCGCTATCGCCGCTGACCGAACATCATCTGGCGCGCGAGCGCCGTCTTGGCCGGCGGCACAAGCTCGAGCGCCGCGAGCGCAAGCCCGCGCAACCCCGAGAGCGGCCCCATATCGACTGTGAAAAGTCGCGCGAGCGCGTCGGTCGCGCCGATCGTGAGCCGTCTGTCGAGCGCGCGTGCGCGAGCGAAGTCCGCGAGCGCGCGAGGCGACGCGCCGTGTCGAGCGAGCGCGTCGGCCAGCGCGTGCGCGTCGCGCAGGCCGAGATTGAGTCCTTGCCCCGCGACCGGGTGCAGCGTCTGAGCGGCGTTGCCGATCGCCACGGTGCGGCCGCGCGCGAGTGTCTTCGCGGCCGCGAGGCCGAGCGGGAACGCGGCGCGTCCCTTGATCGCCTCGAAGCGGCCCATCCGGTCGCCGAAAGCGACGCCGAGCTCGGCGAGCAGCGCGTCGTCGGAAAGCGGCAGCCGGCGCTCCGCCTGCTCGGGCGCCATGCACCAGACCATCGCGTAGTCGGCCTGGCGCATGCCGCCCACGGGCAAGAGCGCGATCGGCCCTTCTGCTGTGAAGCGCTCCCAGGCCGTGTGCGGCTGGGGGGCCGATACCGTCACCGTGCCGACGAGGGCGGTCTGCCCGTAATCGCGGGTCGCTCCACTGCGGTTTTTTTCGCGGCTGACGGGCGTGCCCGCGCCGCCGATTGCGCGCGCGTCGCCATAAAGACCGCCCTCCGCATTCACGAGCACGCGCGTGCGCAACGTGTGCAACATCGGGTGGGGCCGGCCGCTTTCGATCGGCAGCGTGATCCAGTCGTCGCCCTGCTCGGCGTGCGGCGTCAACGCGCTCGCGGACGTGAGCCAGCGCGTGTGCGTGCGGCGCACCGTCTCTCCGAGCGCATCGACGATCGCGCCGTAGCGCGCCACATAGCCGAGCGCCGGCAGCCCGTGCTCGTCGCGCTCGATCAGCGTGCGGCCGAAGCGGCCGCGCTCGGAAACGTGGATGCGCTCGATCGCATGGGCGGTGGCGGGCCACGCGGAGAGCGGCTCGAGCAGCATGCGGCTGCCTTCGGAAACGGCGATCGCGCGCGGATCGGCAGCCGCGTCGGCGGGCTCCCGTGCATCGACGAGCGCGACGGTGAGCGCCGTGCTCGCGCTGCGCCGTGCGAGCCACGCGGCGAGCGCGAGGCCGACCGGGCCCGCGCCGACGATCGTCACGTCGAAATCTTCCACGGCCTTCGAGGGAGAGAGGGACGCGTTATCGCTCATCGCTCGGTGCTCACGTTATCCGGGTCTGTCGAAGAGAGTCCGCCATCGGCCGAAGATCCGGCGTCACGCCTCGTTCCGAGCGGTTTCGCCGTCGCGCATCAGCGCTTCGATTTCATCGGCGCGCACCGGTACGTCGCGCGTGATGAGTTCGCAGCCGGTCTCCGTCACGATCGCGTCGTCCTCGATCCGGATGCCGATGTTCCAGTAGCGCTCGGGTATGTCCTCCGCGGCGCGCACGTAAAGACCCGGCTCGATCGTGAGCGTCATCGACGGGCGCAGCGTTCGCCAGGGCAATGCGCCTTGGTCGTTCCGCTCGGCGTCGCGCTCGCGATAGTCGCCGCAGTCGTGCACGTCCATGCCGATCCAGTGCCCCGTCCGATGCATGTAAAAGCGCGCGTAGGCGCGCTCGGCGATCACATCGTCGACCGACGAGAACTTGTCGCGCGCAATGATGCCCGTATCGAGCAGTCCCTGCGCGAGCACGCGCACGGCCGCGTCGTGCGGGGCTTCGAAGTTCACGCCGGCGCGCGTCGCGTCGACGGCTGCCTGTTGCGCCGCGAGCACGATGTCGTAAAGCTCGCGTTGCGCGGGCGAGAACCGTCCGCTTGCCGGGAACGTGCGGGTGATGTCCGATGCGTAGCCGTCCAGCTCGCAGGCGGCGTCGATGAGCACGAGGTCGCCGTCGCGCAAGATGGCATTGCCGGCGGGATAGTGCAGCACGCAGGCGTTTGCGCCGGCGGCCACGATGGAGCCGTAAGCCGGCGATTGCGCGCCGCGGCGCCGGAAGGTGTAGAGCAATTCGGCCTCGAGCTCGTACTCGCGCATGCCGGGGCGACAGGTTGCCATCGCGCGCCGATGCGCCTCGGCCGAGATCCGCGCGGCGCGTCGCATCAGCGCCAGCTCGTGCTCGTCCTTGACGAGCCGCATATCGTCGAGAAGGGGCGTGATGTCGGCGAGCGTTGCGGGCGCGGCCACGCCGCTCCTGCTTTGCGCACGCACGGCGTCGAGCCAGCGTCGCACCTGCGAGTCGAGCTCGGCCGAGCGGCCGAACGCGTAGTGCAGCGCCGACGCATCGGCGATGAGGCGCGGCAGTTCGGCATCGACTTCATCGATCGGGAATGCGGCATCGAAGCCGAAGGCCTCGCGCGCCGCTTCAGGACCATAGTGGAAGCCTTCCCAGGTCTCGCGCTCGGCGTTCTTGGTCCGGCAGAACAAGATCGAAGCAGGTTCGCCGGCCCCGACATCGGCATCGGCGTCGAGCACGACGAGTGCCTGCGGCTCGGAAAAGCCTGTCAGGTAGTAAAAATAGCTGTCGTGGCGGTACGGATAGTCCGTGTCGCGATTGCGCGGGACTTCGGGGGCCGTCGGAACGACGGCGACGCCGCCGCCAGCCGCGCGCAACGCGGCCAACACGCGTTCGCGGCGCGCCCGATAGACGGCGATGGCGATGGAAGATTCGGCTGGCTCATTCATCGTTCGATTGTACCGCCCTATTCGAATGGCGCTCTCGCCGCGCGACCATCGACGAACAGCGGCGCGCCGGTCGCCGGCCGGCAACGGCCAGAGCTGGCCGGCGAACGACAAGTTGTTGCGTTGGGCCGACACCGACACGCGCGCAGCTGCCCGTAGGGCCGATATTATGGCGGGCATGTCCGCGGTTATGATCGTGGGCGACGGTATACTCTCGGTCGCACTCCAGAGAAAGCAGATGATCAAACTAATCGGTTCGCTCGCGAGTCCCTTCGTGCGCAAAGCGCGCATCGTGCTCGCAGAAAAGAAGATCGACTACCAGTTGGTGCTCGAAAACGTCTGGGCGCCGGATACGACCATTCATACGTTCAATCCGATCGGCAAGGTGCCATGCCTCGTCATGGAGGATGGAGAGGCCGTCTTCGATTCGCGCGTCATCTGCGAATACGTCGATACGCTTTCGCCCGTCGGCCGGCTGATTCCGCAATCGGGCCGCGAACGCGTCGAAGTGCGCTGCTGGGAAGCGCTTGCCGACGGTGTGCTCGAAGCGGCCGTGCTGATCCGGCTCGAATCGACGCTGCGCAGCGAGGGCGAGCGCAGCGAGAGCTGGGTCGCGCGGCAGCAGCGCAAGGTCGACGAGGGGCTCGACGCCATCTCGCAGGGGCTCGCCGGCAAGCCGTGGTGCTCGAACAACCACTTCACGCTGGCCGACGTGGCGGTAGGCTGCGCGCTCGGGTACCTCGATTTCCGCATGCCCGAGCTCAATTGGCGCGAGAAGCATTCGAATCTCGAAAAGCACTTCGCCAAGCTCTCGCAGCGACAGTCTTTCATCGATACGATTCCCGCCTGAGCACGCGGCTCGGGCGCTGCTCGTGCCGTGGCGCGCCCGATCGTGCCAGGCCGAGGTCTATCGCAAGGAGCGAGCATGCCCGATAGGACCGACGCGTCGTCTGCGCGCCCGAGCGCCGCGGGCCGGATTGGCGTCGCCCGGGCCGGGCGGCGGTCTTTGTCTTTGATAGGACCAAAGCGTCTGCTCGCCTGCGCAATCACGCTTGCACTAGCCGTCCTTTTTGCGTTCGGGTGGGAGCTCGCTTCGCGGCGCGGATGGGTCGATCCGTTCTTCGTCTCGCGCCCTTCGGCTCTCGCCTATCAGCTTTTCGACTGGTGGCACGGCGGCACGTCGAATGGGCCGCTCGCTGTCCATGTCGGCGTGACGCTCGCGGAAGCGGCGCTCGGCGTTGCGGCGGGATCGATTCTCGGCGCGGCTTGCGCTTTTTTGTTTCGGGCCGGTACGCTTCGCGGCGACGTCTTCGCGCTATTCGTATGGCTTTTGCGGCCCGCACCCGTCGTCGCGCTCGCAGCGGCGCTGGCGCTCGGGCTTGGCTTCGGGATAGCTGCGAGAGCGGCATTCGCCGCGATACTCGTCTTCCTCGTGGCATTTGCCGACGCACGCGCGAGCCGGCCCGCGTTCGAGACGTTGCGCTGGCGGTGCGGGCTCGCGCTCGCCGGTGCCGTACTCGGCGAATGCTTCGTCGCGCGCTCCGGGATCGGCTTTCTCATCGCGCGCGCGGCTCGGCAGTTCAACGCGGGCGGCGTCTATGCGGCGCTTGTCGTCCTCGTCGCCATTGGAGTCGTTGTCGACTTGCTCGCCGGTGCGCTCGAGCGCGCGTGGCGGCGGCGCGCCGCTCCTATCGAGGACGGAGCGCGTCCGCTCGACAATGAGCAGTCGACAGCGAGCGGGCGATCGAACCGATAGTGCGGCGAGGACGCCTAAGAAAGCGCCGGTGCGAGCGCCTTGGGTGCGAATGAATCGCTGCGTGCGATGGGCCACCACTTCTCATAGAGCGAATAGCGATAGTTGCCGTTGGCGAGGTCGTTCGGCTCGAGATACTTGAGCAGGTCCGACATCAGCCGTACCTCGTGGGACGACACGCGGCGGACGATGTGGTGCGCACGCAATTGCGACGGATGCTCGATACCCGCTGCCTGGACGAGCTCGAGCAGCGCATGGAGCGTGTTGCGGTGGAAGTGGTAGACACGATCCGCCTTGTCAGGCACGACGAGCGCGCGCTGACGCACCGGATCTTGCGTTGCGACTCCGGTCGGGCAGCGTCCCGTATGGCAGGTCTGCGCCTGGATGCAGCCGACGGCGAACATGAAGCCGCGCGCCGAGTTGACCCAGTCGGCGCCGATCGCGAGCGTGCGTGCGATATCGAAGGCCGTGATCATCTTGCCGCTTGCGCCGATGCGTACCCGATCGCGCAAGCCGATGCCGACGAGCGTGTTGTGCACGAGCAGGAGCCCTTCTTGCAGCGGCACGCCGATGTGATCGGTGAACTCGAGCGGCGCCGCGCCGGTGCCGCCTTCGGCGCCGTCGACGACGATGAAGTCCGGCACGATCCCGGTCTCGAGCATGGCCTTCGCGATGCCGAAGAACTCCCACGGGTGGCCGATGCAGAGCTTGAAGCCGGTCGGCTTGCCGCCCGACAGAGTTCGCAGACGCTCGACGAATTCGAGCAGTCCGCGCGGCGTCTTGAACTCACTGTGCGCGGCCGGTGAGACACAGTCGCGGCCCATCGGCACGCCGCGCGCTTCGGCGATCTCGGGTGTCACCTTCGCGGCCGGCAGCACGCCGCCGTGTCCGGGCTTCGCGCCCTGCGACAGTTTGATCTCGATCATCTTCACTTGCGGATCGCTTGCCTGCTTCGCGAACTTGTCGGGGTCGAAGCCGCCGTCGTCGCGGCGGCAGCCAAAATAGCCCGAAGCGATTTCCCAGATGATGTCGCCGCCATGCTCGCGGTGATATTTCGACAGTGAGCCTTCGCCCGTATCGTGCGCGAAGCCGCCTTTTTTCGCACCGAGATTGAGCGCGCGGATCGCATTGGCCGACAATGCGCCGAAGCTCATCGCCGAAACATTGAAGATCGACATCGAGTACGGCTGGGCGCGTTCCGGACCGACGACGATGCGAAAGTCGTGGCTATCGATCTTCGTCGGCGACAGCGAGTGACTGATCCATTCGTGTCCGACCGCGCGTACGTCGAGCTCCGTGCCGTAAGGCCGGCTATCGGGCTCGTTTTTCGCGCGCTGATAGACGATGCTGCGCTGGGCGCGCGAGAACGGCTTTTCCTCGGTATCGTCCTCGACGAAGTATTGGCGGATCTCCGGGCGGATGAACTCGAAAAAGAAGCGCAGGTGGCCCGCTATCGGATAGTTGCGCAGAATGCTGTGGCGTTGCTGCCTTAGATCGAACACGCCGAGCGCGATCAGCGCGAGCGGCACGAGCAACCACCACCACGAGATCCCATGCTTCGCGGCGAAAAAGGCGCATGCCGCGGCGAGCACAAGCGCGCACCAGACGGCGAAGTAGCGTCGAGAGAACATCGGGGGCTCCTGGGCGGCGGCAGCCGCTCGAAAGTCCGTGATTTTAATCGGGTCCGATGTCAGGTCGTTTGCAATTGAGCGGTAAGTCGATCTTTCGTGGTCTCGGCGGATGCGCTCGCTTTTTCGATAATGCCGCCCCCAAGGCAAACCTCGCCGTCGTACAGCACCGCCGATTGACCGGGCGTCACAGCCCATTGCGGGGCATCGAACGCGAGCGCGAATGCGGCGTCCGCGCTTGGCGCCGAGGTGTCGCCGCCGAAGGTGCAGGCGGTATCGGCCTGGCGATAGCGCGTCTTGGCCGCGAGCCGAGCGCCGCTCAGAGGTGCCTCGCCGGCAACCCAGCTCACGTTGCCGGCCACGAGCGTTTGCGAGAGCAGCCAGGGATGATCGTGGCCTTGCACGACGTAGAGCGTATTCGCGGCCATGTCCTTGCTGGCGACGAACCACGGCTCGCCGCTGCCCGTCTTGCTGCCGCCGAGGCCGATGCCCTTGCGCTGTCCGAACGTGTAGAACGCGAGCCCGATATGCTCGCCGACGATCGCCCCGTCGGGCGTCTTCATCGGTCCTGGGCGAGTCGGCAGATAGCGGTTGAGGAACTCGCGGAACGGCCGCTCGCCGATGAAGCAGATCCCTGTCGAGTCCTTCTTCTTCGCGTTGGGCAGGCCGATTTGCTCGGCGAGCGCGCGCACCTGAGTCTTCGGAATCTCGCCGAGCGGGAAGAGCGTTTTCGAAAGCTGCGCCTGGTTGAGCCGGTGCAAAAAGTACGATTGATCTTTCGTATGGTCTTTGGCCTTGAGCAGCTCGAAGCGGCCGTCGACTTCGCGCACGCGAGCGTAGTGCCCCGTCGCGATCGTTTCCGCGCCGAGCGACATCGCATGGTCGAGGAACGCCTTGAACTTGATTTCTGCGTTGCAGAGCACGTCCGGATTCGGCGTGCGGCCGGCCGAGTACTCGCGAAGGAACTCGGCGAAGACGCGGTCCTTGTACTCGGCCGCGAAGTTGACGGCCTCGACGTCGATGCCGATCAGGTCGGCGACGGAGACGACGTCGATCCAGTCCTGCCGGGTCGAGCAGTACTCGCTGTCGTCGTCGTCTTCCCAGTTCTTCATGAAGAGACCGACGACTTCATAACCGGCTTCCTTGAGAAGCCAGGCGGTCACCGACGAATCGACGCCGCCCGACATTCCCACTACGACTCTTTGCTTGCTCATTGATCTGCCTGGTGCTTGATGCCCGATGCCTGGATGGCCTTGCCGAGGGCCTCGCGTCCGGTCAGGACGGGCCGATCGGTACGGCGCGGCGTCACTGCGTGCTAGTACCCTGTCGGCCCGACCGAATGCGTATGCACGAAATCGAGCGGGAAACGTCGCCCTGCCAGGTAGTCCTCGAGCGAGCGCAGCACGAGCGGCGTGCGATGCCTCGAGCGGCAGGCGCGCAGCTCATCGGCCGTGAGCCAGAGTGTGCGAACGATGCCTTCGTCGAGCGTTCGTGCTTCGCTTTCCGCCGCGCTCGGCCCGCAAAACGTGAAACGCAGGTACGTCGCGCCGCCGCCGGGCTTCTCGATGTAGGTCATGTAGGCGCCGACGAGGGCCTCGGGCGCGAACGCATGGGCCGTTTCCTCGAGCGTCTCGCGCATGACCGCCTCGACGAGCGTTTCGCCGGCTTCGAGGTGTCCGGCCGGTTGGTTGATGCGCAATCCGTCGGCCGTTTCCTCCTCGACGACGAGAAAGCGGCCATCGCGTTCCACGACGGCCGCCACGGTCACATGAGGCGTCCAGCGTTCCTGTTTCATGGGTGCGTATTTTACCTTCTGCCAAAGAACCCTGCCCGAGGCGCCCGCTGGCGGGGAACGAGTTCGGCGAGCGGCCCTCCGGCCAGCATCCTCGGCGAGCGGCGATCCAAACCGAATTCGTTCGCGCCGCGCAACTTCGGTTAAAGTGACGCTTCAGCGCGCCTCGAGCGAGAGGCCGTCAGTCCGCCGGAACGGGCTGCGGCATGCGAATCGAGTGCGTTCGTACCGAATGAGTCGTGCAAGCCGTGTATCTCGAGATGAGCCGGCGCAGCATCGTCGGCCCGTCTTCAGTCTTCGCAGCACTTGAACAACGAGAAGGTGAGGAGGATTCCACGATGCATATCGGAGTGCCAGCCGAGACGCGCGCGCACGAAGCGCGCGTGGCCGCGACGCCCGAGACGATCAAGAAATACGTCGCGGCAGGGCATCGCGTCACGGTCGAGCGAGGGGCGGGCAGCGCCGCGAGCTTCACCGACGAGGCGTTCGCCGCCGCCGGTGCCGAGCTCGTCGATGCCGCGACGGCGTTCGGGGCCGACCT
Organism: Trinickia symbiotica; assembly: GCF_003028655.1. GTDB lineage: Bacteria > Pseudomonadota > Gammaproteobacteria > Burkholderiales > Burkholderiaceae > Trinickia > Trinickia symbiotica_A. Next base: position 149,809 of record NZ_PYUC01000004.1, read on the forward strand.
TGTCCTCAAAGTCCAATCGCCTGTCGATAGCGAGCTCGCGACGATGAAGCGCGGCGCGGTGCTCGTCGGCATGCTCGAACCGTTCAATACCGAGAACACCGCTCGTCTCGCCGCCGCCGGCGTCACGGCGTTCGCGCTCGAAGCCGCGCCGCGCACGACGCGCGCGCAAAGCCTCGACGTCCTTTCCTCGCAGGCGAACATCGCCGGCTATAAGGCGGTGCTGATCGCCGCCGATCTTTATCCGCGATTCATGCCGATGCTGATGACGGCCGCGGGCACGGTGAAGGCCGCGCGCGTGCTCGTGCTCGGCGCGGGCGTGGCGGGGCTGCAGGCGATCGCTACCGCGCGGCGGCTCGGTGCCGTCATCGAAGCGTCGGACGTGCGGCCGGCCGTGAAGGAGCAGATCGAATCGCTCGGGGGCAAGTTCATCGACGTTCCTTACGAGACGCAGGAAGAGCGCGAAGCCGCGGAGGGCGTGGGCGGCTATGCGCGGCCGATGCCGGCGAGCTGGCTCGCGCGCCAGTCGACGGCCGTGCATGAGCGCGCGAAGCAATCGGACATCGTCATCACGACGGCGCTGATTCCCGGGCGCGATGCGCCGACGTTGATTTCGGCCGAGACGGTCGAGGCAATGCGTCCCGGCTCCGTCATCGTCGATCTCGCGGCGGGCCGCGGGCCCGGGTTGCCTGGAGAGCCCGGCGTGCGCGGCGGCAACTGTCCGTTGACCGAGCCGGATCGGGTGGTCACGAAGCATGGCGTCACGATCGTCGGGCATACGAATCTGCCCGCGATGGTGGCGGCCGATGCGTCGTCGCTGTATGCGCGCAACCTGCTCGACTTCCTGAAGCTCATCGTGACGAAAGAGGGAGCGCTCAATATCGACATGGCGGACGACATCGTCGCGGCGACACTGTTGACCCGCGACGGCGCGCTTGCACGCAGCGCGTGATGCCCAGCGCGAACAAGGCTAAGGAGAAGCGACGATGGAAGTGATCAATCACACGGTCATCAATCTGATCATCTTCGTGCTGGCCGTCTATGTCGGCTATCACGTGGTCTGGAACGTCACGCCCGCGCTGCATACGCCGCTCATGGCCGTGACGAACGCGATCTCTGCGATCGTCATCGTAGGGGCGATGCTTGCCACGGGCTTGACCGTGGGCGGTCCCGGCAAGTTTTTCGGCACACTCGCGGTGCTGCTCGCCGCCGTCAACGTGTTCGGCGGCTTCCTGGTGACGCGCCGCATGCTCGAAATGTTCAAGAAGAAAGAGCCGAAGAAGCTAACGAAGGAGGGCGCATAAATGAGCATGAACGTCGTTACGCTCCTCTATCTGCTGGCGTCGATCTGCTTCATTCAGGCCTTGAAGGGGCTGTCGAATCCGAAGAGTGCGCGCGCGGGCAACGTCTTCGGCATGGTGGGGATGGCGATCGCGATCCTCACGACGGTGGCGCTCATCGTCAAGCAGGCGGCGCTCTTCGGCTCGAATCTCGGGCTGGGGCTCGGGCTGCTCTTTGCGGCGCTCGTCGTCGGCGGGGCGATCGGCGCGTTCGTCGCCGCGCGCGTCGAGATGACGAAGATGCCCGAGCTCGTCGCGGCGATGCACTCGCTGATCGGTTTGGCAGCCGTGGCGATTGCCTACGCCGTCGTCTACGAGCCGGCCGCGTTCGGGCTCGTGCCGCCCGACGCGCCCTACGCGGGCTTTCTGCCGTACGGCAACCGGATCGAGCTCTTCATCGGCACGTTCGTCGGCGCCATCACGTTCTCGGGTTCGGTCATCGCGTTCGGCAAGCTCTCGGGCAAGTACAAGTTCCGCCTCTTTCAAGGCGCGCCTGTCGTCTACCCCGGGCAGCATCTGCTGAACCTGATGCTCGCGCTCGGCATGCTCGGCTTCGGCATCATCTTCTTTCTCACGCAGTCGTGGTTGCCGTTCATCATCATGACGCTCATCGCGTTTGCGTTGGGCGTGCTCATCATCATTCCGATCGGCGGCGCGGATATGCCCGTCGTCGTTTCGATGCTGAACTCGTACTCCGGATGGGCGGCGGCCGGCATCGGCTTTTCGCTGAACAACGCGATGCTGATCGTGGCGGGCTCGCTCGTCGGCTCATCGGGCGCGATCCTCTCGTACATCATGTGCCATGCGATGAACCGGTCGTTCTTCAACGTGCTGCTGGGCGGCTTCGGAGCCGAGCCGGGGGCGACGGCCACGGGCGGCGGCGAGCAGCGGCCCGTCAAATCGGGTTCGGCCGAAGACGCCGCGTTCATGCTCGGCAATGCCGAGACGATCGTCATCGTGCCCGGCTACGGGCTCGCGGTGGCGCGCGCTCAGCATGCGCTGAAAGAGTTGACGGACAAGCTCGTGGAGAAGGGCGTCGACGTGCGCTATGCGATTCACCCCGTGGCGGGCCGCATGCCGGGTCATATGAACGTGCTGCTCGCCGAAGCGGAGGTGCCGTACGACCTCGTCTTCGAGATGGAAGACATCAATAACGAGTTCGGGCAGACCGACGTCGTGCTCGTGCTCGGCGCGAACGACGTGGTGAACCCCGCCGCGAAGAACGATCCGAAATCGCCGATCGCCGGCATGCCGATCATCGAGGCCTACAAGGCGCGCACGGTGATCGTCAACAAACGGTCGATGGCGGCCGGCTATGCGGGGCTCGACAACGACCTCTTCTACATGGACAAGACGATGATGGTCTTCGGCGATGCGAAGAAGGTCATCGAGGATATGGTGAAGTCGGTGGAGTGAGGGGGGGCGCGGCCGCCGGATAGGCGGAGTGCTCGAGCGGCTAAGCCGACGGCGTCTCTACACGCCTCATATAGTCGGCGAGCCGTCGCCCCTCCATGTCGGGAAACGGCTCTTGCGGCGTCACCTCGGTCATGCGGGAGATGTCGAAGTTGCGGAAGTCCGAGCGCAGCTCGCACCATGCCCCGACCGTCCATTGTCCGCCCCAGTAGACGAGGCTGAGCGGCCAGATGCGCCGCTGAGTCCGTGCGCCTTTCTTGTCCTCGTAAGACATGCTGACGACGTGGTGCCTGTCCACGGCGCGATGCAGCGCATCGATGTTTTCGGAAAACTGCCGGTTCACGCGATAGGAAGGCGCGAATACCGCAAGGCGCTCGATCGTCGCCCGCTTGTCGGCCGGCATGGCCGACGCGATTTTCGCGAGCGCGCTTCTCGCGCCGCTCGCCAGTCCAGTGCCGCCCCACGTCTCGATCATGCGCGCACCGGCCGCGAGGGCGGCCAGCTCATCGGCCGTGAACATCAGCGGCGGCAGGCTCGCCGAGCGGCTCAGCCGGTAGCCGATGCCGGCCTCGCCCTCGATCGGCACGCCCGATAGCTGCAAGTCGCGTACGTCCCGGTAGACGGTACGCGGCGAAACGCTGAGCCACTCGGCGAGTTGCTGCGCAGTCGTCAAGCGACGGCCGCGCAACAGCTCGGCGATTTGAAATAGACGATCGGCGCGGCGGCTCATGGCAGTCGGGTGATCAGCGCAGTGTCGTCGAGTGGAGTCCCACCCTGTTGCCCTCGCTGTCGAAGAAGAAGCCAATATAGCCGTAATTGTTCGGCAGCTCCACCAGCGAGCCAACTTGCTTGCCGCCCGCTTTCGCGACGCGATTCAGCGCGGCTTGGACCGACGGCTCCGCATTCAGGTAGACGAGCACGCCCGCGTTGTTTTCGGCCGGGCGCATCTGGCCGGGGTTATGGACGATGCAGCCGCCCGTTGCGTCATCGCCGTGCGCGAAGAGTGCCATCGGCACACCGCCGATGACCTCGCGCGGCAAGTCCGCGTCGAGAACGGCTTCGTAGAAACGAACGGCACGCTCGAAATCGATGGCCGGGATTTCGAACCAATTGATCACGCGCGCGGCAGTAGCGGTAGCAGTAGCAGCAGTCATGGCAGTCTCCATTGAGAGCGGCAGGTGCCGCAAGGTCAACGTTCGCGCGCCGAACGGCAGGCTGGCGCAGCGAAGTGAGACGGATTTTGAGACAGCGCTGCTGACACCGTTCTGTCAGCAGGATGTCCGCCGCGGCGATGGCGTCGGCAGGCGGACGGGCCGCGTCATTTTGCCGTTTGTCAGGACTGCTTGAGACCGCGTGATCGTCGCCCGCCCGTCGCCGTGATGAAGAAGGCGCGGGAGCGCTTCGCACCTGAGGCGGGTGGATTCGGTGGGTGGCTCGCTCAGCGTTTCGCCGGCTTGTCGTCCGCCTTGTCGTCCGCGTTGTCGGCGCGCGCAGCCTTCACACTGCCCGCGACAAGGTCGAAGCGAAAAAGCCGGCATTCGAGCGCACCGTTGAAAAGCGGCGTTTTGGTCGACTCGCGCAACCTCATCTGGCCCGGCAGTTTGCGATCGGCCGTCAGCACGAAGGCACGCCAGCCGGCGAAGCGCTGCTTGAGGGCGTCGCCGAACGCGTGAAAGAACTCCGCGTCCGGGGCGTCGGGTTGCGCGCGCCTGAATCCTTCGTCCGCGTCGCGCTCGCGTTCGCGCGTCTCCCCGCGCGGACCGCGCCCGCGCACGGCGATGCGCTCGCCATAAGGCGGATTCGCGACGATGATGCCGGGCATCGCGGAGGGCGGCGTGATGGCGCGTGCGTCGAGTTGCTTCAGAGGAAGCGGCGGCAGGCCCGCGCGCTCGAGGTTCGCGCGCGCCTTGATGAGCATGTCGCCTGAAATGTCGCTGCCGAAGAGGAGCAGGTCGTCGGGACGCGAAGCGCGCGCGGCGCGTTTTGCATCGATCGCGGCGACTTTCAGCGTCTGCCATGCCGTGATGTCGTACTGCTTCAGCTTCTCGAAGCCAAAACGGCGCTCGACGCCCGGCGCGATACCGAGCGCCACTTGCGCGGCCTCGGCGAGGAAAGTGCCGCTGCCGCACATCGGATCGTAAAGCGGCGTGCCGGGCGCCCAGCCGGTCTGACGCAGGATGCCGGCCGCGAGGTTCTCGCGCAATGGCGCCGCGCCTTTATCGAGGCGCCAACCGCGCTTGAAGAGCGGTTCGCCCGAAGTATCGAGATAGAGCGTGCACTCGCTTGCCGTGAGGAAGGCGAAGACGCGCACGTCCGGTTGCGCGGTATCGACACTCGGCCGCGCGCCGCTCACGCTGCGCAGACGATCGCAGACCGCATCCTTCACGCGCAGCGTCGCGAATTCGAGGCTGCGCAGCGGCGACTTGATGGCGGTCAGATCGACGCGCAGCGTTTCGCTCGCCGAAAACCATTTCTCCCATTGCTGCTCGGCCGCCAACGCGTAGATGTCCTGCTCGTTGCGATAGGGTCGCTCGGCGATTTTCAGCAGCACGCGGCTTGCAATGCGCGAATGGAGATTGGCGGCCATTCCGGCCGCCCAGCCGCCGCGGAAGTGGACGCCGCCCGGCACCTGCGCGCCCTGCTCGAGGGGCGGCGTGCCAGCTCCTGTGAGATGGCGGGCGCCGATCTCGGCCAGCTCGGCGGCAAGTGCCGCTTCGAGACCGCGCGGGCAGGGAGCGAAGAAATCGAACGGCATGGGGGATGACATAAAGCGGCGGCCTGCGTGCAAAGCCGTCATTGTACGCGGGTCGGTCGTCCGCACCCGAGGCGAGCGGCGCGCCAGCCCTGTCGGTTGAAGCCGCTGGCGCCGGCGGTCAGCGCAGCCGCTCCTTTCCGCGCGGAAGGCGCTAGGCCGCGCCGGCGCCGGCCTTGCCGGATGATGGCTTGCCCGTCGCGCATTGCCCGCTCGGCGTCGACGGCACACCGCGGCCGGAAGCGCCGGCGCGCACAGCCGCGGCGATCCCGTCGGCCATTTGCGCGACGGCTTGCCGATGTCCGTCGACGAGCGCGGCGTAGCCGGAACCGACGGAGACCTGCGCGAGCGTATGGCAGGTCAGCACCGATTCGCTGCCGACCTTGCGCACGCTCCACACCGCATCGAGCACCGCGCGTGAGCCGAGCCACGATTCGAAGCGTCGCACGTTGACGGTGATGCGGTAGACCGGCACGCCGTTCGGATAGGGCGCGCCATAGACGTCGAACGTGTCGAGGCGAGCCGCGAGATCGCCCGAGAGCGCGCGGCGGATTTCATCGGCCGGCGGCGACACCCATCGCTCTTGCTCGAGCACGTCGACGCCCGAGCCGCCTTTTTGCACCACGAGCTGATTGCGCGCGACTTGCGTGGGGACGTCGACGGGCGGGACTTCGATCAAGAAGGCCGGGCTTGTCGCGCGATCGGCCGCCGTGGCGGGGGCGGCCGCCGGCGCGGCGGATGCCGTGGACGCCGTGGACACCGATGCCGCTCCGCCCGATCCGAGCGTATAGAAATGGGCGGGCGGCGAGGCACAAGCCGCCAATGCCGCCACGCTCGCGCAAAGCGCGATGCGAACGTAGGCGCCGTATGAGCGCGAGGGTCGAAGGGACTTCACGGGTTCGTATCCTTTGCCTTGCCGCGCAGCAGCGATTCGGGGTGGCGTTCGAGGTAATCGGCGAGCGCGTTGAGCGACTGCAGCGTCTGCGTGAGTTGCGTCAGCGCCTGATGCACGTCTGACTGCATCGGCGAGTCCTGCTGCAATGTCTGCTGCGCGGCGCCGAACGTCTTTTGCGCGGCCGCAAGCGTGTCTCGCGCCTGCGGCGCGACTTCCGTGTCGAGCCGCTTAAAGAGGCTGTCGGCATTCTTCAACGTGCCGTTCAGGTTCTTGCTCAGTTCGTCGAACGGGATTTTGTCGAGCTTGCTCGCGATGTCGGCCAACTGAACCTGTAGTTCTTCGAGCGTGTTCGGCACGGTCGGCAGCGTGAGCGGCGTCGCGTCGGGATTGAACGCGACATGCGGTGCGTTCGGGAACACGTCGAGCGCCACGTAGAGCTGGTTCGTCAGCAGGTTCCCGGTGCGCAGTTGGCCGCGCAAGCCGCGCGCCACGAGTTGCGTGAGCAGGGTCTTGTCGGCATCCGGACCGGTCTTCGCGAGCGCGTCGCGGAACCGCGTGCCGAGCCGGTTCGGATAGAGGTTCATCGTGACGGGCATCGTGATGCTGTGCGTCCTGGCATCGTAGTCGACTCCGATCTGCGTGACTTCGCCGAGCTCGATGCCGCGGAAGTCGACGCTGGCACCCAGAGAGAGGCCCCGCAGCGATTGGTTGAAGTTCATGACGACCGTGAAGGCCGGGCCGTCCGGCTCGCGCATGGCGGCCGATTCGCTGCCCGCTAGGCGGAAAGTCATGTTGTCTGGCGCTTCCTGCCCGACCGCCTGCCCTGGTGGAGACTGGAACGCGAGACCGCCGACGATGACGGTTGCGAGCGATTGCGTATTGAGTTTGAGCCCGCTCGAATCGAGCCGCAGATCCACACCGCTCGCATGCCACCAGCGCGAGTTCTCGCCGACGTACTGATCGTAGGGCGCATCGACGAAGACCTGTATCGTGACGCCCTTGCCATCCTTGTCGAGCGAGAAGCCGACAACCTGCCCGACCTGAACGCGCCGATAGTAGACGGGCGAGCCGATATCGATCGAGCCGAGCGAATCACCCTGCAGCGTGTAGCGCCGCCCGCGCTGGTCGCCGGTTACCGCAGGCGGCGTTTCGAGCCCCTTGAAGTCGGTCTCTCCTTGGTGGGAGCGGCCCAGATCGACGCCAATGTACGCCCCCGAAAGCAGCGTGCCGAGGCCCGACACGCCAGTCGTGCCGATGCGCGGACGCACGACCCAGAAGCGCGTGTCTTCGACGGCGAAGTCGGACGCTTCCTTCGTGAGCTGCACTTCGACGATGACGCGCGTATGGTCCTTCGAAAGGCGAATCGTCTTGACGGTGCCGATGTCGACGTTCTTGTACTTGACCTTCGTCTTGGCGGCCTCGAGGCCCTCCGCGTTCGTGAAGCTGATCGAGATGGTCGGACCGCGGTCGACGACCGACTTCACGACGAGCGCAATGCCGATCAGCGCCGCAATGAGCGGCACGACCCAGACGAGCGAGGGCAGCCAGCCGCCGCGGCGTGCGGTGACCGGCTCCGGCAGATCGGGCGGAAGGCCCGAGCCGCCGTTCGAGCCGCCGTTCGAGCCTCCGGACGGGTTGCCGGGCTCTTGATTCGGGCTATTCATGTCGTTGTTCCTGGTTCCTTTCTAGGCGTCCGGCTTCTGCTTCATCGGCGCAGTCCCAGATGAGGCGCGGGTCGAACTGCATCGATGCGATCATGGTCAGCACCACGACGGCGGCGAACGCGAGCGCGCCCCAGCCCGCGGTGATGACCGCGAGCGACCGGAAGCGCACGAGCGCAACTGTCAGCGTGATCACGAATACGTCGAGCATCGACCAGCGGCCGATATGCTCGATGATTCGATAAAGCCTCGCGCGCTCGTGCGTGCGCCAGCTCGAGCGGCGCTGCGCCGTCAGTGCGAGCAGCGCCAGCACGGCGAGCTTCAGCATTGGCACGAGGATGCTCGCGACGAACACGATGATCGCGAGCGGCCAGTCTCCCGATACCCAGAAGTAGACGACGCCGCTCATGATCGTGTCGTCTTCGTTGCCGAACAGCGACGTCGTGTGCAGGATCGGCAGCAGATTGGCCGGGATATAGAGCAATGCTGCCGCGATCAGCAAGGCCCATGTTCGCATGATGCTGTCCGGGTTGCGCTGGTGCAGCACCGTGCCGCAGCGCGAGCAGCGCTGGCGCGCGGCGGTGGCGGTGGCGGTGGCGCGTTCCGCGTGCTGCCCGCGCCCCGCGGCGCGGCGCGCCTCGACGTTGCCGCACGCATGGCAAGCGATCAGTCCCGCGGCTGCCGCCGTGACGTATCTCATCGCGGCTCGATGCGCGTAGGTGCCGTTCGCTCCGCCGCCGCGGCGTGGGCCGCGCGCCGCTCGCGCGCTGCCGGGGCGTCGCCTTGGCGCGCGTTCAGGCGATCGGCCATGTCCCAGAGCACACGCGGATCGAACATGACGACCACAGCCAGCATCAGCGTCAGCCCGCCGAATGCAAAGAGCGCCGCTTCGGGAACGACGCGGGCGAGGCTCGTCATTTTAACGATCGTCACTAGAATGCCGAGCATGAGCACTTCGATCATGCCCCAGGGGCGCACGAATTGAATCGCGCGCAGCACGGAATGGAAGCCGGGCGGCACGACGCCGGCTCGGATCGGCAGCAGGACATAGAGCAGCGAGGTCAGCTCGACGAGCGGAAAGAGGATCGTCGAGCAGAACACGAGCACGGCGACGATCTGCATGTCCTCGCTCCAAAGGGCCACGAGCGCGCCAATCAGCGTCGTTTGCGACGTGATGCCGTTCAACTCGAGCTCGACGATTGGAAAGCCCTGCGCGATAAGGAACGTGATCAGCGCCGCCATTGCGAGCGCGGCAATGCGCTCGACGTGCATCGAGCTCGAGCGCGACAGCACGGCGCCGCAACGCGGGCAGCGCGCGTTCGCCTGCTTTGAATCGCGCGGCTTGCGCAACAGTGCGTCGCATTCATGACATGCAATCAGATTCAGTCGATCCATAGGCAACAGTGCGTCGCCCGGGCGGGGCGGCGGTTGACGAGCGAGACTCGAGGCGCTGCAAACGAGCGGCAAACCCGCGCCAATCTTACCAAATGGCCCCGCGCGGACGCGTTGCGGACGATCCGCGGAAAGGGGCCGGAGCATGCGCGACGGCGAAGCGCGGAATAGACTGTCCTTTGTCCGCGTTTAGCAGTTGCCGTTCCCGGGTTCGATTTTGGACAAAATTGGGGGCCACACGGTCTCTTGGCTTGCGGTAGCATGGCGGCCGTACGGGATGGGGCCGCCGTCGCCATTCTCGGCAAAATACCTGGTAACTCGATATCCTGCCATGTCGACTGAAATCCGGCCTTCGCGGCCATCATTTTCGCAGTCCGATGCTTACACGAGCACCGCAATCACCTTTCATTGGGTCATCGCGCTGCTCATCGTCAGTGCGTTTGCGATCGGTCTCGTCATGACGAGCATTCCGGGATTCACGCCCGATAAGCTCCGTTATTTCTCGTGGCACAAGTGGATAGGCGTGACCGCGTTCGCGCTCATCGTGCTGCGCATCGTCTGGCGCTTGACGCACAAGGCGCCGCCGCTGCCCGAGCACATGCGCGGCTGGGAGCGCGCGCTGGCGCATGCCATCCACGGCTTCATCTACCTGCTGATGATCGCCGTGCCCGTTACCGGATATCTCTATAGCTCGGCCGCGAACGTGCCCGTCGTCTACCTCGGCATCGTGCCGTTGCCGCGCATCATCGCGCCCGATCCGATGCTGAAGGAAGTGCTCAAAACGACGCATATCACGCTCGACTATTGCCTCGCCGCGCTCGTCGTCCTGCATGTGGTGGCCGCCCTCAAGCATCAGTGGCTCGACCGCGACGGCCTTCTTTCGCGGATGATTCCGTTTCTGAAGTGATCCGACTTCCCAAGTGACCTTTCAAGAGTGACACCTGAATGAAAGCTTCGTTCTATCGCTACATGCTGGCCGCATTCGCGGCCGCGACACTGGCAGCCTCGGGGGCCGCGCTCGCGCAGGTCGATTCCGCGAAGAGCTCGATCGTCGCGACGTCGAAACAAATGAACGTGCCCGTGGATGGCAAGTTCACGAAGTTCACGGCCGAGGTGAGCTTCGATCCGTCGAAGCCGACGGCCGGCAGTGCGCAATTCTCCGTGGACGTGCGCAGCTACGATCTCGGCGATAAGGAATACAACGATCAGGTGGCCGGCAAAGACTGGTTCGACGCGAAGACGTATCCGACGGCTACTTTCGTCTCGAGCGCCATTGCGCCCGCCGGCGGCAACAGATACAACGTGACGGGCAAGCTGACGATCAAGGGCAAGAGCCAGACCGTCGTCGTCCCCGTGACGGTGACGCAGCAGGGGGCCGCTCAAGTGTTCGACGGCGCCGTGCCGATCAAGCGCTCGGCCTTCGACGTCGGCACCGGGGAGTGGAAGGATACCTCGGTCGTCGCCGACGACGTCGTCATCAAGTTCCATATTGTCTCGGCGGCGAAGAAAGGCTGACCGGCGCAATCTTGCGATCTTCCCTCGTTTATTCAACGTTGCCGCCCGTTCGGCGGTGCTCGCATCAGGAGAATCGGTTGTGAAAAAGAATGTCCTTATCGCCGCCGCGGCATTGGCGGCGACGCTGTCGGGCAGCGTCTTCGCTGCGGATACGTATCAGCTCGACCCGAACCACACGTACCCGAGCTTCGCGGCCGATCATTTCGGCGGCTTGTCGGTCTGGCGCGGCAAGTTCACGAAGACGACGGGTACCGTGACGCTCGATCGGCAGGCAAAGACGGGTACGGTCGACGTGACGATCGATCCGGCCTCGATCGATACGGGCAACGCCAAGCTCGACGAGCATTTGAAGAAGGACGAATTCTTCGACGTGACGAAGTTCCCGACGGCCACTTACAAGGGCACGAAGATAAAGTTCGACGGCGACAAGCCCGTCGAAGTAATCGGCGAGCTGACGCTGCACGGCGTGACGAAGCCTGTCGACCTGAAGATCGATTCCTTCAAGTGCATGCCGCACCCGATGCTCAAGCGTGAAGTGTGCGGCGTCGAGGCGAGCGGCGATTTCAATCGCGCCGATTTCGGTCTCGATTTCGGGCAGAAGTATGGCTTCAACATGGATACGAAGCTGCAGATCCAGGCTGAAGGGATCAAGCAGCAGTAATCGCGCGGCCGTCGTAAGCTGGCGCATGACGGGCGCTAGTCGGGCGAGCCAATAAAAAAAACGCTTCGAGCATGGCGCTCGAAGCGTTTTTTTTGTCCGTCAAATGACGCGAAACGGTGCGCTGCCGACCTCAGACCTGCGCGCCCGCATTCGGATCGTTCGGATCGTGGCGCTGCCGCTTTTCCTTCAGCAGATCTTCGCGCTTCACGCCAAGCCACATCGCGAGCGCGGCGGCCACGAAGACCGACGAGTAGATGCCGAACAGAATGCCGATCGTCAGCGCGAGAGCGAAGTAGTGCAGCGTCGGGCCGCCGAAGAAGAACATCGACAGCACCATCATTTCGGTACAACCGTGCGTGATGACCGTGCGCGACATCGTGCTCGTGATCGCGTGGTTGATGACTTCCATGACGGTCATCTTGCGCTCGCGGCGGAACGTTTCGCGAATCCGGTCGAAGATGACGACCGACTCGTTGACCGAGTAGCCAAGCACCGCGAGCACCGCAGCCAGCACCGACAGCGAAAACTCCCATTGGAAGAATGCGAAGAAGCCGAGAATGATCACGACGTCGTGCAGGTTCGCGATGATGCCCGCCACCGCGTACTTCCATTCAAAGCGGAACGACAGGTAGATCATGATGCCGACGACGACGCATGCGAGCGCGAGCAGGCCGTTCGTCGCGAGCTCCTTGCCGACCTGCGGGCCGACGAACTCGACGCGCTGCAGCTTCGCGGCGGGCTCCTGCTGATTGAGCGCCGTCATGACCTGATTGCTTTGCTGCGCCGACGAGAGCCCCGTCTTCAATGGCAGACGGATCATCACGTCGCGCGACGTGCCGAACGTCTGCACCTGTGCGTCCCCATAGCCGAGCTTGCCGAGCGTCGTGCGCACCGGCTCGAGTTGCGCCGCCTGCGGGTACTGCACTTCCATGACGGTGCCGCCCGTGAACTCGACCGACAGGTGCAGCCCGCGATGCAGCAGGAAAAACACCGCCGCGAAGAACGTCAGGAACGAGATCGCGTTGAAAATCAACGCGCGCTGCATGAACGGAATGTCGTTGCGAATACGGAAAAATTCCATCGTGTTTCTCTCCGGGCCGTCATCGGCCCTTTAGCCGCTCGGCGGCCCCTGCGGGCCGCCTTCCTTTTGGCATATAAGCGCTCGGCCTCGAGCCGTCAGCGGGACGAATCCGGTTTGCGCGGCGCCGCGGTTTCGCGCGCGCGATTGCGCAACTGTGGCTTGCCTGCGCGAGCCCCTCGATTTCCGCCCTTGGGGGCCGGTTGCGAGCCGACCGACGACGCGAGCGCCGCCGTATCGCTGCCCGCATCGGACGCGCCGAAAGCGCCGGCGCCGGCTGCCGCTCCCGCCGCGGCGGGCCGCCAGACCTGGCCGATCGAGAGCGTCTTCAGCTTCTTCTTGCCGCCGTACCACCAGTTCACGAGCCCGCGCGAGAAGAACACGGCCGAGAACATCGAGGTCAGGATGCCGATGCAGTGCACGACGGCAAAACCGCGCACGGGCCCGGAGCCGAACGCGAGCAGGGCGAGGCCGGCGATCAGCGTCGTCACGTTCGAGTCGATGATCGTCGCCCAGGCGTGCGCGTAGCCGTTCTGGATCGCGAGTTGCGGCGGCGCGCCGTGGCGCAGCTCTTCGCGCACGCGCTCGTTGATGAGCACGTTTGAGTCGATGGCCATACCGAGCGCGAGCGCGATGGCGGCGATGCCGGGCAGCGTCAGCGTGGCTTGCAGCAACGAGAGCACGGCCACGAGCAGCAGCAGGTTGACCGACAGGCCGATCACGGAAACCACGCCGAAGAGCAGATAGTAGGCGATCATGAACACGGTGATCGCGGCAAAGCCGTAGACGACCGAGTCGAAGCCCTTCTTGATGTTGTCGGCGCCGAGGCTTGGTCCGATCGTCCGCTCCTCGATGATGTCCATCGGTGCCGCGAGCGAGCCCGCGCGCAGCAGCAGCGCGAGATCGGCGGCGGCCTGCGGCGTCGGCTGGCCCGTGATCTGGAAGCGGTCGCCGAGCTCGGACTGGATCGTCGCGACCGTCAGCACCTGCCCTTTGCCCTTTTCGAACAGCACCATCGCCATCGGCTTGCCGATGTTGTCGCGCGAGACGCTCGCGACGGCGCGGCCCGCGGCCGAATTGAGGCGGATGTTGACGGAGGGGCGTTGGTGCTCGTCGAAGCCGGCCGACGCGTCGATGATGCTATCGCCCGTGAAGATGACCTGCTTGCGCAGCAGCACGGGCACCTGATTGCCTTCGGTGAAGAGCTCGTCGCCGGGCGGCACGGGCTCGCCCGGAGCCGGATGCGTGTTGACCGGATCCGCGAGACGCGCCTCGAGCGTGGCCGTGCGGCCGATGATTTCCTTTGCCTTCGCCGTATCCTGCACGCCCGGCAGCTCGACGACGATGCGGTCGGCGCCTTGCTGCTGGATCACGGGCTCGGCCACGCCGAGCTCGTTCACGCGGTTGTGCAGCGTCTGCATGTTCTGCTTGACGGCGGCTTCCTCGACGGTCTGCTGCTGGGCGGGCGCAAACGTGCCGACGAGCTCGACGCCGCCCCCTTGCGCCGCGGGCCGCGTGTTCCATTGCAGCTCGGTGATGGTGCGCGAGAGCTGCGTGCGCGCCGTATTGGCGACGTTCGCATCGGCAAAGCTCACGACGACCGATTGGCCGACGCGATTCACGCCGCCGTCGCGAATGTTGTTGTCGCGCAAGTACGTGCGCGCGTCCGACGCGTCGGCGTCGAGCCGCTTGTCGAGCGCACCCGCCATGTCGATCTGCATAAGGAAGTGGACGCCGCCGCGCAAATCGAGCCCGAGGTACATCGGCAGCGCGCGCAGCGCCGTCAGCCAGCGCGGCGAGGCGCTTTGCAGATTGAGTGCGACGACGTATTGCGGATCGGCCGGATCGGTGTTGAGCGCCTTTTGCAGGACGTCTTTCACGTGCAGCTGCGTGTCGGTGTCTTTCAGGCGCACGCGGATGTTGGCATTCGCGCCGCTATTGTCGAACGTGACGTCGTCAGGCTTGATCTGGTTCGCGGCGAGCGCGGCTTCGACCTTGTCGAGCGTCGACGCATCGAGCTTGACCGTGGCCTTGCCGCTCAACACCTGCACCGCCGGCGCTTCGCCGAAGAAGTTGGGCAATGTGTAGAGAAGACCGATGGCGAGCGCCACGGCCATCACGACATATTTCCAAAGGGGATAACGATTCATGGCATTCGCCGTTCGGGGAAGGGGCGTCAAAGCGCCGCGTCCCGCGTCTTCATGGCCGGTGCGAGGGCGCGCGGGGAAACCCGGCGCGCCGCCCGGCTCGTGAAGGCGCGGGAGGCGATCTCAAGCAGCGATCGAAACATTGATCGACGCGACATGGGAGCGTGGCGGCTTCAGAGCGATTTGATCGTGCCTTTCGGGAGGATCGTGGTGACGGCCGCCTTTTGCACGAGGATCTCGGTGCCTTCGGCGATTTCGACGCCGACGTAGGCATCGCCGACCTTCGTGACCTTGCCGACGACGCCGCCGTTCGTCACGACCTCATCGCCCTTGGCCATCGCGGCGAGCATGTTGCGGTGCTCCTTCTGGCGCTTCATCTGGGGCCGGATCATGATGAAATACAGCACCGCGAACATGAGGATGAACGGCAGGAAGCTCATCAGATTCGATTCGGCGCCGCCGCCGGCCCCTTGCGCGAATGCGTTGGAAATCATCGACACGTTGGTTTCTCCGTAAAAGACGATCGGACGATCGCGAAATAGCCAGATATTTTACCATTGCGGTATTGCGCGGCGACGCGGGTCCCGGAAGTCGGACATATGCCCGCTCGTCGCGCGCGGCGGCTATTCGGTGCCTCTTGCGCGCTCCTCGGCGAACCGCTTGCGGAACGCGTCGAAGGTCTGCGTCTCGATGGCGGCGCGCATTTCGCCCATCAGCTCGAGGTAGTAGTGCAGGTTGTGAATGGTGTTGAGCTGCGCGCCGAGAATTTCGCCGACGCGATGCAAATGGTGCAAATACCCGCGCGTGAAGTTGCGGCAGGTGTAGCAGCCGCAGCACTCGTCGAGCGGACGCAGCGTGTTGCGGTGCTGGGCGTTGCGGATCTTGATGTCGCCGAAGCGCGTAAAGAGCCAGCCGTTGCGCGCGTTACGCGTCGGCATCACGCAGTCGAACATATCGATGCCGGCCGCGACGCCGGCCACGAGGTCCTCGGGCGTGCCGACGCCCATCAGGTAGTGCGGCTTGTCGGCCGGTAGCCGCGGTCCGACGTGAGCGAGCACGCGCAACATCTCTTCCTTCGGCTCGCCCACTGAAAGCCCCCCGACCGCGATGCCGTGAAAGCCGATTTCGGAGAGCCCCGCGAGCGATTCATCGCGCAGGTCTTCGTACATGCCGCCCTGGACGATGCCGAAAAGCGCATTCGGGTTCGCGAGCCGCTCGAATTCGTCGATGGAGCGCTTCGCCCAGCGCAGCGACATGCGCATCGACTCGGCGGCCTCCGTGTGGCTCGTCGGCACGCCGTCGGTTGCGTAGGGCGTGCATTCGTCGAACTGCATCACGATGTCGGAGTTGAGCGTGCGCTGGATCCGCATCGAGATTTCGGGCGAGAGAAAGAGCTTGTCGCCGTTGACGGGCGAGGCGAACGCGACGCCTTCCTCGGTGATCTTGCGCAGATCGCCGAGCGAGAAGACCTGAAAGCCGCCCGAATCGGTCAGGATCGGCCGGCGCCAGCCCATGAAGCCGTGCAGCCCGCCGTGCGCGGCGACGGTATCGAGGCCCGGCCGCAGCCAGAGGTGAAACGTGTTGCCGAGGATGATGCGCGCCTGGATTTCCTCGAGCTCGCGCGGCTGAATTGCCTTGACTGTGCCATAGGTGCCGACGGGCATGAAGATCGGCGTCTCGACGACGCCATGGTTGAGCGTCAGTCTGCCGCGGCGCGCCTGGCCGTCGGTGGCGAGCAGCTCGAATTGCAGGCCGCCCGCGGCGGCGGGCGATGCGATCGGGTCGTGATGGTTCGGATGACCGTCGGTCATTCAGTGACTCCTGGTGAGCAACATCGCGTCGCCGTAGCTGAAAAAGCGGTAGCGCGCCTCGATCGCATGGCGATAGGCCTCGCGTATCGTCGCCATGCCGGCAAACGCGGAGACGAGCATCAGCAGCGTCGACTTCGGCAGATGGAAGTTCGTGATGAGCCGATCGACCACGCGAAAACGGTAGCCGGGCGTGATGAAGATATCCGTTTCGGCCGAAGTGGCTTCGAGCGGCCGGCCGGCGGCTTCGGCATCGCGCGCCGCGGCTTCGAGCGCGCGCAGCGACGTCGTGCCGACCGCGACGACGCGGCCGCCGCGCGCGCGCGTGGCCGCGATCTTGTCGGCGAGCGTCTGCGGGAGGTGGTACCACTCGCTGTGCATCTTGTGCTCGGCGATGTTCTCGACGCGCACGGGCTGGAACGTGCCGGCGCCCACGTGCAGCGTCAGCGTCGCCCGCTCGATGCCGCGGCGATCGAGCTCGGCGAGCAGCGCATCGTCGAAGTGCAGACCCGCCGTCGGCGCCGCGACGGCGCCCGGGTTGCGCGCGAAGACGGTCTGATAGCGCGCTTCGTCGGTCGCATCCGGGTCGTGCTCGATGTAGGGCGGCAGCGGCAGCCGGCCGAAGCGCTCGATCAGCTCGAGGCAGGCTTCGGGAAAATGAAGCGTGTAGAACGGTTCGACGCGCTCGCCGACAGTCACGTCGAACGCGTCGGCGAGGCGCAGCGTCGTTCCTGGCGCGGGGCTCTTGCTTGCGCGAATCTGCGCCAACGCGGTGCGCTCGCCCGTCAGGCGCTCGATGAGCACCTCGATTCGACCGCCGCTCCCCTTGACGCCGAAAAAGCGCGCCTTGAGCACCTTGGTATCGTTGAAAACGAGCAAGTCGCCGGCTGTCAGGCAATCGGGAAGCTCGGCAAAGCGCCGATCGACGAGGCGCATCGTATCGGTCACGGTTTGCGGATCGCCGCCCGGTCTCGGTGCGACGACCTCGAGCAGGCGGCTCGCGCTGCGCTGAGGCAGCGCCTCCTGAGCGATCAGCTCGGGCGGTAGATTGAAATCGAAATCGGAAAGCGTGAACATGCTGCGTTGATCGGCGGTGTGCGGCCCGGCGGAATTCGCGAGCCGCTATCATCGCGGGACGTCCGGCCACGTGCCGGGCGCGATGCTGATGACGAAACCGATATTGTACTTGCGAAGAGACTCATGCCCTTGACCCGCCGCCGGCCGGCCGAGCCTGCAAAAGACGCGATGGACGACGCAGCCGACGCCGCGGGCGGCCGCGCGTGGCTGCGAGCGGCGCGCAACGTGGGCAACGGGTACGACGGCGCGCGCGGCGCGGACGCTTCGACGCGCATGAAAACCATTGGGGAGTCGCGCCCGGCGAAAGCGAAGAAGGCGAAGGCGTCGGCCGCCGCGCCCGCGGCGAAACGCGCGGCGCCCGCGAAGACCGCCGACAAGCTCGCGAAGCTCGGTTTGACGCGTGACATCGATCTCGTGCTGCACCTGCCGATGCGATACGAGGACGAAACGACACTCACGCCGATCGGTGAGCTGCTGCCCGGCGAGACGGCGCAGACGGACGGCATCGTCTTCGACAACGAAATTGCGTACCGCCCACGTCGGCAGTTGGTCGTCAAGCTGCGCGACGACGCGGGCGACGAGCTCGTCTTGCGGTTTCTCAACTTCTACGGCTCGCAAGTCAAGCAGATGGCCGTGGGCCAGCGGCTGCGCGTGCGGGGCGATGTACGTGGCGGTTTCTTCGGCCTGGAGATGGTGCATCCGACCGTCCGCGTCGTCGACGACGATACGCCGCTGCCGCAGGCGCTGACGCCCGTGTACCCGAGCACGGCGGGCGTTTCGCAGGCGTATTTGCGCACGGCGATCGACAACGCGCTCGCGCGCACCGACTTGCCCGAGCTGCTGCCTCGACCGATCGCCGAGCGCTATTGCGAGCCGCTCGCGCTGCCGCCGCTCGCCAGCGCCGTGCGGACGCTCCATCATCCGAGTGCCGATACGGACGAGGCGGCGCTTAGCGACGGCAGTCATCCCGCCTGGACGCGTATCAAGTTCGACGAGCTGCTTGCGCAGCAGCTTTCGCTCAAGCGCGCGCACGAGGAGCGCCGCCGCCGCACGGCGCCCGCGATGCCGCGCCGCCCGTCCGGCGATTCGGCTTCGCTCGCGGGGCGTCTCATCGAGGCGTTGCCGTTTGCGCTCACGCGCGCGCAACAGCGCGTCGTGGCCGAAATTTCCGCCGATCTCGCCGCACCGCACCCGATGCAGCGGCTGCTGCAGGGCGACGTCGGCAGCGGCAAAACCATCGTTGCCGCGCTCGCGGCCGCCCAGGCGATCGACGCCGGCTATCAGGCCGCGATGATGGCGCCGACGGAGATCCTCGCCGAGCAGCACGCGCGCAAGCTGCGCGGCTGGCTGGAGCCGCTCGGCGTGACGGTCGCATGGTTGGCCGGCAGCCTGAAGACGAAGGAGAAGCGCGCGGCGCTCGCGGCCGCGGCTTCGGGCGACGCGCGCCTCGTCATCGGCACGCACGCGATGATCCAGGAAACGGTCGAATTCGCGCGGCTCGGGCTCGTGATCGTCGACGAGCAGCACCGTTTCGGCGTGGCGCAGCGACTCGCGCTGCGGGCGAAGGCGCGCAAGGACAAGACCGCGGATCAAGCGGACGAGGGCGCGCAGCAAGGCACTGCGCGGGCGGCGGCCGGCGATGCGCGTGAGTTTCAGCCGCATCAGCTCATGATGTCGGCGACGCCGATCCCGCGCACGCTCGCGATGACGTACTACGCGGATCTCGACGTCTCGACGATCGACGAGCTGCCGCCGGGGCGCACGCCGATCGTCACCAAGCTGATCTCGGATGCGCGCCGCGACGAAGTCGTCGCGCGCGTGCGCGAGGCGGCGCTGACGGGGCGGCAGGTCTACTGGGTCTGTCCGCTCATCGAGGAGAGCGAAACGTTGCAGCTGCAGACCGCCGTCGAGACCTACGAAACGCTCGCGGCCGCGCTGCCCGAGCTGCGCGTGGGCCTCGTGCACGGACGGCTCGCGCCAGCCGAGAAGGCCCTCGTGATGGATGCGTTCTCGCGCAACGAGATCCAGCTCCTCGTCGCCACGACGGTGATCGAGGTCGGCGTGGATGTGCCGAACGCATCGCTGATGGTCATTGAGCATGCGGAGCGATTCGGGCTCGCTCAGTTGCACCAGCTGCGCGGGCGAGTCGGCCGCGGCAGCACGGCATCGGTCTGCGTGCTGCTTTACGGCGGGCCGCTTTCGCTGACGGCGCGTGCGCGGCTGAAGACGATGCGCGAGACGACGGACGGCTTCGAGATCGCGCGCCGCGATCTGGAGATTCGCGGCCCGGGCGAATTCCTTGGCGCGCGGCAGTCGGGCGCGGCGATGCTGCGCTTTGCTGATTTGCAGCACGATGCGTGGCTGATCGAGCCGGCGCGCGAGGCGGCGGCGCGGCTCATCGCGGAGTATCCGGACGTCGCTATTCAGCATTTGGCGCGCTGGCTTGGCACGCGGGAGCAGTATCTGAAGGCTTGACGGTGAGTCCGCGGGGCATCGCTTCGCCAACGCACCTTCATCCGGTGAATCGAGCCGCCGGGCCGACCGGTCAGCCGCCGCGTTGCGGTGTTGGCGAATCGCCGCGACAGGTGTATAAGATAAAACCTATCGACAGTCATAGTCTGATTGGTCCCCATGACGCTTACCGAACTCAAATACATCGTGGCGGTCGCCCGCGAGCGCCATTTCGGCCGGGCGGCCGAGGCCTGCTTCGTCAGCCAGCCGACGCTCTCGGTGGCGATCAAAAAGCTCGAGGACGAGCTCAATGTTCAGATCTTCGAGCGCGGAACGAGTGAGGTCAGCGTGACACCGATCGGTGAGCAGATCGTGACCCAGGCGCAGCGCGTACTCGAGCAGACGCTTGCAATCAAGGAGATCGCGAAGCAGGGCAAGGATCCGCTCGTCGGGCCGCTGCGGCTCGGCGTCATCTATACGATCGGTCCGTACCTGCTGCCGGCGCTTGTCAAGCAGATGATCAAGAGCGTGCCGCAGATGCCGCTGATGCTGCAGGAAAACTTCACGCTGAAGCTGATCGAGTTGCTCAAGCAGGGCGAGATCGACGTCGCAATCATGGCGCTGCCGTTCCCCGAGACCGGGCTCATGGTGCGTCCGCTCTACGACGAGCCGTTTGTCGTCGCGTTGCCGGCCGGGCATGCCTGGGAGTCGCGCAAGGAGATCGATCCCGATGACCTCAAGCAGGAAACGATGCTGCTGCTCGGCAACGGGCATTGCTTCCGCGACCACGTGCTCGGCGTCTGCCCAGAGCTGATGCGCTTCTCGCAGACGGCCGACGGCATTCAGAAAACGTTCGAGGGCTCGTCGCTCGAGACCATCCGTCATATGGTGGCGAGCGGCGTCGGGATCACAGTGCTGCCGCGCATGTCGGTGACCGAGGTGAAGCCGCAGGCGGGCGGCCCCGACGCCGGACTGCTCAGCTACGTGCCGTTCGGCGAGCCGGTGCCCGATCGGCGCGTCGTCCTCGCCTGGCGCAAGAGCTTCACGCGCATGCCCGCCATCGATGCGATCAGCGAAGCGATCGCCGCCTGCGAACTGCCCGGCGTCAACAAGCTCGACATGCCGGTTGCGGTCAACTGATCCGGCAGGCGGCACCGCGTGCCGCCTCTCTTGATCGCGCAGACAGACGTCGCTCGTCGCTTGGCGCTTGGCGTACCGGTGTCGCCACTATCGAATATATAAAATCAATCAATCACCGTAAATCGATAGTCTGAATATACTTCCTCGCATGGTGATCGCATTCATGGAGGAGGTCATGTTGAAACGCTTCTCGTCTGTAGCCGGCGAGGCCGCCTCTCGGCGCGTCGGCGTGCGACTCGCGGCGGCGTTGCGTCGTTCGCGCGCCATCGGGTTCGCCCTGCTCGCCGATCGGGCGCTCGCCGGCTAGCTCGATGAAGCGGCCGCGCGCCGCTTGCCGAATGCGGCGTCGACATCTCGCTCAACGTTTCGAGGCAGGGACGGTGAGCAGTTTCGAAGCAGCGCGGCGCATTCGCGTTCATTCTCTCGTTTGCATCCCGTCCCTGTCTTATCGCTTCGTTCCACGTCGCCAGACGTTTCCCGATGCTAAGGAGCTCAACCCATGTCCGACCGTAATGACCGCAGTCTCACTACCGCCGCCGGCGCGCCTGTCGCCGACAACCAGAACTCGCTGACGGCCGGCCCGCGCGGCCCCGTTGCGTTGCAAGACGTCTGGCTCATCGAGAAACTCGCGCATTTCGACCGAGAGGTGATTCCCGAGCGACGCGTGCATGCCAAAGGCTCGGGCGCCTTCGGCACGTTGCGCGTGACGCATGACATTTCGCGCTACACGAAGGCAAAAGTCTTTTCCACGGTCGGCAAGGAAACGCCACTCTTCATGCGCTTTTCGACCGTGGCCGGCGAACGCGGCGCCGCCGACGCCGAGCGCGACGTGCGCGGCTTCTCGATCAAGTTCTATACGGAAGAGGGCAACTGGGATGTGGTCGGCAACAACACGCCGGTGTTCTTCATCCGCGACCCGTTGAAGTTCCCCGACTTCATCCACACGCAAAAGCGCGATCCGTACACGAACCTGCGTAACAACGTCGCCGCGTGGGATTTCTGGTCGCGCCATCCCGAGTCGCTGCACCAGGTCACGATCGTCATGAGCGATCGCGGCATTCCGAAGAACTATCGGCAGATGCACGGCTTCGGCTCGCATACGTTCTCGTTTATCAACGCGAACAACGAGCGATTCTGGGTGAAGTTCCACTTCAAGTCCCTCAACGGGATCGAGAACTACACCGACGAGGAAGCGGCGCGGGTGATCGCGGGCGATCGCGAGAGTGCGCAGCGCGACCTCGTGACGGCGATCGACGACGGCAAGTTTCCGAAGTGGGCATTCCGCATTCAGGTGATGCCCGAGGCTGACGCGGCCAAGGTGCCCTACAACCCGTTCGATATTACGAAGGTCTGGCCGCACAAAGACTATCCGCTCATCGACGTCGGCGTGATCCAACTCAATCGCAATGCGGCGAATTATTTCGCGGACGTCGAGCAGGCGGCCTTCACGCCGGCCAACGTAGTGCCTGGAATCGGCTTTTCGCCGGACCGTCTGCTGCAGGGGCGACTCTTTTCATACGGCGACACGCAACGCTATCGCCTCGGCGTGAACCATCACCAGATTCCGGTGAATGCGCCGAAGTGCCCGTTCCATCACACGTTCCACCGCGACGGTGCGTTGCGCGCGGACGGCAATCTCGGCGGCACCGTGAACTACGAGCCGAGCCGCTTCGGCGAGTTCGCGCAGGATCGCAATGCCGCCGAGCCGCCCCTCGCCGCCGGCACGATCGACCGTTACGATCACCGCGAGGACGACGACTACTACAGCCAGCCCGGCGCGCTGTTCCGTCTGTTCGACGAGGGCGAGCGGCAGCGGCTCTTCGAGAACATCGCTCGCGCGATCGACGGAGTGCCCGAGGACATCGTCGCGCGGCAGCTCGAGCATTTCAGGCGCGCCGATCCGGCCTACGGCGAGGGCGTCGCGGCCGCAATCGAGATGCACAAGGCCAAGCGTGCGAAGTAGCCGTATGCGTCGCGCCGACGCATACGCGCGAGCAATGCGCGAGCCGCTGAGATAGCGCCGCTGCGTTTGCGTGAGATACACTGGCGCTCGCCCGACGCCTGCAGGCACGTGACGTGTCTCGCGGGCGTCGTGGCGTTAAAGGCGTTTGCCGCCCGCAGTCGTTCGCATCAAATTTGCAAGGAATAGCCATGGCCAAGAAAAACACTGCAGTGCAAATCGACATCGGCATCAGCGACAAAGATCGCAAGAAGATCGCGGAAGGACTGTCGCGGCTTTTGGCCGATACGTACACGCTCTACCTCAAGACGCACAACTTCCACTGGAACGTGACGGGGCCGATGTTCAACACGTTGCATCTCATGTTCGAGCAGCAGTACAACGAACTCGCGCTCGCGGTCGATGCCATCGCCGAACGTATCCGCGCGCTGGGCGTGCCGGCGCCGGGCAGCTACAAGGAGTTTGCGAAGCTCTCGTCGATTCCCGAGGCCGACGGCGTGCCGGCCGCCGAGGAGATGATTCGTCAGCTCGTGGCGGGCCAGGAAGCCGTCGTGCGCACGGCGCGGGCGATTTTCCCGGCCACCGAGGCAGCCAACGACGAGCCGACCGCCGATCTGCTGACGCAGCGGATGCAGACGCACGAAAAGACGGCTTGGATGCTGCGCGCGATGCTTGCGTAAAAGGAGGCCGCTCGCCTTCGGGCAATCGGCTTGCCGGTCGATCGATCGGCGGTATTGGCCTTGGCGGCGAATCGCGCATGCGCGGCGAAACTCGCGTCTCGGAGCGACATGGCTGAAAGGCCCACCGTTCGGGCCTAAAATAGGCGATCACGTTCCGTTCCGGCCGCCCGATGTCGACGTCCATGTTCGCCCGTTTTCCGCTTTATCTGCGCTTGATCCGCATGGACAAGCCGATCGGCAGCCTCCTGCTGCTGTGGCCGACGCTCAATGCGCTTTGGATTGCGTCGAACGGCCGCCCGTCGCTATCGTTGATCGTCATTTTCACGGTAGGCACGGTGCTGATGCGCTCGGCCGGATGCGCGATCAACGACTATGCGGACCGCGACTTCGATCGCTACGTCAAGCGCACGGCCGATCGCCCGCTCACTTCGGGAAAGATCCGCTCATGGGAGGCGCTGGCGATCGCGGGCGTGCTCTCGTTCATCGCGTTCTTGCTGATCCTGCCGCTCAACGGGCTCACGAAGGCGCTGTCGGTCGTCGCGCTTTTCGTCGCGGGAAGCTATCCGTTCATGAAGCGTTTTTTCGCGATCCCGCAGGCCTACCTCGGCATCGCATTCGGTTTCGGCATTCCGATGGCGTTCGCGGCCGTGCAGGATCGCGTGCCGCTTTTGGCCTGGGCGATGCTTGTCGCGAATATCTTTTGGGCCGTCGCATACGACACCGAGTATGCGATGGTCGATCGCGACGACGATCTCAAGATCGGCATCCGCACGTCGGCCATTACGTTCGGCCGTTTTGACGTGGCGGCCGTCATGCTCTGCTATGCGGCGACGTTCGCCATCTATGCGTGGCTTGGCGCTTTGCTCGGCTTCGGGTGGCTGTACTGGCTCGGCTGGGCCGCGGCAATCGGCTGCGCCGTCTACCACTACACGCTGATCCGCAATCGTGAGCGGATGCCGTGCTTCGCGGCGTTTCGGCACAACAATTGGCTTGGCGGTGCCCTCTTTGCCGGGATTGCCGCGCACTATGTCGCGGCCGGCTTCTGATCAGTTGCGATCAGTTGCGCGGTACACCTCGCCCGCGTTCGTCAGGACGAGGCGGGCGTCGATGTCGACAGCACAGCGGCTGAACGGTGCTCGGCTACTGCGTGCCGAGTTCGTCACCCATCTCTTTCGCTCGCGCATCGGCGGCGAGCACGCCCGCGACGATCGCGTCCTTCACCCCTTGGGCATTGAACGATGCCAGTGCCGCGGCCGTGGTGCCGCCTTTCGAGGTGACGCGCTCGCGCAGCACGCCGGCCGGCTCTTCCGATTGCGCGGCGAGTTGCGCCGCGCCGGCAAATGTCGCGAGTGCGAGCGCGCGGCCCTGATCGTCCGAGAGTCCCAGGCGGTGCGCCGCTTCCTGTAGCGCTTCGATGAAATAGAAGACGTAAGCCGGACCGCTGCCGGAGATGGCGGTCACCGCGTCGATCTTCGCTTCCTCGTCGAACCAGACCGTTTCACCGACGGCGCCGAGGACGTTAGCCGCGAGCTCGCGGCCTGCCTCCTCGACGCCCGGCAGTGCGACGAGACCCGCCACACCCATGCCGATCAGCGCCGGTGTATTCGGCATCGCGCGCACGATCCGCGTGTAGCCGTTCAGCCAGCGCGCGATGTCGGCGCCGCGAATGCCGGCCGCGATGCTGATGACGAGTTGCGCCGATAGGTGCGGCGCGAGCGCGGCGGCCACTTCCTTCATGACCTGCGGCTTGACGGCGAGGACGATGGCGTCATAGCCGCGCAACGTGTCGTTGGGCGTTGCCGCCGTAGCGATGCCGAACTGCGTTTGCAGGCGCGTGCGGGCGTCTTCGTTGACGTCGACGGCATAGAGATCGGTTGGGGACGTGCCGCGCTTGATGAGGCCGCCGATCAATGCCGCGGCCATGTTGCCGCCGCCGATGAATGCGATTTTCATGAGGATGACTGTGGTCGTGTAAGAGGTGGTTGTAGCTTCGCGCGACTGCCGATCAGCGGCTGTAATCGCGCGCACCGAAGATTGCGCTGCCGATCCGAACGATCGTCGCACCTTCGAGGACGGCCGCTTCGAGGTCGGCCGACATGCCCATCGAAAGTGTATCGATCGAGAGGCCTTCGACTCGCAGTGCCTCGAAGAGCGCTCGCAGCGTGCGATGCTGGGCGCGTTGAGCGTCGGCGTCTTCGGTCGGCTCCGGGATCGACATGAGTCCGCGCAGCGCGAGCCGCGGCAAGGCGGCGATCTCTTTGGCGAGCGCCGGGGCCTCATTGGGAGAGACTCCGCTTTTGGAGGCCTCGCCGCTGACGTTGACTTGAAGGCAGACATTGAGCGGCGCGAGATTCGGCGGCCGTTGTTCTGACAAGCGCTGGGCGATTTTCAGGCGATCGACTGAGTGCACCCAGTCGAAATGCTCGGCGACGGGGCGCGTCTTGTTCGACTGCAACGGTCCGATGAAATGCCATTCGATTTGCGCGCGAAGGTCAGCGAGCGCTTCGATCTTCGCGATGGATTCCTGCACGTAGTTTTCGCCGAAGGCGCGCTGTCCGGCGGCGAAGGCAGTGCGCACATCATCGGCCGGAAACGTCTTCGAGACGGCGAGGAGCTTGACGGAAGCGGGATCGCGTTGCGCCGCGAGGGCGGCCTGGGCGATGCGGCCATGGACCGCCGCCAGGTTATCGGCGATGGAGGACATAAGGGTTCTGTCGGAGGCGTTGGAGCAACGTTACGTTCGGATTATACGTATCCGATGCTGCCATCCTCCGGTGATCTCAAGTGATCTCATCGGCGCGGGCCGCTTCCACAATCGAGTCCTTCGCCGTTGGATTCCGAGCGCGAAACTCGCATATTCGCTCGGACTCGGCAGCGCGTGTCTACGTTGGTCGTCATCACGCATCGGTTTGCGCTACTGGAAGACGCCGATCGTGTCTATCGATTGGAAGACGGGGTGATAGGAGAGCTTTCCCGCAAGTCCTAATCACCAAAGCGATAGTGCAATATGGCCGCGCTGGGCGGCTCAACCGTAAATGGTGTGCTCGACGAGCTCGATCCAATGCGCAACAGGCATCGGCGTGCCGCTTTGCAAATGCGCGATGCAGCCAACATTGGCCGAAACGATCATCTGCGGTTCGAGTGCCGCGAGGCTATCGAGCTTGCGATCGCGCAGCGCGTAAGCCAGCGCCGGCTGCAGGATCGAATACGTGCCGGCCGACCCGCAGCAGAGATGGCTATCGACAGGCAGACGCACCTCGATTCCGAGCGTGCCGAGCAAACGTTCAACCAGACCTCGAACCTGCAACCCATGTTGGAGCGTGCAGGGCGGGTGAAACGCCACCGTATGCACGCCGCGCCGGCGCGCAAGCGCGGTCAGCTCGGTTTCGAAGTCGCTCAGTACCTCGGCCACATCGCGCGCTAGCTCCGTCACGCGTCGCGCCTTCTCCGCATACGCTGGATCGTCACGCAGCAAATGCCCATATTCCTTGACCGTCGCGCCGCATCCCGAGGCGTTGACGACGATCGCCTCGATCCCGGCTTCGATGTGCGGCCACCACGCATCGATGTTCCGGCGCACGTCGTCGAGCGATTCGTCACGGTAGCCGAGATGCAGGCGGATCGCGCCGCAACAGCCGGCCTCGGGCTCGACGATCGTCTGGACGTCGAGCGCATCGAGCACACGTGCCGTGGCGATATTGATATTCGGCAGCATCGCCGGTTGCACGCAGCCGGCAAGCAGCAGCATCTTGTGTTTGTATCCGGTCGTCCGCGCTTGCGGCCATTGCAGCAGACGCTGGCGTGGCGGGACTTTGTCGCGCAGCTTCGGCGGCAGCACCGGCCGCACCATCTGGCCGAGGCGCATGATGGGTGTGAAAACGGCGGCGCTGGGCAGCACGGTCGCGAGAAGGCGTCGCAGGAGCCGCTGTCCGAACGGGCGCTCGACCGTCGCCTCGACATGTTGCCGCCCGATCTCGACGAGTCGTCCATATTGAACGCCGGACGGGCACGTCGTCTCGCAGCTTCGGCAAGTGACGCAGCGGTCCAGATGCAGCTGCGTGCTGCGCGTGACGGACGCGCCTTCGAACATCTGCTTCATCAAATAAATGCGTCCGCGCGGCCCGTCGAGCTCGTCGCCGAGCAGCTGGTAGGTGGGGCAGGTCGCGGTACAGAAGCCGCAATGAACGCACTTGCGCAGAATCTCATCGGCTTCGTTGCCGTCCGCCGTGTTGCGAATGAAGTCCGCGAGTTGGGTTTGCATCGGGTCGCTCGGACGATCGATCAAAGATCCGGGTAGAGGCGCGCCCGGTTGAAGATGCGGGCCGGATCGAAAGCCGCCTTCAGCCCGCGATGAATCTTCATGAGCGGCGCCGGCAACGGCGTGAAAACGCTGGCGCTGCGGTCGAACTCGCGCCCGGCCCGGAAGATCGTCGCGTGTCCACCGGCCTGCTTCGCGCTGATGCGCACCGTTTGCGCATCGGTATCGGTGATCCACCAGCGCTGTGAACCGCCCCATTCCATCATTTGCGCCCCCGGCAATTGCAGCGGCTCGGCAATCGAGGGCAGGGCGAGCCGCCAGAGCGCGGCCTTGCCCGGGATCGTCGAGAAAAACGGATCGGTCTGCTCGCGCAGCCCCTCCCAAAAGCGTTCGGCCTCGACCGCATCGACGACTTCGCCGCCGAGCAAATTGCGCGCGGACTTGACGGCGCTTTCGGCACCCGAGAGCCGCAGCGCCAGCGTACCGTTGCGCCATGCACTCGCCGAGATCGGCACCGGCCGGCCGCACCACTCGTTGAGCTTGCGCACGGCGTCCGTGCCGTTCATGTCGAACTTCAGCGTGGCTTCGGCCACCGGCCGCGGCATCACTTTGATCGAGAGCTCGAGAATGAGCCCCAGCGTGCCGAGCGAGCCCGCCATCAGGCGCGCGACGTCATAGCCGGCGACGTTTTTGACGACTTGTCCGCCGAAGCGCAGGGTTTCGCCTCGACCGTTCATCACCGTCGCACCGAGCACGAAATCGCGCGCCGCGCCCGCCGATACGCGCCGCGGCCCCGCGATGCCGGCCGCGATGCAGCCGCCGAGCGTGGCTCCGCGGCCGAAGTAGGGGGGCTCGAAAGCGAGCATCTGATTGCGCTCGGCGAGCGCCGCCTCGATTTCGGCGAGCGGCGTGCCGCAACGCGCGGTGATGACGAGCTCGGCCGGATCGTAGGCGATGATGCCGCGGTACGCGCGCGTATCGAGGATTTCTCCGGAGAGGGTCTGGCCGTACCAGTCTTTCGTACCGGCCCCGCGCAGGCGCAACGGACGTTCATCCGCCGTCGCCGCGCGAATGCGCTCTGCCCATTGCTCGACGATGTCGTCATCTTGCATGGCCTCTCGCTTTGTCGTCTCGTTCATCCGGTCGTCGGCTTTTTGTTCGAGTCTTGCTGATTCGTGCCCCAGGGGCACTTTCTCAGGGAGCCCATTGTACCGACGCATCGCGGCGGAGCAACTCGCGGTTCACCCGCTCCGGGTTAGTCCTCGTTGTTAAAAGCGTGGCAACTCCGGGTGCGGCAGCAGCCCCCCGCGTACGTGCATCTTGCCGTACTCCGCGCAGCGCGCTCGCGTCGGGATGCCTTTGGTCGGATTGAGCAGCTCGGCCGGATCGAACGCGCGCTTGACCGCAAAAAATGCCTCCCGCTCGGCCAGCGAGAACTGGACGCACATCGAATTGAGCTTCTCGATACCGACGCCGTGCTCGCCCGTCACCGTTCCACCCAGCTCGACGCAGCATTCGAGGATCGCCGCGCCGAACGCTTCGGCGCGATGGAGCTGGTCCGGATCGTTGCCGTCGAAGAGGACGAGCGGATGCATGTTGCCGTCGCCCGCATGGAAGACGTTGATGCAGGCGAGTCCGTAGGTCGCCTCCATCTCCTCGATGCTGGCGAGCAGCGGCCCGATGCTGCGGCGTGGCACCGTGCCGTCCATGCAGTAATAGTCGGGCGCGAGCCGGCCCGCGGCGGGGAAAGCGTTCTTGCGCCCGGACCAGAACTTGAGCCGCTCGGCGTCCGTGCGCGAGATCTGCAGCCGTGTCGCGCCGTGCTCGCGCAGCACCGCCGTGATGCGCACGATCTCTTCCGCCACTTCCTCGGGCGTGCCGTCCGATTCGCAAAGGAGGATCGCGGCCGCGTCGAGATCGTAGCCGGCACCGACGAACGATTCGACGGCGCGCGTCGCGGGCTTGTCCATCATCTCGAGCCCGGCCGGAATGATGCCCGCAGCGATGATGGCGGCGACCGCATCGCCGCCCTTGACGACATCGTCGAAGCTCGCCATGACGACTTGGGCTGTCGTCGGCTTCGGGATCAGCTTCAATGTCACTTCCGTGACGATCGCGAACATCCCCTCGCTGCCGATCATCACCGCGAGCAGATCGAGGCCCGGCGCGTCAGGCGCGAGCGAGCCGAACTCGACGATCTCGCCGTCCATCGTCACCGCGCGCACGCGCAGCACGTTGTGCACGGTGAGCCCATATTTGAGGCAGTGCACGCCGCCTGAATTCTCGGAGACATTGCCGCCGATGGTGCAGGCGATTTGCGAGGACGGGTCCGGCGCGTAATAAAGCCCGTACGGTGCGGCGGCCTCCGAGACGGCCAGGTTGCGCACGCCCGGCTGAACCGTCGCGGTGCGCCCGTAGGGATCGATGTCGAGAATCTTCGTGAATCGAGACAGGGAGACGACAATGCCTTGTGCGATCGGCGTGGCGCCGCCCGACAGTCCGGTGCCCGCGCCGCGCGGAACGACGGGCACGCCGAGGCGTCCACAAATCTGCACGATGCGCTGCACTTGCGATTCGGTCTCAGGCAGCGCGACGGCAAGCGGCAGTTCGCGATAGACCGAAAGGCCATCGCATTCGTAGGGCGCCGTATCTTCGTCGCGATAAAGCAGACAGTGAGCGGGCAACGTCGCCATCAGCGCCTGAACGACTTCGCGCTGACGGTCGGCGCGCATTTTGGCTCGCACCGCCTCGTCGTCGTCCCCGGCGGGGCGCGTGATCGATGCCCCTCCATTAGCCCCTCGCGGTGCGCCCGCGACTTCCGGCCGCGGATCCGTATCGACTCGGGAGGGAACCTCGTTCGGCGCAGGATCGCCCGAACGATGGCCCAAGTGCGGGGCCTTCCGAGTATCGGAGGGCAACGGGCGTGAGTGAGCATGCGGGCCGTTCATTGTCGTCTCCTCGCGTACCGTTTATGCGCGCTGCGCTGTTTATGCGTCGTAGGAAAAGATTTTGCCCGGGTTCATCAGGTTGCGCGGATCGAGTGCATGCTTGACCGCACGCATCACGCCTATCGCGTCGGCGCCATGCTCGTCGAGCAGGAAGCCCATCTTGTGCAACCCAACGCCATGCTCACCGGTGCAGGTGCCGTCCATGCGCAGGGCCCGCTCGACCACGCGCCGGTTCAGGCGCTCGGCTTCGGCGAGCTCCGCGGGCTTGGCCGGGTCGATCAGCATGCAGATATGGAAATTGCCGTCGCCGACATGGCCGACGATCGGGCAGGGCAGTGGAGACCCGCGCAGATCTTCCTCGGTTTCGACGACACACTCGGCCAGCCGCGAAATCGGCACGCAGACGTCCGTCGAGAGCGCGCGGCTGCCGGGCTTGAGCTGCAGCATCGCGAAGTAAGCGTTGTGCCGCGCGTTCCAAAGCCGGCTGCGCTCCTCGGGGCGCGTCGCCCAGGCGAACCCGCTGCCGGCATGGTCGGCCGCGATTTCCTGGACGCGCTCGGCCTGCTCCGCGACGCTCGCGTCCGTGCCGTGAAACTCGAAAAAGAGCGTCGGCGATTCGGTCAGCGTCATGTTCGAATGACGATTGATGGCGCGAATCGCGAGGGCATCGACGAACTCGACGCGCGCGACAGGCACCCCGAGCTGAATCGTCTCGATCACGGTGCGTACGGCATCGCCCATCGTCGGGAATGCGCAGACGGCGGCCGAGACCGCCTCCGGTAGCGGATAGAGTCGCACGGTGATTTCCGTGATGACGCCGAGCGTGCCTTCCGATCCGACGAAAAGCCGAGTCAGATCGTAGCCGGCCGACGATTTGCGCGCGCGCGTTCCGGTCTTGACGATACGGCCGTCGGCCAGGACGACGGTGAGGCCGAGCACGTTTTCGCGCATCGTGCCGTAGCGCACGGCGTTGGTGCCCGAGGCTCGCGTCGCCGACATGCCGCCGATGCTCGCATCGGCACCCGGATCGATCGGGAAGAAAAGGCCGGTGTCGCGCAGCGCCTCATTGAGCGCCTTGCGCGAAACGCCGGCCTCGACGGTGGCCGTCAAATCTTCGGCGTTGATCGAGAGCACCCGGTTCATTCCCGAGAGGTCGATCGAGACGCCGCCTTCCACCGCGAGCAGGTGGCCTTCGAGCGACGAGCCGTTGCCAAAGGGGATGATGGGCACCCCGTAGCGCCCGCAGAGCTCGACGGCCGTGCGCACATCGTCGGTGCTTTGGGCGAAGACGACGGCGTCGGGCGGTACCGGGTCGAACGGCGACTCGTCGCGCCCATGATGCGCGCGCACGGCTTCCGACATCGACACGCGTTCGCCGAAGGCGGTTTTGAGCGCGGTGGCGAGATCGGCCGGAAACGGACGGCGCGGGTTGACGGCGGCTGGCGGCACGGGATGGTTCACGAATGTCTCCTGGCGCGGCCATGCCGAGGGACGACGGCACAGGCGCGCTCGTTGTGGTTGCATACCGATCAAGCGTGATCGTCAGGCTAATGGAATGACCATTTCATTCTACGCCGATCGGGGCGGAGACAACGCGAAGCGGCGCGTGCGTCGGTGCTGGCTGCGACGCGACATGCAACGGGCCGCCGATTGGCTTCCGCGGCGCTTTTATAATCAAACTGTTTTCCGCTGCCACGGCGCGCTCGCGCATGACCAGTGGTGGGTTTTCAGAAAGGCACGGCTTGGTCGATTTAACAACGAGGAGCAGATCATGGGCCACCGCTTGAGCAAGATCGCAACGCGCACCGGTGACGACGGCACGACGGGCCTCGGCGACGGCAGCCGCGTGCCAAAGGACGATGCGCGGATCGCGGCCATCGGCGATGTCGACGAGCTCAATTCACAGATCGGCCTCCTGCTCTGCGAAACGTTGCCCGACGACGTTCGCGAGGCGCTGACTGTCATCCAGCACGATCTGTTCGACCTGGGCGGCGAACTTTGCATTCCCGGTCACACGATGATCGGAGACGCCCACCTCGCGCGCATCGACGACTGGCTCGCCGATTACAACGCCGATCTGCCGCCGCTCCAGGAATTCATTCTGCCGGGCGGCGCGCGCCCGGCCGCGCTCGCCCATGTGTGCCGCACCGTCTGCCGCCGTGCCGAGCGTTCGATCGTCGCGCTCGGCAAAACGCAGCCGCTCGAAGCGGCGCCGCGTCGGTACGTCAATCGCCTGTCGGATCTTCTGTTCGTCCTCGCCCGCGTCTTGAATCGCGCGGGCGGCGGCGCCGACGTGCTCTGGCAGCGCGGGCGCAACGCCGGCTAGCCGCCCGCCAGGCTGTCTTCGCCCGCGAAGAATGATGCGCTGCGACAAATTGTCGTATTAAGATTTGCTGATAAAGATGTAAATTGTGCGCATCTTTAACGAGGAGCAGCCGAATGAGTTCCCCTCTCACCGCAGACCAGATCGCGCGCGTCAAGGCGACCGCGCCTGTTTTCGCCGAGCACGGCGCCACGATCACGAAGCACTTCTACCGGCGCATGTTCGCCAACCGCCCGGAGCTGCGCAACCTCTTCAACCAGACCCATCAGGCGAGCGGCAGCCAGGCCGAGACGCTGGCGCATGCGGTCTACGCCTACGCGGCGAACATCGACAATCTCGCCGCGCTCGGGACGGCGGTCGGCCGCATCGCGAACAAGCACGCGAGCTTGAATATCCGCCCGGAGCACTATCCGATCGTCGGCGAGAACCTCCTGGCATCCGTGGTCGAAGTGCTTGGCGAAGCTGTCGATGAGGCGACGCTCGAGGCTTGGCGCGCCGCCTATGCGCAACTCGCCCAGATCATGATCGGCGTCGAGTCGAAGCTCTATCAGGGCGCGGCATGGAGCGGGTATCGGCCGTTCATCGTCTCGCGCAAAGTGGTGGAGAGCGATGAAATCACCTCGTTCTACCTGACGCCGGCCGACGGCGCCGAGGCATGCGGTTTCGAGCCGGGGCAGTTCGTCACGGTCAAGCGCTATGTCGGCGAACTCGGCGTCGACCAGCCGCGTCAATACAGCTTGTCGGACGCGCCGCACGGCAAATGGCTGCGCATTTCGGTGAAGCGCCACGGCGCGCCGCAGGGCAAAGAGGACGTGCCGCCGGGGCGGCTCTCGACGCTGCTGCACGAGGGCGTGGAAGAAGGCTCGATCGTCGAAGTGACGGCGCCGATGGGCGACTTCTGCCTCGATCGCACGAAGACGACGCCCGTCGTGCTCGTTTCGGGCGGCGTGGGCATTACGCCGATGATGTCGATGCTGTCTTCCCTCGTGGCCGAAGGCAGTACTCGCCGCGTGGCGTTCGTCCACGCTTGCCGCAACGGCCGCGTGCATGCGTTCAAGACGTGGCTCGCCGATACGGTGGCGAAGCATGCGAACGTGACGCGCGCCGTCTTCTATGAGGAGGTGACGGATGCCGATCGCCCCGGCGTCGACTACGACTTCACCGGTCGAATCGACTTCGCGCGCATTGCGGAGCAGGCGCTGCTCCCCGATGCCGATTACTACCTGTGCGGGCCGATTCCGTTCATGCAGTTCCAGCGCGACGCATTGGTCGCGCTAGGTGTGGATGCGGCGCGCATCCACACGGAAGTGTTCGGTTCGGGCGCGGTCTGATCCGGCGATAAGCGCGGCGGGACCGGTCAGTTCCCGCTGCCGCGCACGACACGCCGTGCTTTCACGTTATCGGCCAGCCGCTCCAGCACGCCGACGCTCTCGTCCCAGCCGATGCACGCGTCGGTGATGCTCTGGCCGTAGTTGAGCGGGCAGCCTTCCAGCAGATCCTGCCGTCCCTCGACAAGGTGCGACTCGACCATCACGCCGATGATGCGCTCGTCGCCGCCTGCCACTTGCCGGCCGATCTCGGCGCAAACGGGAATCTGGTTTTCGTGCTTCTTCGAGCTGTTCGCGTGGCTCGCGTCGATCATGAGCCGCGCCGCCAGACCGGCCTTGCCGATCGCGGAACAGGCGGCGTCGACGCTTTCGGCGTCGTAGTTCGGCTTCACGCCCCCGCGCAGGATCACGTGGCAATCCTCGTTACCGGCTGTCGATACGATCGCCGAGTGCCCGCCTTTCGTTACCGAGAGAAAGTGGTGAGGTTGCGAGGCGGCCTTGATCGCATCGACGGCGATCTTCACATTGCCGTCCGTGCCGTTTTTGAACCCGACCGGGCACGACAGCCCCGACGCAAGCTCGCGGTGGACCTGCGACTCGGTCGTGCGCGCGCCGATGGCGCCCCAGGCGACGAGATCGGCGATGTACTGCGGGCTGATCATGTCGAGGAACTCGGTGCCGGCCGGCAAGCCGAGCTCATTGATGCCGACGAGCAGCTCGCGCGCGGTTCGTAGCCCCTCGTTGATCTTGAAGCTGTTGTCGAGATGGGGATCGTTGATGAGACCCTTCCACCCGACCGTCGTCCTCGGCTTTTCGAAGTAGACGCGCATGACGATCTCGAGCTCGCCGGCGAAGCGCTGGCGTTGCTCCGCGAGCCGGCCCGCGTATTCGAGCGCCGCCTTGGGATCGTGAATCGAGCACGGTCCGATGATGACGATGAGCCGGTCGTCCATCCCGTGCAGGATCCGATGCAGCGACTGGCGTGTGCTGAAGATGAGATCGGAGGTCGGCTCCGTGCACGGAAATTCGCGGATCAAATGCGCGGGCGGAGTCAGCTCCTTGAGCTCGCGGATCCGGACGTCGTCAGTGTTGTGCGGGGGCATGCTGCGTTTCTCCTGTCGGTAGGGTGCCGAGTTCGCGCGCGGCGGCGGCACGAAAAAAAACCGCCGGGCTTTGCCGGCGGTTTCTCTCGGGAATTCGGGTTCGCTTTGAGCGCTAACACCCCTCTCGATCCGCCAGCGGACTGAGATGCCAAAAGAAGTAAAAATAAAACTTCGTGAACATGGCTCGGGTGGGACGTCTCAAAAAAGGTGCTTACGCTTTATACCCCGGTTGCGCGCGGCTGGCAAGTCGCGTGCCGGAAAAAGCCGCAAAACGGGCATGATCGGCAGGCACGGGAGGGCTTTTTCCGGCAACGACGGGCAGAGACGGTTGCATCGGTGGCCGGCCTGGAACGCCGGCCAGCCGGACCCGATCGATCAAACCGTTCCGCCGACCGTCATCTTCTCGATGCGCAGTGTCGGCTGACCGACGCCGACCGGCACGCTCTGACCTTCCTTGCCGCAGACACCGACGCCCGTATCGAGCGACATGTCGTTGCCGATCATCGTCACGTATTTGAGCGATTCGGGGCCACTGCCGATCAATGTCGCACCCTTGACGGGGTACGCGATCCTGCCGTTCTCGATCATGTAGGCCTCGGAGGCCGAGAAGACGAATTTGCCGTTGGTGATGTCGACCTGGCCGCCGCCGAAGTTCACGGCATAAAGGCCGTTCTTCACGGAAGCGATGATCTCGGCGGGGTCTTTGTCGCCGTTCAGCATGTAGGTGTTCGTCATGCGCGGCATCGGCAGCGCCGCGTACGACTCGCGGCGCGCATTGCCCGTCACCGGCATCTTCATGAGCCGGGCGTTCAGCGAATCCTGAATGTAGCCCTTCAGCACGCCGTCTTCGATCAGCGTCGTGCATTGCGTGGGGTTGCCTTCGTCGTCGATATTGAGCGACCCGCGCCGGTTCGGCAGCGTGCCGTCGTCGACGACAGTGACGCCCTTCGCCGCCACACGCTCGCCGATGCGTCCCGCGAACGCCGACGAGCCTTTGCGATTGAAGTCTCCCTCGAGCCCGTGACCGATCGCCTCGTGCAACAGCACGCCAGGCCAGCCGGGCCCGAGCACGACCGTCATCGTGCCCGCCGGAGCAGGCCGTGCGTCGAGATTGACGAGCGCGGCTTTCACGGCGTCGTCGACGTAGCGCTTGAGCACTTCGTCGGTGAAATAGCCATAGTCGAATCGGCCGCCGCCGCCGCCCGTGCCGATCTCGCGCCGGCCGTTCTGCTCGGCGATGACCGTCACCGACACGCGCACGAGCGGCCGCACGTCGGCCGCGAGCGCGCCATCGCTGCGCGCGACGAGCACGACGTCGTATTCGCCCGCGAGGCCCGCCATCACTTGCGTAATGCGCGGATCGGCGCCGCGCGCCATCTGCTCGACGCGCTCCAGCAGCTTCACCTTCGCCGTCGCGTCGAGCGAGGCGAGCGGGTCGGCGGCCAGATAGAGATCGCGGCCCGCGACGCCCCTGAGCGCGCTTGCCGCCTGGATTTTCTGCTTGCCGCCGCCCGCCTTGGCGATCGAGCGCGTCGCCTCGGCCGCTTGACGCAGCGCCTCGGGCGAGAGGTCGTCCGAATAGGCGAAGGCCGTGCGATCGCCGGAGACGGCGCGCACGCCGACGCCCTGATCGATGCTGAAGCTGCCCGATTTCACGATTCCCTCTTCGAGGCTCCACGCTTCGCTGCGCGTCGCCTGGAAGTAGAGGTCCGCGTAGTCGACGCGGTGCGTGAAGATATCGGCGAGCGTGCGCGTGAGCAGCGCCTCGTCGAGGCCATAGGGGGTGAGCAGCGCGTCTTTCGCCGTGGCGAGATTGCGAATGCCGGGTTCGATGATGTTCATGCGAATAGATCGAAACGAACGGAATGCGGTGATTGAAAAAGCGGCTATGCGAGCACGCGGTGCCGCCAGGCGGGGAGGCTGCGCCTGACTTCTTCGATGCGCCGGCGCTCGATATCGCCGGCCACGACGCCCGGGCCCTCGTCCGCGCGCTCGGCCACGATCTCGCCCCACGGGTCGATGAGCATGCTATGCCCCCATGTGCGCCGGCCGTTCTCGTGCGTGCCGCCCTGCGCGGCGGCGAGCACGTAGCACTGGTTCTCGACGGCGCGGGCGCGCAACAGCATCTCCCAGTGCGCGCGCCCCGTCGTGTACGTGAACGCCGAGGGCACGACGATCATGGCGACATCGCCCATACGCCGATAGAGCTCGGGAAAGCGCAAATCGTAGCAGACCGACAGCCCCACTCGGCCAAACGGCGCCTCGAAGGTGCGGACCTCGCCGCCGGGCCGGATCGTGCGCGCTTCGTCGAACGACTCGTCGCCCTTTTCGAAGTTGAAAAGGTGGATCTTGTCGTAGCGCGCCGCTTCCCTGCCTTGCGGATCGAACACGAGCGACGTGTTGAGCACGCGCTCGCGGTCCGCGGACGGCTCGCTGACGGCGAGCGGCAGTGTCCCGCCGATGACCCAGAGGCCGTGGCGGCGCGCCGCGTCGGCCAGAAAGCGCTGAATCGGGCCGTCGCCGTAGGTTTCCCGCATCGTGAGCTTGTCCGCCTCCTTGAAGCCCATGAAGCAGAAGTACTCGGGCAGCAGCACGAGCTGCGCGCCGTCGCTCGCCGCCTCGGCGATGAGCCGCGCGGCATGCTCGAGATTGCGCTCGCGCTCGGGCGTGCTCACCATTTGCAGCGCGGCGACGCGAAACGGCGCGGAGCGCGTCGGTGTAGTCGAAAGATCGCTCATGGAGATCAACGTAACCCGTCAGTTCCGTCAGTTGCCGGTGTTGCCGGTTGCTTCGGCCGGAGCAACCATCTTACCCTGATCGCCGGTGACCCGCTCGACGCGCGGATGCGACCATGACCCCGTTATTGCGTACTGCGTCGCGAACGCGTGGGCGATCGACTGCGAGAGCGCCAGGTTGGCCACCAGCGCGCCCAGGCCCAGCAGCGGATTCACGACCGTCGCAGCAATGACGGCCGAGCCGGCATTGAGCGTGGGTGTGACCGCGACGTGCAGATTCTGCGTCTCCGCGGCGAGATTGACGGAGCCCGAGAGGTCGGCGCGCGCCGGCGCGGTGACGATCCGGAAGTCGTCGGTTCGCGCAATGCCGTCGGTGATGCGGCCCGTGCCCGTCACGCTGTGGAACGGCAGCCCTTCGCCGATCACGTCGCGGAAGTTCAACGTGATCACGCGCTGAAGGCTTTGCAGGCTCAATACGCCGAGCAGCTTCGCGACGCCGGGATCGACCTTGAGAATCTGTCCATGCTGGAGGTCGACGCTCATGTGGCCCCAAAGCGTCGGGTAATCGATGGCCGTCGGCTCGCCGCGCCAGCCGATCCTGCCCGTGAGCGAGCCCTTGCCGGCCTTCACTGTGCGCGGAAGGCCCAATTGATCGA
The DNA here is from genome assembly GCF_003028655.1 of Trinickia symbiotica. Classification (GTDB taxonomy): domain Bacteria; phylum Pseudomonadota; class Gammaproteobacteria; order Burkholderiales; family Burkholderiaceae; genus Trinickia; species Trinickia symbiotica_A. The sequence goes on from NZ_PYUC01000004.1 coordinate 189,127, forward strand.
GCAGGGCGCCCGCGTCGGCAATGTCGAGCTTGAAATCGATGGCCGTGCGGCGCGGCGTATCCGCAGCGACGTTCGCGCCGAGACGCGGCGCCGTGCGCCAGTTGGCGGTCGCGGCGAGGTGTGCGGCAGGGCTCGTGATGTCGAACTTGTCGACTTGCCAGACCGGCACGCCGTCTTCGTCGAGATTGTGTGCCGCGAGGGCGAGCTGCCCGAGCTTGTGCCCTCGCACGACGAAGTCGTCGATCGTCAGATCGATGGCCGGCATATGCCGAGCCGAAGGCGTCGACAGTTGACCGACGAGCGCGTGCCCGACGGCGACCGGAATTTCCGCCTTGGCGAAATGGGCCTTCAGTTGACCGCCGTCGTTGCTCGTTGCGCCGGGCCGCCAGTTCAGATCGCCCGTGAGCTGATCGGATGCAATTCGCGCTTGCCAGTCGCGCCCCGATTCTTCCGCGTCGATGTGGACGTTCGCCCATTCGCGCTCGAGCAGCTTGAGCGTACCGAACCGCAGGTCGAAGTGACTCGGGGCGAACTGGCTGCTCGATGCGTTGTTCGACGCGCTGCCCGAGTGGCCCCTCGAATCGTTGCCATCCACCGGGTTGGGGCGGGCCTCTCGAGGTCCGGCCGTATCCCGCGACTGGCGCAGCTCGGTCACGAGCGTACGCCAGGCGTCGGCGTCGAACGACTGCAAATCGGCCGCCGCGCTCACCCCTTCGGTCGGCAGCCGCGCGGGCTCGCCGATGCCGATCGCTCCTCGCACGACCGAGAGCGCGCCCAGTGCATCGGGATGCACCGCGCCGTGACGCACCAGATACGAAGCCGTCACGGGACCCAGTGCAAGGTCCGCGCGCGTGAGCGGCGAACCGTTATCTTGCGCGAGGGCCGGCTCGGGCTTCACCGAGAACGAGAATGGCATCGGCGTGCCCACCGGCTTGCCAAGCGGGGCGGGCAGATCGAGCGCGAGGCCGGTGAGGTCGGAATGCGCGGAGACCTCGGGCAAGGCGCCTTTTCTGCCACGGATCTCGAGCGCATAGGGCGCGGCACCGTGCACACGGTCCAGCAGCTTGCCGGCCGTTCCGTTCCGGTCGAAGTCGCGCGCGCTGTCCGCCGCGATTTGTCCCGAAATGCCGAAGCCATAGCTGCCGTTGGCCGCGAGCCCGCCGTCGGCCTTGAACTCGCCGCCGAGCCAGCGACCGGCGATCCGTTCGAGCGAGAGCGTGTGCTCCGTGAATCGCACGCCGCCCGTGAGCTTCTCGAGCGGCGGCCATTGCGGACGGGCCAGTGTGTTGCCGTGCAGCCCGACGGTGCCGGCCACGCTCACGTGCGGCATCTGTGTGCGCGGCACCGTCAATTGGAGATCGAGGGTCGCCGGCCCGCTAGCGCTGAGCGTGTCGCCCACGTGATCCGTCGAGTTGCCGGCGGCGCTGTTATTCAAATAGTCGAGCAGATCGGCGAGCGGTCCCCGAGCTCTGCCGTCGATGACGAGGCTCGACCCGTGATTGCCGAGATCGGCGATTCGGCCGTTGACGCGTTCCAGCGCTATGCGCTTGTAGTGGCCTTTGTCGATATCGAAGCGCAGCAGGTTCTCGCTGAGCGTAAAGACGCCGTTGATGCCCTCGAGCGCCGGCCAGACGTCGGGCTCGCCGTTCCGGAGCTTTTTCGGCGGATAGGGCGAGGGATCGAATTTGCCGCCCGAGAACGGTGCGACGATGCGAAAGATGCCCGCGTGCGGATCTCTCGAATAGGGAAACTTGTCGAGGCCGCCATGGATTTCGATCGTTGCGTTGCGCGCGATGCCGTCCTGCAGACCGTGGCCGAGATAATGGCGCGTGTGCTCGCCGACGCTCGTCGGCAGGTAGCGCGGGATGGCGGGGACCTTCGCGCGCGCGATGTTCGCCGTCAAGTCGAGCGCACCGCGCCCGTGCCCCGGGTTCGTATAGTTCGCGACGACCGTACCGGCCGTATCGGCGTTCTCGAAGCTGAGCTCAGGCACGGTCACCGCAAACGCCTTGTGGGGCTCGCCGGGGGCCGGCGTCACGGTCCACTGCCCGCGTCCACGCAGACGGTCGAATGCGAGGCGAGGGTCGTCGAACTCCCCGGGCACCGTCAGCGTCGCGTTGACCGTATCGATCGATACGTCGCCATGCGTTTCGTCGGCGTCGATCGTTCCCCAAATGTTTTCGAAGCCCGGCAAGCCTACGCGCGGATGGCCGGCGGGCGAGAGTCCCGGGGGCGGCTCCTGCGCGGCGAGGCTGATGCCTTCGAGGTCGCCCTTCACACGGTAGCGGACGATCGGCGCCGTGCCCGTGACGCGCTGCTCGCTCGCCGCGAGCGCATTCTCGGGCCGAGCTCGCTCGGCCTCGAACGTGTATTTCGCGATCATCCCGCGCGGATCGAAACGCACGAGCTCGTCGAGGAAGCGTTCGGGCACCGGGAGCGCCCGACTGAACTCTGCGAGCACGCCGAGATCGACGCGATCGCCCGTGACGCTCATCAGTTGCCCGTGCTCGACACTCGCCGGGCGATAACGGCCCACGAGCGTCGAAAAGGACAGCGTCCGGGTGACGGGCGTGCCGTCGGCGAGCGGCGGCTGGCCGAGCTCGGCGTGCAGATTCGAGAGGCGCAGGCGATAGTCGCGCTGCGGCTCGATTTCGGCGGCCCAGCTGAACTGCGCGACGGGCACATGGAGTTGCGGGTGGGTGGGGCGCACGCGCAGCGCGATGTCATAGCCTTGCAGCGTGCCCGACGCCGCAAGGATATGGCCGCCGGAGAAGTCCGCCCATATCGCGTTGTCGATGCGCCCGGCGTAGAGCGCGATCGGCGTCTGGACGTAGCGCGCGAGCATCGGCAGGTCGACGGGGCCCGTTGAAATATAGGTTTCGCCGGTCCAGTTTTGCGGCCTGCCGCGCTCGCCGAGGGGCCGATGGCGAAAGCGCGCGCGGAAGTCGAGCGGGCCCTTGAGAACCGTGCCTTCGGCCGGCGCCTGCAAAGCGAGGTAGTGCTCGAAGCCCTTATTGACGATGGCCGCGCGAATGTCGTGCAGCGCGAGCTCGGGCGCCTTGCGGACGTCGTCGCGCCAGCGCAGCTTGCCGCCGCGCAGCACGATCGCCTCCTGCGAGAGCAGCCAGTTCGTGAAGGTCGTGTCGTTGCCTTTGTGCGTGGTCGGCACCTGGACGCCCGCGATCGTCAACGAGCCGTCGGCCGCGCGCGCCGCGAGCACATCGGGCCCGTCCACGACGAGGCTCGCGAGCGCGGGCTTGCCGCGTGCGAGCGAGCGCCACGAGACCGTCGCCGTCGCATGCGGCACCGATAGCGCGAGATTGCCGTCGCGATCGCGTATCGTGAGGCCCGTCACATCCACCCCGGGTTCGAGACCGGACCAGTGGGGCGCGAGCTTCTCGATGCGCAGCTCGGCATGGATGGTTGCCGACACAGCTTGCTCGATGCGCGGGCGAAAGTCGTCGATGCACGGCAACAGCAGATAGCGCAGACCGAGGAAGGCGGCCGCGGCCGCGAAGTAAAGCGTGATGGCGAACGCGAGCGCGATTTTCAGCGCGCGGCGAAGAAGCCGATGATCGTGAAGCGACTGTCCGGCAACGGTTCTTGCTGCGGATTCCTTGCTGTCGGACATGCTGCGGCGAACGGGGCGTGAACGGGGTGGAGCGGCCGGGCTGTGGTAGTTTGGCGTCTTGGACGTCGAATGTATCACAGGGGCGGGCGCCAGCGATCATGGCTATGCGGACTGAGGGTCTGCCGCCGGCGCGCCGTCAAGCTTTCCGGAGCTTTCCATCCGTCGCGGCAACCCGCGACCCACACCGCTCATGACCGTACCCTCCTTGTCGAGTTCCAGCTATTCCACCTACGCCGCGCGCGCGATCGCGGCGCGCCTCGAGTTGGCCGAGCGCTTGGCCGAATGGGCCGAGGCGCCTGTCACGCGAGAATGGATCGAGGCGCGTTTCGGCGAGCTGGTGAACGAGGCTCAGGCCAGCGGCGCGCCCTTCGACGAGGCGCTGTTGCGCCGCGTGTTGCGCCGCTTGCGAACTGATGTGTTTTGCACTGTCATGGAGCGCGATCTGCGCGGGCGGGCTGATGTGGCCGAAGTCACGGGGGCCATGACCGATTTGGCTGAGGTATCGATCCGGAAGGCGCTCGAGGTGCTTTCAGCCGAGCTCGAAGCGCTCTTCGGCGAGCCGCGCGGGCCGGAAGGCGAGCGACTCGTGCTCGGCGTCGTCGGCATGGGCAAGCTCGGCGGGCGCGAGCTCAATGTCTCGTCCGACATCGACCTTATCTTCGTCTACGAAGACGACGGAGAGACGGCCGGCGGTACGCGCGCACCAGTTACGACGCAGGAATTCTTCACCCGGCTCGGGCGGCGGCTCATCGGCGCGCTCGCCGAACCAACGGCCGACGGCTATGTCTTTCGCGTCGACATGCGTCTGCGGCCGAATGGGGACGCCGGGCCGCTCGTCTGCAGTCTCGGCATGCTCGAAGAGTATTTCTATGTGCAAGGGCGTGAGTGGGAGCGCTACGCCTGGATAAAAGGGCGGCTCGTTTCCGAGGACGAGAGTGAAGCCGCGAAACGCCTCGCGCGGCAGCTCGACGCGCTCGTGAAGCCATTCGTCTATCGCCGCTATCTCGATTTCGGCGTGATAAGTGCGATCCGCGCGCTGCACCGGCAGATCGGCGAGGAGGCGCGGCGGCGAGCCTCGATGCGCCCCGAAAAGGCCGACGACATCAAGCTCGGCCGCGGCGGGATTCGCGAGATCGAGTTCAGCGCGCAGGTCTTCCAGCTTATTCGCGGCGGGCAGGATGCGGGCTTTCGCATTCGGCCGACGCTGCAAGTTCTGCGCTATGCCGCGACGCGCGGACTGGTGACGCCCGCCGTCTGCGCGAGGCTCGGTGAAGCCTATACGTTTTTGCGCATGCTCGAGCATCGCCTGCAGTATCGGCACGACGGGCAAACGCATGCGATGCCTGTCGACGAGGACGAGCGCGCGCGGCTCGCTGCTTCGCTTGGCTTTGCCGACTACGCTGCGCTCGTGGCGAAGCTCGACGGCTATCGGGAGTTCGTCGAGACGCAGTTCGATCAAATTTTTGCGGACAAGGCGCGGGGTATCGGTGATGCGCCCGACGAAGGCGCGGCGGCCGGGGTCTGGGAAAGCGCGCTGGAAGACGATGCGGCTAGCGAAGCGCTTGCCGCCCGACTGGCCGAGCAAGGTTTCGGCGACCAATCGGGGGAGGTGCTCGCGCGACTCACCGCTGTTCGCCGTTCGACACGCTATCTCGGCCTCCCCGAGCGTAGCCGTGAGCGCTTCGATACGATCGCGCGCCGGGCGTTGGACGCCGCGGCGAGGCTCGAGCCGGCGGTGACCCGTGCGCCGACGCTGACGCGGCTTTTCGATCTGCTCGAAACGGTGAGTCGGCGCAGCGCCTACCTCGCATTGCTCGACGAGTATCCGGCAGCGCTCGAACGCGTAATAGGGGTGCTCGCGGCCTCGCGCTGGGCGGCCGGGTACTTGACGCGCCATCCGCAGTTGCTCGACGAACTACTCGACGACGAGGCGATCGCGAGCCCGTTCGATTGGGGCGCGTTCCGGGCGTCGCTGCGCGCACGGCTTGCCGCGGCGGACGGCGTCGAGCTCCAGATGGATTTGCTGCGCCATGCTCATCAGGCCGAGGTCTTCCGCATTCTGCTCATCGATCTGGCCGGCAAGCTGACGGTCGAGCAGGTGAGCGACCGGCTCTCCGAGCTGGCCGATTCGGTCCTCGATGTGACGATGGAGGCCGTCTGGCGGCATCTGCCGAAGCGGCATCGCGATGTGCCGCGTTTTTCGATCATTGCGTATGGGAAGCTTGGCGGCAAGGAGCTTGGCTACGCGTCGGATCTCGATCTCATCTTTCTTTACGACGACCCGGATGAAGCGGCGGCCGAGATCTATGCGACTTTCGCGCGTCGCCTCATCACTTGGCTCACGACATCAACAGGTGCCGGCACTTTGTTCGATGTCGACTTGCGGTTGCGGCCGAACGGGGAGTCGGGGCTGCTCATCACCGATCTCGATGCGTTCCGTCGTTATCAGTTGCGCGAGGGCGATGCGGCCAATGCGGCCTGGGTCTGGGAGCATCAGGCACTCACGCGCGCACGGTTTTGTGCGGGCGACGCGGAGATCGGCGCGCAGTTCGAGGCCATCCGCAAGCAGGTGCTGACGACGCCGCGCGAGGCGGCGCCACTTGCTGCGGAGATCGTGGCGATGCGAGAGCGCGTCGCCGCGGGCCATCCGAATCGCACGGAGTTGTTCGATCTGAAGCACGATCGCGGCGGGATGGTCGATATCGAGTTCGTCGTTCAATATTGGGTGCTGCTCCATGCGGCGCGGCATCCGGAGCTCGTGCTCAATACCGGGAATATCGCGCTGTTGCGAGAGGTCTCGCATTTTGGGTTGATGAGCGCCGAGGAGGCTGAGACGGTCGGCGGTGCTTATCGCACTTATCGAAAGTTGCAGCACCGACTGAGGCTCGACGGGATGGAGATTGCGCGCGTGGCGCCGGAGAGCATTGGCGCGGAGCGTGGGGCCGTGTTGGGGCTTTGGCGGCGCGTGTTTGGTTGACGTGCGGTTAATGATGAACTGCCGTTTTCGGCAAGGGCGACAGGCGCTTGCCGGGCCACATCCTGCAATTCGCCGGCGTGCGCTCCAAATACTTCAGCGGCCGTCCCTGTAGCAGCCAGCGGACGTTGACTGTTCGTGTCATCGGGCATTGTGACCGTTTCGATAATCATCGATACGACGTGCCAATAAGGACTTTCGGACGGACCCGACGGAACACACAAGTCAGCACTATTTTAGGATAACGGTGGATCCTAAAATAACGCCTCTTGTTATTTTACGATCGAGCCATTTGAGGAGGCACAATGCCAGCATACGTACACGTCAATTTGCGCGTCATCGATTCCTCAAAGCAGGCGCGGCTCGCTCCACGCTTTAAGGTTGCCCTAGAAGAAGCGGGCGGACGGATACTACATTTCGGCCCCGTTGCGCAGGTTCTGGAGGGGGATGAGGCGCCGCTGCCGATGGCTGGCGTGTTTGAGTTTCCGACTCTCGCGCAAGCGCTAGCCTTCTACAACTCGGAGAGGTATGCGCCGATAAAGGCAGAACGTCAGGAGGCTCAGCAAGCGCGAATGTTCGTAGTTGAAACCCAACCGTGAGTAGCCGCTTTCGACAGATGTGACCGCCCGGAATGGGTCAGGTGCTATCGACCACATCGGGCAGTAGTCGGCGATGAACAATCGGTCGACGTCAACGCCCGGAACCTTGATGATTGCGGTGCCGGCGCGTCGATGCGCCGAACATGGACGATTAGCCGCGGCGTCGCCTCAGCAGCCGGCTGGTAGTCCAGACGAGAGTTCCCGCCAGTATCAAAGCGGCGAGCAAACTGGCTATCGCGTAGACGTCCTCCACTTGTTCGTCGCCATACGCGCCGAACCATGCGGCGAAGCGGACGAGCGCTTCCGTCGCCCAAGGCGCAAAAGGGATAGAACCGAGGACGCGCGCAACGCCTAGCGCAATGACTAGGGTGGCCGCCAAGTTCGGTGCGATAAATTTGAAGCGTTTCATCGGACGTCCACGGTGCCATAGGCGCGCATTGTAGTTCCGGGAATCGAAATGGTCGAAGCCGATTTGAGGCGATCGCGCAGTATTTCGAACTGGCTGGGACTCACAAGGGCGATGCAGCCATCGCTGAGCCGCCGCGGCCCAACTGGGTGAAGCCTGAAGTTGCCGCGGCGGATGCCGTTCACGCTAGTCCAGTCGTCAATAATGTCGTCGTTGCGGTACAACGCGAACCAAGCGGTCCGGTCCGTGCGGTAGAAATGCTTAAGGACGAAATCGCGGATACTGCCCATCCGGCCGCCCGACTCACGGTCGACGATATAGTACCGGCCGGGCGGCAGTGGACCGACATCCGGCTGATCGACTGCGGCAGGATTGTCGCGTCCCTCGCCGTTCCCCGAAAAAGCGGTGAACGCGCCAACACCGGTGCACGAAAGCGTGGAGAACTGGTTATTGTTCAAGTGGAACTGGCAGGATATCGGCATAACGTTCAGAGCAGTGGACCGCACGACGGGTTCACCGAGCGGCGTCGCGGGTCAAGCGAGCCATTGGCGGATTTCACGCGGCAGCGGTTGAGGAAGATCATGCCGCCGATGCTAACTGGGGAATTGCCGCTTTCGGCGGCGCTCCTTTCGTCCTCGGACAGAAGTCCGAGGCTTTTTCGAGCAAAGCATGATGAGATACTGCGCATTCGCCGCCGCCGTCATGTGTAGCTCAGCATGGGCCGGCTCCGCCATTACCTCGCCTGCGCAAGTATCCGCCGCGGTCGAGCAACAAGGCGCGGCAACATTCCTGGCGTCTCTCAGCGCGGACGACATCGATAGGTTGATGGACAAAATCGGCTCCGGCCGATCCGAGTGGGTTGCGCTCGCCCCCAAGCTTGCTGAGGGCGCCGACGCAGGTAATGCCGAAGGACTAGGCATCGAACTCGCATATGCGCTGCCGAAGAATCCGCAGGCCGTCCTAAATGTTGTGGACCCACTCGAAGGTGATGGTCACATCCTCGAAGTTTCGCGCGTATGCGGCATCCCTTTTATCGAGACCGTTCCCGCCGGCTACAAAGTCAAAGCGCTCCGTGCAGTACGCAACGTAACGGAGCCGCGGTTGCGAGACGTCAAAGCACGTTGCATTGAGGCACTCGAGAAATCGTGACGCGAGCGGGTCAACTGCTCAAGCCGCCAGCATTTCCTTCGCATGACGCCGCGTGGTGGCCGTGATTTCCAGGCCCCCCAGCATGCGCGCGACTTCCTCGATGCGGCTCGCATGATTGAGCGCCGTGACGGTCGAAAGCGTGCCGCCGTCGCCAGTACTTGCCTTCGCCACCTGGAAGTGATGATCGCCGCGCGCGGCGACCTGCGGCAAGTGCGTGACGCAGAGCACCTGACGGTCGCGGCCGAGCTGATGCAAAAGGCGGCCGACAACTTCCGCGACGCCGCCACCGATACCGGTATCGACTTCGTCGAAGATCAGCGTGGGCGTCGGGCTCGCCGCGCTCGCGATCACCGACAGCGCCAGGCTGATCCGCGCGAGCTCGCCGCCGGACGCAACCTTCGCTAGCGGCTTAGTCGGCACGCCGGCATGGCCGGCGACCCGGAACTCGATTTGCTCGAGCCCATGCGCGCCACCCTCCGCAAGCGGCACGAGCGCGACTTCGAAGCTGCCGCCCGCCATCGCCAACTCCTGCATACCCGTGGTCACGGCGGCGCCCAGCGCTTTCGCCGCCTTCGCGCGCGCTTTCGACAGTTGCTTCGCCTCGCGCAGGTACGCCTCGTGAGCGGCTTCGACGGCGGCGGAGAGCTTGTCGAGATCGGCCGCGGCGTCGAGCGCGGCGAGCTGCGCGCGGCGCGCTTCATGTTCGTCCGGCAGCGTTTCAGGCTGCAGACGGAACTTGCGGGCCACCGAATGCAGCGCGTCGAGTCGCGCTTCGACCTCGGCGAGGCGGTCCGGGTCGAGATCCAGCTTTTGCGCGTAGTGCGTGAGCGAATAAGCCGCCTCACGCAACTGGATTTCAGCCGGCTCGAGCGCAGCGAGCGCGTCGTTGAGCGCCGGGTCGATCTCGGCCAGATCGCGCAGCTTCGAGACGATCGAGCCGAGCTGACCGAGCATCGCGTCATCCGCTTCGGAAAGCGCATCGAGGGCGCCGCGCACACCCTCGATCAGGTTCGCCGAATGCGCGAGCCGGCGATGCTCCGCGCCGATTTCCTCCCATTCACCGCGCTGCGGCGCGAGCTTGTCGAGCTCGGCGAGCTGCCAGACGAGCCGTTCGCGCTCAAGCTGGATTTCACGATCGCGCGTCTTCGCGAGTTCGAGCGCGTGCGCAGCGTCGCGCCAGGCGCGGTGCGCTCGTGCAACGCTCGAGGCGGCCGCGGTGAGACCGGCGTGAGTATCGAAGAGCGTGCGCTGCGCTTCAGGGCGCATCAGCAACTGGTGCGCGTGCTGACCATGGATATCGACGAGCATTTCGCCGACGTCGCGCAGTTGCGCAAGCGTGGCGGCGGTGCCGTTGATGAACGCGCGCGAGCGGCCGTTCGCGTCCACTACGCGGCGCAAGAGCACCGTCGTGGCCTCGGCGCCGTCGGGCTCGCCGCCCGCCAACGCCTGCTCGTCGAGCCAGCGCGACACCTCGGCGCTCGCCGAGAATTCAGCCGTGATGTCGGCTCGGCTTGCGCCCGTGCGGACGACGTCGACATCGGCACGCGCGCCGAGCGCGAGCGCAAGCGCGTCGATCAAGATCGACTTGCCGGCGCCGGTTTCACCCGAAAAGACCGTGAAGCCGCGGTCGAATTCGAGGTCGAGCGCGGCGACGATGACGAAGTCGCGTATCGAAAGGTGGCGGAGCATGGGAGCGTGTTGACTGCGGGTTCGTTGGGCGGCCATGCGTGGCCGGCTAGTGTTTCGTGAAACCTTGCCTCGCGACCGACATCGGATATTCGCACGTGCGTCCCAAAGGGGCGCCGGACGCCAAGGACGGAGCGGGGCAAACCGATCTGGCGATGCAGTCAGAGCGAGGCATCGTCGTCTTCATCTTCTTCGGCGGCGCTCGACGGATGCTCGTTCCAGTGGAGCTTCTTGCGCAGCGTCGCGAAGTAGCTGTAGCCGACCGGATGCAGGAACGGCACGGTATGGCGCGAGCGGCGCACTTCGATCGTGTCGTTGAGTTCGAGCGCCGTGAACGATTGCATGTCGAAGTTCGCGTTGACGTCGCGCCCGCCGATGATCTGGATGCGCAGCTTGCAGTCGTCCGGCAGCACGATCGGGCGGTTCGAGAGCGCATGCGGCGCAATGGGCACGAGCACCAGGCCCTGCAGTTGCGGGTGCAGGATCGGGCCCTGGGAGGACAGCGCATAGGCCGTCGAGCCCGTCGGCGTGGCGACGATCAGGCCGTCCGAGCGTTGGTCGTACATGAACCGGCCGTCGACGAACACACGCAGCTCGGCCATTCCCGAAAAGCCGCTGCGGTTGACGACGACGTCGTTGAACGCCAGCGCGTGATAGATCGGCTCGTCGGCGCGCACGATGCGCGCCTCGAGCAGCGTGCGCTCCTCGCGCTCGTAACTGCCCGCGAGCATCTGCGGCACGCGTTGCTGCATCTCCGCGACCGGTATGTCCGTGATGAAGCCGAGCCGCCCCTGGTTGATGCCGATGAGCGGCGTCCGGTAGGGCGCGAGCTGACGCCCGATGCCGAGCATGGTTCCATCCCCGCCGAGGACGACCGCGACATCGGCGCGCGCCCCGATCTCGGCGGGCGTGAGCGCGGGATAGCCGGTCGCGCCGATCTCGCGTGCGGTATCGGCTTCGAAGACGACCTCGAAGCCGCGTTTCGCGATGCAGCCGGCGAGCGCCATCAGCGGCTCGCCGATGCCGGGCGTATTGCTGCGCCCGACGAGCGCAACCGTCTTGAATTGGTGACCCATTTCCATGCCGGCATTACACCATAGCTACGGTCTGTTTACATACGGAGGCTGGCCATGTTGCCCGGAGCGGCTGCTCGGGACGCGTTTCGTATGTAAGCGGACCCTGGGTTGAAAAAGCACCGCCTCGCGAACCCGGGCGGGCCCCGATTGCCCTCGCCTCGACGCGCGCGGGTTCCGAGCAGGTTCCTCCGGATTGATTTGTCGCTAGAATGATGTCGTGCCGATGACAGGCTGCCTTTCCGGCGCGGATCTTGCGCTGCGCCGCTCGCGGCGGCACGCCGGGCGGGAGGCGGCCAGCACGTCCGCGGAGGCGGACATGGGGCCATCGGCGTTCGTCTAAAATCTTGCGTCATGCTAGAACCACGCGCTCAGACTCTGCTGAAAACCCTGATCGAGCGATATATCGCGGAAGGTCAGCCGGTCGGCTCGCGCACGCTGTCGCGCTATTCGGGGCTCGAACTGAGCCCGGCGACGATACGCAACGTGATGTCGGACCTCGAGGAGCTCGGGCTCGTAGCGAGCCCGCACACTTCCGCTGGCAGGGTGCCGACGCCGCGCGGCTATCGTCTCTTCGTCGATACCATGCTGACCGTCGAGTCGGTTGCCGACGAGGAGGCGGTCACGCGCGTCGTGGAAAGGACGCTGACGCCCGGGGAGCCGCAGAAAGTCATCGCGGCCGCGGCGAGCGTGCTTTCGAACCTTTCGCAGTTCGCGGGCGTCATTCTGACGCCGCGCCGCAGCCATATCTTCAAGCAGATCGAGTTCATGCGCCTGTCGGCCAAGCGCATCCTGCTCATCATCGTCACACCCGAAGGCGATGTGCAGAACCGCATCATGGCCACGCAGCGTGACTACACGCCGTCGCAGCTCATCGAGGCATCGAACTACATCAATGCGCATTTCGCGGGACTTTCGTTCGATGAAGTTCGCCGGCGCCTGCGCGAGGAAATCGACCAGTTGCGCGGAGACATGACCGCGCTCATGCAGGCAGCGGTGACCGCCAGCACCGACGAAAGCGAGCTGGGCGAGACGGTGCTGATTTCCGGCGAGCGCAACCTGCTCGAGGTGGCGGATCTGTCGTCCGACATGGCGCGGCTGCGCAAGCTTTTCGATGTATTCGACCAAAAGACGAGCCTCCTGCAATTGCTGGATGTATCGAGCCACGCGCAAGGCGTGCAAATATTCATCGGCGGTGAATCGAATCTGGTGCCGATCGAACAGATGAGCGTGGTGACGGCGCCCTATGAAGTCAACGGCAAGATCGTCGGCACGCTCGGTGTGATCGGACCGACGCGCATGGCGTACAGCCGCGTGATTCCAATCGTCGACATCACCGCGCGGCTGCTGTCGACGGCCCTGAGCCAACAGTGAACGCAATTCCGCGCGCCCGCCGCAAGCTCCGTTCGCGAACGCCGACGCCGCCCCTTGCATGATCCTTCGCGCGCGGCCTTTACGCCATTGGCCGAATGGCCGAGTCGCCATGGCCGCCGGCCTCGCTATAATCGGTTGACTTCACCGAGGCCGGCTCATACGGATACGGTCTCTCACCCGGCCCTGTCGATTGCCCATGCGTTTCGATCTCGAGCTGCCGTCGCAGCCTGCCGCGTCACACCGAGTCGCCGTCTTGCTGATGAATCTCGGCACGCCTGATGCGCCGACGGCGCGCGCGGTGCGTCGCTATCTCGTCGAATTTCTGACCGATCCGCGCGTCGTCGAAATTCCGGCGCTCGTGTGGCAGCCGCTGCTGCGCGGGCTGATCGCGCCGTTGCGCGCGGCGAAGGTCGCCAAGAAATATGCGTCGATCTGGATGCCGGAAGGCTCGCCGCTGCGCGTCTATACCGAAAGGCAGACGGAGGCGCTGCGGGCTCTGCTTCATTCAAACGGGTATCCGGTCATCGTCGACTATGCGATGCGCTATGGAACGCCAGGCATCGGCGCGATGTTGAATCAGCTGAAGCTGGCCGGCGCCGAGCGCGTGCTGCTGATGCCGATGTATCCGCAATACTCGGCATCGACGACGGCAACGGCGTTCGACGCAGCGTTCGCGGGCCTCAGGCGGATGCGCAACCAGCTGGAAGTCCGGACGGTCCGGCACTTTGCCGACCATCCGGCGTATATTCGGGCGCTCGCCGACGAGGTGCGGCGGCACTGGGCCGCGCGCGGCCGCCCGAACTTTGCCGGCGGGGACAAGCTCGTATTGAGCTTTCACGGCGTGCCGAAGCGCACGCTCGACCTCGGCGATCCGTATCACGAGCAATGCCGGCTGACGGCGGCGCTGCTCGCGAACGAGCTCGCACTGAGTTCGACCGAGTGCCTTGTCACTTTTCAGTCGCGCTTCGGCAAGGCGGAGTGGCTGCAGCCCTACACCGCGCCGACGCTGCGAGAGCTCGGCGCGGCCGGCGTGCGGCGGGTTGATGTGTTTTGTCCCGGGTTTACGTCGGATTGTCTCGAGACGATCGAAGAAATCGGTCTCGAAGTTCGCGACGAATTCCTGCATGCGGGCGGCAGGCAATTCGAACGCATCGCGTGCCTCAACGCATCGTCCTCATGGATCGCCGCGCTCGCCGAAATCGTCGCGCAACAGTTGCAGGGATGGCCCGCGCGGTCGCCTCTGCCGGCATCGCCGAGCGTGCCGGCGTGAGTCCGCCGCTCACGAACCGGACGGGTCCCGGGTCGCGCCTGGTCGCTCGCGCCGGCCGATCGGGCAAGATCATTGCTTTTGTGCGTACTTGACCATACGGCGGCTTGCAATTGCCGGCCGATCCGAATTTCTGGCACTCCGATGAACTACAAGATCTCGACTGAACCGGGCGCACGCCTGCGCATCGACAAGTGGCTCTGGGCCGCGCGCTTCTTCAAGACGCGCTCGCTCGCCGCCGATGCCGTGGACAAGGGCCGCGTGCGCATCGGCGGGATGGCCGTGAAGCCGGCGAAGGATGTGCGCGTCGGCGATCTTGTCGAAATCGACATCGACCGCATGGTATGGGAGGTGCGCGTAATGGGCGTGTGCGAGGTGCGCGGCCCGGCCGCCGTGGCGCAGACGCTCTACGAGGAGACTTCCGCGAGCCGCGCGAAGCGGGAGGCGGAAGCCGAGCGGCGCAGAACCTACCGCGAGCCGTCGGCCGCGCTGCACGGCAGACCGACCAAGCGCGACAGACGCATCATCGACAAACTTTCAGGTGGTGGGGGTTGAACAGCTGCTCGAACGTGGCATGAACGACGCCGTATTCGGTGGTTGTGTCCGTCACCGCACCGGACATGCAGATGGTCGTGGTCCCCGCAACGAGTATCAGCGCGACCACCGCAATGGCAAAGGTCAGTTTCACTGTACTTCCCCGCGGGGGCTCCCTGTTGAAAAGCGACGGACCTCGCGCCGCGATCGAGTCTCGCCGCGCGTCGGCTACCTGGACCGCTCGATGCGACGGTAGTCATAAGGTCAGTCTAGGGCAAACCATAATGGTGCTCAATGCGATTTCGGTTTTGACACGGTAATCCCTGTTACGGCTCGTTTCGATGCACTTTTTTTGGGCAAAAAAAGCGCCAAAGAGCCCTTGAATTCCTCGTCGTCAGCCCCATTTGCCGCCGATGTGTGGCGGCAAGCGCGACGCACGCGAGAGGAGGCGCTTGCCGCCCTTTGATTTCAACTATTGGACGATTCAGCGACATGGAAAATACGCAAGACAACCCGGCCAGCCAGAACTCGAAGCCTGCCGGCGACGACACCGCGCAGCCCATTGCCGAGAACGTCGCGGAGCAAGTGGCGGCCGCCGCCGCCGAGCCTGCCCCCGAGCCGACTCCCGAAGCGGCGCTGGCCGAGGCTCAGGCGAAGATCGCCGAGCTCAACGAGAGCTTTCTTCGCGCGAAGGCCGAGACCGAGAACGTGCGCCGGCGTGCGCACGAAGACGTCGTGAAGGCGCGCAAGTTCGCGATCGAAGCCTTCGCAGAGCATTTGCTGCCCGTGATCGACAGCCTGGAAGCGGCGCTCGCCGATTCGTCGGGCGACGTCGCGAAGTTTCGCGAGGGCGTCGAGTTGACGCTGCGCCAGCTCTCGAGCGCCTTCGAGAAGGGCCGCGTCGAGGCCGTCAATCCTGTCGGCCAGAAGTTCGATCCGCATCGCCACCAGGCCATTTCGATGGTGCCGGCCGATCAGGAACCCAATACCGTCGTCTCCGTGTTGCAGAAGGGCTACGTGATTGCCGACCGCGTGTTGCGGCCCGCGCTCGTCACGGTCGCGCAACAGAAGTGAGGCCGGCGGCGCCCCGGCCCCACACCGCACCAGGGATCGCACATGAGTGACCACCCGGTCGACGCTACGGCGTTTTCCGTATTCGGGATGGACGAGGTGAACGCCGCAAGCTTCGATGCGTCGCTCGCTTCGGCCGGGGATGCGCTCGCTGTCGTGTTCTTCTGGGGCGTCGACTGCTTCAACTGCGAGGTCGCGAAGAAGGCGATGCTGGCGCAGCCCGAGGCGATCCGCGCGCTCGGGCTGAAGTGGTTTCATGCCAACGTATACGAGCATCGCGAGCTCGGGCAGCGGTTCTCGTTGCACGGCGTGCCGACGTGGTTCTTCTTTCACCGCGGCAAGCGGCTCGGGCGCGCAACGGGCTGGCACGGCCTCGCGCAGTTCGAGGCGGCCGTGGAGGCGGCGCGTGCCAAGGCGCGGGCCGCCGTTGGCCAGGCGAGTGCGGGCGGGGGACGCAGCGGCGATTGAAAAAATTGAAAGACCGCATCGTATTCAGGGTCTCCGGGGCTTGAAAACGATGCGGCCGCACTTATGTTGTGTGCAGGTTTGAATTGAGCGGACGGTCGAGCCAGCGAGGCTGCGGCGTCCGAAAGCGATCAAAAGTCAGGAGATTTCGAAAAATGGGCAAAATCATCGGCATCGACCTCGGCACCACGAACTCGTGCGTGGCGCTGATGGAAGGCAACTCGATCAAAGTGATCGAGAACTCGGAGGGCGCCCGCACGACGCCCTCGATCATCGCCTACATGGACGATAACGAGATTCTCGTCGGTGCGCCGGCCAAGCGTCAGTCGGTGACGAACCCGAAGAACACGCTGTTCGCGGTGAAGCGCCTGATCGGTCGCCGGTTCGAAGAAAAGGAAGTGCAGAAGGACATCGGCCTCATGCCGTACGCCATCACCAAGGCCGAAAACGGGGACGCCTGGGTCGAAGTGCACGGCAAGAAGCTCGCGCCGCCGCAGATTTCGGCCGAAGTCCTGCGCAAGATGAAGAAGACGGCCGAAGACTATCTCGGCGAGCCGGTCACGGAAGCCGTCATTACGGTGCCTGCCTACTTCAATGACAGCCAGCGTCAGGCGACGAAAGACGCGGGCCGCATCGCGGGCCTCGAAGTCAAGCGGATCATCAACGAGCCGACGGCGGCCGCGCTTGCGTTCGGTCTCGACAAGGCCGACAAGGGCGACCGCAAGATCGCCGTTTATGACCTCGGCGGCGGCACGTTCGACATTTCGATCATCGAAATCGCGGACGTCGACGGCGAGAAGCAGTTCGAAGTGCTCTCGACGAACGGCGATACGTTCCTCGGCGGCGAAGACTTCGACCAGCGCATCATCGATTACATCATCGGCGAGTTCAAGAAGGAGCAGGGCGTCGACCTGTCGAAGGACGTGCTCGCGCTGCAGCGCCTGAAGGAAGCGGCCGAGAAGGCGAAGATCGAGCTCTCGTCGAGCCAGCAAACGGAGATCAACCTGCCGTACATCACGGCGGATGCATCCGGTCCGAAGCACCTGAACTTGAAGCTCACGCGCGCCAAGCTCGAAGCGCTCGTCGAGGAGTTGATCCAGCGCACGGTCGAGCCTTGCCGGATCGCGATCAAGGACGCCGGCGTGAAGGTGAGCGACATCGACGACGTGATCCTCGTCGGCGGCATGACGCGTATGCCGAAGGTCCAGGAAACGGTGAAGGAGTTCTTCGGCAAGGAGCCGCGCCGCGACGTGAACCCGGACGAGGCCGTGGCCGTTGGCGCGGCGATCCAAGGGCAGGTGCTCTCCGGCGACCGTAAGGACGTGCTGCTGCTGGACGTGACGCCGCTGTCGCTCGGCATCGAGACGCTCGGTGGCGTGATGACGAAGATGATCAACAAGAACACCACGATCCCGACGAAGCATGCGCAGGTGTACTCGACGGCCGACGACAACCAATCGGCCGTGACGATCAAGGTGTACCAGGGCGAGCGCGAGATGGCGGCCGGCAACAAGCTGCTGGGCGAGTTCAATCTCGAGGGCATCCCGCCCGCGCCGCGCGGCGTGCCGCAGATCGAGGTGACCTTCGATATCGACGCGAACGGCATCCTGCATGTGCACGCGAAGGACAAGGGCACGGGCAAGGAGAACAAGATCGTCATCAAGGCGAATTCGGGTCTCTCCGAAGCCGAGATCGAAAAGATGGTCAAGGACGCCGAGCTGAACGCGGCCGAGGATCATCGCCTGCGTGAGCTGGCCGACGCCCGTAACCAGGGCGACGCGCTCGTGCACAGCACGAAGAAGGCGCTCGCCGAGTACGGCGACAAGGTCGATTCGAGCGAGAAGGAGAAGATCGAGTCTGCGCTGAAGGAGCTCGAGGACGTCTTGAAGAGCAACGCGAGCGAAAAGGCCGAGATCGAGGCGAAGATCGAAGCCGTCGCGACGGCCTCGCAAAAGCTCGGCGAGAAGATGTACGCCGACATGCAGGCGCAAAGCGCGGCGGCCGGCGCCGCGAGCGGCGCTTCGTCCGGCGGCGCGAGCTCGGGTGCAAGCGCGAGCAAGCCCGAAGACGATGTTGTCGATGCGGAGTTCAAGGAAGTGAAGAAGGACTGAGCTTAACGCTCTATCGCAATGGCGGCCGGCACCCCGCAGCTAGCAGGGGCGGCCGGCCGGCAAGACGCCTGGCGGACTTTCGGGTTCTCCGGGCACATTTGCTTTATGGGCGGGATGCTTGCTTCGGCCGTCGAGCGCGGCCGGGGCGAGCATGCCGGACGAGTCGGAAGACTCCACAGCATGCGAAAGGAGCGGCCGCGCACGTTGCGCGGCCGGCGGTGAACCGATGGCGAAAAGGGATTACTACGAGGTTCTGGGCGTTGCGAAAAACGCGAGCGACGAAGAGATCAAGAAGGCTTATCGCAAGCTCGCGATGAAGTACCACCCCGACCGCAATCCGGACAACAAGAAGGCCGAGGAAAGCTTCAAGGAGGCCAAAGAGGCCTACGAGATGCTCTCGGACTCGCAAAAACGCGCGGCGTACGACCAATACGGCCATGCCGGCGTCGACCCGAACATGGCGGGCGCGGCCGCGCAGGGCTTCGGCGGGTTTGCGGACGCGTTCGGCGACATTTTTGGCGACATCTTCGGCCAGACGGCGGGCGGCGGCGGCCGTCGCGCCGGCCCGCAGGTCTATCGCGGCGCCGATCTGCGCTACAGCATGGAAGTCACGCTCGAGCAGGCGGCGCACGGCTGCGAAACGCAGATCCGCGTGCCGAGCTGGGTCTCCTGCGAGGTCTGTCACGGCTCGGGGGCGAAGCCCGGCACGAAGCCGGAGACTTGCCCGACCTGTCACGGGTCCGGGGCCGTGCGCATGTCGCAGGGGTTCTTCAGCATTCAGCAGACTTGCCCGAAGTGTCATGGCAGCGGCACGTACATTCCCGATCCGTGCCTGCATTGCCACGGCGCCGGCAAGGTGAAGGAGACGAAGACGCTCGAGGTCAAGATCCCGGCCGGCATCGACGACGGCATGCGGATTCGCTCGTCGGGCAACGGCGAGCCGGGCGTCAACGGCGGGCCGCCGGGCGACCTCTACGTCGAAATTCACATCAAGCCGCATTCCGTCTTCGAGCGCGACGGCGACGATCTGCATTGTCAGATGCCGATTCCGTTTACGACGGCGGCGTTGGGCGGTGAAATCGAGGTGCCGACGCTCGCGGGACGCGCGACGTTCACGGTGCCGGAGGGCACGCAATCGGGCCGGACTTTCCGGCTGCGTGGCAAGGGCATCAAGGGCCTGCGCTCGAGCGTGCCCGGCGATCTCTACGTGCATGTGCAAGTCGAGACACCGGTGAAACTGACGGAACCGCAGCGCGAGTTGCTCAAGCAATTCGAGAAATCGCTCGTGGAGGGGGGGCCGCGTCACAGCCCCCAGAGCAAAAGCTGGTTCGACCGGGTGAAGAGCTTTTTTGACTGAGACCCATTCAGCTCGAGCGCAAAGAAGCGGCGAGTGCGGGTAAGACGATGAAGAGTGACGAGCGCAGCGACGTCTTTGCGCTGCTCGACGATTGCGATGCAAGCGCCGCGCGCCGCTCGAGCCGCTTGTACACGGGGTTCGTGCGCGAGCACGTCGCAACCGATGCCGCCGGGCTCGATGCGGTTTGCGCGGCGGCCGCGGCGGACGCCGCCTCGGGTCTGCATGCGGTCGTGCTCGGCGATTACGAGTTTGGCCGCGATCTCCATCTCAACGATCCAGCGAAAGTCGGCGATTCGACGCAGCGTGGCACCGCCTCGCTGCGTTTTTTGTTGTTCGAACGCTGCGCGAGGCTTTCGCGTGACGAAACCGACGCATGGCTCGTTGCGATGGACGGTGGCGCGAGCGAGCCGTCGGTGGCCGGCGCCGCCAACGTCGTCGAGAGCGTGACGCGCGAAGAATACGACGCCGCGATCGCGGCCGTTCATGCGGCACTCGTCGCCGGCGACTCGTACGAGATCAACTACACGTACCGGCTGGCCTTCGACGTATTCGGCTCTCCCGTGGCGCTCTATCGACGGCTGCGCGCCCGTCAGCCCGTGCACTACGGTGCGCTGATCGCGCTGCCGGCAGGCGAATGGGTTCTCTCATGCTCGCCAGAGCTTTTTGTCGAAAAGAAGGGAGCGCGCCTGCGCACGCGCCCGATGAAGGGCACGACGGCACGCGGCCGCACGCCCGAGGACGATGCGCGAGCAAGAGCGTTTCTGCACAACGACGTCAAGAATCGCGCAGAGAACCTGATGATCGTCGATCTGCTGCGCAACGACCTATCGCGTGTGGCGCGAACGGGTTCCGTTCGCGTGCCGGCATTGTTTTCGGTGGAGCCTTACCCGTCGATCTGGGCGATGACGTCGACCATCGAGGCGGAGCTTAACGCCGGCGTTTCGTTCGCCGAGGTGCTGCGTGCGCTCTTCCCATGCGGCTCGATCACGGGGGCGCCGAAGCACCGGACGATGCAGCTCATCGACGAGATCGAGACGACGCCGCGCGGCCTCTACACCGGCACGATCGGCTGGTACGACGCGCCGGACTTCGGCAGCGGCGCGACCACAAGAGACGGCGTGGACGTGGGCACGTCCGAGCCGTGCGGGGACTTTTGTCTCTCGGTCGCGATTCGGACGCTGACGCTCGCGGCGCCGGACGCAGCGCCTGCTCGGGACGACGGCGACGTGCGCGGCGGCCACCACCCGGGGGCCCTGCGCGGCTCGATGGGGATCGGCGGAGGAATCGTGCTCGATAGCGTGGCCGCCGACGAATACGCCGAATGCCGCCTGAAGGCAAGGTTTCTGACGGGGGCCGACCCGGGCTTTCAGCTCTTCGAGACGATGAAGGCCACGCGGACAGCGGGTGTTGCCCACCTGGACCGGCACTTGGCGCGCCTAGCGGGCAGCGCTGCGCAGCTCGATTTCGCGTTCGACGAAGGCTCGGTGCGTCGACATATCGCCGAGCGGTGCGAGCAATTGGCCGAACCGGGGGAACATCGCTTCAGGCTTGCGATCGGCAAGGACGGAACGGTAGCGATCGCAACGGCGCCGCTCGGACCCGTGAAAATGCTGCGGGATGAAGCTTCATTCGTCGGTGTGCTGCTCGCCCCCGAGCATGGTTTCGCGCCCAGGCGCTCGGATGATTTTCTGCTGCGCCACAAGACCACGCACCGAGCCGAATTCGACCGCGGCTGGCACGAGGCCGAAGCGCGAGGCGGCTTCGACACGTTGTTCGTCAACGAGCGCGGAGAGCTGACGGAGGGCGGCCGCTCGAACGTGTTCGTTAAGCTCGAGGGCCAGTGGTGGACGCCGCCGCTGGAGGGCGGGCTGCTGCCCGGCATCATGCGCCAACTGTTGCTCGAAGACCCGCAGCTTGGTGCGCGTGAACGCGTGCTGACGCTGGGGGACGTACGCAGCGCCGAGGTGCTGCTTGTCTGCAATGCATTGCGCGGCGCGCTTGCGGCGCGGATTCTTCCGGCCGGGGCCGCGGTCAGCGGCCCCGCATAAGGCTCAAGGTCCAATGATCAGCGTAAGCCAGCCCTGAGCGGCTGCCGGTTTCGGCTTCTTTCAGAACTCGTGCTCGGGGCCCGGAAACGAGCCTTCCCTCACGGCTTTGACGTAGGCTTCCACGGCCGCCTGAATGTTCGGCGCGCCTTCCATGAAGTTCTTCACGAAGCGCGGCGGCTTGCCCGGGAAGATACCTAACATGTCGTGCAGGACGAGCACCTGCCCCGAGCAGCCGATTCCCGCACCGATGCCGATCGTCGGAATCCTCAGCTCGTTCGTGACGCCGGCCGCGACGGCCGAAGGAATCGCCTCGAGGACGATGAGCTGTGCGCCGGCGTCCTGAACGGCGCGCGAATCGCGCACGAGCTGGGCCGCGCCGGCTTCGCTTCTGCCCTGCACCTTGAAGCCGCCGAACGCGTGAACCGACTGCGGCGTGAGCCCGATATGCGCGCACACGGGAACCGAACGTTCGACGAGAAAGCGGACGGTTTCGGCGAGCCACTCGCCCCCCTCGATCTTGACCATCTGCGCGCCCGCGCGCATGACCTTGACGGCGCTCTCGAAGGCTTGGGTCGCCGTGCCGTAGGTGCCGAACGGCAGGTCGGCGACGACGAGGGCGCGCGGTTGCGCCCGCGCGACGCAGGCGGTGTGGTAGGCGATGTCGTCGAGCGTGACGGGCAGCGTGGTCGAGTGACCTTGCAAGACATTGCCGAGCGAGTCGCCGATCAGCAGAACGTCGACGCCGGCACGGTCGGAAAGCGACGCGAAGCTCGCGTCGTAGGCGGTCAGCATCACGATTTTCTCGCCGGCCTCGCGCATCGCCTGGAGCTTCGGCACCGTCACCTTCGGCCGGCTCGTTTCCTGCAGGTAGGTCATCGCGTGTCTCGTCTCAAAAATGATCGGCCCGCATCGAGCGTTGCCGGCCGCGCGAATGTTACTGCGCTTTTACGAAGCTCGCCTTGCGGCCGCGCATCGTTTCGATCTGTTCGACGACGAGCGCGAAGTCCGCTTCCGATTCGAGCGGATTCAGATGCTCGGTGTTGATCGTCAGCACGGGGCTCGCGTCGTAGTGGTAGAAGAACTGATCGTACGCTTCGCACAGCTTGCGCAGATAGGTCTCGGTGATGAGTCCCTCGGCGGCTCGCGCGCGTTTCTGGATACGCGCGAGCAGCGTATGCGGGCTCGCCTGTAGATGGACGACGAAATCGGGCGCGGAGGCGCCCGCCGGCAGGTGTGCGGCGAGCGATCGATAGAGCCGCCATTCGTCATCGGGCAGTGTGAGCCGCGCAAAGACGTCGTTCTTTTGCGCGATGAAGTCCGCCACGAGCGGCGCGCCGCTCGCGAGCGCCTCGCCTGCCTCACGGGCCTGCTCCACGCGCTGCATCGCGAAGTGCAGCTGTGTCGGCAACGCGTAACGCGCCATGTCGGCGTAAAAACGCTCGAGAAACGGATTGTCGGCCGCGCGCTCGAGCAATGTCCGCATCGACCAACGCTCGGCCAGTCGTTGCGCAAGCGACGTCTTGCCCACGCCGATCG
The DNA here is from genome assembly GCF_003028655.1 of Trinickia symbiotica. GTDB lineage: Bacteria > Pseudomonadota > Gammaproteobacteria > Burkholderiales > Burkholderiaceae > Trinickia > Trinickia symbiotica_A. The sequence goes on from NZ_PYUC01000004.1 coordinate 212,408, forward strand.
GCCCTTCGATCGCGAGGTAGCGATATGGCGCGTGCCGTACGGGAGGGGTGACGGTGAGTGCGGGCGAGGTCATCGCGATTTGCCGCGCAACGCGGCGAGCATGGCGCAGCCGCAGGTTTGCACCTTTTCGATCCGTTGATGCGCGACGCCCTCGATCAGCGCATCGGCACGGCCGACGCCGGGAATCATGACATCGCCATCGATCTCGACGAGCGGCACGAGAACGAATGCGCGCTCGGCGGCGCGCGGGTGCGGGACGATCAGATCGGGCTCGTCGATGCGTTCGTCGCCGAACAGCACGATATCGATGTCGAGCGTGCGCGGCGCGTTGCGGTACGGCCGCTCGCGCCCGAAGTGATGCTCGATGCGCTGGCACAGCGCGAGCAGCGTGCGCGCGGTGAGCGCGGTTTCGATCTTCACGACGAGGTTGTAGTAGTCGTCGCCTTCGGCGTCAATCGGCTCCGTCCGGTAGAGGCTCGACTTGGCGAGCACGGTGACGCAGTGCTGCTGCGCAAGGCAAACGACCGCGTCCTTCAGGGACTGGCGAGCATCCCCGAGGTTCGCGCCAAGACCGAGATAAGCAACCGTCATGACATTGGCTTCCTACGACTTCACGACTTCACCACTTGTTCGGCGGCTGGCGGCGCCGCATCAATCCTCGTGCGCATCATGCGTGGCGGCGGCATTCGTCGAGCCGCCTTCACGCGCGTCATCGGCGTGATCGGCCGACTCGCCGGGCGTGGCGCCCTCGGCCGGCTTCCGGCCGCGGCCGCCGCGCCGCCGGCGCTTGCGCGGCGTCCGTTCCTTGCCACCCTCCGCGAGAAGCACTTCGCGCGCGGCCGCGTCGCCTTCGATGAAGGCGGTCCACCAATGGCCGATCGCGGGGTCCAGCTCGCCCGACTCGCAGCGCAACAGGAGGAAATCATAACCCGCTCTAAATCTTTGGTGTTCGATCAGCTTCAATGCGCTGCGGCCGGAACGCTTTTCGAGGCGCGACTGCAGCCCCCAGATCTCGCGCATGTCGGCCGCATAGCGCTTGTGGATCGCGAGCTTGCCCGTCTGCATCTCGATGACGTCGTCCATCGCGCGGTGCAAGGCGGGAACCGGGTACTCGCCGTTGCTCTCGAAGGCTTGCGCGCGTTGCTGCACGTCGTGCCAGAGAAGGGTCGCGAAGAGGAAGCCGGGCGAGACCGGCTTGCCGGCACGCACGCGCGCATCGGTGTTGTTGAGCGAGAGCGTGATGAACGATTCGCCGTGCGGCTGTTCGAGCACGACGTCGAGCAACGGCAGAAGGCCATGGTGGAGGCCTTCCTTGCGCAGCTGCTTCAGGCATGCAAGAGCATGGCCCGAGAGCAGCAGCTTCAGCATCTCGTCGAAGAGTCGCGCCGCCGGCACGTTGTGGATCAGATCGGCGAGCGGCTTGATCGGCGCACGCGTGGCGTCGTCGATTTCGAAACCGAGCTTCGCGGCAAAGCGTACGACGCGCAGCATCCGCACGGGATCTTCACGGTAGCGCGTGGCGGGATCGCCGATCATGCGCAGCATGCGCGCGCGGATGTCGGCGATGCCGTCGTGATAGTCGAGCACCGTCTCCGTCGCCGGATCGTAGTACATCGCGTTGATCGTGAAGTCCCGCCGCGTCGCATCTTCGTGCTGCTCGCCCCAGACGTTGTCGCGCAGCACGCGGCCGCTCGCGTCGACGGCGTGCGTGCGGCGGTCGAGCTCGTCGCGGCGCAGGCGCCGCGCGGGCGCGGCTTCGGCCGCAGGCGGATCGACGAGCGCCCGGAACGTCGACACTTCGATGATTTCCTGGCCGAACTGCACATGGACGATCTGGAAGCGCCGGCCGATCAGCCGGGCGCGGCGAAAGAGCCGCTGGACTTCCTCGGGCGTCGCGTCCGTCGCCACATCGAAATCTTTCGGCGCTATGCCGAGCAGCAGGTCGCGCACGGCGCCGCCGACGATGAACGCCCTGAAGCCCGCCTGTTGCAGCGTTTCGGTCACTCGCACTGCATTGCGCGAGATCAGGGCGGGATTGATCCCATGCATCTCCGACGACAGAATGACCGGCGCATCGGGCTCGCGCGCCCCCGATGAACTCCCCCCGGGCGATGCCGCGGCAACCCCCTTCGCCGTTTGCGGGCTCTTGCGGCGCGGCTTCGCGGGTTTCCCGGTCGCGGCGCCCGCACGAGCATCGGCTGGCGCGTTTCGCTCGCTGCCGGGGGCGGGCGATTCGTCTCGATTCTCGGGAAGGACGACTTGCGGGGCGCTCTCGAAGGAGGCGTCCGGGTTGGCCGTGCTCTGGCCGAACAGCTTGCGGATGAGTTTCTTGATCACGACGGTTGGAACAGATCGAGGATGCGCCAGCCCTTCGCCTCGGCATGGGCACGCAGCGTGGCGTCGGGGTTGGTCGCGATCGGATCGGTGACTTTCTCGAGCAGCGGAATGTCGTTGTGCGAGTCGCTATAGAACCAACTCTTCGGGAAGTCGCCCATGGACTTGCCGAGCGAGGCGAGCCAGCTCTCCACGCGCACGATCTTGCCCTCGCGGTAGCTCGGCGTGCCCGTGCCGCGGCCGGTGAACGGCGAGTGCGGCTTGCCGTCGATCGTCTCGACTTCGCAGGCGATCAGCATCTCGACGCCGAACGCGTCGGCGATCGGGCGCGTGATGAACTCGTTCGTCGCGGTGACGATACAGCAGAGGTCGCCCTTCTCCTGGTGGCCGCGCACGAGCTCGAGCGCCGCCGGCACGAGCGCCGGCCGGATCACCTCGTGCATGAACTGCTCATGCCAGGCCGCGAGCTGCGCGCGCGAGTGTTGGGCGAGCGGCGTCAGCATCGCTTCGAGATAAGCGTGGATGTCGAGCCGGCCCGCCTTGTAGTCGGCGTAGAAACGGTCGACATCGCGCATGAAGGTCGGCCCGTCGACGATGCCGAGCTTCACCATGAAGCGACCCCATTCGTGGTCGCTGTCGGTGGGAATGAGCGTGTGATCGAGGTCGAAGAGAGCGAGATTCGTCATGAGGCCGCATTTTACTTCAAGCGGCCGGAGGCGGCCGGCGGGGCGTCTCCCGGTGGGTTTTCCAGCGTGGCATCCGGCTCGCTCGCGGTTTCCGGGGGCGCATCGCCTGCCGGCCGCGCAAGCATCGTGCGCAGGAGCGGCAGCGTGATCGCTCGCTTTTGCTCGAGCGAGAAACGGTCGAGCGCGTCGAGCAGCGCCATCAGGCTCGGCATGTCGCGCCTGAAATGGGTGAGCAAATAGGCGGGGACGTCATCGGCGAGCGCAATGCCGCGCTCCTTCGCCGCGTGCTTGAGAACGGCGATCTTGTGGTCGTCGGGCAGCGGCGCGAGATGATAGACGAGCCCCCAGCCGAGACGCGTGCGCAGATCCTCGCGCACGGCTAGCGCGATCGGGGCGGCGTTGCCCGTGGCGACGAGCGCGGCCGACGGATGCGCGCGCACCTCGTTGAAGAGGTTGAAGAGCGCGATCTGTTGCGCGCTGGCGAGCTTGTCGCAATCGTCGACGACATAGATCGACACCTGCGGATCGAACGCGAATGCGGCGAGCGCGCTTTGGGGACCGAGAAAGCGCGAGCGCGCCGGCCCCGCGCTGTGCACCAGCGCGGCGAGCAGGTGGCTGCGTCCGCTGCCTGGCTCACCCCAGACGTAGAACGTGCGATCGGCGAGCGGGCCCGCGGCGAGCGCATTGTCGAGCCCGGCCAGGCGGGCGACGAGCTCGGCATTGGCGCCGGCGAAGAAATTGTCGAACGTCGAGGGCGGCGGCGTGCCGAGGTCGAGCGTCAGTTGGCGTTGCACGGACACAGTGGGGGTGGCATGAAGCGGGCGGATGTTGTCAGGGACGCGGCGGCGCCCGTAATCACCGTTCTTCCCCCTCGACGACGGGGGGAGACGATTTGCGCGCGTCGAGGTAAAACCGGCTCTCGAGATAGCTGCGGCGCAGCTCGCGCACGGCCGTCGAGAGAATCGCGCTGACGGGCAATGCGAGCAGCACGCCGAAGAACCCGAACAATTGCCCGAACGCGAGCAAGGCGAAGATGACGGTGAGCGGGTGAAGGCCGATGCGCTCGCCGACGAGCCGCGGCGTCAGGATGAAACTTTCGAGGATTTGGCCGACGCCGTAGACGACCGCGACGGCGACGAAGCCGTAGAGGTTTCCGAACTGGAGCAGCGCGGCGATGAGGGCAAGCGCGAGACCCGTCGCGTAGCCGACGTACGGGATGAAAACGGCGAGGCCGGTGAATACGCCGATGGGCAGCGCGATCTCGAATCCGGCGATCGTGAGCGCGAGGCCGTAGAACAGTGCGAGCACGCCCATGACGAGCACTTGGCCGCGCAGATATTGCGAGAGCGAGAGGTCCATTTCCCGCACCAGGGCGACGGTTTTCGCGAGCCAGCGGCGCGGCACGAACGATGCGAGCCGCGCGAGCATCGCGTTCCAGTCGTAGAGCAGATAGAACAGCACGAGCGGGACCATGACGAGGTCGCCGATCAGCGTGAACATGACGTTGCCGCCTGTGCGCAGGGACTTCCACGCCGCGACGGCGACGGCTTGTCCGCTGCTTTCGATCTTGCTCGTGAGCATGTCGCGCAGGCTCGCGAAGTCGAAGATGTCGCCGTAGCCGAGGTAGGTGAGCTTCGGCTGTGCCCAGTCGTGCAGGCGAGCGATGAAAATCGGCACCTGCAGCTTCAGCTGCGGCAGTTCGCGCTGTACGACGGCGAATACGAGCAGCGCGAGCAGCGACACGATGATCGCGAAGAAGAGCATCATGACGAGCGCGGCAAGGCCGCGCGGCACGCGCCTGCGCACGAGCCAGGCGACGCCGGGCTGCAGGATGTAGGCGATGATCGCACCGAGCAGGAACGGGGTGAGCACGGGCCTCAGCAGCCAGAGCAGCATGCCGAGGCCGAGCGCGACGGCGCTCCAGAAAAGGGCTTGGCGTTGGTACGGCGTGAGAAGCGGAGCGTTGTGCGACAAGAGTTTTCCCAAGTGTGGTCGGAGAGGGTAAATCGAGCGGGCCGGCGCGCATCGGGTAAAATCGCATTTTACCGACCTTCTCGCACTTCCCCATGAATCAACCGAAATCCGCTCCGGATGGTGAGAATCCGGCTCGTTCGGCGCAAGGCCTTTCGTACCGCGACGCGGGCGTCGACATCGACGCCGGCGATGCGCTCGTCGACGCCATCAAGCCGTTTGCGAAGAAGACGCTGCGCGAGGGCGTGCTCGGCGGCATCGGCGGATTCGGCGCGCTTTTCGAGGTGCCGAAGAAGTATCGCGAGCCCGTGCTCGTTTCGGGCACGGACGGCGTCGGCACGAAGCTCAAGCTCGCGTTCCATCTGAACAAACATGATACGGTCGGCCAGGATCTCGTCGCGATGAGCGTCAACGATATCCTCGTGCAGGGCGCCGAGCCGCTTTTCTTTCTCGATTACTTTGCATGCGGCAAGCTCGACGTCGGTACGGCGGCGACGGTCGTGAAGGGCATCGCTCACGGTTGCGAGCTCGCCGGCTGCGCGTTGATCGGCGGCGAGACGGCCGAAATGCCCGGTATGTATCCGGACGGCGAGTATGACCTCGCCGGATTTGCCGTGGGCGCCGTCGAGAAGAGCAAGATCATCGACGGCAGCACGATCGTCCCGGGCGACGCGGTGCTCGGGCTCGCCTCGAGCGGCATTCATTCGAACGGTTTTTCGCTCGTGCGCAAGATCATCGAGCGCGCGAACCCCGATCTGTCGGCCGATTTTCACGGCCGTTCGCTCGCCGATGCGCTGATGGCGCCGACGCGGATTTACGTGAAGCCGCTATTGGCGTTGATGGAGAAGCTCGCGGTCAAGGGCATGGCGCACATCACGGGCGGCGGGCTCGTGGAGAACATCCCGCGCGTGCTGCGCGACGATCTCACGGCCGAGCTCGACAAGGACGCGTGGCCGATGCCGCCGCTCTTCTCGTGGCTCCAGCAGCATGGCGGCGTGGCCGACGCCGAAATGCACCGCGTATTCAACTGCGGCATCGGGATGGCCGTCATCGTGGCGGCGGCCGATGCCGATGAGGCCATGCGCGAGCTCGCCGCGGCCGGCGAGCAGGTCTGGAAGATCGGCAAGGTGCGTCCGCGGCACGAGGGCGAGGCGCAGACGGTCGTGGTTTGAAGGGGCATGTAGCCGCTGCTTCTTCGTAGGCAGAAAAAAAAGACCGCTTGGAGTGCCAAGCGGTTTTTTTTCGTCGGTCGGGCCTGCGCGCTATAACTTTCGGACGGAGAGATCGAGCGCGTCTTCGATTGCGCGGACCGCCTCGAACGTCGCGGATTGCGAGCAACAATCGACCACGATGCGCTCCGGCATCGATCTCAGCCATGTCAGCTGCCGCTTGCAGAGCTGGCGCGTCGCGAAGATGCCTTTGTCGCGCATCGTCGCGTAGTCGATCTCGCCATCGAGGTACTCCCATGCCTGGCGGTAGCCCACGCAGCGCATCGACGGCAGGCCGGAATCGAGGTCGCCACGCTCGCGCAGGCGTTTCACCTCGTCGATGAAACCGGCCGCGAGCATCGCGTCGAAGCGCTCAGCGATCCGTTCATGCAGCACGGCACGGTCGCTCGGTTCGAGCGCGATCGGGACGAAGCGATAACGCGCGCCGGCATCGTTCGCTTCTCCGCGCGCCGTACTGCCGTCTTCGATGCGCTCGTCGTCGCCCGCAAGGCCCCGCCGACGCTCGGCAAGCAGGTCCGACATCGGCCGCCCCGTCAACGCAAAGATCTCTAGCGCCCGCTGAATGCGCTGGGAATCGTTGGGTGCGAGGCGAGCCGCCGTGGCCGGGTCCACCCGCGCGAGCCGCGCATGCAACGCGGGCCATCCTTCGCGGGCCGCATCGGCTTCGAGTTCGGCACGCACGGTAGCGTCGGCCGGCGGTAATTCGTCGAGCCCCTGCGACAGCGCCTTGTAGTAGAGCATCGTGCCGCCGACAAAAAGCGGCACGCGTCCGCGCGCAAGGATTTCGCCGGCGAGCCGCAGCGCATCGGTGCGAAATTCGGCGGCCGAATAGCTATCGGTCGGCTCGATGATGTCGATCAGATGATGGGGCACGGCCGCGCGTTCCTCGCGCGTCGGCTTGGCCGTGCCGATGTCCATGCCGCGGTAAACGAGTGCGGAGTCGATGCTGACGATCTCGACTGGATGTCGCGCCGCGAACGCAAGCGCGGCGGCGGTTTTGCCCGACGCCGTGGGGCCGAGCAGGCAGGCTATCGCGGTTCGGCTCATGCTGGCTGTTTTGAAGCGTCCGCGGTCACTGCCCGCGCAGGAAGAGCCGGTCGAGATCGGCAATCGACAACTGATACCAGGTCGGGCGCCCGTGATTGCATTGATCGGCGCGTTCGGTCGCCTCCATTTGACGCAGCAACGCGTTCATCTCGTCGATCGTGAGGCGCCGGTTCGCACGGACCGCATGGTGGCAGGCGAGCGTGCCGAGCAACTCGTGCTGGCGCTCGGTCAGCACGCGCGAGCCGCCATACGCGTGCAGATCGGCCAGCACGGCGCGCGCGAGCGAGGGCAGGTCGGCGTCCTTCAGCAACGCCGGCACGGCGCGGATCGCGAGCGTCGTCGGCGAAAGCGCGGCGAGGTCGAAGCCGAGCGCGTCGAGCGTTTCCCGCTCTTCTTCCGCGGTGCCGATCTCGACGGCATCGGCCGGCATCGAAATCGGCAGTAGCAGCGGCTGTACGGCGATCGATCGCTCCGCCAGCGCGCGCTTGAACTGCTCGTAAAGAATGCGCTCGTGAGCCGCGTGCATATCGACAATGACGAGCCCCCGCGCATTTTGCGCGAGCACGTAGATGCCATGGATCTGGCCGAGCGCGAAACCGAGCGGATGGTCTTCGTGGGCGTCGCCGGTTCCTTGAACCGCGCTGTCGCGCGCTTCCACCTGGTACGCGGGCCGGCTCGAGGGCGAGAGGGGATCGTGCGATGTGCCGCTCGCCCCGTCGCCGCTGCCCGCATTTCCCGACGTCTCTTTGCGGCCGAAAAGCGCATCGTAGAGCGCCAACGGTTGCGCGACGGGCAAGCGGCCTTGCGTCATCCGCGCGTCGCGCATCCAGGTCGTGCCGGTGCGTGCCGGATACGGTGAGTTGGCGTCGCGTGGCCCATTGTTCGCGCCGTTCGTATCGATTCCGTCCGATGCCGACGCGGCCATCGCGCCCGCCGATTGCGCCGCGCCGGGTCCGGGCGCAAACGGCGCTTCGAGATGCGCCGCATGTCCGCCGGCCGTCGTTTCGGCGGAAGCACCCGCATGACGCGCGAGCGCGCGCTGCAGCGCATGGAACACGAACTGGTGCACGGCACGTGAGTCGCGAAACCGGACTTCGATTTTCGACGGATGCACGTTCACATCGACCATTTCCGGCGGCAGATCGAGGAAGAGCACGTACGACGGATAGCGATCGCCGTGCAGCACGTCCTCGTAGGCCGCGCGCACGGCGTGCGTAAGCAGCTTGTCGCGCACGAAGCGGCCGTTGACGAAGAAGTACTGCTGATCGGCACGGCCGCGGCTCGCCGTCGGCAAGCCGGCGCAGCCGTAGAGCGCGAGCGGGCCCGCTGCTTCGTCGAGCGGCAGGTGCGCCAGCGCGAATCCCTCGCCGAGTATCTTCGCGACACGTTGCGGCGGCTCGCTTGCGTTCCAGTGCTCGAGCGCGCGTCCGTTGTGAAGGACCGAAATCGCGACATCGGGCCGAGCGAGGGCGACCCTTCGGATCATCTCGACGCAATGGCCGAGTTCCGTCTGTTCGCTCTTCAGAAACTTGCGGCGCGCGGGCGTCGTGAAGTAAAGCTCGCGCACTTCGATCGTCGTGCCGACGCCGCCCGCGGACGGCGTCAACGCCCCCGTCTGCGCGTCGATGCGTGTCGCATGAGGCGCGTCGGCCGTGCGGCTCGTAATGGATGTTTCCGCCACCGAGGCGATCGAGGCGAGCGCCTCGCCGCGAAATCCGAGCGTGGCGACCGATTCGAGCTCGGCGAGCGAGCGGATCTTGCTGGTGGCATGGCGCATCAGCGCGAGCGGCAACTCGGCGGCCGGAATGCCGCAGCCGTCGTCGGCGATCGAGATGCGCTTGATGCCGCCCGCATCGAGCAGGATGCGCAGCGTTTTCGCGCCGGCGTCGAGCGCGTTTTCGAGCAACTCCTTGACCACCGAGGCCGGCCGCTCGACGACTTCGCCGGCGGCGATCTGACTGATCAGCTGGTCGGGGAGCGGCTGAATGGCACGCGCGGCTGGTCGCCCCCGCGATGCGAGCGAGGAAGGCACGGCGGCCGGCGGTTCGGGGAACTCGGACATGCGGCGATTATAGCGATTCGATCTCGGGCAGTTTCGGTATCATGGCGGCGATTGTTCGACTCACCGGCGCGTCGTCGCGGCCGGGGCCATTGACGAGAAGGGATGACTTTGGACACGCTGCTTCATTTCGCCGGATTGATTCTCCACATCGATACGTTCCTCGGCCAGTTCGTCCAGCAATATGGCGCATGGGTGTATGCGGTGTTGTTCCTGATCGTCTTTTGCGAAACGGGACTCGTGATTCTGCCGTTTTTGCCAGGCGATTCGCTGCTTTTCATCGGCGGCGCGTTTTGTGCGACGGGCGAAATGAATCTCGCCGCCCTGATCGTGCTGCTGCTCGCGGCATCGGTTAGCGGCAACAGCTTGAACTATGCGATCGGGCGAGCGCTTGGGCCGAAAGTGTTCAACACGCATATCCCTTATCTCGAGCGCTTTCTCGACCGCGTCGCGCTGCAAAGGACGCACGACTTCTACGAGCGGCACGGCGGCAAGACGATCGTTCTCGCACGCTTCATTCCCGTGGTACGGACCTTCGCGCCGTTCGTCGCGGGCGTCTCCGCCATGCGCGCCGGCCGCTTCCAGTTCTTCAACATCTCGGGCGCGGCGCTTTGGGTTCTCTTGCTCGTGCTGGCCGGCTACTTTTTCGGCAACATCCCGTTCATCAAGCAGTATCTGAACGTCATCGTGCTCGTCGGCATCGGCGCGGCCATCGTGCCGATCGTCCTGGCGGCGCTTTGGCGGATGTGGCGCAAGAAAGCCGCCGCGCCGATGGTGCGCAAGCCGGACAGCCGTTGAGCTCGCATGCGGATAGTGACAGACCTCCCTGTACTACTGCTCATCACGCCTGAACCCGAACCGGACGCCGATGGACGATTCGGGGGCTTCCTCGATCGGCTCGATCGCGCATTGGCGCGCGGGATCGCGCTGGTGCAGCTGCGCGCGAAACGGCTCGACGCCGCCCGTTTCGACGAACTCGCGGCTCAGGCGCTGACCCTATCGCACCGGCGCGGCGCCCGGCTCATCGTCAACGCGCCGCGAGGGCATGCCGCCATCGTCGCGGCGCTGAACCCTGCGTCGGGCTTCGATCCGACCGGTCATGGCGGTGGGATCCCCGGCGCCGACGGCTTCCATCTCACGAGCGAACAACTGATGAAATGCTCGACGCGTCCGCTGTCCGACGCGAAATTGCTTTCGGCCGCATGCCATACCGAAGAGCAGTTGGCGCAGGCGGCGCGCGTCGGCGTCGATTTCGTGACGCTTTCGCCCGTGCTGCCGACGGCGAGCCACCCCGACGCATCGACGCTCGGGTGGGAGCGTTTCGGCGAATGCGTCGGGCGAGCCCGCGTGCCCGTGTACGCGCTCGGCGGCATGACGCGCGAGCATTGCGCCAAGGCACGCGCGCTCGGGGCGCAAGGCATCGCGTCCATCACCGCGCTCTGGTAGCGCATCGATTCTTCCCAGTGGCGTTCGAGGCACGCGCGTTGCAGCTTAACGCGCGAGCCTCGCGCTCGCCAGCGTTCATTGAACCGCGGCATCAGCTGAATCCAACTGGAGGGAATCCATCATGGCTGCACGCAAGACACTCGAGGATCTGTTCATTCACGATCTCTCGGATATCTACAGCGCCGAAAAACAATTGACACGTGCGCTCGCTAAACTATCGCGAGCGGCGGCGAACGCCGAGCTGTCGAAGGCGTTCGAGACACACTTGCACGAGACGGAGGGCCAAATTGAGCGGATCGACAAAGTCGTCGATATTTGCGGCGTCCGACTCAAGCGTGTCAAGTGCGTGGCGATGGAAGGACTCATCGAGGAGGGGCAGGACCTCGTCGACGAGATCGAGAAGGGTCCGGTGCTCGATGCCGGCCTCATCGGCGCGGCACAGAAGGTCGAGCACTACGAGATCGCGGCGTACGGCACGCTCTGTGCGCTCGGCAAGCAGCTCGGCCGCGAGGATGCCGTGAAGCTGTTGCATGAAACGCTCGAGGAAGAAAAGGCGACGGACCAGAAGCTGACGCAATTTGCCGAGCAGATCGGCAATCCGCAGGCCAAGAAGGCCTGACGGGCAATCACTGTCCAATCACTTTCGAGGGAGCACGACGATGAATTCACCTGCAGTCGAATATGTTGGTTCAGTCGAACAGGCCACGGCAGGATCGATCGCCGGTATTGCCCAGCGCACGCTGGACGGCTTCCAGCGGCTCGCCCATTTGAACCTCGAGACGGCGCAGAGTGCCTTGAGCGAGCAACGCGAGATTGCCGAGGAAGCTGTCAACTCGCGATCGCTGGATTGGCTCCTTCTGCTGCCGCCCGCGCAGATCGAGGCCGCAATGAAGAAATCGCTCGCCTATTGGCGCCATGCCAGCGATATCGCGATCGAGACCGTTGCCGGCAGCGTCGGATCGAGCCTGTGCGGGTTCAGTGAATATGCTCGTTGGACGACGTCGTTGCTGGGCGATGCGGTATCGCGTATGCCGGCGTCGGATTCGACGAGCCTCGTCGTTGCCGATCCCGACGCCAATTTGCCGCTCATTGCCGACGCGGAGGACGCCGATGCGAAATCGAGCAGAAGAAGAAGGTCGGTCAAGCCGGGAGACGACGAAGGCGGCGACGGTTCGACGATGAAGCAGTAGAGCAGTAGCACCATCCCTGACGCGCATGACATCAAGCGCTGCTCGGCTTGCCTGTGAACGCCGATATCGGTTTATCGATATCGCGTTCGAGGCCGGCCGAGAATGCTTTCAGTCCTTCGATGAGCGGCGTCAGCGCTTGCCAGAGCGCGTCGTCGTGCAGCATGCGATAAGCGCCGCTCACGCCCGGCGCCGTATTCCCGTCCTCTTGCGGCTGCCAGGTGCTCGCCGCGTGAAACGCGTCCGTCATCGCGAACGCTGCTTTGTAGAATTGCTGTGGCGAGATGCGCGATAGCGCCATGAGCACGATCGCCAGATTCTGGATCGCGTTCAGCGTGCCTTCTTTTTCGAGCCCGCTCACGAGCACCTGAGCGACCGGCGTTTTCGCGCCGACGAGGTCGTTCACGAAGCGTAGAACGCCGTGCCGGTGCAGGTTTTGGAGCAGACGTTCGAGCTCTTCGTGCGCATCGGGTCCGATCTCGGGCACGCTCGCTTGGTAGTGAATCCGTTCGGCCATTACATTCTCTCCGGATGGGGCGCCTGCGCGGGCGGGCGCGTGTAGTCCTGACGCGCCCACTTCTCGGCCGCGTCGACGCCATCGATCGGCGTGCGCTCATGGTTGCGGTAATTGCTCGGCGGCAGCGGCGGACCATCCTTCGCGCGCGGCAGCACCTCGAGCTTGGCGGCGATCTCCTTGTAGGCCGGTGTGTTGACGTCCGGGTCATGGTGCTCGCCCGTCATCTCGTTGAGGCCGGGCTTGCCTTGGTGGATCGGCACGAAGAGCGTCTTGCCGCGCACGCGGTCGGTGACGAGCGCCGTCAGCTCGGCCGAGCCGCGCCGCGAACTGATGCGCACCCAGGCCCCGCTTTCGATGCCGCGCTCGGCGGCGAGCTCGGGGCTCACCTCCACGAACCAGTTCGGCGCCTCGTGCCAGATGCGCGGCCCGCGGCCGGTCTGATTCGTCGATTGAAACTGCTCGAGCATGCGTCCGTTATCGACCATCAGATCGTATTCGTCGTCGGCGTCCTCGTCGGGTGCTTTCCATTCGAGTGCGTAGAGCACGGCCTTGCCGTCGTCGGTATGGAAGCGATCGGTATAGAGCAGCGGCGTATCGGTGCCGTCGGGCTTCACCGGCCAGACGAGCGACTTCCATCCTTCGAGCCGCTCGTAGTTGACGCCGGCGAACATCGGAGCGATGCCGGCGACTTCATCCATGATCTGCGACGGGTGCGTATATCCCCACGGATGGCCCATGCGTGCGGCGAGATCGGTGAGGATGCGCCAGTCGGGGCGGCAGTTTCCGAGCGGCGGCATGACTTCGTAGAAGCGCTGGATACGCCGCTCGGTATTGACGAACGTGCCCTCTTTCTCGACGCTGGGACACCCGGGCAGCACGACATCGGCGAACTCGGCCGTCCGGCTCATGAAGATGTCCTGCACGACGAGGAAGTCGATTTCTCGGAAGGCCTTGTGGACGTTTTCGGAATCGGCATCGGAAAACGCCGTTTCCTCGCCGATGACGTACATCGCCTTCAGTCGCTTTTGCGCGGCTTCTTCGACCATCATGAAGTTGTCCTGACCGATCTTGCCCGAGAGGCGGCTTGCCTCGATGCCCCATGCCTTGGCCCATTTCTCCCGCACTCTCTCGTCGGTCACCTTCTCGTACCCCGGGAAGACGTTCTTCAGGCAGCCGAAGTCGCTTGCTCCCTGTACGTTGTTGTGTCCGCGCATCGGGTAGCCGCCCGTGCCGGGACGGCCGTAGTTGCCCGTCACGATGAGCAGGTTCGAGAGGGCAGTGCTCGTGTCCGCGCCATGGCTGTGTTGCGTGATGCCCATCGCCCATAAAAGGCAGACGCTCTTCGCCTGACCGATCATTTCGCCGGCCGCCGTGAGCTGGTCGCGAGGGATGTTCGTCATGCGCTCCGCGAACTCGAGCGTGAACGGCTCGAGCGAGCGCCGGTATTCCTCGACTTTATTGACGCGCTTGGCGAGAAAGTCGAGGTCGGCATAGCCATGCTCGAACATGTAGCGCGAGAGCGCCGACGCCCAGATCAGATCGGTGCTTGCCTTCGGCCGCAGATAAATATCGGCGCGCTCGGCCATTTCGTGGCGCCGCGGGTCGACGACGAGGAGTTTCTGTCCGCGCAGCTTGTGCGCGGCCTTGATCTTCGAGGCGATGACGGGATGGTTTTCGGCCGTGTTGCTGCCGACGATGACGACGAGATCGGCTGATTCGATGTCCGCGATCGTGCCGGCGTCGCCGCCGTAGCCGACCGTGCGAAAGAGTCCCATCGTCGCCGGGTTCTGGCAATAGCGCGACGAGTTGTCGACGCTGTTCGTGCCGATGATGAGCCGCGCGATTTTTTGCGTGAGGTACGCCTCCTCGTTGCTCGCCTTGCTCGAGCCGATGAAGCCGATGCTGTCGGGTCCGTGCGCGTCGCGAATCTCGAGCAGGCGGCGCGCGACGAGGCTGAGCGCCTCGTCCCAGCTTGCCTCGCGAAAGCGGTTGTGCTCGCGATCGCGGATGAGCGGCGTCGTGAGCCGCTCCTTGTCATTGATGAAATCCCAGGCGAACTTGCCTTTGATGCAGGTCGAGATGCCGTTGACGGGTGCTTCGACGACAGGCTGCACCTTCAGCAGATGCCGGTCGCGCGTCCACATCTCGAACGAGCAACCGACGCCGCAGTAGGTGCAGACGGTTTTCGTCCGCTTGATCTCGGGCTGCCGCCAGTGCATGTCCATCTTCGAGAGCGCGGTGATGGGCGGTGCGCCGACGGTGTTTTCGAGCGTCTTCACGACCTCGATCAGCGGCCGCTTCAGCGACTGCGGCATCGATGTGAAGGGGCCCGCGTCCGGCTGCATCGTCTTCTCCATCAGCGCGTTGCAGGGGCAGACGGTTACGCAATGTCCGCAGCTCACGCAGCTCGATTCGTCGATGGGCTTGCCGCCGTCCCAGAGCACGCGCGGATGCTCCGACGAGAAGTCGATGCTGAGCGTTTCGTTGACTTCGACGTTCTGACAGGCTTCGACGCATCGGCCGCAGAGAATGCATTGATCGGGGTCGTAGGTATAGAACTGGCTCGATTCGTCCTTTTCGTAGGGCTTGCGCTCGAACGGATAGCGCTGGATCGGCATGTTCATCTGCGCCATCGTGTTGTGCAACGTGCAGTCGCCCGTGTTGTTTTCGCAGACGGTGCAATAGAGTTCGTGCTTGGCAAGCAGCCTGTCCATGCCCTCGCGCTGGGCGGCCATGGCTGGTTCGCTCGCGCTCGAGATAACGAGTCCGTCAGCCGATTTCACCGCGCAGCCGCGCTCGAGTTGGCCGTCCATCTCGACCCAGCAGACGTCGCAGGTCTGCAAGGCGCCGAGCGAACGGTGATAGCAGACGTGCGGCAGGGCGATTCCGTGTTCCGCGAGAAAATCCACCAGCGGCTGGCCTGCCTTGCCGGTCAGCGTCTTGCCATCGAACGTCAGCGTGCATTCGTTTGCTTCGGCCATCGTCTTTCCTCCGAGCGTTTCGTGACGCCGTCTTAACGGCTTTTCCTGTCGCGGCACGCGCATATTGCGGGGTGGAGCGTTCACTCGCCGTATCGCGTATCTGGGAAGCAGTCAGCATGCGCCGTACCAGCTAGCGCGCAAGGCGCGAAGCGGCGAGCACGCGGCGGTGAAGGAAACGATGAGGCACGTGCGGTGCTGCTGCTGACAGGGAGCGTGAAGGAGGATGCGATGGCCGATCCGCAGCAAAGCAACGAGACTCGTCTTGGCTTCATTGCGACGTCGGGTTTGTCCGACGCCGCGCGCGGCGGACGGTTCTGGCGCCGCTCGCTGGCCTCGGGCTCGGCGGCAGGTGCGCTTGCGGCCGCCGTCGCGGCTTGGCGAGCACGCAAGGATGGCGCGACGGCTTGTGCCCCGATCAATGCCGTGACGCATTGTCTATGGCCCGAAGACGCGCCGCGTGCCACGGCGTTCAGTGCGCGCCATACCGTGACGGGCTTGGCCATTCATCAAGCCGCGGCGGTGTTCTGGAGCATGCTTTTCGAAAAGCTCGTCCCGCGCATGCCGCGCAGGCGTCCCGCCTGGACGGCCGGCGCGGCCGCCGCGACGGCCGCGACCGCTTATCTCGTCGATTATCACGTCGTGCCGAAACGGCTGACGCCAGGCTTCGAGGCGCACTTGTCGCCACGCTCGATGGCCTGCGTCTACGCCGCCATCGCCACGGGCTTCGCCGTAGCCGCTTTCGCGAGGAAAGCTCCGCGTTGAGGCCGCGGCGGCGGCACTCGCCGGCCGAGGGAAACTCCCCAGTGCGACAGGTCAAACACCTCACGCGTCGGGGTATATTGTCACCGTCTCTCGATCCCGACGGAGCGTGCCATGCAGCCGCTGGTGGAATCTTTTTTCGATCCGGTCACGTCGACGTTCACGTACGTCGTGCATGCGGGAGACGGGTCGCCCTGCGCGATCATCGATTCCGTGCTTGATTACAGCCCGTGCTCGGGGCGCACATCGACGGCTTCCGCCGACCGCGTCGTGGCATTCGTGCGCGAGCACGCGCTCAGCGTGCAATGGCTGCTCGAAACGCATGCGCATGCCGATCACCTATCGGCGGCCCAATACCTGAAGCGCGAACTTGGCGGAAAGATTGCGATCGGCGAGCAGATTCGCGCCGTGCAGCATACGTTCAAGCATGTCTTCAATCTCGGCGCCGATGTGCCGTCCGACGGGACGCAATTCGATCATCTGTTCACGTCAGACGAAACGTTCTCGATCGGCGCGTTGACGGCGCAAGCGCTGCACGTGCCCGGCCACACGCCGGCCGATCTGGCGTACCGGGTCGGCGATGCCGTCTTCGTCGGCGATACGCTTTTCATGCCCGACGTCGGTTCGGCACGCTGCGATTTCCCAGGTGGCGACGCCCATTCGCTCTATCGTTCAGTGACGAGACTGCTGTCGCTGCCGGCCGAAACGCGGCTTTTCATGTGCCACGACTATCCACCGCCTACGCGCGAGGCCTGCTGTCAGACGACGGTCGCCGACGAGCGGCGCGCGAACATTCATTTGCGCGAGGGCGTATCGGAGAGCGACTTCGTCGAAATGCGCACGCGCCGAGACCGGACGCTCTCGATGCCAACGCTGATTTTTCCGTCGGTGCAGGTGAATATCCGCGCGGGCGAAATGCCGCCGCCGGAATCGAACGGCATTCGCTATTTGAAGATTCCGGTCAACGGTTTCTAGCTTTTCCGACCGCGTCGTGCGGCGCCCGCGCTCGCTTCGAGTGTTGGCCGCGAATCCTTTCGGACTGCTGACGAGTACGCCGCGGCGACCTCGAAGCCGCGTTCAGCATAGAATCGTGGCTCCCGGAACGAGTCCTCAGCGGACGAACGAGTAGCCGGCGTCGCGAGCACGAATATGCGGATATTGGTCATCGAAGACGAGCCGAAGACAGGGACCTACCTGAAAAAGGGGCTGCAGGAGTCGGGTTATTCCGTCGACGTCGCGACGGACGGTGCCGAGGGGCTCCTGCTCGCGCAGGAGGAGCGCTACGACGTGATCGTGCTCGACGTCATGCTGCCGACGATGGACGGGTGGTCCGTGCTCAAAACACTGCGCGAGCAACGTCTGACCACGCCTGTCCTGTTTCTGACGGCAAGAGACGACGTTCACGACCGCGTGCGCGGCCTCGAGCTCGGTGCCGACGACTATCTCGTCAAGCCGTTCGCGTTCGTCGAACTGCTCGCGCGCGTACGGACACTCGCGCGGCGCGGGCCGCCGCGCGAAAACGAGCTCTTGAAGGTGGCCGACCTGGAGATCGACGTCAACCGGCGGCGTGTGCGCCGGGGGACGACCCGCATCGATTTGACGCCGCGCGAATTCGCGCTGCTTCAGTTGCTCGTCCAGCATCAGGGTGAGGTGCTGAGCCGCACGCAGATCGCCTCGTACGTCTGGGATATGAACTTCGACAGCGATACGAATGTCGTCGAGGTCGCGATTCGCCGGCTGCGCGTGAAAATCGACGAGGATTTCCCCATCAAGCTAATCCAGACCGTGCGCGGAGTCGGGTATGTGATCGAACCGAGAGAGGAGCAGTGAATGGCGAGCCGGTCGCTCGCCGCTAAGCTCGCATTGGCCTTCGGCGGCATCACGCTCGTCGTCTTCGGGGCCGTCGGCAGCATCCTTTACTACGCGCTCGATCGGCAGATCAAGAAAGAGGACGACCTCGACATCGTGCTGATCTCGCGCCACGTGCGGCGCCTCGCGGACGAGCTCGACTCGACCGCGTCGGTGCGCGAGCATGCCGAGCGGCTCACGAGTCAGGTGCTCGGCCATCGGGCGCTGTCGCTGCATGTCGTCGATTCCGCCGGCGAAGTGCTCGTCGAGCATAACGCCGAGACGCTCGGCACGGCGTCGCCGCTGCCGGCGTCGATGCCCGATGTGCCGGACGATGCGCGGATTACCGAGCAATCGATCGTCGAGTGGCATACGCCTGGCGGCAGGCCGATGCACGGTATCGCGTCCCAACTTCGGCTGCGCGACGGCAGTACCGTCACGGCTATCGTTTCGCGCGATATGACCGATCGATGGCAACTGCTCGATCACTATCGCGAGCGTCTCTATGCGTTCGGCCTTGGCGGCATGCTGGTTGCGCTCGGGCTCGGATGGATGCTCTCGCGCGAGGCGTTGCGCCCCGTGCGCGACATCGCGGCGAGCGCGGCAACGATCACGGTCGAGAAACTCGACACGCGCATCGACGTCGAAAACGTGCCGACCGAGCTGAGCGCGCTCACGCAGTCGCTCAACGCAATGCTCGATCGCCTCCATCGCGGCTTCGAACGCCTTTCGCAATACACGGCCGATCTCGCGCACGATATGCGCACACCGCTCGGCAATCTGCGCGGATCGGCCGAGGTGGCGCTCGCGCGCGAACGTTCGGTCGAGGAATATCAGGCGGTGCTCGCCTCGAATCTCGAGGAGTGCGAACGGCTATCGCGGATGATCGAAAGCGTGCTGTTTCTCGCGCGCGCCGAGCACCCGCAATTCGTCACGCAATTGCGCGAGCTCGATGCGGTGGAAGAGCTCACGCGTATTGCGCAGTATTTCGAAGGCGTGGCCGACGATGGGGGCATTCGGCTGAGCGTGAAGGGCGATCCTTCAGTCAAGCTGCGAGCCGACGTCGAGTTGATGAGGCGGGCCATCAACAATCTGCTCGCCAATGCGCTCCGATATACGCCGCCGGGAAAGGAAATCGCCCTCGAGGCCGCGCGAGCGGGGGACGGTACGCGGATCGTGGTGGCCAACGAAGGCGCCCCCATCGATCCCGCGTTGCTCGAGCGCATCTTCGATCGGTTCTACCGAGCGGATCCGGCGCGCAAGAGCGATCCGGGTTCGGTCGGCTCGGCCGGCCTCGGCCTCGCGATCGTGCGCACCATCATGGAATTGCATGGCGGCACTGCGCGCGCCGAGAGCGATGCAGCCGGCACGCGCTTTATCCTGACCTTTCCCGAGGGAACGGTTACCCGCTGATCGTTTCGGCGAGGAACCAGGCGCGCCGCTGCGCTTCGTCGATCCAGTTTTCGAGCAGGCTCGCCGTCGCGACGTCGTCGTGCTTGTCGCAGACCTCGTGCGCTTCCAGCATGAATGCGGCAAGGCGAAGATTGTCGTCGCGCAGCTCGGCAAGCATCGTGAGTGGCGCGACGGAGTCGGCATCGTTGTCCGAGATGCGCTGCCTGCGCGCGATGTCGCCGATCGAGCGCAGCGTCGATCCGCCGATCTTGCGCACGCGCTCGGCGATGTCGTCGGTGATGGCGAAGAGCTGTTCGCCTTGCTCGTCGAGCAGCAGATGGTAGTCGCGGAAGTGCGGGCCGCGCATATGCCAATGGAAGTTCTTCGTCTTCAGATAGACCGCGAAGACATCGGCCAGCAGCGGATTGAGCTGCTCCGAGATCTCATCGATTGCCTGCTTGCTGAAAGGATGTTGCGCGTTTGCTGAGGTTGCGCGAGTGTTCATGACGACTCCTTTTCCTGTTGTGTCTGAGTGAACGTCAGGGCTTCGGACGGCACGGCGAAACGCTTGCGCACAAGTATAGAAGAGAGCGCAAGCGCATGCATTTTGGCCGACCTCAAGCCCCGGGCTTGCTTGTTCCAGTGTCCGCTTCGTCTGGAACATTTCCTTGGAGGGGTGTCGGCTTGGCGGATTTGTCCGCGCTGGCGCCGGTATGGGCGCCCGTATCGGCGCCGGCGAGGGCCGCGCTGTCCCACCCGCCGCCGAGCGCTTTCACGAGCAGGGCCGCCGCGTCGACACGGCGGGCCTGGATCTGGTCTTCGGTACGCTCGTTCGTCAATGCGATGGTCTGCGCCGTGACGACGTCGAGGTAGCTCACGGCCCCCGCCCGATAGCGATTCATGGTCAGCTTCAGCGACAGTTGCGCCGACTGCGTGGCGATGCGCTGTGTCTGCGCTTCGCTTGCCAATGTTCGCAGTGCCGACAAATTGTCCTCGACCTGTTGGAACGCGACGAGAACCGTTTGCCGATAGTCTGCGACGGTGCCTTCATATTGCGCGGTGGCGGTCTTGAGCGCGGCATCGCGTCGGCCTCCATCGAAAATCGTGCCGGCCAGTTGCGCGCCCAACGACCAGAAAAGGCTTCCCGCAGTGAGCCAGGGGGCGTAATAGGTGCTCTCGAGTCCGGCACCGGCCGAGAGAAGCAGGTCCGGATAGTAGGCGGCATGTGCTTCGCCGATTTGCGCGTTGGCCGCGGCCACCCGCCGCTCGGCGGCCGCGATGTCGGGCCGTCGCTCGAGCAGTTGCGAAGGCACGCCCGTCGGGATATCGGGCACTTCGATCGGCGCGACGCTCGGCGGCAGCGAAAACGACGAGGCCGGGACGCCGATCAGCGTGGCGATCGCATGCTCGAGTCGCGAGCGCTGAACATCGATGTCGGTATCCTGCGCGCGCGTGCTTTCGAGTTGCGTCCTGGCCGCGGCGACGGCCGAAGCATCGACCGCGCCGTCTTTCCACTGTTGCTGCACGATGTCGAGCGAGGCCGTATAGGCCGTGACAGTGTCGTCGAGCAGCGTCTTCTGAATGTCGAGCGCGCGCAGGTCGAAATAGTCGATTGCAAGATCGGTCGTCATCGAAAGTCGGACGGCCTCGAGGTCCGCCTGGCTCGCCTGCGCGGTATCGCGCGCGCCGACGACGGCGTCCTTGACGCGCCCAAAGAGGTCGGGCTCCCAGCTTGCCGTGGCGCCCGCCGCATAATCGGGCAACGTCTTGCCGGCCGTCGAATGGCCGATCACGTTCTTCGAGTAAAGGCGTGCGCGCTCGACGCCGCTGCCGGCCGTGACGATCGGGGAGAAGCCCGCACGCTCGTATTTGAGCAGCGCACGCGCTTGCTCCAGCTGCGAGACCGCCTTCTTGACCGTCTGGTTGGAGATATCGATGCGCGCTTCGAGGCTGTTGAGCCGCGAATCGCCGAAGCGCGTCCACCAAGGGCCGCGCGAGAGCGCGTCAGCCGGTGTTGCCACGCTCCAGCCGGCGGCCGGCGCCGCCGCATTGGCGTAGTGCGCCGGAATCTCGACGTCCGGCTGGCGATAGGGCGGCAGCGTCGAGCATGCGGTGCATGCGCAGGCAACGCAGGCGGCGATCGTCTGGCGCAGCGACGGTGGACTGAAGTGATGAAGGTGGGCATGGCTCATGGTCGGTCTCCGTCTGTCGCCGTTCACGCGTGAGCGGCGGGTGTAGCCGCGACCCGAACGGCTTCGCCTTCGCCAATGGCGTCGCCTGGGTTGTCGATCACGCGATCTGTCGGCGCGAGGCCCGTGGCGACTTCGACGTAGGTGCCGAAATCGCGGCCGATGGTGACCGTCTTCAGATGAGCCTTGCCGTCGCGGCCGACGACGGCAACCGTTACGCCTTTCGGCCGGAACAGCAATGCACTGACGGGCAGCTCCAGCGCCGGATGCGGCTCGACGAGCCCGAGGTGCGCTTGAGCGTAGGCGCCCGGCAGGAGGGCGCCGTCCGCGTTGTCGACGTCGACTTCCACGCGCAGCGTCCGGCTCGATGGATCGATCGCGTTCGTTGTGCGCGCAACCGTCGCCGGAAAACGTCTCCCTGGATATTGCGGCGACGTCAAATAGACGGGCGTGCGCGCATCGACCCGCGCCGCATCGTCTTGCGGAACGTCGACGAATACGCGCAGCGTCGCGGTCTGAGCCATCTGAAAGAGTGCGGTGCCGTTCGCGGGCGCGTTGACGCCGGGCGTGCCGCCGGCCGTGACGAGCGAGCCGATGTCGATGTTGCGGGCGGTAATGGTGCCGTCGAACGGCGCCCCCACCCTCTCGTAGGAGACGAGCTCGGCAAGACGCGCGACGTTCGCACGCGCTGCCTCGAGCATCGCCTTTTTGGCCTGCATGTCGGCTGTCTTCGTATCCGCGTCCTGCTGCGACACCGATTGCGTCTGTAGCATCTGCTGCCATCGGTCAGCCGTGCTTTTCGCATAGTTGTAGTTCGCAAGAGCCGTCGCTTCGTCGGCACGCGCCTGACTCAGCTGCGCGTCGAGCTCGGGCGTCTCGATGACGGCGAGCGTCTGGCCCGCTTTCACCTTCGTGCCGATGTCCGTATACCAGTGCGCGATATAGCCGCTCGTGCGCGCGTAGATGGAGGCGTCGATATAGGGCGTCACCGCACCGGGCAACAGCAGCTCCTGCGACGCGGGCGCGGGCTTCGGTTCGACGAGGGAGACGGTCAGCGCGCTCTGGGCCTGCACTTGCCGCGTTAATTCGGTGCTTGCGCGCAAGCGCGGCACGGCGCCGGCTGTGAGCAACGCTGCGGCCAGACAGCCTAGCGCGATGGGCAGCATCGGGTGGCGCCGGACCCTGGCCGAGGCAGGGCGGGCGGGTCCGAGGTCATCGCATTGGGTTGCGTCGGCTGCGCGTGCGGTTGGCGGAGCCGAGACGATGTCGCGATCCGTCTGGCAATCGTTCGGTGTATTCATGACATGGGCTCCTGCAGACGAAGTTCAATCGGCGGCGGCGGGTTGCGGCAAGCCGGTGGTGCGGCGCGCTCTACGATTCGCGAGCCAGGCATGCACGGTCCCAAATAAGACTGGCACGAACGTGAGCGTGGAGACGGTGCCGAACATGAGGCCGCCGATCACGGCGCGACCGAGCGGCGCGTTTTGCTCGCCGCCATCGCCGAGGCCGAGCGCCATCGGCAACATCCCGATCAGCATCGCGAGGGCGGTCATCATCACCGGCCTGAAGCGGACAAAGCCGGCTTCGAGCGCGGCGGCGAGCGGCGCGCGACCGCTTGCGAGCAGGTCGCGCCCCGCGTTGACGACGAGAATACTGTTCGCGGTGGCGATGCCCATGCAGAGGATCGTGCCGGTGAGAGCGGGCACGGACAGCGTCGTATGCGTGGCGAACAGCATCCAGGCAATGCCGGCCAGCGAGCCCAGGAGGCCGCTGACGATCACGAACGGGTCGATCCATGACTGGAAGTTCACGACCATCAGCAGGTAGACGAGCACGATGGCAAAGGCGAGGCCTGTGCCGAGGCCGACGAACGATTGGTTCATCGATTGCACTTGGCCGCGCAGTACGATCGACGAACCGGGCGGGAGCTGCGCGCGCGCCGCATCGACGAGGTGCTGGACGTCTGAAGCGACCGCGCCCAGATCGCGGTTTTGCGCCGAAGCGTAAATGTCGATCACGGGCTGCACGTTGTAATGCGAGATGACAGCCTGCTGCGTCGAGCGGGACATCGTTCCGAGTGTGCCGATCTGGCTCTGCGGGCTTGCCGAAGGCGGTGGTGTCGTGAGCGGAATGTTGGCGAGCGTCTGCAGCGAGTGAATGTCGTACTGCGGCGCTTCGACCGTCAACGGATAGCTCACGCCATTTGCGGGATCGAGCCAGAAGTTCGGCGTAGTCTGTGAACTGCCCGACAGCGCAATCAACAGGTTCTGCGCGATGTCATGCTGCGAAAGCCCGGCCAGAATCGCCTTCGTCCGGTCGATGTCGAAGCGGATCGTCGGCTCGTCGCCGGGCTGCTGGATACGCGCATCGACGAGACCTCGTACGCCGCGCAGCTGCGTCAGCAGACGATCGGCGACGACTCGGTTCTGCGCGAGCTTGTTGCCGACGATTTGTACGT
Source organism: Trinickia symbiotica (assembly GCF_003028655.1). GTDB lineage: Bacteria > Pseudomonadota > Gammaproteobacteria > Burkholderiales > Burkholderiaceae > Trinickia > Trinickia symbiotica_A. The sequence continues at coordinate 236,511 of NZ_PYUC01000004.1, forward strand.
CGATCGGAGCGGGCAGGCCGAAATTGAGGATCTGGCTGACGATATCGGCCGGCAAGAAGGCAAACGACACGCCTGGAAACGAAGCGCTCAGCACATTGCGCAGTCGGGCGACGTATCGTGCCGTGGGCTCGTGACCGGGCTTCAGCGCGATGAGGACGTCGGCGTCCTCGGTGCCGATGGGCTGCGACGAGTCGTAGGTCAGATTGATCCCGCTGACCGGCAGACCCATGTTGTCGAGCATTGAGCCCAGTTCGCCCGCCGGAATCACGGCCCGGATCTTTTGCTCCACCTCGCCCGTGATGCGCGCCGTCTCTTCGATGCGCGTGCCGGTCGGTGCGCGCAGATGCAGCCGTATTTCACCGCTATCGACTGAGGGGAAGAAGTCGCGGCCGAGGAATGGCACGAGTGCAAGCGACCCGAGGCAGATCAGCAGAAAGACAGGGATGAACGTGCGCCGCGCCGCGATCGCGCGGGAGAGCGCATCGTGATACCGCTCGCGCAGCGCGGCAAAGCGATGCTCGAACCGTTCCTGAAAGCGGGCGATCGCGGCGAAGCGGCCGGTCGGCGTGCCGCTGCGAGCCGTCTTCGCGCGCAGCAGGTACATGGCGAGCGTCGGAATCAGCGTGCGTGAGAAGAAGTAAGAGGCGCAAAGCGCGAAGACGACTGCTTCGGCGAGCGGCACGAACAGATAGCGCGCCACGCCGGAAAGGAGAAACATCGGGACGAAGACGATGCAGATGGACATCGTCGAGACGAACGTCGGCGTGGCGATCTCCCCGGCGCCGACCAGGATGGCTTGCTCCAGCGGCTCGCCGTTCTCGAGATGGTGCGAGATGTTCTCGATCGCGACCGTTGCATCGTCGACGAGGACGCCGACGGCGAGTGCCAGGCCGCCGAGCGTCATGATGTTGATCGTCTGCCCGAGCGCGGAGAGCGCAATGATCGAGGTCAGGACGGCGAGCGGAATTGAGACGGCGATGATGAGCGTGGCGCGCCAGCTGCCGAGGAACAGCAAAATCATCGCGGCCGTGAGGCACGCCGCGATCAGGCCTTCGCGTACCACGCCCATGATCGCGGACTTGACGAAGACGGACTGGTCGGCGAGCGGCGCAATCTTCAACGACGACGGCAGGCCCGCCGCGATTTTCGGCAGCAGTGCCTCGACCTGTTGAATGATCGCGAGCGTGGAGGTGCTGCCCGTCTTTTCGATGGTGAGCAGCGCGCCGCGCTTGCCGTCGGCGCGCACGATGTTCGTCTGCGGCGCATAACCGTCGATGACGTGCGCCACATCCCGCACGTAGACGACGGAGCCGTTCACGACCTTGATCGGCAGATCGTTGAGGGCGGCGATCGTTTGCGTGCTGCCGTTCATTTCGACGTTGTATTCGCGAGAGCCGATCTTCGCGGTACCGCTCGGCAGAGTCAGGTTCTGCGCGTTGATGGCATTGACGACGTCGATCGGAGCGAGGCCCTTCGCCTGCAGCGCGCGAGGATCGAGCTCGACCATGACCTGGCGCACCTTGCCGCCGTAAGGCAGCGGCACGGCGGCGCCTTGCACGGTCGCGAGCTGCGTACGGATGAAGCTGTTGCCGAGGTCGTAGAGTTGCTGCTCCGAGAGCGTCTTGCTCGAGAGGCCGAGCTGAAGGATGGGTACGGTCGATGCGCTGTAGACGATGATGTTGGGCGGCAGCGTGCCCGGCGGCAGATTCTTCAAGATCGATGCCGAGTTCGATGCGGCCTGTGCGACGGCACGATTGATGTCGGCGCCCGGGTGGAAGAAGACCTTGATCACCGAGACGCCGGCGAGCGATTGAGATTCGATGTGCTCGATATCGTCGACGTCGGTCGTGAGCGATCGCTCGTACGGCGTCGTGATTCTCTGCGCCATGTCCTGCGCGGAGAAGCCGTTGTAGGTCCAGACGATGCTGACCACCGGGATGTCGATGTTCGGAAAAATGTCGGTGGGCGTGCGCATGATCGCGAGCGGCCCGAGGATGAACAGCAGCAGGGCCAGCACGATGAACGTGTAGGGCCGCTTCAGCGCGAGTCTGACGATCCACATTGCGGGGTCCTTTCCGAGGGATTCCGGAGTGCGCATCGGGGCGAAGCCCGCCCGCGATGCGCGATTGACCCGCAGTTTGCCGGCGGGGCGCTGACCCCGCCGTTACGTCGACATTACAAGTTCGTTATCTGGATGGGCTATGGAGCCTCGGGGGGCTCGAGGGCTCGAGGGCGCCTCTGGGGCCTCTGGGGCCTTTAGGGCCGAGGGGTGGCCGGCACCGGGAAGTACACGCCCGCGCGCTGTGCCGCCGCGACGATATGCGTTTCGATTGCGCGCCCGGCGCGGTCCGGATCGCGGCTTCGCAATGCCTCGACGATCGCCGCATGCTCACGATGAGTCGATAGAACGAGCTCGCGTTGATAGAACGGCAGGCGCTGGCTTTCCTGCATGATGTCGGCGCTGTTGCGCAGGATCGTTTCGATCGCCGAGTTCCCGGCGAGTGCGACGATCCGCATATGGAAGTCGAAGTCCAGTCGCGCAGCGGCCTCGAATTCGCCGTCCGTGAGCGCGACGCGCAGCGCGTCGAGGTTCTCCTCCAATGGCGCGAGATCGTCTTCGCCGATCGCCACCACCGCGAGGCGCGCGACGAATCCCTCCAGCGCATAACGCATTTGGTAGGTATCGGGCAGCGAAACCTGATCGGCGAAGCGCCACCGTTGCGGATGAGCCGGGCGAGCGCGAGCGACATAGACGCCTTTGCCGGCGCGAATCGTCACGAGCCCGAGCGCCTCGAGCGTCGACAGGGCCTCGCGCAACGACGCGCGGCTGATCTGGAGTTCATCGGAAAGCTGCCGCTGCGCCGGCAACAGACTGCCGACGGGATAGACGCCCTGATGAATGCGCTCTTGAATCGTGGCGGCGGCGGCTTCGGTGACGGTTTGGGCGATGCTGCTCATGCGGTCCTCTGCGGTCAGACCGGTAGTTTAGTACCGTCTCGCCGAAATGGGGTGCCAGAGCGCCATCGGCACGGCCGCGCGATCGATTTTTCCGGTGAAATCGTAGCGCCGATAGGCGCGGGTTAACCCCCTCGCGGCTTTTCTTGACGCTGCCATATTGGGTTTCTAATATTCGCCTTAACGAGTGAGGTCTGACCAGTTAGACCAGTCCGGCCAGCCTCGTGAATTCGTCGCCGCCAGGAGGCCTGCCGTGTTCAGATTTCTCAATTCCTTGTTTGGGCGCGTCATCGTCGCCCTCGTCGCCGGTGTCGTGCTCGGCGCGTTGTTCCCGCATTTCGGCGAATCGCTGCGTCCGTTGGGCGACGGCTTCCTGAAGCTGATCAAGATGGTGGTCGGACCGATCGTTTTTTGCGTCGTGGTGAGCGGTATGGCGAGCACGGGCGATCTGAAGAAGGTGGGCCGCGTGGGCGTCAAGGCGATTGCCTACTTCGAGGCCATGACGACGATCGCGCTCGTCATCGGCGCGCTGCTGGCCTGGTTCGTGCAGCCGGGCGCCGGCATGAACGCCGACTTGCGCAACCTCGACGCGGCTTCGCTCTCGACCTATACCGAGCACGTCAAGAGTCTGAAGGACGTCGGCGGCTTCTTGCTGAAGATCATCCCCGATACCGTCGGCGACGCGTTCGCACGCGGGGATATCCTGCAGGTGCTCGTCTTTTCCGTCCTGTTCGGTGCGGCGCTTTCGCTGCTCGGCGACAAGGCGGCCCGCGTCAGCGGCTTCATCGATGAGCTCGCGCAGACGTTCTTTCGCATCATGGGCTTCGTCATCAAGCTCGCTCCGCTCGGCGTGCTCGGTGCCATCGCGTTCACGACCGGCAAGTACGGGGTCACTTCGTTGAAGCAACTCGGCATGCTCGTCATCGTCTTCTACGCGAGCTGCGTCGTATTCGTCTGCGTCGTGCTCGGGATCGTCATGCGCATCGCGGGCTTCAACATCTTCAAGCTGATCCGCTATTTTAAGGACGAGCTCTCGATTGTCCTGGGGACCGCATCGTCGGATGCCGTCTTGCCGCAGGTCATGCGCAAGCTCGAGTGGCTCGGCGTCAAGGATTCGACGGTCGGGCTCGTGATTCCGACGGGCTACTCGTTCAACCTCGACGGCTTCTCGATCTATCTGACGCTTGCCGTCATCTTCATCGCCCAGGCGACGAATACGCCGCTGTCGATGCACGACCTCATCGTTGTCGTGCTCGTCTCGCTCGTGACGTCGAAGGGGGCACATGGCATTCCCGGATCGGCCATCGTGATTCTCGCGGCCACGCTCTCGACGATTCCCGCAATTCCGGTGCTGGGCCTCGTGTTGATTCTTCCCGCCGATTGGTTCGTCGGCATCGCTCGCGCACTGACGAACCTGATCGGCAATTGCGTCGCGACGATCGTCGTCGCGTCCTGGGAGAACGACATCGATCGTGCCCGTGCGAAGCGCGTGCTCGACGGTGACGCCGATCTTCAGTTCGTGCCCGACACCGTGGCTCCGCTCGGCGCCGAAGCGCCGATCGCCGCGGCGCGTGCAGGCTGATCGCGGCCGCGGCAAGCGCTTCGTTCATTCGTTCCGTTATCCAGTACTCCGAACTATCCCGACATCATGGCAATTCCGACCCTCGACCCCACGGCCCCCGACTTCACCCGTCGCTATGTCAACCTGGCCGACCCTCGTTTCGGTGCGAAAGCGCTCGAAGCCAGCGACGAGTTTTTCGCGCCCAAGGAGCGCATGCTGAACCCGGAGCCGGCCGTCTTCATTCCCGGCAAATACGACGATCACGGCAAGTGGATGGACGGTTGGGAGACGCGCCGTAAGCGCACGTGCGGCTTCGACTGGTGCATCGTCGAGCTTGCACGGCCCTGCGTCATCAAGGGCTTCGATCTCGATACGAGTCATTTCACCGGCAACTTCCCACCCGCTGCATCGGTCGAGGCCGCCTTTGTCGAAAGCGGTACGCCGAGCTCAGAAACGCAGTGGGTCGACGTGCTTTCTTCGGTCGCCTTGCAGGGCAATTCGCACCATTACCACGCCATCGACGATGCACGGATCTTCACGCACGTGCGCGTGAATCTGTATCCGGACGGCGGTCTCGCGCGGCTACGCGTGTATGGCGCGCCGCAGGTCGACTGGAACAAGTCCGGGCGCGATACGGTCGTGGACCTTGCCGCGATGGAGCATGGCGCCTACGTGGTCGCGGCAAACAATCAGCATTTCGGGCTGGCATCGAATCTGCTGATGCCGGGGCGCGGCGTCAATATGGGCGACGGCTGGGAAACGCGGCGCCGCCGCGAGCCGGGCAACGACTGGTGCATCGTCGCGCTCGCTCACGCGGGCGAGATCGGCAGGATCGAGGTGGACACGGCGCACTTCAAGGGCAACTATCCGGACCGCTGCTCGCTGCAGGCGGCGTATGTGGCGGGCGGTACTGACGAATCGTTGATCACGCAGTCGATGTTCTGGCCGGTGTTGCTGCCCGAGCAGAAGCTGCAGATGGATCACGTTCACACGTTCGTGGCCGAATTGGCGGCGCTTGGCGCCGTCACCCATGTCCGCTTCAACATCGTTCCCGACGGTGGCGTCTCGCGCCTGCGGTTGTTTGGGACTCCTCAACGATGAAAACGCTGCCCGTCGAGCCGCTCACGCGGCAAGCATTCGAACCGTTCGGCGACGTGATCGAACTGAAAGGGGCTCGTCATTTCCCGATCAATCTTGGGACGACCGAGCGGTTTCACGACCTTGCGCGCATCGATGTCGGGGATGAGGGAGGGCGCCCGCTCGTCAGCCTGCTTCGCGGCGAGCCGCGGACATCGCCTGTCGAGATCCGGATGATGGAGCGGCATCCGCTCGGCTCGCAAGCTTTCATCCCGCTCGCCGATACGCCGTTTCTCGTCGTCGTTGCGCCGGCGGGGCCGCTCGATCCCGCCAAGTTGCGCGCCTTCGTCACGCGCGGTTGGCAGGGTGTCAACTACGCGAAAGGCGTTTGGCATCACCCGCTCCTTGCACTCGAGCGGGTCAGCGATTTCATCGTCGTCGACCGCGGCGGCGAAGGACCGAATTGCGACGAAGCGTGGCTCGACGAGGTTCTGCGCCTTTCATCGGCCGCGGCGTGAATGCCTCATGGCGGGCGAAACGCGACGAAGATCGCCCGCCGCCGGCGAATGTCGAGCGGCTGCTGCATCGCTTCAGCCGTTCGCGGAGCTCAACGGCAGCGCTTCACCCAATGGTGGTGAACGCGCTCCCGATGGCAAACACGATGATGATGGTCGTAGGCGAATGCCTGTGAGACGGTGCCGAAAACGACGGTCAGTGCAGCGATTGCGAGGATGGTTTGCTTCATGGCGCTCTTCCAGGAATTCAAAAGTACAGAAGAGCGTGCATGCTAGCAAAGCGCGATTACGGTTCGCTTTCCTTGGGGCGCTTTCTTCCTATCACTGCGTCGGGCAGGCAACCCGCTCTAGCACTCGCGGCTTGTTCGCGAGCCTGAGGAACGCGGGGAACGCCACGCACCCGAGCACCGCAACGGAAACCTCGAACGCGCTCAATGACGCAACGGTGCCGGGAAGCGACGCGATTGCCGAGATCGCGAGCGACCCGGCTGTCAGATGCATCGCTCCCATCAATCCCGATGCCGCGCCCGCGCTAGCCGGAAAGCTCGTGACGCCCCCCGCGAACGAGAGCGGGATCAGAAAGCCGTTGGCGAGCGTAATGACCGATATGGCGAGAATCATCGGCAGCGGCGTGGCCACGCCGTGAATCGCGAGCCCTGCCACGCAGGCGGCGCCGAGCGCGAGCAGACCGAAGCCGACGACAAGCAGCCGGTTCAGCGGATGATGCCGCGCGAAATGGCGGGAGACGAGGTTGCCCGCGATATACGTGACCGAGAGGCTGATGTAGCAATAGCTGATCGACTTGGTCGATAGACCCATGCTTTCCAGGATCACCGGCGACGCCGCCAGATACGCAAGATACGCAGCGTAGCCGACACAGAGGTTCACGGCGTACGCCCAAAACCGCGGTTGCTCGAGCAGCATCGGGTAAGTCGCGAATGTCGCAAGCACGCTGCCGCGCCGCTTCGTTGCCGGCGCTGTCTCGGGAATGTAAAAAGCGAGGAGCAGCACTGCCGCTACACCGATGAGCGCCGTGAAGTAAAACGGAGCGCGCCACGAGATGGAGGTCGTGAGATATCCGCCCACGAGCGGCGCTAGCGCCGGAGAGGCGCCGACGATCGGCATGATCGTCGTGAAGATGCGCGCCGCGGTTTTCGTATCGAAGAGGTCGCTGATGATCGCGCGCCCGATCACCATGCCCGCGCCGGCGCCCAGGGCCTGGACGATACGCGCGAGTCCGAACGCCGTGACGTTCGGCGCGAGCGCGCAGGCAATCGAGGCCACCGTATAGAGCGCCATACCGCCGATGACGAGACGGCGACGTCCGTACGCGTCGGAGAGTGGGCCATAAATGGCCTGCGCGATGGCGAGCCCGATCACGTAGACGCTGAACGTATGCTGCAACGCCGACATCGGCGCATCGAACGCGCGAGCGGCGAGCGCCATGCCGGGCAGGTTGATGTCGGACGCGAATAAGCCGCTCGCGCTCAGCAGAACGAGCGTGGTGAGCAAGATGCCGTGCGGGATGGCAAATCGCGGTCTGTCGATGACGTGGTCACTTTGCATGTTCGTTTCGTCCGTCTCGCGGACGACCTGAGAATGAGTTGACTGCAATCGCGCGGCACGCTGGTGCAGCAGGTACTGGGGCCGCGACACGAGTGCTCCGGAAGACGTGAGATTAGTGGCTCGGTATAATGCTGTCCAAGACTTAATTTGGTGTATATCTGCTAAAACAGGTCTGAACATGGAGCTGCAGCAACTTCGCTATTTCATTGCCGTGGCTGAAACGGAGCACGTCGGGCATGCCGCCGAGCGGCTGCATATCTCGCAGTCTCCGTTGAGCCGGCAGATTCGCCTGCTCGAAGCACAACTCGGTCTGCAGTTGTTCGAGCGCGTCAAACAACGCGTGCGTCTGACTCCGGCGGGTCGTGAGTTTCTCGTCGAGGCGCGCGACCTGCTGGCGCAGGCGAGCCGAGTCGAAGAGCGCGCACGCGAGGTCGGGCGCGGGGACATGTGCTCGGTATCGATCGGCTATTGTGAAGGTGTCGTTCACAATGGGCGCTTGCCGGCCGCGTTGCGAAGGTTTCGGACGGCCTATCCGCGCGCGCGATTGAAGCTTGCCGCGATGCGTTCGGGCGAGCAGACTGAAGCGCTCGAGCGCTCGGTCATCGACGTGGCGTTCGTCTATAACCCGTCGCATCGAAGCGAACTTCTCGCAAGCCGGCTGCTGACGAGCGAGCCGTTCGTGCTTGCTATGGCGGACGATCATCCGCTCGCGAGGAAAAAGGCCGTGACGGCGCGCGATCTCGATGGCGCGCCATGGATCGCGATGCCGAAAGAGAACAATCCGGCCGCGCGCGAGCGGTTTCTCGCGGCATGCAAGGGGGCGGGTTTCGCGCCCGATATTCAGTTCGAAGTCGCGCAGGTGGCCAATACGCTCGGTCTCGTCAGCGCCGGGCTCGGCTTCGCGGCGATGCAAGCGAGCATGCAGCGAATGAATCCGCCCGGCGTCGTCTTCAAGAAGCTCGACTGGCTGCCGCTGACGGTCGATGTTCACGTGATGTGGCGGGCACGCGCGCAAAGCGCGGGCGTGCGGCATTTTCTGGACGCGCTCGAATGGCCCGTAAACGCCAAAACGGAGGAGGCCTTGGCTATCTAAGACTGGGCATGCCGCTCTTGTCCAGTTCTTTGTCGAGTACAGGCCCCCTTTGGGGCGAGCGCACGGCCCTCGTCAGACGCGTCGCGATCCAGTCGAGCAACGTGCAAAGCGCGATGTAGATGAGAGCAACGAACGCAAAGACGTGAGCCGGGTAGACCATCAACCGACTATTTACCTGATTGGCGAGGAACGACAGTTCCGGCACACCGACGATATAGGCGAGCGACGTGTCCTTGACGAGCGACACCCACTGATTGACGAACGAAGGCATCATGATTCGGACCGCCTGCGGCATGACGACGACGCGCAGCGTTTGCCATCGATCCAGGCCGAGCGCGAGACCGGCGTTCCATTGCCCGCTGCCCACGGCTGCAATGCCGGCCTCGACCGCATGCGCGAGATAAGCCCCTCCAATCAGCGCAAGCGACACGAGCACCGTGCCGAGCGCGGGTACCTCGACCTGCAGCACGATCGGCAGCAGAAAGAAGGTCCAGAAGATCAGCATCAGCACGGGAATCGCGCGGAAGAATCCGACGATCGCGAGCAGCACGATGTGAGCGGCGCCACGAGTCATGGCAAGCCCAATGCCGGCGGCAACGCCAATCGCCGCCGATAGCAATGCCGACGAGACGGCCAGCGAGAGCGTCAGCGCCGCACCCCCTAGAGGGCCGTGCGGAAACGCACCGAAGAGCAGATAGGGCAAGTTGGACCAGAGTGCATCGATCATCGAGCGATTCCTCTGCGGTCCGCTACGAGCGAGCCGCGTCGATAGGCGATAAATACGGCCTCGATCACGGCGATGGTCACGATATAAAGAATGGTGGCCGAGCCGTACGCTTGGAACGTCTTGAAGGTGGCGCTATCGACTTCCCGCGAGGCATATGACAGCTCTGCCACGCCGATCGCCATCGTCAGAGACGAATTCTTGACCACGTTCATGTATTGGCCGACGAGCGCGGGCACGGCGATGCGAATCGCTTGCGGCAGTACGACATGTCGAAAGGCTGCGACGCGCGCGAGCCCCAGCGCTGCGGCGGCTTCGCGCTGCGCCTTCGGAACACCGGCGAGTCCCGCGCGCAATTCTTCGCCGACGAACGTCGTCGTATAAAGCGTGAGCCCGATGAAGCCGGCCACGACCTCGAACGACGGCCACGCGATGGAAAGCGGTCCGACAGCGAAGCGGTGAGGGACATTGAGCCAGCTCGTCAGGCCGCTCGGCAACAGCATTGCCGCGCCGTAGTACCAGAACAGCAGTTGCACGATGAGCGGCGAATTGCGCACGAGCGTGACATAGGTCGATGCGGTTCGCCTCGCCAGTGCCGAGTCCGTGCTGCGAACGAGTGCGAGCACGAACCCGAGGAACGTCGCCGCGACGATGACCGATGCGGCGAGCGCGAGTGTGACTGCATAACCATGTGCAATCCAGCCGACGTACGTCGGCGCGAGCCAACCGCTCATCGGAGCGCGCGGATTGTGCCCGCGTGCCGTAGCGCGAACGCCTTTTCGCTAGCCAGCGCCATCAGCTTTTCCGCGGATCGCCGATCTTGAAGAGGCGCGGTAGCGGCGCCTTGCTCTTGGGCCCGAACCACTTGTCGTAGATTTTTGCCGCAGTGCCGTTCGCTTCCAGCGAGACCAGCGTGTCGTTGACGAAGGACAGCAGTCGCGGCTCGCCTTTCGGCACGCCGACGCCTTCGTAGTCGTTCGAGATCGTGAATGAAGGGATCTCGTAGTGACCACGGTCCGAGTCGGGCACGTTGGCGAGCAACGCAACGAGCTTCGGCCCGTCTTGCGTGATCGCCTGGACGTTGCCGGCACGCAGCGCGGCGAAGGCGAACGGCGTGTCGTCGTAGGCGACGATTGTCGCGCCCGGGAATTTCGTTCGCACCTGCTGCTCGTTCGTCGTCCCCTTGTCGGCTCCGATGCGCAGCGAGTTCAGCTGCTGAGGTGACGCGAGCACGCCTTTCTTGGCGAGAAACTGTGTACCCGAAGCGAAATAGGGCGTGCTGAAATCAACTTCCTTTTTGCGCTCATCGGTGATCGTGAAGTTTGCGAGTACGAGATCGACCTTGCTCGACTTCAGGAAGGCGATCCGGTTGGCCGGGTTCGTCGGCTGTATCTCGAGCTTCACGCCGAGCTTGTCGGCGAGGGCGCGCGCATAGTCGACGTCGAGGCCGACGATCTGGTTCGTTGCGGGGTCGACGAATCCGAACGGCGGATTGCTGTCGAACGTCGCCACGCGCAGGACGCCGGCGTGGCGGATGTCGTCGAGGCGGTCGGCGTGCGCGGTCCCGGTGAGGGTCAACAACAGGGCGGCGAAGGCGGCGGTCAGTGTTTTTCTCATTTTCATGAAGGTGTCAGCTAAGACAAGTGGCAAATGCGTGATCGGTGCGGGCGATGACGGAAATGCGGCCCGCTCCATTCTGTTGAATGAAAAAATGTAACCGCATGGTCGCTCTCGGCAAACCAAGAAAAGCGTCTGTGCTAATTCCCTTTCTCGATATCGGCGAGGCGTAGCAGGGCATTGCTTTGCGAACGCCTAGTGGTTGTCGGGGCGCATGGCGCCGCGATAGGAAAGTGAGTTACATGGCGCCCGGCCGCGGATCAGGCACGAACCCGCCTCGGTTCGGCATGCGAACCTTGGGCAGCGACTTTGCATCTAGCGTGGCCTGCTCGGGGACGATCCCATTCAGATGGAGCAGATAGGCGCTGAGCGCATAGACTTCGTCGGTCGTGAGCGATTGCGGCGCGTTATAGGGCATCGCGCGACGGATATAGTCGAATAGCGTCGTCGCGTAAGGCCAATAGCTGCCGATGGTCTTCTGCGGCTTAAGGCTTGTCAGCGAGCCGGCGCCGCCGGCGAGCGGATCGCCGATTCCTCCTTCCCCGCTTTGGCCGTGACAGGCCGCGCATTTCGCTGCGAAAATCTGCTTGCCCGCCGCGACGGTGCCCGATCCGGCGGGTAACCGGTGACCGTCGGGGGCGATGTCGATGTCCCACCGCGCCAGGGCCGATGCCGCGATGGGCGCGCCGAGCCCGTACTCCGCTCGAGCTATCGGCACCTGAGAGGCGAGCGCGCCGATGACCAATGCAAACGCCTTACGCATTCCGCACCTCCCCGTTTGCGTCGATGCGCCAGGTTTGGATGCCGTTGTAGTGATAGTAACTGTTGAGCCCGCGAGCGGCGACGAGTGCCTCTCGCGTCGGCTGGACGTAGCCGGTTTCGTCGATGGCTCGACTTTGCAGCGCCGCGGATCCACCGTCCCAGCGCCAGTCCGCTTCGAAGCGCGTCAGCGCGCGATCGTGCACGGGACCGACGAGCCTGGCCGCAAGCCAGGTCGCGCCGCCGTCGGCCGACACCTCGACGGCACGGATCCGCCCGCGCCCGGACCAGGCAAGGCCGCTCACGGCGTAGTAACCGCGCGCGGTCAGGCGATGTCCGGCAGACGGTCGCGTGATCACCGATTTCGCGTCCATTTCGAACACGAACTGGCGAGCGCAGCCGTTCGGCAAGAGACTCGTGTATTTCGAGGTTTCCTCTCGCGTCATCTCGGGCGCGTCGATCAGCTTGAGGCGACGCAGCCATTTGACGTTCGTGTTGCCTTCGAATCCCGGCACGATGAGTCGCAACGGATAGCCGTTTTCCGGCCTGAGTCGCTCGCCGTTTTGCGCATAGACGACGAGCGCGCGTTCGGCGATCCGATCGAGCGGTAAGCTGCGCGTCATCGCCGCGCCGTCCGCGCCTTCGGCGAGCACCCATTTCGCCGAGGCGTCGAGTCCCGTCTCATCGAGCAGCGTCGAAAGCCGCACGCCGGTCCATTCGCAGCACGAAAGCAGTCCGTGCGTGAACTGCACGGGAAGACCGCTCGCCACCTGCCACTCGCTTGCCGTGTTTCCCGAGCATTCGAGGAAGTAGACATGCGACTCCGAGGGAAAGCGAAGCAGATCGTCGATCGTGAAGATGCGCGGCTCGCGGACGCGGCCGTGGACGATGAGCCGGTGCTGGTCGGGATCGATACGCGGAACGCCCGCATGATGGCGTTCGTAGACGAGCCCGTTCGGCGTGATACTGCCATGAAGATCGGCGAGCGGCGTTTGCGAGGAGCCGGAACCCGGCATCGCCGGGGGACGCGCCGCGCGCCGAATCACGTCCTGTTCGAACGGTCCCGGGAGGCCGTAGGGCGGGGACAAGAGCGGCGCACCGGGCTCGAGCGTCCAGGGAGCCGGAGCGAGCGGCGCGTCGGGGGAGCGCGGCGCGATCGGTTCCGATGCGCCGGTAGCCCAGGCGCCACGCGCAGGCAGCAACGTGGCGGCCAATCCGCTTGCAACGCCACCGGCCAGCTCGCGGATCATCCGCCGCCGGCGCGGCGACGCGGGAATCGATTCGGACTGCGAATCGATCGATTTGGACAACGACGGATCGTCTTTCATCGATGAGCTAGTAGATGTATCAGAGGGACGATGGCTAGTGCTGAACACCCCAGCGCCGCACCGTCAGGTGTTCGAGTACGTCGAAGACGAGATGCTCGACGATGAGGCCAATCAGAATCACGGCGGCAAGCCCGGCGAAGACGCGATCGGTATAGAGTTCGTTGCGATTCTGGAAGATGTACCAGCCAAGGCCGCCGCTGCCTGAACTCGTGCCGAACACGAGCTCGGCCGCGATCAGCGTGCGCCATGCGAACGCCCAGCCAACGCGCAGCCCCGCGATGATGGCCGGCAACGCCGCCGGCACGAGGATCAGCAGAACCTGACGCAGGCCTCGGAGTCCGTAGTTGCGTCCGGTCATTCGCAGCGTTGCCGGTACCGACTGGAAACCGGCATAGGTGTTGAGCGCCAGGGGCCATAGCACCGCATGCACGAGCACGAACAGCAGGCTGCCGGTACCGAGCCCGAACCAGAGCAGGGCGAGCGGCAAGAGCGCGATCGACGGCAGCGGATTGAACATCGCCGTCAACATCGTCAACAGGTCGCGACCAATGCGCGTCGATGCCGCGAGCGAGGTCAGCGCGAAGGCGAGGGCGACGCCGAGCAAATAGCCGCGCAATAGCACCGACATCGAGGCAGCGGTCCTCATGAGCAGTTCGCCGCTGACAATGCCTTGCACGAATGCGAGCAGCGTGGCGCTGCACGTCGGCAGCAGCAGATCGTTCGCCACCACGTGCGCCGCAATTTCCCAAGCGGCGAGGAGCAGCAATGCAATCAAGCTCTTTCGCAGCCAGGTATGCGAGAAGACGCGTTCCGCCAACGGCAGCGGTGTTCCACAGTCTTCACGGGAAACCGGCTCGAGCGCCATTTCGTATTCGGCCCGCACGGGCGGCACAGGCAACGTGTGCACCGACGCTCGGAGCGCACTCGTCGAATCCAAGGAGGCTCCTCGTTTCATGACCGGCGTTCTTCCTCCTCGAACAAGAGGCGATGAATGCGTGCGACTGCCTCCTGGAAATCCCGGCGGCCGACACTGTGCTGCGCGTACTGATGGCTGTTGAGCTCTGCGCGCACGCGCCCCGGATGAGGGGAGAGCAGCGCAATGCGGTTGCCGACGATCAGCGCTTCCTCGATCGAATGCGTCACGAAGAGCAGGGTGAAAGGCGCCTCGTCCGAGAGCCGCAGCAGCTCTTCCTGCATCCGCCGCCGCGTCAGCGCATCGAGCGCCGCGAACGGCTCGTCCATCAACAGCACGCGCGGCTGCATGGCCAGCGCGCGTGCGATCGCGACGCGCTGCTTCATACCGCCCGAGAGCGTGAGCGGGTACGCTTTGGCGAAGTCGGCAAGGCCGACTTTCTCGAGGAAGTGCGCGGCGCGCTCTTTCGCTTCGGCGCGCGACAGCTTTTTCGCAACGCGCAGCGGAAACGCGACGTTCTCGAGCACCGTCTTCCAAGGTGGGAGCTGGTCGAACTCCTGGAATACGACGACGCGATCGGGGCCCGGCCCGTGAATGGGCTGCGCGTCCAGCTCGATGCTGCCCGACGCGGGTGTCACGAAACCCGCGATCGCCTTCAGCAGTGTCGACTTACCGCACCCGGACGGCCCGAGCAGCACGAAGCGGTCGCGCTCGTAGACGTCGAAGCTGACTTGCTGCGTAGCGCGAACGACGCGCTCGCGGACTCGATATTCGAGCGTCAGGCCGGCGACGCGCAGCAGGCGCGCGCTTTCGAGTGGCGATCGCGCGCCGTCGTGCCACGCGCGACGCCCCGTTAGTGTCGAGGGATTCGCGGCCATGCTCCTCAACTCCCGTTGACGATGGCCGGATCGTCGAAGAAGTAGTCCTTCCATGATTTGGGCTCGTTGCGGATCGCGCCGACGCGGTGCATGAACTGTGCGAGCGCGAACGTGTTCTGCGGCACGATCGTGAATTGCACCCGAGGGTCGCGGATGATATTGAGAAGCAACGCACGGTCCGTCTTCGAATGCGTCACGCGCAGATAGATGTCCGCCGCGTCGCCGGGATGAACGGCGACGAACTTGGCCGCGTCGGAGAGCGCCGCGACGAATGCACGATACGTCTTCGGGTTCGACTCGCGGAATTTTTCCGTCGCGTAAAGCACCGTGGCCGAGCTTGGGCCGCCGAGCACGTCATAGGAACTCAGCACGATGTGCGCGGACGGATTGCCTGCGAGCTCCTGCTCCTGAAAAGGCGGATTGCCGAAATGGCCCGTGATCTCGGTGCCGCCCGCGACGATGGCGGCGGTTGCGTCGGGGTGCGGAATCGCCTGTGTGAGCTTATCGAGCCGGTCGTAAGCGCCGTCGCCCCAGCGCTTCGCCGCGGCCATCTGCAGAATTCGCGACTGGACGGAAACCGTCACCGCGGGCACCGCGATGCGGTCCTTATCGGTGAAGTCGGCGATCGAGCGCACGCGCGGCTGATTGCTCACGAGGTAGTAGGGCAGATTGCCGAGCGACGCGACGCCTTTCACGTTCTGTCTACCGTGCGTGCGATCCCATACCGTGAGGAGTGGCCCGACGCCGGCTGCCGCGATGTCAATCGCGCCTGATAGCAGCGCATCATTGATGGCTGCGCCACCGGAGAGCTGAGTCCATTCGACTTTGATGTCGAGCCCTTCTTTGCGTCCTTCCTTTTCGATGAGTTGCTGATCGCGCACGACGTTGAGGAGCAGGTAGACCACCCCATATTGGTCGGCGATGCGCAGCGTGCCTTCGGCGTGAGCACTGAGCGGAGCGCCGCACGTGGCAAGGCCGAACGCGATGGTCGCGAAGAAGGTGGTGAAGCGGGCGGTGCGGTGCCGGAGTCGCAAGCGGGCGGCACGCGTGGCGCGGAAAAACGTCATGAAGAGAAGCTCCCCGAAAAGGCGGGCAATGCGCGCTCAGAACGGCACGTCGCCTTCGATGGTCGTGCGATAGAGTTTTCGCCGCAGATGAGCGGGCGTGCCTGCCGCCAGATGCATCAGCGAGCGGTTGTCCCAGAACACGAGATCGTGCGGCTGCCACTGATGGCAATAAATGTGCTCGGCTCGCGTGCTGTGTGCGAAGAGTTCTTGCAGGAGGGCGTCGCTCTCGTCTTGCGGCAGCCCGACGATGCGAGTCGTGAAATGCTCGCTGACGAAGAGCGCGCGACGTCCCGTCTCGGGATGGGTTCGGACGACCGGATGCACGACCGGCTTGACCTGCGCCAATTGATCCTCCGATAGCTTGGGCCGCCAAGGGCTGAGGTGGCGCAGCGTCTCGTATTTGGCGAGATAGGTATGCTCGGCGAAGCGGCCTGCGACCGCCTGGCGCAGCGCCTCGGGCAGCGTTTCCCATGCGAGGTGCATGTTGGCGAAGAGCGTGTCGCCGCCTTCGGCGGGCAACTCTTGGGCGTGCAACATTGAGCCGAGACTCGGCCGCTCCTTGTACGACAGATCCGAATGCCAATAGTGGCCCGCATCGCCGAGACCGATCGGCCTGCCGTTTTCGACGATGTTCGAGACGACGAGGATCTCCGGATGCCCCTCGAGGTGGAACTGATGCAGCACGTGCACTTGCAGCGGGCCGAAGCGACGGCTGAACCCGATTTGCTGTTCCGGCGTGATTCGTTGATCGCGAAAGATGAGGACGTGATGTTCGAGATATGCCCGGCGTATGCGCGCGAAATCGTCCGCATCGAGGTCGCGGCTAAGGTCGAGGCCGATGACCTCGGCGCCGAGCGGCGCGTTGAATGGACGGATGTCGATACGGTGCATCAGCGCCGCGTCGTCAGCATGGGCGGTGGTCACGGCAGGTCCTTCCGGTGAATGGCTGCAGACGTTCGAGGGATAGAGCCGTTGACTATAGGCGGGCCGACAGGCACAAACAACGAAGCAAATCTGCAACGCTTAGCAGAGACGGTGATAAAAGCGCCCGGCTATGCGTCGAGCGGGCGGCACTGCTTTTTGCGCGGTTTGCTTACAATGGATTCAGGAAATCCTGATCCCTGCCGACTATCAAAAAACGCGCCTCGTATGCCGATATTGCGGGTGCACCTCGTTCGCTGTTCCGTGCCTCTTGTCCCGCGTGCCTATCCTCGCCGAAAGCAGGACGCCGTGTGTCCAGCCCTCTACTCGGTTCCGTTGCCAACATGCGCATCTCCGCTCTCAAAGTCCGCACACGCCTATGGTTGGGCTTCGGCATCGTATTGATCGCTCTTTTCTTCATTACTGCCATCGGGTTGATGAGGCTTGGCACGATGGATGACGAAATCACGAACGCAGTGGATTTCAATGCACCCGAAGTGAATCTTATCGCCGATGCGCAGATATACCTCGATGAGGCGAGGAGCGCAGTGCAAGATTTGATGCTTGCGGGCGACGCCGCGGGTGCGGCCGCCGAGAAGCAACGATTGGACGAAAGCCTCGCCAAGTATCAGGCGGCCGAAAAGAAGGTTGCGGAAAAGTTCAATGCGGACCCCGCCACCGACGAGAATGAGCGCGGATTCATACGGCAGCTTGCCGATGCGGAAACGGCAGGACTTCCTCTCCTGCAAAAGGTTGCGACACTAGGCCTCGCGCACGACCCCGCAACCGTTGCGGCGCTGACGAACGAACTCTCGCCTGCCATGCGCCGCTGGACGTCTTTGCTCAAGCAATTCCGTGACTATGAAGTCAAAGCACTTTCGGACAGTGCGGTGGAGGCCCATCGCGCATATCGCGCCGGACGAAACATCGTGCTAAGCCTGTCGGCGCTTGCTGTGGCGCTGTCGATCGCCATGTCAATCGCGATCGCCGGGAGCATTTGCAAACAGCTCGGCGGTGAGCCCGATTATGCGGCGGGCGTCGTAGCGCGAATCGCGCAGGGCGATTTGTCGGTGTCTATCGCCTCTGAGGGACGCGATGAACGCAGTCTGCTGCACTCGATGCAGCTGATGCGCGAGAAGCTTCAGGCCGCCGTGAGCCGGATCCGTCTGGGCACGGACAGCATTGCGACAGCTTCGAATCAGATCGCGAGCGGGAACGCCGATCTTTCGGCGAGAACGGAAGAGCAGGCGGCCTCGCTCGAAGAAACAGCGTCGAGCATGGTGCAATTGACGGAGACGGTGAGGCAGAACGCCGACAATGCGCGCCAGGCGAACGGGCTCGCGGTTCGCGCCACCGACATGGCCGGCGCCGGCAATGAGTCGATGCAGGCAATGCTCGGAACCATCGAGCGGATAAGCGGCAGCTCCAGCAAGATTTCCGATATTACGGGCGTCATCGAAGGCATAGCGTTCCAGACGAATATTCTTGCGCTGAATGCGGCCGTCGAGGCCGCGCGAGCCGGCGAGCAGGGCCGGGGCTTCGCCGTCGTGGCGGGCGAGGTCCGCAGTCTCGCGCAGCGCTCGGCCGCGGCAGCCAAGGAGATCAAGGAGCTGATCAATTCCTCGGTATCGACGATCGAGGAGGGCGCGAAGCAAGCCACCGAGGTCGGGGACGCGATCGGGCAAGTGAAGCAAGCCATTCAGCAGGTCGCGGATATCGTCGGCGAGATCGCCGCGGCCTCCGAGGAACAAAGCCGCGGCATCGAGCAAGTGAATCGTGCCGTCAATCAGATGGACGAAGTCACGCAACAGAACGCGGCGTTGGTCGAGCAGGCCGCCGCGGCGGCGCAGTCGCTTTCGGAGCAGGCGGCAGGCTTGAGAGAGGCTGTCGCCGTGTTCAAGGTCGCCGACTCCGCTATCTCGCGGGTTTGAGTGCGGCGTAGGCGCCCGGCGTGATGCCGTAAGCGCGCTTGAAGACGCGGTTCAGATGGCTCTGGTCGTAAAAGCCGACGCTCGCGGCGGCATCGGCAGCCGTGCGCCCGGCTGCAAGCAGCCGCTTCGCGGCGATCAAGCGAACCTGATTGGCGTAAGCGTGCGGCGGCAGGCCGTATTCCTTGCAGAAGGCCCGCATCAGGTGATAGCGGCTCAGGCCGACGAGCGCGGCCAGTTCGTCGATCGGAACGTCGCGGTCATAGTGCGCGTCGATGTAATCGCGCACGCGCGCCATCCTGTGCGCCTCGCGTCCTGGTTCGGCCGCAGCAGGCTTCGGTTGGCCATATCGGCCGAACAGCATTCCCATTGCCGCCCACCAGTGCGCCTGCCGCTCCATCAGGGGTGTCGGGCCGTTTTCGTCCAGGCTCGCATGCGCCTTCAGCAGCAGGCCGCACAGCTGTACGTCGTGGTAAAGGCCCGGCGGCACGAAGAGCGGCAGCTCATTGCCCGGATCGCGGCCGAATACGGTGCCGAGCGCCGCCAGTCCGCGCTCGTCGAGATAAATCGAACGGTAGTGCCAGGCTTTGTCTTCCCATACCGCGCCGCAGTGATACTCGCCGGGGCCGAACACCCATACGGTGCCGGGGCCGGCAACATCGCTGCCTGCGCGCGTGCGGCACTCGCCCGCACCGCGCTCCGTCATCACGATCACGAGCTCGTCGTGCACGTGTCGGCCGAACTCGTGCGCGCCATAGCGCGCAGTGGCGAGCGCCGCTCCTTCGAGCGCGGCGTCTCGCCAATAAGTCACTTCGGAGTCCTGAGTAACGTGTGTCATACCCGTTTCGACTTCGATGCACGCTATGAATGGGACCGCTCAGGCCAGCTCGATCCGCACGCGCCGATTGCGGCGGCCCTTGTTCTCTATCTTCGTGATGCGAATCGGGCGCGATTGCGCCGTATTGGCGAGATGTGTGCCGCCGCATGCCTGCCTGTCGAGATTGCCGATCTCGACGATACGGATTTTGCCATCCGGCGTCGGCGTGGGCGCGACCGAAAGGCTGCGAATGAGCCCCGGCGTCGCTTTCGCTTCCCGTAGGTCGATATAGTTCGCTCGGACGTCGAGACCTTGATGGATCACATCGTTGAGCGGCGCTTCGAGGGTACGCAAGAGATCGTTATCGGCATCGGGCAGATCGAAGTCCATTCGCGCACCGCCGTCGGCGTTGATTTGTGCACCGGTGACGAGGGCGCCTGCAAAACGCTGATAGACGAGCGCATTGAGAATATGCGTGGCCGTGTGGAGCTGGGCCAGCGTCGAGCGGCGTTGGGCGTCGATGGCGACATGAACCTTTCCCGAGAGCTCGAGCGGTTGATCGAGCACGTGCCAATAGAGCCCGCCTTCGTGCAAGACGTCCGTGATACGTGCCTTGCCGTGCGTGTGCGTCAGCGTGGCGGTATCGCAAACCTGTCCCCCGCCGCCAGGGTGCAGCGCCGAAATCGACAGGACGACGGCGCCGGGGCGAGCGTCGACGATCGCCGTCTCGAACTCGAGCAGATCGGGCTCGTCGTGGCAAAGGTAGTGAGGCATCGAAGCGATTCCGCAGTTGATTCGATGCACTCAGTATAGTCAGCGGACGAGGGGCGGCGTCTTGGTCAAAAGTGCTGCGCGGCTGATGTCGGCCTCAGGCGCTTGCGTGCTCCATCCGCCGCCGAGCGCGCGGTAAAGCGTGACGGCCGCGAGCGCATGGGCTCGTTTCGCCGCGTTCAGCGATTGTGCGTCGGCGAGATAGGCTTGTTGGGCGGTCAGCACATCGAGGAAATTCGCCGCGCCGCCGCGGTAGAGGCGATCCGAGAGTTGCAGCGCGTGATCGGAGGCTTGCAAGGCGTCGGCCAGGCGGGCGGCCTCGGCATCGCCGCTGACCAGATCGTTGCGTGCATCTTCGATTTGCCTCAACGCTTCGAGCATCGTCTGGTGCAATGCCAGCTCGGATTCCCGCATGCGGCTTTCATTCGCGTCGATACCGGCCTGGATTCGGCCCGCGTCGAAGATCGGGCTTGCCGCGTTGAGCGCGGCGCTGAAAAGATTGTCCGTCAATGTTGGGAGACCCAGGTACGACGAAGCCAGCAGCCCGTCCGTCAGCCTCAGGTTGAAGTGGGGATAACGCGCGGCATGCGCCTCGCCGACTTCAGCCGCGCGCTGTTCGATCGTCGCGTAGGCCTCGAGTACATCGGGCCGGCGCAATAACGCCTGTGAGGGCAGCGTCCCGGGCAGTTGCTGTGCGGGGACGGGAATTGGCGTCGGCCTGTCGAGCAGCGCGTCGACGCTTTCGGGAGGACGTCCCGCCAGAACCGCAATCAGATGCAGTTGCTGCGCGACGCGTGCCTGTGCGCGCGGAATCTGCGCCCGGATGTCTTCGAGTTGACCGCGAGCACGCTCGACGTCGAGCCGCGTCGAGAGCCCATAACGCAGGCGCTCCTCGGTCAACGCGAGCTCGCGGCCTCGGCTGCCCTCCTGATCGGACAAGATTTGCAGCTCGTTTTGTTGCCAGCGCAGATCGATGTAGGCAGCGGCCGTATCGGCTGCGAGCGCGAGACGCAGTGCATCGAGCGCTTGCCGGCTGCCGCTCACGCGAGCTTGTGCAGCGAGCACCGCGAGGCGCTGGCCGCCAAAGACATCGGGTTCCCAAGTCAACGCGAGACCGGCGCCGGCTTCTTTGACGTAGCCGAGCGGCGGCGGTGTGTTCTGCCTGACGTAGGCTGCTTGCGCAGTGGCGTCGAGCTCGGGCTTGCGCGCGGCATCGACTTGCCGCTCGAGCGCCTCGGCCTGCCGGACGCGCTCGCCGGCCGCCTGCAGATCGAGATTGCCATGCAGTGTCGAGGCTACGAGGTCGTGCATGACAGGATCGCCGAACTGCTGCCACCAGACGTCTGCATCAATGGTTTCAGTTGGCGCCGGCTCGCGCCACGCGTCGGGTGCGACTTTGCCGACCTTCGCGGCGAGATCGGCATGCTGAGCGGGCGGCACCGCGCAGCCCACAACGCCGAACGCGGCGAGGCAGATAATCGTGGCGGCGAGGATCGACTTCATAGTTTGCGGACTTGACATTGGGATAACTCAGTGCGCATCGGGAGGCGGCGCGGCATTGCCGAACGGCTTCGAGAAAGCGGCCGCGACGAGCGCGACGATGAAGCACAAGGCAAGCGCGAGAAACGTATCGGAAAACGTCAGCGTCAGCGCCTGGCGCATCAGCGTTTCGTGCAGCAGTGCAAGACCGGCCTTCGATGCGTCGATCGTCTGCCCCGTGGCGCCGAGCACGTCTGTCGCGCGTTGCATCAGTCCTTCGACGACGGGCCTGCCTATGCTTGCATGCTCCGCAAGGCGTTCATAGTGCAGGTTCAGCCGGTCATTGAGCATCGTGTTCGCGATGGCGATGCCGATGGCGCCGCCGAGATTGCGCATCAGATTGAAGAGTCCGCTTGCGGAACGCAGCCGCGGAGGCGGCAGTGAGCCGAGCGCCATCGTCACGATCGGCGGAATGCAAAACTGCTGACCGATCCCGCGCAACGCTTGCGGCAGCAGTAGTTGCTGCCAGCCCCAGTCGCTCGTGAGCGGGACGTAGAGATAACATCCCACGCCGAAGCAGACGAGTCCGAAGGCGAGGAGCATGCGCATGTCGACGAGGCGCGCAAGCAGCGAATAGGCGACGAGGCCGAGTACCTGGAAGCAGCCTACCGACAGCAGCGCCAATCCGATCTGCAGCGAATCGAAGCCGCGCACGCGCCCGAGAAAGACGGGCGTCAGAAAGACCGCGCAAAAGATGCCGGTGCCCGTGATGAACGAGAGGAGACTCCCGATGCCGAAATTGCGTAACGCAAGCGCGCGCAAATCGACGATCGGTTCCTTGGCCGTCAGCGCACGCACGATGAAAAGGAAACCGCAGATTACGGCGATCCATACGCACGCCACGATGAGGTCGTCGCCGAGCCAGTTTTTTCGTGGCCCCTCTTCGAGCACATATTCGAGGCAACCGAGAAAGCCCGACATCAAGGCGATGCCCCAGTAGTCGCCTCGTTTCGCGAGCGCAAGGTCGGGGCGGTCGAAGTCGACGAAGCGCGGAACGAAGAGCGTGACCGCGATGCCCGGCGCGAGATTCAGGTAGAAGAGCCAGTGCCATGACCACTGCGACGTAATCCAGCCGCCGATCACGGGACCGATCGTCGGCGCGAGCGTGGCCAGCGCACCGATCGTCGTCGACGCGATCAGTCGCTGGCGTGGCGGAAACAGCACGAACGCGGTCGTGAACACCGTCGGAATCATCGCCGCGCCGAGCGCGCCTTGCAGCGCGCGGAATGCGATCATCGATTCGATGTTCCAGGCGAGTCCGCAGAGAATGCTCGTCACCGTGAAGCCGAACGAGGAAAACGTAAAGACCCATCGTGTCGAGAAAACGCGCGTGAGCCATCCGGTCATCGGAATGACGATGATCTCGGCAATCAGGTAGGAAGTCTGCACCCACGAGAGTTCGTCCTGGCTCGCGGACAATCCCCCGCCGATGTCGCGCAGCGATGAGGCGACGATCTGGATGTCGAGGGTCGCCATGAAAAAGCCGACACACATCAGCGCGAATGCCAGGACCTTCGTGCGCGTAGGCAACTCGGCGGGGTTCAGCGGGGCGGCGGTGGCCGGCGCCAGCGTGACGGTGCTCATGAGCAGGCTCTTCTCTAAGATGACTCGATCAGGACTACGAAGCAGCCTTCGCGTGCGAGGCGCCGACATGAACGTCGACGTTCGCCGAGAGGCCCGGGCGCAACGACCCTTGCATCGGCGGGGGTACGGTAAGGCGGATGCGGACGGGCACGCGCTGAACGATCTTGGTGAAATTGCCGGTCGCGTTCTCGGCCGGCAACACGCTGAACGTTGCGCCCGTCGCCGGCGCGAGGCTTTCGACGACGCCGTGCAGCGTTCCGCTCGACGCATCGAGTGTCACGTCGGCCGCATCGCCAGCCCGCATCTTCTTGAGTTGATCCTCCTTGAAGTTGGCATCGACCCAGAGCCCGCTGGCCGGCACGACGGTCAAGAGCGCCGTGCCGGCGCCGGCCAGCATGCCGACGCGCGCGGTGCGGTTGCCGATGTAACCGTCGACGGGCGAGCGGATCGTCGTATATTCGACGTTGAGCGCAGCGACGCGACGAGCCGCTTCCGACGTTTCGATGCGCGATCGTGCCGCCGCGATCTGAGCGTCGAGCACTTGCATTTCGCGCTGTGCTGCAACGAGCGCCGCTTGGCCGCTCGCAACGGCGGCGCGCGCTTTGCGCTCGTCCGCATCGGCGCGCTCGGCCGCCTCGCCGGATACGGCTTCGTCCTTGACGAGTGCGCGGTAGCGCATCCGATCCTGCACGCTGCGCGTGAGCTCGGCTTGCGCGGCCTGCACGTCGGCGGCGCGCTGATCGATCGTCGCGACTTGCAGCGATTTCTTCGCCTGCCACTGCACGAGCTCGGCTCGTGCGCTATCGACGTCGGCATCGGCTTGCGCCAGACGTGCTTCGTAATCGCGCGCATCGAGCCGTATCAACACCTCGTTCTGGCGCACGTATTGGTTGTCCTGAACGAGCACTTCGGCAACAAATCCGCTGACTCTCGGCGCCATCACCGTGACATCGCCGCCAACGTAGGCATCGTCCGTCGACTCGATCAGGCGGCCGACGAAGTACCAGCGCAGGGCCGCGCCGGCCAGCGCGATCAGGACCGCGAGGATGGCAATGCGCATCCATGGAATGGGGCGCGTGCCAGGCCTCGCCAGGCCGGTGCCGCCGGCGGGAGCAGTGGAGGGAGATGTCGACGACATGGGCTTATGTGTGAATATGCACTTTACAGGTTAAAAAATCGTGCGGAGCCTTCGCTCGCAGGGTGATTCATGTCCCGGTCAGAGCGAATAGTTCACAGCGCAGCGCCTTTGCTCGCGCCCGGCCGAACTTTGTCTCGAGCTCTTCCTGGGCGGCATGCCAGCCGCGGTTCGCGCGTTCGAGCGTGCGCTGCCCGGCCTTCGTCAGACCAAATACATGCGCACGCGCATCGTGCTCGGACGGCCCGGCCTGGATCAACCCGTCGCGCTGCAGCGGCTTCAGTGCGCGCAGCAGCGTCGTTCGCTCCATCATCATTGCCTCCGCGAGCTCGAGCATCGTTTGATGCGGACGCCGCGCCAGCTTTGCCAGAATCGAGAACTGCGCGGCCGTCACGCCCGCCTCGCTCAAATGACGCTCGTACAGTTGAGTCACGTAGCGCGCGGCTCGCCTGATCGCGAGCAAGTTGCATTCGTCGTAGGAAGTCGGACCTGTCATGATGCGAATCATACCTGTGCATATGCACCTAACCAACCGCGATTGTAGCGGAACTGTTGCTCGGACGCTCGCACAATCGGCCGGTCGCTGGACCGAGCGGCGTCAGGCCGCCCGGCGTTGCCCGATTACGGCGCGGGATTCGGCTGCGCTTCGTATAGGGCATCGATATCGGCCAGCGCCTCGGCTGGCAGCTTGACATCGATGCTTGCGATGTTTTCGCGCAATTGGTCGAGCGACGTCGCGCCGATCAGCGTGCTCGTCGTGAACGGCCGCGTGTTGACGAAGGCGAGCGCGAACTGCGCCGGCGAGAGGCCATATCGTTTCGCCAATGCAACGTAAGCGCTCGTCGCCTTGATCGCTTGCGGCTTGCTGTAACGCTGAAAACGCTCGAACAAGGTGATCCGCGCACCGGCCGGACGCGCGCCGCCTTCATATTTCCCCGACAGCCAGCCGAATGCCAGCGGCGAGTATGCAAGCAGGCCGATTCTTTCGCGATGGCTGAATTCGGACAGCCCGGTCTCGAACGTGCGATTGAGGAGGCTGTAAGGATTCTGGATGCTGACGATGCGCGGCAGACCGAGCCGTTCGGCCGCCCGGAGGAATTGAGCCACGCCCCAGGGTGTCTCGTTGGAGACGCCGATGTGGCGAACCTTGCCCGCCTTCACGAACTCGGCCAACACCGAAAGCGTTTCCTCGATCGGCACGGTGTAAGCGTCGTCGATCCACGGATAGGTGGGGCGCCCGAACGTCATCGTGCTGCGGTCCGGCCAATGCAATTGGTAGAGGTCGATGTAGTCGGTCTGCAGGCGCTCGAGGCTGCCGTGCAGCGCCTCCGTGAGGTTCTTGCGGTCGAACTGATTCGCGGCGCCGCGGATATGCCGGGGATTGTGCGGCTGGCGCGCGGGCCCCGCGATCTTCGTGGCGAGCACGATCTTTCCGCGGGCCTCTTGATTGCGCGCGAGCCACGATCCTATGCAGCGCTCGGTTGAGCCTTGCGTCTCGGGGCGCGGCGGGACCGGGTACATTTCAGCGGCGTCGATGAGATTCACGCCATGATCGAGCGCATAGTCGATCTGCGCGTGCGCTTCGCTCTCGCTGTTCTGCTCGCCCCACGTCATTGTGCCGAGGCCGATCGCGCTCACGCGCACGTCCGAACCGCCGAGTCTGCGATATTCCATACGGTCGTTCACCGGTTGCAAAAACGGAAAGCTATCACGAGCGGCGGCAATCTGCAGCGAACTCCGAACAGGTCGGACGCCGCTCAAACGTCGTATTTCTCGGCAAACGCCTCAGCGCTGAGCGCGCGGAAATCGTCCAACGCGGCGTCGATACGCTCCCGCGGCCAATCCCACCAGGCGATGCGCTCGAGGCGATCGGCCGTCCGCGCGTCGACGCGCAGACGTAGCACGCGCGCGGGCACACCGACGACGATCGCGAAGGGCGGAACATCTTTCGTCACGACGGCACCCGAGCCGACCGCCGCGCCGTGGCCGATCGTGACGCCTGGCATGACGATCGAGGCATGCCCGAGCCAGACATCGTGGCCGATCACGACGCGGTCTTGCGCACGCCAGTCGAAGATGTCTTCGTCATCATCGAGCGAGAGCCCGTACGAGCGCGAACGGTAAGTGAAATGGTGAAGGGTTGCGCGCCAGGTCGGATGATTGGGCGGATTGATGCGCGCGCAAGTGGCGATATTGACGAACTTGCCGATGCTCGCGTGAGCAATCTGGTTGTCGCCCATCGCGTAGCTGTAATCGCCGAACGCGGAGTTCGCGATCTGGCTGCGGGGGCCGAAATAGGTGTACCGGCCAAAATCGCTGTTGCGCACGACGGCCGTCGGATGGATGTCGGGCGTTTCCGACAACACGCGGCCGAGCGTCCACGGATCGACGCCGCCGAATTTATCGATGTGCATGGGTTGATTTTTCGTCGATGCGTAAGCCGCAAGGCAATCCGCTGCTTACGCCACGAGGCTGCGCAAATAGGCCGAGATTCGCTCGGCACAGGTGACGAGCACGAACGTGACGATCAGCAGGAACGCGACCGTCTGATATTGGAAGAGATTCATCGCCGTTAGCAGCAGGAATCCGATTCCGCCGGCACCGACGAAGCCGAGCACGAGTGACGAGCGCAGGTTTTCGTCGAAGCGGTACAGCGCGATGCCCAATAGCGACGGCAGCACCCCCGGCACCACCGCATGCGTGAACACTTGCAGGCGGCCCGCGCCCGTCAGTGTCAACGCCTCGACGGGGCCCATATCCATGTCTTCGATCACTTCCGCGAAAAGACGGCCGAGCATACCGACCGAATGGACCGCGAGCGCCAACGCGCCAGGAAACGGCCCGAGTCCTACCGCGGTGACGAAAAGCAGCGCCCACACGAGGTCGGGAACGGACCGCGTAATCCCGATCACGGCGCGTGCTCCGAAATAGAACGGTTTTCCAGGCGTCACGTTTCTTGCGGCGAGGATCGACAGCGGAAAGGCAAGCAAGACGCCGATCACGGTTCCAAAAATCGCCAGATCGATGGTTTCCAGGACAGGCACCAACGTCGGTCCGAACTGGTCGAACGCGGGCGGCAGGGAGCGGGAGATGATGTCGGCCATCCCGCGCGCCCCGGTAACCAGATCCTGCGGGCGGGCCTGCACGACGATCCATGCCTGCACAAAGAGCGCGACGGCGACGATCATCGCAACGAAAGAGACGACGCTGCGGGCCATCGACGGGCCGCCCACTATCCGGCCTTTGTAAGGAGTGCTCATCGTCACGCATCCGCCACGTACAGATCGGCGATCTCGCGAGCCGATACGGTCGACGCGGGGCGATCGAATACGGTGCGCCCGCGGCGCAAGCCGAGAAGACGATCCGCATAGCGCGTCGCCAGCTCGGGCTGATGAAGCACGCAGACGACGGCAAGGCCGTCCTCGGTCGCTAGCCGGCGCAATAGACGCATCACCTCGTCGGCGGCCTCCGGGTCGAGACTGGCAACGGGCTCGTCGGCGAGCAGCACCTGAGGAATTTGCGCGAGCGCGCGCGCCACGGCCACGCGCTGCGCTTGTCCGCCAGAGAGTGTTCCCGCCCGCTGATCGGCCAGGTCGGCCAAGCCGACTTCGGCGAGGTAGCCGAGCGCCGGTTCGACTTCGTCGCGCGGCACGCGCCCGAGCACCGTGGCGAGCGTGCGATGGCGGCCGAGCGCCCCGCAGCAAACATTGGCGAGCACACTGCGACGGCGCACCAGATTGGCGTGCTGCGAAATCAGGGCGAGCGGCATCCGTGCCTCGCGCAGCGCTTTGCCCGATAGTGACGCCAGGTCACGGCCTGCGACCTCGACAGTGCCGGCGGTCGGCCGATTCAACCCGACCACGCATTTCATGAAGGTCGACTTGCCGCTGCCGTTGCTGCCGAGCACGACGACCATTTCCCCGGCCTCGACGGACAGGTTCATGTCCTGAAGGGCGGTGTGGCCGTTCTCGTACCGCATCGTCAGATTACGCACGGCAAGCTTCACGCCGGACGCGAGCGCGGCGTCGCGTGCCGCTTCGCGAGCCGCGGCGTGAGCCTGCCGGGCACCTGACGAATCGAGCGCCGCGGCGCCCGATGTTCCGAAGATCGTGTTCACAGTTTTGCCAGGTCGACGTGCAAGGTCTTCACCAGATCGCGAATCTGGTTGTAGGCCGAATCCGTTTGCGCCGTCGTCTTCAGCGCCGGGTTTTCATTCGCTGCGAGGAACTTCTGATCGGCCTCGGGCAGCTCATGCAGGTCGAGCGAGCTCAGGACGTTCGCGAGACGCGCTTTGAACTCGGCCGGCAGGTTTCCGCGCACGGCCAGAGGGTCGAGGGGAATCGGCTCCGATTGCCAGAGCGTGACATAGGCGTTCGGATCGAACTCGTTATGGAGCTTCGCGCTCGCGATTTCTTCGCTGTTCAGCTCACCCGCTTGCACCTTGTGGTTGCGCAGCGCTTCGAACGACGCGGTGTGGCTGCCCGCATAGATCGCCTTCACGCCCTTGTCCGGATCGATGCCGTTCTTGCTGAGGCCGTAAGCCGGAAAGAGGTGACCGGACGTGGAGCTCGGGTCCGAGTAGGCGAACGACTGGCCTTTGACGTCGGCGATCGCCTTTACGCCCGATCCTGGCCACGTCACGATGGACGCGGTATAGGTAGCCGGTTTGCCGTCCTCGCCCGCGAACGTCGCGACGGCTTCAGCATGAGCGACTTGATGAGCGAGCACATAGCCTAGCGGCCCGAATTCACCGATCTCGAGCTTGTCGTTGCGCATTGCTTCGATTTCGGCGTTGTAGTTCGTGGCGACATACAACTCGACCTTGCAGCCGATCTTCTTGCCGATCATCTCAGCCAGATCCTTGTAGACCGGCAGCAATCGCTGCGACGATTCATACGGCTCGACCCCGAAACGCACGACGCCGTTGTTCGGGCAAGTCCCTTCGGCGTGGGCCGCACCGGCGGCGAAACCCGCGACCAGCGCGGCGGCGACGAAAATCTTGGATACCTTCATACGTTCCCTTCCCCGAGTGGTTGCGCAACGATGGGACGCGGACCGTGCGCGAGTGCGCCGTGCCACGTTCAGGGCATTGTGGGACGCGTAGATGATGAATTTATGAACGTCGCGCACGGAAGGCGCGACACGCGCCGAACTGACAGATGTCCGGACGTCTAGATGTATCGATATCCGGATATAGGTAGCAAAATACGAAGCGCTGCTCGCCTGCCCTCATTCGGCGGCGAGCACCTCCAGCAGCGCGCGACCGGCTTCATCTACCTCGCCGGAGTTGTCGATCGTGGCGAGCGCGGTCCGGGGAGGAACGGCGAGCGGCACGCGGCGGGCGAGTCGCGCGCGCACTTCCTCGAGGGTCTCGCGTCCGCGCGAGGCGAGGCGGGCAGCGAGGACTTCGGGGCGCGCGTCGATGTGCACCGCGGTGAGCGCCGGGTATCGCGCAATGGCCTGCTCCAGGTATTCGCGCGAGCCATTGACGACGACCGTCAGGCCCCGGTCCATCCATTCCTCGATTTCTATGCCGATTCCGTAGCGCAACCCGTGGCTCGACCATTGCAGTACGAAGAGCCCCAGCTCGGCGCGGATGCCGAATTCTTCATGACTCAAGTGGATATGATTTTCGCCGCCGGCACCGGGTTCGCGCGTGATATAGCGGTGCGCAAACATGACGCGTGAGCCGCTCAGGCGATCGCGCGCGTAGCTGAGCAGCGTGTCTTTACCGGCGCCCGACGGCCCCATGACGTAGACGAGCCGTCCTTTCATCGGCACCTGTGGCGGTAGTTTCATAGCGAGTCTCCGAACGGCAGTCTGGCGGCGAGCGTAAACGGTTCGCCGGGCCGGGGCTCGACGAAGAGCGCCGCGCCGTCGACTGACAGTGGGCCGAGGTCGGGCAACCGCGCGCGCCACCAGTCGATCAGAATCTGGCGATGCTCCGAATCGATGGAATCGCTGAGCGTCATGTGAAAGCGAAACTCGTCCAACACGTACGGGTAACCCCAACGATCGAGCAGCTCGCGCTGGCGCTCGGTCAGCTTCGAATCGAGCCTGCGTCGGCGTTCCGCTTCGCTCGGCATCTCTCGCAAAGGGGCGAACTCGCGAACGGCATCGGCCGCGAGCGCGCCGATCGCCGCGGCACCGTCAGCCGTTGCCGGCCGAATCGCAACGAACCGTTCGAGGGCAGCCGCTTCGACGGCGAGCTCGAACCGGCGCTGTCGCCGAGCCCATGCGAGCGCCCGCGCCACAATGTCATCGAAGCGCACACCGGCCGCGGCGCGCGCCGGCGCGACCAAGGTGCCGTGCCATCCGTAGCGCCGCGGCGAGTGCGATAGTCCCGGCACGTCCAATCCACGCTCGGCGAGTGCCGGGATCAACGGTGGCGCGAGCGTCTCCGCCGATTCAGGATCGCGCGAGAGCCAGCGGCACCCAGCGCTCCACCACAGCGATCCGCGCGCGGGCGCGTAATAGATCGCGAACCGGCTCTCTCCTAGCCACTCGATCGGTTCGTTGTACTGACCGTCCCATTGCATGAGTCGTCCCGGCTCAGACATCCTGTTCCACATAAAGCTGCACCCGATCCGCGGCGAAATGCGTGATGCCGTATTTGATGGGGGCGCCGTCCGCATCGACGTCGACATTCTCCACCCAGAGCACGGGCTGCTGACGATTGATATTGAGCCGGCGTGCGACTTCGGCATCGGGCAGCATACTGCCGATGCGGCTCCAGCGTCGCGAGTAGTCGGCGACGCCATATTCGGCGAGCGCGATGGAGAAGCCGCCGTCCGCCCGTTCGAGCGCCTCCGGAAAACCGGCGAAGCGCGCCGCGGGATACCAGGCGTGCGCGTAGGTGAGCGGAACGCCGTCCGCGGCGTGAAGCGATTCGATGCGATAGACGAGCGTGCCGGTGCGCAGGCCCAGCGCTTTCGCGACCTTCGGCTCCGCCTTCACCGACGCCGCCGACAATACGATGCCGCGCGCCGAGTGCCCCTGCTCGCGCAGGTTTTCCGTGAACCGCGTGCGGCGCCCGATCGTATAGTCGATCGCCCCCGGCTGAACGAACGTGCCTCTGCCTTGTTCGACGCTCACGAGGCCTTGCGCGGCGAGCCCGAGCATCGCACGGCGCACCGTGTGACGGTTCACGCCGAAGCGCTTCGCCAATTCGCTTTCGCTCGGCAGGCGCCCGTTTTCGCCGAATCCGCTCGCTGCGATCTCGGCGGCGAGCACTTGCTCGATCTGTCGCCATACCGCCACGCCCGCCCCGCGCTCGACGACGCTCGCGGGAACGAGCGATGCGCCGACGTCCATGGCCCGGCCGTTGTTGCTGCGTTTCATCATCATGTCATTCCGGTCGGTTCAAATCTGTCGTTCAGCGAGCATTGTAGGGTCGCTCGCGTGATCCGGTGATGAAAGGGTCGTGAATCGTGAAAGCGAATCATGGCTGAGACACGACGGCGCACGCAGTCGACGACGATATGCTAGCATGGCGCTACCGATCTAGTCGTCTAGACGACTAGACGAAGGAAACGAGGAGCCGAACACATGAACGATCCGTCTTCCGATATCGCCCCCGAACGGCGGCGCTGGCTCGCGCAGCTCGCGCGGGCGCCGCGCGCCACGCTCGAACAGGCGCTCGAATCCGTCTGCGAAGGTGGACTGTTGCCGCCCTTCGATTGGCTGCGAGCGCCGCAGACGGGGCTGGCGATGGTGCGCGGACGCATCGGCGGCACGGGCGACCCGTTCAACGTCGGCGAAGCGACGGTGACGCGCGCCGTGCTCCGGCTGAAGTCGAGCGAGAGCGCGGGCGTCGTCGGCGTTGCCTATCAATTGGGGCGCGACAAGCGGCGCGCGCAACTTGCTGCGCTCGCCGATGCGATGCTGCAGTCGCCGCGTTGGCGCGATGCGGTGCGCGAGCGGTTGCTGGCGCCGCTCGCGCAAACGCTCGATGACGAGAGGCGCGAGCGCGCCGAGCAAACCGCATCGACGCGCGTCGATTTCTACACGATGGTGCGAGGCGAATGATGACCGCCAACGACACGCGTTCTTCCCTCGACTCGCTCGTGAGCGGCTTTGCCGATCCCGTGCACGATGCACAAGCCTGTTTTCGCGTGCTGCTCGAGGCCCTCGCGCGCCCCGGTACGGCGTACTCGATCGACGTCGAACTCGACGACGACGCACAACGCCGGTGGCCCGCGGCGGCCTTCGCGGCCATGCTGACGCTCGTCGATTTCTCCACGCCTGTCTGGCTTCAGCAGCACGATGAATCCCTCGCGCAGGCGATTCGTTTTCATACGGGCGCACCGCTCACCGACGAGCCCGAAGCGGCCTCCTTCGCGTACATCGCCGATGCGGCGAGCTTGCCTGCCCCCGACACGTTTTCGCTCGGCACGCCTGAGGAGCCGCAAGGCTCCGCGACGCTGCTGATTCGCGTCGATGCGCTCGAAGGGGGGCGACCGCTGACACTGTCGGGCCCGGGCATACGGTCGAGCGTGCGCGTCGGGCCGGTCGGCATCGCCGATATGTTCTGGCATGCGCGCGCGGCCCTGTCCGCGCAGGCGCCGTGCGGCCTCGATTGTTATCTCGTCTGCGGGCGATCCGTGGTCGGCATCCCGCGGACGACTCGAGTGGAGCTCAACTAATGTACGTCGCCGTCAAAGGAGGCGAGCGCGCGATCGAGGCATCGTGGCGCTTGCTCGAAGCAGCGAGGCGCGGCGACCGTGCGCAAGCCGCGCTGACGATCGCGCAGATCCGTCAGCAGATGCGGCTCGCCGTCGCCCGAGTGATGACTGAAGGCTCGGTCTATGACGAAGAGCTTGCCGCATTGGCCATCAAGCAGGCGGCGGGCGATCTCGTCGAAGCGATCTTCTTGTTGCGCGCCTACCGTACGACGCTGCCGCGTTTCGGCTACACGCGCCCGATCGATACGGAGCGGATGGAAGTGCAGCGTCGCGTTTCCGCCACGTTCAAGGACGTTCCCGGCGGACAGCTGCTGGGGCCGACGTACGACTACACGCAGCGGTTGCTCGATTTTTCGCTGCTCGCGGAGGGCGAGTCGGGCCCCGAGCATGGCGGCGCTTGCGCCCAGCACCTGTCTGTGCCTTCGCCACCGGCGAATGCGGCATCCACACAATCCACTCCCGAGCCGGCCGGCTCGCCTGCATCGATGCCGCGAGTCGTGACACTGCTCGACGCGGAAGGCTTGATCGAGCAGGAGCGTCCCTCGGAACATGCCGCCGAGCCCGTCGATCTGGCGCTCGAGCCGCTCTTGATGCCGGCTGAGCGCCCCGTTCGGCTGCAGAATCTCGCGCGCGCGGACGAGGGCTTCATGCTTTCGATGGCGTATTCGACACAGCGTGGCTACGCGCGCAATCACCCGTTTGCGGGTGAAATCCGATTCGGCAAGGTGGCCGTCGAAATGGACATTCCCGAGCTCGGCTTCGCGGTCGAACTCGGCGAGCTCGAGGTCACCGAATGCCAGATGATCAACCAGTTCGCGGGCAGCAAGAAACTGCCGCCGAGCTTTACTCAGGGCTACGGCTTGGCGTTCGGCCATTCCGAGCGAAAGGCGATGGCCATGTCCCTCATCGATCGCGCGCTGCGCGCCGACGAACTCGGTGAAACGGTGACGGCGCCGGCGCAAGATCCCGAGTTCATGCTTTATCACAGCGACAACGTGGAGGCGTCGGGCTTCGTGCAACATCTGAAGCTGCCGCACTACGTGGACTTTCAATCGGAGCTCGAGCTGATCCGACGCCTGCGCGCCAACCATCCGGCGGCGTGCTCGGCCGAACAAGAGGAGGATGCCGCATGAATGCGCGCCAGATGCACGAATCGCCCGCATCGGAAGCATCGAACGAGTTGGCTGCCACGGCTTCGACCGTGGAAGGCTACAACTTCGCCTATCTCGACGAGCAGACGAAGCGCATGATTCGCCGCGCGTTGCTGAAGGCGGTCGCGATACCCGGTCATCAAATCCCGTTCGGTTCGAGAGAGATGCCGCTGCCATACGGCTGGGGCACGGGCGGCATCCAGGTGACCGCGGCGATCATCGGCCGCGACGATACACTGAAGGTCATCGATCAGGGATCGGACGAGACGACCAACGCGGTCAACATCCGCCGCTTCTTCGCGCGCACGGCGGGCGTGCGGACGACGACGCGCACGGCCGAAGCGACGATCGTGCAGACGCGCCACAGGATTCCGGAAACGCCGCTGACGGACAAGCAGATCCTTGTCTATCAGGTGCCGATGCCGGAGCCGCTCTATCGCCTCGAGCCGAGGCTCGCGGAAAGTCGCAAGCTGCATGCGTTGTCGGAATATGGGCTCATGAACGTCAAGTTATACGAGGACATCGTCCGGCACGGAAGCATCGCTACGACGTACGACTATCCCGTCATCGTCAACGGCCGCTACTTGGCGGCGCCGTCGCCGATTCCGAAGTTCGACAACCCGAAGATGCATATGAACCCGGCGCTGCAGTTGTTCGGTGCCGGGCGCGAGCGGCGCATTTACGCGATTCCCCCGTACACGAGCGTGCGCAGTCTCGATTTCGAAGACTACCCGTTCGAAGTTCAGCGGTGGGAGCACGCTTGTGCGATATGCGGCTCGCGTGAAAGTTTCCTCGACGAGATGATCGTCGACGACAAGGGCAAGCGGATGTTCGTCTGCTCGGACAGCGACTATTGCCGGCAGCGGCTCGAAGCGCGCGAGGCCGGCACGGCGCGCGCGAAGCATGCACCGGGACCGGACGCGGCAACCACGCTCGCCGCTGCGATCGAGGAGGGGCGAGCATGACGCCGTTGCTGAGAGCGAGCGGCTTGACGACGCGCTATGGCGAGCGGATCGGCTGCGAGGGCGTAAGCTTCGACCTGTATCCGGGCGAGGTGCTTTGCGTCGTCGGCGAATCGGGCTCGGGCAAGTCGACGTTGCTCAACACTGTCGCGCTGCGTGTGTGCGCCGCTTCAGGTAGCCTCCAATACACGACATCGAACGGCGAATCGCTCGACCTGCTGACGTTGTCGGAGCCGCGCCGGCGCCTCTTGATGCGCACGGAATGGGGCTTTGTCGAGCAGAACCCGCGCGACGGATTGCGGATGGCCGTATCGGCCGGCGCGAATATCGGCGAGCCGCTGATGGCGGTGGGCGCGCGCCATTTCGGCACGATCCGCGAGACGTCGACGAGCTGGATGCGACGCGTCGAGCTCGATGCCGGGCGCATCGACGATCTGCCCGCATCGTTCTCGGGAGGCATGCAGCAGCGGCTGCAGATCGCGCGCAACCTCGTCACGGGTCCGCGGCTCGTGCTGATGGACGAACCGACGGCGGGGCTCGACGTGTCGGTGCAGGCGCGCCTGCTCGACTTGCTGCGCACGCTTACCGCACAACTGCATCTCGCCTGCGTGATCGTCACGCATGACATCGGCGTCGCACGGCTGCTCGCGCACCGCCTGATGGTGATGCAAGGCGGACGCGTCGTCGAGGCGGGTCTGACCGATCAGGTGCTCGACGATCCGCAGCATCCCTACACGCAATTGCTCGTGTCGTCCGTGTTGCCGGTCTGAGTGCGACGCCCACTGCACTGAAAGCGAAGGAGTCCTCAATGAACGACGAACCGTTCGACACGAGTTTTATCGACGATGAACGATTGATGCTGCGTGCACGCGGCGTGTTGAAGACGTTCGTGCTTCACACGCAGGGCGGGCAGGTCATACCCGCCCTGCATGGTGTCGATCTCGCCGTCTCGCGCGGCGAATGCGTGGCGCTCGTTGGCCGCTCCGGTGCGGGCAAGAGCACGCTGTTGCGCTGTCTCTATGGGAACTATCTGGCGAGCGCAGGATCGATCGAGCTGCGCGACGAGGCGAGCGATCGCCGGTACACCCCGCTGACTGGGGCCGACCCGCACGACGTCATGCGCATGCGCCGCGACGTGATCGGCTACGTAAGCCAGTTTCTGCGCGTGATTCCACGCGTGACGACGCTCGATCTCGTCGCGGAGCCGCTCGTCGCGCGCGGGGTCGAAGTCGACGAAGCGCGGCGCCGCGCGAGCGATTGGCTCGCCCGTCTCAACATACCGGAGCGGCTCTGGCAGTTGGCGCCGGCGACGTTTTCAGGCGGCGAGCAGCAGCGCGTGAACATCGCGCGCGGGCTCATCGCGGAGCACCCGGTGTTGTTGCTCGACGAGCCGACGGCGTCGCTCGACGCGTCGAATCGTGCCGTCGTCGCCGACGTCATCGTCGAAGCGCGCGAGCGGGGCGCCGCGATCGTCGGCATCTTTCACGATGAGCCGACGCGCGAAGTCGTGGCCACACGACGGCTCGAGCTCGAGCCCGTGGCGATGGCCTCCGCCGCGTGAGCAGCGCGTCGAGCATGAGCGTTCGTCGCTCGATCGCGAGTACGATGGATTCCTGTCAAAGTCAGAGTCAGAGTCAGAGCGGATACGGAGCAACGCGATGTTGATCAAGAATGCGCGCATCGTCACGCGCAACGAGGAATTCATCGGTGTCGTGCGCGTGGAAAACGGGCTCATCGCCGAGGTCGCGCCCGGCACCACGAGCGCGCCTGAGGCCGAGGACTGGCATGGCGACTATCTTCTGCCCGGTTTCGTCGAGCTGCATACCGACAATCTCGAGAAGCATTTGGCGCCGCGCCCCGGCGTGATGTGGAACGTCGAGGCGGCATTCGTGATTCACGATGCGCAGGTGGCCGCGGCCGGGATCACGACAGTCTTCGACTCACTCGCGATCGGCTCTCGTGCCGACGCGGGCTTGCGCGGCAGCGAGATTCATCGCAACGCGGTATCCGCCATGGACGGCCTGGCCGATCGCCATCTGCTGCGGGCCGATCACTATCTGCATCTGCGCTGTGAAGTGGGCACCGAGGATGTCGTCGATCTCTTCGACGAGTTCGCCGATCATCGGCTGCTGCAGTTCGCATCGGTGATGGATCACACGCCCGGCCAGCGTCAGTGGCAAGACGCCGCGAAGTGGCGACAGTATCAGGAGCGCAACGGCAAGTGGAGCGACGAGAAGATGGAGGCTGCGCTGATCGAGCTTAACGAGCTTCAGGCGCGCTATGCGCAAGCGCATCGACGCTGCATCGTCGATCGCTGCAAGTCGCTCGGAATATCGGTGGCGAGCCATGACGATACGCTCGTCGAGCACGTCGAAGAAGCGGTGCGCGACGGCATTGCGATTTCGGAGTTTCCGACGACGATGGCCGCGGCGCAGGCCGCTCGCCACCACGGGCTCGCCTCGGTGATGGGGGCGCCCAATGTCGTGCGAGGCGGGTCGCACTCGGGGAACGTGTCGGCGCTCGAACTGGCGAAAGAAGGCTTGCTCGATATCCTGTCTTCCGATTACGTGCCCTCGAGTCTGATGATGGCCGCATTCCAGCTCGTGCGCGATGCGGGCTGGTCGTTGCCGCGCTCGATTGCGACTGTTTCTTCGGCGCCGGCGAAGGCGGTCGGGCTCGAAGACAGAGGCGCGATCGAAAAGGGGTTGCGCGCCGACATGGTGCGCGTGGGTCTGAGCGGTGCTTTGCCCGTGCCGCGTGCGACTTATGTCCTTGGTACGCGAGTGGCGTGAGACTCGCGTAGCGCGAGGGTGCGATCGTTCGCACGATACGAGCAGTCCGTTCTTTGGGAACGGCTTTGATGTTCTCCCTCTCCCGATCCGTCTTCTTCAACCGTGAGTCCGTCACGGATCGTCGTCCGAGATTCGAACGCAAAGCAGCCATCATCAGGGCATGAGTCGAAGCACAATCGCCGCGCATCGGCTCCGCAGTAGGCGATTTCGCCACGCTGCGGACCGCCGCTGGGTGAGTTTGTGCATCTGCAAAAACTCGTTGCCTTGATAACTTTCTGCATCTACAATAAGTGTGAATGGAAGTCACGTTCGATATAGAGAAGGATAGGAAGAACAGAGCGAAGCACGGTATGTCGTTGGCGGATGCGGCGATGTTCGAGTGGGATACGCTTAGATTCGAGGTCGATGCGCGACGTGACTATGGGGAGATTCGATGTCGCGGATACGCGTTCATCGAGGACCGACTCTACGCCATTGCGTTCACGTTTCGAGACGAGTCCATACGGGTGATCAGCCTGCGAAAAGCCAACAACCGGGAGATGGATGAATATGAACAAGCGTAAGCTCAAGCGAAATACGCCTGAAGAAGAAGCCGCGATCAATCGCGGCATTGCGGCGGACCCGGACAACCCGGAATGGACCGCGGAGGAGATGGCGCGAGCTCGCCCCTTCTCGGAACTTGTCGCGCAGCAAAAGCGCATGGGGCGGCCCCCGAAGGAGAGCCCGAAGGAGCAGGTATCGGTCAGATACGATGCGGACATCATCGCGGCGTTCCGCGCAACCGGTGAAGGTTGGCAGACACGAATGAACAACGCTCTTCGTACGTACCTGGAGGAGCATCCGCTCAAGGCGGCGTAGCGCAGGCGCCAATATCCCCAAGCTCGCGAATCGCCCGCGTTGAGGCGACTCGCGGGCTTTTTTTGCGCCTGCCATTCAACGTTGACAAAGCGATCCGCCGACAAAAATCGGACTCTAAGGTAACTGTCCGGAACAACGGGTAAGCGGCGGGTTTCCTGTTGGCCGATACTGGCCCCGACACGGAGCGCTGCACAAGCTCCGAATACGGGAATACCCCAGTAATTCGGTCCAGGAGGATCCATGACCCAACTCGTCCACCCCGCCCAATCGCTGCTATCGGAGTTCGACGGCTTTTACGTCGAGTTCAACGAAGCCGATTCGCGCGCCGATATCGTCCTCGATCGTCCGCCGTTCAACGTGGTCTCGATGAAGCAACGCGATCAACTGCGTATCGTCTTCGAAGCGCTCGACGACGATGCACGCGTTCGTGTGATCGTCCTGCGCGGGGCCGGCGAGCATTTCTCGAGCGGCGGCGACATCAAGGGCTTCCTCGAGGCGTCGCCCGAGCGCGTATCGAAGCTCGCCTGGAACGTCGCGGCGCCTGCGCGCTGCAGCAAGCCGGTCATCGCGGCGAATCGCGGCTATTGCTTCGGCGTCGGCTTCGAGCTCTCGCTCGCGTGCGACTTCCGCATCGCCACCGATACCACCCTCTATGCACTGCCGGAGCAAAAGCTCGGACAAATCCCCGGCTCCGGCGGCTCGGCGCGCTTGCAGAAGATGGTCGGCATCGGCCGCACCAAGGACATCGTCATGCGCTCGCGCCGAATCCCCGGCGCGCAGGCTTACGATTGGGGCATCGCGACAGAATTCGTCGCCGATGCGGAGCTCGGGAGCGCGACTG
Source organism: Trinickia symbiotica (assembly GCF_003028655.1). Lineage (GTDB taxonomy): Bacteria > Pseudomonadota > Gammaproteobacteria > Burkholderiales > Burkholderiaceae > Trinickia > Trinickia symbiotica_A. Next base: position 276,547 of record NZ_PYUC01000004.1, read on the forward strand.
ACGCCATGGTGCGCGAGCTGCTCGCCTTCTCGCCCCTCGCGCAGCGCACTGCGAAAAAGCTCCTGAACGATACAGAGGATGCGCCGCTCTCGATTGCGATCGAACTGGAAGGACACTGCTACAGCCGTCTGCGCAGCTCACACGACTTCCGCGAGGGCGTCGAGGCATTCCATCAGAAGCGCAAGCCCCTCTTCAAGGGCGAGTGACCGGCGTCGAGGGACGCCATGCCGGAGGAGACCCGGTAAACTATGAGCGGATGCGCGTACGACGCCAGCTTTCGACGACGACGAGCGATGCGATCGCGCGCACCCGCGGCCGCTTGCGCATAGCGGCACCGGTCAGCGATGAGGCAAGCGAGTGTCGAGTGCCATCAAAATCTATCAAGGCAGGTTCGGACGCGTGGCGTTGCTCGATATGGACGCGCCGCTCGTTCAGCATGCGCACCATCATTGCCACCTGCTGATCAAGGCCGCCGGCCCCGACACGTTCTTCTCGGTTCACGATGCGCTTCAGCCGTTGACGGACGATACGGCGGTGCTCGTCAACCCTTGGGAGCCGCACGCCTATCGCCACTATGAAAACCCCGAGCAGCCGCATACGGTCATCCTCGCGATGTACATCGAGACGGACTGGCTGACGGAGATCCGGCACCCGCTGGGCGGCAGCGGCCATCCGCAATTCTTCCCGCAGCCATGCGTGCACATGTCCGCGCAGGCGCGCAAGCTCGCCGAAGAGCTCTCGCTCGAAATGTGGTGGTCCGACAGCATCGCATCGGAGCGCCTGGAAGGCTTGCTGTTCGAGCTGATGATCTCGGTCATCGATCCGGCGAAGAACTGGCGCGACATGTCGCGGCAAATGGAGCTCGCCAATCGCCGGCCCAGCGATCCGCGCATCCGCAAGGCGATCGCCTGGCTGCGCGAGAACACGGGCGCCGAGCCGGACATGAACCGGCTTGCCGAGCACTGCGGGTTGTCGCGCGCTCATTTCTTCTCGCTATTTCATCGCTGCACCGGCGTGACGCCGAACGTCTACCTCAACGTCTTGCGCATGGAGTCGGCCATTCGCGATTTGTCCGAGGGCACGAGCTCGCTGACGGACATTTCGTATGACATCGGCTTTTCCGCGCCAGCGCATTTCACGCGATTCTTCCGACAGCATCTCGGCATCACGCCGAGCGAATACCGCAGAGTCGTCGAGCTCTACGATTCGCAACGGGACCAAGTGCAAATCTAGGTTGGCGCGCAGCGTCTAGTCGGACGAGGCTTGCACCTCACCCCATGCGTCGCGCCTCGCTTCATGCGGCGCCGCATCGCAAAGCATCAGACTCTAGGGTAATTCGCGCGACGGCCGGGTAAAGCGATTCGGCTTGTCTGCCTCTATCTTCACCATCAAGAAGGGCCTCGGTGACTCGATGCGTGGTCCGCAATGCATCGCAGCCGTTCCCGAGACACGAACACGGTAAAGACAGGAGACATGCGTGAGCGAAACCGATATCGGATTGACGGCCGAGCGTCGCGCCGAATCGATACGGACTGCTGACGAATCGGGTGCGAACGCCGAGGTGCGTCCGCATGTGGGCCGGCCGATGGAGCGAGTGGAAGACGCGGCCATCCTGACCGGCCGGGGCCGCTATGGCGACGACCTCGGCGTCAAGCCGGGCACGCTATACGCCGCCGTGCTGCGATCGCCGCACGCCCATGCCGAAATCAAGCGTCTCGATGCGAGTGCGGCACTCGCACGCCGTGGCGTGCGCGCGGTGCTGACGGGCGACGACGTCCAAGCATGGTCGCGGCCTTTCGTCGTCGGCGTGAAAGCACCGATGGAACAATGGGCGCTCGCGATCGATCGCGTGCGCTACTGCGGCGAGCCGGTCGCGGTCGTGATCGCTGAATCGCGCGCATTGGCCGAAGACGGGCTCGACGCCATCGAAATCGAATACGCTCCGTTGCCGCCCGTTACCTCGATCGAGGCGGCGACTGCCGACGATGCACCCGTGCTCCACGCGAAGGTCGGCTCGAACGTAGTCAGCGATCGGCATTTTCACTACGGCGATCCTGAGCGCGCCTTCGCGCAAGCCGCGCATCGCGTTTCCATCGAAGCCCATTATCCGCGCAACACGTGCACGCCGATCGAATGTGCCGTCGTAATCGCCGAGCACCTGCCCGGCGACGAAGGGTACGAGGTCACGTCGAATTTCATGGGGCCGTTTTCGCTTCATGCGGTGATGTCGATGGCGCTCAAGGTCCCCGCCAATCGGCTGCGTCACAAGTCGCCGCGCGATTCGGGCGGCAGCTTCGGCGTGAAGCAGGCGGTCTTTCCCTATGTCGTTTTGATGTGTCTCGCCTCGCGGAAAGCCGGCGCGCCCGTCAAATGGGTCGAGGACCGTCTCGAGCATTTGACCGCGGCGACGTCGGCGACGGCGCGCTGGACGAGGCTCACGGCGGCCGTCGAAAGCGACGGGCGCATCACCGCGCTCGACTACGATCAGGTCGAGGATTGCGGCGCCTATGTTCGCGCCCCGGAGCCGGCCACGTTCTATCGCATGCATGGGTGCCTCACCGGCGCTTATGCGATTCCGAATCTGTCAGTGCGCAATCGAGTCGCGCTGACGAACAAGACGCCGACGGGACTTGTGCGCGGATTCGGCGGCCCGCAAGTCTATTTCGCGCTCGAAAGGCTGATCCAGAGAATCGCGGTCGAACTCGGTCTCGATGTCCTCGACGTCTATCGCCGCAATTTCATCGCGGCCGACGCGTTTCCCTATCGTGCCGTCGCGGGCGCGCTGATCGATTCGGGAAACTATCAGCAGGCCCTCGAGCGCGCGCTCGCCGATGGCGGATACGACGAGCTCGTCCGCTGCCGCGATGCCGCACGCAGCGAGGGACGGTTATACGGCATCGGGTTTTCGGCGATCGTCGAGCCGTCGGTCTCGAACATGGGTTACATCTCGACCGTATTGCCCGCGGAGGCACGTCGCAAAGCGGGCCCCAAGAGCGGGGCGATCGCGAGCGCGACGGTGAACGTCGATCTGCTCGGCGGCGTGACGGTGACGATCGCCTCGACGCCCGCGGGGCAAGGCCATATGACCGTTTGCGCACAGGTCGTCGCCGACGTGCTGGGGCTCGATCCTTCCGCGATCGTCGTCAACGTCGAATTCGATACGGTCAAGGACGCCTGGTCGGTCGCCTCCGGAAACTACTCGAGCCGCTTCGCGGGCGCGGTTGCGGGCACCGTGCATCTCGCGGCGGTGCGCGTGAAGGAAAAGCTGGCGAGGATCGTCGCGGCGCAGTTCGGCTGTGCCGAGGGCGAGATTCGCTTCGAGAACGGACGCGTTTTCTCCTCGGCGAATCCGGCCCACGCACTGCCTTTCGCGCGCATCGCAAGCAATGCGCCGCATTGGGCGCCCGCGCTCTTGCCCGAAGGCGAGGAGCCGGGCCTGCGGGAGACGGTGTTCTGGACGCCTCCCCACCTCGAGGCACCCGACGAGGACGATCGAATCAACACGTCGGCCTGTTACGGCTTCGCGTTCGATATGTGCGGCGTCGAAGTCGATCGGGCAACGGGCCGCGTGACGATCGATCGCTATGTGACGACGCACGACGCGGGAAAACTGCTCAATCCCGCGCTTGCCGACGGCCAGATTCGCGGCGCGTTCGCGCAAGGGCTCGGCGCATCGCTGATGGAGGAGTTTCGCTATGGCGCCGACGGCAGCTTTCAATCGGGGACGCTGGCCGACTACTTGATGCCGACGACGTGCGAGGTGCCTGACCCGATCATCGTCCACCTCGAGACGCCTTCGCCGTTTACGCCGCTCGGCGCGAAAGGGCTCGGCGAGGGCAACAACATGAGCACGCCGCCGTGCATCGCTAATGCCGTTGCCGACGCGCTGGGGGTGAAGGACATCCGCTTGCCGCTCACGCCCGCCAAGGTGATGGCGTTGATCGGCATCGACGATCCCGAGCCTTCGCGGCCCGAATATCGCGAGGCATCCAGGCCGAAGAAGCCGGTGGGCGCGGGCAAAGCTTTGACGGCGCAGGGCACCGTCGAGCTGCGCGCGAGTCCCGAGGCTGTCTTTGCCGTATTGATGGACCCGTCGGCGCTCGCCAAGGTGATTCCCGGCTGCCATGCACTGGACGCGACCGCACCCAATCGCTATCGGGCCGACGTGACGGTGGGCGTCGGAATGATCAAGGCTCGCTTCGAGGCGCGGATCGGCCTCTCCGATATCGAGGCCCCGCGCAGGTTGCGTCTCACGGGAGAAGGCATCTCGCCGCTCGGCACGGCGCGCGGAGAAGGGCTCGTCGAGCTGACGCCGACCGAGCTCGGCACGTCGCTCTTTTACGACTACGAGGCGCAAGTATCTGGAAAGGTGGCGGCCGTGGGCAGCCGGATGCTCGAGGGTGCCGCCGGCGTCGTGCTGCGGCAACTGTTCGAGTCGTTGGGACGGCAAGCCGAGGGGCCACCTGTCGATGACGATCGGGCACGACGCGGCGGCTCATGGCTCGAGAGGTTTCTTGCGATGTTCAGGAGGCGATCGTGAAGCCGGCGCAGTTCAGCTACATTCGTGCCGTCGATACTCGGCATGCGCTCGAGGCGCTCGCGCGGACCGGAGCCGACGCGCGGGTGCTCGCAGGCGGGCAGTCGCTCATGGCGATCCTCAACATGAGGCTCGCGGAGCCTCGCTGGCTCATCGATATCTCGCGCACCGCGGAGCTCGACGTCGTCGAAGTCGATACGAAGGGCGGGCATCTCATCGTCAAATCCGCGGTGACGCAGGCAAGCGTCGAGTGGCGCCCAACGCTTGCGGACGAGGTGCCGCTGCTCAAGGCGGTATTTCCGTACATCTCGCACTTCCAGATCAGGAATCGCGGCACGGTCTGCGGATCCGTCGCCCATGCGGATCCGAGCGCCGAGCTGCCGCTCGCGCTCGTCACGCTCGGCGGCGACGTCGTGCTGCGATCGGCGAAGAGAACGCGCGTCGTGCCGGCCGCCGACTTTCTTCAAGGCATGTTGATGACGGCGCGCGAGCCCGACGAGCTCGTCGAAGCGGTTCGGTTTCCGTTGAAAAGATCCGGCCAACGATTCGGGTTCACCGAGTTTTCGGCGAGGCACGGCGATTTCGCGCTCGTGGCCTGCGCGGCCATGGTGACCGACGACGCGATCCGCCTCGGCGTAGGCGGCGTGGCGGACCGGCCTATCGTCGAATCGCTGCCGAAGCTTGACGGCGACGACTTGCGCGGCGCGTTGAACGATCTCGCCTGGAAGCTCGGTGCCCGAGACGATGCGCACGTGAGTGCATCGTACCGGCGACATCTCGTCAGGCAGCTCGCCTGGAAAGCCATCGAGGAGGCAAAGTGAGGAGTCCTAATGGACATGAGAGCGGCGACCCGCCGGGCGGCGCTCCGCTGCGCGGCGCGCATCCGCAAGGAGAGAAGCGTGCCGTCACCGTGGAGCTGAACGGCCGCACGCGGCAAGGCGAATGCGAGCCGCGCGAACTGCTGTCCGATTTCATTCGTCACGCGCTCGGCGCAACAGGAACGCACGTCGGCTGCGAGCACGGCGTCTGCGGCGCCTGCACGGTTCGGATCGACGGCGTGGCGTCGCGCTCGTGCCTGATGCTCGCGGTCCAGGCCGACGGGCGTCGAATCGACACGGTCGAAGGATTGGCCGCCAACGAGATGCTCGGCGATCTTCAAGAGGCCTTCCGTCGACATCACGCATTGCAGTGCGGGTTTTGCACGGCCGGCATTCTGATGTCGTGCGCCGATTATCTCGAGCGCGTTCCCGACCCGACGGAGTCGCAGGTGAGGGAAATGTTGTCGGGGCACCTGTGCCGTTGCACGGGCTATACGCCGATCGTGGCAGCGGTGCTCGACGTCGCCGCCGCGCGGCGCCGGCAACGCGAGGCTGGCGAAGGAATGGAGGTGACGCATGCTTGATCTGGGCCGCACTTTTTTGCAGGCGGTGGAACGCAGCCCGAACGCATTGGCGATCGTGGACGGTGCCGTCGAAATGACCTATCAGCGGTGGTATCGCGAGATCGGCAAGGCGGTGGCGGGCCTGCGGCGATTGGGGCTCGAGCGCGGCGACCGACTCGTCGTCGTGCTGCAGAATCGCTGGGAGATGGCGACGCTCCATTGGGCCTGTCAGTTCGCCGGCATAGTCATCGTGCCGGTGAACTGGCGCAGCAAGGCCGAGGAACTCGATCACAACGTGAGCGATGCGGGTGCCAAGGCTGTCGTCTACGAGCCCGTGTCGGCCGAGGCGGTCGCGGGAAGCCACGCGGCGCAATCGAAGATGCGCATCGGGCTCGATCGTGTCGAGGGTGCATCGATCGGCTTCGAGGAATGGCTCGGCTTGCCGTTCGGTGAGGCACAGGCGAACGCCACGCCCGCGGCCGGGCCCGAGGACTACTCGGTGATGCTCTACACGTCGGGCACGACGGGGCTCGGCAAGGGAGTACCGCGCAGGCAGCGGCACGAGCGCGCCGCCGCGCTCGCCCATGTCGCGCAGAACCTTTATGGGCACGGCGAACGCACGCTCGGTGTGATGCCGCTCTATCACACGATGGGGGTGCGGTCGCTATTGGCGATGGCGCTCGTCGACGGACTCTTCGTCTGTGTGCGGCGTTGGAACGCTGCACTTGCACTCGAATCGATCGCGAACTACAAGCTCACATGTCTCTATCTCGTTCCCACGCTTTATCACGACCTGCTTGCCGCTGATGAGTTTCCCGATACCGACATTCGCTCCGTAACAAAGCTCGGCTTCGCCGGCGCGCCGATGAACGACGGGCTGCTCAAGCGCTGCTCCGAAGCATTCAAGCCGCAACTCTTCGTCAATCATTACGGTTCGTCCGAGGTGTACACCGTCAGCATCGAGCAGCACGCGGCCGCGAGGCCGGGCAGCGCGGGACGCGCGGGCCTCAATACGCGTCTGCGCGTCGTGAAGCTTGATTCGGTTTGCCCCGACGAGGTCGCCGCTCGCGGCGAGGAAGGTCAGATCATCGCCGAGCTCGCCGGCGACGAAGCCTTCGAAGGCTATTGGAACCGGCCCGACGCCAACGCAAAGTCGCTGCGCGACGGCTGGTATTTCACGGGCGACACGGGCTATCTCGACGAGCGCGGCGACCTCTATGTGACGGGCCGCGTCGACGACATGATCATCAGCGGCGGCGAGAACATCTCGCCCGTCGACATCGAGTCGATTCTCTCGCTTCATCCCGCCGTCGACGAAGTGGCGGTGGTCGGCCTGAAGGACGAGCGCTGGGGGCAGAAGGTCGTCGCATTCATCAAGCGATCGCGTTACGTGGATGCCGCGGCGCTCGACGAATATTGCCGTGCGTCCGATCTCGTCAATTTCAAGCGGCCGCGCGAATACGTCTTCGTCGACGCCATTCCGAAATCGCCGGTCGGGAAGATTCTGCGCCGCAAGCTCTCGGCCGGCGAGTACGAGCTCGAAGCCGGTTCGAGCGTCGAGAGCAAGTGAGCGGGGCCGACAAGTCGTGGAAGAACGGGGCGGCGCATCGACGGGCCGCATTCAATGAAAAATGAGCCGATAGCGGCGTGGAGACTGGAATGAACGATGTGTTGCGGGAACAAGCCGTGGTCCGGCAGGTGGGTAACAAACAGGTGCTTGCCGCCGTGATCGCCTCGTGTCTCGGGTGGGCGCTCGACCTCTTCGATCTATTCGTGATCTTGTTCGTCGCGCCCATCGTGGGACGCCTGTTCTTCCCGTCGACGAACGCGATGCTCTCGCTCGCGGCCGTCTACGCGTCGTTCGCGGTCACGCTGCTCATGCGGCCGCTCGGCTCGGCGATCTTCGGCTCGGTCGCGGATCGCTACGGGCGCAAGCGCGCGATGATCGTCGCCGTGGTGGGCGTCGGGCTCGCCACCGCCTCGTTCGGTCTGTTGCCCACGGTGCCCCAGGTGGGCGTCGCCGCGCCGATCATGTTCCTCATCCTTCGGCTCGTGCAAGGAATCTTCGTCGGCGGCGTCGTCGCCTCGACGCATACGATCGGAACGGAGACCGTCGAGTTCAAGTACCGCGGCGCCGTATCGGGGCTCGTCGGCGGCGGTGGGGCGGGGATCGGCGCGTTGGTGGCGTCGATCGTCTACCTCGTCACGTCAGCCGCGTTCCCGGGCGCGGCGTTCGAAGTATGGGGCTGGCGCTGCATGTTCTTCGCGGGCATCGTGAGCTCGGCGCTCGGTGTGTTCGTCTTCAAGAGCCTCGAAGAGTCGCCCGTCTGGGCTGCGGTTGCCGAGCAAAAGCGCAGAGCCGCAGCCGCGCGGAAAGCGGCTGGCGAACTCGTTCGTTCGCCGCTCGCGCAGCTGTTTTCGAAGAAGTATCGCTCGGTGCTGCTCGTGAACCTGCTGCTCACGATCGGCGGCGGCAGCGGCTACTATCTGACCTCGGGGTATTTGCCGACCTTCCTGAAGGTCGTCAATCACACGCCCAACGGCGCCGCCGGGCTGATCCTCATGATCTCGAGCTTGGCCGTGCTGGTCGCGTCGGTTGCTGCCGGCCATTTGAGCACGCTGATCGGGCGCAAGCGTGCATTTATCTGGCTAGGTATCGCGAGACTGGTTTGCTTTCCATTGCTTTATGTCGCATTGGCGCGCGCCGACAGCATCGCATCCGTCGGGCTTTACGCGGCACTGTTGAGCGCGCTCGGCAGCGCAGGCTATGCGCCCGTCCTCATTTTTCTCAACGAGCGCTTTCCGACGTCGATTCGCGCTTCGGGTACGGGCTTGTCATGGAACATCGGTTTTGCGATCGGCGGGATCATGCCGACGGTCGTTTCGATGCTCGCGCATACGCCTCGCGCGCTGCCGAGCGTGCTTGCCGGCGCGCTGGTCGTGGTCAGCATCGTGTTTCTCGTTGGGGCCTTCATTGTCCCAGAAACGCTCGGACGGCTTCCTGATGATGCGTGAATTTCAATTTCCTTTCAGAGTTCTGTGAAAGTGATGAATCTGAAATAAGGGCGGAGGGCTACAAATTCCACGCTATGAGATGAATTGTTAAATTTCGCAAAAACGCAGTAATATGTATTGTGAGCTTTAAATAAAACACCTACATTGCCTTCCCAAAACGCGGGGGAAGTGCGATGAGACTAGTTCTTGAGCCGCGCCATCTTTTCGATGGCAGCGTGGCGGCGGTCGCAGCAAAAACAACACATGCGGCCGTGGAGCAGCGACACCACCAGGATGGTGCCCGCGCACACGCGGCGGATTCGCATCATCACGACAAGAACCACGAGGCGAAGCAACACGGCTCGTCCGACGCGGTGCACCGGAACGCCGAAGCGCCCGCTGTCGCATCGAATCCGCAGGCGACCGAGATCCTCTTCGTCGATCCGCGCGTCGCTAATTGGCAATCGCTGACTGCGAGCGTAGGCAAGAACGTTCAGGTCGTCGTGATCGATCCAAATCGCGACGGCATCAGCCAGGTGACCGCGGCGCTGCAAGGCCGCTCGAATCTGTCGGCAATCCAATTTCTGACCTACGGCTCCGCAGGCCAGATTGAGCTCGGCAACGCGCCGATTACGGCCGACACACTCGCGGCTGCCAAGCAGCAAGTTGCGTCATGGAGCGATCATCTGGCCGCCAACGCCGATATCGAGTTCTGGGGCTGCGACGTCGGACAGGGTGCGAGCGGGCAGCAGTTCGTCGATACCGTCCATGCGCTGACGGGCGCGCAGGTCGGCGCATCGACCGATGCGACGGGCGCGGCTTCTCTCGGCGGTGACTGGACGCTCGAGCGCACCACGGGTGTGCTCGCGGTCGGCTCGCCGTTCAGCGCGGCCGCGATGGCCGCCTATCAGGGCGTGCTCGACACGCCCGTGCCGAGCGTTTCATTCGTCTCGGGCACAGTGCCGGGCGATGTGCTCGTCGGCGGCACGTTCACCGAGACCGTGCAGTTTCAGAACACGGCTTCCAATGCGGCCGGCTACGGCCCGTTCATCGATCTCTTCGTGCCGAGCGACTCGGCGGAAAACGTCTCGCTGACGAGCGCCACCTATCTCGGCGCCGCGGTGACCGTCGACAAGGTGACGCTTTCGTCGAACATCGCGGGCCACGTCGGCACGCTCGGCGCGCTGCATCCGCTCGCGCTCGACAGCAGCGGCAATCCGCTTTTCATCGCCGCGCCGAGCGGGTATCAGGCGGGCGACACGATGTACGTCCTGCAATTGCCGTTCGGCAGCTACACGCCGGGCGAGCCCGCTGCCCAGATTCAGCTCACGTTCTCGGTGGCGAACACGACCGAGCTTTCGAGCATGCACGGTGGGCAGGCGCTGAACATATCGGCGATCGGCGGGTTCCAGTACGGCGCCGACCCGCTCAACAATCCGACCACGGATCCGTCGATTCGCGGCACGAGCGGCACAGCGGCTGTGACGAGCGCAAGCGACGGACTGGCGACGGCATCGACGCAAGTCTCGCTGATCGACGTATCGGCGACGACGGATCTGCACGAGGGCGAAACGGCGACGGGGCCAGATTTTCCGTTCGACTACGTGATCACGCTGCAACCGGCACCGGTCACGCAGTCGGACCCGATGCACAACGTGACGTTCACGTTCAACCTGCCCGATCAGGTGCAGTACACGAAAGGCACGATTACGTTCACCGAGCCCAACGGCGTGACCGGCACGGCGACGTTCAACCCGAAGGCGGGGAGCGTGACCGGCGCGGGCGGCACGGTCACGGTGACGTTCTCGTCGCTTTCGACTGACGCTTCGAATACGCCGACGGTCATCAAGATTCCCGTCTTCGTGCCGCAATTCGATGCGTCGGGGGCGTCGATACTCGGCGCATCGGGGCAGCCGCGGACGATCGATTCGACGGTGATCTACAGCTACACGGGATCGTGGACGGCGCCCACCGGCTCGCTCGACCACTCGGCCGGTGCGCAGACGATTTCGGGAGACAGCTCGACGAACACCGAATCGAGTTCTTTTGTCGCCAAGTCGCTCGCGATTCAAGTGACGGACGATGCGCCGAACGGCAACATCGTGCCGGGCGAGATCGTCAACTACTCGATCAACTTCCAGGTATCGGACTATTACGCGCTGAACCAGCTCGACATCGCCGACCTGATCGGCGACGGTATCACGCTGCTAGCGCCGGCGGATGCGGGCTACGCGACCCCGCAGCTTTCGCTGACGACGGGCGGCTCGACACGGACGATCTCGTTCGGCGATGTGACCAACAACGTCGCAACGACGATCAACGGCCAGACGGTCGCAGCAAGCGGCTCGAACGCGAACTGGAACTATACGCGCGACGATGCGGGCTCCACATCGAATCCCGGCGCGACGACGGCGACGTTCGACGTAGGCCAGCTCATCGAGGCGAATCTCGGCGGCGCGGCGTTCGCGGGTGTACTGCAAGGCGGAGCGGTCAATGGCAGCGGTGGGCCGACGCAAGGGGTCATCACGTTCAAGGCCAAGGTGCTCGACAAGTACACGAACGTGAATAGCCAGGACAGCCTGCGCGAGAAGGATCAGATCACCGATAGCGTGACGACCACGGGCACGAGCGCCTCGGTGGTGACCGTGAACGACAGCACGCAGACGATCACGGCAACGAACGGAACGGTCACCGACGGCTCTTCTGTGACGAACACGGTCGCGCCGGGCCAGCTCGTGCTGCAGGTCGTGGCGGTGAACGGGCAGACCGCGGATCTCACTGACATCAAGCCGGGCGATACGGTCACGTACGGGATGACGTACACACTGACGACGGGCGACTACGGCAATCTCGATCTGACCGCGTACTTGCCTCTCCCCGTATTCTCGACGACGGACCCGCTTTCGAACGGCGGCACTGTCTCGAGCTATTCGATGGACAGCACCGACGCGTTCCCGACCGCGGGCACATACAAGCTCATCAACCCGCTCTCGGGTGAAGCGACGCCGACGGTCTCGGCTAACGGCACCGCCAACAGCCTTTCGTTCAACTTCGGCAATCGCGACGACCCGAACAATACCGCCGGTCAACAGGTAGTCGTCTACTTCAGCGTCGTGTCGTCGAACAAGCCGTTCGCGAACGGCCTGCAATTGACGACGCAGGGCGGAAGCTCCTACACGAACGCGGAGGGCCAGACGGTCGCTGCGGCCGCGATCAAGCAAGTGCCGCTGCAAGAGCCCGAGCTGGTGACGAAGACGGGCGTCGTCTCGATCGTCGGTGACGGCGGCGGCTCGAAGGGCACTTACTCCGCCGATACGTCGAATTCGACGGCTGTCACGTGGCCGTCGCAAACGACCACGACGCCGAGCGGCGCGGGCGCTCCGTTCGCCGCGGCGGGGACGCCGGCCGGCACCGATCCGTTCACGGGCAGCGGCAACCCGTTGGCCGCCGACAATCTGAACGCGACCGGCGGCGACGGCGGCGACCTCACGAGAATCGTTTCGACGGTGCAGAACCAGGGCGGAGCGGCGGCCTACGACGTGACGATCGAAGGAACGTTGCCGACGGGCTTTTCGACGAGCGACGTTCAGAACTTCGCCATCTACAATTCGTCGGGCCAGCAGATCGAAACGGGCGTGACGGCGGCGCAATACTTCGCCGCGGGCGGCGTGAAGCTCGGCTCGTCGGTCGCCGCGAACGACAGCATCTATGTCGTCTACGACCTGAAGCTGCCGACGTCGCAAGAAACGGGCGATACGCTGACGTTCGCCTCGAACGTCGTCAACTGGGCGAGCGTGGCGGGCGGTGTCGCGACGGGCAACGGCTTCGTATCGGGCTCCGGGACGTCGGCGCAGGTCGTCGGTGAAAACGCGGCCGCGCTCAGTGACAACGCCACCGTCAAGCTTTCGGCGCCGACCGTCACGAAGGTTGTCACGGGAGCGAGCGACTCGACCGATATTGCGCTGACCGCGAGCAACAACGTCGCGCTCGGCGAGACCGTCACCTATACGATCACCGTCACGCTGCCGCAGGGCACGACTGCGAACGGTTCGAACGATGTGACCGTGACCGACACACTGCCGGCCGGTATGACTTTCAACGGCATCGAGCAGCAGACTTTCGGCACCGGCGTCAGCTCGGTGGGAGGCAGCGGCGTTACGTCGGTCGTCTCGGGGAACACCATCACGTTCACCCTCGGCAGCGGCGCACTGACGAACAGCAACGTCGATGCCAACGGCACCATCACGATCGTCTATACGGCCACACTAACCTCCACGGACACGCCGGCCGACGGCACCGCTCGCACGAACAGCGCGGTCATCAACTACGATTCGGTGACGTCTCCCGCTTCGACGGCAACGATTCACGAAGTCGATCCGAACGTTACCGAGACGATCACGGTCAAGGACACGAGCACGGGTACGACGATTGCCAACAACGGCACCGTCTACAGCAACGAAGGCTTGACCTATACCGTTACGCTGAAGAACAACGGCGATGCGCCGGCGCAGGACATCGCGGACCTCATCGACCTTCCAGCGGGGCTCAACTACGTGCCGAGCTCGCTGGGCTATGTGAGCGGCGGCACCGGTGGATCGACTTCGGACACGTCGGGCCTTTCGGTCGGCCTCACCACGCTCGGCGCGGGCCAGACGGCCACTTTCACATTCCGGGCGACCGTCGCACCGAACCAGACAGCGGGCTCGACGATTACGGTCGACACCCCGAACGACGGTACGTCGGGCACCTACTACTCCCAGCCCGGCACAGCGCAAGGGCATAAGTACACCGACAGCGCGAGCACGGCCGTCAAGATTGGCCAGATCGTCCCCGTGCTGTCGATCACCGGTGAGTCGAACAATACCGATACGGTCCACACGCCGAATCAGACCAATACGCAAACCTCGATCGTAGCGACGGTCGGCGAGATCGTGACGCTGCACGCGTACGTCCAGGTTCCCGAGGGCGCGAACCCGACGACGCTGAACTTCACGCTGCCGCCGGGGCTCGAGTACCTGAACGATGGCAGCGCCCGCATCGCGTTCGTGAGTCCGAACGGCGATCTGGTATCGAGCGACACGGCCGATCTGTCGAGCGTCGCGCAGTTGCAGGATGGCAATTCGAGTGGTGCCAACTACGTCAATCCTGCTACGGGGACGACGACGGCCGGCGACGTCGCCACCTATAAGCCCACTAGTCAGTTGTCGTCGAACGTGGTGACGACAGCAGGCGGCAATGTCAGCATCAACCTCGGCACGTTGTCCAACAACGACGGCTCCGCGTTGGGCAACTACGTCGTCGTCGAGTTCAATGCGGTCGTGGCGAATATCGCGTCGAACGTGCAAGGCGCGGCTGCGATGGCTGCCTCGCTGACGGTGGGCGGCGTGACGTCGAACAACGTCAATGTTGCGGTCGACGAGCCCAACGTGACGGTCACGAAGACGGCGACCGCCGTGGACAATGCGACCGGCACTGTCACCTATCAGGTGACGGTCAAGAACACAGGCGGATCGACTGCGTACAACGTCGTGGTCGACGATCCCGCCGCGCCGAACGAAAGCAATGTGACGTTCGTGGGTTCGACGGGCACCGGCGTTGGCGGCGCGGCTCAAGGCGGCACGACGGCGAGCGATCTGAACTACGCAATCGGGCAATTGGCCGCGGGCGGCAGCGAAGTCATCACTTATACGGTGCAGGTGGCCCCGGGGCAGACCGTGCAGAACGACACGGCTTCCGTTGTCTGGCAAAGCCTCGCCGGGCAGCAGACGTTCAACGGATCGACAGGCGGTGCCGTCGGCTCGACGACGGGCGCGCGCGATTTCGATTCGAGCGCGAACCCGCCCGATTCATATCGCGTCGCCGCCACGACCCAAGTCGCGACGGCCTCGGGCCGTATCTGGCAAGACGTCGGCAATGATCCGACCACGTACGCCACGTCGGGCGGCTCGGCCGATACGCCGCTTGGCGGCGTGACGGTCACGGCGAAGATTACCGAAGGGGACGGCACGGTCATCACCGAAACGACGACGACGGCAGCCGACGGCACCTATACCTTCGGCGCGCTGCCGCAGGGCACGGTCGTCATCTCGCTGCCGGGTGCCGGCGGCGGACTGCCCGCCGACGAGACACTCGCCTACAACGACGGCAACGCCGTCACGGGCAGTCCTGCCTCGACCTCGTTCACGGCGAACGGGGATGCGCACGCGAACGTCGATTTTTCTTACCAGGCGCCCGATACGCCGCCTGCCATCACCCAGTGGGGGGGCAATGCCGATTCCTACGTCGAAGGGAGCGCGCCCGTGCGTCTGTCAGGGCCGGGCTCGCACATCAGCGACACGCAGCTCGATGCGCTCGGCGACTACAGCAACACCACGCTCACGCTGCAGCGCTATAGCGGAAGCACGCCCGCGCCGAGCGCGAGCGACGTTTTCGCGGCGCTGGGGCCGCTTGTGTTCGGCGCGGGCGGCGTGGTCAGCTACAACGGCACGAATGTCGGCACGTACACCGAATCGGGCGGCAAACTGTCCGTCACGTTCGGTGCCGGCGCAACCGCAACGACTGTCGAAGAGGTGCTCGACAACATTGCCTACTCGAGCACCGACACCAGCACCGTCAGCACGGGCATCCGCATCGGTGCGACGCTCGACGACCACAACGTCGCCGGCGCTCAGGGTACGGGCGGCGACATGGTCAGTGCGCCGGTCTTCGTCACCATCAATGAAATACCGGGTCTGGGCGCGTCGGCGGTGACGTTCACTGAGCCGAACGATGCTTCGGCGGCGGCGGTGGCCGTTGCCGTCGATCCGACCGTCGACGTGACGAGCGCCGATACCTTCTCGGGCGCGACGGTGCAGATCAGCGGAAACTATCGGCCCGGCGAAGACGTGCTCGTCGTGTCGGGCTCGTTGCCGTCCGGGGTGACGGCGAGCTTCGACTCCGCCACCGGCACGATGACGCTGACGGGCACCAACCTCGATGCGGCGACGGTGCAGGCCGCGTTGCGCGCGGTCAGCTACTACGACAGCAGCGATACGCCGGGCACGACACCGCGCGACGTGACGATCTCGGTCATGGACAACGTCACGCATGCGACGACGACGGCGGCCGTTTCGACGATCGATGTAGTGGCGGCGAACGATTCGCCCATCCTGAACGGCAATCCGGTGACGGCGACTTCTATCGAGGACAACGGCGTGCCGACGGGCGCGGTCGGCATGCTCGTCTCACAGCTGACCGGCAACGGCAACGTGACGGATACCGACGGCGCGAACGCGCACGACGGCCAGACGACGGGGCCGGCCGGCGTTGCGATTACCGCGGCGGATACGAGCGAAGGCACCTGGTGGTACTCGACTGACAACGGCGCACATTGGACCGAGTTCGCGGGGCAGGGCCTCACCGCGATCTCGTCGAGCAATGCACTGCATCTCGTGGCCGATGCGAATACGCGGATCTACTTCGAGCCGGCCAGGCAGGACTGGAACGGTACGGTGAACAATGCGCTGACGTTCCGCGCGTGGGATCAGTTCGACGGCGTCGCGAACGGCACGGTCTCGGCGCTGCCGACAACCGGCACGTTCGGGCAGGGCACGAATACGCCGGCGTCCGCCTATTCGGCCGCGCAGGAGACGATTCCGCTTCAGGTCGTGGCCGTCAACGATGCACCGATTGGATCGGGCAGCGCGGACATGCCGACAATCGCTGAAGACACGACGGCGCCGCGGCCGCAAACGGTCGCATCGCTCTTCGGTTCGCATTTCGACGACAGTGCCGATCACCAGCAAAGCACGACCAATCCGAGCGGTTCGGTGGCCGATACGTTCGCGGGCATCGCCATTACCGGCAATGCGGCCGATCCGAGCCAGGGGAGCTGGCAATACTCGACCGACAACGGCGCGACGTGGCACACGATCGCGGCCACAGGTCTCTCCGATTCGAACGCACTCGTGCTGTCGTCCTCGGCCGAGCTGCGCTTCGTGCCGGCGCCCGACTTCAACGGCCTACCGGGTCAGCTCACGACGCGGCTCATCGAAACCTCCGCTACGGCCGTTGCGGGAACGGTGACCGGCACGCAACTCGCCACGGGCGACCTGGCCATCACGGGTGTCGACGTGTCGGGGGCGCACCATGGTGGCTCCACATCGGTGAGCGCGGAGACGGTCACGCTCGGTATCGACGTCACGCCCGTCAACGATGCACCCATCGCAAGCGGCTCGGCCACGATCGGCACTGTCAACCAAAGCGATCGGAATCCGGCCGGTGACAGCGTCTCGACGCTTTTCGGCAGTCATTTCGACGACAGCGCCGATCAGCAGCAAAGCGCAACGAATCCGACGGGCTCGACCGCGAATACGCTCGCGGGCATCGCGATCGTCGGCGATGCGGCGAGCGCGTCGCAAGGCACGTGGCAATATTCGAGCGACGGCGGCAAGACGTGGATCAACGTACCGGCGAACGGTTTGGGCGACGGTAATGCCCTCGTGATCGCCGCGTCCGACAGCCTGCGCTTCCTGCCGTCCGGCACCTTCAACGGCACGCCCGGCGCGCTGACGGTGCGGCTCATCGACAGCTCAGGCTCGACGCCCGTCACCGACGCGGCGGGAGTCGATCTCGGCGCGGTCGGCGGATCGACGCCGTACAGCGCGGCAACGATTCAGCTGACGGCGCAGGTGACGGCAACGAACCGCCCTGTCTTCTCGAACTCGAATCCGTTGATTCCCGACTTCAACGCGCCCAACGATTACAACAAGCTCGGCGGGCAAGTCGATCCCAACGCGCCGTTCGCTTCGTCGCGACAAGATCATTTCCCGGACGATGGCGCCATTCCACCTGCCGAAGGGCGCGGCTATCGGCCCGATCTGTACAGCCAGCCGATCATTCCGCAGGTCTGGCTGACCGGGTCGGTCGGAAGCCGGTTCGTCATCGAACAGCAGCAATCGATCATCGCGGTACCGTCCGATCTCTTCAACGATACCTATCCGAACGCGGAGCTTCAGTACGAAGCACGTGCGCCCGGCGGCGGTCCGCTGCCGCCGTGGCTCGAGTTCGACGCGCGCAGCCTGACGTTCACGGGCACCCCTCCGCTCGGCTCGCGCGGAACGGTCGAGGTCGAAATCGTCGCGCACGATCAGTTCGGCAATCAGGCGACGGCTACGTTCCAGATCACGGTGGGCCGCGAGTCGCACGATCTCGAGCATATGCTCGCGCAGCTCAACGTCGCGCCGCCTGCATCGGTATCGCATAGGACGCAGGCCGGCCACGAAAGCGATCATAAAACCGATGACCAAACCGACGACCGATCGGGTCATCGAACCGATCAGTCGTCGCGCGGTGAGGGACGCAGCGCGTTTTCGGCGCAGCTTCGCAACGCGGGGCCGGTCGGAAAGATTCTGCAGGCGCGTCAAATGGTGCATTCCGTTGTCGGAGCGGCGGCGCACGGTGCGAAGGTCAGCAATTAGCGGACGAGCAGTCAACCCAATACATCAAGAAAGCGAAGACCGACATGAAGAACGACATCGTCGGCCGCCACGGCGCGGCTGAACAGGGGCGGATGCGGGCCGAGCCGCATGCGAAAAACGGGGAAAGCCGCGGCAATTCGCGAGCGCGCGCGGCCTCTTTGGCGCGGGTCACCGGCCTGACGCTGCTGTCGGCCGCGGTATTGTCCGCGTGCGCCATCAAGCCGGAGCCGATTTCGCAGGACGAGCACTTCAAGCGCGCACAGGACGACTACAAGACGCTCTACGCGACCTATGTGCCGCTCACGCGGCCGCTGACGCTGCCCGACGCGATTGCCCGCGCGCTCAAGTACAACTACAACGCGCAGCTCGCGAAGACCGAAGCGACGCTGCAGGATAAGCAGCTCGACCTCGCGATCGCGCAGATGTTGCCGCGTGTCGCGGCCAATGCGGGCTACACCTGGCGCAGCAACGACAACGCGGCCGAAAGCGTGTCCGAGCTCACGAAGCAGCGGTCGCTCGAGTATTCGTTCTCGGAGCCGCCTTCGCATGCGACGGCCTCGCTCGAGCTGTCGTGGAACCTGCTCGATCTCGGCGTCAGCTACTTCCAGGCGAAGCAGCAGGGGTATCGCACTTACGCTGCCGTCGAGCGTCGCCGCAAGGTCATCGACGATCTCGTGAAGAGCACGCAGGAAGCCTATTGGAAAGCCGTCGCGGCTGACCGTCTGCTGCCGCGCCTGCGGCCGTTGCTCGCCGAAGCCGACAAGCAGCTGCAAAACGCGCGCGAAGCGAGCCGCGAGAAACTCGTGCCGCAACTGCAGGGACTCGACTATCAGCAGAACATGCTGTCGGTGGTGGGCCAATTGCGTCGCATGGAAACCGATCTCAACACGGCGCGTGTCCAACTGGCGTCGCTCATCAACGTGCCGACCGACGTGCCGATCCAGTTCGCCCCGATGGAACTCGATGTCGAGACGTCGGCCACGCAGATCGATCCGCGCAAGCTCGAGGCACTCGGGCTCGCCATGCGGCCCGAGCTGCGTGAAGAGGCGTATCAGGAAAAGATCGACCAGCAAGACGTCTACAAGGAAATCGTCAAGATGATGCCGGGCGTCGGCGTGCTCGGCAGCCTCAACTACGACAGCAACCAGTATCTCTTCAACCCGCGCTGGGCACAGCTCGGCGTGAATGCGACGTTCAACCTCGTCAACCTGATCGAGGGGCCCAAGGCGATTTCGGCGGCAAAGGCATCGGTCGAAGTATCGCGCGAGCGCCGCCTCGCGTTGAGCGTCGCCGTCCTGACGCAAGTCAATCTGAGCTATCAGGAGTATCTCGCCGCCACGCAGGATCTCGACATCGCGAAGCAGATCAACGATGTCGAGCAGCAGATTCGCGTCGCCTCGGCGAACGAGTCGCGCGCGCAGGAAGAATCCGATGCCGACCGCATCCGACGCGATCTGGCTTCGATGGTGGCCGAGTTCACCTACGATCGCGAGATCGCGCAAGTGCATACGGCTCTCACCAATCTCTATACGTCCGTCGGCGTCGACCTCGTGCCGCCGAACGCCGATACAGACGATCTCGCGGCGCTCAGCGAGCGCGTGAAGACGGCTATCTCGGGCTGGGAAGCCGGTCGGCTGCCCGACGTCGCCATGCTGAAGCCGGCCGCAGCACCCGCCGCGGCGGCCGCCGCGGCTGGCGCAACGGCCACGCCCGCGGCGTCCGCGGCGGCAGCCTCGGCAACAACGGCGACGCAAACGCCTGCCGCGGCTCCAACGGCACAAGCCGAAAACACGCTGGCGGCGAAATAAGCGCAACACGGGTAGGAGTACGAATGAAATCGCATCACAAGCGCGCCTCGAGGGCGGGCAACCTCATGGCGGCGCTGGCCGCCGTCATGGCCGCATCGAGTGCCACGACCGTTTTCGCGGCACAAGCATCGGCGCCGGTGCCCGCGGTTCCCCCGGCGCAAGTCGTAGCGGTCGCGGCCCAGCCGCACGCACCGGCGACTACGACGCCATCCTCGACGCCCGATATCCGCGTGCAACTCGTCGCTGACACGATCGCCACGATCGGTGCACCGATGTCAGGGCGCCTCAGTCAGTTTCCGTTGCATGACGGCGACCGGTTCAAGCAAGGGCAGGTGCTCGCCCGCTTCCTTTGCTCGGAAAAGGAAGCCGCGCTCGCTCATGCGCGCGCCGTGCTCGAAAGCCGCAAGTCGGTCAACGAAAGCAAGCAGCGCCTGCGTGCGCTCGGCACGTCGAGCGAAGTCGAATACAAGGTGGCTCAGGCCGATCAGGAACAGGCGGCGGCCGATGTGCAGGCCGCGCAGACGCTCGTGGACAGCTGCGTCGTCGCCGCGCCTTTCGCCGGCCGCGTATCGGCCGTATACACGCACAACTACCAATACTTGCAAACGGGCGCGCCGATGCTCGAAGTGCTCAGCGACAAGAGCCTCGATCTCGAGATGATCGTCCCGTCCCAGTGGCTTGCCTGGCTCAAGCCGGGCAGCACGTTCAACGTGGCGATCGACGAAACGGGCAAGACCTATCCGGCCACGCTCACGCGCCTCTCGGGCAAGGTCGACGCCGTGAGCCGGTCGATCAAGGTCTATGGGCACGTCGACAATCCGCCCGATACGCTCTTGCCCGGCATGAGCGGTCACGCCGTCTTTACGCCGCCGGCCGGCGTGGCGCTGACTTCGCGCCAATGAAGTCGCACCAATGAACTCACCGGTCAACGCGCTCAACTACCAGCTGCTGCGGCTCGGCGCCGTGCTCGAGCTCGAGCGGCGAGCCCGCGCGGCGGCGCGAGAAGAGCTCGGATTCCTGATCGTCAACGAGACCGCGAGCGTCGTCCATTATCAGCAGGCCGCGCTGTGGCAGGACGTGCCGGCCGGCGACGATCCACTCTTGCTATCCGGCGTCGCTTACGCCGAGCGCGGCGGCCCTTATTACATGTGGCTCGCGCGTGTCTTCGCGGCTCTCGCGCGCGAGGACGCGCGGCAAGCAAGGCCGAGGCAGCCGCGCGTAATCGAGCCCGCCGAATTGCCCGAAGCGCTCGCGCGCGAATGGCCCGAGTGGTTTCCGGCGAACGCGCTCCTGTGCGCGCTCGACTGGCGCGACAGCGAGCCGGCCGGCTACCTGTTGCTCGGCCGTGCGGATGCGTGGACCGACAGCGATCGGCAACTGCTCGGCGCACTCGCCGGCACCTACGCGCAAAGCCTGCTGTTGCATCGGCGCGTGCGCAAGCCGAGCGTGCTGCGGCAACTCGCGGCGAGAAAGAGACCGCTCGCGATTGCAGCGGCCGTGCTGCTCGCGCTCGCCGTTTTCCCCGTGCGCGAATCCGTGCTCGCGCCCGCCGAGGTCGTGCCGGTCGATACGGCGCCCGTGCGCGCGCCGTTCGACGGCGTCGTCGGTGCGCTGCGCGTCAATCCGAACGAAGCCGTGCGCGCGGGCCAGCCCCTGGTCTCATTCGATCGGACCCAGCTGCAGACCCGCTATGAGGTCACGAAAAAAGCGCTCGACATGGCGCGCGAAGAGTATGCCGATACGTCGCAGCAGGCGATGAGCGACGACAAGGCGAAAGCGCGGCTCGCCATGCTTTCGAGCAAAGTCGAGCAGGAGCAGGCCGAGCTCGTCTACGACGAGGACATGCTGCGGCGCGCGGAGATTACGGCGCCGGTCGACGGTGTCGCCGTCTTCGACGACAGCAGCGAGTGGATCGGCAAGCCCGTCGTACTCGGCGAGCGCATCATGGTGGTCGCATCGCCCACGCGCACGCAGTTGCAGATCGAAGTGCCGGCTGCTTCGGTCGTCTCGTTCCAGCCCGGCGCCGAAGTCGTTTTCTTCAGCAACCTGTCGCCTGACAAGCCCGCCTACGGGAAGCTCACGTTCGCGAGCTACTCGAGCACGGTGGCGGCCGACGGCGTGATGTCGTACGCGTTTCGCGCGTCGCTCGATCCGGGGCATGCGTTGCGCCTCGGCTTGAAGGGCACGGCGAAGATCTACGGGCCGCGTCGCGCGCTCGCGCTTTGGCTGCTGCGAAGACCTCTGACGGTGTTGCGCGAATGGCTGTCGATCTGATCGAAACGCCGGTGAGCGGCGTCGCTGTCGAGCAGGCGAGCGCTGCATCCGACGTCGTGCCTGGTCATACGGGCGACGCGCCGCCCGTCGCGCTGCCGCCATTGCGCGAAGACCTCAAGCTGTTGCCGGGGCCGGCGGCAAGCGACGGCAGTCCGACATGGACGCTGCACGATCCCGCACGGCACCGCTACGTGCGGATCGGTTGGCTCGAGTTCGAGGTGCTCGCGCGTTGGGCGCTCGGCAACACCGAAGCCGTTGCTCGTTCAATTTCGGCCGAGACGACGATCCGCGCGACTTCGCAAGACGTGCTCGACGTCCTGAGCTTCGCGCATCGCGCGGACCTGACGGCACCGCTCGATGCCCGAGCGACAGAGCGTTTCGCCGCGCTGCGGGCGGCCGAGCGATTGTCGCCCGCGCGCTGGCTCTTGAAGAACTATCTGTCGATCAAGTTGCGCCTCATCAATCCCGATCGTATGCTGTCGGCCGTCGTGCCGCGCATCGGCTGGGTGTTTACGCGCGGGTTCGCGATCGCGCTCGCGTTGCTCGCCGCGCTCGGCTTCTATCTGATCAGCCAGCAATGGGCGGCATACACGCACAGCCTGCTGCATCTCTTCTCGCTGCAAGGGGCCGCGCTCGTCGGTCTCGCGCTCGCCTCGGCCAAAGTCGTGCATGAAATCGGCCACGGTGTCATGGCCAAGCGCATGGGCTGTCGCGTGCCCGCGATGGGCGTCGCGCTGCTCGTGCTATGGCCCGTCCTGTGGACCGATACGACCGATGCCTGGCGCCTGACCGATCGCCGCAAGCGCCTCGCCATCGATGCGGCCGGCATGCTTGCCGAAACGACGCTCGCCGTGTTCGCTTCGCTCGCGTGGTCGGTCTTGCCCGACGGCCCGCTGCGCACCGGGGCCTTCTTGCTCTCGAGCTCGACGTGGCTGTTGACGATCGCGATCAACGTGAACCCGCTCATGCGCTTCGACGGCTACTTTTTGCTGTCGGACTGGCTCGACGTGCCCAACCTGCAGGACAGAGGCTTCGCGATGGGGCGCTGGTGGCTGCGCGAGACGCTGTTCGGCCTCGGCGATCCGCCGCCCGAAGCATTTCCGCGCGCGAAGCAGCGCATTTTGATCGTCTATGCGCTCTCATGCATGGTCTATCGGTTTTCGCTCTTTCTCGGCATTGCGCTCGTCGTCTATCACATGGCGTTCAAGGCGCTCGGGATCTTCCTGATGTGCGTCGAGATCGGCTGGTTTCTCGTGCGGCCCATCGTCGGTGAGATACGCGTATGGCGTGCGCGGCTCGGCAGCCGGCGGCCGGACCGGCGCGCGATGATCACGTTCGCGTGCTGCGCGGTGGCGCTCATGCTTTTCGTCGTGCCGTGGCGACGCGAGCTCGCCGCCCCCGCGCTCATGCGCGCGGCCAAGCAGACGACGCTTTATGTCGCCGAGCCTGGCAGACTCGTGAAGCAATCGACGAACGGCGCAGCGGTGGTACCTGGGCAGCCGATCTTCGCGCTCGAATCGCCGACCGTCGAATATCGCAAGGCCGCCGCGCTTGCCGCGCTTGGCGGAGTCGAGAACCGCATGAAAGGCCAGGCTTTCGATCCCGACCAGGCGGACATGATCGCCGTCGGCGAACAGGAACTGCAAGGCGCGATCGCGTCGGTGGATCAAGTTTCGGCGCAAGAGGCGCTCTTGACCGTTCGCGCGCCGTTTGCCGGCGTTCTCACCGATGTACCGCCGCTGCGCGAAGGCGAATGGCTGCCTCGCCGCGAGGCGCTCGGGACGTTGATCGACCCATCGTCGGCCGTGGTCGTTGCGTTTGTGGGCGAGGCCGATCTGCCGCGCGTCCATCCGGGCGCGCATGCGCGGTTCTTTCCCGAGAACGGCGACTCGCCTGTCGATCTCGTCGTCTCGAGCATCGAGACGACTTCGGTGCGCACGCTCGACGTGACCGAGCTCGCATCGGTCTATGGCGGCGGCCTTGCCGTGCGCAAGAGTGCGGATAACAGGCTCGTTCCCGAAACGGCCGTCTATCGCACCGTGCTCGCTCCCCGTGATCCTCACGTGAAGGCATGGCGGCGGTTGCGCGGGCAGGTCGACATCGAAGGCGATCGGGCAAGCCTCATCGGCCAGATCTATCGCAGGGCGGTTGCGCTATTTATCAGCGAGAGCCAGGTTTAACGCGAGGGCTTCACAGTTCACGCGCGAGCCGGCCCAGCGTGCGAATGGCCGACTCGACGCGCCCTTTGATCGGCATCCCGCAGCTGAGCCGCAGACAGTCGTTGAATTTATCCATGTTCGAAAAGATCGATCCCGGGCAGATACGGATACCTTCAGCGAGCGCCTTGTCGAACAGGACGTCGGTGTTTTTTCCGTCGGGCAACCGCACCCATAGCAGTAAGCCCGCGTCGGGGCACGTCACTTCGGTCCCCGCGGGGAATTGGCCGAGGATCGCTTCGACGAGCTGTGTGCGCTGTTGCTTCAACAAGGCATTCATCCGCTTCATGTGCCGGCTGAACGCGCTGCCGGCCATGAAGTCGGCGACGACGAGCTGCAGCATCTCCTCGCGATGGCGCGATACCGCGTACATGAGCATTTCGATTTTCTTGTGCCATTTCCCGCCGATAAGCCAGCCGACGCGCAATCCCGGTGAAAGCGATTTATTCAGCGAGTTGCAATAGATGACGTTGCCCTTTTTGTCCCAAGCCTTGAGCGGCCGCGAATAAGCGGGGTTCGGCAGGAAAAAGCCGTACGTGTCGTCTTCGATGAGGGCGATATTGTGCTTTTCGCAAAGCTCGATCATCCGCGTCTTCGCCGTTTCCGGCATCGAGCAGCCGAGCGGATTTTGCACCGACGGCATGCAAACGACTGCTTGAATCCTGCCCATGTGGTTGATCGCGAACTCGAGGGCGTCGAGCGAGATGCCCGTATCGGGGCGCGTCGGGATCTCAATGGCCTTCAGGCCGAGCGACTCGATGATCTGCAGGATTCCGAAATAAGTCGGCGACTCGATGGCGACCACGTCGCCCGGGCTCGTGACGGCCATCAAGGCTAGCGACAGCGCTTCGCTGCAGCCGTGCGTCACGAGGATCGTTTCCGGATCGGCGTGCATCCCCCGGCTCACCGAGCAGCGCGCGATGGCCTCGCGCAGCTTAGTGACGCCTTCACGTTGCGGGTGCGTGCCATAGACGCGCGGCCGCGCGCGCAACAACCGCAGCATGTTGTCCCTGAGCGCGGCGCCCGGGTAGAGCTCGGGTGCGCAGACCGCGCCGGCGAGGTCGACTTTCACCGGCCGCCGCGTACCGCGCGCGAGCGTGACCGAGATGCGCTCGTGTACGCCGACGTAGTCGGCCGGGTCGATCCGCTCGGTCGCCTTGTCGAAGTCCGACGCCGCCCCCGCGCCCGCGCGCTTCACGAGCGGCATCGCGTCGATCACGAAATAGCCGGCTCTCGACTTTGCCTCGACATATCCCTGTCGCTCGAGCAGTCGGCACGCCTCCACCGCCGTCGAAATCGACACTCGGTGAAGCGCTGCGATATCCCTCAACGAGGGAAGCCTCTCGCCTTTGCCTAGAGAGCCGCTCGCGATGGCCTTCGCATAATGCTCAGCGAGTGCTCGATATTTTTTCGCCATTCTTTCTGTGCTCGACCCAGTACACGTTCGGAAAATTATACCGGAACAGAAGCTTGATTTGTCGACCTGTACAGGTCGATTTACCGATTGCTTGTTACTGTTTAGCGCAAACGAAATATAGGACGATGCTTCATCTTTTGAAGAGCGATGCATCGAATCAACATGACGGAAAACTTTCAATCACCTCTAAAGCGCCGAGGCACAAGGCTTCAAGCGAGAGCGCGCTTGATTTGTGGCGGGCCCGGCGCGAGCGGCGTTTTATTGATATTGGGTTGGTCATCGTTTCGTGTGACGAATCGAGATAATCGGCAATATTGACCCACGCCGAGCCGGCTTAAACGGGCGATATTGATCCGATGATTAGCGAAATCGAGCGATCGCTCGTGTTGAGAATGGAGAAATTAGGCGAATCGATTTAAATCATTCGCCCGTTAATTGCGGTCGCGTAAGCGTCAAAACCGCCAATCTACTTTATCTGGAGCCATTGTGGAAGCAGAAAAGTTCAAGGCGTACAACCCCAAATCCATCGCCAGCTCCGCGTACTGGGCGCTTCTCCCCGAGGAGACCAAGGATGCGCTGGCGACGGTATCGAGAGTCTTGCCGTTCCGAACGAACGAGTACGTGTTGCGCGAACTGATCGATTGGTCGCGCGTGCCCGACGACCCGATCTTTCGTCTGACGTTTCCCCATCGGGACATGCTGCCGGCCGAGGACTACCGGAGGCTCGGCGAATTGCGCTCGGATCAACGCGCGGCGGACGCCGAACGGTATATCGCGATGCTGCGTCAGCGAATGAATCCGCATCCCGCGGGCCAAATGACGCACAACGTGCCCTTGCTCGATGGCCGTCCGCTGGAGGGGCTTCAACACAAGTACAAGGAGACGGTGCTGTTCTTTCCCGCGGCGGGCCAGACTTGCCATGCCTATTGCACGTTCTGCTTCCGCTGGCCGCAATTCGTCGGCGTGGACGACCTGAAGTTCAACGCGCGAGAGACCGATGACTTGCGGCGGTATCTCGAGTGCCACCCGCATGTCACCGACGTGCTCGTCACGGGCGGCGATCCGTTGGTGATGAATGCGGAGTCGCTGGCAGGCTACCTCGAACCACTGCTCGAGATCGAGCATCTCCACAACATCCGGATCGGAACGAAATCGGTGGCGTACTGGCCGCAGCGCTTCGTCACCGACAAGGATGCCGACGCGCTCATGCGACTGTTCGAGCGCATCGTCAGCCGCGGCAAGAGCCTTTCGATCATGGCGCACTACAACCATCCGGCGGAACTGCGCCCCGAGATCGCGCAGCGGGCGGTCCAACGCATCATCGGCACCGGGGCGACCGTGCGCATGCAGTCCCCGATCGTCCGCCACATCAACGACAACGCCGACGCCTGGGCTGAGCTATGGACGACGGGCGTGCGTCTCGGCGCGATTCCCTACTACATGTTCGTCGAGCGCGACACGGGGCCGCACCGTTACTTCGAGCTGCCGCTCGTCGAGGCCCATGCGATTTTCAAGGCCGCCTATCAACGCGTGTCGGGTCTGTCGCGAACCGTGCGCGGACCGTCGATGAGCACGCACTACGGAAAGATTCTCGTCGACGGCGTCGCGACGATCGGCACCGAAAAAGTATTCGTGCTGCAGTTCCTGCAGGGGCGCGATCCCGAATGGGTGCGTCAGCCGTTTTTTGCAAAGTTCGATCCGGCTGCGGTCTGGTTCGACGAGCTCGAGCCTGCATTCGGCGAATCGGCATTTTTCTTCCAACGCGCCGAGCGATCGCCATCGAGGCAGCCGATCTATCTGCGCCCTTTGACCTACGCAAGCTGATCATGACGACCTACATTCGATCGGATGAACTCCACGAGCTCTGTGAAAAAGCGGCGTTGGCGCGCGGCGTCGATGCGCAGCACGCGAGTTGGTTTGCACGCGCGCTGACGCGCACCTCGCTGATGGGCATCGACACGCACGGCCTGCGCCTGCTGCCGCTCTATTTGCGTGAGCTCGACGAAGGGCGCAGCAATCCGTGCCCGGCCATGCGGACGATGCGGCAATCCGGCGGCACCGCGCTCGTCGATGCGGACGGCGCGCTCGGCGTCGTGGCGGGCACGTATGCCGCCGAACTGGCGAGCGACCTCGCGAGCGAGCATGGCGTCGGCGTCGTCGCAGTCGCGAACTCGAATCACTTCGGTGCGGCTTCCGTGTATGGCGAGCTGATCGGCAAGCGAGGGCTGATCGGCATCGTCACGACGAGCGCGGCCGCGCGCATGGCCCCGTTCAACGGAAAGCGCGCAATGTTCGGCACGAACCCGATCTGCTTCGTCGCGCCCGCGTGCGCGGACGACCTCTATCTC
The DNA here is from genome assembly GCF_003028655.1 of Trinickia symbiotica. Lineage (GTDB taxonomy): Bacteria > Pseudomonadota > Gammaproteobacteria > Burkholderiales > Burkholderiaceae > Trinickia > Trinickia symbiotica_A. Next base: position 304,980 of record NZ_PYUC01000004.1, read on the forward strand.
TTCGACATGGCGACGAGCCAGATTTCGTACTCGCAAGTGAAGCACTACCGGCGCAACGGCCTCGAACTGCCGCCCGGTTGGGCGCTCGACGCGGATGGCCGGCCGGCCGGCGACCCGTCGCGCGTCGCATCGCTCTCGCCGCTCGGCGGCTACAAGGGGCAGGGACTCGCGATGATGGTGCAGATCCTGAGTTGTCTGCTGGCCTCGATGCCGCTCGATCACGAGCTTTCGCATCTCGACGCCGAGCCTTACGACCGCGGCCGGCAGATCGGTCACTGCCTGATTGCGATCGATCCCGCCCGGTTCGGTTCGCTCGATCGCTTCAGACAGAACGTCTCGGATTTGATGGAGACGATTCGCCGAACCCCCTCCGTCGACGGCGAGCAGGTGCTCGTGGCGGGCGATCCGCAAAGGTCATCCGTCGCGAGCCGCACGAGCACGGGCATTCCCTTGAATGCCGACGATGCGCGAAGCCTTGCTGAGGAGGCGAGACGCCTTGGCCTTTCACGAATCCTTTCGGACAACGAAGCATTGCAAAAGGAGGTTGCATGACGACCGCTCCGAACGTTCCCTTCGACCAGCGCGAGGGCGCGATATGGCTCGACGGCCGTTTCGTCGAATGGAAGCGCGCCCGGATCCATGTGCTGACGCACGGTCTGCACTATGCGAGCTGCGTCTACGAGGGCGAGCGAGTCTACTCGGGCAGCGTGTTCCGGTTGCGCGCGCATACGGACCGGCTCTATCGCTCCGCGCAGATGCTCGATTTCGCGATTCCCCACGCCAAGGAAGAACTCGAAGCGGCTACGGCAGAACTCATCGAACGCAACGAGATCGTCAATGGCTATATGAGGCCCATCGCGTGGCGCGGCTCGGAGCAGATCTCGACGTCCGCGCGCGCAACCCGCATTCATGTCGCGCTCGCTTGCTGGAGCTGGCCCAGCTATTTCGATCCGGCCGCCAAAGAGAAGGGGATTGCGCTGCAGACGGCGATTTGGCGCCGGCCGCCGCCAGTCTCGAGCCCCTATGAGGCCAAGGCATCGAGCCACTACATGATCGCGACGCTTTGCAAGCACCAGGCCGAAGCGAACGGCTTTCACGATGCGTTGATGCTCGACTGGCGCGGACAGATCGCCGAGGCGACGAGCGCCAATATCTTCTTCGTGCGTGATGGCGTCTTGCATACGCCGACGCCCGACTGCTTTCTCGACGGCATTACGCGAAGGACCGTGATCGACCTCGCGCGCGAGCGGGGCATTGAAGTTTTCGAGCGCCCGATGTTTCCCGACGAACTCGGTTCGTTCAGCGAATGCTTCCTCACAGGCACGGCCGCGGAGGTTTGCCCGGTGGGGCGCATCGATGCTCACGCGTACCAGCCCTCGACCATGACATTCGATTTGATGAACGCGTATTCGGAACGAGTCAATCAAGTTGAAGGAGCTGTCGCCCATGAATGAATCGATCGCAATCGACGACATCGAAGCCGCGACGACGTTCGACGCGGCACACGAAGCGCTGAGCCGGCAAGGCTGGACCGTCCTCGCCCCCGCGTTGCTCGAGGGTGGTGTGCGCGCGGCGCTCGGACGGTTCGGGGCCATCGTGCCGCAATACAACGGCGAGGACACCTGGGAAGTCATGATGAGGCCCGGCTTCGAAAAGCTGCCGTACTCGCAGAGCCGCAACGCGATCGGCCCGCATACCGAAGTGCCCGTCGGCAATCCGCCGCCGCACTATCTTGCACTCCATTGCCACCGTCAGGCGCGCTGCGGACAAGGCCATACACGACTGGCCGATGGCATGACGTTCGTGCGTTCTCTCGATGCCGAGCTGCAGCGGTACGTCCATGAAAGGCCCGTGGAATTCGCGGCGACATTGGCGCCCGGCACGGCGCGCAGACAGACGCTCACGGTGCCGATCATCGATGCGGGCGCTGGCGGCGAGCGTTCGATCTTCCGCTTCAGCTACAACCAGTTTCTCTACGGCGACGTCAATCCTTCGGAAGCGGCATTGAGTGGTGTTTCAAGCGGCGCGACGAGCGGCGCCTCGCCGCGAAACGGCGGCGCCAGCCGCGATCCGCTCGTGCGCCTCGCTTTGCTCGCCGCGTCCTACTTCGAATCCGAATCGGTGCCCGTGCTGATCCCGGATGGTCATCTGATGATTTGGGACAACCATCGGCTGATTCATGCGCGCAGCACCTATTCGGACCCCGCGCGGCATTTGACGCGCTATTGGCTGCAATAGCGTTGAAGAGGAATCCACCCATGACGAATGCGAACAAGGCGCTGATCGCCCAATTGAACCAGGGCTGGCCGCGCAGGGCGACGGTCTGCGATATGGAGCGGTTTCGCGCGAGCGGCGAATTCGATGCCGACAAGCCGGACTATCCGATCGCCCTCGTGCCGTTCTACACGCACGAAGCGATCGAGCGGCTCGACGCTCCTCTGAAACAGGCCATCCTGACCTGGGGCTGGATCGGCTACAACCGCCGCACGATCGCCGCGGAGGATCACGTCGTGAATCCCGCGCTCAACTATCTCGCGAGCGAGATCCTGGCGGGAGACGATTGGATTTTCACCGAATCGATTCGGCAAACGCTCGTCGATGAGCACTATCACACGCTCATGCACCTGAACGCGATTCAGCGCACGCGGCGTGAGCGCAAGATCGAGATCGACATGGACCTGCCGATGTCGGTCACCTATCGCGAGCTCGAGAGGCTGAAGCGGCAGCTCGTCGAGCCGTGGGAAAAGCAGCTCGCGGGCGTCGTATTTGCAACGGTGGCCGAAATCAGCGTCAATGCGTTTCTCGACATTCTTGCCGACGACGAAACGATTCAGCCGCTCAACCGAAGCGTCGCGCAAATGCACAACCGCGATGAGTACGCGCACAGCAAGACGCTCGGCGAAATCAGCAAGGTGATTTTTCATCGGCTGACGCCGAAACAAAAGACGTTTTTCGTTGCGACCTTGCCCGTCGCACTGCGTGCCTTCGTCGCGCAGGACTTCTCAATGTGGGAAGCGATCCTGCGCCAACTCGACGTGCCGAATGCGACCGAGATCGTTCTCGATGCGCGGCAACCCGGTGCGCAGAGCGCGCTGACGCGCGACTACAGCGGACTCTATCGGCTCGCGGACGAGCTCGGGATTCTCGGCGAGCTCGAGTTCGATTTTTCCGGCAACACAGGCAACAAAAAGCCGGCCGCGTTGCACGCACAGGCGCACTAAAACGTGCGGACAACCGTTTCAAGGACTCGGGAAAAAATGAAGGAATCCAAACCACCCCAATACGAGGTGTACGCGCTGCGCATCGGCAGCAACGCGCATCGCACGGCCCGTGAGAACTTCTTTTTCGATGCATGCTGCGGACAGCCCGATGCGTCGATGCCGCTCGATTACTTTTTCTGGGTAATCCGCAACGACGAGCGGACGATCGTCGTCGATACGGCATTCCCGCTATCGACCGGGATCAGGCGCGAGCGCCAGATGAAACGCTCGGCGGGTGAAGCGCTGGCCGCATTGGACATCGATCCGTCGACAGTCCGCGACGTCGTCGTGACACACCTGCATTGGGATCATGCCGGCAACCTCGCGCTGTTTCCGAATGCGCGCGTGCACGTGCAGGGCGCCGAGCTGCGGTTCTGTACCGGCGCCGAAATGCGGCACAGGCAGCTCGCCAAGATCTATGAGCGCGACGACGTGATGCAGGCGGTCGGCATCCTCCATGATGGACGGCTCGTCGTGCACGAGGGCGCGGCCACGCTTGCGCCCGGCATCGAGCTTTGCCTCGTCGGCGGCCATACGCCGGGAAGCCAGGTCGTGCGCGTGGCGACACGCCGCGGCAACCTCGTGCTCGCCTCGGATGCGGCGCACCTATGGGCCAACGTGCGCGGACGTCGCCCGTTTCCGATCCTGCATGACCTCGCCAAGGTGCTCGACGCATTCGAAGCGATCGATGCGCTCGCCGAGAGTCCGGAGCATGTGATCCCTGGCCATGATCCGCTCGTGGCGACGACGTTTCCGGCGTTGCGCGGCGATCCCGATACGTTCTGCTTGCATGAGGATCCGCTGACCGTTGCGACCCGGTCCGCTCTTGTCGAGGAGTCGGTTATATGACGCATTCCGTCACCGAGGGGCGACTGTTCGATTACGGCCAGTACCGCAGCCATTTCGCCGATGTGCCGGAGCAGGCGGTCGTGTGGCCGTGGCCCGAGATCAGCAAGTCGCTGGCTGCGGCGCGGCACGGCGAGCGCGGCACGTTCACGCTCACGCGCGATGGCACGGCGTCCGGGTGCGAGATCGTGCCCGGCATGGCCATCAACGTCCAGGTCGTGCCGCCGCATGAGTCGACGCGGCCGCACGCGCATGCCTGGTGGCATCTGTTCATCGTTCAATCAGGTCGCGGCATGGCTCATGTCGGCGAGCACGACGAGCCCGTGCGACTCGCGCCACGCGACGTCCTCATCGTTCCCGCTTGGTGCATGCACGCTTTTCATTGCGATGCGGACGAGGCGCTCGTGCTTTTCAGCACGAGCAACTTGCCTCAGCAGCAGAGTCTTGGCAATCTGAAGGCCTCGGAACCTGAGAGCGTGGCCGACGACAGCGTCGATCACGGGGTAACGAAAACGATAATAGAGGGCCAACCAGATGAATCACACTAGCCAACGTGCGGCGGGGCGATCCTTTGTCTCCAGCGGCGCCTATCGGTGGATCGTTCTTGCCGTCGCCGCGCTCGCGCAAACGACCGCCTCGATTACGGCGCAGGGTATCTATACGCTGATTTCGCCGTTGCAGAAGGCGTTTCATTTGACCGAAGCGACGGCGGCACTCGCGGTCAGCGCCCTGAACGGCGGGCAGGTCGTGACGATGCTGATGCTCGGCTGGCTCATCGACCGTTTCGGTGAGCGCTACGTCGTCGCGTTAACGATGGTCCTGATGGGCCTGGCAGCACTCGCGGGCTCGGCGCTCTCGACGAGCTTTGCTGTCCTGTTGATGTTCTTCGCGTTGATCGGCTCTTCGTACGCGTCGGTCCAGCCGGGCGGAACGCGGGCCATCCTGCGCTGGTTTCCGCCGCACGAGCGCGGCATGGCGACGGGGATCCGGCAGGCGGGCTTGCCGCTCGGCACGGCACTCGCCGCGATGGCACTGCCGCTCATCGCGACGGTACATGGATGGTCCATGGCGCTCGCGATTCAAGGGGCGATCAGTATCGTTGGCGGAATCTTGTTCGCCGTGCTGCATCGCGATGAACGCGAGATGCAGGGTGCGCCTGCCGCGGCGCCGCCGAAGTTCGCGACGGCCATCAAGCTCGTGGCCGCGCACTCGGCGGTTTGGCCTGTCATGGCCGCCGGTGCGGTGATGGCTACGTTTCAGTACACGTTCGCGACGCATGCGATCCCCTTCGTCACGGCACGTTTTCACTATTCGACGATTGCGGCAGGACTGCTGTTCTCCGTTTCGCAGTGGCTCGGCATTGTCGGTCGCATCGGGCTCGCATGGGTCAGCGACAAATTCTGGCCGACGAAACGGATCCGCTCGCTCGGCTTCAGCATGGCGGTTTGCATCGCGGCGACGGTGGCGCTCGTCGCGGTGCCCGCGGGGACGACGAACGCCACGCTGACGGCGATCTTTTGCGTCCTCGGGTTGTTCGGCGTCGGCTGGTATCCGCTCTATCTGCTGCAGCTCGCCGAGATGGCGCCGAAGTCTGTCATGGCTTCGACGATCAGCTTCTCGATGACGATCAACATGGTCGCGATCAGCATCGTGCCGCCGATTTTCGGCGTGATCGTCGATCGCTTCGATTATGTCGCCGCCTGGACCGTGCTGGCGCTCATCGTGGCCGCCGGTATCGCGGTGCTTTGGAAAGGCGCCGCCGTTGCCGAGCGCGCGTACCCGTGACCTTCGTAACTCAAACCTAACTTTGCATAGGGATATCCTGAATGAACGCCACGCCTATCTATTTGTACGTCGGTGCCGATTACGTCAGTGCGTTCGCTATGTCGGCGTTCGTCGTATTGAAAGAAAAGGGACTCGACTTCGAGATTCGGACAGTCGACCTCAAGGCGAAGCAGCAGCACAGCTCCGCCTATCGCGAGATCTCGCTGACACGCCGCGTGCCGACGCTGCTGCACGGCGATTTTTCGTTGTCCGAATCGTCAGCGGTCGCCGAGTATCTCGAGGAAGTCTATCCCGCCCCTCGTCACGCGGCCGTCCTGCCGGCCGATCGCGAGACGCGTGCGCGGGCGCGTGAGCTGCAGGCGTGGATTCGCAGCGATTTCATGCCGCTGAAGAGTGAAAGACAGGCGGACCGGATCTACTTCCCCGAGCCCGTGAAACCGCTGTCCGAGCCGGCGCAGCTCGCCTGCGACAAACTGCTCGATGCGGCCGATCGCTTGATTCGCGACGACCGCCATGGCGTGTTCGGCGACTGGTGCATCGCCGACACCGATTTTGCACTGATGCTGAACCGGCTCGTCGCCTGCGGCGACCCGGTGCCGCCGAAGGTGCTGCGATATGTCGAGCGTCAGTGGGCGCGGCCAAGCGTGCAGCAGTGGGTCGCTCTGCCGCGAGGATGATCGGCGGGACGTTCGACGCGACGGGTGTTGGCCCGTCAGCGATGCGGCGCTTGCGGCTTATGCGTGCCGGCCGCGGGTTTGCCGCTGGTCGGCATGCGCGACGCCTGTCTCGGAGAACCGCGCGAACCAGTTGTAGAGTCGTTTGACGACGTGTGTCGCGGCGGCCACCTCGATGTAGACGGCTGTGCCGCTCGATGAAGCGCCCGTCATGGACACGTATTGAGATTGCTCGACGAGATAAGTGTCGCCTTCGTGCAGAAGATGCGATCGGAGTGGAGCTGACTCGCCGAGCCAATCTAGCGTTGGCTCGGCGTACGTCAACCGCACTGCGCCCTCGGTTATTATCAATCGCGTGTTGCGAGGCAGCGAAACAGCCAGCGTTTGGTTGTTGTGCAGCGTGATCGTCGATAAAACCGACTCCGCGCTTGCCGTGGATTCACGCTTATCCATTTGCTCGCCCTCCGTGTCGCGCAAGCATCGTTTTGAGAGAGCGTATCCGGGACGCGAGAACCATAACAGGAACAAGCGAGGCCGATTTTTTCCAATACAGCGCGAAGGCCGGCTAGCCGCTCTTGCGAGCGGGCCTGCGACCTGCGCAAGGTCGGCGACGACGCCGAAAGGGAATCGAAAGATCGGGGTGGTGTTGCGGACTAAAAGCTGGGGCGGCATGCGCTCCGTGTTGGCCGGCCGGGCAACGACACTTGCGCCGCGGCCAGCCGGGCGCTCGTGCTCAAGGCAACGAAATCGTCAAATTGGCCGATTCCGCTTCCGGCTTGACGAGCTGGGAATAGGGCGCCAACGCGCCCAGCGTATGGTCGCGCAAATAAGTATGGAGTCCGAAATAACCGGCCAGACCGATCAACGCGAACACTGCGCCGATGGTCCACAGCGGCACTTCATGCTTGAGGCGATGGGCCACTTGATCGGGCAGGGGCCAGTGCGGTGCGAAAGCTGCCCGCTTGCCTTTCATGCGCGCGATCTCGTCGCCGAGCCTTGCCGTCAGATAAGCGAGCTTCTCCGGCCCCTCGAGCAGGTACTTGCCTTTGAACCCGAGCAGCAAGCACATATGGAACACCTCGAGCGACTGCAACCGCGCCACGCCCTGCGCTCGACACGCTTCGAGATGATCGAAGAACTTCTCACCGGCCAGTTGCTCGCCGAATAGCGTGAGCTGCAGCGGCCGACGCTCCCAGACATCGCGGATCTTGAACGTCGACGAGAGCACCGCTTCGTCGATCGTCGCGCAAAACCCGAACTTGGCCGCGTAGACATCGTCAGCCGGCACATTGAGCTTCTTTGCGCCACGCTCGAAGTCCGCAAGGAAGGCTTGCACGCGCGAGCCGAACTCGATCGCATCGGCGGGCTCATGTCCCTGCTTGAGCAGGAACAGCATGAAGAAGCCGTCGTAAAGCAGATCGTGCAGCGAACGCGCCTGGGCGCTCGCATCGACGCTCGGGCTCGATGCCGATACGGGAGGCGGCGCGCTGCTGCCGAGAAGAGAGGGGACTTCGGTCATGGTTTCAAGAAGTAACGGCGATCAAGTCGACTTTGAGATCGTTGATGCCCGACGGCGTGTAGATCATTGCCGATTGCGCCTGCAGCATCCGCTCGTAAAGCGGGCCGCGCGCTTCGAGCGCGAAGTAGCAGGCGCCGGGCCGCACGGGAACGGCAGGCGGTACCTGTGGCGTATAAACGAGCCTCACGCCGGGCATTGCCGACAATACGAGTTTATCGACATCGTCGGGTGCGCCGACCTTGAAGCGCGTCGGCACCACCTCGACGAGTTCCACGGGCGGCAGATCGGCCGATACGGCGATGAAGAACGTGGTCTTCTCGTCGATCCGGCCGGAGTCGAGCCGGCCCACGCGAAACGACGGCCGCACTTCCTCGAGCGCGATCGCAAAATGACGCGTCGAGATGACGGTCTCGAGCAGGTCGCGCACGATCTCGTCGAGCCGCGCGAATGCAGGGCCGGGCTCGTCGTGCCGATAGACCGGCAAATCGGTCAGCGTGTACTCCTTCGAGAACGTCATCAACTGCCCGGCGAGCCTTAACAGCTCGTGAAAGAGCCGCTCGGGATGCAGCGCCGGTTGTTGATGTAAATGAATGAGCGAGGCGACCGCCGCGTTCACGGTATGCAGCAGCCAGAACGACGCGATATCGCCCGAGCGGAATTCGATGATGTTCTTCGTCGGTTCGCGATGAAAACCGTAGAGCGCGTTGACCTTCGCCTGCAGCGCATCGATCAGTTGGCGCAGCCCTTGGTGCAATACGGGCGAAGCTTCGATCGACAGACACGGCGGCACGAAGTTGGGGTCGAACTCGAAGCCCGAAGTCGCCGTGCGCCGCACGTTCACGATCGGCACGGCGATAAGCTGCTGGCGCGGCTCGTTGTGACCAACGAGCCTGACACGCGTTTTGAGGAACGTCAGTGCGGCCGTCATCGCGTCCGTGAACTGGTCGGCCACTTCCGCCTGCTTGCTCGCATAGCGCATCGGCCGGTCGCTCGTCGGATCGTCCGTGTAATTGCTGCCGGTCTCGCGCATCGGGTGTAGCGCCACGTAGAACACGGAGTCGGCGATACCTTCGGGCAACGTTTGCAGCGAAATGGCCTCGGGCAACTCGTCCGCTTGCGGGGCCGAAAACAGTGTGCCGTCGGGGAAGACGATCGAGAGCTCCGTCAAGCGCAACGTGCCGCCGTTGAGCGAATCGAGATCGAACGCAACGGAGCGCACCCCCCAGTTGAACGGCTGCAGCGCTCGTATCGATTCGACGAGGCGCGCCTCGTGATAGGCGTCTTGTTGCTGGAAATGCTGAGGCCGGAGAAAGAGCCCTTCTCCCCAAAGCAGCTTTGCCGAATAACTCATCCCGAACCCACGTTGTATTGTTCAAAGCGCCGCTCATGCGGTCATAAAAAATTCACTCGACGGACTTGATCGTTCATTGCGGTCTCGTTCAACCGCACGATACCGACGACAGCAAATTCAACGGCGGCATCGGCAAGCCAGGATCGGGCGGAATGACCGTGCCGCTCGTCACTGTCATTGCACAGTTATGGAGGCCGATCATTATGCCGGATTTCTCCGATTTCGCCGGATCGAAAGCGAATTTCCAACGCCGCAGCGCGGGATCGCGGAAGAGGGCAACGACGCCGAAAGCCTGCGCTTCACGCGACACTTTCTCCGTCATCTGGTAATGCTGGCCCGGAATCAGCGTCACTTCGCGCACGCTCAGCAGATCCGCGCCCAACGCGCTCTTTTCCTTGGTCGGGTCGGTAAAGACGTCGAACGCTGCCTGCTGGAATGTGGTCGGGTCTTTCAGCACATAAAGACGCACCACGAGCGCCAGCGGGTGATTGTCGGTTGCCGCATTGAGATTGGACGCCGCGGCGAGCGTGAGCGGGACGTCGCGCGGCGGCTTTTGCGAATCGGGCACCGGGGGCTTGCCGATGCCGGCGGCCTGCAGCGCAGTCGAGGCCACGCTGCCGAGCGCTGAGACGCCGGCCGCGCAACCCGCGAGCGTCCCGCCCGCGACGAGCAATGAAATGGTGCATATCAAATAACGCTTTATTGGCATTTCACCGCGCGCTCCCGTCTTATCCGCGACAAACTTTTTTAGAATTCTGCCGCCCGTATTCGCGCCCCGAGGTTGAGAACGGACAGGTTTGTATAGCTTCATAGGTCGGAAATTTTTTCTTGCTCGTTATTAAGAGGCAATTTACTCGGAAATAGTTTCCTATCCGCTCTGCATAGCGCGTATTCGCGATAATCTCATTCCGCTATCGTCACGCGATTGGAGTTGAATTATGGAAAATTGGCCGGTACTATACGCCCGCGCTCGCCGCAAAGCAAAGCCGTGGTTTGTCTCGGCGAATTAATAAACGATCGGGCTGTGTAATGAACAAACGGCAAATCTTTCGCAAACTTTCGACGGCCGTGCTGGTATGTGCCGTCATCGCGGGCTGCGCTTCGCAAAAGCAGGCCAATCAGACTACGCCGGCCGCATTTGACAAGGCGCTGGCCGATGCCGATGCCGTCGCCAAGGGCGGCGACAAGGACAAGGCGCTCGCGCTTTATCAGCAGTTGACCAAGGCTGACCCGACGCGTGAAGAGCCGTGGTCTCGTATCGCGCAAATCGAGTTCGACAATGCCCATTACGGGCAGGCCATCGTCGCGGCGCAAGAGGCGCTGCAGCGCGACTCGACGGACCGCGGCGCGAAAAGCGTGCTGGCCGTGAGCGGTCTTCGCGTCGCGACGCAGTCGCTCGGCGAGTTACGTCAGGACGCCGAGCTCGCCGGCGACGCGAAGACGGACGCACAGGCCCTCGCGCATCAGCTGCGCGACACGCTGGGCCAGGCAACGCTGTTCCCCGAGGAAGTCGCGCAGAACAAGCCTCCGGTCAAGAAGCGCCGCATCGTGCGGCGCCACTCGGCCACGATTGCGAAGAAGGACGGTGATCCGGGCGCGGCCGACCAGCCGGCCGCCGATCCGCCCGCGCCGAAGCCCGCCGCCGCCGGCGCGAACGGCGCCGATCCGTTCAGCGCGCTTCGTTAAAGCGTCGTTCGTCTCACTCATACGCTTCGGGGAGCTGCCGATGGCCAAGAAAGAAAGCATTCAGAAACGCCTGCAGAAGGTACGCCCGCCGCGCGTGCAACTGACTTACGAGGTCGAGCGCGGCGACGCGATCGAGATCAAGGAGTTGCCGTTCGTCGTCGGCGTCGTGGCCGACCTCGCCGGTCAATCGGAGGTCGAGCAACCGAAGCTGCGCGACCGCAAATTCGTGAGCATCGATCGCGACAATTTTGACGACGTCATGAAAGCCGTCGAGCCGCGCGCCGCGTTCGAGGTCAAGAACCGGCTCACCGACGCGGGCGGCACGTTCGCCGTCGATTTGCGCTTCCGCTCGATGGCGAGCTTCGATCCGGATCAGGTGGTGGCGCAGATCGAGCCGCTGCGGCGCTTGCTCGAGGCACGCTCGAAGCTTGCCGACCTGCGCAACAAGCTGGCCGGGAACGACAAGCTCGAGAGCATTCTGAGCGACGTCCTTGCGAATACGGCGCAGGTCCGCGCGCTCGCCGCACCGGCGGCCGAACAGAGCGACGCGGTCGATCAGGACAAAGCGGGCGATTGAGCGAGCGAGGGCAACATGAATCAGCAGGCGGCTACGGCCAATCCGGCGCAACCGGAAGCGGGTGCAACGACGTCACTGCTCGACGAAATCATCGAGAAGAGCAGGGTGGCCAAATCCGATTCGGAGCACGCGCGGGCGAAGGACCTCATCAGCGAACTTGCGAACCAGGTGCTCGACGGAACGGTCGTCGTCTCCGACAACCTGGCGGCCACGCTCGACGCGCGCATTGCCGAAATCGACCGGCTGCTTTCGGCGCAACTGAGCGAGGTCATGCACGCATCGCAGTTCCAGCGCATGGAGAGCACGTGGCGCGGCCTGCAATACCTCTGCAAGGAAAGCAACACGGGTTCGGGCATCAAGATCAAGGCGCTCAACGCGACGAAGCGCGAGATCGTGCGTGAATTCAAGACCGCGGCGGAGTTCGATCAGAGCGCGCTTTTCAAGAAGGTGTACGAAGAGGAGTTCGGAACGTTCGGCGGCGCGCCGTTCGGGGCGCTGATCGGCGACTTCGAGATCACGCGTCAACCCGAGGACATGTACTTCATCGAGCAGATGTCGCACGTGGCCGCCGCGGCGCATGCGCCGTTCATCACGTCGGCATCGCCCGAGCTGCTAGACCTGGAAACGTTCGCCGATCTCGGCAAGCCGCGCGATCTCGGCAAAGTGTTCGATACCGTCGAATATGCCAAGTGGAAGTCGTTCCGCGATTCCGAGGATTCGCGCTACGTCGGCCTCACGCTGCCGCGCTATCTTGGCCGGCTGCCGTTCAATCCGAAGGATGGCCTGACGGCCGACGGATTCAACTTCGTCGAGGATGTCGACGGTACCGATCACAACAAGTACCTCTGGTGCAACGCGGCGTGGGCATTCGCGGCAAGGTTGACGGCCGCGTTCGACGACTTCGGCTGGTGCGCGGCGATTCGCGGCGTGGAAGGCGGTGGGCTCGTCGAGGATTTGCCGACGCACACTTTCAAGACCGACGACGGCGAGATCGCGCTCAAATGCCCGACTGAACTTGCGATCACCGACCGCCGCGAGAAGGAGTTGAGCGACCTCGGGTTCATTCCGCTCGTGCATTGCAAAAACACCGATTACGCGGCGTTCTTCGCGGCACAATCGGCGCAGCGTCCGAGAAAGTACAACACCGACAGCGCAAATGCGAATGCGGTGCTATCGACGCAGCTGCAATACATCTTCTCCGTGTCTCGCATCGCACACTACCTGAAGGCGATGATGCGCGACAAGATCGGCAGCTTCGCCTCGGCGCAGAACGTCGAGACGTTCCTCAATCGCTGGATCGCGCAATACGTGCTGCTCGACGACAACGCAACTCAGGAGCAAAAGGCGCAGTTCCCGCTGCGCGAAGCGTCGGTTCAGGTCGCGGAGATTCCCGGCAAGCCGGGTTCCTATCGCTCGGTCGCATTCCTGCGCCCTCATTTCCAACTGGACGAGCTCTCGATTTCGCTGCGGCTCGTCGCTGACCTGCCGAAGCCGGCGGGTGGCTAAGCACCGTGGATCGAAGGGCGGCGATGCGAATCGCCCGGCCCACCGCTCAACCTCTTATTCGGGAGTCTCGGGACATGAAAGACATTTACTTGAAGTTCGGCAATCCTGCCATCCAAGGTGAATCGCAGGATAAGGACCACTCGAACTGGATCGAGATCAGCTCGTGGAATCACTCGATCACGCAGCCGCGCTCGGCGACGGCCTCGACGGCCGGCGGCCATACCGCGGAGCGCTGCGAGCACTCGGACATGACGTTCACGAAGGACATCGACGTCGTGAGCCCGCTCCTTTATCAGCACGCCTCGGGCGGCACCACGTTCGATGAAGTCACGATCGACTTCATGCGTTCGGACGGAGACGGCAACCGCGTGAAGTACCTCGAAATCAAGCTCAAATACGTCATCATCTCGAGCGTTGCACCGAGCGTGGTCGGCGAGGGGCTGCCCGTCGAGCAGTTTTCGCTCAAGTATGCCGCCGTGCAATGGAAGTACACGCAGCAGAAGATCGGCGGCAACCAGGGCGGCAATGCGCAGGGTGCGTGGAGCCTGACCAAGAACGACAAGACCTACGCGGTCTGACGGCGCGGCGCTTCGCGCCCGTCACGGTGAAACGTTGGCGTGTGCGTGGCCGTCCGCGAGCAAGCGCAAGGGCGCAGGCGCCGAAAAGTGCCTGCGCCCTTGCAAGTTCAGAATGGATGCGTCGCACAATGAAGCGATTCGAACCGAGCTTGCTCGACAAGCTTTTCGACGACGACCCGCGAATGCCGGCGCCCGCCGCGATGCGGCAGCTCTCGCTCGACGAGCTGAAGAGCCGCGTCGCGCGTGACGTCGAAGCGCTGCTGAACACACGCCTCGCGCCTCGCGAGCCGTTTCCGGAAGGGAGCGAGTGCGCGCGTTCGGTGCTGACGTACGGGTTGAGCGACTTTGCGGGCCTGAGCCTCGTGCGACACGATGACCGCGTACGCATCTGCGACTCGATCCGTCAGGCAATCGAGCAGCATGAGCCGCGTTTGCGCGGCGCGACGGTTTCCCTGGAAACGAACCCGCAATCGACGAATGCCCTTTATTTCGTCATTCGAGCGAAGCTCGTCGTGCACCCAGCCGAGGAACCGGTCAGCTTTGATGCGATGCTGCAGGCTTCGACGCTGCAGTATTCGGTCTCGCGCTCGCGCCGTGCCGGCGATGCCGCGCGCAGCCGCATGTACGAGTAACCGTCGGCAGGCACCACGGCAAAAACCGAAAATAGCCGGCGCTCGGGGAAAACGATGGACGCGTTGCTGCCTTACTACGACCGTGAGCTTGCGTTTTTGCGGCGGTATGCGCCGGGTTTTGCCGATCGCTATCCGAAGATCGCGCCGCGTCTCGCGTTTGCGGACAGGCAATCGGATGATCCGCATGTCGAGCGGATGATCGATGCGCTGGCGCTGCTCGGCGCCCGCATCAACCGCAAGCTCGACGATGACTACCCGGAGTTGGCTGAGGCATTGCTCGAGGTGCTTTACCCGCATTACCTTCGGCCGTTCCCGTCGTGTTCGGTCGCGCAGTTCGCTGCGAGCAGCGCCGAGCGAATCGACGAACCGGTCACGATCCCGCGCGGCACGCAGCTTGGGAGCCGCGAAGTCAACGGCGTGCGTTGCTGTTTTCGAACCGCGTACGATGTGACACTCGCGCCGATCAGACTCGCCCGGGCTCAATTCAGGGCGCTTGCCGAGCTACCGGCGCACACGCCTGTGCTGCCCGGCGATGCATCGGGCGTCGTATCGTTTCTGTTCGAAAGCACCTCATCGGCGAGCGATCTCGCTGCGATCGGGCTCGATTCGGTACGCGCTTACCTGCACGGCGAGCAGTCGTTCGTCGCGACGTTGGCCGACAGTCTCTTCATGAAAGCGATAGCGGCCTATGTGGAAGCGGACGAGCGGGGCGAATGGCGGCGTCTTCCGGCGCTTCCGCTCGAGCAGGCCGGATTCAGCGATACCCAATCGCTCATCGACTACCCGGCCAAATCGCATCCCGCCTACCGCCTGCTGACCGAATATTTCGCGTTTCCCGAGAAATTCGGTTTCATCGATTTCGATCTTGCCGCCATGCTGCGCGCGAGCCGGCGCTGCCGACGCCTGACGCTGCATGTGGTAATAGGGCGCTTACGCGGCGAAACCCAGGTGCCGCGGCTCATCGAATCGCTTGCGGCTCATCACCTGCGGCTCTTCTGCACGCCCGTCGTGAATCTTTTCAGGCAACCCGGCGAGCCGATCCACGTGAGTCACGAAGTCGTCTCTTATCCGGTCATTGCCAATGCGCGGAACGCGCCCGAGTACGAGGTCTATTCGATCGATGCGGTTCGCTTGGTGAGAGAAGGCGCGAACGAGCAGACCATCATGGAGTTCCGCCCGTTCTACGCGCTGCACCACGACGAGGCGGGCAGGGCCGGCCGATATTGGTTCGCGCGCCGCAACGCCTCCGTTGCCGACATGAGCCCGGGCTATGAGACGGAGATCTCGATCATCGAGAGTGCGTTCGATCCATCGAGTGCGCAAACTGACACGCTCAGCCTCGAATTGACCTGCACGAATCGCGACTTGCCGGCGCGGCTTGCCATCGGGCTCGAAGGCGGCGATTTGTTCCTCGATGATGCCGCCATCGAGAACGATGTCGCGCTCTCCGTCGGCGCCGATCCGGTTTTCATGCTCTGCCGGCCCACGCCGACTGTACGAGTCGAGCGCGGCGCGTCGATGCAGCTTCGACTCGTCTCGCATCTCGCGCTAGGTCACGCGCCGCTCGTCGATGACGATCTCGCGTCGCTGAAGGAACTCCTCTCGCTCTACGATTTGCGGCATACGGCCGTATCGACGCGCCATATCGAAGGTCTCGTCGGCGTCGAGCGGCGCCCGGCCGTCCAATGGCTACCGGGTAAGCCGTTCGCGACGTTCGTGCGGGGTGTCGAAATCCGTCTCACGATCGACGAGGCGCATTTCGTCGGGACGAGCGTTGCCGCCTTCGTCAAAGTCCTCGACGCCTTCTTTGGGCTCTATGTCAACCTGAATCGATTCGTACAACTGATTGCCGTGTCGAAGCGCACCGGCGAGGAGATCATGCGATGCAAGCCACGCAGCGCAGAGTCCACGCTGGTGTAGTCCGGCGGCTCCTCGACGAGCCCTATCGCTTTCAGTTCTTCCAAGCGGTGCGCATGCTCGAGATGTGGTTCGGGCAAGATGTCGTGCGGTACGCGGGCGAGCGGATCGTGTTCCGCAACACCTTGTCGCTGACGTTCGCACCGAGCGAGCTCGAGCGCGCCACGCCATACGGCGGCGACGGCGCTCCCGTGGACAGCGACGAAGCGCGCGATGCAGCGATCGAGGCGCGCTCGCTTGCGCGTATCGACCTGGTACCGGCGTTTTTTGGCATGCTGGGCGGGCAGGGCGCATTGCCGCTCCACTACACGGAAGATCTGATCGCACGTGAGCAATTGCGGCGCGATCGTGCCGCCCGCGCGTATCTCGATGTCTTTACGCATCGAGCAACGGCGCTGTTCTACGAGGCGTGGAAGAAGTACCGGCTGCCGTTTCACTACGAGCTCGACCAGGACGAACGCTATCTGCCGTTGCTGCTCGCGATCGCGGGCTTGGGGCATCGACCGACGCGCGGCGCCTTGCAGCAGGGGACGGGTACGCTCATCGACGAGGCGCTCGGCGGATATGCGCTGCCGGTCCGGCAGCGGCCGATGTCGGCTGCCTATCTCGAGCGCGTGCTGGCGGACTATTTTCGCGTGCACGTGCGCGTCGAGCAGTTCGTTGGTAAGTGGTATGAGGTGCCGCCCTCGCATCTGTCGCAGCTCGGCTACGCGAACGTGACGCTCGGCGCGACGGCGCTCGCCGGCGAGCGCGTCTGGCAGCGCGATATGCGGCTGCGGCTCGTCGTGGGCCCGCTATCGAAGCGTGATTACGAGAGGCTCCTGCCGGCCGCGCCGCACGCGGTCGCGCTCGAGCGAATGCTGTCGCTCGTGGGCGGCGCCGTGTTCGAATACGAAGTCGTGCTCGTGCTCGCGCGCAGCGAAGTGGGCCCGGCTCGTCTCGGCGGCGGTGCGCGGCTGGGCTGGGATGCCTTCGTCTGCACGCGGGAATCCGAGCGCGACCGCGACGACGCGCGCTATGAAGTGCACGTCAGCGACGATCGCGAGGAAGGCGGCAACTTGCACGAGGTCCCCGATTTGGAATACGAGGAAATCTAAATGACGATCGACCTCACCCCGCTTTTAGAGCCATTCCCGGGCGCATCGCCCTGCGGCCAGGACTTGCTGTTTTCGAACGATTTCGACGCGATCCAGCAGGCGCGCCGCTTCGACGATCCTTCGCTCGACCAGGGCGAATGGGTAACCGAGATCAAGGAGGCGGACTGGGATTTCGTCATCGATCGCTGCAGCGCTTTGCTCGGCACGCAGACGAAGGACCTGCGGTTGGCGGCGTGGCTGACCGAAGCGCTAGCAATGAAGCAGGGCTTGCCGGGACTGACGCAAGGGTACACGCTGCTCGCGGGCCTCATCGAACGGTATTGGGACAAAGTCCATCCGCTGCCCGACGGCGATGACGCCGAGTATCGGCTCGGCAATGTCACATGGCTCGTGCGACGCACCGCGGAATTGCTGCGCGATACGCGCCTCACGCAAACCTCGACCGGAAGCGTTTTCACGGCGGTCGACTGGGACGTCGCAACGCATGTGGCGCAGGCTTCCAAGCGAGACCCGGAGCGCGCCGATGAGATTGCGCGCGGCAAACCGTCCGTCGAGCAGATCGACGCCGCCAAACGGATTACGCCCGTACCGTTCTACCGAACCTTGCTGGACGAACTGAAAACGTTCGAAGCGGCGATGCTCACGCTCGAGGCACGGTTGGACGAGTACGCCGGCGAATCCGCTCCGAGCTTTCGACAAACAAAGGAGTCCTACGCATTCGTCTACGGGCTCGCGGAGCGATTCGCACGCGATGTCGGCGTGAGTCCCGAGCCTACGCACGGCGCCGACGCGGCCGATTCGCATCAGCCGCGCGAGGTTGAACGCGCCGAGCCCACCTTCAAGACGCCGCTTCCACGAACCGCGACCATGCCATCGAATTCCGAGCCCGTCCCAGCTGGCGTCATCCGCAGTCGCGCCGACGCCATCGCGCAATTGCGTGCCGTCGCGCAGTTTCTGCGCGCCGCGGAGCCTCATAGCCCGGCCGCCTACCTCGCCGACAAGGCGGCCGAGTGGGCCGATATGCCGTTGCACCAGTGGCTTGCATCGGTGGTGAAAGACGACGGTCAACTGGCGCACTTGCGCGAGTTGCTGGGGGTGAAGCCCGAGCCGAGGTAAAGTCGGGACGAGCGCGCGCCGGCTTCGAGCCGCGACGCGCGTGCGCCATCACAACACGGCGCCGAGCATCGACATTCGCGATCGCCTATTTGCCGACGCGAAACTCGATGCGCCGATTGCGCGCGCGCCCTTCGTCGGTATCGTTCGATGCAATCGGCTGATCGGGCCCGACGCCCATCGTCGTCATCGACTGTGGCGCGATGCCCTTCGTGACCAAGTACCCTTTGACGGTGTCGGCACGCGCCTGACTGAGCGCGATATTCGACGCGCGGCTCCCCGAATTGTCGGTATGGCCGATGATCTCGAAGGAGTTGTTCGGCATCTTCGCGATCACGGCGGCGAGCTGATCGAGGATGGCCCGGCCTTGCGGCGTCAGCGTTGCGCTGCCCGTTTCAAAGGCGATCGTGCGGTTCGCCAGCGTGCTGTCGAGCACGCCTTGCTCGGATGCGCTCACGTGCAATCCGTTCCGGATCGTGTACGTGGGGTTCAGCGCGTTGGCCATATCGCTCGCGATTTGCTGGCGTTGTGCTTCGTTGCCCACTTCGCCCTTGACGTCGATCTGCGTGCCGTCGATCTTCAGTTGTCCCTTGCTGATCTGCTTCAACTGCGGGCCGATCAGCTTCTGGACGTTGGTCGACCAATTGGGCGGCGTGGCGACACTGCCGACTTCAATCTGATCGACGACGTTCGCCGCGCCGTACGTATCGCGCAGGCGGGTCAGGACGGCGGTGCGTGTGCCCTCGTCCGGCACTTTGCCGCTGACGACCACCTGTCCGGGGATCGCGTTCACAGCGGGGGGCACGCGCGTGGCGGCGCTGCCGCCCGTGGAAGACTGCGCGGGCAGGGTCGTCGTTTTGATCTGGATGCCGCTGTTGTCGATCGGCGTCACGCTTGCCGGCGTCGCATTGTCGGCATGGACGGCCGCGCTGGCTGCAAATCCGAAACATGCCAGCGCAATCGACGCCGACTGCAAAACTGTCCAAGGGCGCCGCCGTGCGAGAAGGGAACGAAGGTCAGCCATCGTGTTAAGCCCCGACGAACGCTTCACGGAACGTATCGATGGCGATACGCAACGAGAGTTGAGGTTGTTCGAGATAGCTGACGAGCTTGCTGATGCCGGGCTCGTTCTGCGCATGCTCGTCGATCCATTCGGGATCGTCGATGTCGATGTTCTGCGTCGCATAGGCTTGCGGATCGATGACGCTATGGAGCGTCTTCGCCGACGCACCGTTGAATCCGATCACGAGTCGATCGCGCTCGGCAATCGTGCCGATGAAGATCGCGATCTCGAAATCGGCCTGCGCGAGAAACGGGGCGATGAGTTCGAGCCAGAACGCGGCGACGAGGCTTCGATAGAACGAATCGACGGGCAGCGGCAGCGTGAGGCCGCGTTCGAGATGGGGCGCTTTGCTCAACATGACGGGCTTCAGCAGCGAGCCGAGCGCGAGCATTGCGCCGCGCAGCCGCACCGGGTGGCCGCTCGCCAGCAGCATCTGCTCGAGGCCGGCCAGCGTCTGGTGCTCGACAAAATCGGCAAACGTGCCGTCGTGCGAGCTCGCCACGCCGACATCGATCGGGACCTGGGTATCGCCGAGCGCCTGCAACGCGGCATTCGGCTCGGCGCCCTCGAAAAGCTCGCGGATCTGCTTCGCGGCGCGCGACCAGAGCCGCGCGAAAGCGAGCGGGCTGCGCGCGAGAAACGCAAGCGGGCGCTCGACTTCGAGTGCCGTCGCCGCAAGCAGCGGGAACCGCCGCGAGGACACATCGTGACTCGTCATCATGTGACCGGCGATCGCGAGCTTGCTTTGCGAGCCTAGGAAAGCGAAGTGCATCGGC
The DNA here is from genome assembly GCF_003028655.1 of Trinickia symbiotica. GTDB lineage: Bacteria > Pseudomonadota > Gammaproteobacteria > Burkholderiales > Burkholderiaceae > Trinickia > Trinickia symbiotica_A. Next base: position 325,360 of record NZ_PYUC01000004.1, read on the forward strand.
TTGGCGTTCTCATAGACGATTTTCCAGCGCGGATCTTCCGCGAGCAGCTCCATCGCTTGAGCGATCCAGTGATCGAGCGTTTGCAGTAGCTGCGGATTGTTCGTGCTCTTCACGAAGTCGCCGCGTGAGGGAATCTTGCCGAAGTAGGCCAATTGCGCCTGGACCGATTGCGTCATTGCGCGGCTCCCGGGTTCGTGGCGGCGGCGTTGGCCGCGGCCGGTGTAGTCGAGGCGGTGGTGGAGACGCTCGCGGCCTGTGCGCGGCCGGCGGCGTCCGTCGCAGCCATCGCAGCGGTCGCGGCGCCGCTCGACGAACCGCTCGCGGCCGCGGCGGCGGCGCGGGTCGCGGCGACGTCGACGACCGAGCTCGGCAGGCGCGTGCCGCGCAGGCTTTGCTGCTGCGGGGCGTCCGACGATCCGCTCGACGGCTGCGAGGTGCTGACGATGCGCATGCTGAACGCCACCGTCACATCGCCCTGCGTCCATGACAGATCGAACGTCCCGTCGGCGTTGCGCTTGCGCTGCGCGGAGTTGATGAGCTTCTCGAGGCCGTAGCGGCCCGGCTCGTTGACGAATTGGATCGTGCGGCCGTCGAACGTCACCGCCGTCAGCGTCGCGCCGGCCGTCCCCTGCGGATTCGGCCAGACGAAGTTCGTCCACTGCGCCGGCGTGTTGCGATAACGAAGTTGCTGGCCGTCGATCGTGATCGTGTATTCGGTCGTTTTCGAGCCTGGCTGCGGCAGGATCTGGAACACGGTCTGTGGTTCGGCCGCCGACTGACCGCCACCGGCGGCGGCGCCCGAGAGCGGCGCCACCCAGCGCGCGAATCCGCTCGAGAAGTCCGGCGTCAACGCAATGCCGATGCCGCCCCACGTGCGAGGGCTGAGGGAATCGCCGCGCCGCACGGCGAGCGGGCCGAGTGTCGTGCCGACGAACTTCGACACCGCGCCATCGGGCCCGAACACCTGCGCGATTTCGCCCGCGCCCGCTTCGACCTTCGCACCGGCCGAGAACGGATACTTGTTCGCGAGCGATGCTTCGAACGGCTGGTACACCTGAGCGTCCCAGACCTTGTTGACTTCCTCGCTGGCCGGACCGACGACGACGGCGAACGCCTGCATCAGCGGCCGCACGAGCAGCGGCCGCAAGGTCTTGCGCTGATCGTCGGTGAGCCCGTTGAGCATCTGCTCGTCGACGATCTTCAGGGAATCGGCGAGCTCGGAGCCGCTGCCCTCGAGCGTTTGCTGCATCAGCTGGCGCGCGCCTGGCCCGGGATCGCCTTGGTTCTTGATCACGTTGAAGCGCGTGCGCACTTTCGAAAGCGAATCCATGTAGTTCGCGAGCAGCGACGTGTTGTCCTGCTTCGCCACGATGCGCCCCAGTCCAGCGAACGCCGCGCCTACCGGCCCCATCGAGGGTTGAGCAGGCACGATGGCGTCCGGATCGATGCCGGCCGTTTTCGCCGCGTCTTCGTGCGACGAGAACAAGCGCTTGAACCATCCGGTCGTGCCGTTTTGCGCGCGTTGCACCGTCGTCGAGGCAAGCGCGGGGTTATCCCAGGCGGTCTGGTCGTACGCGGTTTCGAGAATTTTCTTGATCGGCGAGCTCTGCGGGTCGCCGAGCCGGTTCATCGATGCGACGGCCTGGCTGAAGTTGCCGAAGTCCTGAATGGCGATGCCCTGCATGAAGCGCTGCCAGTGCTGTGCATACTCGGCCTTGTACATGCCGACGAGCGCCTTCTGAATCTGCTCGGGGCTGCCGTCGAGCGTCAGGTCGTCCTGGGACGCCGTGTTGAGCACCCAATCCTTCGCCTGGAGCTCTTTCGTGGCCGCGTCGCGGATCGCGGGCCGGACATACTGGAACCATGCATCGCGCGTGAACGTGCCGGGAATCGCATAGCTGCCCGCGACGAGGCTCGCGTCGCCGTCGCCGACGATCCGCGCGACCGTCATCGGCGCGAATCGCGTCGAGGCACGTGCCTTGATTTCCTCGTAGACCCGCTGCCGCGCCGGCATGCCGCGCACGACGTGACGCAGATCTTCGCGGGTTTCGTCGACGAGCGAGAGATTCGCGTCGATCATCGGCCAATCGTCGTCGGCGACGCGCGACAGATAGAACGTAATCATTCGTTCGGCACTCCTGATCATCTCGTCGCGCGGCATGTTGCCGCGATTCGTCTCGAGCCAGCCGCGCCAGAAGCGGGCCAGTTGATCCGTGAGATGGGCCGCTTCGACGTGACGCTTGTCCGAGAGCATCAGGTAGGTCTTGAGCGCGTTATACGCGTCTTCGACGTTCGTGGGCGATGCGTCGCTGTAGAGGCCGCCTTGCGTGTTTTGGCCGTTCGCCGCGGTTGGCGACAGAGCATTGGTGCGAGCGGAGACGGGCACCGCTCCCGATTCGGGCGGACGCGTGAGCGGCGCGAGCTGGTCGGCGTGCGCATTGACGTCCTTGAGGAATGCCGCGAGATTCTGCGAGACCGGCGTGAGCATCAGCTGCTTGATGCCGCGGTAGTACTCGGTCAGCAGACGCTGCTCGATGACGTCGCCCTGGTAGAGCCCGAACGAAACCGCGAGCGGCCTGTCGCGACGATATTGCTCGAGCTGTTCGATGCGGTCCTCGAGAATATCCATCGCCTGAAGACGCGATTGCAGATCGTCACGCTTTTGCTGGATCCGCACGATGTTGTCGAGATCGGCCTGCACGTTGGCCACGAGCTGCTGATTGCCGATCGTCGACCAAGTCCAGCCGCCCAGCGCGAGCGCGAGGAGGGCGACGAACGCGAAGAAGGTGCCGTACCGCAGCCGGAGCTTCGCGGGGCTCGCGAACTGGCGCACCGTCTGTTTGTCGGCGAAGATGACTTTCGAGAAGAGATCGCGCAGAAAGAAGCCGTTTTTCGAGGTGGGCGGCTGCGCCGCCGGCACGTCGTCGGCCGAAAGACCGAACCGCTGCCCGATCCGCTGCGCCGCGGCGCTGCTCGTCACGCCCTCTTGCAGCGCGCTCGTGAAGTAGAAGCCGCGCAAGATCGGCTTGTACTGGAAGGGATTGTTTTCGAAGAGCGTGGCGAGAAACACGCGCAGCGCCGGCTTGATCGAGAGAAACTCGAGCGGAAAGCTGAGCTGGCCCGGGGCGAGCTTGTTGCCGCGATTGAGCGCCATCTGCGCGACGCTGATTTCCTTGAGGCCTTCGTAAAGCTCCTCGAACCGCTCATCGAACAGCGCGACGACATCGCGCTTCTCGTCCGGCTCATACGGCAACGTTGCCCCCCAGACGCGATCGTATTCATGACGCTCGCCACCACCGAAGAATTCCGAGAATCCCGTAATGAGGTCCGCCTTCGTGAAGATGACGTAGACGGGAGCGAAGACTTCGAGCTTTTCCGTCAACTCCTGCACGCGCTGGCGCAGACTCCGCGCGAGGTTGATCGTCGTGTCGGGGCGGCCGGCCGTCAGCTCCGCAATGCTCGCGGTGACGATGATGCCGTTGATCGGCGCGCGGGGCCGGTAGCGTTTGAGCAAGCCGAGGAAACCGAGCCATTCGGTGCGGTCTTCCTCATAGACCGAGTATCGGCCCGCCGTATCGAGCAGGATCCCCTCGGTGGTGAAGAACCAATCGCAATTCCGCGTACCGCCGATGCCGTGAACGACGGCATCGCGCTTTTCGGCGAATGGAAATTGCAGCCCCGAGTTCAGCACGGCGCTGCTTTTGCCCGCGGCGGGATTGCCGATGATGATGTACCAGGGCAGTTCATAGAGCGCCGAGCCACCCGATAGCTGACCGATCTTCGACGTCTTGATCGTGCGAACGGCATCGACGAGGCGCGTGCGCAACGCATCGAGCTCGGCTTGACGGGCCGGCTGCGCAGGGGCGGAGGTCGCCTTATCGGCTGCGGCTTGCTGCTCGAGCATATCGCCGAGCTGGCGGTTGGCGCGGCGCGTCGCGGCGGCCCGCCAGAGCCAGACGATCACGACGATCGCGAGCACGGCGCCGCACGCGATCGTGGGCCAGACGAGCGGAGCGTCGTACCAGAGTGCTATCCCGAAGACGATCGCCGCGACGACGAGAAGCCCGACGACGGTCATCGTCCGCTTATGAAAGATTGCATTGAAAAAGCGTTGCATAAGGCGTTCTTCTATTCGAATGCGAATGGCATGACGCGATGTGCGACATATCCCGAAACACGTATCACTTGCCCGCCATGGCGGCGACCCGCGCGCGTGCCAGGACGAATCCCGGCTTGTGGTATTCAACGTGTCCGAGGTCCATCAGTTTCCATCGTCCGCCCCATGTCAAGCCGACTTGCTCGGCTGTTTGCCCGTAGAGCTGATAACCCCGCATCGCCCACGGATCCTTTTCCGATATCACGAGCTTGCCGTTCCGCAAAAAAGCGTTGTCGGCGGCAAGCCCATACTGGTGATAGCTCTGATAGGCGGCCGCATTCGTTACACCCCCGAGTTTCGCGAGCCGGTCTTGCCGCTCCGGACTGCGATAACCCTCGAGCAAAGCCATTTCATAGCCGTATTGCTCGCGCATGATCTTGTAGACGAGCAATAAGCGCGTTCTAAAGTCGCTATCGAGCAGATTCCAATCTCGGCTGGCATCCACCAACGCTGGACGGACCTGTACGACTTCCTGTGTCGCAAATACCTCCGGCGGCAAAGGCGGCGGTGGAACGAGCTGTTCACCTTGAAGCAGCGCGGCGATTTTCTCGTCCGGCACCCGCGTGACGTCGCCATACTCGGATAGCTGACCGCCACGCAATGCAATTGCCAAAAAAGGAGGCGCGGCAAGGATACCTGCGGTAATCAAAATCAGCAAGCGATGACGAATCAGTATTTTTTTCGCGTCACTAAACGCGGATTGGGAAATTATTACTGATTTCGAAAAGCGAGTGCGTACTTCGCTTGCGCGTTTGGTTGCGTGAAGCCCGATGCGCCGGTGCAGTTGGAGCGCTGCGTTTATCACTGCCGCGCGTGCCGGCGGCAATAGCAGCACGGCTGCCACCGTCACGGCGAGCGCGAAATAAGCGGTAAGCGCAATGACAATCAAGGTCGGCCCGTAGAGGTGAAATAAATTGTCTTTTGTAATGCTTGCTCTTAGAATCTGGCCAGCCTGCTGCAAGGGAGGCCGGATCACATTATCAGCTCGAATTAATCCCGGATTCAATGAGGCAGTGAATGAGTGCGCCGGATAGCCGCGATTCCAAAGCGCGGCCCAGCTTGCTTTCCGATACAGCGAACGATGCAGCCAACGACGGTTCGCGGATTCTCGCGAACCTCGAAGGCCGTGTTGCCGCGCAGCCTTTGAAGTCACGCGGCGCGAAGAAGCCGTGGCTATTCGCCGCGGTCGTCGCGTTGGCCGGCGCGGGTGCATTCGGCGCGTGGCAATGGCGGCACATCTCGCCCGGCAGCGGTGAAAAATCGACGACGGCCGCTGCCGGCGGCAATACCGGTACGCAGAAGTCCGCCGCAACACCGGCGAATGCCAGTGCGCCTCTTTTGGCGGCCGCGGCCGCAGCGCCTGCGAGCGGCGTCGACATGTCGCCGGTAGCCGCTGCTTCTTCATCGTCGCAAGCGGCCATCATCGTTTCGGACAACGCTCCGGGCGCACAACCGGCGCCGTCCGCCGCATCCGCCGCATCCTTCGCCGCAGCGTCCACTGCGGATAGCTCGGACGGCGGACGATTGTCGCGCGCACTCGCGGCCGGCGCCGAAGCGCCCAAGAGCCATGCGAGCGGGACCGCGCCGGAGCCGTCGAAGCATCCAGCACAAGGCCGCTCGACGGCGAAGGCCTTTGCGTCACACAACAGTCATGAGCGGCAAACCAAGCGCCACGCGGAGCGTGTGGCAACTGACCGCTCGCGCACCGGCACGAGCGCCGCCGCCAAGACGAAGCCGGACGAAGACGTCGATTTGCTGGCCGCGCTCGTGGCGCGCACCAAGCCTTACGATGCGAGGCAGGGGCAGGCCGCGGCGAAGGCGCAAGCCGCCTCCTCAGCAGCGCAAAAGGAGGCGGCGAGGTCAGGCACGCTGCGTCAGGTGAGCCTTGCGCAACAGGTGGCCGAATGCTCGAGACGCGGCCTCATCGAGGAGCAATTCTGCCGTTGGCACGTCTGCGCCGATCATTGGGGCAAGGATCCGGCGTGCCCGACGAGTACGCCGTCCGTCTCGCACTGAATGGAAGATCTGCTTCCCTACTACGAACGCGAACTCGCGATGCTGCGTCGCTCGCTGAAGGAATTTGCGGCTCGCTATCCGAAAGTCGCCGCTCGACTGGCGATTTCGGGGGAGCATTCGGAGGATGCGCACGTCGAGCGGATGCTGCAGTCGTTCGCGCTGATCGCCGCGCGCATCTCGTCGAGAATCGATGACGACTACCCGGAGCTCACCGAGGACTTGCTCGAGATCGTGCAGCCGCGGTATCTGAGAGCCTTTCCGTCCTGCTCGATTGCACGGATCGATCCGAACAAGGGCAAAGTCTTCGCGGGCCTCGCGGAGCCCAGGACGTTGCCGAAGGGCACCGAATTCAGAACGAAGGGCACAGCTTATCGCTTTCAGTCGGTCTATGACGTCGTGCTGGCGCCGATTGCGATAGAGGAGGTTCGATACGCACGCACGGCTTACGCGCCGACGGGCGTCTCACTGCCCGAGCACACGACAGGCGTGCTGACGTTCACGCTCGCGTTTCCGTCGGGACCGAAGTCGATTGCATCGACGATGAGCACAATGCGCGTCCATGTGACGGGCCAGCGCGAGATCGTGGCATCGGCGATGGACGGTCTGTTGCTGCATGCGGCGGCGGCATTCGTCGAATCCGAGGGGCTCGGCCGCTGGCAACGGCTCCCGCAAATTCCGATCGGCGCGGTCGGCTTCGACGTTAGCGAATCGATGATGGGCGCAAGCGCCGGCGCAACGCAGGTCTTCTCCCTTCTTCTCGAGTACTTCGTATTTCCCGAGAAGTTCGACTTCTTCGATATCGACGTGTCAACGCTTGTCCGTGCCGCCGGCTCGAGCGGGCGTGTGAAGTTACATCTGGCCATCAAGGACGTGCACGAGGATTCGTGGCCGGCCGTGCGCATGGCGAAGCTGGCCGCCGAAAACTTCAGGCTCTTCTGCACACCGCTCGTCAACCTCTTCAAGTGCGACGCGCCGCCTATCGAAATCGCCGAGAACGTGGATACATACACGGTCGCACCGAGCGCGAAATCCGACACCTACGCCGAAATCTATTCGATTGACGAGGTGCGGGCCGTTCGCCCGGGCGGCGTCGCGATCGTGCAGCCGTTGCGCTCGCTCATGCATGGCGAATCGACGAGCTTTTCCGGCCCATACTGGGCAGTCCGACGAAAGGACCATATCGAGCGGGCCAGGCCCGAGCAGCGGACGCAGCTTTCCCTCGTCGGTCTCGACGGCAAGCCCATGAAGTCCGACATCAAGACGCTATCGCTGCAATTGACCTGTACGAACGGGAAACTGCCGTCAGAGCTTCCGATCGGGGCGGACGGCGGGGATCTCGAGACCACGGGCATCGAGAAAGATGCTGTGATCTTTTTGCTGCGGCGTCCAACCGAGCCGGTCCTGCCGCCGCGCGGCGAAGGCGCTCTCTGGCGGGTGATTTCGCATCTGACAGTGCATCCCATTCAGCTTCGCCCCGAGGCGCTCGACGAATTCAAAACGCTCTTTCGCCAGTTTGCGAGCGTTTCGGGGCTGCAGCCCAGACAGATCGATGGCCTCCGACATCTGAGCAGCCGCCGCTGCATGCAATGGATCGTGAAGCCACCGTGCCCCGCATTCGTGCGCGGCATCGAGATCGAGCTCGTCGTCGACGAGCAGGCATTTGCCCAGAGCAGCCTGGCGACGTTCATCGCCGTCATGGAGCGCTTCTTTGCACCGTATGCGCCTGCCGATAGCTTCGTCCAACTCGTCGTCATATCGAAGAGCAACGGAAGAGAGATACGACGATGCGAGCCGCGTGAGGGCATGGCGGCGGTGCTCTAAAATTGCCTCATCCCCAATGCACAAGAATTGTCAGGCGGAGCGTTAACGACAACAAAAAGCGTGATTAATCAGCTGGAATTTTGATACATTACCGACCGACTCCGTCGAAGAATCTTCAATGGAGCAGTCGTTGCATTTACCGTTGTCCCAGCGCGGGATAGCCAACGGGGTTCATCATGAGTTTCGTGTCGAACGAAGGCGGCAACGGCGGCCTGACGGGCCTGGGATTGGGCTTACCGGCCGCGCCGCTCAATGGAATCGGCTCGTTTGCGGGCATGGCGAGCCAAGTCGCCACGCTGACCGGCGCGCCTGGCGCCGCGGCGATCGGCGGTGCGACTCGCACTTTACAGCTTGCTCAGACGGGTCTGTCTTTATTAGGTAAAACGCCTGCTTCGATTGCCGATTCGATCAATAGCCTTTCGGGTGCGCGGCCGCGCCTGACGCAAACGAATCGGTTCATTACTTTTGAATCGCCATTAGGCGAAGACGTATTGCTGATCAGCGCGGCCGTCATCGACGAATATGTCAATCGGCTGCCCGAGATGCACCTCGATTTGCTCTCGCATCAGAGCGATATCGAGCCGGAGAAGCTCGTCGGCCAGCGCGTGAAGGTAACGCTCAAGCCCTCGCGGACGAGCGTGAGCCTGACGACGATCGTGTCGCGCTCGAGCGAGAACGACCGCCATTTCGACGGCTACGTGGCCTCGTTCGCGCGCGTGGGCAACTCAGGGACCGTCACGCGCTATGAGATGACGGTGGTGCCGTGGTTCTGGTTCCTCACGCGCTCGACCGATTGCCGCATCTTCCAGAACAAGACGGCGAAGCAGATTCTGATCGAGATCTTCCAGGAGCTCGGCTTTCACGATTACGAGTTCGACCTTCGCACGGCGCAGGTGCCGCTCGAGTACATCGTGATGTACCAGGAGTCCTACTACAACTTTTGCGCGCGACTGATGGAGCAGGAAGGCATGCTCTGGACGTTCCGCTACGAGAAGGACAAGCATGTGCTCGTGATCGGCGATACGAACTCGGCGTTGCCGAAGGTCGAGACGCTGAAGGCGGTGCCGTACTACGCGGACAGCGCGGCGAGCGAGCGCGAGGGCATCGACCGGTGGGACGAGGCGTTCGAGTTTCGTGTCGGCAAAATCAGCTTTCGTGATTTCAACTACAACCAGCCGTCTTCGTCGCTGATGTACGTGCAGGCGCCGACGAGCCGCCTGAAGAACCCGAAGATCGAAACGACCGAGCGCTACCAGTATCACTCGCTTTACGATCACCACGACGACGGACAGCGCTACGCGCGCTACGCGATGGAAGCCGAGGAGGCACAGGCGCGCCGCTTCAACGGCACGGGCTTCGTCTGCGCGATGACGACGATGGGTCGCTTCACGCTCGTCAATCACCCGAACACCGCTTACGACAGTAAGGAGTACGTAGCGTTGCACGTGCGTCATCAGGCCGTGAACGACTACACGCGGCACGCGGCGGAGATGCCATACCGCAACGAATTCACGTGCCAGCCGTTCGAGGTGCCGTACCGCCCGCAGCGCGTCACGCCGAAGCCGTATATGCAGGGGACACAGGCGGCGATTGTGGTCGGACCGAAGGGTGAAGAGATCTACACCGACGGCAGCCGTGTGAAGCTGCACTTCTTCTGGGATCGCCGCGGGCAGTACGACGGGTCGGATTCGATGTGGGTGCGCGTATCGCAACCGTGGGCCGGTGAAGGGTGGGGTGGCTCGGCGATTCCGCGCATCGGGCAGGAGGTCATCGTCGCGTATAACGACGGCGATCCCGATAACCCTGTGATCGTCGGGCGCGTCTTCAACGGGGCGGCCGAGAACCCTTACAAAGAGACGAGCGGCCAGACGATGGGCATCCGGAGCAAGACGCATCGGGGCTCGGGTTTCAACGAACTGCGATTCTCCGATGTCAACGGTTCGGAAGAGGTCTTCCTGCACGCCCAGAAGGACATGACGACCGTCATCCTCGACAACGAAACGCACACGGTCGATCAGGGCAATCGCACGGTGCTCGTCAACACCGGCGATGAGGTCAAGCAGATCGGGAAGGGCAGCCTCAACGAATCGATTGCGCTCGCGAGGACGACGACGGCCACCACCGTCGAGGTCAACACGGCCGCGAAAGACGGCGGTGGCGGGACACAGGTCTACCAAGCCGAGCGCGGCATCATGCACGCCGTCGGCGCCAGCATGATTACATTGGCACCGGAGGGCATCCGGCTCGAGCACAACGGCTCCGTGATCTTGATCGACGACTCGGGCGTCATGATCAACGGCAAGCGAATCGATTTGAACAAGTAAGAACGGCCCAGCGCCCCGTGAGACAAGACATGGACTACGCGATAAACGAAGGGACGTTCACGCTTCCTGACACCGCCGTCGATCGGACGGTCAACGCCATTCTCGTCAACCTCGGACCAGGTGGGTTGAGCTTGGTCGTTTCGCGTGAGGCGTTGCAAGTCGAGGAAAGCGAAGAAGCATTCATTGATCGCCAATTGAGAGCGGCGGCGCGCCAGGTGCCCAGCCTCAAGGAATTGGCACGGCGCGCCGTGACCGTCGGTGTCGAGAAACTGCCCGGTACGCAGATCGATCTCGTGCTCGAGCAAAGCGGTGCGACGTTGCATCAATTGCAGACGGTTTTTCGCGTCGGCGGGGACCGGATGGTCGTCATGACGCTGACCTGCGCCAAGCCGCTGGATGCAGAGCAAAGTACCTTCGCGCAAGAGATGCTCGACAGCTTTGCGCCGCGCTCGCGGGCCATTGGTTGACGCCGCGCCCGCTTGAGTCCCCTGTTCGACTTACGCCCGACGACTTTTAGGCCATGACCGCAGCCGCGCGAATAGACGATCCGATCGAACATACGTCGCTATTGGGTGACCTACTGAAGATGGGCGGCTCACTCGTGGCCGGCATTGCCGTGGGCGCGCTGTTGACGGCAGCGGCCACGGCTGGCGTGGCGTTAGCGGTCGGCACGGGCGGATTGGCCGCGCCTGCCGAGCTTGCCATCATGGTGGCCGTATCGGCGGCGATGGAAGGAACGGGGGTCAACGAACTCATGGACAAGGGCGTGTCGAGTGCCGTCGATGCGCTTGTGCCGCCCGTCATCAAAGGCAATATCAGCAGCGGGTCGTCCGATGTCTTCGTCAACGGAGAGAAGGCGGCGCGGGCGGCTTCGCCTGGCGATCTCGATACGGTCAAATGCAGCGATCACGGCGGTCCGCAGATGATCGCGCAGGGCTCGGACAGCGTATTCATCAATGGCCAGCCCGCCGCGCGTGTGAAGGACAAGACCACATGCGGCGGTTCGATCGCGAAAGGCTCGGACAACGTATTCATCGGCGGTGGAACGGTCACGGTGCGCGAGATCCACGACGAACGGCCTTGGTGGGTCGGGGTGCTGGGATTCGCAATCGGCGTCGCGTTGGCATTGTGCGGACGAGGCAGGATGAACCTGAAGGGGCTCATGGGGAATCTGCCTTGCTTGGCGATGAGCTTCGGCGCCAGCTTTGTCGGCGGCATGATCGGCCATGGCATCCGCACGCTCGTGGGCCATCCGGTCAACGCCATTACCGGGGGGAAAATTCTCGACGGCGAGCACGACACGGACTTCGTGCTGCCCGGGCCGCTGCCGATTACCTGGCGACGCTTTTACAGCAGCCATGACGTGCGAGCCGACAGTTGGTTCGGGCAAGGCTGGAGCGTGCCGTTCAGCGTCGAGCTCGTCGTTGAGCGTAACGCGGCCGGCGAGGTCGAGAGCCTGACCTATTACGACGAACAAGGGCGCGATATCGTCTTCCCGCCCGTTCCCGCCGGTGAGAGCCACTTCAGTGTTCCCGAGGGTACGTATCTGATCTGTACGGCGGGCGGGCACTATATCGTTGAAACGGTCGATGGGCTTTACCGGGACTTCGGACCTGCGACAGGTCAGACGCCGGTGCAGCGGCTCAAGCTTCAACGCCTCGAGGACCGCAACGGCAACTGGATTGCTTTGCAGTACGAAGCAACCGGCGGCGCGCATCGCCCGTCGAAGATGACCGACAGCTGCGGTCGCGTGTTGCGCTTCTACTACGATCCCGGATTCGCGCAATGCATCACAGCGGTGCGCCTCGCGCGCGGCGTCGAGGGTGAACCTGAAGAAGTCTTGGTTCGATACGAATACTCGGGGCAGGGGCAGCTTGCCACCGTGATCGACCGCACGGGAACCGTCCGGCGCCGCTTCAGCTATGAAAATCGGCTAATGACCAGTCAGGTGCTGCCGGGCGGCCTTCAATGTTTCTATGCATGGCAGGGCGAAGGCGCTACGGCGCGTGTTGTGCGCCATTGGACCGACGACGGCGAATCGTACACGTTCGAGACCGACTCCGAGCAGCGTACGACGATCGTGCGGGATCAATTGGGACGGGTGACGCGCTGGGAGTGGAATGCCGACTGCCAGCCCACGTCCTATACCGATGCCGAAGGGAACGTCTGGCGGCTCGAGTGGAACGAGTTGCGGCAACTCGTGCGCGCACTTGACCCGACTGGCGCTACCACGTCGTTCGAATACGACGAGCTGGGCCGCGAGATCGCTCGCACCAACGCACTTGGCCAAACCGAAAGAACCGAATGGAATGGGCACTTTGATGTTCCGACCGCAGAGACGAATGCGGCGAACCATCGGCGCGTCTACCGCTATGACGACAAGGGCAATTTGACCGTAGCCGTCGACGAGGCGGGCTTCAAGACCGAGTACCACTACGACGAGCGCGGTCTGCTGCATACGATCCGCGATGCGCGCGGGGGATACAAGCTGCTGGAATGGAACCGCCGCGGGCAATTGACCGCCTACACCGACTGCTCGGGCAAGCAAACGCGATTTACCTACGATGAACGCGGCTCGTTAGCCCGCGTGACGGACGCGATGGGGCAGCATACCGCCTATCGCGCGGACCCCTTGGGTCGTGTGACGGAAATTGTCAATGCGGACGGCAGCCGGCAGGAATTTCATTACGACACTGCCGGCCGGCTGACCGAGATCGTCGATGCGAAGGGCAACCGCACCCGTTACGAGCTCAATCCGCGCGGATTGGTCACGAGCCGGACAGATGCGGCCGGGCGCGCGGTGCGGTTCGGCTACGACGCGGCTTACCGCCTTGCGACGCTGACGAACGAAAACCGCGAGACGTATTGCTTCAAGTACAGCGAAACTGATCGGCTAATCGAGGAAATCGGGCTCGACGGCATACGGAAAACGTATGAATACGATGCTAGGGGATCGGGAACGCGAACGACGGATGCCGCGGGCACGGAGCACGCGCTGATCACTGCCTACATACGGGATGCGCTGGGTCGGGTGATCGCGAAAGAAGCGGGTGAGCTGCTGTGCACATACGGGTATAGCAAGGCCGGGCAATTATCGAAGGCCGAGCAGTTTGCCCGATATGGCGAACGTACTTCGCTTCAAAGTCGCGTCGAGCTCAATTACGGACCGCGAGGCGAAGTGCTGAGCGAGCGCACGGCGACGGGGCGCATCGAACACCGGTACGACGAGCTCGGCAACCGGATCGCGACTCAACTGCCCGACGGACGCACAATCAACTGGCTGTACTACGGCTCCGGGCACCTGCACCAGGTCAACCTCGACGGCATGGTGATCACCGATATCGAGCGGGACGATCTGCATCGAGAGGTGCTGCGCACGCAGGGCCGGGTGACGAGCCGGTTCGGCTATGACGTGCTGGGACGGCGCACGCTGCAGGAAGCGTTTGCGGGTCGACCGACGGCGCCGGATGCGCAAAGCTTCGCACTGCGAAAGGAGTGGCAATACGATCCGGCGGGCGAGGTGGTGCGCAAGCTGCACTCGGTGCATGGGAGGACGGACTATCGCTATGACGCGACAGGGCGTATCGAGCAGGCGAGCGGCGTGGGCATTCCGCCGGAAGTGTATCGCTGGGACGCAGCGGCGAACCTGGTGTCGGAGGAACGGCGAGGCGGCTATGTCGAGTACAACCGGCTGAAGATGTATGAGGACAAGCGCTTCGAATACGATATCTACGGGCGGCTGACGAAGAAGCTGAGCGGGCACGTTCAGCAGCAGCGTCTGGTCTACGATGCGTTCCACCGGCTGACGCAGGTGATGACGCACAAGGGCAACTGGCAGTGGATGATTGCGTTCGAATACGACGCGCTGGGGCGCCGGATCCGCAAGTCGAACGGCCATGTGGCGACGGAATTCGTGTGGGACGGGATGCGGCTGCTGCAGGAGCGCTGCGGCGATGATGAGGCGACGTATCTGTACGAACCGAATGGCTATGTGCCGCTGGCGCGCATCGACAGCAAGCCGGCGCCAGCGGCCAATGATGGGCAAATCGCGCCGCCGAACGTCTACTACTTCCATAACGATGTATCGGGACTGCCGGAGGAACTGACGGACGGCGACGGACGCGTGGCGTGGCGGGCGCGATACAAGGTATGGGGCAATACGGTCCAGGAGGAGTGGGTACACCCTGAACCGGTCATGAGCACCGGGCGGCAGATGACGCCGATCCCGCAGAATTTGCGGTTTCAGGGGCAGTATCTGGATCGGGAGACGGGGCTACACTACAACACGTTTCGGTTCTATGATCCGGACGTCGGGCGGTTCATTACGCATGATCCGATTGGGCTCAACGGTGGCGCGAACCTCTATCAATACGCGCCCAATCCACTCTTCTGGATTGATCCGTGGGGGTGGGCGTGTATCAAGAATAAAGAAGATGGAATGGCCCGCGAGGCCAGAGCTATGGATGTACTGGAACGGCGGTACGGCAAGGAAAACGTGATTAGTGAGCGATATCTTCGGGATGCCAGCGGGAAATCCGTTAAAGATCCGCTGACTGGAGAAAGACGTCGCATTGATTTTGTAGTTAAAGGGCAAGATGGAATTTGGCGTCCGGTGGAGATCACTAGCCAGACGGCTCCAAAATTTGATCAGTTGGCCAAGGAACTTAGAATTCGGGAAATGGGCGGAACTTTTGCAAGAGATCCCAATACGGGGGGGCTGGTGCCGGTGGAGGGTATTTCGAGGCTTATAAGGGTGCGATGATGAATAAGGTCGATCTTAGCTTGCATAATATCCCGGTGCTCTTGTCGGCGAACAAAAGCGATGCTTACCGTGACCAGATAATTAGAGTGTCGACCGTGCTTCTGGGGTTCCTGAAGGAGCATGATTTGTTGGTCGAAGCTGACCCATTCGGTGCGGATGGAAAAGTGAAAGAGGATTTTGTTTTGAGAATGTCAAATGTCACCAGCGATGGGTTGGAGTTATTTAAGAAGGTTGTCCCGGGGTGGTCGGCATATATCGATAAGGGCGGTGAAATTGAAAATATTTCTCGGCTCGAGAAGGGGCTTCAAAAGATCCGAGAAGGAAAAAGGTGAGAAGGGACTTCCGCTAAGGTAGGCGTGCTACCGATGTACGGCCAAAAATCACGTCTACGGAAAAAATCCCGTGTCGAAGGAGGTGTGACGCCGAAGACGCTTGCCAGATAAGGGAGCGAGCCCGGCGCGCGGAGGATTTGCGTCAGAGCGAATAGTTCAGGGGCAGTATCTGGATCGGGAGACGGGGCTACACTACAACACGTTCAGGTTTTACGATCCGGACGTCGGGCGGTTCGTCACACAGGATCCAATTGGGCTCGATGGCGGATCAAATCTCCATCAATATGCACCCAACCCGCTTGCGTGGGCAGATCCGCTCGGTTTATCGCCTAGCCAATTGCTGGCCGCTGCGATGGCAAAGGCTGGCAATCCAGTTCCGAGCCGCTATGCCGCGCATCACTTGATTCCGACGAATGTGGCGGGCCGATCTAATTTGATCCAGGAGGCTGTCAATCGAGGTATCTACGACCCGAATGGTGCAAGCAACGGCGCGGCGCTGCCCATGAGTGCAGCAGAATCGCTAGCGTCCGGTAAGCCGCTCCACAGCGGTGGTCATCTGGGCTCCTACTATGATGCTGCACGAACACGTCTGCTGGCATCGGAGCAGAAACTCGGAAACTTGGCCACTGCGACAGACGAGCAGCTGCTTCGCAAGATTGGTGCGGTTGAGCGAAGCCTGCGGATGAGTCTAGGGGCAGACAATCTCCGGCTGCAAAGCACCGACCCGCGTCCGAAGGGGATGCGTTGCAATCTTTGAAGGTCAATGTGATGAGATATTTTCTGCTTCGCCATGAATACTCAGACAGCGGCTATGTTGATGGTGATGTGGCGTTTATTCCTCCGCTGACCGGCTACTATCAGGCAGGGACCCCACTCGAAGTGGGCGATCGCGCCGTCTCCGTGACGATGGATAAAGCCGTTCGAAAGCTCAAGGCAGATTTCTTTCTGACTACCTCTGGAGCTTTTTTTGCAGCAGAGAAGTTGGCTACGCTGCTAAAGCGCTATCAAAACGATTTGCGGATAATTCCAGCGCACACATCCTATTCAAGCGGGAGGGCTACAGAAAAGCGTTACATGCTTGTACATGCGAATCGGCGTTTGCCGTGCTTTGACTATCGACGTTCGGAGTATGCCGGCAAGGCACTGGCTCTGCAGCGGCTCGAGCGTGGCGAGAGCGCTGACGCCTTCTTGGTCAAAGGAGTCCAAGCACTCGCCATTGATGAGAAATTTGCTGTGGGGGCGAACTTCTTTTTCATTAAGAACGTGGTGTTGATCGATCCGGTAGTTTCTGAGTCGTTAGAAAAAGAAATCCGAGAGCAGAAATTTAATGTGCGACTCGAAGCTGTTCCGGTATAAATCATTGATGTGAAAGACCTGAGGGTAGAGTGGAGATGCTGCGGTTTCAGGGGCAGTATCTGGATCGCGAGACGCGGCTACACTACAACACGTTTCGGTTCTACGATCCGGATGTGGGCAGGTTCATCACACATGATCCGATTGGACTTGCGGGTGGGAACAATTTGTATAGATTTGCACCTAATCCGCTGACATGGGTTGATCCGTGGGGCCTGGCAACTGTAGGCGCTTCGTTCCAGATGGGCGACCAAACATTCGCCGGCATGAATCCTACGGAGCGGATTCCTCGCCTTGAAGGCCCGACGCTTTCCGGTTTGGAGTATCCGAACAGCAACCGCTTTTCGATGCACGCCGAAATTGATGCAATGATGCAAGCGCATGATGCAGGCTTGCGTGGTGGAACTGGTGTTCTGACCATTGAAGGTTTGCCTGTCTGCGATTTCTGTAAGCGGAGCCTAAAGAATATGGCTAACCATCTGGAGTTGGACGAATTTATTGTTCATGAAAAGGTTACAGGGAAGATGTATAGCTTTACCAAGGCTGATCTTCGAAAGGTTCGCGAGGGCGGCAAGGGCTTCAAGAGGGGGTGTTGAACATGGAAGAAATTCTTAACCCTGTAGAGATCGCTATCGATAACGAAGATAGTGACGACGGATTTTTTTCCGTTGGCTTCATATTGAACTTCGATGTAGATCAGGTGCCGCATAACATCGGCCTCTGTCGAGACGCTTACGAGAATCCTGATTCGATCTATGTCGAGCCAGATGATCAGATATATGGCTTCCGTACGAGGAACGCATCATTCACGGTTAATGAGTTGATCTTGACGATTTCGTTGCATGATGAAAATAAATTCTACTGGGATGGTTCGAAGTCGGTAAGGATCAAACTTGATCCAAAGAAAAAGGACGATGCTGTCGCGTGCCTTCGTAGGATATTTGATCTGCAACCTTGAACAGCAAGGGCCGCAGGCGCGGCTCTTCACCTGTGTTGTGACGGTCAGTCGACAGCTTGCCTGATGAGCTGATCATGGGCCCTGCCATCTTGACTACCGCGCAAAAGGTATTGGCGGAAGAAATACTTTGGTGGAAGAGGGTGCAAGATAGCGCACGGGATCTAGCATGAAACTTTATCGAACGATTCAAGAGCTGCTTGGCGAACTGGATAAGCTCAACTGGGATGCTGCTCTGTTTGTTGATCAGAGCTCTTGGGCGACCAAGCCTCGGGAGACGGAGATTCTCTATCTGGAGGGGGATGATGAGCTCGAAGACGTTGTCGCTGGTACGCATTTGCCCAAGATCGCAAATGATCGCGGTATGCGGCAGTTGCTCGATGTTGAGACGTTTCGTGATGTCGTCAATTTCGAGGGAAAGCGAAATTCCGCGGCCTCAGAGGCGGATATCATTCATGCTTTAGATTATTACCGAGAGAAAGACGATTTTTATGATCCGCATCACTGAGCGCTCTAGCTCAGATTGACTGGCGGGGTTCTCCGGATACGCCAAGGGCCGCCCAATACGACGCCTTTGAAGGAGTTTAGAACGCGGGCGGAAAATTCGGGGAACGACCTGCAGTTCGAGAGGAAGGGAACCCGCCCCGATGCGCAAAGCTTCGCACTGCGAAAGGAGTGGCAATACGACCCTGCGGGCGGGGTGGTGCGCAAGCTGCACCCGGTGCATGGGAGGACCGACTATCGCTATGACGCGACGGGGCGTATCGAGCAGGCGAGCGGCGTGGGCATTCCGCCGGAAGTGTATCGCTGGGACGCGGCGGCGAACCCGGTGTCGGAGGAACGGCGAGGCGGCTATGTCGAGTACAACGAGCTGAAGATGTATGAGGACGAGCGCTTCGAATACGACATCTACGGGCGGCTGATAGTTCACAAGCGACGAGCGAACCGTGTGTATGCTAACGGAAGAGATATGCAGCAAAACACGTTTTCAAAGTGCGGACCTCCAATTGCCCAGTCCGACGTAGAGAGGCTCGAAAGTGATTTGGGCATCCAGCTGCCCGAGGCGGTGAAGGTCCACTACCTGACATTCAATGGTGGCATGCCGGCGCTTGACTGGTTTCCACTCTTAGATGATTGCGAACCGATATGGATCCACGAATTCCTTCCTATCGGAACGCGGGATGCTGAGGAGCCGACCATTCAGAGTGTATATGCGCGAGTCATTGGTAAAGCGGGATGGCCTCGTTCTTTTGTTCCCTTTGCCGTTGATGCTGGCGCGAATCTCTTCTGTGTCGACGCTGATAGTGGCGCCGTCCATTGCTGGTTGGCCGACACTTTCGATGAAACGCTGACAGATGCAGAGAACCGCCAGAAGGCGGACCGACGCCTCGCTGATTCGTTCGAGCAGTTCGTCTCCTCGCTGGTTTCCGAGGAAGAGGCGTTCGGCTAGCGTTCCGTCGCTTTCACATCGCGTAGCCAGCCGTTCTTGGGTGTGTGAACCAAGAACGTAGCGGCCGGTTCAAAGATGCATTTCGGACGCTGAGCGTCGCCCAAAAGCCGCGCGGGAAGCGGCTGATCGACGAGTCGGACCTGAGCCCGATTTCTGGCGTGCGAGGCTGGCCGAACGCGGAGCTGGGCTATATTGCAGGCAGATGGTGATCCGCTATCGTGCGGTCGTTGAGAAAAGGAAGCATCAGAATGAGCAAAATTGACACGCGTGTTCGCAATGTGACCGAACGAGGGGCGAATCTGTTCGCCGAGTTGAGCTTTGCCCCCGAGGAATCACGGCCTTATCAAGCCGAGTCACAGGCGCTCATCAATGAAACCTTGCCACGCAAAAAGCCGCTCAAGGGCGAGCGTTCGCCTCTTGGGTCGGAGCACCAACACCCGATGGATCGCGCATCAAGGACTGATTGGGAGTGGCTGAAAAAGCTCAAGGACGAGCAGATCGACACAAGCGACATTCCAGAACTGAGCGACGAGTTCTTCGCACGCGCTTGTATACTTGCTCCTCAGTACCGATAGCGCCATTCCTCACCATCCCCGAGGGCATCGCCGTGACCCATTCCATCACCACGCTCGAGCAACTCGCATCCATCTACGGCCAGGCGCATGAGCGCTCGTTGTGGAAAGAAATCGACCATCTGAATGAGGACTACCAGGCATTCGTTCGAGCTTCGCCGTTCGTCGTGCTGGCTTCGGTGGGCGAGGGCGGAACGGACTGTTCGCCGAAGGGCGATCCGGCTGGATTCGTGGCGATCCTCGACGAGCGAACGTTGGCTATCCCCGATCGGCCCGGCAACAATCGAATTGATAATCTCAAGAACATCGTCGCCGATCCTCGCGTCTCTCTGCTCTTCCTGATCCCGGGCGTCGGCGAGACGCTGCGCGTCAATGGGCGCGCGCGGATATCGGTCGATCCGCAATTGCTCGCCCGCTTCGAAATTCGCGGCAAGCAGCCGCGCACGGTCATCGTAGTCAGCGTCGAGAAGGTGTATTTCCACTGCTCGAAAGCGATCGTGCGCTCGAGTCTCTGGGATCCAGCGAAGCACGTCGAGCGCTCGTCCTTGCCGAGTCCCGGTGCGATGCTCCGCCGGTCGAGCGGCGGCACCTTCGATGCCGAGACATACGATCGCGACCTACCTGAAAGGACGCAAGCCTCGCTCTATTGACCGCGAGAGCGAGGCCGGGCGCGCTGGGGCGTCATCTCACGCGTACACAACATTCAGGAAATCCTTACGGCGAATCGACATTCAGGCATGCGCACCGCAGCCGTATACCTGTTGTAATGTAATTCATGCCTTCTATCGCGCAAATTCGCGCCGATCGTCGGCGGAGCAAAACAGCAGGCCGTTGTCGAAGCGTGACGTGACGTCGCAGCCAAGGCGAACCGAAGCGAGCTGTCGACGATGGGGGTAATAAGAGGGATGTTGCGGCGTCATCAAGCGGAGTCCCGCGAGGGCTTCGCCGTGCGGAGATCGACAGCGTCGGCGCTGCGGCGATGGCTGGATGCTTTCGGCCGCCGGGTTCTATCGCCGGCCGGCGTTCTTGCCGCAGGTGTATGCCTTTCCCTCGGTGTATGCGGCATCGGTTCGTGGGGGCTTTATCAGGAGCGCGAGGACGCTTACGCGCGTGCCGTGGAGAACGCACGAAATCTCCTCCTGCTCGTCCAGCACGATATCACTCGCAACATCGAGCTGTACGGCCTGTCGCTCAATGCGGTCGCCGAGGGCGTCGGCGACCCGAAGGTCATGGCATTGCCGCCGGAACTGCGCAACGGGATTCTGTTCGATCGCGCGGCCGCCGCGAGGGATCTCGATGGCATCCAGGTGCTCGACGAGCGCGGCAAGCTGTTGATCGATTCAAATGGCCGCTGTCGGCCAGGAATCGACTTCTCGCATGACGAAAGCTTCGTCATGCAGCGCAAAGCTGTCGGCAGCGCGCTCCTTATCAGCAAACCCCACATCCCCCGCTGCGGCAACGGGCGCCCCGTCATCAGTCTGAGCCGACCTATCTTGCGTCCGGACGGATCGTTCGCCGGCGTCGTGACCGGTGCGCTGGCGATCGACTATTTCCGCGAATTGCTCGAGGGCTTGCATGTCGGCGAGCACGGTACCGCCGCCGTGATCGAAACAAACGGCGCGCTCGTTGCCAGGCTTCCTTTCGACGCCAAGCTGGTCGGCCGAGATCTGAGTCGCGTCGACTCGTTCAAGAAGGTGATGGCGGCCGACGAAGGCTCGTTCGTCGGCACCGCGTCGATCGATGGAACGCGCAAGATCTATGTGTTCAAGCGTCTCGCCGGCCTCTCGATCATCGTGGACGTCGCGCCGGCCGAACAGGACGTCTACGAGCAATGGCAAGCGCGCGTGGCGTTCGTCGGAGCGTTGATGATCGCATTTTGCGCGATCGTCATCACCGTCAGTCTGCTGCTCAGCCGCGAGCTGAAACAGCGTGCCGACGATCAATCCCGGCTCTATCAGCTTGCCCATACCGATGCGTTGACGGGCCTCGCCAACCGGAGAAAGTTCGATCGCATCGCGCAAAGGGAATGGCGCCGGGCCGTACGCTTGGCGAGCCCCATCTCGCTGCTGCTCATCGATATCGACCGCTTCAAGGCATTGAACGACCATTACGGTCATCGCTTTGGCGATGAAGTTCTCCGCTCTGTGGCGTTAACGATCGAGCGGTGCGCTCGCCGCCCCACCGATCGCGTCGCCCGTTACGGTGGCGAGGAGTTCGCCGCCACGTTGCCCGACACCGATGCCGCCGGCGCGCTGGCCGTCGCCGAGCGCATGCGCGAGGCGGTGGCAGGGCTCGTCATTCGAGGCCCGAGCGGCCCGCTGAGCGTGACCGTCAGCGTTGGTATCGCGTCGTGGACGATCGATGCGGCCGGGGGACGGTGGCCTGAAACCATCGATACGCTCATCGAGCAGGCGGACCAGGCGCTCTACACCGCCAAGGCCGCGGGACGGAATCGCGTGCACGTCGGAAATCGTGAGAATGACTTGTCGCCAATCTATTCGTAAGGCCGCGGCCGTGCTCAGGCTATAGTGGCGCAATCGTCAAGTCAGGACGGGGCTCCCGGTGACGGAATCATACGAACTATTGCGGCTGAAGAGCTTCGCTCTCGACCGTGTGCGCGAGGCCGTCTATCTCATGGATCGGCACGCCCGCTTTATCTATGTCAACGAGGCAGCATGCCGAACGCTGGGATTCGGCATCGACGAGCTGATGGGAATGACAGTCTCGGATATCGATCCGGCCTGGAATGCCGAGCGGTACGAGACTGCCTGGGTCACGCTGCGCGAGCGCGGGACGTCGCTCATCGAAACGGCTCATCGTCGCAAGGACGGGCGCCTCGTTCCCGTGGAAGTCAGCACGAGCTATTTGGAATCGGGCGGTAATGAGTATGCCGTAGCACTTGCGCGCGACATCACGGCCGAGAAAGAGAAGCAGGCGCTGCTGGCGATGCGACTCGAGCTGGAAGCGCAGTTCAGCAGGCTCGCGGAGGCGACGCCCGACATCGTCTGTCGATATGATCGCCAATGTCGTCTCATCTATGCGAACTCCGGCCTTGAAGCGACGCTGCAACGGCCGCTCTCTCAAATGCTCGGCAAGACGCCTGCCGAGCATGCGATGGACGTGCGATTCATCGAATACGAGGCGCTGCTCGATGCGGTGATGCGCGATGGGCGGGAGCGCGATACGGAGCTGGAATTGCCGGACATCGGTGATGGTGTGCGGCATCACCATATCCGCCTCATCGCCGAGCGTCGCAATGACGGCGAAATCGTCGGCGCGTTTGCGATCGGGCGCGACATCACCGAGAGAAGGAAGGAGCAAGACCAACTGCATGCGAGCGAGCAGGCTTTTCGGGCCGTCGTCGAGCACTCTCCCGACTACATCACGCGTTACGACCGCGCATACCGTCGCGTCTACATGAATCCCGCGATATTGGCGGTCATGGGAAGGCCCCAGAGCGAGGTGCTCGGCACCACGCCCGAACAGTGCTCATCGCTCGTCGACGTCGAGGCGTATACCGCCTTTTTGCGCCGGGCGATGGAAACAGGTACCGAGGTGGCGCGGGAAGTGCGGATCCGCGATGCCGAGGGCCGAGTGCGCTGGGTGCATACGCGAATCGTCCCGGAATTCGCGCCGAAGGGCGACGTGGTGAGCCTGCTTGCGATTAGCCGCGACATCGATGAGCTCAAGCGTAGCGAGCAGCTCTTTCGTACGCTGACCGAAAACTTCCCCGATTTCATCGTGCGGTTCGACAGCGAGTGCAGGCACATTTATGTGAACCCCGCGGTATCGAGTGCATTCGGGGTTGCGCAGGAAGACTTTATCGGTAAGCGGCTGGACGAACTCGGTCTCGCAAGCGAGCCGGGACAGAATGCGCAGCTCGAAGCCCGCATTCGTCGCGCTTTCGCGGAGGGGGTGGCAAACGAGTATGAGGCGCGGTGGCGCACAGGCGATGACTGGCACGTGTTCGAGGTCCGACACGTACCGGAGAAGGATGAGGAAGGCAAGGTCGTCAGTGTGCTCGGCATTGCGCGCGATATCACTCGGCTCAGGATAGCGGAGCTGGCGCTCTCGGACAGCGAGCGCGCGTATCGCACGCTGGCGGAGAACGCGCCAGACCCGATCATTCGCTACGATCGCGACTTGCGGCGCATCTACGTCAATCCCGAGTTTCTGCACGTGACGTCTCAGCAACTGCATGAGGTGCTCGGCAAGCGGGTCAGCGAGGTCTCCGATTTGCCGGAATCTGTCGCTGAGAGCCTTGCGCGCCTGTTGAAGGACGTCATTGAACACGGCGTCGCCGCCAAGGACGAATTCGTCTGGGAGCGGCACGGTGAGCCAACGTGCTGGTTCGTGCACGCCGTGCCCGAATACGATGCGCAGGGCGACGTGCACAGTGTGCTGACGATCTGGCGTGATATCACGGAGCGCGTGGAAGCGGAGCAGCGGCTTCACGAGTCCTATGAACTGTTGAGGGAGCTCGCGAGCAGACGCGAGACAGCCCGCGAAGAAGAGCGCAAGCGCATTGCGCGCGAGCTGCACGACGAACTCGGACAACAGTTGACGGCGCTTCGCATGGGCGCATCCGCATTACGCATGCGGTTCGGGCGCGAGAATCCGGCCGTCGCCGAGGCAATCCAGAACCTGCTGCCGTTGGCTGATACGACGATGCAGGTCGTGAGAGACGTCGTCGCATCGCTGCGGCCGGCCGTCCTCGATGCCGGGATCGTCGCCGCATTGGAATGGGTGACTGCGGAGTTCTCGCGCACGAGTGATGCCGTCTGTCATCTGTGCGTGCCCGAGGAGCAGGTGTCGCTTGCCGAGGAGGGCTCGATCGCGGTGTTTCGCATCGTCCAGGAGGCGCTGACGAACATCGCGCGTCATGCGCATGCGCGACACGTCTTCGTGACGCTCGAGCAGGCCGACGATTACTGCGTGCTCGATATACGCGACGACGGCAAGGGATTCGATCCGGTCGCCATTCGCAGAAGGTCGTTCGGGCTTGCCGGGATGAAGGAGCGCGCGATGATGCTGGGCGGTGAGATCAGCCTGACGAGCTCGCCGGGGCAGGGCACCTGCATCACCGTGCGCGTGCCGATGGGGCATGCGCAGGCGGAGTGAACGGTGTCACGCTCACCACAAACATTTCCATCAGGCACCGTAGCTTGTGCTGGCGAAGAACGACAACACAACTGCAAGCGGCCGGATTCCGATACTTCCATCGGTCGGATTCGTCCGAATAGCTTCGGCGTACGGCTAGCCCGTATATCCAGGTCGTGTAGAGTACCGGCTTCGCGCAGTTTCCAAACATGCTGAGAGAGCAGCAACCGGCACGAGCTGATCGGAGATAAAAATGAGCGATAACCGGTACACATACGGCATCCACCAGAACCTGACACCAGCTGATTTGTTTGTCTATGTCGCGCTCGATGAGACTCGAAAACAACTCGGCCTTGATGACTTGGCTGCGGCGTCCGCTGTGTTGCTTGGCCAGGCCGACGTGCCTGTGCCGGGCAAAGTCGCAGGTGCGACCCAAGGCACATCGATCGCTTCGCTAACCGCTCGGAAGCTCTTGCCCTTGAAGCTGCGGGTGCGCTTGCCAATGATTACCAAGGTCGGACTTAGCGGAGTTCGGATAGGCTTTACGCGGAACCTGGGAGCGTTCGTTGGTCGAACTATTCCGGTCGTCGGAGAAATTTTCTTGGCGCGAGACGCTTTCATCATTATGCGCAATACAGTCGTGACTTATAACCGCCTCGCGAAACCAGACGACCGGGTGCCCCTATGAAAGATGCGACATGGGACCGTCTGGAGGCGTTCGCGCGGGAAGAGCTTGGCCGTCCACTGTTTGGTGGCCAATTGAATTTACAGCCCACGTCGCGCCTTGAAGATGACCTCGGCCTGACGGGACTCGACGCGGTCGAATTCATCGACAAGTGGGCCGAGACATTCAACGTGCAGGCGCAAGGATTCCCGTACCGGCGCTACTTCAGCCCGGAAGGCCAGCAGCTACTGTCATCGTTCCTGGGGCTGTTTTCCAAACGGTTTCGCCGGCCGGCGCTCGTGCCGTTGACTTTGGGGATGTTGGCCGACGCCATGCGCCGTGGGAAATGGGATACCGACGACATCGAGGCGACCGCGAATAGCGGCCATTGAGGCTGAACACCGGCTTGCCGTTGCGTCAACGTGGTTGACACTTCGTTGACAGTCAGAAAACAAAAAGGGCTACAGACGCAAAGCGCTGTAGCCCTTTTCAATTTTGGTAGGCCGTACTGGATTCGAACCAGTGACCAACGGATTAAAAGTCCGCTGCTCTACCAGCTGAGCTAACGACCCGAAAGACGGAAGATTATAGACGTATCACTTGATCTGCGCAAGCTTGCTCTGCGCCGACTGGGCCACGTCCGATCCTGAGTACTGCGAAACGATCTCCTGCAGCGTCTTGCGGGCCGCCGCCTTCTGGCCTTGCTCGAGCTGATTGTTGGCGATCGCAAGCAATGCCTCGGGCGCGCGCGGATGCTGCGGGTAGTTCTTTACGACGCTTTGCCAGATCGCCGTCGAGCCCTTGTAGTCTCGCAGCGCGTACAGTGCGTTGCCGAGCCAGTACTGCGCGGTCGGCTGATACGGGCTTTGCGGGTACTTGTTGATGAACTCGCGAAACGAGGCGGCGGCGCCTTTGAAGTCGCCGCTGCGAAACTGCTGCGACGCCTGATTGAACGCTTCCGTTTCGCCTGGCTGCACCGTGCCCTGCACGCCGTCGATCGTCGCCTGCTGCGGCTCGAGTTTCTTGAGCCGGCCGTCGAGATCGGCGTAGTAGTCCTTCTGCTGCTTTTGCAGGGTGGTCACCTGATTCGTCAGGTCCTCGTTCTGACCGCGCAGCGTCGCGACCTGCTGATTGAGCTGGTCGAGCCGGTTGGATTGATCGAGGATGGTCTGCTTGGCAGCCGAAAGCTGACTCGCGAGGTTGTCCGTCTTCGCTCGCAAGTCGAGGATCGCCTGGCGCGCCTGATCGTCGTCGAACAGGCCCGCGTGCGCCGGCCCGGCAACGAGTGCCGAAGCGGCCACGCATGCAGCTGCGGCACCGCGCAGCCAGGAAAAACGGGGGTTCATATGAGTCGCCTGTTACTGTTTACTGATAGACGAGGTCGGCGCGGCGGTCTTGTGCCCAACCGGCTTCATCCGTACCGGTCGCCTTTTCCTTGCCGAGGCTCACGGCTTCCATTTGGCTGGCATTGACGCCGTCGGTCTTCAGCACATTGAGCACCGCTTGCGCACGCTTCTGGCCCAGCGCGAGGTTGTACTCGCTCGTGCCGCGCGGGTC
Organism: Trinickia symbiotica; assembly: GCF_003028655.1. Classification (GTDB taxonomy): domain Bacteria; phylum Pseudomonadota; class Gammaproteobacteria; order Burkholderiales; family Burkholderiaceae; genus Trinickia; species Trinickia symbiotica_A. Next base: position 352,422 of record NZ_PYUC01000004.1, read on the forward strand.
CGTATTGCCCTGAATCAGGATGTGGCGGTCCGGATGCGAGCGCAGGTAGTTCGCATGCGCTTGCAGCGTCGCCATGTCTTGTTCCTTCACGTCGTACTTGTCGAAATCGAAGTACACGCTGCGCTTGGCGAGCGGGCTGTTCGGGTTGTTCAACTCATCGACGGTGACCGGCGCGACAGCGTTCGGGTTCGGCTGCGTGCCGACGTTGCCCTTGCTTGCGTTCTCGTTGAGCTTCACGCCTTGGTGGCAAGCCGCCAAAACGCCCACGAGCAGAGCCGCGAACACCATACGAAGTTTGGACGTCATTTCTTACTCTCCTTGTGTGTCATTGCATAAATCACTGCATGAATGGACCCCAGGACGGCTCACGCACGCTGCCGCCCGGAACGGACAGGATTTGCCGCGTCCGACCGTCGGTCGAAACAGCGGCCAACACGCCACGGCCGTTCACCTGAGTGGCGTAAAGGATGTACTGACCATTCGCCGCGAAGCTCGGCGATTCGTCGTGTCCCGTGTCGGTGAGCGCCGTTGCCACGCCGCTCGCCAAATCCATGACGTACAGCTTGAACTCACCGCCCACTCGCGAGATGTAGGCGAGCTGCTTGCCGTCCGGGCTGATACGCGGACTCGTGTTGTAGCTCCCCGTGAAAGTCACGCGCTGCGCTGAGCCGGCGCTTTCCCCTTGCGCCGGCATTTTATAGATTTGCGGCTGACCGCCGCGGTCGCTCGTGAAGTAAATCCATTGGCCATCGGGCGAATAGCAGGGCTCGGTATCGATCGTCGGGCCTTGTGTGAGGCGCCGCAAGCCGCTGCCGTCGGCGTTGACGGCCCAGATTTGAGTGTTGCCCGTACGCGACAGTGCGACGGCCAGCGTACGCCCGTCGGGCGACCACGCGGGGGCGCTGTTGTTGCCTTTTTGATCCGAGATGATGACGCGGTGACCCGTCGGCAGGTCATGCACGTAGACGATCGGCTTGCGCTTCTCGAACGAGACGTAGGCGACCTTCGTGCCGTCCGGCGACCAGGCCGGCGAGATGATCGGCTCCGGGCTCGACAACGCCACGTGCACGTCCTGGCCGTCGGAATCGGAGACTTGCAGCAGATAGCGGTTGCCGCTCTTCATCACGTACGAAAGGCGCGTGGCGAACACGCCGCGCGTGCCGAGCAGCTTCTCGTAGATGTAATCGGCCACCTTGTGCGCCGTCATGCGCAGGCCGCTGGCCGGCGTGGTGAGCTCCAGGCCGCCCAGGTTTTGCTGCTTGACGGTGTCGTAGAGCCGGAACCGGATCTGGTATTGCCCGTTGGCGAGCGGCGTCACGCTGCCGTCGACGAACGCGTCGGCACCCTTCGCCTTCCAGGCGCCGAGGTCGACGGAATCGGTTTCGGCGACGGGCGTGCTGCCGGCGTCGATATTCGTGAACTTGCCGCTGCGCTTCAGATCGTCACGGACGATCTGGCTGATCTGCTGCGGCGAGCTCGCTTCGTGGGCGAAGTTCGCGGTCGCAATCGGAAATTGCGTGGAGCCCACGCCTGTCACGAGAACGTTCAGCTGCGCATGGGCGGCGCTGCCCGCCGCGATCAGGCAAGATGCCAACAATGTCCTCAAGCCTCGCTTCGTCATCAAACTCATGCCGGATTTCCCAAAAGACCAAGAATTGTCACAACTGAAAAGAGACTAGCAAACGCACGTTTCGTTCCTCCGTTGGAGGAAGGCGCTTCGATGCGTCGCCGTCCGGCTATCCATGTCCCCGAGTCCGCGCTTCCGCTCAGCCGGCCGGCCGCATCGTGATCGTGAAGCTGGCCGGCGTCCGCCCGTTGTCGTCGAGCGGCATCGGGTCGGACTTCTGGACGGCGCGCAGCGCGGCCTCGTCCCACTGCGAATTGCCGCTGCCGCGCTGGACGCTCGCGGACAGCAGCGTACCCGTCGGCGAGCAACGCACCGCAATCACCGTCTCGAGGCCTTGCGTATCGCCGGCCCAGACGATGTTCGGCCGCACGCGGCGGCGGACCTTGTCCGCATACCCGGGCGACGTCGCCGTACCGCCCGAGCCGGTGCCGTTACCGCTCTTCGCGAGGCCGTTGCCCGTCTCGCTCTCGCCGGCCAGCCCTTGCAGCTGCGCAAGCCGGGCCCGTCGTTCCTGATCGAGCTGCTTTTGCTTCGCCAACTGCTCGGCTTTTGCCTTGGCGGCCTTCTCGGCCTCCGCCTTCTTCTGCTCGGCGAGTTGCTGTTGCTTGAGTTGCTCCTGCTTCTGCTGCTCGAGCTTCTGCGCTTCGAGCTTCTTCTGCTGCTCGGCAAGCTGCTGCTGTTTCAGTTTTTCGGCCTGTTGCTGCTGCTTGAGCTTCTCGGCGGCGGCTTTCTGAGCGGCGAGCTCGGCTTGCTGCTGCGCCAGCTGACGTTGGCGCTTGGCCTCCGCTTCCTGTTCGGCGAGCTGCTGCTGGCGCTGCTGCTCGGCGAGCTGAGCGGCGCGCGCCGCGGCCTCCTGCTCCTTACGCTTCTTCTCTTGCAATGCGATGTCGGCCTGCTCCTGATCGACAGGCGGCGCCGGTGCGACGCGCGCGGGCGGCGGAGGAGCGGGGCGCGGCGTGGACTGCTGCGGCGTTTCGGTCCAGAGCTCCGCCTCGGCGCCGGCCGGCGTGCTGTTTTGCCAGTGGATGCCGTGGTAGAGAAAGAGCCCGAGCAGCACGTGCATCAGCAGCGCGAGCGCAAACGCGCGCCACGTCCCGCGCTCGCGGGGCGGCTGCAACGGATAGTTGGACTTCCTGCGGTTCATTGCGATTTGACGAGCAGCCCCACACGTTTGACGCCGCGCGCCTTCAAATCGGACATCACATTCATCACCGTCTCATACTGCACGGTTTTATCGGCCGCTATCACGACCGGCTGATCGGGATGCGAGGCCTCCCGGTCGGTCACGAAGCTGTCGAGGTCCAAGCGGGTCATTTCCTCCTGCTGAGTCGCGCCGTCGTTATCCTTGTAGCGTACGCTCATCTTGCCGTCCGCGCGGATATTGACGATGACGGGCGGCGTCTGCTGTTGCGGCGCCGCGCCGCCGACGGTCGGCAGGTTCACGATCGACGGCGCGACGAGCGGTGCCGTGACCATGAAGATCACGAGCAGCACCAGCATGACGTCGATATACGGCACGACGTTGATGTCGGCCATCGCGCGGCGCGAACGCCCGCCGCGCATGCTGGATCGATTGATGGAGCCGGCCATCGCGTACCCCTTAATGCGCCTGGCGCTGCAAGATGTTCGAGAACTCTTCGATGAACGTTTCGAAGCGGATCGCGAGGCGATCGATGTCGTGCGCGTAACGGTTATAGGCCACGACAGCCGGAATCGCGGCAAAAAGGCCGATCGCCGTTGCCGTCAGCGCTTCAGCGATTCCGGGCGCCACGTTCGCGAGCGTCGCCTGCTGGACATTGGCGAGACCCCGAAACGCATTCATGATCCCCCAGACGGTGCCGAACAGACCGATATAGGGGCTCACCGAGCCCACCGAAGCGAGAAACGCGAGGTTGGCCTCGAGCACGTCCATCTCGCGCTGAAACGCGGCGCGCATCGCCCGGCGCGCGCCATCGAGAATCGCGCCGGCATCGGCGATCCGCTTTTCCTTGGCTTTCAGAAACTCGCGCATGCCCGATTCGAAGATCCGCTCCAGCGCGCCGATCGTGTGCCGATTGTTCGCCGCGCTTTGATAGAGCGCGTGCAAATCCCCGCCCGACCAGAAGTCGCGCTCGAACCGCTCCGTCTGTCCTCGTGCGCGCCGGATCGCGAACCACTTGCGGAAGATGAAAGTCCACGACATCAGCGACAGCAGCAGCAGGAGCCCCATGACCGCCTGTGCAAGCACGCTGGCATTCAGAACGAGTGAAACGATCGATAAATCTTGTGCGTTGTTCATAAATGTTTTGCTGGTGCGTCCTCGCGGACGCGTTTCGCTGCAAGGGCTATGAGAGTCGTAGTCGGGGAGTTGAAAGGATCGGCGCCCGGGCGCCGAACCGTCTTTTGTCCTGACGTGGGCAATACAAGTTCATTCATCGACGTAGACTCAACGGAATTTATGCATTTGCCGTTGACAAGTCTGTATCGGTAGCGGCCGGGCCGTGGCGCAGCGCGTCCAGCACGGCGGGGGGAAAGGCGGCCGGCTTGAACGCCGCTCGCGCGACGCAGGCCACGCGGATCGACCCCGTTGCCAGCAGGTCGACGCCGCGCCACGCTTCCTGCATGAAATCCACGCTCGCGCGGCCGATTCGCTCGATCCGGCTCACGATCGTCACCAGGTCGTCGTGCCGCGCCGGCGCCATGTATTCGACAGCCGTGCGCCGAACCACGAAGATGAGGCCCGCCTCTTCGTCGAGACGGCGTATATCGATGCCACAAGCCCGCAGCCATTCGGTGCGGGCGCGTTCGAAGTATTTCAAGTAATTCGCGTAGAAGACGATGCCGCCCGCATCGGTATCTTCGTAGTAAACGCGAACCGGCCAGCTGAAGCCGAGTTCTGCCTTCGGGCGGCTGGTAGGCATGTTCATGCGTGCATTTTACCGGAACCTGCGCGGCATTCCGAAAAAACGACTTGCGGAAAACGCACGACCCGGCTTCAGCCCCGATGGATCGAGAGTCCCGCGAACGCCTGGGCGACCGGCATCAGCTCGATCGTATTGACGTTGACGTGTGCGGGACGCGTGGCGATCCAGTAGATCGAGTCGGCGATGTCCTCGGCCGTCAGCGGCTCCACGTTGCGGTAGACGCCGGCAGCCTTTTCGTCGTCGCCCTTGAAGCGCACGTTCGAGAACTCGGTGCCGCCGCACAAGCCGGGCTCGACGTCGGTGACGCGCAGCGCCGTGCCGGCGAGGTCCGCGCGCAAGTTGAGGCTGAACTGGCGCACGAACGCCTTGGTCGCGCCGTAGACGTTGCCGCCCGCGTACGGGTAGGTGCCTGCCACCGAGCCCAGATTGAAGATGTGGCCTTTGTTTCGCTCGACCATGCCCGGCAGCAGCGTGCGCGTGACGGTGACGAGGCCCGCGCAGTTCGTCTCGATCATCTGGTACCAGTCGTCGAGATTCGCGCGTTGCGCCGGCTCGAGCCCGAGCGCGAGACCCGCGTTGTTGACGAGCACGTCGATGCCGGCGAACTCGGCCGGCAGGCGGCCCGGTATGGCTTCGACCGCGGCGCGATCGCGCACGTCGAGCTCGAACGGCAAAAGGTTGGGACCGAGTTCGCCCGCGAGCGCCTCGAGGCGCTCGAGCCGACGGGCCGTGGCGATCACGCGGTGGCCGCCCTTGACGAACGTGCGGGCGATGGCCGCGCCGAAGCCGGCCGACGCCCCCGTAACGAATACGATCATTGCTGCTCCTGGTGGATGAATGCTCGGCATGCGTGCGCGATGTGGCAGTGCGCCGAGGACATGCCGACTCACGGTTGGAAACCTGCCGATGATAACCGTGCCCGGATTTTCGCGAGGCGAGCGGCCCCAAAACGCCGTGGGCCGGCTGTGCGAATCCGCTTCGCGCGGGCCGCGCGCGCCCGAATTGCCTATTGACTGCGCTTCCAATAAACTAACGCGCTCAACCCTTGCGTGACTGGCGATAACACCCTTCGGGGTCAAGGTGGAGCGACCCACCGTGAAGCGCAAGGTGCCGTTTTGCCGTTCGCCTGGGCAGCCGAGTGTCGCGCGCGATCGTTCGCGCCGCCGGCGGTTGCCTCGCCCGGGTAACGGACCTTCCGCCATGCCAGGACTGGCACCGCCGTCGCGGTTGCGCAATGGACGCAGCCGTGCATGCGACCGGAGCAGGCCTTGAAAGGCTGACCCCGATCGATAGCGAACGACGGCGCCGCAATTTCCGCGCGCGATCCGGCCAACCTGTAAACCCTTAACGGAATCCGTATGTTTGACAGAGCCCAAAGCACCATCGCCGCCATCGATCCCGAAATCTGGCAAGCGATCGAACAGGAAAACCGGCGTCAGGAAGACCACATCGAACTGATCGCCTCGGAGAACTACACGAGCCCGGCCGTCATGGCCGCGCAGGGTTCGCAGCTGACGAACAAGTACGCCGAAGGCTATCCCGGCAAGCGCTATTACGGCGGCTGCGAATATGTGGATGTGGTCGAACAGCTCGCCATCGACCGCGTGAAAGCGATCTTCGGTGCCGAGGCGGCAAACGTGCAGCCGAACTCCGGATCGCAGGCCAATCAGGGCGTCTTCTTTGCGATGCTCAAGCCCGGCGACACGATCATGGGCATGAGCCTCGCGCACGGCGGACACCTGACGCACGGCTCGCCCGTCAACATGTCGGGCAAGTGGTTCAACGTCGTCAGCTACGGTCTCAACGAGGCCGAAGACATCGACTACGAAGCCGCCGCGAAGCTTGCCGAGGAGCAAAAGCCGAAGCTCATCATCGCCGGCGCCTCGGCGTTTTCGCTGCGCATCGACTTCGAGCGTCTCGCCGCGATCGCGAAGTCCGTCGGCGCCTATTTGATGGTCGACATGGCCCACTATGCGGGGCTCATCGCGGCGGGCGTCTATCCGAATCCCGTCCCGCACGCGGACTTCGTCACCACGACGACGCACAAGAGCCTGCGTGGCCCGCGCGGCGGCGTGATCCTGATGAAGGGCGAGTACGAAAAGGCGATCAACTCGGCGATTTTCCCGGGCATCCAGGGCGGTCCCCTCATGCACGTGATCGCGGCAAAGGCTGTCGCCTTCAAGGAGGCGATGTCGCCCGAATTCAAGGCCTACCAGCAGCAGGTGGTCGAGAATGCGCGCGTGCTCGCGGAAACGCTCGTGAAGCGCGGCTTGCGGATCGTTTCGGGACGCACGGAAAGCCATGTGATGCTCGTCGATCTGCGCGCAAAGCGAATCACGGGCAAGGCGGCCGAGGCGGCGCTCGGCGCGGCTCACATCACGGTCAACAAGAACGCGATTCCGAACGATCCGGAAAAGCCGTTCGTGACGAGCGGCATTCGCCTCGGCTCGCCGGCGATGACGACGCGCGGATTCGGCACGAACGAGGCCGCCGAGGTGGGCAACCTGATCGCCGATGTGCTCGAAAGCCCGGAAGACGCAGCGACGATCGAGCGCGTGCGCGCTCAAGTCGCCGAGTTGACCAAGCGTTTTCCCGTCTATCGCTGAGCCGCGATGCGCTGCCCTTTCTGCCGGCACGAAGACACGCACGTCGTCGATTCGCGCGTGGCCGAGGACGGCGCGGCCATTCGCCGCCGGCGCCGTTGCCCGGCCTGCGACAAGCGCTTTACGACGTACGAGCGGGTCGAGCTCATGTTGCCGGCGGTCGTCAAAAAGGATGGCAGCCGCACCGAGTTCGACCGCCGCAAGATCGCCGCGAGTATGCAGCTGGCGCTCAGAAAGCGCCCGGTGGCTGCCGAGGCGATCGATGCGGCGGTCGCCCGCGTCGAATATCAATTGCTCGGAAGCGGAGAGCGCGAAGTGCGTAGCGAGCGGCTCGGCGAGCTCGTGATGGAGGAATTGCGCCAGCTCGACACGATCGCTTATGTCCGCTTCGCTTCTGTCTACCGGCGCTTCGAAGACGTGTCCGAATTCGAGGACGTGATCGAGGAGTTTCGCCGCGCCGCCCCTGCCAAGCCTCCGCGCAAGCGCTGAGTTTCCGCATCCTCTCATTGCCTTTCCTCCGTACCGATAGCAGTCGAACGTCGATCTGACGCGGCATTGTCGCGACCGTCTCGCGTGCCCGCCAGTCGGCCGAACGGCCAATGGCGGGCGTGTCTTCCGCCCGTTAGATTGCTCGCATCGAATCACGGGAGATCGTCATGCGGTCGAAATCGAGGCACCGAATTGCGCAAGGCCGATACGTCAGGCGATGCGCCGGCTTCACGCTATTTGAATTGGCCGTCGCGGGCGGGATCGTTGCGGTACTGACGACGATGGCGACGCCGTCGTTCGTTGCGTGGCGCACGCGAGACCGTGTCGATGCGGGCGTGCAAGCGTTGCTGTCGAGCCTCGCCTATGCGAGGAGCGAATCCGTTCGTCGCGGCCTGCCGGTGGCCGTCTGCCTTGTCGACTCCCGAAGCCGATGCATCGCCGCGCCCGGCATTCATGACGCGGTGGCTGTCGATTGGTCGGGAGGATGGTCGGTCGTCGTGAATGGCCCTGCCGGTCCAATCCCCGCGCGCAGACAGTTACCGGCCGCCGACGTCCTCATCCGGGGCGGCGCGGCGGATATCCGGTTCACGCCGCCGGCCGGTCAGGTCATCGGCGGCTTTCGCAGTTTCGAGGTCGGGCCTGCGAGCATCGCCCCGGTTGCGGGCGGCCGCGATCGGCGCCGCTGCGTTGTCATTGCGGCCGGAGGGCGGGCCCGCGTGGCCGAGGGTGCTTGCAAGGAGAGGGCATGAGCAATCGCGCGTTGTCGGCCCGTCGATTCGGCGAGGGGATTTCGGTCCGCCCCGGCGATTTTTTCGTGGCACATCGGCGCTGGCGTGCTTTTCGGGGCACCCCGGAAGGCGGATCGTTGCTCGAAGTGCTCGTTGCACTCGCGCTTGTCGCCATCACCATCGCGGCCGCGGTGGCGAGCCAACTGCGCGTCGGTCAAGCGGAGCGGGCGGCGGCCCGGCGCGAAGAGGCGACGATGATTGCTGCGTCGATCGCCGCGGCGATGCGCGATCCGTCGTCCGGCTCGCATGCATTGCCGCATTGGCAAGCGGTGGCCGCAGCCGCTTTGCCCCAAGCGCACGTTTCGATCGTGGATCACGCGCCCGGCATAGCGCTCGCGGTCGTGGGATGGGCGGAACCGCTCGATTCGCCTTCGAGCCGGGCGCCATCGGCTCGCATCGATTGCGCGATCGGAAGCGAACGTGGGCGACCCAGCGCGGCTTGTTCTGCCGTTCCATTCGTCAGGTAGACCCGTCATGCGCAGATTGCGAACGTGCAGCGCGTCGCCGATGCGCCGTTGCGGCCACACGCTTCTCGAACTGTTGATCGCGACGGCGCTCGGTACGCTGGTTGTCGGCGTCGCGGCGTTGCTTTATCGGACGCAACGCGAAGCCTCGATGCTGGCGGAGGACATGGCATCGATGCGCGACGCGGGAATGACCGCCCTAGTCCTGCTGGGCCAACAGATCGAAATGGCCGGCTTCGCGCCCCTCGCTTCGAGCGGCGGTGGCGCCGCCGATCACGGTCATCCCCGCGGTCCGCAGCTCGGCGTGTTCGGCTGCGACTACGGCGTTCCCTCGGTCGACGCAGGTCCGAGCGGTTGCAACCGGCTTCGAGGCGTATCCGATTCGATCGTCGTCAGGTATGTCGACGATGGCGTCTCGACCTGGAAAACCGCGACATCGCGGGCAACCGACTGTCTCGGGCATGGTATCGGCGCGGCCCGCGCGCAGGCTCTCGTCGTCAATACGTTCTACGCGAGCCCGGACGATCGCGGGGAGCCACAGCTTTACTGTCGTGGCAACGGAGGCGGGCGACCATCGGCCGGCGTCACCGATCGCGCCCAAACCGGCAAACAGCCGATCGTGGCCGGCATCGAACGCTTGAGCATGCGCTACTGGTTGCGCGGCGCGAGTGCGTCGGTGAGGGCGTGGTCGATCGCCGCGCACGAATGGTCCGACGTCGTTGCCGTCGACCTGTGCGTCGTCGTCCGAGGTGCGCGGATCGTGGCGCGGCGTGACTACGTCGACTGCGAAGGCCTTTCGGAACCGGCTCGGGACAGGCGCGCACGGGCGGTGTTCTCACGACGCGTCGCCGTCCGTAACAACGAACGTTGACGGAGACGCTCATGATTGAGATGACATCCACGGGAGGGCGCTTGCGGAAAGATCGCCGCTCGCCACCGCGTCCCCGCGGAAGCCGGCGTGAATATCGTGGCGCGGCGCTGCCCGCCGTGCTGTTGCTGGCTTCCGCAATGCTCGCTGTATCGGTTGCGTCGTTCAACGCGTCGATCGCCGCCGTGCGGGGCGCCGCCAACTTCGAGGATCACCTGCGCGCGGCGAATGCCGCGGACGCCGCGCTCTCGCTATGCTTACGAGCGCTCGACGCCGGCTTGGCGCCGGTGTTGCCGCACGTCGCGGGTGAACCTGTGAGGTGGCGGCAGAGCGGCGTATTCGAGAGTTCCGCCGCTTTCGCGCCGGTGCCGGAATGGCCGGGTTCCGCGCGGCCGCCGCAATGCGTGATCGAAAGCGGGCAGGTGCCGCGACGGCCGCATGCGCGGGCGCACTGGGTGACGGCCAGAGGATTCGGCGCCGACCCGATCTCCGAGGCGTGGTTGCAACTCATCGTCGTCCGCGAGCGCGGTACCGAGGAGCGCCGCTGGCGGCGAATCGTCGAGAGGCCCTGAGCGTGCGCGCATGTACAGAGCGTGCTGCGGGCGCAGCCGTCGCGAGGCGGCGCACGTCAGCATTTTCGTTGCTGGAACTCGTCATCGCGCTCGCAATCGTGGCGCTGATGGCCGCTTATGCCGTGCCCACTTACGTCCGCCATACCGCTCGCGGGCACTGGATTGCCGTCGTGACGGCGCTCTACCAGGCCGCGCAGCTTCTCGAAGCGAATGGCGGGCTCCGCGCCGGGAAAAGAGGGGAATCGCTGCCGGCTGGTCTGGATCAATCGCCTTCGCAAGGCGGCGCCGTCTATCGTTTGCACGTGCTGCCCGGCGGCGGCCTATTAACGGGCGGCTACGTCATCGAGGCGGAGCCCGTCGCATCCGGACCCATGGGCGACGACGCGTGCGGTGTTTTCGTGCTCGACTCGACGGGGAGGCGGTCGAACCGCACGGCGGCGATGCAGGCGCCGCGCGATGGCGATTGTTGGTCGGCGAGGTAACAGGGCGATCAACTGCTCGCTTGTTCGCCTTCGGCTTCGGCTTTGTCGGCCTTCTGCCGGATGGTCCGGCTGAGCAGCCGATACCCGGTCCATGCCGCCGCGCCGAGCGCGCCCCATTTGAGCAACGGCTTCGTGCCCGCCGAGAGCTTCGACCGAAGCGGCTTGGCTACGAGCATCGAGACGAGCGTTCCAACGAGCGGATGGCTCACCAGGTCGCTGAGCGTGGCGCTGAAACCTTTGCCCGACGCTTTCGTTTTGGCGCTCCCGAAACGCGGCAACAGCAGTTTGAGCCAGCCAAAGCGCTCGAGCTTCGCGTGCAACTCGGCGCGAGCGCGGACGAATTCGCTGCGTTCCACCTCGGCGCGCAAGAGCAGCAACTCCTTGCGCACGGTCCGCAATTGCGGCGTGTGCGATTCTCGAACCGGCGAGTGCCGGCGGTGTTCCGCATTGGGCGAGGTGACTTGGCTCATGGCGTGCGCGTCTTGGTTTCGGCAAGGGCTGCGGGTTCGCCCGCGTCAGGGCTCGCGAAACATGTCGCGGTCCTTCTCGAATTCGTGCAGCGTGGCCTGGAACACGATCGGCGCGTCATGCAGGCCACTACGCACCTTGAGCGCGCAGATGAGCGCGCCGATGCCGTACACGACCGTGATGGCGCCCAGCACCTGCAAACGATAGGTATCCCAGAACGCGACCGCGATCAGCGCGGTCAGGCTGATCAGCGCCATCATGGCGAAAATGGCTGCGGCCAGTCCAAGAAAGAGGACGGCGATGAGCTTGTCGCGCTCCTCGGCGAGCTCGATCCCGATCAGCTCCAGTCTCGTATGCATCAGCGAGACGATGGAGCTCAGCATGCGGCGCAATGGCCCATGCTCATGAGAAGCATGCGTCGATGGGTTGTCGTTTGGCATGGGGGTAGGGGATCAGCGCTTGACGGTCAGCGAATGCCGATGGCTGCCCGTCCGGCCCGGCGGCCGTCCGCGGGACGATCGGGCGCGCGCGACGCGGGAACGAAGCCGGGCAGGCCCCGCCTCGCGGCTTTCGCAAGCACGAGCAAGCACGATTTACTTGCGATTGATCAGAAGCCCGACGAGCACGCCGATACCCGCTGCGATGCCGACCGCTGCCCAGGGGTGCTCGTGGACGTAGTCGTCTGTCGCGCGGACCGCCTTCTTCCCTTTCTCGACCACGACGACCTGCACGTCGGCGGCTTTCTCCCTGGCCTGTTTGAGCCGGCTCAGCGCCGTTTCGCGCAGCTCGGACGCCCGTTCGCCGGTGGCGCTCGCGGCCTGCTTCAAGAGATCCTCGGCATCGGCGAGGACGTTTCTGATATCGGACATTAATCTCTCCTTGTTGACTTCTGACATTAGAGCCCCCTAGTTTTCGTCCACGCGAGCATGCTACCAAAGATAGGACAGCCGGCGAGCATCCGCCATAGGCCACATTGATGGCGGATGCAGAAACCGTTCCTGAGATTGCCGGCGCGGCGCATCTCGGCCATGCCCCGTCAGACGCCGCAAACTTCGGAGGGCGGCGAACGCTCGCTGGCCTCGGGCGAAATTACAATGTCCGTACAAACCCGACGGGCGGCGGGGCTCAGAAGAACGCCTGAATGCCTGTTTGCGCCCGACCGAGAATCAGCGCGTGAATGTCGTGGGTCCCTTCGTAGGTATTGACGACTTCGAGGTTGACGAGATGCCGGGCGACGCCGAATTCATCGGAAATGCCGTTGCCGCCGAGCATGTCGCGGGCGAGACGTGCGATATCGAGTGCCTTGCCGCAGGAGTTGCGCTTCATGATCGACGTGATCTCCGTCGCGGCGGTGCCTTCGTCCTTCATGCGCCCGAGCCGCAGCACGCCTTGCAGGCCGAGCGTGATTTCGGTCTGCATGTCGGCCAGCTTTTTCTGGATCAGCTGGTTCGCGGCGAGCGGGCGGCCGAACTGCTTGCGGTCGAGCACGTATTGACGCGCCGTATGCCAGCATGATTCCGCCGCGCCGAGCGCACCCCAGGCGATTCCGTAGCGCGCCGAATTCAGGCAGGTGAACGGGCCCCTGAGCCCGCTCACGTTCGGCAGCAGGTTCTCTTGCGGAACGAAGACGTCGTCGAGGACGATCTCGCCCGTGATCGAAGCGCGCAGGCCGACCTTGCCGTGGATAGCCGGCGCGCTGAGGCCTTTCCATCCCTTTTCGAGAATGAAGCCGCGAATCGCGTCTTCGCCGTTCTCTTCCAGCTTCGCCCACACGACGAAGACGTCGGCGATGGGCGAGTTCGTGATCCACATCTTCGCGCCCGAAAGCGCATAGCCCCCTTCGACCTTGCGCGCGCGTGTCACCATGCTGCCCGGATCGGAGCCGTGGTTCGGTTCCGTGAGGCCGAAGCAGCCGATCCATTCACCCGTCGCGAGCTTCGGCAGGTACTTGGCCTTTTGGGCGTCGGAGCCGAACTCGAAGATCGGCACCATGACGAGCGACGACTGCACCGACATCATCGATCGATAGCCGGAATCGACTCGCTCGACTTCACGCGCGATCAGGCCATAGCTGACATAGTTCAGGCCCGCTCCGCCATACTCCGCCGGGATCGTCGGACCAAGCAGACCGAGCTCGCCCATCTCCCGGAAAATCGCCGGGTCGGTGCGCTCGTGGCGGAATGCTTCCGTCACGCGCGGCTGCAGTTTGTCGTTGGCATAGGCATGCGCGGCATCGCGCACCATGCGTTCCTCTTCGGTCAACTGCTCGTTAAGGAGCAGCGGATCGTCCCAATGAAACCGGGCGACGTCGGCCATCGTTTCCTCCTGATTCGCGTGCGCGCCTGGCGATGCGACGCTGGCTCGCGCTCGTATGGCCGGGCAATGTCCGAGTGTAGCAGTCGCGGCTCGCCCGGTCGGCGAGCGCTCGAACGAGCGCACCGCTGCGGCGCGCCCGGTGCCGGCTAGTCGACGCGGTCGCGGGGCTTGGCCGGGCCGTGCGGCTCGAACAGCGGTCCTTGCACGAAACGCGCGCCGAATTGCTGCAGCGAGTCGAACTGCGCCTCGGTCGCCACACGGTCGAAGATCAGCGGAATGTGAAGGCGGTTCGCGTAGGCGATGAGCGGCTTGGCCATCGAATCCCTCAGCACGGCGGCGCCGTCGATCTTCAGGAAATCGAGGCGCACCATGTCCGATACCGTCATGATGTGACCGGCGTTCGGCAAGTTGCCCGCCACCTTGAAGCCATGGCGCTGGTAGCTCTTCGCCAGATAGCCGGCGAACGTCCGATGCGCGACGGCCGCGCTCGGCAACTCGATGACGATGCGCGATGGATTGAGGCCGAGCGAAATCAGCACCGACGAAAAATGCTGGCCGTGGTCATACTTCACGCTCTTCAGCAGACGCTCGTGCACGCGCAGGAACAACAGGCCGTGTTGCTGCGCGCCGAAGAAGTTGATCGCGTGCAACGTGCGCGCGAGACGGTCCAGCGCAACGAGTTCCTGGCTGTCCTCGATCGATTCGAACCGATCGAACGGCATGCCGCCCGGTGAGAGCGTGAGCGCCTGGAACCCGAGCTCGTCGCCGAAGCGGTCGGCGCTTTCGGGCGCGGACCATAGCGTCTGGATACCGCTCATGCTGACGTCGAAGATCGGCTGATAGCCGCTTTCGATCCGCATGCCGTGGAAGTTCGCGTGCGCGAGGGCCGATGGAGCGCCCGCATCGCATGCCAGGTGCTCGTGCAGGAAAGGGTGGGCGGCAGCGTGCTCGAGCAGCGAAGGAATCGTCGGCGGGATCATGGAGGGGTCGGATGGCTGCATAGCGGTGATGGTAGCAGCCTGGGCGTTGTCGGCTTCGACCCGATACTTATATCGATATTGGCTGCCGCGCCCTATCCGGGTTTACGTTGGGGGCGCCTTGCCGTCCGCCGGGAGCGCCCCCGCCCGGCTTCGCGGCTTCATCGCCGCTTCACTGAGGCGTCCCGGCACCGGTCGGCGCGCCGTGACGTCCCGCGCCGGCGGCGAAGCGCGCGGCGCCCGCGAGCCCTTCTTCGAGGAGCGCCCGGTAACCGCCCGCGCCTTCGCGGCGCAGCGCTTCGGCGAGGTCGTCGAGCGCGCTCGTTTCCCATGCGGAGCGGCGATCGGCCAGCAGCGCTTGCTGCGGAAACGCGGCAAGCTCCCTCGCCAGCGCTTGCGCCGCCTGGCGCGAGGCGCCGCGCGGCACCACACGGTTGGCGAGGCCGATGGCGAGCGCCTCGTTCGCATCGACGGCGCGCCCCGTCAAGATCAGATCGAGCGCGCGCGACAAGCCGATCAGCCGTGGCAGGCGAATCGTGCCGCCGTCGATGAGCGGCACGCCGAAGCGGCGGCAAAACACGCCGAGGACCGCGTCTTCCTCGACGACGCGCAAATCGCAGAGCGCCGCGAGCTCGAGCCCGCCCGCCACGGCAAAACCGGC
Organism: Trinickia symbiotica; assembly: GCF_003028655.1. Taxonomy (GTDB): domain Bacteria; phylum Pseudomonadota; class Gammaproteobacteria; order Burkholderiales; family Burkholderiaceae; genus Trinickia; species Trinickia symbiotica_A. Next base: position 367,640 of record NZ_PYUC01000004.1, read on the forward strand.
GATCGCGGCAATCACGGGTTTCGTCAACATCATCCGCGTCGGGCCCATCGGCCCGGGGCCGCCGCCGTCGGCTCGCACGGCATTGCGGCGCGCTTCGTCATGCATCGCGCTCAGGTCGGCGCCCGCGCAAAAAGTACCGCCCGCGCCGACAAGAACGGCCACGCGCCAGACCGGCTCGCTCTCGAAGCGTTCGAAAGCGGCGGCGAGCGCCGTGGCCGTCGGCCCGTCGACGGCATTGCGGCGATGTCGACGATCGAGCACGATTGTTGCAACAGGGCCGTCAGGCTCGATGCGGACGTGCTCGCCGAACGGTTCGACATTCACGGATTGCTCGGCATTCACGGCAGTCTCCTTGATTTGCCCGGCGCACTCGCTCGTCGTCGAGGACGAGCATGTCACGATCGTGTCATCATGGCTCGGCACGCTGTCGCGCTTCGTTTGCGCCTCGAGCCGGTGGGTCGCCGGACGCGCGGCGCTTGATGCGCGCTCTACGATAAGAAACTCGTCATGACCACGTCTACGTTTCCCTCTGCGGTCGCTCAGGCGTCCGCGGCCGGCTCGGAGCCGGTATGGATCGTTCCCCTGCGCGAACATCGCTACTACGATTACGTCCGTCTGAAACGCGTGTTCGGCGACGAAGACGACACGCGCCATTGCGTCGTTCTCGTCGATGCGGCGAAGCTACTGCAATGCGCCGATCGCGACGATACCGACTACGTGCTGCCGCCCGTCGGCGATTGGCACGCCGGGAAAAAGCGGGGCATCCGCGAGTTCCTCGATCCGGACAGCGAGCGGATACCGGCGATGCCGTACGTCACGATCGTTTCGCGTCGCGCCCCCGGTCTGCTCGGCTGGCTCGGAATCGAGCACGAGGGTGTCGTGACGTTCCGCAATGGTCAGCACCGTGCGCGCTATCTTGCCTATGCGGGCGCCGAGGCCTTTCCGGTCGAAGTCCACGAGCGCGAGGCGGCGCTGCTGAAGGCGATGTGCGGAGCGTCGCCCGAGCAGGCCGGGCTCGGCGATGCGTCCTGAGCCGCCGTCGCGCCTCAGCCGAATCCGACGAGCCATGCACCGGCCGCGACGAGTGCGCCGGACCAGAGCCAGTCGAAATTGATCCAGCCGCGCCGGAGGATGCCGAGCCCGACGTATTCATAGGCTGCGTACGCGATGGCCGCGCTCGTTGCCGACGCAACGGCCGTATGGACCAGCGTCACCGCGAGCAGCGGTCCCATCGCGCCGAGCGGACCGACCGTTCCGGCCAGCGCGGCCGATCCACCCGCGATGCAAAGCGGCATCAGCGCCGGAATCAGCATGAGGCCGGCGCCGTGCAGCGTCGCGGTCGCCGCGGACCAAAGCGCAAGGCCGGCGAAGCCCGCCGTCATGCCGATCGGCACGCGATGGCGATGGCCATAAACGTAGTGATAGACGCCCCAGGCGATCAGCAGCGCGCCGAGCGCCATCGAGAGGTGGGCCACCTTCGATAGCGTTTCGAACGCGAGCGCGGACGAAGTCACGACGAAGACCGATGACGCGTGCCCGAGCGCGAGCGGCGGCAGGGCGGCGAAGAGCGCCGCGCGGCTGCCGCGTTGGAGGCCAAGCGCGGTCGCGAAAAGCCAACCCATCGCCGGATTGACGCCATGAAAAATGCCGCTGCCGATCACGGCGCCCCAGCTCGTCGCGACGGGTGCGATTTCGGGCGGCAGGCTCATGGCATGACTCGCTGCGCGCGATGCCGGATTCGCCGGCGCTTCACGGATAGCAATAGGAATCGGACGACGCGTCGCCGCCTTCCAGGCGGATCTGATGCGGACGATGCGTGCGGGGCCAGGCAAGATAGAAATCGGCGTCGAATTCCAGCCCGCCGCCGGGCGCCGCATCGAGCTTCACCATCCATCCTTCGATGCCGTCGGGATAAAACTGCTCGTCGATCGCGCCGTAGAGCGAATTCGTGAAGTAGACGCGATGACCGTCGCGGCTGACTTCCACCATCTGCGGACCGCCGTTGAGCGGCCGGCCGTCGGCGCGCGGATGCGTCGCGCGCGCGGCGATGCCGCCGATGCGCACACTGCCGACGAGCTCCGGCCGCTGCGGGTCCGAGACGTCGTAGCGGCGCATGTCCCCCGTGCCCCAGCACGCGACGTAAAGATAGCGATCGTCGAGCGAGAGGGCGATATCGGTGATGAGCGGCGGCACCGCGCCGAAGCCCTTCAACATCGGCGGCAAGAGCGCGGGATCAGCGGGCTCGGCCGGGATCTCGATGATCTTGCGCGCGGCCCACTTGCCGCCGTCGCGGTACCAGGTCCAGATCGACGCCGACAAATCCTTGAGACTGATGACGGAGTTGACGAAGCCATACGCCCTGGTCGGATCGTGCGCGGGCCGCAGCTCGAAGACGAGCTGGTTTTCCTCGCCGAAGTCGAGCACTTGCCGGTGCTTGCGCGTGTTCAAATCCCAGAAATGGAGCCGGTGCCCGTACTTGCCGCCGAGCAGCACTTCGGGCACGAGACCATTCTCGAACGTCGCGGGCAGCCCCCATTCGCTCGAGACGAGCGTATCGAAGCCGAGGTGCCACCAGGCGTCGTACGCGAGCTCCTGCGGTCCGCGCTCGATTTCCCAGCGGCCGCGAACGTCGAAGCTTTCATGATCCATCAGGAACACGCCGCCGGGCGCTTCCCCCTCGGCGTTCGCGAGGGCCGTGACATAGATGCCCTGCGGTCCGCAGTGGACGGTGTGCGGGCGGGTGTAGCCGCTCTTTCTGGCAAGCTCCGCCGGCTCGATGACCCGGACGATGGCGGGGTTGCGCGGGTCCGGCTTCGTATCGAGGATATGAATGCGCGATGAGCGCAGGCCCGGCACGACGAGATAGCGGCGCTCGGTATGCGGGTGCGGGGCGTTCGGGCAAAGGCAGGAGCTGCACGCATTCCAGCCGAAATGGTGAAGCTCGTCGCCGACATTCGGCATCGGCACACGGCTGACGATGCTGCCGTAATACTGGGAGCCGGGATCGACGTCGACCACGGCCAGCTCGTCGGGCTGCTTGCGCGTCGGGTCGAAGCTGGCGACGTAGGCGATCTTTTCCTTGGGCGCATCCGCGGCGAGGCGAGCGGACGGATAGAACGTGGGATCGGGTGTCCAGGACGACATGAGTCTCTTCCTTGAGAAGCCGTCTGAGGCGTTAATCGTAGGACCCTCGGCGGGCGTAACGCAAGGAAGAGAAAGGAATTAGGTCATAACGTCTAGCGGTTATGCATACCTATGCGTGAACGATGCATGGAACGATGCATGAGCGACGCATGCGTCGTGCATCGGGTACGGTCGCCGCGCTCGATGCATAGCGCGGCGACCGTCGGCACTTGGACGATTCTCAGCGAAGATCGGTGATCGTCGTGTTGTACGTCGTGCCGGCGATGACGGTATTCGATAGCGTCATCGCGTTGACGTTGAACGCATAGATCGGTCCGGGCGAGGTCGAGGTCGGCGTGCCCGAAGCGACAGGCGTACCGAAATCGCAATCGCTGATCGTGACGCCCGAGATCGGCTGGACCGTGGGTGTCGGCGGCGCGCCGTTGTAGTCGAACGCCACCGGACCCTGCGCGACGATCGCCTGAAAACACGATGCCGTCACGCCGTTCAGCGTCACATTGCTCGCCTTGAGGTCCGTGATCGTGACGTTTTGCACGACGGGCGGGCGCGTGCGCACGGCGTCGTTCGCGGGCTGATAGTCGCAATCGAACGTGACGATGCCGCCTTGGGAGGCCGACGGGTTGCCGGCCGCCGCCGTCAGCACGCCGAGCGGCACGGTCGAGTTGATCGGGCTGCCGGCAAGCATCGCGCTGCCATAGCCGCCGCCTTTCAGATTGACACCGTTCGGCAGCGTGACGCCCTTCACGTGGAAATCCTTCACGTAGCCGCCGCGGTTCATGTTCGTTTTCACGCGGATCGCGATGTTGAGCGGATTCGTCTGCCAGTTCTGGTTCAGCATCTGAAGGTTCGTCGCATAGATCTGCTCCACGCCGCCGCCCATTTCGCTGCCGAGCGTGATGCCGCCGTGGCCGCTGTTCATCGTGCAGTTGCGGATCAGGTGGCGCCGCGCCGGGCCGTACTCCGCGTCGCGATCCTTGCCCGACTTGATGGCGATGCAATCGTCGCCCGTATTGAACGTGCAGTCCTCGACGAGGACGTTCGTACATGCGTCGGGATCGAAGCCGTCGTTGTTCGGCCCGATGCTGTTCGTCGTCACGCCGCGGAACACGACGTTCTTGCTCGCCGTCGGATGGTGTTGCCAGAAAGGCGTGTTCTGCGTCTGGTAGCCGGCCATCAGCACGTTCTGGCAATTGATGAACTCGACCATGCAGGGGCGCAGATAGTGGCCGAGGCCGAAGATGCGCCGCTCGACGGGCACGCCTGCCTCGGAAAGCGCCGGCAGGTAGTTCTGGTCTTGCTGCCACGGCGTCGTCGGCGAAGTCAGCAATGCGTAGAGGGCGTCCGAGATGCCGGGCGCGACGAGGCGCAAATCGACGTTGTTCGGGTTCGCAAAGGCCTGGCTCGGCACCGACGCGCTGGCCCCGTATGCGCCCGACGATCCCTTGTAGGTCCACCAGCAAACGCTGTTGTTGCCGCTGCCCGCAAACGGTGTCATGGCCTGGCCGTTCAGGATCGATGTCGGCCCTTCGCCCGTCAGCGCAATGTTGATCGCGTCGCGCGCGTAGACGGGCGAGCCGAAGTTGAGGCAGTCGTTCGCCTGCCATCGGCTGTAGTAGAGATTGCCGTTGGCGCCGCACGGAACGGGGCCGTCCTTCGCGTAGTCCGCCGGATCGGGGCTGAAATAGATCGTGCAGTTGGCGCTCAGGTGGAACCGGACGTTGCTTTGCAGGACGATCGGCCCCGCGCAGTACCAGGTGCCGGCCGGCACGACGACGCGGCCGCCGCCTTCGCGGTGGCAGGCATCGATGGCGGCAAGAAACGCGGGCCGCGAATCGAAGGAGTTCGGTGCGTTCGTCAGCTCGGAGCCCGGGCTGACGGGCGATTTCGCCGTATTGGTGTAAGGCGACGTCGCCGCGACTGTCGTGCAGGGGCGGGCGCCATACGCGGTGACGTCGTAGTCGCGCCCATGGAATAGTGAGTGCGCGACGTGAGCGACGGAAGCGGCGATCTGGGCCGCGGCGCCGCGTTCGCCCCAAATGAGGTCCATCGCGCGCGCCGCCGCGGGGCTCGAGGCGGCGAATGCCCGCGTCGCGCCGATCGGACCGGTGAGCATGGCGCCGCCCACGAGCGTGCCCGTCATGCCGATGAACTGGCGGCGCGTCATGGCGCCGGACTGGAAGGAAGGGGCGGCCGAACGACGGCTGCCGGTTTTCTTGGCCATTTGATGCTCCTCCGATGGTCGGCGAAGCAAGGGGATCTCCTCGATTCGCCGTGGGTTCTTATGCGTCGTCGTACCACTGCGCAAAGAGTCTAGCGTGTGGCCCATCGGTGGAAATTAGGCGTTTACCCGTGTGCGGCCGGCATCTCGATCTTTTCTTATAAGACGTCGTATGACAGAGGGATGCCCGGCCGGCCGAACAGGAACATCAAAGAGCCGCGGCTGCCGAGTCCTCGCGCGAGGCACGCAGGTAGAGGCTCGTCGAGAGCACCGCCGCCGCGGCCGCGGCCAGCGCCGCGACGAAGAAGACCGACGCGTAGCCGAACTCGCCGGCAACGTAGCCTGCGAGCGGGCCCATCACCCCGAGCGAAAGATCGAAGAACACGGAGTAGGCCGCGAGCGCCGCGCCGCGGCTCGCCGCGGGCACGAGGTCAACGGCTTCGACGCCGAGCGAGGGGAACACGAGCGCGAAGCCGAATCCGGTGAGTCCGGCGCCCACGAGCGCCGCATGAGGCGCCGGCGCGAGCCAGAGCAGCACGAGACCCACGCACTCGACCGCAAGCGATGCGACCGCCACGCGAAAGCCGCCATACGTTTTGATCGAATTGGCGAAGAGCAGCCGCGCGCCGATGAAGAGCGTCCCGAAGAGCGTCAGCGCGAGCGCCGCGTGTGGCCAGCCGCGCGCCGCAAAGTAGAGGGCGATGAAGGTGGCGATGACGCCGAAGCCTGCCGCACCGAGCGCGAGCCCGATGCCGTGCGGCAAGACGCGCACGAAGACGCTCGCGTAGCTCATTCGCTCTCCATGCACGAGCGGCACCCGTGCGACCTTGCGCGCGAGCGCGTAGCCGATGCCCGCGAGCGCGATGGTCACGGTGCCGAGCGTCCATGGCCCGAATGCATGGGCGAGCGTCGCGCCGGCCGGCGCGCCGATCGCAACCCCGGCATAGGTGGCAATGCCGTTCCACGAGATCACGCGCGCGTTGTGCTCGTGACCGACGCGTCCGATGCCCCAGAGAATCGCGCCGGTGCCGACGAAGCTCTCGCCGAAGCCGAGCACGAGGCGCGAGAGCGCAAGAATCGCGAGGCTCACGTGCGGCCATCGCGCCAATGCGATCGAGGCGAGCAGCAGCACGCCGCTCGCCCCGCAGGCCGCGAGGCCCGTCAGTACGGTCCGCTTCGCACCGCGCGTATCGGCGCTGCGGCCCGCTTGCGCGCGCGAGAGGAGCGTCGCGGCGTACTGCAGGCTGATCGCCGCCCCCGCGAGGACCGAACCGAACCCGAGCTCGCCGTTGACGAAGCCGGGCAGCACCGGCATCGGAATGCCGATGATCAGGTAGCAGACGAACGTCGAGAAGACGACGGCAACAATGCGGCCGGTCGTGCCGGCGCCGGAAGGGGCAGAAGCAGGGGCGGAGGGGGCGGACATCGCGTGTAGGAAATAGCGCGGCGCCCGGGGGCGCGGCAAAGGCGGCATTTTCTCATGGAACCGGTTTTGCTGCGTTGCGACAAGCGCAAATCAGATTTTCGCCGTTCGGACACGGCAAGGGCGCGCGATGGACGGCGAATGCGGACGTCGATTCGGCAGCCTCCGGCTGCGCGACGTACGGGCAAGCCTTCTACAGATGCGCTATGGTGACGGCTCACTCGTCTTGCCAGGAACCTTCGCAATGAGCCGCCTTTTCGAGTCGCTGGCGATCGGCCAGCTCGAGCTGTCGAATCGCATCGTCATCGCCCCGATGTGCCAATACTCCGCCGAGGCCGGCTCGGCGAGCGACTGGCACATGATTCATCTCGGGCACCTCGCGCTCTCCGGTGCGGGACTTCTCATCATCGAGGCGACCGCCGTATCGCCCGAAGGCAGAATTACGCCGTCCGACCTCGGTCTCTATTCGGACGACAACGAAGCCGCGCTCGCTCGCGTGTTGAAGGCTGTGCGCGAGCATTCGCCGATCAAAGTCGCCATCCAGCTCGCGCACGCAGGCCGCAAGGCATCGAGCCGGGCCCCGTGGGAGGGCGGCGCGCAGATTCCGTCGCTAGCGCCCGACGGCTGGAAGACCGTGGCGCCTTCGCCCGTGCCGCATGCGAAGGAAGAAGAGCCGCCGATCGCGCTCGATCGAGCCGGACTCGACAAGGTGCGCGACGATTTCGTCGCCGCGGCGGCGCGCGCGGCCCGCGTCGGAATCGACGGCATCGAGATCCACGCCGCGCATGGCTATCTGCTGCACCAATTTCTGTCGCCGATCGCCAATCACCGCACCGACGAGTACGGCGGCAGACTCGAGAACCGCATGCGTTTCCCGATCGAAGTGTTCGAAGCGGTGCGCGCCGCCTTTCCCGCCGACAAGCCCGTCTGGGCGCGCATCTCCGCGACGGACTGGGTGCCGGGCGGCTGGGACATCGATGGGACGGTCGCGTTATCGAACGCGTTGAAGGCGCGCGGCTGCGCGGCGATCCATGTGACGACGGGCGGCGTATCGCCCGAGCAGGCCATCAAGCTGGGCCCTGGCTATCAGGTCCCGTACGCGCAGCGCGTCAAGGCCGAAGTGGGGTTGCCGACGATCGCCGTCGGCCTCATCACGGAGCCCGAGCAGGCCGAGGCGATCATCGCGAACCATGAGGCCGATGCCGTGTCGCTCGCGCGCGCGATGCTCTACGATCCGCGCTGGCCCTGGCATGCCGCGGCCAAGCTCGGCGCGCGGGTGCATGCGCCGAAGCAATACTGGCGTTCGCAGCCGCGCGAGTTCAAGGAACTGTTCGCCGGGGCCAGTTACGGTCAGCGCTAGAATCGCAGACCGACACGATCATCCGACGACGCCCGATGAAGCGACCGACACGCGAACTTCCACGACGTACTCCGCGCCTCGTTGCCCGTTTCGTCGCGATCTCCTGGCGCGACCTCGCAGTCTCGTTCGGGCCGATCCTCGCCATCTCGGCGGCCGCCATCTGGATTGCGATTCGTCTTATTCAGCCCGCGCCGCCGAGCACACTGACGATGACCTCGGGGCCGCCGGGCAGCTCGTTCTGGAACGCCGCGCAACGCTATAAGCAGATCCTCGCGCGCAACGGGATCACGCTCGTCGTGCTGCCTTCCGAAGGCTCGTTGCAGAATCTGCGGCGGCTCGCCGATCGCTCGAGTCCTGTCGATGTCGGCTTCGTCCAAAGCGGGCTGCTCTCCGCGGTTTCGGCGAGCGGGGCGTCGGCGGGCCAGGCCGCGTCGAGCACGGCGGCTTCCGGGGCGACGGCGGCGGCGCCGGGCGGAGGCTCGACGGCTTCGGACGCGGCAACCCCGTCGTCGGCTGCAGGTGCATCATCGTCCGCGGCCACCGCGGCATCGTCATCGGGTGAAGCTCCATCGGCGCCGGCGCTGGCCGCGTCGGCCCAGCCTGCGGTACCGGCGACGCCGGTTGCCGCGTCCGGTCCGCCCGCGCCGCCCGAGGGACTCGTTTCGCTCGGCAGCGTTGCTTACGTGCCGCTAGTCGTTTTCTACAACGGTCCGCGCCGCATCTTCCTCTCGGAGTTTGCCGGCAAGCGGCTGGCGATCGGCCCCGAGGGGAGTGGCGCTCGCGCGCTCGCGCTCGTGCTTCTGAAGGCGAACGGCATTACGCCCGGCGGGACGACGACGCTGTTGCCCATGACGGGCGAGGAAGCGGCGCGCGCACTGACGGCCGGCACCATCGACGCGGCCTTCTTCGCGGGCGATTCGGTGCAGCTTCCCGTCATGGCGCGGCTCACGCGCACGCCGCATATCCGCTTCTTTTCATTCGTGCAGGCCGAAGCCTACGCGCGCCGCTTCCCCTATCTGACCAACATCGCCTTGCCGATGGGCGCATTCGATCTCGGCAAGAACCTGCCGCCCGCGACCGTGCATACGCTCTCGCCGACGGTGGACTTGATCGCGCGAGACTCGCTGCATCCGGCGCTCTCGGATCTGCTCGTCGAGGCGGCACGCGAGGTGAACGGCGGTGCCACGCTGTTGCAGCGGGCCGGCGAATTCCCCGCGCCGCTCGTTCACGATTTTCCGCTCTCCGACGACGCGGCGCGTTACTACAAATCGGGCAAGAGCTTCCTTTACCGCGTACTGCCGTTCTGGCTCGCGAGCCTCGCCGATCGTCTCATCGTGCTGGTGGTGCCGATCGTCGTCGTCCTGATTCCCGGCCTGAGGCTCGTGCCTTCGCTCTACGCGTGGCGAGTCAAGTCGCGGCTCTATCGCTGGTACGGCGCGCTGATCGCGCTGGAGCGGGCGGCATTCAACGAGACGACGGAAAGCGAGCGCGCCGAGCTCGTCGAAAGGCTCGACCGGATCGAGGAGTCCGTCAACAGGCTCAAGATACCGCTCGCGTACGCCGATCAGTTCTATGTTCTGCGCGAGCATATCGGCTTCGTGCGCGCGCGCCTCGCGAAAAGGACCACGAGCGCGGCCTAGTGCCCTGTCCTGAACATGGCGGTGCAAGCCTCGAACGCACGCCGCCCCCTACGGCTACGGTTCTGTAACGAACGCAAGCGAGGGCGACGCCTAGGTCCGCGCCGTGGCGCCGACGCGTAAGATGGTGGCGACGGCGAGCCGCGGCACCGGCGCGGCGCCGTCGCGACGGGCATCAGGAGAGCCACAATGAGCCAAACCATCGATGCGGCCGCGCCGCTATGGTTCTACGATTTCGTCTCGCCGTTTTCGTACCTGCTGCTCGAGCAACACGACAAGTGGCCCAGCATGCCGTTCGGGCTCGTGCCCGTGTCGCTTTACACGCTCTACCGGCACTGGGGGCAACGCCCGGCAAACGAGGTTGCGCCGAAGCGCGTGTTCGTCTACCGGCACGCGCTCTTTCGCGCCGAGCAGCTCGGCATACCGTTCAAGATGCCGCCCGTGCATCCGTTCGATTCGACAAAGCCGCTCTTGTTGGCCGCCGCGCTCGAGGCCGATGTCCCGACCGTCTGCGCGATCTTCCGCTTCATCTGGCGCGATGGGCGCGATCCGTCGACGCCCGACGGTTTCGCCGATCTATGCAGGCAGTTGGGGGTGCCGCACGGCGAGCGGCTGATCGAGCAGGAGGATACGAAGGCCCGCCTGCGGCGCAATTTCGAGGACGCGGTCGCGCTCGGCGTCTTCGGCGTGCCGATGTTTCGCCTCAATGGGCAGATCTTTTGGGGCGAGGACGCCTTGCCGATGGTGCTCTATTGCGCGCGTTCGCCGAGCTGGCTCGAATCGCCGGAAGTCCGGCGCGTCAGCGCGCTGCCGAGCGGGCTCGAGTCGCAGTCGTGACGGCCTGATTCACGGTGAGCGAGCAGGTGAGCGTGTGAGTGTGTGAGCGGGGCAGGTGTTTGCGGTCGGTTCAGCGCTGATTCGCGCGCCGTCGCTCGGCAATGCGATATTCGGTCGGCGAGATGGACAGGCGCTTGCGGAAGATCTTCGCGAGACCGTCGCCGCTGCTGACGCCGCAGCGGCGCGCGATCTTGTCGACGGGCAGATCGGTCGCGACGAGCAGCAGGCAGCTCGCATCGAGCCGCGCCCTGAGCAGATATTCGGATGGCGTGAGCCCCATTTGCGACTTGAAGCGGCGCAAAAAGCTGCGCTCGCTCATCGCGGCGACCTGCGCCGCCTTCGCGACCGAAATCGGCCGCCCGTAGTTCTCCCGCATCCAGCGCGCGGCTGCGTTGATCTTCTCGCGCGCGCCGCCTTCGTCGAGTTCGCCGAGCACAGCGCCAAGCCGCCGCCAGGCGCCCGGCATCGAGCGCTCGGAGATTTCGCGCGCGGCATTGGCGCCGCGGTCGCGCTTGACGATCGACAGCGCCGCCGCGATCGGCCCGAGCGGATCGTCGAGCGCGACGGCCTGCTCGACGAGCGGTGCGGTGCGCGCAGCCACGCCGAGCGCGATCGGCACGTTCGGTTGAGCGCCCGCCTCGGTGCCTTGCGTCGCGTTGGCGGCCGCGAGGATGCCGAAGCCTTCGCCGATCGGCTTGACGACGCGCGTATGCTGAAGCGCTTCGCGCAGATGGTGCATGAACGACTCGTCTTCCTTCGCGCGGGCGGCACCGGGACCGCCGGCGATGAACAGGACATCGAATCCGCCCGACGCATAAGTTTCGAGCCGCTCGGACCACACGCGCATCGCGCCGCTGCTCGCGACGCTGCCGCCCGCGTCCGATACGACGATGAGCTCGTACGGCTCATGCGGCTCGGTGGATTCGAAATGTTCGGGCGATTCCGGCAATGGCGGCGGCTCGGGAGGCGACGAATGAGCAGTGGCCGTCGGCGCGTCCGATTCCTTCAGCGCCGTCTCGCGCTCGAGCTCGATCTCGTCGGCGAGCCGGAAGACCTCCGCAACCGAGCTCACTTCGACGAGAGAGAACGCGTCGAAGATCAGGATAGCGATCCGTTTGGCCATGTGAGCAAAGTCGCGCGAAGGGAGCGTTCGGTGAACGGGCGTCGCTTCGTGGCATTCGCCTCGCAGCGTGGTTCGTGATGCATCGGCGCCTCGGCGCGCGAGGCGAGGCCATTCGCCCGAGCAGGGTAGCGAAGGCACGAGCCGGCCGTCGCATCATAGGCGTCGCGCCGGCAACCGCTGCGACCAGCGTCGGAAAAGCGCGAGATGTTGGCAAATGATTTCGATACTTTGCGCACCGTTCGATCGCTCGCGCCGGCACGCGTGCCCATCGTTCGAGGAACGGCTCTGACGGTCGATTCGTCAGGGCAATGAGGCTTGCGGGCCTCTCTTCGCCGAGGGTGACTCGCGTGTCAGCGAGCGGTTCGTCGATGCGCGAGATCGCTCACCGGGTCGCTCACCGGGTCGCTCAACGGCCGATGTAGCCGGCGGGCGCTGTGATGTGCGACTTCATCGCGGATACGTTCGTCGATACGACGTAGATCGGCGACTCGGAGAGCCTGAGCGCGACGCGGCCGTTGTGATAGGGCATCGTCGCTGCGTTGCCCATCGTATCGAGCACGGTGACGTTGCCCGACGCGCCATCGTCGTCGACCTTCAGCGAGTAAGGCACGCTATACGTTTCGCTGAATCCCGATGACGTATTCCAGTCGGCGTTGTTGTGCGTCCAGAGCGCCGTCACGACTTTCCCACCGTTCAAGCGTTGAAAGGCGTAGCCGTAGACGCCCGTCGGCATTTCGTCGAGGTAGCCGAGCGTCGTCGTGCCGTCGACGATGCGCGTCATCGCGGCTACCGCCATCGCGGCCGGCTTCGGGCTGATATGGCTCGCGCCATAGCCGCCCTTGGTTTCGGCGAGGTTGAAGAAAAGCCCATAGCCGGGCGGGGGATCGGGCGGATCGGACGAATAGAAGATGAACGTCGTATCCGCGCCCTCGCCGAGCATGATGAGATGCGTGCGCGCCACGACGGCGCCGTGCGCGAAGAGCACGTCTTGCGTCGGATAATCGGGGCCGTACGACGTCCCTACGTCGTAGCTGACGCCTGTTTCCGTGGCGAAGAGCTTTGCGCCGGGCTTTAGATACTGGGCCATCGTGCGCCGCAGCTCGCGCATCGCGGCGGGTAGCGCATCGGCCGCTTTGGCGGGATCGGGATCGGTGGCGAGGCGCTCGGGCGGATGAGAGGGCGAGCAGCCGATATCGTAGTAGCCGTGGATGGCGACGCCGTCGAGATAGCGCGCAAGGCCGAGCGGAGCGAGCCGTTTCAGCCAGCGCGTGTTCTCGCGCACGGAGGCATTCGTCGGACCCATGACGACGGCATGCGGATCCGTCGCGTGTATCGCTTCGTAGGTGGCACGATAGAGCGCGACGAAGTGATCGTCCGAATCGCGCCACGGCAGCCCGCTGTCCGGGTCGGGCTCCCACGTCACCTGGTAATAGTTGTTCGCCTGGCGCGGAAAGTACTCGTTACGAATCAGCGACGAATCGGTGCCGACGCGCCGCATGTAGTTGCCGTATGCCGTTTCCGAAGCGGGAAGGTAGCTGTGCGTGGCTTTGCCCGTCGCGCTCGCCCAGCCCGGTATGCCGTCGAGTTGGATGAGGCGCATGATGTCGCCTTTCCTGAAGTACGGCGCGAGCGTGTCGACGCCGGGCTTGAAGGTATCGGCCCGCTCGGGCTCCTTCATGTACCAGTTGCGGTTGTCGTTGGCCCACGAGAGGCCGAGATCGGTGTAGAGCGGCCGATAGCCGTCGCCGTCGCAGCAGGCTTGGCCCGGCGCCAGATAGTTGGTGCCCTGGCCGCCGAAACGATGCTGATCTTCGCGAGCGTACGCGACGGGCGGTAGCACCGACGAGACGTCGGGCAGCACGCCGAACGTCGCGATGCCGGCGGGACGCGTGCCGCGCTCGGGCAACGCATCGCCCGTGCGCGCGAGCTTCGCCGAAAGCGCGAAGTAGCCGGCCAGTGTCGAGCGGCACTGCAACGTCGTCGTCCGCGCCCCACTGGCCACCTTCGTTCGTCCGCTTGCGCGCACGGCGTTGCGATCGTCGCGCAGTTGCCAGACGATCGTATCGTCCGCGCTCGTGCGCGTCGTGAATGCGATCGTGATGGGGCTGTCAAGCTTGAACATGCGCGTGCCGTCGCTGCCTGGTGTGTCGGCTTCGATCGGGGCGCCTTTTGCGGAAGGAGCCGGTGCGGCCGAGGGCGATGCGGCCTGCGGCTCGCACGCGATCGAGCCCGTTGCAATTCGCATCGGTGCCGACGATGCGGCCTTCGTTGCAGGTGTGGAGGGGGAACCGGCCGCGCCGCTCGCATCGTCGCCCGCCTGGCTGCGGTTGCAAGCGGCGACCATGAGCCATACGAGGCAGGCCAATAGCTGCCGCATGCGCCGTGCGGGTATCGAGCGAACGGAACGCCGGCTCGCGAAAGCGAGAGTCCGGGTGGGGATGCCGCGGAAATGCTTGAGCGCAGCGAGCATATGCGGAACGCCTTTGAGAAGCCGACTTTCGACTACATCACATCGTTCTTGCGGCGACTGTGGGTTCCCGAACATTGATCGACGGGCGGCTCGCGGTGAGCCGCCCGTCGTGTGCTGCCGCGCGTCGGCGAGCTCGGTGGCCCGAGCCTCGCCGCTTTCTCGCTTACTGCGTCACGTAGCCCGCCGGCGCGGTGACGTGCGACTTCATCGCGGATGCGTTCGTCGAGACGACGTAGATCGGCGATTCGGAGAGCGTGAGCGCGATATGGCCGTTGGTGTACGGCATCGTCGCTGCGTTGCCCATGGCGTCGAGCACGGTGACGTTGCCGGACGTGCCGTCGTCGTCGACCTTGAGCGAGTAAGGCGCGGTGTACGTCGAGCTGAACCCGGACGACGTGTTCCAGGCGGCGTTGTTATGCGTCCAGAGCGCCGTCACGATCTTGCCGCCGTTCAAGCGCTGAAACGCGTAGCCATAGACGCCCGTCGGCACGTCGTTGAGATAGCCCATCGTCGTCGTGCCGTCGATCAGGCGCGTCATCGCGGCAACGGCCATCGCCGCCGGCTTCGGGCTGATGTTGCTCGAGCCGAAGCTGCCCTGTGCGTTCGACAGATCGAAGAAAATGCCGTACCCCGGCGTGTCGGCGGACGAATCGGACGAATAGAACACATAGCTCATGTCGGCACCTTCCCCGAGCAGGATCAGCTGCGTGCGCGCCACGACGGCGCCGTGCGCGTACAGCACGTTCTGCGACGGATAGTTCGGACCATACGACGCGCCCGTGTCGTAGCTGATGCCCGTTTCGGTGGAGAACAGCTTCGCACCAGGCTTCAGGTACTTGGTCATCGCGGCGCGCAGCTCACGCATCGAGGCGGGCAGCGCGTTGGCGGCCGTGGCCGGATCGGGATCCGTCGCGAGGCGCTCAGGCGGATGCGAGGGCGAGGTGCCCGCATCGTAGTAGCCGTGAACCGACAGACCGTCGAGGTACTGTGCGATGCCGAGCGGCGCGAGCCGCGTGAGCCACTGCGTGTTCGTGCGCAGCAGCGCATTCGTGACGCCCATCACGACGGCGTGCGGATCGGTCGAATGCAGCCCCGTGTAGGCGGCGCGATACATTGCGACCAGGTTTGCGTCGGAATCGCGCCATTGCGTCGATCCCCCACCGTCCGGCTCCCACGTGATCTGATAGTAGTTGGCCGACTGGTTCGGGAAGAATGCCGCCCGGATCGCGGCCGAATCGGCCCCGACGCGGCTCGTGTAGTCCTGGAACGCCGCTTCGTTGACGGGCGCATAGCCCTCGGTCTGCGCGCCCGTCGGGCTCGCCCAGCCCGGAAGGCCGTCGAGCTGGATCAAACGCATGATGTCGCCGTTGCGGAAGAAGGGCGCCAGCGTGTTGGTGCCGGGCACGAACGTGTTCGGTCCGTTCGGCTCCTCCGCGTACCAATTGCGGTTGTCGTTGACCCACGAGAGGCCGAGGTCGGTATAGAGCGGCCGATAACCGTCCCCGCTGCAGCACGTTTGTCCCGCCACAAGATAGTTGGCGCCCTGGCCGCCGAAGCGATGCTGATCCTCACGCGCGAACGAGACCGCGGGCAGCGTCGCCGATACATCGGGCAGCACGCCGAATGTCGCGATGCCCGTCGGACGCGTGCCCTGCGAGGGCAATTGACCACCCTCCTTCGCGAGCGTCGCCGATACGGAGAAGTAACCGGCAAGCGTCGACGAGCAGCTGAGCGTGACGGTTTGCGCGCCGCTCTTCACGGGAATGCTGCCGCTTGCGCGCACGACGTTCCAGTCGTCCGTCACCTTCCACGAGAGCGTGTCGTTGTTGGTCGCGCGCGTCGTCAACGCGATCGTGAACGGCTTGCCGAGCGCGAACATGCGCGAGCCGTCGCTGCCCGGCGTGTCGGCTTCGATGAGATTGCCGCCCGAGCCGGCGGCGCTCGCCGCCGAGGGCGAGCCGCAAGTGAGCGCTTGGCCGCCCGCCGCGACGATCGCGGTGGGCGAGTTCACTGCACTCGCTTGGCCGGATGGACTAGCGGCCGCGGCAGCGGCCGTCGTGCCGCTGCCCCCGCCACCACCGCCGCATGCGGCGAGCGTGAAGGTGAAGGCAGCGAGCGCTGCGAGGCGGGTGGGGATGGGTCGGTTGGTTAGGGGACGGTTGGAAATCCTGGAAGTGCTCTGAGTGTTGAGATGAAAGTCGTTCATTCTGTCGTTGTTGGCTACAAGAAGCACCCTGCGTCGGCCTAAGCAAGCGCAAAGGCAAGCGTAGGGCGTCGCACATCGCCGCCACGACGATGCACGGTGCCGCCAGTCGGCGGCTGTCAACGGGAATTGGCGCACGGGCCCGGCTCGGCAAAAAGGGAAGCATCCCCGGCCGGTGGGTTCGGCCGTGCCTGAAACGGATCGCCGATGGGCGACTGAATCGCGCGCCGCGAAGTCTGCGAGCAGGAAAGGCTTGAGAAACAGCCTCGAGACGAAATGATGTGCGGGCCTTGGGGGCCGACGAAATTCCGATTGGGGGGAACGACTCGCAGCCGAGAGACTAACGGCTTTCGGCAATTTTCGGCACTGAAACATCTAGCGCATTTACGCAGGCGCACGTGGCGGAAACGTGCGGCTCAGTTGGCGGAAGCTTGCTGGGCAAGGCGTTCGGCGTGACGGAAACGGGCGGGCAGAGCCCTGTTGTCGATGGCGGATGGCTACTTTGGGGCGGCAATTGTTGCTCGCGCGCGGGTGGACGGCGCTGCTCGCCCACGCGAGCGAGACCGCAAGCGCAGAGGGCCTGACACCGGGCTGCGAGCCTGGGGCCGCATGTTGCAGCGCAAGATCGATCGGTTCCGAACGAGGGCGGCAGCCCCGGAGGCGCCGCTATTCATCTGATGATTGAGTGAAGCGATGACAGGATCAATAAAGACAAATAATCGCGGAGACACAGAAACGTCAAAACAATCAAAATTGAATCAATTCTGAAACATACGGCCCCGCGCTGTGATGTGGTTAGATAATACGAAATAGGAAATAAAGTAATAAGTGCCGATCAAAGGTGCAATTCCTCGCATCCGCGCTGTGTGCGAATGTGGCCTGCGCAACACACTACTTTTCCGCCAACGTCTATCTTCGGTTGCGTGCGGTCGTTCGGGGGGAACCCTAATGTCCCGACCGAAACGCCCGAGGAGTGCGGCAATGCAGACGCCCACGCGTCGTCCGGTTCAGGCCCGGGTCTTGCCGCATTCGGTCATATCGGCTCGCACGAAGCCGAATCTCTTTCGCAAGCCGTCAAGGAACGGGTGGCTAGGCGTTTATTGCCAGGGGAAGACCACGGTGCCGGCATCGGCTCTGCCGCTGCGCGCTGGCGTTTTTTTACTAAAAGGTATGTGAAAGGTTCGGTAATTAATTGGATTTGTCCGATTGGTCCAGCGGAATCGCGCAATGTGAAAAAAGGTCGTTGGATTCAGACGACATTCGCCGGAAGAATTCCGCCAACATGTCGCTGAATTGCGTCACGGCATCCGCAACGCGCTATTCGTCTGTTTATGATGCACTGCAAATTGACCAGGGGGATGGCCGATATGCAGGCAACGACTTTTGAGGGAAATGCCATGCCTTACGCGAGTAACGCGAGTATCGAACCTGCCATGATGGGTTGGTTGCGTGTTTCGGAGAAGAGCACCCGGTGCGCAACGCGCCGCATCGCAATCGTCTTGTTCGACGGGTTTTCGCTGCTCGGTGCAGGACTTGTCGCTGAAGTCTTCCATGTGGCCAACGAGCTCGTCGCGACGCGCTCGGGCGACGATTGGGTCTACGACGTTTCCTTCCTTTCGGCCGGCGGCGGGAACGTCACCTGCTCCTCTTCGGTGAGGGTCTGGACCGACGGGCTCGACGCCCGCCATTTCAACGGCTTTGACGCGCTCTTCGTCGCGGGCGGCAAGGGCGCTCAAGCGGCGGCGAGCGACGAGCGATTGATCGGCTGGCTGCGCCGGGTCCATGTGAAGACGGCGAACGTCCGCTCGATCGACGAGGGCCGTGCGCTGCTGGAGGCGGCTGGCATCGCCAATCGCGACAGCGAACATCAGTTCAATAGCTATTTGCGGCAGAACGGGCGTGAGACGCCGCCCGTCGATACGAGCGATCGGCTCGCGCCGATGAAGGGTGCGCTGACGATGGTGAAGCGCGACCTCGGTCTCGACATTGCGCGCAGTGTCGCCGAGCGGCTGATGCCGGGCTCCAGCGCGCGGTTCGTGCCGCTGCTCGGCGATGCGGGTGCCGCGAGTGCCGGCGACAAGATTCGTGCGGCGGCGCGCTGGCTGCAAGACAACTGCGAGCGGCCGATTTCGATCGCGGATGCGGCTCAAGTGGCCGCGATGAGCGAGCGCAACTTCCTGCGCCGCTTCAAGCTCGAGCTCGGGATGACGCCTTCGGACTACCTGCTGCAGGCGCGCCTGGCGATCACCTGCAGTCTGCTCATCGATTCGGAACTGCCGGTGGACAAGATCGCGCGGCGCAGCGGGATGGGCAACGGCGATCGTCTCGCGAAGATTTTCCGCAAGCGGATGATGATTTCGCCGACCGAGTTCCGAATGCAAAGCCGCCGCGAAGCGGGCGGCTAAGAGGGGTGATGGCATGAGGTCTCAGGAACAACGATACGTCAACGGAGCCGCGGCGGCATCGGCCAGGTCCGACGCCCTCGCCGCGCGGGCGCGTGTGGCGACGACGCCGTGCAAGCGGCTCGTCCCCGTGGTGCTGGCCGGCGGCTCCGGAACGCGTTTGTGGCCGATGTCGCGTGAGCACTATCCGAAGCAGCTCATCGACGTCGTGGGCTCCGATACTCTGCTGCAGGCGACGGTGCGTCGCCTCGACGGCTTTTCCGACTGCTGGGAGATGGCCGGCTCGCCGATCGTCGTCTGCGGCGGCGAGCATTGCTTCATCATCGACGAACAGTTGCGTCAAAGCGGCGTCGTCCCGCGGCTCATCGTCGAGCCGGCGCGCCGCGATACCGCACCCGCGCTGACGCTTGCGGCGGCGCGCGCATGCGCCGACGAGGGCGACGACGCAATTCTCGTCGTCATGCCGGCCGATCATTCGATCAGCGACATCCCCGCGCTGCAAGCGGCGATCGAGCTTGCCGCGCAATACGCGGAACGCGGCGCGATCGCGACGCTCGGCGTGCCGCCGACCCGGCCCGATACGGGCTTCGGCTACATCCGCGTCGGCGAGGCGCTCGACGACGGCGCGCACGAAATCGACCGCTTCGTGGAGAAGCCGGCCGCCGAGCTCGCCGCGCAGTATCTGGCCGCGGGCACCTACTGGTGGAACAGCGGCATCTTCATCATGCGCGCCTCGGTCTGGCTCGACGCGCTGCGCGCGTTCAGGCCCGAGATGCACGAGGCCTGTCTCGCCGCGGTCGCCGGCGGCACGACGCGCGGCGAGCGTTTCGATCCCGCGCCCGAGGCATTCGAGCGCGCGCCGGCGGACTCGATCGACTACGCGGTCATGGAACGGCTCGGCGCGGGCGACTCGGCGTTCCGTGGCGTGGTGATTCCGCTCGATGCCGGCTGGTCCGACCTCGGCTCCTGGGACGCGGTCTGGGATGCGCTGGACAAGGATGGGGACGGCAATGTCGCGCGTGGGCGCGTCGTCTTCGAAGGCGCCACTTCCACTTACGCGCATTCGGCGGGCCGGCTCGTCGCGTGCGTGGGTACGTCCAATGTCGTCGTCGTCGAGACACCCGACGCGGTGCTCGTCGCCGATCGCTCCCATGTTCAGCGCGTGAAGGGGCTCGTGGCGCGCATCAAGGCCGACCATGCGCCCGAGGCGGATGCTCATCGCAAGGTGCACCGTCCTTGGGGCTTTTACGACTCGATTGACCACGGAGATCGATTCCAGGTGAAGCGCATCGTCGTCTCACCGGGGGCTCGCCTGTCGCTGCAGATGCACCACCATCGCGCCGAGCACTGGGTCGTCGTGCGCGGGACGGCGCTCGTGACACGCGGCGACGAGCAGTTCCTGTTGAGCGAAAACGAGTCGACGTACATCCCGCTCGGCGTCCGTCATCGGCTCGAGAACCCGGGGAAGGTGCCGCTCGAAATCATCGAGGTGCAGTCGGGCGCCTATCTCGGTGAAGACGACATCGTCCGTTTCGACGATCAATACGGGCGATGCGCGGCGCAAGCCGTCCAGGAAGGCAACAACGGCAAGCAAGACGGCAATGGCTCGAAGGCGCATTGATGCGTCCCGGGTCCCGGAGTACCGATATGCGTGACCTACAAGGCTTATGTGCGCGGCTCATCGATGTCGTGCTCATCATCGCGACGGCAGTGCTGGCTTCGGAAATGCGCTTTTCGGGCTGGGCCCATCGCGGCTTTACCGATGCGTTCGCTCTCTTCACCGCGGCGTTCGCGCTCGTGCTGTTCCCCGTATTCGGGGTCTATGAGTCGTGGCGCGGCCGCTCGAAGCGCGTGCTGGCGGGGCAAGTGGCGCTCGCGTGGCTCGTCGTGCAGGCATGCGCGCTGATGGTGATGTTCTCGCTGCGCCAGATCGATTTCGTCTCCCGGCTCTGGTTTGCGTATTGGACCGCGCTCGCCGGCGGCCTGCTGATCGCCTACCGGCTCGCCTCGCATGCGGTGCTGGCGCGCCTGCGCCACGCGGGCATGAACCTGCATCAGGTGGCACTCGTCGGATCGGGCCACCATTGCAACGCGATCCTGCGCCGCATCCAAGCGGCGCCGGCGACGGGTTTTCGCGCTTCCGCCATCTACGTGCCGAAGACGGCGAGCGGCGAAGCGCAGGTGCTCGACGCGGCTTCGGCCGACGCATCCGTCGCGCCCTCGCCGCTCGGCTTGCCACTCGCGCTGCGAGCGACCCATGCCTACGCGCGGCTCGACGCCTCGGCGCGCGCCGCAAGAACAGCGGCCGCGTCCGCGGCCGAGTCGAGCGGGTCCGATGCGCGCATGCAGCGCTTCGACGATATCGAGTCGTTCGCGCAGTATGTCCGCACGAGCGATGTGCACGAGTTGTGGCTCGCGCTGCCGCTCTCGGAGGAGCGCACGATCCTGTCGATCATCGGGGAGTTTCGCAACGACCTCGTGAACATCCGCTTCATGCCCGACGTGCGTTCGCTCGCGCTCTTCGATACGAGCGGCATCATCGATTTGCTGGGCGTCCCCGCGATCAATCTCATCGCGTCCCCGCTTTCGCCGAGCGCGATGATGAAAAAGGAGCTCTTCGACCGTGTCTTCGCGGCCTGCGCTCTGATCGGGCTAGCGCCGCTGATGATTGCGATCGCGATCGCCGTCAAGCTTTCGTCACCGGGGCCTGTCTTCTTCAAGCAAAAACGTAAGGGCGCCGATGGACGCGTCTTTACGATTTACAAGTTCCGCTCGATGCGGCTGCACGTGGAAGAGCCGGGGGTCGTCAAGCAGGCCGTGCGGCACGACCCGCGCGTGACGAAGCTCGGTGCCTTCCTGCGCCGCACGAGCCTCGACGAGCTGCCGCAGTTCATCAACGTGCTGAAGGGCGACATGTCGGTGGTGGGGCCGCGCCCGCACGCGCTCGAACACGACGATCTCTATCAGAAGGTCGTCGCCGGCTACATCCATCGCTATCGCATCAAGCCAGGCATCACGGGCTGGGCTCAGATCAACGGCTATCGAGGCGAAACGGACCGTATCGAGAAGATGGAGAGGCGCGTCGCGCACGATCTGTACTACCTAGGTAACTGGTCCTTCGGGTTGGATATGAGGATCATCGCCGCCACCGTCGTCAAGGGACTGATCCATAGCAACGCTTACTGACTTGACTGATGGTAGGCCAAATGGCGCCGCTTTCCCGGTAGGCGCGCGCTGTAGTCAATAACCGGCAAGGAGGACAAAAATCATGTGCTATTGGGAGCTGCGCAACCGCGCATTCATGACATTCGTTTTCGTCGCGCTGGCGGGCCTCGTCTCGGCCTGCTCGATCGTGCCCGGCCAGCGCATGGAGCAGCCGCCGACAGTGACGGAGACGGGCGGTCAATACAGCAAGGAACCGGAGCAGAAGGTCCAGGTTCCGATCACGGACATCAATCTCGCACTGATTCGCCAGATGAACGGGCAAGCAGGCGCGCAGCCGCTTTCGCCGCAGCTGACGAGCCTGTTCGGCAAGCCGAGCGCTTACACGGTCGGCCCTGGCGACGTGCTGCAGATCACGGTCTGGGATCACCCTGAACTCGCGGCCGCGCTAGGCCAGGGAGTGCAGAACACGCGCGAGTCCGACGCCGCGCCCGGCTTCCTCGTCGACGAGGCGGGCAACATTCAGTTCCCGTACGCGGGGACCGTTCACGTTGGCGGAGACAACGTCGAGCAAGTCCAGCGCAAGATCGTTTCGCGGATCAGCAAAGTCTACAAAAGCCCCGAGGTGACGGTGCGCGTCGCTTCGTTCCGCGCCTCGCAAGTCTATGTCGACGGCGAGGTCGGCAAGCCCGGCTCGCAGCAGATCAACGACATTCCGATGACGCTGACACAGGCGATCGGCCGCGCCGGCGGGTTCACGGCCAACGCGGATCAAAGTCAGGTATCGCTCGTGCGTGGAGGAGTGACGTATCCGATCAACTTCAACGCAATCGTGAGGGCGGGGCGCAACCCCAATGACATTCTGCTGAAGCCCGGCGACATGGTGCGCGTCGGTTCGCGCGACGAGAACGGCGTCTACATGATGGGTGAGCTCAACAAGCCCGCGACGGTCATGCCGTTGCGCAACGGCAAGCTGACGCTGGCCCAGGCGATCTCGGAGGCGGGCAGCTTCAACGACAACACCGCCAAGGCCAAGTCGCTGTTCGTCATTCGCGACGGTGACGGCGTCCAGCCGCAGATCTACCACCTGGACGCGACGTCGCCTGTCTCGATGGTGCTCGCGAATCAGTTTCAGCTGCAACCGAGAGACGTCGTGTACGTCGATAACGGTGGCCTCGTCAAGTTCAACCGTGTGCTGAACCTGCTGCTGCCGGCGGTCAATGCGGCGCTCACAGGAGCCCTCGTGTCGAAGTACTGACATCGATTGCAAACATACGTCCCGTCACGCGCGGCGAGGCATGACGGGACATCTCGCAAGAGAGAGCAACTGACATGGCTATGAATTTCGACAACCGCTACACCGACGTTTCGGCCGCCGACGAATTGCGTCTGACCGATTATCTTCAGGCGATATTCAGCAATTGGCGGCTCATCGCAATGGTCACGGCCGCTGTGACGCTGCTCGGCGTGGCCTACGCATTTCTTGCCAAGCCGGTCTACAAGGCCGACGCGGTGATTCAGGTCGAAGACGTGCAGAACGGCGACAACGGCGGCGGTGGCAACAACCAGCAGCAGCAGATCGAGCCGCTCTCGCGAATGTTCACGAGAAAGGCGACCACGGCCGCGGAAATCGAGCTGCTGAAATCGCGCCTCGTCACGGAAGCGACGGTGCGCGACCTGCACCTCGATATTGCGGCGGAGCCGCGCGAGGTGCCCGTGATCGGGCCGCTGCTCGCGGCGCTGACGACGGGCAAGTGGGGCTTCAAGGTCCAGCCGTTCATGGATCTCGGCGGTTTCGCCTGGGGCAACGAGAAGATCTCGGTGGCGCGCTTCGATACGCCTAAAACGCTCTATGGCAAGACGTTCACGCTGACGGCCGGTCCGAACGGCACATTTACCGTCAACGACCCCGAAGGCATCGCAATCGCGAACGGCCGCGTCGGCGAGGACGTGAGCGGCGTCTCGGCGGCGGGCCCGGTAACCGTTCACGTCGATCAACTCACGGGCCGTCCCGGCACGCAGTTCCAACTCACGCGCTCGTCGACGCTCGATACCGTCGAGCGGCTGCAAAAGGCGTTGCGCGTCACGGAAACGGCGCTGCAGTCCGGCATCATCAGCGTCACGCTGCAAGGGCAGAATCCGGTGCTGACGGCCAACGTCGTCAATGGCATCGCGCGGCAGTTCATCAAGCAGGACGCCGATCGCCGCATGGCCGAAGCCGAGCGCACCCTCTCGTTCCTCGACGAGCAGCTGCCGCAGTTGCGCCACGAGCTCGACGCAGCCGAGCAGCGTTACAACAACTTCCGTAATCAGCACGGTACCGTCGATCTGAGCGAAGAGAGTCGCCTGTTGCTGCAACAGATGGTCGACAACAAGACGAAGCTGGCCGACCTGCAACGTCAGCGCGCGGATCTCTCGCAGCGCTTCACGGCGAATCACCCGGCGGTCCAGGCGCTCGACGCCCAGATCGCGCAGTTACAGGGTTCGCAGGGGCAAATGTCGAAAAGCGTGGAAGCGCTGCCCGACACGGAGCAGACCGCTTTGCGCTTGTTGCGCGACGTCCGCGTCGACACGGAGCTCTACACGAATCTGCTCAACAGTGCGCAGCAGCTGCGCGTGGTGAAGGCGGGACAGATCGGCAACGTGCGCGTCGTCGACTTCGCCGAGACACCCGACGAGCCCGTCTGGCCGAAGCGCTTCATCGTGATCCTCATCGGTTTCGGCGGCGGTCTGTTCGTCGGAATCGTCTGCGCGTTCGTGAAGAAGGCGCTGTACGGTGGCGTGGAGCGCGCCGACGAGATCGAGAGCGCGATCGGGGTGCCGGTATTCGCGGTCGTGCCGCGCAGCGGGTTGCAGCTTCGCCTGCAGCAGAACGTCATGATGCGCCGGCAGGGCTTGCATGTGCTTGCGGCGCAATCGCCGCAGGACATCGCCGTCGAAGGCGTGCGGAGCCTGCGCACGACGTTGCAGCTCTCGCTCGATCAGGCTCCCAATAACATTGTCATGCTGACGGGCTCGCGTCCCGATGCGGGCAAGTCGTTCCTGTCGGTCAACCTGGCCGCGCTCGTCGCCTCGGCGGGCAAGCGCGTGCTCGTCGTCGACGGCGACATGCGGCGCGGCGAGGTGCATTCGCACTTCGGCGTGCGGCACCAGCCGGGGCTCTCCGACGTGCTGCGCGGCGCCGATCCGTCCACCGTGATCCAGCGCGAAGTGCTGCCCGGCCTCGATGTGCTGACGAAGGGAACGCTGCCCACGCATCCCTCCGAGCTTCTGATGAGCGAGCGTTTCCGCGACCTGCTCGAAGCGATCTCGCGGCGCTACGACCTCGTGATCATCGATACGCCGCCGGTGCTCGCGGTGACCGATTCGACCGTCATCGGCAAGTATGCGGGCACGACGCTGCTCGTCGTGCGTTATGGACGCCATCCGATCGCCGAAATCAGCGAGACGGCGAAGCGCCTCGAGACGGGCGGCGTCAATCTGAAAGGTGTCCTGCTGACCGACGTGCCGCCCGCGGTGCCGATGCTCGGCGGTTCGTACAACGGCGGTTATTACGGTTACGAAAGCATCTCCGAGTGAGGGGCTTTGCGTGCCCAATCTTTTGGCCGCGCCGGCCGCCCGGTGGGCGGCGTGGCTTCAACAGCAAGGGGGTTGAAGATGAAGAAAAAGGTCGCGTTGATCACCGGCATCACGGGACAAGACGGCTCGTACCTCGCCGAGCTTCTGCTCGAGAAAGGCTACGTCGTTCACGGCTTGAAGCGCCGCACGTCGCTCTTCAACACGGACCGTATCGATCACTTGTATCGCGATCCTCATGACGAGGACGGTGCAAGGTTCTTTCTCCATCATGGTGACCTGACGGATTCCGCGAGCCTCTTGCGCGTGATCCAACATGCCGAGCCCGACGAAATCTACAACCTGGCCGCGCAGAGCCACGTCGCCGTGTCGTTCGACGAGCCCGAATATACGGCGAACGCCGACGGTCTCGGCGCACTGCGCATTCTCGAGGCAATTCGCATTCTCGGCATGGAGAAGAGGACGCGCTTCTATCAGGCCTCCACCTCCGAACTGTATGGCCTGGTGCGCGAAGTGCCGCAACGCGAGACGACGCCGTTCTACCCGCGCAGCCCCTACGCCGTGGCAAAGCTCTTCGCCTACTGGACGACGGTCAACTATCGCGAAGCGTACGGGATCTATGCCTGCAACGGCATTCTCTTCAACCACGAGTCGCCAGTGCGCGGCGAGACGTTCGTCACGCGCAAGATCACGCGCGCGCTCGCGCGCATCGCCGTTGGCCTGCAAAAGGAGCTGTACCTGGGCAATCTCTCGGCGCTGCGCGACTGGGGGCACGCCCGCGACTACGTCGAAATGCAGTGGATGATGCTGCAACAGGACGAGCCGGAAGACTTCGTCATCGCGACGGGCGAGCAATACAGCGTGCGCGAGTTCGTTCAGCGCGCGGCCGCCGAGCTTGGCGTCACGGTTCGTTTCGAGGGCAAGGGCGTCGACGAGGTCGGCATTGTCGAGCACGTCGCGTCTCGTGACATGCGCATGGCGCCGGGCGACGTCATCGTTCGCGTCGATCCGCGCTACTTCCGCCCCACCGAGGTGGAGACGCTGCTCGGCGATGCGTCGAAGGCGCACGAGAAGCTCGGCTGGAAACCGCGCATCTCCTTCGATGCGCTCGTGAGGGAAATGGTCCGCGCCGATCATCAGCTCGCGCGTCGAGATGCGCTCGTTACGCTGGCGGGCTTCAAGGCGCTCGAACATCACGAATGAGGAGCTGCGATGGACAAGGACGCCCGCATCTACGTCGCCGGTCACCGCGGCATGGTCGGCTCGGCGCTCGTGCGCGAGCTCGACGCAAACGGTTACCGTAACCTCGTCGTGCGCACGCATGCCGAGTTGGACCTGACCGATCAGCACGCGGTCAATCGCTTTCTCGACGACGTCCGGCCCGATGTCGTGCTGCTCGCCGCCGCGCGAGTCGGCGGCATTCTCGCCAATGCCTCACAGCCGGCGCGCTTCATCTACGAAAATCTCGCGATCGAATCGAACGTGATTCATGCGGCTTATCGGGCCAATGTCGATCGGCTTGTCTTTTTCGGCTCGTCGTGCATTTATCCGAAGCTTTGCCCGCAGCCCATTCGCGAGGAGTATTTGCTGAGCTCGGCGCTCGAGCCGACCAACGACGCTTACGCGATCGCGAAGATCGCCGGCCTCAAAATGTGCAGCGCGTACAACAGTCAGTACGGCACGCACTATGTCTCGTTGATGCCCACGAACCTCTACGGTCCTAACGACAATTATGACCCGCAGGGCAGCCACGTCTTGCCGGCGCTGATCCGCAAGGCGCATGAGGCGAAGATCGCCGGGGCGCCGACGCTGACGGTCTGGGGCACGGGCAAGCCGCGGCGCGAGTTTCTGCATGTCGACGATTTGGCGAATGCCACACGTTTCCTGCTCGAGCGCGACGTGGGAGAGGGCGTCTACAACGTCGGCGTCGGTGAGGACCTCTCCATCCGTGAGCTCGCGCAGTGCATCACGCGCATCGTCGGCTACGAAGGCGAGCTCGTCTTCGATTCGTCGAAGCCCGACGGCACACCGCAAAAGTTGCTCGACGTATCGCGGCTCGCCGAGATGGGATGGCGCGCCCGCATCGGCCTCGAGGAGGGGATCGCCCGGACCTACGAGGATTTCCTTTCACGTTATGGCGTGCTTGAAGCTGCCTCGAACGGATGATCAAAAATGATGGCAACGGTGACAATCTTTCATAACGTGGTTTGGTCGCGCCACAAGGGGGCAGTTTTCACGGCGCTGCACAACTTGTCGACGGCGGGCTCGATCCGCTACTCGATGGTGCAGATCGCCGATACCGAAACGGACCGGATCGGCTTTTCGGATGTCGATTACTCGTTTCACCGCTATCCGATGCAAAAGCTCTTCGATGGCTGTTACGAAGACGTCCCATTGTGGAAGATGATGGGGCGCCTCACCTGGGAGGTGATGAAGGCCAAGGCGGACCTCATCGTGCTGCCCGGCTACCATCGGCCCGAATACTGGGCGATGCTCTTCGCGTGCGTGCTCACGCGCAAACGTCGCGCCGTATTCTGCGATTCCACCGCGCGCGATCGGCCGCGGCGGCTGCTCACGTCCGTGCCTAAGCGCATCTTCTTTGCGTTGTGCGACGGTTACTTCGGGTTCGGTGAGCGCAGCCGAGAATATCTGGTGTCGCTCGGCGCGAAGCGAGACAGAGTCTTCGTGCCGTGCCAGGCTGCCGCGCTGCCGCGCTCGTTCTTGACCGAGCGCGCGTTCGACGAGCGTGTCGCGCGCCGCGACGGCAACTCACCCGTGTTCCTTTATGTCGGCCGCCTATCCGCCGAAAAGGGCATCGATACGCTGCTCGAGGCATTCGCGCAGGTACGCGAGACGGTGCCGAATGCCACGCTGCGCATCGTCGGCACGGGGCCGATGCACGATACGCTGCAGGCGTCGGTCGATGCGCTCGGTGTGCGTGAAGCCGTGCATTTCACGGGCAGTCTGCAGGACGAGCCTCTCTCGAACGAGTATTTCGGCGCGGCCTGCCTGGTTTTGCCGAGTTATAGCGAGCCCTGGGGGCTTGTCGTCAACGAGGCGCTGAGCCATGGCTGTCCTGCCGTCGTCAGCGAGCGTTGCGGCTGCGTGCCCGAGCTCGTTGTCGAGGGCGAGACCGGGTTCGCTTTCGATGCGGGCAACGTTCCCGCCTTGCGCGACACCTTGCTGGCGGCTCTGCGCCAGTTCGCCGACAGCGCGCAGACGGCACGGGCGTGCATGCGCACGATCGCGCGTTTCGATCCCCGTGCGGCGGCTTCCAATATCGCGCGTGGCTGCGCGACGATGCTCGTCGGCACGAGCGACGGCGAGGCCGCCGACGGCGAGGCCGCCTCGAATGCACAGCGGTTAGAGCAATGAGGCTGCTAGTCTATGGCATCAATTACGCGCCCGAGCTGACCGGCACCGGCAAATACACGGCGGAGATGGCTGAAGCGCTGGCGGCGCGCGGCCACGACGTGCGCGTCGTCACCGCGCCGCCGTATTACCCGGAATGGCGCGTGGCCGATGGCTGGTCCGCATGGGCGTACCGGCGCGAGGCGCGGCGTGGCGTGAAGATCTGGCGCGCGCCGCTCTGGGTGCCGGCACGGCCGAGCGGGGCGAAGCGTCTCGTGCATCTCACCTCGTTCGCGCTCGCTTCGGCCATTCCGATGGCGTTGCAGTTGCGCTGGTGGCCCGATGTCGTCATGGTCGTCGCGCCGACGCTGTTGTGCGCGCCCGCGGCGCTCGCCGTCGCGCGCATCACCGGCGCGCGGACTTGGCTGCACATTCAGGACTTCGAGGTCGACGCCGCGTTCGGTCTCGGGCTACTCGACAATGCGCGCGCGGCGCACTTCGCGCGTGCCGTGGAGCGTTCGCTGCTTAGGCGTTTCAATGTCGTCTCGTCGATCTCGACGAGGATGGTCGAGCGCTTGCGCACAATCGGCATCGATGCGGACAACGTGCTCTGTGCGCCGAACTGGGTCGATACGGAGACGATTCGTCCGCTCGATCGCCCGAGTGTCTATCGGCGCGAGCTGTCGATTCCCGATGGCGCGAAGGTTGTTCTGTACGCGGGGAACATGGGGAAGAAGCAGGGCATCGAGTATCTTGCCGACGCGGCGCAACGGCTTGCCGATCGTACCGACATCCGATTCGTGTTCTGCGGGGAAGGGGCGACGAAGGCCGAACTCGCGCAGCGCTGCGCCATTTTGCGGAACTGCCGGGTCATCGGGCTGCAGCCCGCCGAACGCTTGAACGAGCTCTTGAATCTTGCCGATATTCACGCGCTGCCGCAGCGCGCGGATGCGGCCGATCTCGTGATGCCGTCGAAGCTGACCGGAATGATGGCGAGCGGACGCGCCATTGTCGCGATGGCGCAGTCGGACACCGAGCTTTACGACGTCGTCAGCGGGCGAGGCGTGGTGGTGGCGCCCGACGATGCCGCGGCGTTCGCGTCCGCGATCGCGGCGCTGGCCGACGACGCGCCGCGGCGCGCGGTGCTTGGGGCCGCGGCGCGGCAGTACGCGCTCGAGGCGCTTTCGCCGGCATCGGTGTTCGGCAAGATCGAGGCGAAGCTCGTCGAGTGCGCGCATGCGGCGAGGGGGCCTGCCGACGCTAACGAAGGCTTCGTGATTCGACATCTTCGGCGTTTGCGGCCGGGGCGCGGCGAATAGTCAGTCGTTAGTGGTAAAAAGCCGCTTGGGCGCGGAACATTCGCGCGTATTTGCCGTTCGCTTGCATCAGCGTGTGGTGGGAGCCGTCTTCGACGATACGTCCGCGATCGAGCACGATGATCCGATCGACGAAGCGCGTCAGCGCGAGTCGATGACTGACGATGAAGGCGGTCTTGCCCGCGGCCGTTTCGAGAAGCAGCGACATGATCCGGGCTTCGGATTCGGGATCGAGCGCGGAGGTCGGCTCGTCGAAGACGAGCAGGTCGGCGTCGTGCGCATGCGCGACGGCGCGGGCGATCGCGAGGCGCTGCCATTGGCCTCCTGAAAGATCGGAGCCGTCTTCCATTTCAGTCGTTAGCGGCTTGTCGAGCCCGCTTAACAGAGCGTTCAGCCCGACTGCCTGGAGTGATGCTGCGGCGCGCGAGTCATCGCGGTCCGGCAGAACCAGATTCTCTCGGGGCGTCAGCGGGAAGCGTGCAAAGTCCTGAAACACGGCGACGATGCGTGGTACGCGATGGCTCGCTCCCTCCCACGTCAGCGAGCCTGACGATGGCTCATAAAGCCCGCAGAGAAGCTTCATCAAGCTGGACTTTCCAGCGCCGTTATCGCCCACCACAGCGATAGTCTCACCGGCTCGAACAGTTAGGTCGATGCCGATAAGCGCCGGCGTGGCCGCACCGCGGTACTCCAGCGTCACGCTATCAAGAGACAGCTGTGCCGTGGGTGGCTGAGTCGCATCCGGTTGCTTTGGCGCTTCGCACCGTCTTTCGCGCCGATGCGCGGCGTGCGCCTCCAATAGTCTCCGATAGGGATGCACCGCATACGTTACCGCGAGCGTGTCGCCGAAGTTATAGACGATGGCCCTGAGACCGTCCCTCAATTGCACCAGTGCACCGAGAAAAATCGCGAGGTCGCCGACGTTGAATCGGCTCGCCGAGAAGCCATCGGCGATCACGGCGAGCGACACGCCAAGACACGCACTCGCGAAGAGAGACGCTGCTGCCAGCTTTCCGGCATTCCGCACCCGAACCATTTTCGCCGCTGAGAAATATCCTCGATAGCGCCAATGCCAGCGATGAAGTAGCCAGTCCTGCATCGCATAGGTGCGTAAGTCCTTGGCATAGTCTGGCTGCGTGAGGACGCGTTCCAGAAGGCGAAGCTCGTTGAACGTGGACGCGTGGTGTTCGCAAACGTCCCAACTTGCACGTTCCGCTTTCGCACGAAGTAACGTCGCGGGGGCCATTGCAAGCAACATGAGAACGGGGACCCACCATGCAATTCTGGCTGTAAGAATAGTCACCGGAATGACGATGACTATGCCGACGGAGACCGCATAGAGACGCATCACGAGTTCGGCAATTCGTTCGCCAGCGCTTGCGCTGAGCACGGCAGTTTCACGTAGATCGGCATCCTCATGAATGCTAAGGTCGGGAAACGTCGATACGGCGCGATTGACTTCTCCCTTCACCGTTATTCGGACAGCATCGCTGAGCGTATCGAGAACGAAGCTGGAGATGGCGTCAAGACTGTCCTGGAAGGCGCATAGAACGACGTAACCAACGATCAGCGCCGCGACCGCCGCTAGTGTGTGGCCTTGGGTAAGTTGCTCGATCAGACGCGCGCCGAAATAGACGACTGCGACCGGTATGAGCCCTGTCGCGACGTTCGCGCC
This sequence comes from Trinickia symbiotica, assembly GCF_003028655.1. GTDB lineage: Bacteria > Pseudomonadota > Gammaproteobacteria > Burkholderiales > Burkholderiaceae > Trinickia > Trinickia symbiotica_A. The sequence goes on from NZ_PYUC01000004.1 coordinate 399,537, forward strand.
TATCGCGAAATGAAAGGCGTGTGGAGATGACCTCCTTAGCAGCGATATTGCAAAAGCCAGGTTGCGGACGAATGAGGCGGTTTGCGTCATAAGAACGAGATGGTCAGATGGACATGCTATGGCGGCGCGGCTTACAGCGTTCCCGCCAGTGGTGGTCCGGCGATTCACAGAAAGCGGCGAACGGGGCGAAATTTCAAATGCTGTTCAAGCTGCGCGCGCGGACCTGAAAAGCGCCGCAGCCAGGTTTCGAGCTCGTATACGCCCCGCATGTAGTGGTAGCGGATACCCGGATTTGCGTTTGGGTCTTCCATCGCGGCGATGTACGCCATCAGTTGGCGACGAAACTCCGATTGATCGACGAGTCCCCATTCGTTTAGCAACATTGGGCGTGAAGCAAGGGAATAAAGCGAACCGGCACTATTGTGGAACATGCGGCGCGCCATTGACGCATAGCTGGTCTTGTGCGTCTTTTGGGTGATCGCCTCGGGCAGCTCTCGGCGATAAGCGAGACGGGCAAGCATTTTGGCGCTCGCGTAGGGGTTGCGCCGGTCCAGGTTGAAGTAGTCGTGATGGACATGCGGTGGACAGGTTAGCGCGAATTGGATCACCCTCGGATCGAGGAATGGATGCGAGTGGATGCACTGGACGTTTATTGCGTCAAAGTACGATGCGCGCGGAAACAACATGCTATGCATGTAGTGGTGGGCAGCATAGGCGAATCGCATCGCTCGACCTCGACCTTGACCGGGTGCCGGCGCCGAGGCCTCGGTGTTTGCCTGGGCGATGGGCCGCTTGAGATAGCCGGGCAACCGCGCTACACGCTGTTGTCGCGTCTCGCAAACCAATGCGCAGCGGCCAAGCGATGGCAAAAACGAGCCGAGCACGCCGCGCAAGTACGCGGTCGATCCGAACCGCATGCCTAGTCGATTTGTCAGGTAGCGATGAAGGCCTGCGATTCCCTCGCTTTGACGAACGCCATCAAAAATCCAGTCATGCATTCCTTCGCCAAGCACGATGTCTCCGCCTTCTCCCGTCATGACAAGTGAGACGTGGCGCCGCTCGAATTCGGCGGCAAAGGCTTCTGCGACCAGTGGGTTCGCTGATGAATTGGGGCCATCGACGAATGGAGACGGGTCGTCCAGCGCGGGAAGACGCAAAGCTCCATCGGCGTGGATTATCGTGTGTGGAAGGCTGTGGGTGCCGAAGAGTGAGGCGAGCAGTTTTTCGTCATGGCTCATCACGAGGTCGGGGTCTCTGAATGCCATACTGACACTAAAAGGAGCATTGATACCCGAAGAAAGGCAAGCGCCGAGTACGGTACTCGAATCGATACCGCCGCTCAGTAAAAGCCCGCCGGCGCCGGCTGAAATGCGATCACGCACCGACCGTTCAAATACATCCTTGAACGCTTCGACACATTCGTCGCGTTTTGGGGCGATGCTTGCTAGTCGGGGCCAAGGGAACCGTTCACGAGGAACTATCTTGTGCGTCAGCCCATCAAGTGCGATGGTGAGGACGCTGTCGGGTTCAACTTTTCGAATATCGGCAAAGAATGTCTTCCCGCGCGGGAATTCGTTCTCGTCTACCATCACCGCAGACGTGAGAAAGTAGCTGCATGCCGAGCGTTCAATCCGCAAAGCAACATCAGGTGACAGAAGGACTAGCCGAAGGTCATTGCTGACAGTCCATTGCCCGTCGGGTGCACGATGGTAATAGATCGGATGCGTTGCGTAATGATCTGAGACGATGCTGGCGACCGTCGTGCCAATGGTGGCATAGCTGAATTCGCCGATGACTGATGCCGCGAGCGGATCGATGGTGAGCTCATCATCGTGCAGCCAGGAGCATAGGCGATCGTGTCGCGTATCTCGTAACCAGCCACTGTAGACGGTGTTGCTACCAAATGTCTCCGGGTGCAGTCCGTTTGCGCCACTTCCTGGGACCAGTCTGACGTCAAGTTGCAGCAGTAGCGCGTGAGGAAGATCTTTGCGTCGGAATCGGAGCACGTCGATGTCCTCGACAGCCGCGAGCAGGCGCTCCACATAACGAGTAGCCTGATCGGGTTCATGATTTAACAGCAGCGTCCAAAGTCGCACGTTTTTCCATCCATGATTGAATTGCGTTTTCGGGGCGAAGCCGCTTGATTACTTTGAATTCGTTGATACCAATTCGCCCCGGCGTAATGATTTGTTTGCGGTTCACTCCGCTAAGCTCTACCCATGCATGGCCGATCATCTTTTGGTCTTGTTTCTTAACTCCTATGATGATTTCTGAGTCGACTCCGAAGACAAGAGATATAAGTTGAACGACTATGCTCGCTGAATAACATGAGGCGTAACTCCATTCTTTCCCGTCGAGTTCGTAAATGAAATCGCAGATCCTGGTCAAGTAATGATGATCGATTGTTTTTGGCGAAGCTGGAAAATTTCCTAGAACCGCCCCTGGGAAGACGTTCTTGCAGATGGTGAGATAGGCATCGTCGATTGCTCGCTCGAGTAGGAGGGCGCGGACCAAACCGTGTAACAGAAGAATGTGCCGTTGCTCAGAGTTCACGCAGCACCCCGAGTTCAAGCAACGCCTTGACCGCTTCATGGATCAGTGCGCTATCAGTGGGCATTATCTCGCGGGAATTGCGGATGAGTTGCTCGACTTCTTTTGCCGTTGCGCTGCCGTTGATTTCGGCCAGCGTGTCGAAGACGAGTCTCGCAGCACCGTGAATTCCGAAATACTCTTGCTTCGTTGCGCTGAAAACTATCAGTTCGTCATCGAGCACAAAGTAGTCCGTTGTATCGATTGATAATGTGGTATCCGCGGTTTCCATATTTTTCCTCTTTTGTGATTGCGACCTTGTAACTGCCGCAGGGAAAGCTCATCGCTCGCCCTGCGTGCTCCGTTATATCACCTTACATACCCTTTGCGCCGCGGCCCAACCAACCATCACCCGGGACTGACTTCTTTGACAAAATCACGGCGAGAAACTTTCCATATGAGACGATCTTGGATGGTTGAATGAATGCGTTGACCATTTTTGCTCCTCAAAAATGAATGGGTTGTGCCGTGCTTTTCGAATCAATTGACGAAATACGAATAACAAGGCAGACGAAGTATGCTTATATTGAAAATGAAAGAGAACGCGCAAAGCTAGAATGGCTGCACTACGGAAAAATGGAACCGCGCGAAAACGCTCATTGAAAGTCGACGAGCGAGGCTGGACGACGCGGAGGGCGGGGGCGATTGGTTTGCTAATTAGTCGACAAAGTGCTCCCGTCCGAGCGACGATGCCTCTTCGCGGGTTGGCGTGCGAAAAGGCTGCCAGTGATGAGGCTTTGTGGGCCTTGAACGCCGCAATGTGCATTCTGACGGTGCGCGCTATCGATGTGCGCCCCGTTTTGGGGCGAGGCTGTCTGCACTACCGCACGATAAACCGCTGCCGGAGCCGCCCTGGCTAACGGTTTTGACGCTAGGCATGCGACTTGCGTCTCGCCCGCCCAACTGCTCCGTAAGGGCGGCGACAGCTCGACCAGGTGCTGCGGCGGGGCGCTTCTCGGCCCGTGCCTGGTCCCGATAACGAATGGATAGCGGCCATGACGACTCAAGCTTTCTTCAGCGAGATGTTCGAGCGCAGTGCCGCCGGCACCGCGGGCGTTTCGCCAGCGACCTTTCTCGATGTGGGCGACCCGCGCACGCATTACCGCGAGTTCATCGCCTGGATGCGCGCGCAAAGCGAGCAGCAGATCAGCAACAAGCGTGCGGAGGCGGACCTCAACTTCCGCCGTGTCGGCATTACGTTCGCGGTCTATGGCGCCAAGGACGAAACCGGCATCGGCACGGAGCGCACGATCCCGTTCGACGTAATCCCGCGCATCTTCCCCGCGCAAGAATGGGCCGCGCTCGAGCGCGGCCTGCGTCAGCGAGTGAACGCGCTGAACCGTTTCATCCACGACATCTATCACGACAAGGCGATCGTGCGCGCCGGCATCATCCCGGCTGAGCAGATCGTCGGCAACGGGCAATATCGGCCGCAGATGGAAGGCGTGGAGGTGACGCGCGACGTCTACGCGCATGTCGCCGGCATCGACATCGTGCGGGCGGGCGTCGGCGAGTTCTACGTATTGGAGGACAATCTGCGCGTGCCGTCGGGCGTCTCCTATATGCTCGAGAACCGCAAGATGATGATGCGGCTCTTCCCCGATCTCTTCGCGCGCAACCGTGTCGCCCCCGTCGCGCACTATCCCGACCTGTTGCTCGATACGCTGCGCGCCGCGGCGCCCGAGGGCGTCGACGATCCGACGGTCGTCGTGCTGACGCCCGGCATGTACAACTCGGCCTATTTCGAGCACGCCTTTCTTGCGCAGCAGATGGGCGTCGAGCTCGTCGAGGGCAAGGACCTCTTCGTCGAGGACGGCTACGTCTATATGCGCACCACGCAGGGCCCGCAGCGCATCGATGTCGTTTATCGGCGCGTCGACGACGATTTTCTCGACCCCGAAGTGTTCCGGGCTGATTCGGTGCTCGGCGCGGCGGGACTGCTCGCCGCCTATCGCGCCGGCAACGTGACGCTCGCGAACGCGGTCGGCACCGGTGTCGCCGACGACAAGTCGATTTACCCGTACGTCCCCGACATGGTCCGCTTCTATCTGGGCGAGGAGCCGATCCTCAACAACGTGCCGACATGGATGTGCCGCAAGCCGCAGGATCTGAGCTACGTGCTCGATCATCTGTCCGAGCTCGTGGTGAAGGAAACGCATGGCGCGGGCGGCTACGGGATGCTGATCGGGCCGGCGTCGACGAGGGCCGAAATCGAAGCGTTCCGCTCAGTGCTGATCGCGCACCCCGATAAGTACATTGCGCAACCGACGCTCGCGCTTTCGACCTGCCCGACCTACGTCGAAGCGGGCATCGCGCCGCGCCATATCGATCTGCGCCCGTTCGTGCTGTCGGGCAGCGAGGTGCGCATGGTTCCCGGAGGCTTGACGCGCGTCGCGCTGCGAGAAGGCTCGCTCGTCGTCAATTCGTCGCAAGGAGGCGGTACAAAGGATACCTGGGTGCTCGAGCAATAACGCCTGCGTCGCCGCATCCGTCCCGCATCGCGGGGCTTCCTGCGGACGTTGGCCGTTCAACACCGTTCTGGACTGGAGACATTATGCTCAGCCGCACCGCCGACCATCTCTTCTGGATGGCTCGCTACACCGAGCGCGCCGAGAACACGGCTCGCATGCTCGATGCCAACTATCAGATGTCGCTGCTGCCGCAGTCGGAAGAGTACGCGGCGCTCGGCTGGCGCGCCATGCTGTCGATCTCCGAGCTTGCCGGCATCTACTGCGCCGCGCATCCTACACTCGCAAGCCGCGAAGTCATCGAGTTCATGACGAGCGACCGCGACAATCTCTCGTCGATCATCAACTGCCTGCGCGCCGCCCGCGAAAACGCACGCGCCGTGCGCGGCTCGATCACGACGGAGCTCTGGGAGACGCTCAACACCACGTGGCTCGATGCGCAGCGTATGCTCGCCGACGGCGTGCTCGTGCGCGATCCGTGCGAGTTCCTCGAATGGGTGAAGTTCCGCTCGCATCTCTCGCGCGGCGTGCAGCTCGGCACCATGGTGAAGGACGAAGCGTTCTACTTCATGCGCCTCGGCACGTTCCTCGAGCGCGCCGACAATACGGCGCGCATTCTCGACGTCAAGTTCGAAATGCTCGAGCAGCACGGCGGCGGCAACGCGCAGCCGCTCGCGCAGTCGCTCGATTATTACCATTGGGCGGCGCTGCTGCGCTCGGTCTCGGGCTTCGAGGTCTACCGCAAGGTCTATCGCGACGTCATCACGCCCGAGCGCATCGCGGACCTCCTGATCCTCTTTGCCGACTGGCCGCGCTCGCTCGCCGCGAGCCTCGAGGAAGTGCGGCAGATCCTCGCGCGCGTGCGCAACGCGCGCAGCGCGCAGGCCGAAGCGATGGCGATCAAGCTGCACGAGCATGTGTGCGCCTCTCGCATCGGCGACATTTTGCGCGGCGGTCTTCATGCGTGGCTGACGGACTTTCTCGCACGCGTGAACGAGCTCGCGAGCCGCGTGAGCGGCGACCTGCTCGTGCCGCTCGCGCCCGAGCCCGATGCCGTGCCCGCGCCGACGCACGAGGCGTGACGGCCTTGCTAACGTCCTGAGCGCATTTCCCTTTCCTCACCGCACCGAGGTTCCTTCGTGTCGATCCGCGTCGCGTTAAACCATGTCACGCAGTACCGCTATGACCGGCTCGTGGCCCTCGGGCCGCAAATCGTCCGCCTGCGTCCGGCGCCGCACTGCCGCACGCCGATCCTCTCCTACTCGATGCGCGTCGAGCCGGCCGATCACTTCGTCAACTGGCAGCAAGACGCCTTCGCGAACTATCAGGCGCGGCTCGTTTTTCCCGAACCGACGCGCGAATTCAGTGTGACCGTCGACCTCGTCGCCGAGATGTCGGTCTACAACCCGTTCGACTTCTTTCTGGAGCCGTATGCGGAGCAGTTCCCGTTTGCCTATCCACCGGAGCTCGAGGGCGAACTCGCGCCGTACCTCGTGCGCACGGCCGAGGCGACGCCGCGCTTTGCCGCGTTCATCGACAGCATCTCGCGCACGCCGCGCAAGACGATCGATTTCCTCGTCGAGCTCAACCAACGCCTCGCGCACGAGATCGGCTATCTGATCCGCATGGAGCCCGGCGTGCAGACGCCCGAGGAAACGCTCGAGAAGGCGTCGGGCTCGTGCCGCGACACGGGCTGGCTCCTCGTTCAGACGCTGCGGCAGCTCGGCTTTGCGGCCCGCTTCGTCTCGGGCTATCTGCTGCAGCTTGCGCCCGATGAGAAAGCGATCGACGGTCCGAGCGGCGCCGAAGCGGACTTCACGGACTTGCATGCCTGGTGCGAGGTCTACTTGCCGGGCGCCGGCTGGATCGGGCTCGATCCGACATCGGGGCTGCTGGCCGGCGAGGGGCACATCCCCGTCGCCTGCACGCCGCAGCCCGGCAGCGCCGCGCCGATCTCGGGCGCGCTCGACGAGTGCGAGGTCGAATTCACGCATTCGATGTCGATCGAGCGGATGCTCGAAACGCCGCGCGTGACCAAGCCTTATACCGACGCCCAATGGGCCGCTGTCGAGCTCATGGGCTGGCAGGTCGATGCCGATCTTTCGTCGATGGATGTCCGGCTCACGATGGGCGGCGAGCCGACCTTTGTTTGCGTGCGCGACCGCGACGCGGCGGAATGGAATACGGACGCCCTTGGGCCGACGAAGCGCGGCTACGCGGTCGCGCTCATGGAAAAGCTGCGCGCGCGCTACGGCGCGAACGGCTTCTTGCACGTGGGGCAGGGCAAGTGGTATCCGGGCGAGCAGTTGCCGCGCTGGGCGCTCTCGCTGTTCTGGCGCGCCGACGGCGAGCCGTGCTGGCACGATCCGGCGCGCTTCGCGGACGAACGCGAGCCGATGCAATACACGTCCGAGCATGCCGAGCACTTCATCCGCCACCTCGCGGGGAAGCTTGCGCTCGACGAGAAACACGTCCAGGCCGGTTACGAGGACGTCTGGTACTACCTCTGGCGCGAACGACGTCTGCCCGTCAACGTCGATCCGTTCGATTCGCGGCTCGACGACGAGCTCGAAAGAGTGCGGTTGCGCCGCGTCTTCGATGCGGGATTGCCGGCCGTGACGGGCTATGCGCTGCCCCTTGCGCGCGAGCGTGACACGCCGGGCGCGACGCCCCCCGTCGGCGGCCCACGCTGGGTGACCGGCCCCTGGTTTTTCCGCGACGAGCGGATGTATCTGATTCCCGGCGATTCGCCGATGGGCTACCGTCTGCCGCTCGACTCGCTGCCGTGGGTCTCCGAAGCCGACTATCCGTGGCTGCATGAACACGATCCGTTCGCACCGCCGGCTCCGTTGCGCCGCGCCGCGCAGTTGCGCACGCAGTATGCGGGGCAGGCAGGGATCGACGATGCGGGTGGCCCAGGCGGCGCAGACGGAAAAGCAGGCGGCGGAGAAGGCGATGCGCAGTCGCGTCGCGCGATAGACACCGGCGCGGCGAGCAATGAGAGCCGCGCCGTCGAGGGCCGCATGCCGCTGCGCGGAGAATCGGCTTCATGGGTCCGGCGCACGGCGCTCGTTGTCGAAGCGCGCGCGACGGCGCGCGCGGCCGGCCCGCAGGTGGAGGCGGCCGAGGACGGTCGCGGTAGCCGCGCGCTCTACGTTTTCATGCCGCCGCTCGCCGTGCTCGACGATTACCTCGATCTACTCGCCGCCGTGGAGGCGACGGCGGCCGACCTGCGGATGCAAATCGTCGTCGAAGGCTATCCGCCGCCGCGCGATGCGCGACTCCAAATGTTGCAGGTCACGCCCGATCCCGGTGTCATCGAAGTCAACATCCATCCGGCTTCGAGCTGGGGCCAACTCGTCGATCACACGGAGTTTCTCTACGAAGCCGCGCGCGAGTCCTATCTCGGGCCCGAGAAATTCATGCTCGACGGCCGCCATACGGGCACGGGCGGCGGCAACCACATGGTGCTCGGCGCCGCGACGCCGGCCGACAGCCCGTTTCTGCGCCGCCCCGATCTGCTTGCGAGCCTCATTGCCTATTGGCACAACCACCCGTCGCTGTCATACCTGTTTTCGGGGCTTTTCATCGGGCCGACGAGTCAGGCGCCGCGCGTCGACGAGGCGCGTAACGATCAGGTGTACGAGCTCGAGATTGCCTTTCGAGAAATCCAGCGCCAAGTCGACTTGCTCGCGTCGAACGGGGGCTTTCCGCGCGAGGAAGCCGGACGGGTGCCGCCATGGCTCATCGACCGGACGTTGCGCAACATTCTGATCGACGTGACGGGCAACACGCATCGCGCGGAGTTCTGCATCGACAAGCTCTACTCGCCCGACGGCCCGGCCGGCCGCCTCGGTCTCCTCGAGTTGCGCGGCTTCGAGATGCCGCCGCACGCGCGCATGAGTCTCGTCCAGCAATTGCTGTTGCGCGCGCTCGTCGCGCGCTTCTGGCGCGCCCCCTACACGACGCGGCTCACGCGCTGGGGCACGGAGCTGCACGATCGATTCATGCTCGGCACGTTCGTGCGAATGGACTTCGACGATGTGCTCGCCGATATGAACGCGGCAGGCTACGCATTCGATCCCGCCTGGTTCGAGCCGCACTTCGAGTTCCGCTTTCCGCTCGTCGGCGAGCTTCAAGCGGACGGCATCGCGCTGACGTTGCGTCATGCGCTCGAGCCCTGGCACGTGATGGGCGAAGAAGGGGCCATCGGCGGCACCGTCCGCTACGTCGACTCGTCGCTCGAGCGCATCGAGGTGCGCGCGCTCGGCTTGAACGACAACCGCCACGTCGTGACGGTCAACGGCGTGCCGCTGCCCATGCAGCCGACCGGCCGCGCGAGCGAGTATGTGGCCGGCGTGCGGTTTCGCGCATGGCAGCAGGCATCTTCGTTGCATCCTACGATCGGTGCGCACGCGCCGCTGACGTTCGACATCGTCGACACCTGGTCTTGCCGCGCCGTGGCCGGATGCCAGTATCATGTCGCCCATCCGGGCGGTCGCAATTACCAGACGTTTCCCGTCAACGCTTACGAAGCGCAGAGCCGGCGGCGCGCACGTTTTTTCACGATCGGTCACACGCCCGGGCCGGTGGTCGTGAGGGCGCGCGAGCGCAGCCTCGAGTTGCCGTTCACACTCGATCTGCGACGCGCGAGTGCTGATTGACGGAGCGGCGTCTCCATAAAGAACGACCTTGCCTTTTCAATCGACTTTGCCGTTCGATGCCGCAGCTGAGACGAGCGATTCAGCCGAAGTGCTCGCCTCGTTGCGCGACGTGCCCGCGCGCGCGGGCCACTGGGATGAGCTGCGCAACGCGACGGGTTCGATTCGCGAGCCCTGGCGGCGCTTCTTCGGCCTGCTCGGCGAGGAGGGCGCGGCGGGCCTCGAGCAGGCGGCCGCGTCGATCGCCGGGCAAATCCGCGATAACGACATCACTTACAACGTCTATGCCGACAACGGCGAGCCGCGTCCCTGGGCGCTCGATATGCTGCCGCTCATCGTCGACGAGGCGGAGTGGGCGACGATCGAGCGCGGCGTGGCGCAGCGCGCGCAGCTTCTCGAAGCGGTCGTGGCGGACGCCTACGGTGGCCAGACGCTGCTCGCGCGCGGCCTGATCCCGCCCGCGCTCGTCTTCGGTCATCCCGGCTATCTGCGGCCGCTCAGAGGCTATGTGCCGCCCGGCGGGCGCTATCTGCAGATCGTCGCCGTCGATCTCGCGCGAGCGCCGAACGGCGAATGGACGGTCACCGGACATCGGACGCAGGCGCCATCGGGCCTCGGCTATGCGCTCGAGAACCGGCTCATCGTCGCAGGGCTTTTCGCCGAGCCGTTCCGCTCCTTGCGCGTGAGGCGGCTCGCGCCGTCGTACTCGCAGCTGATCGCGACGCTCGCGAAATCGGCGCGGGCCACGATGACGCTCGACGAGCGCCGCGAGCGCGGCGATTCACCTCATATCGCACTGCTGAGCCCCGGCCCCTTCAGCGAGACCTATTTCGAGCATGTCTTTCTCGCGCGATACCTCGGGCTTACGCTCGTCGAAGGCACGGACCTCACCGTGCGCGGCGACAAGCTCTATCTGAAGACGCTCGCCGGGCTCGAGCGTGTGCACGGGATGCTGCGCCGGCTCGACGACAGCTTTTGCGATCCGGTCGAGCTGCGCGCCGATTCGACGATCGGCGTGCCGGGCCTGTTGCAGGTCATGCGCGCCGGCAATGTGGTCGTCTCGAACTCGCCGGGCGCGGGTTTTCTCGAATCGGCAGCGCTGCATGGCTTTCTGCCCGGCATCGCCGACGCGCTCTTCGGCGAAGCCCTTGTGCTGCCCGGTATCGCGACATGGTGGTGCGGTGAAGAAACCGTGCGCGAGCAAGCCTTCGCGCAACTCTCCGAGGCGTGGCTCGCACCGGCATGGACGGGCGTGCCGCATCCCTCTTCGTCCGACATGCCGCCCGGGCTTGCCGCGGGGCCGCAGCGCCTCGACGAATGGCGCGAGCGCATCGAAGAGCGGCCCGATGCGTTCGCGATCCAGGCACCCTTGCCCTATTCGTGCGCGCCGCGCTATCAGGACGGCACGCTCACGCGTCGTCCCTGCACGCTGCGCGCCTATGCGATCGCCGGCGAGAATGGCGGCTGGCATGTATTCCCCGGCGGCTTCACGCGCCTTGCCGACGAGCGGCAGTTGAGCGTCTCGATGCAGTCGGGCGGTAGCAGCGTCGACACATGGGTGCTCTCGAGCCAGCCCGGTTCGTCGTTTTCGTTGTTGCCTTCGCCGATGAGCCCGCGCGATCTTGCGCGCGGCCACCGCCATCGCACCGTCTCGAGCCGCGCCGCGGAGAATCTCTTCTGGGCCGGCCGCTATAGCGAGCGCGCCGAGAACAGCGTGCGCCTCGCGCGGCTCATTTTGGGCTCGCTCGAAAGCCACGACTCCGACGAGATGCTGCCGACGCTCGCCGAGCTCGCGCGCCGCTTCGAGCTCATTGCGAGCGGCGACGGCGATGCTTGCAAGACGCGCCATGCATTCGAGCGCGCGCTCGTCGCGAGCTTGCACGAGCATTCGGGCATCGCGAGCGTCGGTAACGTGCTGGCGAGCCAGGCGCGCGCGAGCGGTGAAATTCGTGCGCGTCTGTCGAACGATCACTGGCGTGCGATCCTCGCCGCGCGCAACGATTTCCGCGATGCGCTCCTTGCGCTGTCGCTCGTGCCGGCCGCCGTGCACGGCGCGCCGTCGCCGCAGGCTCGAGGCGATTCGCCACGACATGATCGCTACGATAGCTACGATCGCGTCGCACTGATGAACGCGCTGGAGGTGCTTGCGATGCAGCTCTCGGCGATCAGCGGCGCGCAGGGCGATCGCATGGTACGCGACGAGGCATGGCGGCTGCTGTTCGCGGGGCGTCACATCGAGCGCGTCATCGCGATGACGACGTTTCTGCACGTCGTGACTGACGCGGGCACGCTTGCGACGCCGGCCGGCTTCGATCTGTTGCTGCAACTCTTCGACAGCACGCTCACCTATCGCTCGCTCTATCCGGGGCGGCTCGAGGTGCCGGCGCTCGTCGATCTCATCGTCGTCGATCCGACCAATCCGCGCGGCCTTTACGGTGTCTACGAGCGATTGCGCAAGAAGCTCGACGAGATCGCCGCGGCCGCGGGCGCTGCCAATCGGCGGCCCTTCGGAGAGTCGATGCCGCCTGTCGAATCGCTGCCGTCGCTCGAAGCGCTCTGCACGCTCGATGAGGCGGGGCGCTACGCGGCGCTGCTCGCGCTATGCGATCAACTGGCCGCGCATGTTGCCGCGGCGTCCAACGAGGTCAGCGCGCGCTACTTCATCCATGCCGAAGGCGCGCTTGCTTCACAGGTGTCGTCATGAGCGATGGAGTCACGCTTTGCGTTTCGCACGCGACGACCTATCACTATTCGACGCCCGTCGAAACGGCCCGTCATCTTGCGACGATCAGGCCGCTCGATTGCCCCTGGCAGCGCGTCGTGACGCACGAGGAGACGATCGAGCCGGCGCCCGCCTATAGCACCTCGCGCGTCGATGCATTCGGCAATGAACTGCTCTACTTCATATTCGATACACCGCACGAGAGTCTGCGCTTGACGAGCGAGACGACCGTCGTCCTCACGCCGCGCTGGCGCGATCTCGATCCCGATGCAGCGCCTGCCTGGGAAGACGTCGCCGACGCGTTGCGGTTTCGCGCGGGTGGCGCTTATCTGCCCGAGACCGAATTTCGCTTTGCGTCGCCCAACATCGCGCTCGAACCCGAGTTGCGCGCCTACGCGCTGCCAAGCTTCGCGCACGGCACGCCGCTCGCCGCGGCCGCAATCGACCTGATGCACCGGATCCATGCCGATTTCGAGTACAAGCCGCAGGCCACGACATTCGATACGCCCGCGATGCGTGCATTCGATTTGCGGCATGGCGTCTGTCAGGACTTCGCGCAGGTGATGATCGGGTGCTTGCGTTCGATTGGATTGAGCGCGCGTTACGTGAGCGGATACCTGCGCACGTTGCCGCCGTCAGACGAGCCGCGACTCGTGGGTGCCGATGCGTCGCATGCGTGGGTGTCGGTGTTTTGCCCGGGCACGGGCTGGATCGACCTCGATCCGACCAACGACGTGCTCGCCGATCTCAATCATGTGACGCTGGCGCGAGGTCGCGACTATAGCGACGTGTCGCTGCTGCGCGGAATCATCCTCGGCGGAGGCGAGCACAGCGTCGACGTCGCCGTGAGCGTCGCCGCGGGTTGAAAGCGAAAGAGCGCCACGGCGCGTAGCCTTACCAGGGCGTGTGATAGACCTGCTGTGCCGCGCCCTTCGCGCCGCCGAACGGGTCGCTATAGAGCGACTTCGCGGCCTGTTGCGCCGTATCGGGCGGTGCGGCGCCGGGGGCGCCCTTGCCACCCGCGACAGCCACGTTGCCCGCGCCGGCGCCGCCAGCGGCGCCTACTCCACCCGCATCGGCCGCCGCGCCTCCAGCGCCCGCCGCGCGTCCGAGCTGTCGCCGTCCGCCCGGCGGCAACGGGTCGTAACCCTTCGCACCCTGATCGGTCGCGCCGTTCGGCACGCGCTCGGCTTTCATCAGATCTGATTCGCCGGTCTCGCCTGCGTCGTATTGCGAACGATAGGGGTCGCGATAGGCGCCGGGGCCTCCGAGGAGTGCATCTTCCTTGCTAATCCCACGCAAGGGCTCATTCACGGCGCGCGCGGTCGCGCGATCGTTCCCCGCGGCGGCATTCGCGCCCGCGGCTTGCTGCTGGGCTTGTTGAGCGGCGACGGGCGCGGCCGCGGCAAGCGCGAGCGCGACGCAGGCGGCGCGCGCGACGTGCGTCAGCGCAACGGCTCTGCGAGGCTCGTGCCCGCGGGCAGGCCTTGTCGGGAATGACCCAATCGGGAATGACCGGATGGGCACTGACTCAATGTCGAATGACGATCGTGCACATAGTGGTAATGACACAGATGGACTCCTTGAGCGGCTCGACTGTCGTTCGTTCATCGTCGCGCGCGTCCCACGCCCGGCGCCGCCAAAACACCGCCCGAACCCGCCATTGGTGCGGACGCCTACAAAGCTCGATAGACGGCCCAGCCAATAATGAGTTTCGTCGGTGATAAGAAAAAACATCGCAAACATACGAGGGAATCCGAGGGTAATTGGCGATGGAAAGCCATATCGAGCAGGAAAGGGTAGTTGGCGCGCAAGCGCGAGAAGACGATTTCGAGCGGCGTCAGTGGTCCGGACGAAAGACCGGCCGCGTCGTCGATCTCTCGCGGGCCGGCAAGGGCAACTACGTCGCGAGGCGCGGCGTGTTGATCGAGGCGCTCTGGTTCCTCGTCGAGGCCTGCATCATCAACAACAAACTCGTGCCCAGCTCGGCGCTGCGGGTGGCGCTGTTGCGCCTCTTTGGCGCGCGGATCGGCACGGGTTGCCGATTCGTGCACCCGCTGCGTGTCAAGGCACCGTGGAATCTGGAAGTGGGGAATCACTGCTGGTTCGGAGTCGACGTATGGATATATAACCAAGCGCCCATCCGCATCGGGTCGCATGTATGCATCTCGCAAGGCACGTTCCTTACTGCCGGCTCGCACGATATGAGCACGACGATGGATCTGCGCGTAGCGCCGATCGTCATTGAAGACGGGGTGTGGATCACCTCCAAATGCGTCGTACAAATGGGCGTCACCATCGGCCGCTCGGCCGTCGTCACGCCGCTCTCCGTCGTGCATCGATCGCTCGCGCCGGAAGGCGTTTATGGCGGCAATCCCTGCCGATTCCTGCGCAAGCGCTTCAACTCCTGATGTTTCGCCGCATGCGAAGCGGAAAGCTCTTTGCTCTGATCGTATGCGTAGCGCGCGGCGCTCGCGGCGCGCAGTGCGCGTTGGCAGCAAGCTGCGCCATGTTGGCCGATACCCACGGCTCACGCGAACGAAGATCACAAGAAACAAGGGGAATACCATGTTTATCGACACACGTACCGTCGATGAGGGGCACCAGGTAGAGACGACGGTTTGTATCATCGGCGCTGGCGTAGCGGGGATCACGCTCGCGCTCGAATTGAACCGCATGGGCATCGACACCTGTCTGCTCGAAAGCGGCGGGTACAAACCCGATGACGAAACCCGAGACCTTTATCGCGGCGAGAATGTCGGGCTGCCCTACACCTTCGCCGACGGCAGCCGCAGCCGCTATCTCGGCGGCAGCAGCAACTGCTGGGGCGGCTGGTGCCGTCCGCTCGACCCTTGGGACTTCGAGAAGCGTGACTGGGTGCCTCACAGCGGCTGGCCCTTCGGGCTCGACGAGCTCGCGCCATACTATGCGCGTACGCATGCGCTGCTGAAGCTCGGGCCGAATACGTTCGACCCGGCGTTCTGGGAAGGGGCGATCAACCGCCCCGACGTGCGCCGCATCCCCTTCGTGACCGGCAACGTGCGCGATACGATCGCGCAGTTCAGCCCGCCCGCGCGTTTCGGCAAGCTCTATCGCAAGGATCTCGAGCGATCGCCGTTCGTGCGTGTGTTCCTCCATGCGAATGCGGTCAACATCGAGACGAATCTCGACGGGGCACGTGTCGCGCGCATTGATGCGGCGACCCTCACGGGCCGCCGCCTGACTTTTGTCGCCAAGCACTACGTGTTGGCCGCGGGCGGCATCGAAAACGCGCGGCTTCTTCTCGCCTCGAATCGCACGCAGCCGGCCGGGCTCGGCAACGGACACGATATCGTCGGCCGCTTCTTCATGGATCACCCGCGCATCATGTCGGCGAGCGTGCGCTTCTCCGACGAGTGGGCGCGCAACAAGCTCTACGACATCAAGTTCCACTATCAGAACGCGGCTGTTTCCGCGCACGGCACGCCGATTTCCTCGCAGTTCGCGCTCACGCCCGAGGTACTGACGCGCGAGCGGCTGCTCAACGCGCGCGTCTGGTTCTTCTCGCTCTTTTACGGCGAGGGCAGTGCCGGTGCCGAGGCGCTGATCCGCTGCAAGCAGGCGCTGCTGAAGAAGGAGCAACCAGGCTGGAAGCTGGCTGACGATCTCGAGACAATGGCCGCGCACCCGGTCGACACGGCCGGCTTTTTGATGACGCGATTATTGCAGCCGCGCTCGCTGATCACCGACGTCAGGCTGCAAGCGATCGTCGAGGCCGCGCCCAACCCCGACAGCCGCGTGACGCTCGGCACGGAGCGCGATGCGCTGGGCATGCCGCGCGTGAGAGTCGCGTGGCTACTCGACGAACTCGTGCAGCGCACATTCGACCGCACGTTCGAGCTCGTCGCCGAAGAGCTGCGTGCCGGCGGCGTGGCCGAGGTCAAGCTCGACGAGCCGCTCCAGGGGCGCGAATGGCCGTCGGGGCTCGAGGGTACCTGGCATCACATGGGCACGACGCGTATGCACGATTCGCCGCGCGAAGGCGTGGTCGACAGACACTGCGCCGTGCACGGCGTGGCCAACCTCCATATCGCGGGAAGCTCGGTGTTCCCAAGCGTTGGCGCGAACTTTCCGACGATCACGATCACCGCACTCGCGCTTCGTTTGGCCGAGCGCCTCGCGAACCTGCTCGGCAAGCCCGATGCCGTCGCGGCGAACGATGCTCGGATCGGCATGGGGGCGGGTTTGTCTTCGTCGGTCGATACGCTGCCGTTTGCCGCGGCGACGCTTTCGCATGTTGCGAAGGAGTGAGACGTCTCCACGGTCTTTGAATGTTAAGCAGCAAAGGCGTGGGGCCAAGACGCTTGTCGTGCCGTGAGGGTATAGGTCTCTCGGCACATGTCCGATCGCGAAAGCTAAGGGTAGCGGGCATGGCGCGCTACGCCTTGCCCAGAATTCGTACCACCCTCATTGCTCGAGAATCGGCTTCGCGCGTGATCGCATCGTCGAAGATGCGCGTCTCTTCAATTGACGCCAAAGCGTCCATCTTTCGGATCAGCTCGTCGCAGGTTCGCGCGACGCGGTCGCTGAGGTAGCGATCGATGGCAGGATTCCGATGAGACCGCTCGGTTGGTTCGAGGATGATGACGGGAATCCCGGCGAACGCCGCTTCAATCATTACCGATGTCGGCAAGCCGATCGCTATGTCGACTTCTTTGAGAATCTGTTTGGTCGGCAGACTGTCCGATATGCAAACTTCCATTGCCGGATGAATCGGGTCCGCATGTAGGCTTGCAATCCATTCCTTCCATGGCTCGATCCGCTCGCGCGGATGAGGCTTAATTAACAGTTTGATTCGGGGGCGAGCGGCTAGCTGACGAACCAAATCATTGGCCGCCGCAATGCCGTGAGTCGACTCACTATCTACCAAGGGCGTCGAGAAAAATCCAATCGTGGGGCAAGACTTGATCGCTCGTGTACGCCTTTCGCGGCGAAGATCGGCCGTGATCGCCTGCAAGTGCGGATGGCCGACGACGTCGATTCTCGACGGGGATACCTTGCATGTTCGAACGACGGTCCGCTTGATGTGAAGATCCACTGCCCCGAAACGCTCGGGCAATGCTCGGCGACGATCCGCGCCGAGAAAGCGATCGCGAATCTTTACCCAGCCGTCTATGATCGCGAGCGTCGGAACGCGGGCGCGCTTTGCTTCGCTCCAAACAATGTGCTCGAATCGTGAGCCGATGCTTGTTCCCGTGACGATCACGTCTGGTCGATGCTTCTCGATAAGCGCATGGATTTGTATGCGAAATGTCTTTGGATTTGCTTTGAATGGATTGAGCCCGCTTGTCTCCCACAAGTCAAAAGACGGCCCCATCGCAATCAGAAAGCATCGATTCACACTTGTTCCGGCTTTGTCTATGAGTGGCAATAAAGCGTTGCCGCCGCCAAGATCGTTAGCAAAAAAGAGCATTCGCATGGGTTTTCTATTCGATTGCAAAAACGTTCGCGTTGTTATCGAAACTTTATACTCTTTTCCGCGCGAGGAGGCCGGCGACGGACCAACATGCCTCTTGCTGATCGCAAGCGACCTCGAAGCGAACCGCCCCAGAGCGTGCGTCAGTCCGATTTTTTCGCGCGATGCCCGACCGAGAGTTCGGACGAACTAATGTAGCGACTCGCGCTGGCAATGCAGCGCAAACGGCGCCTTCAGGCATCAATTAGTCAGCAAGCCGGCCTGCCGAGGCTTGCCGCAACCGCTACATATCCCTATCCGATGATCGACGACGACCAGCTACTGCACTACTACGAACGCGAGCTCGCGCTGCTCCGCCGCAGCTTACAGAATTTCGCCGAACAGTATCCGAGAGCCGCGGCGCGCCTGTCGATAAGCGGCGGACAGTCGGAAGATCCACACGTCGAGCGGATGATGCAGTCGTTCGCGTTCCTGGCCGCGCGTATCAGCGCAAGGATTGACGACGACTACCCCGAGCTCGCGGAACTGCTGTTGAGCATCATCTATCCGCAGTACCTGCGGCCGTTTCCCTCGTGCTCGATTGCGCAGTTCGACATCGCCGGCATGTTCGAGAACCGGATGCAGCCGGTCACCGTTCCGCGTGGGACCGAACTATTGACGAAGGCGGGCAAGTGCTATTTCAGCACGGTCTATGACGTCGTGCTCGCACCGCTCGGCATTACGGAGGCGCGGTACTTGCCGATGCCGAGCGCACCGTCCGGCGTAACGCTGCCCCCGGATACGAGCGGTATGCTATCGATCGCATTCAGCGCGGCCGTGCGCGCCGGGCAACCCAATATGACGTTGCCGTCCACTGTCCGCATGCATCTTGCGGGCTCGCGCGAAGTCGTGACGTCCCTCATGGACACCATGTTGTTGCGCACGGCTGTGGCCTATGTGGAGGACAGTGCCGGACACTGGAAACGGCTCGAGACCGTGCCTATCGCGGCTGCGGGGTTTGGTGCGCACGACGGGCTCGTCCACGCTGATCGAACGAGTAGTTCGTTTCAATTGCTGACCGAGTATTTCGCGTTCCCGGAGCGCTTCGACTTCATCGATGTCGACTTCGCGTCGCTGCGTCGCGCCGCCGGCGACGGAGGAAACGTCACGCTGCATCTGGCCGTACGGGCCGTTCACCCGGACTCTTGGAATGCGCATCGCCTGATGCAGGTATCCCCGAGGCATTTCAAGCTCTTCTGTACACCAGTCGTGAATTTGTTCGCCGAGGCGAACGTGCCCCTTACGCGCGAGCCGAAGACGGGCGTATGGCCGATCAATGTCAAGCGCAACGATAGTGCGCCCGCTGAGGCTTGGTCCATCGACGCAGTGCGCACCGCAGATGGAAAGGAGGCCCGTCCGTTGACGTCGTTGATCGGCGGCTCGGCTGGGCTGAACGACCCACGGTGGATATTCATTGCGCGTAATGCCGAGCGGTGGCTTCGCGGCGCGAGCCCGGCCGCGCTCGACCTCGTCGGAGCCGATGGCAAGTCGATGGCAACGGACGTCGGCCAGTTGACCGTCGATGTCACCTGTTCGAACGGCGATCTGCCGCATTCGCTGCCGGTGGGCGCGCCAGAGGGCGACCTGCAGATGGAGCGCGATGCCGTCGCGGAAAAGATTACGCTGCTGCATGTGCCCACGTCCGTGGGCAAACTGCCTCGGACCGATGGCTCGCTTTGGCGGCTCATTTCAATGCAAGTGCCGCAGCCGGTGAGACTCAACCCGAAAGGACTCGACGAACTGAAGGAGATGTTCCGTCAGTTCGCAAGCCTCTCGCGAATGCAGGGCAAGCAGATCGACGGCGTCACGCATCTTGCCCGGCGATCCGTGATGCAGTGGTTGGTGATGCAGCCACAGCCGGGGTTCGTTCGCGGGATCGAAATCACCCTGACGATCAGCGATCAAGCGTTCGCAGCGCACAGCATCGCCGTTTTCGCCGGCGTAATGGAGCGGTTTTTTACGCCCTATGCGCCGGAATACAGCTTTGTACAGTTAGTGCTGATTTCCGGGCAATACGGGATCGAACTTTGGCGCGGCAAGCCGCTGATGGGGGCGACACCGATTCTTTGAATATTGCCGCTGCGGAGGGAAACGTTTACCTTCGAGATTTTTATAAGAATTTTCCGGATTAGATAGGCTGACACTTCTGATAGGTTTTGGTCGTGCAATTTCTTCAGTAGAATCGCGCGATCGCACTTGTCAGCACTACGATGGATACACGTCTTTCCGCGCGTGATCTGCGGACCCTTGCCTCCGGGCTTCAGCACAACCGGTTGCTCAAGCTGAAATTTCCGAAAGGCGACGCGCCCCACGATGTTTTGGTCGTCAATCGCTTGGAGGGAAATGAGTTCTTATCCCGCGATTTCAAATTTGCCGTCGAGATACTGTCCGATAGTGCGCAGCTCGACGTTAACGATTTCACGGGAAGATTGATTTCTGTCGAATTGTTACGCAATGACGGCAGCGTGCGGTATTTCAGCGGGTACATATTCGCGTTCCTGCGCGTCAAAACCGATGGCGGCATTGCGTTCTACGAGGCGCAAGTCGGGCCATGGCTGCGCTACCTGAAATACCGCAAGAACAACCGCGTGTTGCGCGACATGGGTTTGCGTGGTCAAACGGCCACCTTGTTCCAGGATTACGGCGCGCTGCCCGTCTGGGATTGGCGGGTGCGCGAGGCGGATCCGCCCATGACGATGGCGTGCCAGTTCGATGAAGACGATCACAACTACTTGCATCGGCGCTGGGAGCACGCGGGCCTGACGTACTGGTACGAGCATGCGGCCGACTCTCATCAACTCATCGTGGCGGACCCGACGCGAGTTGTGCCCGCGATCGATGGCGAGACGCCCGCCATCCAGTTTCAGAGCGAGGCGGGATCGCTCGAGGCGGACGGCATTGCGTCGTGGTCGCCGATTCAGCGGGTGACGTCCACGCATACGGCGCTGACGCGGGCCGACTTCAAGAACCCGGGGATCAACCCGGGCACGGTTTCGGGCGTAGCCGATGCGCAGATCGACGGCTGGAACGGCCGGGGGCCGAAGCTCGAGTGGTACGAGTACGCGGGGGCGTACGGCTATCGCGATTCGCGCGACGGTGCGCGACAGGCTGCGCGCCGGATTGACGCAATTGCCGCTGGCGCCCGGCAGTTCGCCGGCGCGGGTAACAGCCGCTTCCTCATGCCCGGCCGCTGGTTTCGGCTGATCGACCACTATGGCTCGTCACTGAACGGCGCGCGGCAAGACAGCGAGTTTCTGATTGTCTCGGTTCGCCACGTTGCGACGAACAACTACTTGCAGGGGACGGGCGCCGCCGCGACGTATCGCAACGAATTCACCTGCGTCAGCCGGAGCACGCCGTGGCGGCCACCGCGCGGCTATAGCAGCGTCGACACGAGGATTCTCGCGCCGCAGACGGCAACTGTCGTGGGCCCACCGGGCGAGAGCCTCTATACGGATGAACACGGGCGCTGCCTGGTGCGCTTTCAGTGGGATCGGGAAGGGACGAACACCACGTGGGTGCGCGTGTCGAGTGCGTGGGCCGGCGGTAGCCAAGGGATGGTTGCGCTGCCTCGCATTGGCTCGGAAGTCATCGTGCAATGGCTCGACGGCAATCCCGACCGTCCCGTGATCACGGGACGCGTGATGAACGCGAAGAACCTCGCTGCTTGGCAACTGCCGCAGCAGCGCGCGCTCACCGGTATCCGCAGCCGCGAGCTGAACGGCGATGCGGGTAATGCCGCATCGGGCCGCAGCAATCATTTGCTGTTCGACGACACGGTGAATGCAATTCAGACGCAGCTACGCAGCGATCATGCGGCCAGTCAGCTCTCGCTGGGCTGCATCACACGCATCGAGAACTGGTGGGGGCGCCAGGATGCGCGAGGTGAGGGCTTCGAGTTGCGTACTGATGCGGTTGGCGCGATCCGCTCGGGCAAGGGTATGCTCGTGAGCACCGAAGTACGGCCGCTCGGGAAGGCACATATCTCCGACGTGAGCGAGCCCGCATCTCGGCTCGCGAAGGCCGGCAAGCTGCAAGAACAGCTTGGCAAGCTTGCGCAACAGCATCAGGCACAAGACAGTGGGGCCGACCAGACGTGTGTCGCTGATGCGTTGCAGTCGCAGGTCAATGGGATCAAGGGCACTGGCGGCGTGACTAGCGACGGCTCGTTTCCCGAGCTCGACGAAGCGCATTTGCTGCTCGCGGGCGCTGCGGGGACGGCGATCACTACCCCGGCGACGGCGCATGTCACGGGTGGTCAGCACGTCGCCATCACTTCTGGCGAGAACGTCTCGCTTGCCACGGGCAAGTCGCTGCTTGCCAGCGTCTCGGAGAAGTTCTCAGTCTTCGCGCATCGAATGGGTATGAAGCTCATCGCCGCGAGCGGCAAGGTCCAGGTACAAGCGCAAAACGACGACCTCGAACTGTTGGCGAAGAAGGTCGTGTCGATCATCAGCACGACGGACTGGATCAACCTCACGGCGAAGCAGGGCATCCGCCTGCACGCGGGTAACAGCGAACTCGTGATCAGCGCGGACGGCATCAAGGGCTTCACGCCGGGCGAGCACATCGTGCATGCCGGCAATCACGGCACGATGGGGCCCCAGAGCATACCCGCGAGTTTCCCGGGCGCGGACCTCTGCTCCTCGCTGTCGAGCGGAGCGGCGCAGAGTGGCGCAGCGTCCGTTGCTCTTACGTAACTTCGGCACGGTCGTGTACATATGAGCAAACTCCCGCCGATGCAAGTTACACCCGAGCCGTCGCTACCGCTCACGCACGGCTTTTTGCTTATCGAACCGGCGACGATGAGCTATGAGCCCATCTTGCAGACGCTTGCTATGCATCCGTGCACGCCGCGTGCGCTGACGCATCGCGAAGAGCTGATGCCGCGGCTTGTCGATTTGACATCGCTCGAGCCTGATCAGCAGGAATGGGTGAGCGATATCTGGCGCGGTGAGGCCACAGCGCACCGGCCACCTGTGATCTGCGCGTGGCTCGACAGCGAAGGTGATGTCGACGAACTGGCCGGCCATATCGCACGCTACCTCGTCGGTCCAGGTGAAGACGGCAGGCCCGTCTTCTGGCGCTACTACGATCCGCGCGTATTGAGCCTGGCGCTCGCCGTCCTTGATCCAACACAGCGCACGGCGGTGCTTGGTCCAGTGACGGACTGGCAGTTTGCATGGGCGGGACATCACTGGCGGGTTAGCGGTCCCGGGACGCTCGCGGACGACATGGACGGGCATGTGCCGGCGTGGCCGAGGCCGGATCAGTGGCCGCGCATCAACTGCAGTGAGATTGCGGCGAGCGTGGTCGCGCGATTATCGGTGATGTCCGTGGAAGAAGCGGTGCGCCTGCCAGCGGAACTAGATCGCATTTTCTCCGAAGTGGCCCGGCGCGGCTGGCTGCGCAATGCAGACGCACTTATCGACTACGCATGGCATTGCCTGCGATACGGCCAAGCGCTCGAACAGCATCCCGCAGTGGTGGAGGTCTGGTCAGCACTTGTTAGAGGCGAGGTAGCCTGGCGCGACGTCAAGGCGCAGCTCACTCTCGACGATTTCCGAGCAGCGGGGACAACGGCCCGCGTCGCGTAAAACCTGAAGGAATAAAAAACTGTGTCTGCAAGCTGCTCCCTTTGTGATCGGAAATCGCTGTTGCTGTACCCCGTACGGTATGCAGTGGCATGTCCATGCGGTGCCGCAAAAGCGCCTGCATTATCGGGGAACTTCAAGATCGACAGTCGCGCTCCCGGGTCGGTCGCCACTGCCAAATACACATTACGTGCGCTGCGCGCAGGCTACCTCTACACGTACGACGAGAAGCGCGAGCGGTTGCGCGCCTACATGGTGCTTCCCAATGGGCTGATGTGGAGCTTTGTCCCGGGCATGCGGCCGCCTCCGGAAGATTTGGTGGCGCAAGCCGCCAACGGCTGCGTGTTCGCAGGCGATTTGAAGTTCATGTCGTTGGGCCGCTGCGTGGACGTCGAACATACGCCGGGCGTCGATGAAGCGACCAACCTGTGGATTGGCTGGTCGAATGTCGCGTGGACGAAGACGCTCGTCGAAAACGCGAGCAGCGCGGAGCGCGGCCCGCAGTGGCGCAAGCTGCATATGCAATGCATCGACATCAACTCGATGCTAAAGGGCGGCGCGGAGCATACGGGCGAATTTGAGGCTCACCGGCGCGATGTCGCGCACTTTTCGATGGACGATCGTGCTCTAAAGGAGGCGTTCGAGTTTAGCAACACGCCGACACGAGCGGAACGCCAGCAGCGCAATGTCGCCGACCAGATCGGCCAGGCGATGGCGCAAACGCCGAACAAGAAGGGCTTCATCGTTGCGGTTAGCGATCCGGTGGGACTAACCAACGACCTGGCAGAGCTCACGGTGCCGAGCGCGTACAACGGGTTGGATGAGCAAACATTTTGGAAGGCGACGAGCCTGCAACTGCTGAAGCGAGCCGAGGCAGGCATTCGCGCGCGTGCGCGCGAAACCACTGGGCTATCGTACGGTGTTTCCAAGATTATCGCGGACGCCAACGTTGCGAACGCCGCTGCGGGTGTCGGCGAGCCTGTGCCCGACATGCTGGGTTTTTTCAGGGTCATCGCGGGTGCGTTCAAGAGCGGTAGTATCGAGCAAGCGGCAAAGGACGACGAGAAGAAGATGAACCACATCGCCGCTACCCAAGATGCAGCAGCGGAAAAAGCGTGGCAAGACGCTTCGACGAAGATTGATGCGCAGGGCCGCCGGGTCAGTGTGCTCGACGAAAACTCAATCAAGGACTTCCCAATCGAATATCAGAAAAAGCTCGACGAGTTCCGGCCAACCTGGGAAGCACTCGTGCATGCACATGTGGCTTGGCTGAATTCGGATTTGCTGAAAGACTGGCTGACAGGTGTCACTGACCGCAAAGATATCCGTAGCGGCTACGCGTACAGTGAATCGGTGGCGCAGGCGATCGGCGCTGGCGCGGGCACCGACCCTTGCATGAAACTGTTGAACGACTGGCTGGCATTGCCGCGCCTATCGGATACTCGCAACTTGTTTGCGCGCGCATTACTGTTCAGCCAGGACGACCTGATGAAGGCCGCCGATGCGCAGATACACGGATCGGACGTTCAGTACGAAGCGTTTATGAACATCTACAAGGGGGCGATCAAAAGGTTCGAGGACTCTCACGGCGATGTCCCGCTGCGCGACCGGTTAATGCTGACCACGGCGAATGTCCTTGTATCGACGCTGGCGAACGGGGCACACGGCGCTGGCTGGAGTCTCTTGATCATCCGTCTGCATTTGCAGGCAGGCGTGACGATCAAGCCGTCGGCGGTTAGCAAGGCCCAGGTCCGCAACTGGATAATGGATGAGACGCGAGCGCACGGTATCGACCTCCAAGCAAGCCGTGGTGAACAGCGGCAAGCGGCCACACAAGTAGCCAAGCAAGCGCTGAAGACGGCGGGTGCGGACGCCGACATCGTGCTACTGCAACTCGATACCGATACGTTGCAGCGTACTGGCAAGATCGAAGAAGGTGCGATCAAGGGCGTCAAGGTGCCTGGGGTCGAGACGATGAAAAAGTGGTTTGGCTCCGCGGCATCGACGGACTTCAACCTTGGCGTCGCGACTGCGGTCATTCAGATGTTCACGCTTAGTTTTGCGACGAAGGACTGGCTGGGTAGCGATCAGTTCAGTAATGACGAGAACCGGAAGAAGTTCTTTGCGTGCGTTACTTCCATCTTCGGAAATGTCGTTGAGACGGCATTTTCGGCTGTGGAAGCGGCCAGCAAGCATCCGCACCCGCTTTCGTCGTTTATCCTCAGGCAGTGGGCAGGCGCAGAGCGATTTGCGCAGGTAGGAATTTACGGTGGGCGCGCAATTGGTGCCTTTGCAGGGGCAGCGCTCGCATGGACGGATTTGTTCAAGAATGCCCCAGAGGCGAAACAGGCTGGTGACAAGTGGTTAGAGCGGCTCTATTACGTAAACGGTGCGCTCGGCGCATATGTTGCGATCGTGTCTGTTACTGGCGTAGTTCCGGGATTCTGGCCGGTTTTCGTACTTTCAATTATTGTGAGCATCGGTATCGCCGAGTTGAAAGCATCACAAATGAAAGATTGGATCTCACGCTGCAAATTTAGCACGGTTGAGCATTACACTTCGCTTGATGCCGAACTGAAAGCATTCAACTCAGCCGCAGGAGATTAGCACGTGGACGAACGCTTAATGAAGAACTGTGTCGGCAAGCCAGTGCCTGAGTGGGACATTGCGCATCGCCTGCCGATTGATCGACCGGTAGGACCCGACATCCAGGAGACGGGAGCGACCTTCCGAATGAATTCGGTCTACATGGATGTGATCGATCCCTCTTTTCTTGAGAAGCAATGGTTTGTTGCGGCGGCGGCGATGGCGTTTTCGGCAATAGGCATAGGGCCATATATGTACGACCCGGGCGACGTCATAACGAACTGCATGGCGTTCATTATTGCTGCTTGGTTTGCGGGGCTAACATGGAAACTGGGTCGCGGCCTTTTTTTGGATTTGCGCCGACGCCCGATCCGCTTCCATCGCGGCGAACGCAAACTATACGCGATCCGCAAACGTCGCTTCTTTGCCAAGCCCGGCGAAGGCGATGTCGTGTGGGATGTGCCCTGGACCAAAGACTCCATCTTCTGCCTGCACCGGGAAATCACGACCTTCGGCAAGGTATTTCATATCCGGCACTACACGCTCGACGAGCGTGACCGCGTCGTGCGCGTATTCTCGATCGGTCGCGAATGGATGAGCGAGGCCGAGGTGAAGCTGCTGCTCGCGCAGTGGAATTACTGGTGCCACTACATGAATAACGGCCCGGCGGCCTTGCCCAAACCGATGTTGTTCCATACGGAAAAAGAGACCCCGCGCGAATCATTTCTCTTCTCGCTGTACGGCGTCGGCCTACGGGCGCCGGTCCTGTACCGCATCATCATGATGCCGTTGATCCTAGTGTTCACGGTGATGCGCATCATCGCGAACGCGACCTGCCGCGATCCGATCTGGCCGGACGCAATTGAACGTATTAGCACCATCGAGCGTGATGATCCCTACGCGGAACCGTGCGAAGGCACACCGGTGGGGTGGGGGCAAACAGTGCTCGCCCAGCGCCGTGGCGAATATCCGGATGATCCGAAGGGCAAGGTCGACAACTGGCAAGGGGAGCCAGACGGCGCTGCCAATGCCGACTTATGGCTGCTAGATCGACCGCCGAGAGGTTTCGCTGAAGCGTGAGCGCAGTAGCTTATCGGGCTTCTTGTGCAGCTAGCTGGATATATGGATGAATCCACGATCCCGCGTCAGGTGGGCGAACCCATCCCGGAGTGGGCTCTGCCAAGCCGCCTGTCTATCGATAGGTCGCTGGATATCGATAGGCCGCTGGATATCGATAGCCCGCTGGGGCCTGACCTACGGGACGGTGGCACGAACTTTTCGATGTACACGTTCGGCTTTACGGCAAGCGGCGCGCGAAGCTCTGGGTGATGGACGATCCGCCGAAGGACCTTGTCGGCAAGTGAATGGAATCGATCGATGAAAGACGAAAACGGCCGCGGCGTAGTCCGCCTTCATGACAAGACAACGCACGGCGGTGAAGTGATCACGGCGTGCGACGACATCAAGGCATTGGGTATCCCCGTGGCGCTGCAGGATGACCTGACGTGGTGCCCGAAGTGTCAGGGCAACTTCAGAATTCTGCCGGAGAACAGCAAACGGACTCACGATGGACGAGCCGTTGCTTATGATAACGATCCCACCGAATGTGGTGCGCGACTGATTTCGTCGTTGCAGTCAGGCGTGTAAGCGAAACCCGTGGCGCTTGAAACCGCCGGCCTCCAAGGAATATGAGAATGATGCGTTTCGCCATGGCGCTTTGCGCCAGTCTGCTCATCCCGGTCTGTTATGCGAAAGAGCCTTTAATGAGCGAAACCAAGACCTACTGCATCGGCCGGTATCTCGTTGATGTGCCTGCTGATGCGCAAATTAATGGACAATCCTACGAATATCGGTTCGGTCGGATTGAAACGGATCAATCCGCGGAAACGGCGCAGGGTTTCCAGGAGAAGATGGAGGCCCGAGAGGCTGAGCTCAGGGCGGGCAAGCAAAAGGACGGCTTTCAACTCACAAACGTCCGGCGCCCATCGTCCTCGATCTGGGTTTTTGACCTCTATCAGAAACTGCTCCTTGGCCCGTCTTCTGGGTTTGAGACCCATGTTTGGGAGCATGGGACGAGCTTCTCAATGGAAGAGACAGGATACGAACCAGCGACTCTTGGGCATGTACTTGCCGAACTGCAAACGAACCTGTTGCCCAACGTTCACGCTCGCCCCTCGGACAGCATTCCGACGGCACCCGGCTTCTGCCTGAAAGATGGTTTCGTTGCAAACGACGGCACGACCTCGCAATTCGAGGACGCAGCAATCAGTTTCAAGTTTGCTCAATGGCCCGGGGTCCTGGTGTCCGTCGAAACGATGACGCTCACCAAACTCGGGCAACCTTCCTTGCTCCAGCGCATCGATGGCGGCGGCCTGCCAGCGGCTTTCAAGAACCTAGTGAGCCAAATTAGGATATTGCGGCGCGGACAACGCACGGTTAATGGCCGCGCGGGCGAAGAAATTCTGTCGACCCTTCCAACGGACGCTGGCTATCGCTTGCATCAATTTCAGTGGGAGGCCGATGGTACTGAAATCGGCAACGGGCTCAAGCCCACCATTACGGTCGAGCTGGAAAGCGGAATGACGCAAGAGAACGGCGTTCCGACGCGCCCGCTGCTTACGGATGAGCAAGCTATTGCGCTCTTCGATGCTGTAGCCAACTCTGTTCGGTTGAGGCCGGTGAGTACCTCGGCGACTGTCGCCGAGCTTCCCCGGTGCGAGGGGTGAAATGTCCGTTGCCAAAACGTTGATGGTGCTGTGCGCCAGTTTCATTACCCTGACTTGCCACGCGAAAGAGCCTTATATGAGCGACACGAAAACCTATTGCATCGGCCGATATCTGGTTGACGTTCCGGCTGACGCAGAAATCAACGGGCAGTCGTACGACTACAAGTACGGGCGTATAGAATCATCTGCAGTAGTGGACGAAGTCGGGTTTCAACGACAGATGGCACATCGAGAAGAAGAACTGCGGGCGGGTAAACAGAAGGATGGCTATAAGCTGAAAGGCGTGTTACGTGCTGCACCCACGACGTGGATCTTCGAGCTTCAGCAACAGCTCCTGATGGGGCCTTCGGTGGGCTTCGAGGCTCACAAATGGATTGACGGTCAGGCGTTTGAGCTTGCCCAAGAGGACACGCTTGACGAGAGGTATGAGCAGATAATTACTATCGTAAAAACGGACGTGTTTCCAAGCCTTCGCGCACGTCACGCACAGGAGATTCCCACCGAACCCGGCTACTGCCTGAAAGCCGGTTTTATCGCCAACGATGGCAGGACATCGCAGTTCGAGGATGCGGCGATCAGTTTCAAGTTTGCTCAATGGCCTGGAGTCCTCGTGTCCATCGAAACGATGACCGTCACCAAACTCGGTCAGCCTTCCTTGCTCCAGCGTGTCGATAGCGGTGAGGCGCCGGACGCCTTCAGGAATCTGGTGAGTCAGATTCGGCTATTGCGGCGCGGACCGCGCACGATCAACGGGCGCGCGGGCGAAGAGATTTTGTCGACCCTTCCTACGGACGGTGGCTATCGCCTGCATCAGTTCCGATGGGAGGCCGATGGTACGGAAGTTAGCAACGGGCTCAAGCCCACCATTACGGTCGAGCTGGAAAGCGGAATGACGCAAGAGAACGGCGTTCCGACGCGCCCGCTGCTTACCGATGAGCAAGCGATTGCGCTCTTCGACGCCGTAGCCAACTCCGTTCGGTTGAGATCAGTGACTGCCGCGAAGGCCCCCGAAATTCAGGACTCGCCCGTCAAGCACTAAATCATCGACGGATGCCCAACGGAATACGGGTTATGCACCGCATCGCCTTCGAGCACGGCGAGCAGCTGCTGCGTATGCGCATCGACAGTAAACCGCGTCCGAAACGTCGCCTCGGCTCTCGCACGCATCTTCGCGCGCTCGGCTTCATCGAGCGCGAACCAGCGCCGCAAATTGCGCGTAGCGCCCTCCGCGGTATCAGGCGCAACCAACCCAGCACCATCGGCGGCCACCTCACGCCAGATATTGACCTTATCCGAGATCAACACAGGCAGACCGCAAGCAAGCGCCTCCACGACGGCAATCCCGAAGTTCTCCTGATGCGACGGCAGCGCAAACGCGTCGCTTGCCCGGAAAGCTCCCCACTTGAGATCGCCTTCGAGCATCCCCGTCCACGTGACCCGTTCATCGACACCTTCGCGCGCCGCGACAGCGCGCAACTCCGCCATGACCTGATCCTCGCCCGGACCGGCAAAAACCAGATGCGCCTCAGGCACGTCGCGCGCGATCGCGGCAAACGCCTGAACCAGCAGATCGCAGCCCTTCTTCGGATGAATGCGCCCGAGGAACAGCAGAATGCGCTTGCCCACCAGCTCCGGATACGCCGCGCGAAACGCTTCAAGATGCCGCGCCATATCGGCAGGGGGTTTCCCTGTGCCATACGAGACCACCTGCTCGCGTGCGCGGTAGAGCCAGAACGACCGCCGCGCGAGAACACGCTCTTCCTCAGTCGTGAATAGAACGGCCTGCGCGTCGCGCAGCACTCGGTATTCGGCCCACGGCCAATAAAGCCACTTCTTCAGATGCTTGAGCGGATACGTGCGCTTGAACCACGGATCGAGCATGCCGTGCGGAAACACGTAATAACGCACACCGAGCCCGCGCAACGCCTGCCACGCGGAAAAGCTGTGATATTGCCAAAGGCCGTTCACGATGACGGCATCGAAGCGCGGTCCGTGCTCGCGCAACCATGGCACCACATGCGGCGTGCGCCCATACTTTCCTTGCCCAGGGCCCAGCGCCGCAACGGGCAGCGGGAAATCCGCGCGAAACGCGGCGAGAAATGGCGCATCGGGCGCATCGAGCGAAGCAGTCTCGACGCGATGTCCAAGCGCCGCGAGCGCTAGCGCGCTTTGCCGTACGCCCTCGGCGGGGCCGCCCGCTCGCGGGTCCAGCGTGGCTGT
Source organism: Trinickia symbiotica (assembly GCF_003028655.1). Taxonomy (GTDB): domain Bacteria; phylum Pseudomonadota; class Gammaproteobacteria; order Burkholderiales; family Burkholderiaceae; genus Trinickia; species Trinickia symbiotica_A. The sequence goes on from NZ_PYUC01000004.1 coordinate 430,597, forward strand.
CAGGTGCAGAATTCTCATTTCAGTACGCGTGGGTAGCCCCGAGCGTGCTGAGCGCCCCGTCGAGGGCAGTAAACGCAGGGAGCGTAGAGGTAGTTTTCAATCGGCTCAACTCGGCTCAGCTCGGCTCAGTACGCTCGTCGTCATCGGCGACCGCATCCGCGGGCGGACGCGCGGCGCCAGGCGCCGGCGCAGGACGCATGCGCGGCGGCGCAACGAGGCGCGGCTCGAGCCGCGGCGCATAGTCGCCGGGCATCGACGGACCGACTCCACCCGGGCCATCGTCGCTGCCGCCGCCGATCGGCTGCGGCGGTACCGGCGCGGGGCGCATCCGCACGCCGAGTCGCCGAAGCTGAACGTGCATGGCGACCATCAGCCCAAGCGAGAGGCCGAAGATAAGACCGGAGAAGCGCGGACCGAGCGGATTGCCGCCGATCGATGTCGCCGGCAACGCGGCCGTGAGCAGGATCGCGCGACCGAGCACGGGCAGATAGGGCGCATTGGGGACGGCCGCGCGCCATCGCCGGTAAGTGATCAACGCGCGCATCAGCGAATAAAGAATGGCGACCGGCATCGCGATTCCAAACAACAGCCCGCCCGCGAAGAACTGATAGACCCAGAAGTTGTGCCCCGCCGCCCAGTCATGCTGCGCGTAGAAGTCCGTCTTGCTCATCTGGCCTCTGAGGTCCGGCAGGTAGGCGGGCGAATAGCGATAGTCGTGCCCATACCCCTCGCCGATCAGCTTCGATAGCGTCGTCGACGTCACCTCGTCGTACTGGAACTTCATCTCGGCGAGACGGGTGATCGTCGTCGGGTCTTTGCCCGTCGTCGTGTCCTTCTCGGCATAGAAAAGGCGCTCCGTCCAGTGCTGGGCGACGTTCGGGAAGAACGACATCGCGCCGATTGCCATGGCCCCGAGCAGGATCGATGCAAAGGTGGCACGCAACATCGCGCGCACGACATATTGGATCGAGGGCGCGCTCATCCAGATGGCGAGCACGAACAGCAGCGCCGTACCGACGAGCAAGCTGCGCGTCACGCTCAAGAGCTCGATGACGACGGTCATCATGAAAATGCCGAGCGTCAACACGGTGAACCGCTTGGCGATGACGAACTCGTGCAGCAGCACGCCTTGCAATCCGAGAAACGTGGCGGACACGATCCGATAACGCACATCGGCGAGCGGGCCGCCCGTCGCAATGCCATAGACGAACGTGAAGGCGAGGCTGATGACGTTGGCCCAGAAGATCGCTTTTTCGAATTGCTCGATGCGCGCTTCCTGCCACGGCCGGCAGGCGACGATGAAGCCGAGCTGGAACAGCACGAACGGCAGCAACACGCGCAGGTATTGGCCGAAGTCGTTCCCTTTCACGAGTTGCGTGATGATGCTTGCCGGCACGGCAAGCACGAGCGAAAAAGAAACGAACGCCCGCAGGCGCGAGTGCTCGGCGAAACGGGGCGCGATGAGCATGAGCATCGCACCCGCAAACAGTGTCGGGACGGCGAGCAGGATCTGCGCGAGATGGCTCGATGCGTCGCTGACGGCTTTGTAATCCATCGCGAGCGGGCAGATGAAGAGCCAAATCCACAGACTGGCGTACAAGTTGTTGCGCGTTGCACGATTACCGGCAAGCGTCGGGTGATAAGGCACGGCTGCCATCGGATCGGTTCCCTTTCGTTGCATGGGCGAGACGGTCCGTGGTGGGTTTCCTCGGAGCTGCAAGGACCGGTTTTTCCAGCCGACTATAGCGCCCCACACCACCCGTCATTCGCCTGATGGCGGCTCCGCACTATCGTTCGGCGGACTCGGACAGACAGAATGCTGCGCCGCGGCACGCTCGCCCTCTTAGGGTCACGCAATTAACGAGCAAGGTTGTTGCGTTGTCGGCGTTCGCAGCGAAATTGGCGGACGCACGCGGGCGGCGCATCGGAAGATCGCAGCAACGACGAGGCGTGCTTCACGCGTGCCGCCCGCGGGCGGTGAGCGGCATCGCAATGAGCACCGGAGACGCTGTCTCTACTCGCTTGCTCACAGACCCTGGGCATTTGCTCGTAACAAGAAGGGGCCAGATACCATGAATAATCTGTTCGGGGGAGCCAAGACGATCGTGCGAAATCGGACGATCGAACTGGACTTCCTACGCGGCATCGCAATCATCGCGGTAATGGGGTATCACTTCCATTACGTCGATACCGGCATTCGGCTTGTCCCGATCATCGAATATCCGTTCACGCATTTCGGTCGTGAGGGCGTCAACCTGTTCTTCACGTTGAGCGGCTTTCTCGTCGGCGGGCTGCTGTTGCGCCAGTATGCCGATACGGGCAGGATCGACGCCTGGACTTTCATCGTCCGCCGGATCTTCAAGATCTGGCCCGCCTACTACGTCCTGATCGCGTTTCACGTCATCGCGCACCACCATCCGACGAGCACGTTTCTCTGGCAAAACTCCCTGCATCTGCAGAACTATCTCGGCACGTCGATCAAGCAGACCTGGAGCCTTTCGGTCGAAGAGCATTTCTATCTGTTGCTGCCGGCCCTGCTGTTCCTGTTCGCACGCTGGCGTCTGCGCGCGAACGCGATCCTGGGGGTGCTCGGCTTCATCTGCGTGCTGGTGCTCATCGCGCGCTCGATCGAGGTGGCCGGCGGCGGGATCGACCAGGCGTTCTTCTATACGCAGTACCGCATCGACAGCCTGCTCGCCGGCGTGATGCTCGCGGCGGTCTATTGGATGAAGCCCGATCTCTATCGGAAGCTCGCGAGCCGCAAGGGCTGGCTGCTTGCGATCGTCACTTTCCTCATGGGATGGCTCGCCTTCGCAACGAAGCACATTCCGCTCGACGAGAGTATCGGCTATACGATTCAGGCGTTCGGCTATGTCGCGCTCATCGTCCTGATGCTCGAGCATTCGGGCACGCTCGCGCGCAACTGGCTTTTCCGCGCGGTGGCGTGGGTGGGCGTCTACTCGTACGGCATCTATCTGTGGCACTCCATCGCCTTCACGCCAGCCGACATCCTGATTGCGAAGGCGACAGCGCTGGGCTTGCCGAAGCTCGTCATCTGGGCCGCCGCGCTGACCCTGCAGACGACGATCGCGATCGGGACGGGTTGGGCGACGACGCGTCTCATCGAGTTCCCGTTCCTCAAGATTCGCAACGCGCTGTTCCCGGCGCCTCGCGCACTCGTGGGCAACGATGGTGTGACGACGGCGCCTGTGCCGATCGTGCCGAAACCCGCGGAAGACGAAGCGACTGCTTCGGGGGCTGCCGGCGAGAACGCACGTCCTCCTATCGTCGGTGGGCAGACGCTGTGAACGAGTTGTGAATGAAGAAGCGGTCGTTGAGGAAGAGATAGCCCCTGCGCTCAGCCACGGCCAAGCGAGCGGCGGGGCCCTAACGCAACTTGCGGCCGCCGCCGTGCTGGCGTCTTTATTCCATTGCTTCCCGCAGCGTTCGCTTGAACTGCTCTAGCGTATTGCGTTCGAGCAATTGCTCGTGCGACGGGCCACCGATTGCGGTACTTGCGGCGATAGCGGCAGTCGCGGCGCTCGACTGATCGGCGGAGCGCTTGTCGTCGAATACGGTCTCGACGGCGTTGACGATCGCCTCGGGTGAAAGATCGTCGATCACGGGGCCCATTTCGCCGCTGCGGCAAAACCAGCCGATGAGCCCATCCGCCGTTGCAATGACGGGTTTTTTGAATCGATACGCCTGCACGAGCACGCCGCTCATTCCGTAATGACCTTTGTATCCGAGCCAGACCGCATCGCACGCGGAAAACAGATCGAGCTCCATCTCGTTGGTCACGAAGAGATCGAGCAGCACGGGTGCCGGCTTGAGGCGCTGCGCATGAAACGCGAGGAATTCGCGCGTCGCGTCGTCCTGCTCGCCGGCAACGACGAGCGTCGGGGCTCGCGAGGCGCGCTGTTCGTCCCGACTCATCTGCTCGAGCGCCGTGACGAGCTCGCGGATGCCTTTGCGCTCGGTGATCGATCCGTAGACGAGCAGATGCGGGCCGCTCGACAGTCTGAGCCGCTCGCGCGCACGCGCGGGATCGTCCGCGCGTGCGTCGGGAAACGGATCGGCGAGATACCGGATCGAGGCGCCGCGCGAGCCGAGCGCGCGCGCGCTCCATTCCGGCAGCGTCGGGTCGATCGACAGCAGCGCGCGAATGCCCGGCGCGCGCATGGCCCGGCGAAAGAGGAGCGACTTGACGGTATTGGCCACCTTTTGGTCGGGCGCCTTCACGCCGACTTTCCTATGGTGGAACGTGGCGCGCATCGTAATGCCGATCCACGGTGTTTCGCCGAACGGAGAGCCGAGGAACGGCAGTGCATAAAGAAAGTAGTCGACGTACGGCACGACGACGAGCGCCACCGGTTGAAAGTCGCTCAGAAGCCCGTATGCATAGCGGAAGTAGCGGTGATAGCGAACATACTGAATGCGCTCGAGCCGCGACAGCGCGTTGCGCCACGGCTCGGGGGGATCGACGAAGGCGATCTCGAGATCGTTGCGGCCAGCCGCCACGATCTTGCGCGCGAGCCGATGATCCTCGTTGCGCGATTCCGTGACGATGAGGCAGCGATAGCCGGCTTCCGTGTAGGCTTCGGCGGCCCACTGCGCATAGCGCCACCGGTGTCCGGTGAAGTTGGGCTCGATGATGAGCACGCTTTCCCGCATGGGTTTGGCCTGCGCCGGTGGCTGCAACGTCTTGGGGACTGCCTCGGGAATGGCATGTGCTGCTGGGGAGGAGATTGCATTGGTCATCGCGTATTCGATTGTCGCGCGCTGGCGCGTCTCGTAGTACCGATGGCGAAACACTAGCACCGGCGCAAAGCTGAGGGACGCCAATTTGCTGGTGCGTTGGCGGAAAACGACAGGGGATGCGCGAAGGCTGGCGTGGGATGCCTATTTGATGGCGCTTCTTGCAGCCGTCTACACGCTACTTTGTCCTCCACCAATCTTTCAATTCAGTAGGTTTTGCCATCGTGAGGCCACGTGAGTGATTTGTGGGGCAGGGAAGTGAGAGCAGGCAGGGTCGCGGCTTTGTCGGTGCGCGCGAGCCTCGGTGCAAGCGCCGCTACCTGGGTGCTGCTCCAGCAGGTGGCGGTGCGCGGGCTCGTCGCAATCAAGTTTCTTGCGATCGGCCGCATTCTGGGGCCAGCCGCCATCGGCAGCGTCAGCGTGGCGCTGCTGGCCGTCGCGATTGCCGAGTCGCTCTCCGACACAGGTTTGGCGCAGGCGGTGATCCAGGGCCGCGAAGCCCCCACGCGTGACGAGCTTTCGGCCGTCTGGACGACGCTGGTCGCGCGCGGCATCTTCGTGGGGCTGTTGCTCGTCGCGCTCGCGCCGCTGATGGAGAGTCAGTTCCATATGACGGGCGAGCTGTTGCTGCTGCAACTCGCCGCTTTGCTGCCGCTCATTCGCGGCATCGCGTCGCCGACTTACTTCGTCATTCAGCGGGAACGCCGCTTTCAGCACATCGCGTTCGTCGAGATTGCCGCGGCGATGGCCGACTGCGCGGTCGGTCTTCTGCTCGCGCTCGGGGGCGCCGGCGCCTACTCGGTGCTGATCGGCATGGCGCTCGGCGAAGCATTGAAGAGCACGCTCACGTGGGCAACGATGACGCCGCGGCCGCCGCTGCGCGTGCGCTGGCACGGCATCGGCCATTACGTCGCGTTTTCGCGCTGGATTTGGGCGAGCAGCGTCGTCAATCTCGTGCTCAATCAGTTCGACAAGATCGTCGTCGGCAAGATGCTCGGGCCGGCGCAGCTCGGCGCCTATCAAATGTCTTCGCGGCTTGCGCAGATGCTGCTCGCCGATGCGGCGATCGCGATGTCGCAGTACCTGTTCCCGACGTTCTCGGCGCATCACCGCAGCGATGCGAAGAAGGCGGCGCGTATTTTCAAGCTCTATCTCGCGGCCGCCGTCGTCGGTCTTGCCGTCGTCGTGCTCGTGCTTCGCTGGCTCGCCGCGCCTCTCTTCTCGCTCGTGCTCGGCGCGCAGTGGATGTCGGCCGTGCCGCTCTTTCGCATCTTCGTCATCAACATGTCGCTCGGTGCGCTCATCGCCGTGCTCGTCGCCTATCTGCGCGCGGTCGGCGATGCGAAGGCGGCGACGCACGCGTCTGTGATGCAGGTGATCGTATTGTTCTCCGTCGTGCCGCCCGCGACGCATTACTGGGGCGTAACCGGTATCGCCTGGGGCATGACGGCAGGGCTCGGAACCGCTGTTGCATGGATGCTTTATCGAACGGTAAAGGCTCGCTGATGTCGTTGCGCATTTTGCATCTTGTCCTGGCGCCGAGGCTGTCAGGCGCCGAGGTGCTCGCCAAGGAACTCGCCGTGCACCAGCGGCGCGAAGGCAACGTCGTGTGCGTGACTTCGCTTCTTCCCGAGCACGGCGACTTCGCGCCGCTGCGGACGGAACTCGCCGATAACGACGTGGCCTGTCGCTTTCCGCGCAAGCGCCATTCGATCGCGGGCAAGCTCTGGCATCTCTATCAGGTTGTCCGCTCGATGCGGCCCGACGTCATCTTCGCGCACGCGACGATTCCGGCCTTTTATGTGCGCGCGTTGCCGATCGCCGCGCCGATCGTCTATGTCATGCACTCGGCGACGAACGATTTCGAGCGCCAGCTCTTTCGGCGCGTCGAGCGCATTCTCTCGGCGCGCGCGCGGGCCGTCGTCGGCGTGTCGAGGACGAATGTCGAGGACTACCTCGCCAACGTCGGGCCGCACCCGCTGATGATCGTGATTCCGAATGGCGTCGACACGACTCGCTTTCTCAACCACGTACCGCCCGAGGACGTGGTGCGTCCGCCGCAGATCGTGCAGATCGGCCGCTATACGGAAGTCAAGAATCAGATACAGACCGTGCATGCCTTCGCGGAGGTCTTGCGTGAAGCGCCCGACGCGCACCTGCTGCTATGCGGTGTCATCGAAGACCCCGACTACTACGCCGCCGTCGTCGAGCTCGTCGACAAGCTCGGGCTCGGCGAGTCGGTCGTCGTCGAAGGCCCGCGCACCGACGTCGAGAAAATGCTTGCCGAAGCGAGCGTCTTCGCGATGCCGTCGTATTCGGAAGGTCACAGCATCGCTTTTCTCGAAGCCCTCGCGTCGGGCATTCCCATCGTTGCGAGCGCCATTGGGCCGTTCGCGTTTGCGAAAGATTTTCCGGGCGTGCAGCTACTGGACACGGACGATACGGCCGCTTATGCGCGCGCGCTGCTCAGCGCGCTTCGGCAACAGCGCGCGGCGCGCGAGCTCAAAGGCCTCACGCTGCAGGACTCGGCCGAGCAATATCTGGCCGTGGCGCGGCGAGTGGTGCGGCATCGAGATGCGGAACTTCGAGTCTGAACCGGGACGCGTTTGCGGCTCGCAGGTCGTCCGATCGGTTTCGCGTGACTCGATCCATCCGATCGCGGCATCGAAGAATCAGATGATGGCGAGCCGCAATCCAACGAGCACGAGCACCGCGGCAAGCAGATTGCGCAGCAGCGCTTCGGGCGAACGCGAGGACAGATGACTGCCGATGGCGATGCCGGGCAGCGAGCCGATCAGCAGCGAGAGCAACATTGCACCATCGACCGATCCCAGCATCCAATGGCCGATGCCCGCGACCAGCGTGAGCGGCACCGCGTGCGCAATGTCCGAGCCGACGATGCGTGACGTCGGCAACCTCGGGTAAAGCAGCAGCAGGACGGTCACGCCGATCGCGCCGGCACCAACCGATGTCAGTGAGACGAGCACGCCGAGCACGGCGCCCGTCACGATCGTCCAGAAGGTCGTGCGCGCGGGCGATTCCCGACGCTGTCCGGCGTTCAGGCGGCTGGCGAGGGCGGCCAGCTGCGGACGCAGCACGAGGGCGAGCGACGTGATCAGCAGCGCCACCCCGAGCACGACTTGGAGAAAGGCGGTCGACGCCGGCGAATGCGTGGCGTAGCGATGGAGCAACCACAACGTCACTGCGGCGGCCGGCACGCTGCCCGCCGCGAGGCGGCCCGTCACGCGCCAGTCCACCGACCCCTTGAAGCCGTGCACGAGCGTACCGGTGGCTTTGGTCACCGCGGCGTAAAGCAGATCGGTGCCGACGGCGGTGGCCGGATGCACGCCGAAGAGCAGCACGAGCAGCGGCGTCATCAGCGAGCCTCCGCCGACGCCGGTCAGCCCGACAAGGAAGCCCACCGCAAGGCCGGACAGCGAATAGAGCGGATCGATATGGGGCAAAACCATGTTTTCGATAAGGAGAGCGGCCTTTTGCGGCGCAGCGTGGTGATTGAAACGATCGGCAATCGCGGGCATCGCGACGCACAATTTCGGCGTCAAAGACCGCCATTGTCGCAAAACCTGCGGGCGGGCGCTTGTCTTGCTGCGGGGAAAAGGGTTTTGCCCAGCCGCTGCTGCGGCGAGCGGGCCGACTGAAAGGTACTACAAGTTGGCGGATGGCCGAGAGAGGCGCGCGATAATTTCGTGCAGGCGCAAAGGCGACTGTTCGGCGCATACGAATGATGAATGCCGAGGCCTCGCGGGGGGCGAAAGCGGTGGGGAATAGGGGACGACAAAGACACTATGCGCATACTTCAGCTGATCCTGGCGCCTCGGCTTTCGGGCGCTGAGATGCTGGTCAAAGGCATCGCGATCGATCATCAACAAAGCGGACACACGGTCTGCATCGCTTCGCTGTTGCCTGCGCACGGCGACTTCGCGCTCGCGGCCCGCGAGCTCGCGGCTCATCGCGTGACATGCGTTTTTCCGTCGCGGCGCTACGAGAAGCTCGGCCGCCTGCTTTTTCTCTATCGCGCCATCCGGCGTTTCAAGCCCGACGTGATCTTCGCGCATGCGACCATACCGGCGCTCTACGTGCGCGCCTTGCCCGTTCGCGTGCCGATCGTCTGGGTCATGCACTCGGGCGTCAACGACTTCCTCGAAAACAATCTGCTCCAGCGTGCGGAGCGTCTTCTGTCGTTGCGCGCGAAAGCGGTCATCGGCGTATCGCAGAAAAACGTCGACGAATATCTCAAGGCGATCGGCCGCCATCCGGCGCTCGTCGTCGTGCCGAACGGTGTCGATGCCGCGCGCTTTCGCAGGGCGCTCAACGACGAGCGCATCGCGGCCGGCGACGAGCAGGATGGCACGAGCGCGCCGGCCCCTTCGAAGCGGGTCGTGCAGGTGGGGCGTTACATTGCAGAGAAGGGACAGCTCCAAACGGTGCGCGCGTTCAAGCGCATGCTCGACTTCGAGCCCGATGCGTGCCTCCTGTTGTGCGGTGTGATCGAGGATCGCGCCTATCACGATGCGGTGTCGGCGCTCGCCGACGAGCTCGGCATCGCTTCGCGCGTCGAGATCAGAGGGCCGCAGGGAAACGTGGACGAGATCCTGGGCACTTCGAGCGTGTTCGCCATGCCATCTCGTTTCGAGGCGCACAGCATTGGCTTTCTCGAAGCACTGGCATCGGGGATACCGATCGTCGCAAACGCGATTCCTTCGTTCAACTTCGCGCGCGGCTGGCCCGGCGTGCAGCTCATCGACACATCGGATACCGAGCGTTACGGGCGCGCGCTTGCCGCGGCGCTCGGCGAGCCGCGAACGGAGCGGCCGCTCGAAGGAATGACGCTCGAGGACACCGCCGAGCGTTATCTCGCAATTGCACGCCAAGTGATCGGATAACCCCGGTCAGGCCCTGCTCGCTGAGCGGGGCGGGCCAACTGCCCGTCTATTGGAGCCGGTCGAGGCGCAGCGTTTCCGTATAGCGGCCCGGCAACTGCGAGTAGCGCTCGAGCGAGCCTATCCGCTTGCCTTGCGAGTCGAGCGGATAGACGGCTAGCGCGGGCGCACCACCCGTGAAGTGGAATTCATCGAGCGGTGCATTCGTGCGCTCGAAGAGCGCGACGAGTGGAGCTCGGCCACCTGTCGCGTCGCGGCGCGTCACGAGAGCGGGCAACATATCGGCCCACGAGACTTGGGCGATCGTTCCCGCATGAGTCGGAGCCGCGAATCGCTGACCCGGCGTGATGGTCCAGACGTCGATGTTCGTGTGGTCCGCGCTGTCCGGTTGGCGTGCGCTGAACACGACGAGGCCATCGAGTCCGCCATCGCTCTCGTTTGCCTCGTCGAGCGGGCCCACCGCGATCTTCGCGCGCTCGAACGGCAAACCGGCGAAACGCTGCATGCTCGATGGCGCGCCGAATGCCCGGCCCGAACTTGCAATCGACGAAACGGCCAGTCCGCCGTCGCTGTCTTCGACCGCGAACAGCCCCGTGCGCGACGATCCATGGATACGTGCCGCAAAAAATCGCGTCGCGGGTGCGAGCGGCGCTGCCGTGCGCCATAACGAGGGGGCATTGCCCGTGCCGCCTCGGCTCGTCAGCACCCATAAGTCGTACCCGCGGCCGTCCGGCCTGATCTGGGCCGCCATCACGTCGGCGCGTCCGCCGCCGTCGAAGTCGCCCGCCACGTATTGCTGCGCGCGTTCGGGCGCGAGTGTCGGCGTGGTCTTGTACCAGAGGCGCGGTGCGCCGAACGCGCCGCCTTCGTTCGGCATCAACCAGAGCGCGGTTCCGCCGTTCTCGGCCGGGGCGATGGCCATCAGATCGGCTCGGCCCTTGCCTTCGAAGTCGGCGAGCAAAAACCGCGTGGAGTCGAAGCAAAGCGTATCGCCGCGACAGGTCGGCACGATGGCCTTGCTGTCGAAAGGCACGACGTTGCCGTACCAGCGGGTCGCGTGCGCGTCCTGTACAAGCGGCGCGACGATCACGTCGAAGCCGGGGCCGTCGCCGCGGCGCTCGACATAGACGGCGCGCGGCTCACCGTCGCCCGTCACATCACCGTACATCGCGGCCGACAAGCGCAAGTCTGTCCAGCGTGAGTGCGGCGTCATGGTCCAGCGATAGTCGGCTGTTCGCGCGCTGCAGGCGGCGAGGGCGGGCGCGCCGTCCTTCTCGCCGAGACAGTGGTTGAGCGGCGTGCGCACGATGCCGAAGTCCCAAGGCGTGAAACGTTGCGCGATATCGCTCGCGTCGCACGTTTCCTCGATGAGCGTGGCACGGCGTTCGGCCACGCAGCGCGACGATGCGACGCTCACGAGCGCCGCATCGTGCGAAACGCCGGGATAACTCGGCAACGGTCGCCAGCGCCATTGCTGCGCGAGGCTGCCGTCGCAAGCCGCCAGCCGCGGCGATGCGGGGCCGCCCGTCGCGTTCGGACCCGGCTCGGCGAGGCACTCGCTCGTTCGATCGTTGACGAGGCTGACGGCGGGCATGCCGTCGCCGGCCTTGCCATCGAAGAAGTAACGGCGCGCGACCCAGTCGCCGTTCCATTCGTATTCGCCGAATACCTGCTCCGTGCTGCCGCCATCGCTATCGATCGCGAAGTAGCTCGCGACTTCGTCGCGCTTTCTCTGCGTCTTTTCGGCCGCCACGTTCGCCGGCAGCGCGCTCGTCACATAGGTGAGGTGATAGACGATCGGGGCTTGGGTGCCGATCTCGCGCGCGGCTTCACGCGTGATTCGCGCCGCATAGATGTGATCGGGGTGTTCGAGGAACGGGAGGGTATCGGGATTGAGCGTATAGATCTCGGTGGCGCTCGAGAGAATGTCACCTAGCGTGGCGATGATGTGGGCGCGATCGTAATGCGCCACGATGCGGCTGCCGCTCGCTTGCTTGTCGGCTGTATTGCTCGCCCCACGGGGATTCCTTTCAGTCATCCCACCGGGATTCCTTTCAGTCATCGGGTAAGTGGCGATCGTTTCGCCTTCGTCCCACAGCAAGCCGAGCGGCACGCGCCCGCCGCGCACCTGGCCGCCGGGCAAGCGCATCTCGAGGAGCACGACATGCGGTGCCGCGTTCAACACCATCCTGTGCACGGGCTCGCCCGCGATCCAAACGGTAGACTCCGTCCATTGATCGGGCACGCCGGCCATCCTCGCATAGGCCTGGCGGACCCCGCGCTCGCGCGTCAGCACGTACCCGAAACTCGCATTGTTCGCGCCGCCGATCAGATGCACCGTGACGATGCACCAGCCGGCGCGGAGTCGATCGGTGATGCCGGGATTGACGAAGAGGAGGTCGTCGTCGAGGTGGGCGACGACGGTGACGAGCGTGCCGGCGCCGCAATCCGTCGGCAGCCGGAACGGCGTGGCGGCCTGTGCTGCCGGCGGCGACTGGAAGTACCGCAACGCGATGAGATCGGAAAACCCCAGTGTGCCGATGAGCAGCGCAAGGACGACCAACCAGAGCGAAGCTGGCAGCGGCTTCTTCGATGGCATGAACATTCCCCCCGGAAGGCGGCGCGCTCCCGCCGCCGCCAAGGCAAGGAGCTTACCGTGTCGTGCCGGCGTCGCGTGTGTCAGCCTGTGCGGTAACCCTCACAAGCTGACTACGTGTGCGCATGCGATTGCTCCGCGGCGCGCGGCTGCGTGAGCGCGCTGACGATGAGCAGCACGATGATGTTCAGCGACAGCGCGACGAGCCCGATGTTGAGATCCTTGAGCTTGTCGGGCAGGAACGGGAACCAGGAGCCGATGCTCGCATGCGTCAGTGTCGTGATAGCAACGATGGCGACGCCCGCGATGATGCCGGCAAATGCGCCTTGCTTCGTGACCCAGCGCCGCGCCGCGAGGCTCGCGATGACAGCCGGGAACAATTGCGTCACAAAGCTGTAGCCCATCAGCAGCAGCGCGACGATCGTTTCGCCGCCATGCAGCGTGAAGCCGACGGCCACGAGCGCGATGATCGGCACGAGAATGCGCGCGACCTGACCGACGCGCGCATCGGGCGCGCCGCGGTCGATCGCGCCGCGATAGATGTCGTTGGCAATCAGCGTGGCGGCCGCATTGAGGATCATCGAGCCCGGCACGAGGGCGGTCAGCACGCCTGCGGCACCGATCACGCCGACGAACCAGGGATCGAACGTCTGCAGCGAGATCTTGAAGAGCGACAGGTCGATGTCGGTGCCTTTGAGTCCCGGGACCTTCAGCACCGCTGAGAAACCGACGATGAAGACGAACAGCAGGATCAATTGGTAGATCGGCAGGATCGCGGCGTTGCGCCGGAAGACGCGCTCGTCGCGCGCCGTGAAGCACGAGGCGAACGTATGCGGCCACATGAAGAAGCCGAGCGCCGTCAGCAGCACCGTCGACTGGAACCACGACACGCTCGAGCCTTTCTCGGGGAACGAGAGGAAGCCGGGCTTGGCCGCGTCGATTGCATGGAACATCGATCCGATGCCGCCGTAATAGTGGATCGGCAGATAGATGCCGAGGAAGAGAACGACGCCGAGGATCATCAGATCCTTGATGACCGAGTTCCAGGCCGAGCCGCGCACGCCCGATATCGTGACGTAGGCGGTCACGACGATCGCGCCGATCCAAATTGCGGCGGCCGGGGGAATCGCGCCGTAGGAGGTCGTTTCGACGATGATCCCGAGCCCCTTGAACTGCAAGACGAGATAAGGGACGAGCGCGACGACGTCGACGACCGCGACGAGCACGCCGAGCGCGTGGCTCGAATACTTGCTCGACAGAAAGTGCGGCTGCGACACGAGCCGGTTCGCCTTTGCGTAGCGCCAGATCGGCGGCAGCAGCCAGTACGAGATGATGTAGGCGAGCGTGGCGTAAGGGAGGATATAGAAAACGGCTGCTCCCTTGCCGTACGCGAAGCCGCTGCCGCCGAGGAACGTAAACGTCGTGTAGATTTCGCCCGCCATCAGCAGAAAGACGAAGGCGGTGCCGAAGCTGCGGCCGCCGACGGACCACTGCTCGAGATTCATGTCGTGCCCGTGACGGGCGCGCAGCCCGAGCACGAGGGCGAGCACCGTAAAGGCGGCGATGATGAGAAGCGCGCTGCTCATGGGCGGGCCTCCTCGGCAGCTTTGCCCGATACGCGGTTGGCCGGGTCGAGCGCGTAGACGACGGCCATGATGATGGACGTCAGCACGACCCAGGCGACGATCCAGGCCAGCACGAGCGGCATGCCGAGCACGAGCGGTTCGACGCGATTGACGAAGGGGACGCCGACGAGCACGCCGATGAACGGCAGCGCGGCGAGCAACCGAAGAAACATGGTGGTTTCACTCCTGGAAGGCCAGTTGGACGACGAAGAGCGCGCTTGCGTCACGACTCTATGCCCGATACCTTCGCCGCGTAAAGGATTTCAAAAAGCGGGTCGGGGTGCCCGCAGGCAGTGGATTCGCCGAGAGCAAAGGCGCAGCGGCCGATTGCTTTTCATAAGCCGAGCGGCGAACCTAGGGAATCTCCTTACGATTGAGGGAGCGACGGATTTTTCCCCGTCGTGCGTTTAAACGGGAAGACACCGACGTCCGGCGTCGCCGGTGGCCACCGCGCCGGTGCTTTCACCGGGACGAAAAAAGCTGAAAGATCGAAGGGAAGGAGCGGAAACAGTGACACGCAAGACCGAGTCCCTGCCTCGCGCGGTGCCTGGCGGCAAGGCGCCCGGCGCTTGGCCGTGGAGCGGCGCCCGTTGAGCGAAGAGGACCCGGACGCCGAGCTCGTCGCGCGCGTGGGCCGCTCGGATCCCGCGGCCGCGCGGGAGCTCGTCGCACGCAAGCTGCCGCGGGTCATCGCGCTCGCCCAGCGCATGCTCGGCGATCGCATGGAGGCCGAGGACGTGGCGCAAGAGACATTCGTGCGAGCCTGGAAGCAAGCGCCGCATTGGCGCCCGGGCGAAGCGCGCTTCGATACGTGGCTGCATCGCGTCGCGCTCAACCTCTGTTACGACAGATTGCGCGCGCGCCGCGAACTGCCGTCCGCGGACGATGCCGAGAGCGCGACCGGACTCGCCGGTGCGATCGAAGAGGCCGGCGAGCCGGCGCTCGACGCGACGCTCGAGGCGCGCGAAGAGGGGGCACGCGTGCGTGCGGCATTAGCCGCGTTGCCGGTGCGGCAGCGCGAGGCACTCGTTCTCGGCTATTACCAGGAGCTTTCGAACATCGAGGCGGCGGGGCTCATGGGCATCACCGTCGAGGCGCTCGAAAGCCTGCTGTCGCGGGCGCGCCGCAACATGCGCGCGCTGCTGTTGGAGGGCTCCCGCGGCAATCCGAAGGAAAAGGTAAATCGACGATGACACCCGAACGTTTTGGCGAGATCGTGCAGGCTTACGGCGGCGATCCGCGTCGATGGCCGGCACAAGAACGCGCATCGGCCCAAAGCTGGGCCGCCCAGCATCGCGATGCCGCGCGCGTTCTCATCGACGAGGCCGAGCGGCTCGACGCGTACCTTGCACACGACCTTGTCGCGGACCCAAGTCGCGCGCTGGAGCGCCGCATCCTTGCGGATGCCGGCGCGCGGCGGCCCGACCGGAAAGTCGGCCGTCGATTGGGCCGTTGGCTCGGGCACTGGTGGCCCGGCGCCGCGCTCGCGGGCGTGGGGCTGGCCGGCGGCGTAGTGGGCGCCCTCGCGGTGTCGCTGCTGATGCTGACGGGCAACCCGCCGCCCGCCGGCCCGCAAGAGCCCAGCTATCTGACGACGGCGTTCGGTCCCACCGCTGCGGACGGGAGTGCGGAATGACGGCCCGCGGTTGGAAGGTGGCCGTGATCGGCTCCCTCGCGCTGAATGTCTTCCTGCTGGGCGGGATTGCCGGCGCGGCTTATCAATGGTTCACCACGCTCCATCCCTCCGCGGCAGCCGTGGCCGCGCGAGCCGATCCGCATGCACTGCGGTTCGCGGCGGCCGATTTGGCGCCTGAGCGGCGCAAACAGTTCGTCGACGCTTTGCGCGAGGCGCGCCGCGAAGGCCGGCCGTTCGCGGAGGCGGCGCGCGCAGGCCGACGTGAGGTACTGCACGCGATCGGCGCGCAGCCGTTCGATCGCGCCGCCCTCGATGCGGCGCTATCGAGAACACGCGATGCCGATCTTGCCGTGCGCACGCGTGTGGAGACAGGTGTCGCGGACTTCGTCGCGACGCTGACGCCCGACGAGCGAGCGACGTTCGCGCAGAGCCTCAGGTCGCGCGGGCAATGGCGCGAGCCTGAGCGAGCCGCGTCGAGTTCGGCTGCATCGCCAGTGGCGGGCGCGACGGCCCCGGCGAGCCGCTAGCTAGTCGCCCCAAGCCGCGGCTCGAAGCCGCGGCGGCGCGTTCAGACCGATGTGCTCTGATTGCGATGGGCGAACCGTACGCGTTCCGCGTTGCCCATGAGCGCGAGGAATTGGTCGACGTCCATATGGACCAGGGCTTCGTGGTCGCCGGCTTCGAAGTAGACGTCGGGCTGCCGCGTGAGCGCTTCGTCGAGATAGGTCTGCATGCCATAGGCCGTCCCGACCGGCGGTAGCGCGCCCAGATCGCAATCCTTGAACAACTCGCGCATATCGGTTTCCTTGGCGAGGGTCAAATGGCGCCCGGTCTTGGCCCAAAGCTCGGACAGCCGCACCGAATGCGTCGACGGCAGCACCGCCGCGACGTAGCCGTGCTCGTCTTCGAGAACGACGGTCTTCGCGAGGCGGTCGCCGGGCACGTGTGCGGCCACGGCTGTCTCGACGCTCGAATGGCTGTACGGGTGACGGACGATGTCGTAGCGGGCGCCCGTGGTGCGCAGGCACTCCTCGAGGGTGGTAGACATGGACATGGCGCACCTCCTTCGATAGGACGAGTGAACCCCTCCGCAAGACGGAAGCGGCCCGATGGGGAGCGCGCCGGATTCGCGGAAGGTTCTCATAGCATAGGCGGCTTTCGGGGCGGGCGCGGCGAGGCCATGGATTCCTGAACGCACTTTCTGAGCTTTTTAAAAAAAGTGCGACGGAAAAATCGGACGATCCCCGTTTAATGCAGGTATCCATCGCACTGACGAGGGGAGCATGGCCGACAAACCTCATTTGACCGCCGCCGGCGTCGCGCTCAACCGGTTCGGCCTTGGCGCGCGTCCCGACGACGCGGTCCCCGCCGATCCGAGAGCGTGGCTGCTAGAGCAGCTCGATGCCTATGAGCCGTGGCCGGCAGCATGGGCGGGAGAGCCCGGCGCGAACGTCGCGTTCGAGCGGTATGCCGAGGCGCGCCGCGAGGCCGCGGCGAAAGCGGCGAGCGAAGCGGCCGCGAGCCGGGCGGCGAGCCAGGGAGGCGATGCGATGGCGAATCGCGCCGTGAACCCGGCGCCGAATCGACATCCCGAGCGAACGCGGGGCCAGCCGGCCAATCTGGCTGTCGCCAGCCAGGCCGCCGGTCAGACTCCCAAGCAAGCTGCAAGGCAGGCAGTGCGCATGGAAGTGCGCGACGCCTATCTGTCCGCGGTGGATGCGCGCGTCAATAGCGCGCTGGCGACGAACACTCCCTTCGTCGAGCGCCTCGTACACTTCTGGGCCAATCACTTCGCGATCTCGACCGAGAAGCCCGAAGTAGCGGCACTGGCGGGCGCATTCGAGGCGGAGGCGATCCGTCCCTATGTGCTCGGCACGTTCGAGGAACTGCTGGTCGCCGTCGAGCGCCATCCCGCGATGCAGATGTTCCTCGATCAAGTCCGCTCGGTCGGTCCCGACAGCGTCGCGGCCTTGCGCGCGAGCGCGCGCGATCCGGCACATACGCGCGGGCTGAACGAGAACCTCGCGCGCGAAATCATGGAGCTGCATACGCTTGGCGTGCGCACGGGCTACACGCAGGCCGACGTCACCGAGTTCGCGCGCGCACTGACGGGATGGAGCGTCGTCGGTCCGCAAGCAGCCCGCGTGGGCGGCATGACCAAGACGATGGCGGGAATGGGGAAGTCTCCGGCGTCTCAGCCGGTAGCCCCTCAGCCGGTAGCAGGCAATTTCATCTTCCGCCCCGAGCTGCACGAACCCGGCGAGCGCACGATCATGGGGCGCCGTTATGCCGAGCAAGGCGAGGCGCAGGCGGTTGCCGTGCTCCACGATCTTGCCGCCTCGCGAGCCACGGCGCGCCATATCGCCTTCAAGCTCGCGCGCCATTTCGTCTCGGACAATCCGAGCCCGTCGACGGTCGAGCGGCTCGCGAGCGCATTCGAGACGAGCGGCGGCGATCTGCCGACCCTCTACCGCGCCTTGATCGCATCGCCCGAAGCCTGGGCGCCGCTTCCGGCCAAGTTCAAGACGCCATGGGACTGGACGATCTCCGCGCTGCGTGGGACCGGCGTGCCGCGACTCGACGATCGGCAACACGCGGCGCCGATGCTGACCCAGCTCGGCCAGCCCGTTTGGCGCCCCGGCTCGCCGGCCGGCTATGACGACGTGGCGGCGAGCTGGGCGGCACCCGATGCGCTGATGCGGCGCGTCGAGCTCGCTCAGCGTCTCGCGGCGCGCGTGGGCGACCGCGTCGATGCGCGTGAGCTCGGTCCGCGGCTCATGGGCGGGCCGCTTGACCCGACCACCGCGCTCGAAATCTCGCGCGCGGAAAGCGCCCCGACAGCGCTTGCGCTGCTGCTTGTCTCGCCCGATTTTCAACGGAG
Organism: Trinickia symbiotica; assembly: GCF_003028655.1. Lineage (GTDB taxonomy): Bacteria > Pseudomonadota > Gammaproteobacteria > Burkholderiales > Burkholderiaceae > Trinickia > Trinickia symbiotica_A. The sequence goes on from NZ_PYUC01000004.1 coordinate 448,994, forward strand.
GTAGACCATGGTTTCGCGTCGCAGGTTTTTGACCGTGTCGGCGGCGGGGGCGGGCGCGATGCTCGTGGCTCCCTATATCGCGTTCGCGCACACCGCGACGACGCGTCGCTTCGTCTTCATCATTCAGCGCGGCGCGGCCGATGGCCTCCATATCGTCGTGCCGTATGCCGAGCCCGCCTATGCCACCTTGCGGCGCGAACTCACGGTCGACGTCTCGGCGGCGAAGAAGCTCGACGGCACATTCGCGCTGCACCCGTCGCTGCAGCGGACGGCCGAGCTCTATGCGGCCAGGCAGGCGCTCTTCGTCCACGCCGTCGCCACGCCTTATCGCGACCGCTCGCATTTCGACGGCCAGAACGTGCTCGAGACGGGCGGCACCTCGCCGTATCAGTTTCGCGACGGCTGGCTGAACCGTCTCGTCGGCATGCTGCCGACGAATCGCGCGCAGGCGATCGCCATTGCGCCGACCGTGCCGACGGCGCTGCGCGGCAAATTCGAAGTCACTTCGTATGCCCCGTCGGGCTTGCCGGGCCCGTCCGACGATCTCTTGCTGCGCGTCGGCCAGCTCTACGAGCGCGACGCTCAGCTGGGGCCGCTCTGGAACGCTGCGATGGCGACCCGCGAGATGGGCGGGCCAACCGGGGCGAAGCAGGATCCGGCTGGCATCGGCAAGCTGGCCGCCGGCTTTCTCGCGCGCGACGACGGTCCGCGCATCGCGATGATCGAGACGGGCGGATGGGATACGCACAGCGCGCAGAACGGGCGGCTCGCGGCGCAACTGAAGGCGCTCGACACGATGCTCGCGTCGCTGCGGGATGGCCTCGGCCCTGTCTGGGCCGACACGACCGTTCTCGTCGCGACGGAATTCGGCCGAACGGCCGCGGCGAACGGGACGGGCGGAACCGATCACGGCACGGGCTCGGTGGCGATGCTGCTCGGCGGCGCGGTGGCCGGCGGGCGCGTCGTGGCGGACTGGCCTGGCTTGCGCAGCGCCGACCTCTACGAGGGACGCGATTTGAAGCCGACGGCTTCGCTCGACGCCGTGATTGCCTGCGCGGCGGCAGAAACGTTCGGGCTCGACGGGCATCGCACAGCGGCGGCACTGTTCTTGCAAAAAAGCGAAGGTAAGCCGTTCGAGGGGCTCATCAAGGCTTGAGCAGGGGCAGGGGCATCTGACCGACGCCTCTCGCCGCGCGTCTGGAACGAAGCTTGCACGACGGCTTGAATCGCAGGCTCGTCGAAAGCGAGGTGACATGACGATCGGCTGCCCCGAATGCGGTGCGCTCGAGGACATTCCACCGCTTACGCAGCGCATGATGGCGCGCTGCCGTATCTGCCACTTTCCGCTCGAGCGCAGAACCGGCCGCAGTATCGGCGCGGCGCTCGCCTGTTCGTTGGCGACGTTCGTGCTGCTGTTCCCGGCGAACCTCGCGCCGCTCATGACCGTTCACCTGCTGAACGGCGAGCGCACGTCGGTGCTGGGTTCGGGCATTGTTCAGATGTGGGGAAGCGGCTATCCGATCCTCGCTGCGCTGCTCGGCACGTTCGGCATCGTGCTGCCGTTCCTTCGCTTCGGTGGCCTGACGTTCGCGCTCGCCGCGGTGTTGCTCGGCTGGCGCTTTAGCGGGCTCGGCCCGCTCTACCGGTGGACGCTTTCGCTCGACCTATGGGCCATGCCGGATGTCTTCCTCGTCGGCTGCTTCATCGGCTACTCGCGCGTGACGCAGAACCTCACCGGCACGGTCGGCCCCGGCGGATACTGCTTCGTCGCTGCCGCGCTGATGTCGATGCTGACTCGGGCGACGCTCGACAGCCGCACGGTCTGGCGCGCACTCGAGCCTGAGCACTGGCCTCATAAGGGCGAGCCGGTGCTCTCGTGCACTGCCTGCGACCTCATCTCACCGATGGAACTCGAAGGGCATCCCTGCCCGCGCTGTGGACTGACGTTGCGCACGCGCAAGAAGGATGCGGTCATCCGCGCCGCCGCGCTCTCGCTTGCCGCGCTTCCCCTCACCGTGCCCGCGAACGTTTACCCGATGACGATCTCGACGGAGATGGGGCAGGACGTTTCGGCACGCATCATCGATGGCGTCGGCGAGCTGTTCAAGGTCGGCCTCTGGCCGCTCGGCGTTCTCGTCTTCTGCACGAGCATCGTGATCCCGGTCGCGAAAATCGTCGGCATGGCATGGTTCATCACCTCGGTCATGCGCCGCTCGCGCCGACATTTGCGCGTCAAAGCGCATCTTTATCGATGGATCGACGAGCTTGGACGCTGGTCGAACGTCGACGTCTTCACGATCGCCGCGTTCGTGCCGCTGATCAGCTTCGGCAATATGGCAGCCGCGCGGCCCGCGCCGGGCGCGACGGCCTTCGCGCTCGTCGTCTTCTTCACGATGTTGGCTTCGCGCGCCTTCGATCCGCGCCTCATGTGGGACGTGCATACGAGGAAAAGGCGAGCGAACGAGCCGCGCCGCTCGCCGCCCGCGAGCTTGCCCACGCCCCCCGGAACGCTGCCATGACCGAAACGCGCGAAGCCCGATTGCGGCGCACGCAGGCCGAGGTGCGCCGCAGTGCCTGGCCCGGCTGGATCTGGGCCGTCCCGATCGCGGCGTTCGGCGTCGCGGGATGGCTCGGCATCCGCGCGCTCACGCATGGCGGGGAAACCGTCACCGTCACCTTCGACAACGCCTACGGCATGAAGGCCGACGAGACGATGGTGACGATGCGCGGCGTGAAGATCGGCGACGTCTCCGACGTCGAGCTTGCGCCCGACGGACAGCATGTCGACGTCAAGCTCGAAATCGATCGCAAGCAGGATCGCTACCTGCGCAGCGGGACGCGGTTCTTCTTGAAAGGCGCTGAGCTCGATATCAGCGACCCGTCTTCGCTCAAAGACCTGCTGTCGGGGCCCGAAATCGCCATGGAGCCCGGACCGGGCAAGCCGGCCCGGCACTTCACGGGCAGCACGAAGCGTCCCGTGCTGACGGCGTCCGGGGGACCGGCGATCGCCTATGACGTGCGGTTCGACGGCGCCGTCGGCAAGCTCGAGGACGGTGCGCCGGTCGAGCTGCGCGGCTTCGAGGTCGGCGCCGTCACGAGCGTCCACCTCGCTTACGACCCCTCTACCGGCACGCTGAGCACGCCCGTGCGGATCGCGATCGAACCCGCGCGGCTCGGCATCGGTGAAGTGGCGCGGCCCGCGAACGGAGACTGGCGCCCCGTCGTCGACGACATGATGAAACGGCTCGTCGGCGAGGGGCTGCGCGCGAGCCTCGCGCAGGATCCACCCCTCGTCGGCCCGCGCAAGGTGAAGCTCGAATTCGTGTCAGGCGCGCCGCCGGCGTCTTTGGTAGCCGGTGCGGATGCGCCCGTGATCCCGAGCATCGCCCAGCCCGATATCGATTCGATTACATCGAAGGCGGACCAGGTGATGAACAAGGCCAATCATGTGATGACGAAGATCGACGCGCTGCCGATCGCGGAAACGGGCAACGACGTTCGCCGCGTGGCGGCTCGCGTCGGCGCGCTCGCTTCGTCGCCGCAAGTGGCCGACAGCATCGCGCATATCGATCGCGCCGTGACCGAGATCGATCGCACGTTGAGGGAGGTGTCGCCGCAGGTCGGCCCCCTCGTCGCGCAACTGCGCGAAACGGCGAGCGCCGCCGACAACGCCGTGTCCGCCGCGAACCGCACGATCGGCGGCGATGCGACGAGCCAGAACGATTTGCCGGCCGCGTTGCGCGAGATGACCGACATGGCGCGCTCGGTCCGCGCGCTCGCCGACTACCTCGACCGCCATCCCGAGGCGCTCGTGCGCGGCAGACAAGGGAGCGGACAATGAAGCGGGCACGCGCATGGTGGACGGCGACGATGCGATTCGCGGCAGCGGCGATGCTGTGCGCGACGATGCTCGCGGCCGGTTGCGGCCATAGCCCGCCGACGCACTATTTCGCGCTCGATGCCGTCCCCGCGTCGGCGCCGATCGCGTCCGGACCGCTACCGCCGGTCCAGCTCACCGCCGTACACATTCCGGCGATGGTCGATCGTCCCGAAGTCGTGACGCGCGTTGCCCCGAACCGTCTTACCGTTGGCGACAGCGACCGCTGGGGCGCGCCGCTCGGCCAGATGATGCGCGGCGTGCTGGCGCAGGATCTCTATAGCCGCCTGCCGGCCGGAGCGTTCGTCTTTCCCGACGCGCCGGCTCCAGCCGATACGCGCAAGCTCGTGGTAACCGTCCTCGATCTCGATGCCGACGCGAATGGCGCGCTGACGTTGCAGGCGGCGTGGACCTTGATGGCGGGGCGCGGGGCGCAACCGGTGCTGACGCGCGAGACGACTCTCGCGACGCACGGCTCGGGCAGCGGGGCCGCGGCGCAGGCCGCCGCGTTGAGCAGAGCGATGGGCGAGCTCGCGGATCGGATCTCGGAGTCGATCGGCGGCCATTGATGGCCCATGCCTAACAGGCATGCCAGGTGCTCGCCCTGTTTTTCCGAAGATAAAGCATGGAGACCCTATGGAGCCCGCCGGCCGCGCGCTGATTCGGCCAGACCATGCCACCGGACACTTCGTCCGCTTTTATCACTCGGATGGGCAACTGATCGACGAGGTGGTCGAATTTGCAAGCGATGCGCTGCTTCACCGAGGCGGCGCGATCGTCATTGCCACGCGTGCGCATCTTTCCCTAGTCGTCCCTCGCATCGCTGAGTTTCGTGCCACGGACGAAGACACATCGGCGGCGCTCGAGGGGCGCTTCGTGGCTGTCGATGCGGAGGCGGCACTCGCCGAATTCATGGTGGAGGGCTGGCCAGACGAGGCGCGCTTCTTTGCGACGATCGGTGATCTGCTGGCAAACGTGGTGGGCATGACGGCCGCGGGGGCGCCCGTCCACGCGTACGGCGAGATGGTCGCCGTGCTTTGCGCGTCGGGGCAATATGAAGCCGCCGTGCGCCTCGAGCAACTCTGGAACGAACTCGCCAGGCGCCATTCGTTCACGCTTTTTTGTGCGTACCCGGATGACTTGTTCCGGGACGCGGAGAAAAGCGGCATCTTCGATCGTATTTGCCGGGCTCACACGCATGTGCTGCCGAGCGAGGTGCTCGAGCAAGCCACGGAATCCGATGCGTTTCGGCTCATCGCGCAGTGGCTGTTTTTCCAGGGCAAGCGCAGTGTCGATCGCGCCGAGGGCGGCCTCGGCCTCGGCCTCGCGCTCGTCAAAAGCCTCGTGGAATTGCATGGCGGAACCGTGAGCGCGAAGAGCGACGGCCCCGGTTCGGGCAGCGAGTTCACGATTCGCCTGCCGGGCCAGCCATCGCGGCGCGATGCGTCGCGCGAGGCAGGCGAGCCTCGTGCGCACGAGACGGTGGTGGTAAAAACACGGGCGCCGCGACCGCGACGCGTGCTGCTCGTCGACGACAACGTCGATGGCGTCGAAGCGCTCGCGCTGCTGATTTCGGAGTGCGGCCACGAAGTGCGGGCCGTCTACGATCCGGCCTCCGCGCTACAGGTCGTCCATCAGTTCGTGCCCGATATCGCCATCGTGGACATCGGGCTACCCGTCATGGACGGCTACCAATTGATCGGCCGCCTGCGCGCCGTACTCGGTCCCCACCGGTGCCGTTTCGCCGCGCTCACCGGTTACGGTCAGGAAGCGGACCGCAGCCGCAGCCGCGAAGTGGGATTCGACGATCATTTCGTGAAGCCGGTCGATCCGACTACCCTGTTGCGGTTCATCGACGAATCGCCCTTGCAGACCTAGGCCCTATCGGTCAGGCCTCATTCGCATCAGCCTCCCGCGGCGAGTCTCGCGTGCATCGCGTCTTCGAACCGGTGCAGCACGTCGGGGGCGGCATCAGTGACGGCCCACCAGACCATGCCATGCTCGCGCCAGCGGACGAGCGCATACCCGTCGCGTACGAGCGCCGGCGCGCCGGCTTCTGCCTCGGCGGCCGCCCCCGATTCGGCATCGGGGAACACATAGGCGTCGACGACATGCTTGCGATAGCGATAGATGAGGACGGCGACGCGGCGATGCCCGACGTAGTCGAGGCGCCCACCGACGAGCGCGAATCCGCTCGATGCGAGGTCTTCCACGGGCGGGGCATAGTCGAGCCGGCCGTTGAACCACGGCTTCACCGTGTGCTGATCGGTCGAGATGACGTCGATGTCACGTCCCGACAACTGCGCGCGAACGTGGCTCGAAACGAGTTCGTCGACGAAGGCGCCCGAGGCCGTCTGGCGCGGGTGAAGGGCGATCGTGACCGCGACGATGGCCGCCGCCGCGAAAAGCGCGAGGCCCATGGCGCCTACGGTGCCCAGCGTGCCGAAGCGGGGCGCGGTGCCGGTTCCCGCACGCGCTCCCGCCACGCCGCCGCCCGTGAAGCGTGGCAGGCGCCAACCATCGAGCCACGACCTCGTGCGCGCGGGGCGGCGCGATTCCGGAGCCGGCCCGGGTTCGGTCCTCGCTTCGGGCTCAGCTTCGGGCGCCGCCTGCGGCAGCGCTGCCATGATGCGCGAACGCAGCGGCTCCGGCGCTCGATGATAGACGGCCTGACGTACGATGCGGCTGACGCCGAACACGGCTTCGCTCTCGCGGCGGCACTCGGGGCATTGTTCGAGATGCGCTTCGACGTGCCGGGCTTCGGACGAGGAAAGCTCGCGATCGACGTACGCGTCGATGAGCGGCCGCACTTCTTTGCACTCCATCAGGCGTCTCCCTCGCAAATTGGGCCGGGCTCGGGCGGCGGTTGCCGACGCATCGACGCCGCCGCTTGCGAGCCGCCGGCGCTGCCCGCCGCGAGCCGCGCTTTCAACAATGTCGCGAGCTTGCGCCGCGCGCGCGTCAGGCGCGACATGACGGTTCCGATCGGAAGATCCGCGACGGCCGCGATGTCGCGATAGCTCATGTCCTCGAGCTCCCGCAGGATGAGGACTTCGCGGAACTCGACCGGCAGTTGCGCGAGCGCCTCGTGCACGAGCCGCGTATCCTCCTCGCGAATCAGCAGCGCCTGCGGATCGCTCGGCGCCGTGCTCCAGCCGTCGATCGCCGTATCGTCGGCCTGGTCGATCTCGTCGTCGAACGCGGCCACCTCGTGCGAGGAACTGCGCCGTTGCCATTCGGTGTACCAGGTGCGGCGCACGATTGCGAGCAGCCACGGCCGCGCGCTCTCGCCGTGGAACGAATCGAAGAAGCGGAACGCGCGCATGAACGCCTCCTGGACGATGTCTTCCGCGTCGCTCGCGTTGCCGGAAAGCCAGCGCGCAAGGTTGTAGGCCGCATCGAGATGCGGCAGCGCCATCTGCTGAAAGCGTCGGCTGCGCTCGGCGTCGTCAAGCGAGCGCTGACCCTTGCTGTCGATCTCGGCCACCGTGACCCCTCCGGGTTTTACGGCTCCATACCGGCCGCGCGCCCAGTTTATTCCCGTGTCACCGCTCGCGGTAGTCGATCGCATGAGCGCTCAACGGACGACGATCCGCCCGACCATCATCGGATGAATCCCGCAGTAGTACTGATAGGTGCCGGGCTTTGCGAGCACGGTCGCGAACGAATCGTTGGTGTCGAGCGCCTGCGAGGGCTTGAACGCGCCGCCGACGCTGACGACGAGATGCGGTTCCTCGTCGCGATTGACCCAGACGATGCGCGCGCCGGCCGGCACGGTGATCTCCTTCGGCTCGAACGCGAAGTTGCGGATTTCGACGTTGTAAGTGGTCGCCGTGCCGCCCGAAGGCGCTGGCGCAGCGGTGTCGCCGGCGCGCGCGGCGGGCGTGAGAAAGAGGAACGGGACCAGTGCCCCGGCCGCCAGGCAGACGCTTACGACGCGACGCCGCGCAAGTTGCAGGTTCGTGTGAGTCATGCCAGCGTCTCCTCGGTCAATGCGAGCGTCCCGCCGGTGTGTACGCGGCGCACCGAGCGCACGCCGATATAGTCAGCCAGCTTGCCGGCCGGCAGGTCCTTGAGGGGGCCCGGCCCCGGGCCGACGCCGGGCGCCGGCTGGGGGTAGGCCGTCGAGCGCGCCGTATAGAACGTGACATGACCTTCCACCTTTTGCTGGATCTGGTGAATGTGCCCGTTCAAGACCGTGACCGAGCCGAAGCGGTTCAGCAGCGCAAGCGCTTCGCCCGAGTCGTCGGTGCCCCATCCCCACGACGGGTAAAGCGCCCAGAGCGGCATGTGTGCGAAGACGACGATCGGCGTCTCGGCCGAGCGACCCGCCAGATCGTTCTTGAGCCACGCGAGCTGATCGGGGCCGAGCCAGCCGAGGCCGCCTGCCTTGAGGTTCAGCACGTTGATGAGCGCGATGAAGTGCACCCCGCGATGATCGAAGCTGTACCATCCGCCGGGGCTCGCGTCCTCGTGGCCGAAGCGGCGAAAGAACTCGGCGCCGTTGTCGCCGATGACGTCATGCTCGCCCGGCACATAGAACTGCTGTTGCGTGCGCGAGGCGCGCATCAGCTGCGCGACCGTATCGAACTCGTCGGGCTTCGACAGATGCGTGAGGTCTCCCGTGTGCACGATGAAATCGGGGCGTGCGGGTTGCGCGTCGATGCGCTCGAGCGCGGCTTTCAGTGTCGAGGTGACGTCCGGATTCGGCGCTTTGGTGAAGCCGATATGCGAATCGCTGATCTGCATGAAGCTGAACGTCGCACTGCGGCTTGCGTCGGCCGTGTCCGCATCGCCGAGCGTGCGCGCCTGCAGCACGCCGCCTTGCATGAGCCATAGCGTCCCCGCGCCCGCCCATGCCATGCATTTGAGGAAGTCGCGCCGGCCGCTTTCAATACGGCCTTTATCGTTGTCATCCATGTCCTTCTCTCCCGGTAATCGAATGTCGAGATACGTGGCGGGCCTGGCAGGCCCATCGCATGACGTTTCGGACGTCGACGCAAATCGAGGCGTCCTTGCCACGTATTACCGGGGATGGGGCGGGAATATTCCCGCTTTGAGATCGAGCTGAGTATGGGGGACTAAAGGGGGGGTGTCATCGTCATCGATCCTGTCGGCGCCGCGCGCCGCATCTCGAAGAGGCGCGCGGCTGCCGCGATCGGTTATCGCTTATCGCTTCAGCGAGTGGCGATGTACATCGTCACTTCGAAGCCGAAACGCAAATCGGTGTAGGCGGGTGGGGTCCACTGCATGATTGTCTCCTCGAAGAAATTCGATACGGTTGCGCCGGGCGAGCTGCGCGGCGTGACAGTCGAAGCAAGCGTTATGCCGAATATCGATCCGAAGCGATGGGGACCCCCGCGACCTCGCAATCGTTCGGAGTCCTGATGGATTGCCGGGTGTCGGTGGGGGAGGGCCTGAGCGAACCCCTGAGAAGGCCGACGATGGCGACGATTCGTTGCCACACTTGTGTTGCGTCTCGGCACAGGACTGTCTCATTCTGAGACAGCGGTGGACACAGTGTACTGTCTATGCGCGACGGCGCTTAGTCGTCGCCGTTCGCGTTTTTCGCACCGGATGCCACCGGCATTTTGCGGTAGATGGTGGCGCGCGAGACGCCGAGCGCGCGGGCGGCCGCGGACACGTTGCCGCCGTGGCGCGCGATAGCCGCTGCGATTGCGGACAGCGTGAGATCGTGAAGTCGCGTGCCTTCGGTGCTCGCGAGCGGCTCGCGAGCCGGGGCGGCGGCGTCCGGCGCGGTGCGTGCGCTCATGTCGGTGTTGGCGCTCACGTTCACGTTCGGCGAGCCATTGGCCGCGCGCCTCTCCAGATCCTCGAAGAAATCATCCGGAAGGTGTTCGCGCCGTATCTCGCCGTCGTCGTCGACCATCGCGGCGGCCGTGCGCAGCAGATTGCCGAGCTGTCGGAAGTTTCCGGGCCATGCGCATTGCTCGAAGAGCGCCATGACCTCCGGCGCGATGGCGAGTCGCCGGCCGTGCGTCGCGCAAGCCGTCTCGTCGTCGAGCATTTTCTCGATGACGACGGCGAGATCCGTCCGCTCGCGCAATGGCGGCAGCTTGACGACGAGCCCGTTGAGCCGATAGTAGAGGTCTTCCCGAAAGCGGTTCTGCGCGATCATCTCGCGCAAGCTGCGGTGCGTCGCGCAGACGACGGCGATGTCGACGGGGATCGACTTCGTCGATCCAAGCGGGTTGACGACACGCTCCTGCAGCACGCGCAAGAGCCGCACTTGCAGCGGGTACGGCATGTCGCCGATCTCGTCGAGAAAGAGCGTTCCTCCGTTCGCCTGCAGCACCTTGCCGAGCGCGCCTTTGCGCCGCGCGCCGGTGAAGGCGCCTTCCTCGTACCCGAAAAGCTCCGATTCGATCAGCGTTTCGGGAATCGACGCGCAGTTGACAGCCACGAACGGTCCTTCCCGGCGCGGCGAATCGTTATGGATGGCCTGTGCCAACAGCTCCTTGCCGGTGCCGGTTTCACCGGTGATGAGAACGGGGATGTCCTTGCCGATGACCTTGCGCACCTTGGCGATGACCGACGCGACCTGAGGATCGCCCGTATCGAGGTGTGCGAGCCGCACCGCGTTCGTCGCGGCACCGGCTTGTACCGGACGCGACTCGGCGCCGCGCTGCGTCCGATCGGCCTCGCGCGGCCAGCCGCTGTCCGTCATCGTGGCGCGCCGGTAATCGACATGCGCGCAGACGACGGCGCCGTTGTGCAGGTTCAGCGCGACGATCGAATCGCGGCTCGTGCGCGACTTGTCGATGAGCTCGCCGCTCGTCACGCCGAAGAGCGACGCCAGCGTATGCGCGCGTAGCGCCGGGAGCGACAGCCCGAGCTGGAACTGTGCGCTGCGATTGGCCGACAGGAAGCGCCCGTCGAACGTGAAAGCCGCGATCCCTTCCATCAGCGTGCCGAGGAACTCGGGGCGACTATGAAACGAGATCTGCAGGGCATCGCGGAACTTGCTTGCGAAGAGATGATTCTCGATCATTTGCACCGACATCTTCGCGAGCGCCATCGTGTGCTGATGATAGCTGCGGTAGTCTCCCGTCACGTCGAGCACGCCCGTGAGATCGCCGTATGGATCGAGGATCGGCACGCTCGAGCAGGTGAGAAACCGATTGGCCGCGAGGTAATGCTGGTCGCCATGCACGACAGTCGCGCTACGCTCGGCGAGCGCGGTGCCGATTGCATTCGTGCCTTGACGGTCCTCGGCCCAGTTCGCGCCGGGCCGCAGCGCGACTTTCTCGGCGCGCCGCAGAAAATCGTCGTCGCCGATCGAATGGAGGATGAGGCCCTGTGCATCCGTCAGCACGATCATGCTTTGCGTGTTGACGATCTGCTCGCGCAGCGTCTCCATGACAGGCAGCGCATGCGCCGTCAGCACGCGATTCTGCTCGCGCTTGACCGTGAGATCGGGGGCCGGCAGCACGTCATAGTCGGGCCGGGTCGACGATTTGAGGCCGAAGCTTTCCGAGCGCTCATGCGCTTTCTGAATACAAGGGGTCAGCCAGCCCTCGGCGGCCGACAGTGGATTCGCGGCCTGGCCCGGGTCGTTGCGCATTGTCTCCTCCTTTCGGGCGGCGGCACGTGGCCGACGCACTTCGTGACGCCCCGTGGAGCAAGTTCCGCGCCAGAATGAGCTTCCCGACCGAGGCGATTACCGCGTCCGCGCATGGGAGCGAGTGCGATAGCGGCGGCATCGCCCACATCGGTTTACGATGGGGCCGATCCCCGGACGACGATATCCGGATTATCCGCAGTTTCCGGTCTCACCCGAGCCGCGCGTTGACGACGATCAAAACCCAAGCCCTTTTATGCGTACTCCTCATTCAAACGACGAATCCTCGAAGGCCACCCTCGTCAAGCGTCATTTGGTCCGCGACCGGCACCGCATCGGGTTTACCGTTGCGGGCCCGGCCGATGGCATCACGGTCGCCGTCCTTCACGGCGGGCCGGGCAGCGGAAGCCAGCCGAGTGTGCGGCGGCTTTTCGACCTCGCTCGCTTCAGAGTCGTTCAGATCGACCAGCGCGGAGCGGGCGCGTCGCGGCCGCACGGGAGCGTGCGCCACAATCGTACGGATAGGCTGATCGGCGACATGGAGGCGATCCGTCGCGAGCTGGGCATCGAGCGATGGGGCGTGCTGGGAGGCTCGTGGGGCGCGTCGCTCGCGCTCGTCTATGCCGGAATGCATTCGCGGCATGTGACGGGCGTCGTCGTGCGCGGGCTCTTCCTCGCCTCGCGCGCCGAGGTGCGCAAGCTTTTCGTCACGTCGCGCGAGCGCGCGCCGCGTGAATGGGCGCGCTTGTCCAAGGCCGCTTCGTCGGATCGTCCAGGGTCGTTGCTGCGCCGCTGCGGACAAGCGCTGCAAACGCGTGGCGACCCATCGCGACAGCGGGCCGTGGCGCTGGCATGGCAAGCCTATGAAGAAGCCGTCCTCGCATCGGCGAATTCGCGCCGCGTGCTCCGTCGGACACCCCGCATGCGAATGGGCGAGCGTCGCTCGATCGGCAAGTATCGAATTCAAGCCCACTATCTGATGCATGAATGCTGGCTCGGCGAACACCGCCTGCTGTCGCTCGCTCGTCGGGCCGCGCAGGCCGGCGTACCGATCGCGGCGATACACGGCTCGCGCGATCCCATTTGCCCGATCGACAATCTGCGCCGCCTCGCGGGCGTGGTTCCGCAACTGCAAACGACGCGTGTGCGCGCGGGCCATCTCGGCAGCGAGCCCGCGCTCGCTCGCGGCGTCGCGCAGGCGATCGAAACGATGTTCGGCTCATCATCGGGCTCGCGATCGCCGCATCGGGCAGCGTAAGCCCGCTTCCCCTCCCGCCTTATCGCGCGTCTGCTTGCGGCGTGCCTTCACCCGTCCCTGAGCCCTGCCTCGTTCGAGTCCCCCGCGCGCTTCGTCATTCGACCGGGGCGACGACGGCCGCATCGCTGTCTCGCCGATGAACAGGCCCGCTTCACGTGTCCCACTTTGAGACAGCGATGCGTCGCAACGACGCTGTCGATCGACGCATGAAAAAGTGAGCCCATGTGCCGTGAGGCCAACGCGCATCAAGCGTTGCGGGCCAATGGCATATGACTTGCGTCGAGCGCCGCACCGCGATCCAACCAACGCACAGCAACCGCGGAGCGACAGTGCATTGCCGATGACGTCGTTGTCGATGACGCCAGATACGGCAACACGAATCGATACATCCATCAGGAGACAGACATGAGTAGAGGTCCGGCCTCAGCCATTACGGCGATGGCACTTGCGAGCGCACTCGCCGGCGTTCTGGGTCTCGGCGCACAGCGCGCAGGGGCAGCCGACGAATATCCGCCAGTGACGTACGAGCGTCTCGCACACGCTCAGGACGATCCGGGCTGGCTCACGTATTACCGCGCCTACGACGGCCGCTCGCATTCGCCGGCCAAGCAAATCGATACCTCGAACGTCGCCGGGCTCAAGCAAGTCTGGAGCTACAAGTTCCCGGCGGAGCTCCAGCAGGGCTTCGAGGCGACGCCGATCGTGAACGGCCGCTACCTGTTCGTGACGGGGCCGAAGGACAACGTCTACGCGTTCGATGCGATCACCGGCAAGTCCCTCTGGCACTACGATCCGAAGCTCGGTCCCGAGGCCTTCAAGAACGCGTGCTGCGACGTCGTCAATCGTGGCGTCGCGCTCTACGGCAAGAACGTCTACGTCGCGATGCTGAGCGGCGACATCGTCGCGCTCGATGCGCAGACCGGAGAAGTGAAATGGAAGAAGCAGATGTTCGACCCTGGCACCGGCTACGCGTTTTCGCTTGCGCCGCTCGCCCTCGACGGCGCCATCGTCGTGGGCAATTCGGGCGGGGAATACGGTGCGCGCGGCTTCATCGTTGCCATCAGCGCCGATGACGGCTCCGTTCTCTGGAAGCGCAACACGATTCCCGCGCCGCAAGAGAAGGGCGGCGATACCTGGCCGAAGGGGATGTACGAGCACGGCGGAGGCGCGGCCTGGATGACGGGCACTTTCGATCCCGAATCGAAGACGCTCTACTGGGGCGTCGGCAATCCGGGGCCGTGGCTGGCCTCGACGCGCCCCGGCGACAACCTCTATTCGGATTCGATGCTCGCGATGGATGCGAAGACGGGGGACATCAAATGGCACTTCCAGTACACGCGCAACGACACCTGGGATTACGACGGCGTCAATCCGGGCATGTTCGCGAAGATCCAGTATGAGGGCAAGGATTACGACGCGTTGCTGCACTTCGATCGCAATGGGTTCTTCGATGCGATCGATCGCCAGACGGGCAAGCTCATCTATGCCAAGCCGTTCGTGAAAGTCACGTCCGTCACGGGCTACAAGGCCGACGGCACGCCGATTCAGGATTCGGCGATGTACCCCAAAGTCGGCACGACGATCGACACGTGCCCGAGCTTCCTCGGCGGCACCAACTGGTGGTCGAAGTCCTACGATCCCGCCACGCACCTCGCGTTCGTTCCCGCGCTGCATGGCTGCATGCAGCTATCGGGCAAGGACATCGACTACATGGAAGGGCTGCCTTACCTCGGCGAGGGTTTCACGATCCATCCGGAACCGGGGAGCAAAGGCTTTGGCGAGCTCGTGGCGTTCGATGCCAACACCGGCAAGAAGGTCTGGAGTCACTGGAGCAAGATGCCCTGGAACGGCGGCATCGTGACGACGGCGGGTGGCCTGCTCTTCTCCGGCGCGCTCGACGGCCACCTTTACGCCTTCGATGAGAAGACCGGCAAGGTGCTCTGGAAGAGCCCCCAACTCGCAAGCGGCATCGTCGCTCAGCCGTCCGTGTTCGAAGCCGGCGGCAAGGAATACGTCGCGGTCCTCGCCGGCTACGGCGGCGCGAATCCGATCTGGGGCGGCCCGATGGCGAAAGTCGCAGACAAGGTTCCGCGCGGCGGCACGCTCTACGTGTTCGCGCTCGGCAAACGCTGATTGTTTTTTTCTAGCTGGAGCGCAACACCATGAAGATTCGATTGAACTCGTTCGCCCTTGCAGGCGTGCTGCTCGCCGGCACGATCGGGGCGGCGTCCGGCGCACCGGCCGATGCGCCGACGACGGCATCCATGAACGTGCCGTCCTTCGACAATGCTCAGGTCGCCCACGGCAAGAGCCTGTATTCGAGCGCCTGCGCGAAGTGCCACGGCGCGAGCTTGCAGGGGATGGCGGGGCCGGCCCTGAGCGGCCCGGCATTCGCGCCCGCCGGCCACTCGCACCTGACGATCGGCGGCATCTACAAGTACATGTCGTCGAACATGCCGGCCGATCGCCCCGGCCAGATGAAAGATCAGGAGTACGCCGACATCATGGCCTTCCTGCTCTATTCGAACGGATACCGCCCGAAAGCGACGAAGCTCACCGCCGATATGGCGCGCACGTCGTCGACGCCGCTCGTCGCCGGTCCGGGGCAATGAAGCGGCCGGCCGTTGCCGTCGAGCGAATGAACGCTGCAAGCGCGTAAGCGCCAACAATCTGTGACTCAAAGGAGACACGCGATGGACATGTTCGACCTGAAGAAGCTTGGCCTCGATATCGAGTATCCGTACGCGAAGCAATACGAGAACTACATCGATGGCAAGTGGGTGCCGCCCGTTGGCGGCGAATACTTCGACAACCTCTCGCCGATCAACGGCAAGCCGTTTTGCCGCGTGCCGCGCTCCGGTGCGGCCGATATCGATCTCGCGCTCGACGCCGCGCACAAGGCTCGACGAAAGTGGGGCAAGACGTCGGCGACCGAGCGCTCCAATCTTCTGCTCGCCGCGGCCGAACGCATGGAGAAGAACCTGAAGCTGCTGGCGGTGGCGGAGACGATCGACAACGGCAAGCCGCTGCGCGAGACGATGGCCGCCGACCTGCCGCTCGCCGTCGATCATTTCCGTTACTTCGCGGGTTGCGTTCGGGCGCAGGAGGGCGGGATCTCCGAGCTCGACGACAACACGGTCGCCTACCATTTCCATGAGCCGATCGGCGTGGTCGGCCAGATCATTCCGTGGAATTTTCCGCTGCTCATGGCGGCCTGGAAGCTTGCGCCGGCGCTCGCGGCCGGCTGCTGCATCGTCATGAAGCCCGCCGAGCAGACGCCGGCCTCGGTGCTCGTGCTGATGCAGCTCATCGGCGATCTGTTCCCGCCGGGCGTGATCAACATCGTCAACGGCTTCGGCAAAGAGGCCGGTGAAGCGCTCGCGACGAGCAAGCGTGTCGCGAAGATCGCGTTTACCGGCTCGACCCCGGTCGGCAAGCATATTCTGCGTGCCGCGGCCGAGAATCTGATTCCGTCGACGGTCGAGCTCGGCGGCAAGAGCCCGAACATCTTTTTCGCCGACGTGCTCGATCGCGACGATGCGTTCCTCGACAAGGCGCTCGAAGGGCTCGCGATGTTCGCATTGAATCAGGGCGAGGTCTGCACCTGTCCGTCGCGCGTGATGATTCAGGAGTCGATCTACGAGCGATTCATCGAGAAGGCCATCGCGCGCGTGCAGGCGATCAAAGCGGGCCATCCGCTCGATCCCGGCACGATGATCGGCGCACAGGCGTCGCAGCAGCAGCTCGACAAGATTCTCTCGTACATCGATATCGGCCGGGGCGAGGGCGCGACGTGCCTGACGGGCGGCGAGCGCAGGAGTCCGGCCGAGGGTCTCGCAAACGGCTATTACGTCATGCCGACGATGCTGCTTGGAAACAACAAGATGCGCGTGTTCCAGGAGGAGATCTTCGGCCCTGTGGCATCGGTGATGACGTTCAAGGACGAAGCCGAAGCGATCGAACTCGCGAACGACACCTACTACGGACTCGGGGCCGGCGTGTGGACGCGTGACGGCACGCGCGCGTATCGCATGGGCCGGGAAATCGAAGCCGGTCGCGTGTGGACCAACTGCTACCACCTTTATCCGGCGCATGCGGCGTTCGGCGGGTACAAGCAGTCGGGCATCGGACGCGAGACGCACAAGATGGCGCTGTCGAACTACCAGCAGACGAAGTGTCTGCTCGTCAGCTACGACGCGAAGCCGCTCGGCTTCTTCTGATCCGAAGCGGGGTATAGCGACGAGCGGGAGGGGCGGCGGTCGTCATGCGGATGGCAGCCGATGGGGGCTGCCGATCGCCGAACGGCGCCGACCAAAAAGAAAACGCCGGGTGTCTCGGAACCCGGCGTGAATTGCACGTACAGAGCGGAGCGGTTGACGCTCCGCGGACCCACAGGTCCCCGAGGGGACTTCCTCAGGCAGCGCCGAAACGGTGCTCCCTGAGGCGCGCAAGTGCAACGCGACGCCCGAAGGCGACCGCGCGCGTTGGTGTTGCTTAGAACTTGTGGATGATGCCGGCGCCGATCGCGACTTGATTGCGCGATGTCGACGCACCGATGCCGTCGCCGATGTTCGCCGTCGCGTTCACGACAGAGATCGAGGTGGCGGTGGCGCTCGTGCTGGTCGCGTTCAGCGTCTGACCCGAAGCGTGCTGGTACGCTTCGAGCAGGTAGAAGCCGGTGCGCTTCGACAGCGAGTAGAACTGCGACAGGTTGAACTGGTTGTACGTCGCGCTACCCGCGCCGTCAGCCGCGGCCTTACGCGTGTAGCTGTAGCCAGCGGCCAGGTCGAGCGTCGGGATGGCCTTCCAGTGCACCACGGCGCCAGCCGTGTTGAAGACGGCTTCGTTCGTAAAGCCCGAACCCGCACCCGGGAGGTACTGGACGTTCGTGTACGAGAACGAAATGTCGAAGTTCGACGTGAACTGCCAGCCGCCCGTCACACCGATACGTTGCTGCGCGCGTGCGAACTTGTAGCCGTTGTTGATGCCCGACACGGCCGGTTCGTTGTCGGTTCCGATGGTCGGGTTGGTAGCCGTGGAGCTGCCGTTTGCGACCGCGGAATTCCAAGCCTGAGTGCTCGTGCGCGTGTTGTTGATGTGCTGGTAACCGACGCCGAGGCCGAACGGACCCGCCTTATATTGCGCAGCCAGGCTCCATGCCGAATCGGTCGCTTCGCTGCCGGCCACGCCGCCGAGCGAGTACGAGCCGCTCACCGTCAGGCCGGCGAACGTCGGCGACGTATAGACGACGGAGTTGTTCGCGCGGTAGTTCGTATCGAGCGAGTCGATATCACCCGGGTGCGCGCCGAATGCGCCCGTCAGCCACGTCGTCGGGCTCCACGGCGACAGAAGCGTGTAGTAAGGCGTGTACTGACGGCCGAGGGTCAACGTACCGAACGAGTCGTTCGTCACACCCACCCAGGCTTGGCGATGGAACATCAGGTTCGGCGTGGAGTTCGTGCCGTTCATGATGTTGAAGCCTTGCTCCAACGTGAAGATCGCCTTCGTGCCGCCGCCGAGATCTTCGCTGCCCTTCAGGCCGAACCGGTTGCCGGCCCAGACGCCGTTGATCATCTTGAAAATGTGGGCGCCACCGCTCGTCTTGCCGGTCGATGCCGAGTTGTTGATATAGCCGAGGCCAGCATCGACGATACCGTACAGCGTCACGCTGCTTTGAGCATGAGCGGCGCCAGCGGCGAGCCCGGTAACGGCCATCGCGACCATCGTGGTAAGTACACGCTTCTTCATCAGATCTCCAAGCTTTCGAGACTTTACGTTTTGATTTGCGACCTACAGCGACTTTTGTGACGCTTATAAGTCATCGTACAACAGCGAACCGACAGCATTTTCGGCGGGTCGGATCGTTTGGAGGCATTAGGGAAAATCTCTATGTAATCATTTGTTGGCTGATAGTAGTCGGACAACATATGATGGGCGCCCGGCCGCTGATCGCACGCCACCGGGGGGCGTGCCACTGCGTTCAGCGGCCGATGCAAGCCGGCGTCAGGCGGATGTCAGGGTGTGAGCGGCTCTGGACCTAAAACAGAAAGACAGGAGAAGAAATGCGCAATTGGACCGTGCGAGGCAGCCTGCTGGCGGCCCTGGTGTTGTTTGCGGCAATGATGGTGATCGGCGGCTTCGTCAGTGTGGGCGCGCTCGAACGCGCCAACGCCAGCGCCACGCACGAGCGTGACATGGCGCGGCAGGTCATCCTAGTCAATGACGGCTACAAAGACACGACGCGGACGCGCTCGGCGCTGACGAGGGCTTATGCGGCGCTCAAGGAGAACGGCGACAAGATCACGCGCGATGAGGCGCTGAAGAGCGCGCAGGTCACCATCGATCGCGCCGCCGAGGAGACCGAGGCCTTTCGCCGCGCGGCCAGCTTCGAGGGGCTCGATGATGCGCTGAAACAACAGTTGCTCGAAGCATCGGATCGGCTCGCCGTCCATCTGAAAGCCGCCTTCCAAGCGTTGCAAAACGACGACACCGCCGCCTACGTCGTGATCAACGATCGCGACATCCGGAACGATGGGATCGCTTATTCCCAAGCCGTCGAAAAGTTTCAGAAGCTTTCCCATGCGCTCGCCGACGATTTGGCCGCTCGCTCGGAGCGAGAATATCGCTGGGTCTTCGCGATGGTGGTGGCGGGCGTTTCGCTCGCGCTCGCTGTGATCGTTGCGACGCACTTTGCGCTGCGGCGTATCGTCATCGCGCCGCTGCGGCAGGCGGCGGCCGTGCTCGACCGGATCGCCGCGAACGACCTGACCGTCGATGTGCCGCAAGCCGGCGCGAACGAGATCGGGCAGCTTTTCTCGGCGATGCGGCGCATGCGGCAAGGCCTCTGGCAGGCGGTCTCGGGCGTGCGGGAGAATTGCGACGCGATCCATACCGCCGCCCGCGAAATCGCCGCGGGCAACCTCGATCTGTCGAGCCGGACGGAGCAGCAATCGGCATCGCTCGAGGAAACGGCGGCGAGCATGGAAGAGCTCACATCGACCGTCAAGCGCAATGCCGACAACGCGCGCGAGGCGAGCGGCCTCGCATCGAGCGCAGCCGAAGTCGCGGCGCGCGGCGGCGACGTCGTCGAGCGAGCCGTGAAGACGATGAACGCGGTATCGGCCAGCTCGCAAAAGATCGCGGACATCACCGGCATCATCGACAGCATTGCATTCCAGACCAACATTCTCGCGCTCAATGCGGCCGTCGAATCGGCGCGTGCGGGCGAGCTCGGGCGCGGTTTTGCCGTCGTCGCGGGCGAAGTGCGATCGCTCGCGCAGCGCAGCGCCGCAGCCGCCCAAGAGATCAAGACTTTGATTGGCGCATCGGTCGAAGACGTGAAGAACGGCAACGCGCTCGTCGCCGAAGCCGGGCGCACGATGGGCGAAATCGTCGCGGCGGTCGGCGAGGTCGCGACGATCATGGCCGAGATCACATCGGCAACCGCCGAGCAAAGCATCGGCATCGAGCAGGTCGGCCAGGCCGTGAGCCAGATGGATCAGGTCACGCAGCAGAACGCCGCGCTCGTCGAACAATCGGCGGCCGCGGCGAGCGCGCTGGAGCAGCAGGCGAGCGCCACGGCGCAAGCAGTTGCCGCGTTCCGCCTGAGCGCTTCCTGAAGAAAGGGGATTGGATAGCCGCGCCGCGAAGATCACTCAAGGCGCGGCATGTCGAGTGCAGGGCGCTGTCGAGCACAGGCCGCTGCCTGGCACAGACTTCAAGCTAACGAATGTCTGTATCTAGCGACGGGCCGCGCCCGATCACTCACTCCGAGCCGTCGGTCCGCCTGCTCGCGTGACGAAGTCTCTCACGGCTGTTGGACAGGTGCATGCGCATTGCCGCGCGGGCGCTCTCCGCATCGTGCCGGGCGATCGCATCGAGGATCGCCTCGTGCTCACGGTTCACGATCGATAGATAAACTTCAGGATCTTCGTGCGCGATGCTCGCCGAGTCGACGCGCTCGCGCGGGATCAACGCCGTCCCGAGCTGCGTGAGGATATCGACGAAATAACGGTTGCCCGTGGCGCGTGCGATGGAGATGTGAAACTGCAAGTCAGGCTCGACGCTTTCCGGGCCCCCTTTGCGCGAGGCTGTCAGCGCGTCGAGCGCCGCGCGAATGCGCCCGATGTCGTCGGGCTGCGCGCGCTGCGCGGCGAGCCCCGCGCATTCGGTCTCGAGGCTGATGCGCAGTTCCAGGATCGCCAGTACGTCGCGCAGCGTCGTGCCCGGCGCGACGTCGAGGCCGAGCCCTTTGCCCGTTGTTTCGAGTACGAAGCTGCCGATGCCATGCCGCGTTTCGATCATCTTGGCGGCTTGCAGCCTCGAGATCGCTTCGCGGATGACGGTACGGCTGACGTTCATCGTTTCCATCAGCTGCGATTCGGTCGGCAGCTTGTCGCCTGGCTTCAGCGCGCTCGATTCGATCTGCTCGGTCAGTCGATTGACGACGAACTCGGCAAGATTGCGGGCGCGGCGGGGTGCGGCGGCGGAAGACGGCGCAGACATCGGTGGACCTCTTCGGAACAGCTTATAGGGAAAACGTCGTTCATTATAACGAGGGGGGACGAACGTCGTCTGACAACCGCCCCCCGCGTCTACGGTTTTTTTGCTATTCGAAATTCACCGACTCGACCCAGTTAGGGTTTTTCCCAGTCGCCACGCGGGTAACGGCCGTCAGCGCGCCCGTCTTCGCGTCGATGCGGTAGACCGTGAGGTGGTCTGACAACTGCCCGACGGCGAACAGATAGCGCCCCGACGGATCGATACCGAACCCGCGCGGTTGCTTCTCGGTCGGCCAAGTGCCGAAACGCGTGAGCTTGCCGGTCGAGGCATCGACGCGATATCCGCCGAGCGTGCTCGACGTGCGCTCCGAGATGTAGACGAATTTGCCGTCCGGCGTCTGGTGAACGTCCGCGCCCCACGGCTTCGCCTGCTTGTCGAAGTCGGGCGGCAGAATCGAGATCGTCTGAACGGGCTTCGCCTTGTCCATCGACGGATTGAAGGCGAGCACGTGCAGCTTGCCGTCGAGTTCGTCGATCAAATAGACGAAGCGGCCGTTGTTCGAGAACACGAAGTGGCGCGGGCCCGATTTCGGCGGCAGCGAGTAGGCGGGCGCCACGTCTTCGACGAGCATGCCTCGCGCAGTGTCGAGCTTGAGCCGAAGCCATGCGTCGGCGCCGAGCACGGAGGCGAACGCATACTGGTTGTCGGGCGCCGTGCGAATCGAGTGGGCCATCGGCCCGGTTGGCACGGTCTGCTGGGCGGCTTGCGCGATGCCGTTGGCGTCGATGCGGCTCAACGAAAGCATGTTCCCACCGTAAGAGGCGGCGAGCAGGTAGCGGCCCGTCGCGTCCGTCGAGATGTAGGCCATGCTTTCGGGCAGCGAAGCGTCGCCGAGCGGCAGCAAGTGGCCGTCGAGCGGATTGATGGCGAGCGTGGCGGCGCGATACGGCTTGGAGCGCAGGCCGACGTAGAGGCGATGATGGTTCGGCGAAAGCGCGAGCGGCATGGCGGTGCCGCCGACGTTCAGCGTCTGGATCGGCGAAAGCGCGCCGCTTGCGTCGTCGAGGCTGTACGCCGAAATGTCCTGACTATCGGCGTTCGACACATAGACGTAGGTGCGCGAGGCGTGCGCGGCCGAGAACAACGTCGATGCGGCGAGGCCGACGAGGGCGGTGCGGAGGATGCGGGTCGCCGCGGAGCGGCGGGCCGGGCGTCGGCCGAGCGGATGGCGGTTCACGAGGTCTCCTTCTTGGTTGGTTGGCCCCTCGACTACCTAAGTTGTCCGACGTCGAGGCGGAGGCCGAGTCTGGCATTGTGATAATACATCGTATGACATTCAGCTGGACATCAGGTTGGTTCCCTGGTCTGCATGTCAGTGAAGAAACAATTGATAGCCTGTATTTTCAAAAAACAGGCAGAACGCTGTAATGCTTGCTCTCCGAGTGTCGTGAGCCCGGATACAGGCCGCAACTTGTATTCACAAGTTACAAGGGATAAACTGTTATCTAGATTAACAGATGACAGCCTGTAATATTCGGCTGCTGAAGGAAGCCGCCATGGACTTTCCCATTAGCACTCTCGGTCAGCTACGTCCGATTCTCGTGGGGTTCCGCAAGTCCGCGGGTTTGACGCAGGCTAAGATGGCCAGCCGCCTCGGCGTGACCCAGCAGACCTACGCACAACTGGAAGCGAATCCCGCCTCGGCCAGTGTCGAGCGCTTGTTTCGTGTGTTGCGCGTGCTGAATGTCGATCTGGTTTTGAGCCCGCGAGTCGCTCGGCCGGACGAGCCGGGCACCCAACAGCCGGGCGGAAATGACCGGGAGAATTGGTAGTAATGGCACGTCGCACACGCGCGAATCGGCTCGACTTATGGATGAACGGCCTGCCGATTGGCTACTGGGAAAGCACGTATAGCGGCGAGCGCCTCCTATACCGGCCCGACTGGATCGAGAATCCGCAAGGGCGTCCCCTTTCCTTGTCGCTGCCGTTCACGCCTGGCAACCAGCCTCATCACGGGGCGATCGTACAGAACTACTTCGACAATCTGCTCCCTGACAGTGAGCAGATTCGCCGCCGTATCGCCACGCGATACAGGGCTGATGGAACGTCGGCTTTTCAACTGCTGATCGAACTGGGCCGCGATTGCGTCGGCGCTATCCAGATGCTGCAGCCGGGCGAAAAACCGGAAGATCTGCAGACGATAAGGGGGCGCGCACTCACCGAGAGCGACATCGCGCGTCTGTTGCGCGATACGACCGCCGCTCCTGTTCCGGGCGAGCACGAGCTCGTCGACGATCTCCGCTTGTCGATTGCCGGCGCGCAGGAGAAAACAGCATTGCTTTGGCATGAAGGTCGTTGGCTCCTTCCTGTCGGCAGCACGCCGACGACGCACATATTGAAGCTCCCGCTCGGTTTGGTCGGCAATATGCAGGCCGACATGCGAACGTCCGTCGAGAACGAATGGCTTTGTTCAAAGCTTGTCGCAGCGTATGGCTTGCGCACTGCTCGATGCGAGATTCAACGATTCGACGATCAAAAGGTGCTCGTCGTCGAGCGGTTCGATCGCAGACTCTCGAGTGACAAAACCTGGATCCTGCGGCTGCCGCAAGAAGATATGTGTCAGGCGACGGGCACATCCGCAAATCGCAAGTACGAATCGGAGGGCGGGCCCGGCATCGACAAGATCATGGCCGTGCTTTCCGGCTCCGATCGTGCCGCCGATGACACACGAAATTTCTTTCTCGCACAGCTGGTTTTCTGGTTGCTTGCCGCCATCGACGGGCACGCGAAGAACTTCAGCATCGCGCTGCTCGCCGGCGATCGCTACTACCGGGCCACTCCACTCTATGACGTGCTGTCGGCCCATCCGATCATCGGCAGGGGCAGGAACCAGTTGCCCCCGCAAAGAGCCAGACTGGCGATGGCCGTGCGCGGCAAGAATAGCCACTATGCGATCGAACAGATCCAGCGCCGTCACTGGCTCGCCCACGGCGAGCGCGTAGGTTTCCGTGCCTCGGAAGTGATGGAAATGATGGCCATGCTGCACGGTAAAACCGAGGCCGTCATCGAAGAGGTCGCCGCTCTTTTGCCGCGCGACTTTCCGATGGATGTCGCCGATTCGATATTCGCTGGCATGCGTCGAAACAGCCAAAAGCTTGTCGCCGCATAAATTCGCGGCTCGCTCGAACGTCGCGTAGCGTCCTAGCATCGGCCGACGTTTCGCTCACCGCGATTCAGGCTGCGACGGAGCCGCCCGCACGACGAAGTGGAACACCGCCCCGCGGTGCTCGCCGGCCGTCGCCCACAAACGCCCGTCGTGGGCCTCGATGATCGAACGGCAGATCGAAAGCCCCATCCCGAGCCCGCCCGGCTTCGTCGAGTAGAACGGCGCGAAGATGCGGTCCATCAGTGAGGGAGGCAGGCCGGGCCCCGAGTCCTGCACCGAGACCCGCACCCCGCTCGGCTCCGCGTGAGCGGTCGTGATCCGCACCTCTCGCGGCTCCGGCGGCTCGTCCGGCCCTAGCACCTCGCCGGCCATCGCCTGCAGCGCATTGACGATCAGGTTCAGCAGCACCTGCTGGAGTTGCACGCGATCGGCTTGGACGAGCGGCAAGTCCTCGGCGAGCGACATCCGCAAGGTGGCGCCGGAGCTCGAAATCTCGCCGCGCGTCAATGCCAGCACCTCCCGGACCGCTTCGTTGATGTCCACCGCATCCTTGCTCATCGGCGCTTTCTTGACGAGATCGCGGATCCGGCCGATGACGTCGGCTGCCCGGCTGCCTTGCTTACCGATCCTGTAGAGCGCTTGCCGGACTTCCTCCAGATCGGGCGGCTGGTGAGCCAGCCAATTGAGCGCCGCCCGCGCATCGGTGACGATCGCCGCGATCGGCTGATTGACCTCATGCGCGATTGCGGCGCTCAGCTCGCCGAGCGCCGTCACGCGCGTGACGTGCGCGAGCTCGGCGCGAGCGTTGTGCAGTTCCTGGGCCGCTCTGCGCAAATCGGTGACGTCCATCACGGCGCCGATGAATTCGAGGCCCCCCGCGTCGTCTTGCACCGCATGCGCCACGGCCCGAACGTCCTTTACGCGGCCGTCCGGCATGAGCAGCCGATGGTCGACTTCCCAATCCTTGCCTTCACGCGCGACGCCCTGGAGAAACTGCCGCAGAAAGTTTCGATCGTCGGGATGCGTGCGCGCGAGGGCGAGCTCGACGCTGGGCTTCATCGTCGTCGGATCGCATTCGAAAATCCTGAAGGTTTCCGCGGACCAGACGAGCTCCCCTTTTGGCGCTCTCCAGCCAAAGCTCCCGGTGCGGCTCAGCCGTTGTGCTTCGGCCAGATACATCTCGCTTTGCCGCAGCGCGTCTTCCGTCCGTCTTCGCTCGGTGATGTCTTCACAAGCGACGAGCACGAGAAAGCCGTTCGCGCGCTTCACGGCCTTGGCGTTTTCACGCACCCAGAGCACGGTGCCGTTCTTTCGAATCTTGCGGACTTCCCAACTGTGCGGCCGCCCCGGATTCTCGAGGCAGAAAGCCATGTTCCGCAGCACGAAGGGGCGATCTTCATCGAGGAAGACGCCGAGGACGGGCTTGCCGACGAGTTCGTTCACTTCATAGCCGAGCTGCGCGGCGCCGAACGCATTGACGGAAATGACGACGCCCTTGTCGTCGACCATGAAATACATGACCGGGTTGTGCTCGAACACCTCCCGCCAATGGGCTTCGCTCTCGCGCAACGCATCTTCGGCGCGCTTGCGATCGTCCACTTTTCGTCCCTCCCCCACCGGCGCCCGAGGCAAGGCCAGCGCCAGCGCGACGCGCCGCGGCAGGCCTCGCTCTTTTCAAAGCCCTATACGAGGCATCGTAACGCCATACGTCAGTATGATGTGCGTCTGGCCGCTCGGGGATTACGCTTAGGCTTCAAAGACTTCCGACGGACGAGGCGACCCCCGCCGTCCGTCAACCGAACTCGTTTATGCACTCCGTCCGAACTATCTCGATTGTCGACGACGACGAGGCCTCGCGGTACGCGATCGCGAGCCTCGTGCGCTCGCTCGGCTGGTCGGCGACGGTCTTCGAATCCGCCGAGCAGTACCTGGGATCGGTGTCCCAACAAGCTGACGCCGCCGAGTCGACATGTCTCATATCGGACATCAAGATGCCGGGGATGTCGGGGATCGAGATGCACGACCGTTTATCGGCTATCGGACAGACGCCGCCGACGATCTTCGTGACCGCATTCGCCACCGATTCGCTGCGCGAGCAGATCGCGGCACGCGGCGCATTGGCGCTGCTCGAAAAACCCGTCGACGCCGAAGCGCTCGCGCACTATCTGACGCTCGCCACGGGGGCCGCCACGGGGGATCGCTGAGCGTTGCCGCCGATGCAGCCGCGCGCAGCGGCCTGAACAGCCTAGAGCGGCAGCCTATGTCACCGTTTCGCTCGCAAGTTACGACGTCCGCGTCCGATGGGGCTCGACGCCGAGTGCTTCCGCCTTCCGGACGAGATCGGGCACGGAGCGCGCCGCCATCTTTTTCATGACCTGTCCGCGGTGAATCTTGACGGTGATCTCGCTGAGGTTCATCTGCGCGGCGATTTGCTTGTTCATCAGGCCGGCGATGACGAACACCATGACTTCGCGTTCCCGGGGCGTCAACGACTCGTAGGCAGTGCGCAGCGATGCGACAGACCGCTCGGCCGCTATCCGTTCGCCATCACGCGCGAGCGCTTCAGTGACGGCGTCAAGCATGTCCTGATCGCGAAACGGCTTCGGGAAAAAATTGAGGGCGCCAGCGCGCATTGCCTTGACGGACATTTCGATGTCGCCGTAGCCCGTCATGAACAAAACGGGAATGTGCAGTCCGGCGCGGGCCATGTCCTGCTGAAACGCAAGCCCGCTCTCGCCGCGCAGCCTCACGTCGAGGATGAGACAGCTCGGCACGTTCGCTTTCGGAAAAGAGAGGAACTCGCGCACCGATCCGAACGCTTCCACCGAAAGGCCCACGGAGCGCAGCAGATTGCTCAACGCCAGCCGCATCGATTCCTCGTCGTCCACGATATAGACGACGGGTGTTTCGGTACCGGTCTTCATCGAAGAAGGGGACTGAGCGGAAACCATGCCGGCTCCTCGTAAACCCGCAAGGCGTGTAGCGCTTCGCCGCGCGGGAAACCCATTATAGGCCTGCTGCGGCGCCGCAAGAATTGGGCGAAGCCCCAGGCGCCGGCCGAAGAGAGGTGGGCGCACACGCTGTGGGTGACGGACTGGCAATCATACTTGTGTATGACCCGCTCAAACCAGTGTGGGTAAGCGGCGTCTTCTTGCATGTTTGTCGCGGCGCGCGAGCGAGCGTACTTTTCAGTCTATGGCGCGACGGCGCTTCGAAGCCAACTGCAAACGAACGAGGTTTCGATTCGGACGCGCGCGGTAGGTAAGGTTCCCTCAACGCATTCCCGGTGATCCACTATGTCACTCAGGCCAGATCGATCTCGTGCGCGGCACCGGCTGATCGGACGGCCGTCCTTGCGCGCATCGCTCCCCTGGCGGCGGCCTTCGAGGCAGCACGCCATGCGTTTGGCCTCATGGCCCGGTCACTGCATGCTGCGCACCGGACGCGACGCGGCTCGCGTGTTCAAACTTTCGAGCGAGCAGGGCGGTTGAGGTAAGCACGCTCGTTCGTCTTCGGCGCCTCCACACCTCCCACTCCGCCGCTCGCGCGGGCTCGCGCTCGCGCGGCCGCGCGCGTCGGCGACCGTACGTTGCATTCCGTTTCTTGCCACCAGGCAGGCTCCCCCTTGCGCGTCTGTTCACTGAACGTGTGCCGACGATGACGCTTGATTAGCGAGTTGCCCAAAAAAGAAAGGCCGCGCTCAACTGGAGAAAGCGCAGCCAAAAGGGGAATAACAGGTGAGTGACGCGGGGAATACGCGTTCAAGCGCTGTCGGGTGTACTCCCTCGCATTCGTTCGCTTCGATCGATCACAGCAACGTGATCGCCCTCAAATCCACGGTACGACGATAGACGTTCTTACCGAGCCACGGCACGTATGTGTATTCGTCGTAGGCGTTGCTGCCGATGAAAATCCAATTGCTCAGCTTGAACATCTCGTCTCTCTCCAATGTGTCGTCGTGTAGGTCGTAATCGCCTTCGACATGGATACAAGCGTAGTGGCTGAGCGGCGCCGGCACTATCGTACATGTGGACGCGCAGAAGGTTCATAGGCATGAGGGAGTCATACGACCGTATGGTGGGCCGTGCGATCGCAGATCGTTCGTTCGGCTGCTGATCAAAGGCTCAATCGCCTATGGCTGCATCGACGATTGCGATCAGCAATCCGATCAGCAACGCGGCGGCGGATGCAAGGAACCATCGCACCGTCTTCCGGTACTCGGAAACCTCGTCGTCCTCGACTCGCAGCGAGCGGAACAACGCGAAGATCTGCAAGCAGACGGCGATGACCAATGGCAGCGCTGCCAATATCGAGCGCGGTGTCCAGCGGCCGCTGCTTTCGAAGCCCCAGAATCGCCAGAACGCCAGCGAAAAGCCAAGCAAAACCGTGATCGCGGTGATGATCCCCTGGCGGTATCCGGGCGGCACGATCCTGGGCGCAGGGCGTGTCTTCGGCGTGACGGGCGTTGGCTCGCCCTCGTTGTGCGCGTCGGTCATCGGACAGGTCCCTCCTGCTTCGTTGCCCGGCAGCATGTCGGATAAGAAGCGATTGTATGTTCTCCGTCGCGTCAGGCGATGCAGAATCGAGCGGCCTGCTCTTCGCGCCGCAGGGACGCGTTGGCCGAATCTCGCGACCGATCGAACGAAGCCAAGGGAAGGCGATCGAAGGCGAGCGGAAGGCGAGAGCCTGGCGGTAGTGAAACGGTAATACTGCGAGCCTATAAAGGTTCTCGAACTCTCGTCGTGCAAGGAGTTGAGCGCCGCGCGGCTTGCGCGGCTTCCACATACTTGGAGAAGGAGGAACTAACGATGCCCATCGAGCCTTTGTTTCTGGTCGGCGCCGACAACAACGCGAAGCCCGAAGGTCAAAAGAACTTGAAAGACACCGCGGACAAGTTCTGCGAGTTCGTCAAGGCAACGAAGAGCAGCCTGCATATCGCGGCGTATCACTTCAAGTTCTTCGGCGACGTCGCACAGCAGATTCGAGAAGCGCTGACCGAGGTCGCCGGACACGCCGAGGTCAAGATCGCGTACTTCGACGAGCCGAAGCGCGCCAACTCCGCTCATCGTCAACTCTATGGCGGCGACCAGAGCGGTCAGTCCGTCTTCGAGGGCTACGAACGCACGCACGTGCAATTGAAAGCCATTCAGTCGATCGACATCCACGATCTACCGGAAGGCGTCGAGCCGGCGCCGATCGAAGGCGATGGCGCGCTCATGCACAGCAAGTACATGATTCGCGACAACAAGGACGTCTGGATGGGCACGGCCAACTTCACCGAGGACGGTTGGGGCTTGCAAGACAACAATGTCTTGATCTTTACCGGCGCGAGCGAACTGGCGCGCTACTACACGACCGATTTCGACGAGCTTTGGCAATACGGCCGCATCGCCGGCACGGGCAAGAACGATCACGGGCAGTTGACGATATCGGGCGATAGCCTGGAGGTCGATTTCTCGCCGGGGGACGGCCCTTCGATCGACGAGCGCATTGCCGAATTGATCGGTACTGCGAAACAAAGCGTTTCGGTTGCCTCGATGGACATCTCGTCGGCCCTGATCCTGCAGGCGCTCGTCAATGCGATCGGCAAGGGCATCGCCGTCAGCGGCGTCTATGACGGGCCGCAGATGGCAGGCGTCGAGAAAGCGTGGGCGCGCGGCAATGGCTCGTCGCAAAAGGCCCAATTGTGGCAGCAGGTGAAAGCAAAACTCGTCGCGAAGAACTCACGCAAGTTCAATCCGAGCGCCGCCAACGCCTTTTACAACTTCATGCACAACAAAACATTGGTGGTCGACAAGAAAGTGATTCACACGGGTAGCTTCAACTTTTCGAGCAACGCGCGCCGCAATGCGGAAAACGTCGTCAATCTGACCGATGAGACGCTCGGTGCCGACTTCGATAAATACATCGCGGGACTCGTCAAGCAATATAGTCCGCATTGATGGCGCATCGGGCCCGCCGTCGCTGTAGGCCTTGGTGTTCCTCTGGGTGGCGGGCCCACCCCCGGTAACTCGACCGTTCGCTATTTCGCATTGGCTGCGCTAGCAGGCGGTGGGCGGGCGATAGGATCGTTCGTCGGCTGTTTCGGCCGGTGGATCGGCATATTGTCGGGATTATGCGCGTTCGCACCGCTTGCCGGCGGCTGCGGCGGCTTGACCATCGATGCGCTATCGTCCCCGGGCGCCTGTTCGGCCACGGCGGTCACGACGGCCGCCGCGCAAATGCCGGCAAGCACCGCGGCGGGTCCGATGTACTTAAGGCTGATCGATTTCATCGCGTGGTGCTCCTCGGCGGCAACCCCGCCATTGCATTCGCATGCGAGATGACTCGATCAAGAGCAAGCAACCCGCGCGCCGGGCTTCACGACGCCGGCGCACGCGGTGCTTACGTCACTGGCCGCCGCCGTACATATCGAGCAGCATCAGCGTGACGCCGTTCGTCCACCCGAAGCCGTCCTGCAGCGGATATTCGCCTCCGCCACCACCGCCTTCACCGGCGCCTTCCACCACGTATTTCTCGACGAGCTTTTGCTGCGTCGAGTAGACGTTTTCCACGTCGGCGAGGAAGCGCGTGCCGATGAGCCGTGCAAGGTCGCTGCGTCCGTATTTCGTCAGGCCCTTGATCGCGATCCAGTGCAGCGGTGCCCAGCCGTTCGGGGCATCCCATTGCTGTCCCGTGTTATAGAGCGACGTGACGAGACCACCTGGCCGCAGCAGCACGTTCTGCACGGTTTGCGCGGTTTTCTCCGCACGCTCCGGGTAAGCCACGCCCGCCATGAGCGGGTACAGCATGGCTGGCGTCTGGTTGTCGCGCGAGGTACCGAGCCGCCAATCGTAGTCCCCGTAATACCCCTTGCTGTTCCAGAGATACCGGTTGATGCCGACTGCGCGCTTCGCCGCGTGCTCGATGAACCGCGCCACGCACCCAAAGTCGCGCGCGACCGTGCAGCCATGCGCGATCGTCGTTTCGAGGTGGAACATCAAGCTGTTCAGATCGACCGGGATGATCGACGTCGTGCGCACCGTGTACAGATGCTGGTTGTCGCCGAACCACCGCGAGCTGAAATCCCAGCCGCTCTCGGCCGTCGCGCGCAGATCGCGGTAGACCTCGTTGGCCGGCCGGTCCGTTACCTGCTGCGCTGTCTGGACGTCTTCGAGATACGACTCGTCGCGCGGCGTGTCGAGCTCGTCCCAGTATCGGTTGAGGACCGTTCCGTCCTTCAGGACGACGACGTTGCGCGTCGCGCTGCCGCGCGGCGTGCTGCTCTCGCCCTGCATCCAGTACGCGTACTCATTACGCAGCGCCGGAAGATACTTCTGGTAGACGCTGTCGCCTTCCTTCTGGGCGGCGAGCTCGACCATGTACGAAAAGAACGGAGGCTGCGAGCGGCTCAGGTAGTAGGTGCGATTGCCGTTCGGAATGTGGCCGAACGTGTTGATCAGGTAGGCGAAGTTGTCGAGCATGTCGTCGACGAGATCCTCGTGCCCTGACTCCTGCAGGCCGAGCATCGTGAAGTAGGTGTCCCAGTAGTAGCCTTCGCGGAACCGCCCTCCCGGCACGACATAGGGCTTCGGCAACGGGATGAGCGAACTGTAATCGGGCGCGGTCGTCGTCGTGCGCGTGAGGCCGGTCCATAGCCAATCGATATGCTCGCGCAGCGTCTGGCCCGCAGGAGGCGTGATGCTCTGATCGGGCGGCGGCGTGAAGTATTGGTTCACGAACGCCTGCAGCGAGAAGCCGGGCTGGTCCTTTTGCGACTCGTAAAGCTCGACGATCGTCGCGGGGTCGGTGTTCGGCGTCGAATCGACGAACGTCTTCTGATCGGGAAAGATCTGCGCGGTCTGCACGGCGACGAAGAGATCGCCATAGAGAACATCCGGCGGCGGCGGCAATGTGCCGCCGACCTGCGTGTCGGCGAAGCAGGTCGCGGACGCGAAGGCGAGCGCCGTGACGCAGGCGACGCCGGCCGTGGCTAACGTGCGGCGCGACGAGGGATAGCGGTGACGTGCCGACGAAAAGGGCGAAAACGACGAGAAGCGAACGATGGGGAAGGGCGCTGCGCGGCTGACCGGCTGGGGTTCGTGGGATTCGATTGCCGATACCGCATCGGGACGAGATTGTGACGGCATGCTCATGTTTCCTCCGTTGGAAGACTGAACACTTCACAGGTCTCGTTCGCGCCGTGTCATAGGGCTGCGGTCTCGCTGGGAGACGGCATTTAGTGGGGAACTATCCGCGTGCGGAAAACTTTCGTCTCCTTACGAGACGAGAGTATGCATTGTTACGATGGGAAGAGGAAAGGATGCCGTCTGATAACGGCGGCGGGGCAGCTTGCGCGAAGGTTGCTTAGCAGAGTTTGCCCGCGGTCGAAACGCGAATTAAATCGCGTACCGGCTGCCTACCCGCGGCGCTGGCCGCGCACTGCGCGCCGGCGCTGCACAAACTGGAGGGCCACGATGGAGAAGTTATTCCCGCCTGAGGGATCCGCCGAACGCTACGAGCACAATGGTTACTCGATCGTTGCTGAGGCAACGCAAGTCGAGCGCGGGCAGTGGCTCCCGCGCATTAGCGTGACGCGCGATGGCGAGCCGGTGCCGCTCGAGGCGCCGGAGACCGTCGAACCTTTTTGGGCTACTCGCGAAGAAGCGATTCGAGATGGGCTCGAACGTGCGCGGCATTTGCTCGACCTTCGCGATCGCATGCCGCTCGACGCGCGCAACCCGGCCAGAGGGCCTTGAGCGCGGAGCCGACGAATACGGCCAAGAAGCTGCGATGGGTCGAGCGGTTGAGCCGTTCGTCGTTCAGGATTCGTAGGCAGTGCGGCGATTGAGTCCGGCTTCGGGATCGGGCGATCCCGGCGCCGTGCCGAGACCGCTCGTTACGTACGTGCACTACGACGAAGGATTAATGGATCTGCCTCTTGAAGTCCGAAAGCTCGTCGTGCATCGAGGTCACTGCTTGCCTGACCTTGCCGTCCAGACTACCGGCCTGCTGGCACGCTTGCTCCGCGCGATCGCCTAGCAATTCCATGTCATCTACGCATTGGCGAATGCGATCCTCATCCTGAGAGCTCATCGCTCCCTGGGCCGACTGGCATTCCCTGTCCAGTTCGTCCATACAATCCATCAGGTCCTGTGGAACCGACTGATTTGAATGAAGGGTCCGCGACGCCTCGCTGATCGTTTGCTGCAAATGGCTGAAGCGCTTTTGGATTTCATTGGTCTGCAACATGATGAACGCCTCCTTGAACCTATTCAGTCGACGTCATCCGCTGACATCAGACGTGAGCCGGCACCGGCCTTGGACCCGCGTCGAAACGGCCGTCAACGGATGGTCTCTTTTAGTCTAGATGACGCCGATTGGCAGGGCTGGGCGTATTTGTTTCCGTTGGTATCCGTGGGTGCGAAAACGTCTGCGGGATGGTTGCTTCCTTCGATGTCGACGTTCGCGTAGCGGCGAACCGACACGAAACTTTACAAATTGCCTGCCACCCGACGCTCGAAAGATTGTCGTAGTGTTATGAGCGTGAGAGTCTTTATCCGTCGATTCCCTTTGCGTGTTCTGGCCGCTGCTTCAGTCGCCGGGCTGGTCAGCGCGTGTGCGTCGTATTCCGGTGACTACGCAGGCTACGAGCAACCTGGCTACGGGTACGGCTATGGCTACGGCTACGGCCCGCCGCCTCCGACCTATTACGAGCCCTACACGTATTTTGGTTTCGGCGGCTTTGGTGGTGGCGGCGATTGGGACCGTGGCGAAGAATGGCATCGCTGGCACGACCACGACCATTGGCGCGACAGGGATAGGGATGGGCCCCGCCCCGGCGTACAGGGAGGCCGCGGCCCGGTGACTGCCGGCCCGCCAGCCGCGCCGCCGCCTGCCGCGGCGCCCGGCGGGCACATGCCGCCGCGCCCCGCGCCAATCGCGCCTGCGCCGAGCCCTCGGGCTGCGCCACGGGAACCGCCCGGGGAACGTGGCAGCAATCATTGATCCGACGGCGCGCCCTAGACTGTTACTAGCCGTGCGCAACTTGCCAGCGTCGGAGCAATCGATTCAGCGCCCACACCAGCACAGCAGCGACGATGAAGGATGCAACGATGATGACGAGAAGCCCGATCGTCTCTATGTCATCGGCGTTCTCTACGGTATCGATGCCCAGCTTGCGCATGACGAACGCAATGGACGCCGGTAGCGGTGGAAATTCGTAGGGTAGGCCGCTGACGTACCGCGAAAGGACGACGCCGATCACAGCTGTTGCCAGCACGTTGGCGCTCTAGCGGACGAGCTTCATTTGGACGTGCGGGCCAGATGCATTGCTGGGGCTTGGAAGGAGCGACCCGCAATGGTGGCACCTGGGCCGCTCCGCCGGCAATAATCCGACCTGTCTGCCTGTCAGCGTTGACAGGCACCTAACGTGCGGCGTCTCTTCGTCTCTTATCCAAAGGACGCACGAGGACAAGGCGGCCGATTACCGCGACCCGCCGCCGTGACCGCCTCCGCCTCCGCCTCCGCCGCCCGCACCGCCGCCGTGACCGCCTGCGCCGCCGGAACTGCCTCCGCCGTGACCGCCAGCTCCAGCACCGCCAGCTCCAGCACCGCCAGCACCGCCAGCGGCACCACCAGCGGCACCACCAGCGGCACCACCAGCGGCACCACCAGCGGCGCCAGCGGCACCACCAGCGGCACCACCAGCGGCACCACCAGCGGCACCAGCGGCACCACCAGCGGCACCACCAGCGGCACCACCAGCGGCACCACCAGCGGCACCAGCGGCACCACCAGCGCCCGCACCGCCAGCACCCGCACCGCCAGCACCCGCACCGCCAGCACCCGCACCGCCGCTTGAGCCGTGGCCGCCTGCACCCGCGCCCGAACCGCCTGCTCCAGAACTGCCTGCTCCGGAGCTACCTGCACTCGAACCGCCAGCGCTCGAACCGCCCGAGCTAGAACCGCCTGAGCTGGAACCGCCTGAGCTGGAACCGCCTGAGCTAGAACCGCCTGAGCTAGAACCGCCAGCGCCGGAACTGCCAGCGCCAGAACTGCCAGCGCCAGAACTGCCAGCGCCGTGACCGCCTGTGCCCGCGCTCGGACCACCCGCGCTCGGACCGCCGGCACTCGGACCGCCGGCACTCGGACCGCCGGCACTCGGACCGCCGGCACTCGGACCGCCGGCACTCGGACCAGCGGCGCTCGGACCAGCGGCGCTCGGACCGGCCGCGCTCGGACCGGCTGCGCTCGGACCGGCTGCGCTCGGACCGGCCGCGCTCGGACCAGCCGCGCTCGGACCGGCCGCACTCGGACCGGCCGCGCTCGGACCGGCTGCGCTCGGACCGGCTGCGCTCGGACCGGCCGCGCTCGGACCGGCCGCGCTCGGACCAGCCGCGCTCGGACCAGCCGCGCTCGAACCGCCCGCGCCTAAACCAGCTCCGCTAAAACTGCCCGAAGGCCGTCCTTCATTCACCTGCGGTGAAACAGGACTCCGAGATGGTGCGCTGGAATGATCAACTAAAGCGGGAACGGACGGGGCTCGGTCAGCTGTGCCAATTTCAGTCCCCCGGGCAGGAGGCGGCGGTGATTTCGCCAGATCATTGGACGAAGGCGCTTGCTGCGTTGGCAGCGTGGGTCGGGTGATGGCGGGCGCGTGCCGAACGATTGTTTTCCCGTGCGGCGCCGGATGGCGGTGATTCTGTGTGACGGCAGGGCGTGCTCGCTCAGGCTCTCGCGTCACCGACTGCGGCGCAGCCGAATCCGGAGCAGGTTCAGCGCGATGATCGGGCGAAGCGGACGACAGAGGCGGCGGGGCGACTTCGGCACTCTCAACCGCAGTTCCTTGCGCGGGAGGCGCTGGTGGTTGCGCGACCTGTGCACTATCCACCGCGGTTCCGTGAGCGGGAGGCGCGGGTGGTTGCGCGATCTGACCGGACCAAGACGTATGTTGCCCTGGCCGCGTCAGTCCGACGATCCCGAGTGCCTGATCGCTGCCGAACCAATCGCCATAAGCGATGACGCCTATGACTCCGACAGCCAATGCGCTTGCCGCCGCAACCCGAAGCGCAAGACGTTTGCGCCGCACAGGCGGCCCAGCCTTGAGGTCGTCATCCGAGCTATCCGCACCGTAGTCGTAATGCGCAAAGTCCGTCTGTCTGAACGGTACGAAATGCTTTGTACCGTCTCGTCTGATCCTTTCATTTGCTACATTCATCTGCCGTCTCCTTGCGGAGTGCTCATCGAAATGAGCCGCGGGACCGTCCTGCGAGCTCGACCCCCTGGTTCCGCTCACGGCAATGGGAGCGGTCTAGCGGCTATCGTAAGCCTGGGCTATGAAAACGCTCGCCATCTTCGTGGCCGATCCGGACGGGTGGCCGGAGTCGCCGTCCCGCGTGCTTTTCCGCGAAGCTCCACAGTTGGCGACGACACGATCCAGATGACGCATTCGCTATGCCTGCCGGGCCGGTGGAAGCGAATGTTCGAGCGGACAGAATGAAAGTGGAACGAAGCCCGACGCTGAAAAACTTCTAATCAGACCCTTCTTGAATTCCCCGAAACCCGTCCATATAATTAGCACTCGCTGCACGTGAGTGCTAACAAGTTCCGCCCGGCTCTCCGGGCGGGTCTACCTCAGCGTCCTTCAGTCTCAATCAGAGAGGAGTATGTATGAACCTTCGTCCTTTGCACGATCGCGTCATCGTGAAGCGTTTGGATCAGGAAACCAAGACCGCCTCGGGCATCGTGATTCCTGACGCCGCGGCCGAGAAGCCGGATCAAGGCGAAGTGCTCGCGATCGGGCCGGGCAAGCGCAACGACAAAGGCGACCAAATCGCGCTCGACGTCAAGGTTGGCGATCGCGTGCTCTTTGGCAAGTACGCTGGCCAGACCGTGAAGGTCGAGGGCCAGGAGCTGCTCGTGATGCGCGAAGAAGACATCATGGCGGTCGTCCAGAAGTAATTCAGGTTCGTATTCCACAAAGATTTCAAGGAGTTAGAAGATGGCAGCTAAAGACGTCGTATTCGGCGACAGCGCTCGTGCCAAGATGGTCGAAGGCGTGAACATTCTTGCCAACGCAGTGAAGGTCACGCTGGGCCCGAAGGGCCGCAATGTCGTCCTCGAGCGCAGCTTCGGCGGCCCGACCGTCACGAAGGATGGCGTGTCGGTCGCGAAGGAAATCGAACTCGAAGACAAGCTCCAGAACATGGGCGCGCAGATGGTGAAGGAAGTCGCGTCCAAGACGAGCGACAACGCCGGTGACGGCACGACGACGGCGACGGTGCTCGCTCAGTCGATCGTCCGCGAAGGCATGAAATACGTCGCGTCGGGCATGAACCCGATGGATCTGAAGCGCGGCATCGACAAGGCCGTGCAAGCCGCCGTGGAAGAGCTCCGCAAGATCAGCAAGCCCTGCACGACGAGCAAGGAAATCGCGCAAGTCGGCGCGATCTCGGCGAACAGCGACGAATCGATTGGTTCGCGCATTGCTGAAGCGATGGACAAGGTCGGCAAGGAAGGCGTGATCACGGTCGAAGACGGCAAGTCGCTCGCCGACGAGCTCGAAGTCGTCGAAGGCATGCAGTTCGATCGCGGCTACCTCTCGCCGTACTTCATCAACAACCCGGACAAGCAAGTCGCCGTTCTCGAGAACCCGTTCGTGCTGCTGCACGACAAGAAGGTCTCGAACATCCGCGATCTGCTGCCGGTGCTCGAGCAAGTCGCGAAGGCCGGCCGTCCGCTCCTCATCATCGCTGAGGACGTCGAAGGCGAAGCGCTCGCAACGCTCGTCGTCAACAACATCCGCGGCATCCTGAAGACCGTTGCGGTCAAGGCGCCTGGCTTCGGCGATCGTCGCAAGGCGATGCTCGAAGACATCGCGATCCTGACGGGCGGCCAAGTGATCGCCGAAGAAACGGGCCTGACGCTCGAAAAGGCGACGCTGCAAGAGCTCGGTCAAGCGAAGCGCATCGAGGTGGCGAAGGAAAACACCACGATCATCGACGGTGCGGGCGACGCGAAGAACATCGAAGCGCGCGTGAAGCAAATTCGCACGCAAATCGAAGAAGCGACGTCGGACTACGACCGCGAAAAGCTCCAAGAGCGTGTCGCGAAGCTGGCTGGCGGCGTGGCCGTCATCAAGGTCGGTGCGGCAACCGAAGTCGAAATGAAGGAAAAGAAGGCACGTGTCGAAGACGCGCTGCACGCTACGCGTGCCGCGGTTGAAGAAGGCATCGTTCCTGGCGGCGGCGTTGCGCTGATCCGCGCTCGCACAGCGATCGACGGCCTGAAGGGCGTGAACGCAGACCAAGATGCCGGCATCAAGATCGTGCTGCGCGCGATGGAAGAGCCGCTGCGTCAGATCGTGACGAACGGTGGCCTCGAAGCGGGCGTCGTCGTGGCAGCCGTTGCCAATGGCAAGGGCAACTACGGCTTCAATGCCGCGACGGAAGAGTACGGCGACCTCGTCGAGGCCGGCGTGGTCGACCCGACGAAGGTTACGCGCACGGCGCTGCAAAACGCGGCTTCGGTGGCGGGTCTGCTGCTCACGACCGACGCCGCTGTCGCCGAGCTGCCGAAGAAGGAAGCCGCTGGTCCTGCCGGTATGCCCGGCGGCATGGGCGGCATGGGCATGGACATGTAATCGGCGTAGCCGACTACCCATGCCGGGGTGCGCCGCAAGGCGCATCCTTCGAAGAAGCCCCGCAGCGATGCGGGGTTTTTCTTGCCCCATAGGTTGTCGTTTGACAACCTATGGGTTCGCCTTTATCCTCTTGCGAATTCACCCGCCGCAGTTGGCGGAGATCAATTGGCATCACGTTCGGCCAATGCAAGGCAGGAATTAAAGATGGAATACACCTTTACCCTGAAGTATCAGTTGCACGACGGGCACGGCGACCCCGACGATTTGATGGAGCGTCTCGGAGCGGCTGGATGCGAGGATGCGCTCGTTGGTATGGGGCAATCGGGGCGTGTTGCGCTCGAGTTCGCGCGTGAGGCCACGTCGGCCGAGGCCGCTTTCGTCAGCGCGCTCGCCGATGTCAGGCGCGCGCTTCCGGGCGCCCGCCTCATCGAGGCTATGCCCGACTTCGTCGGCTTGACCGACGCTGCCGAGGTGATTGGTGTGACGCGGCAGAACATGCGCAAGCTCATGATTTCCCACGCCAAGAATTTTCCGGCGCCGGTGCACTGCGGCACGACGGCAATATGGCATCTCGCGGACATCCTGAGCTGGCTGCAAACTCGTGGCACTTACGAGCTGAAGGCGGGGCTTTTCGAGGTCTCGGCGACCGCCATGCAGATCAATCTCGCGAAGGCGGTCCGTCAGGCTATTCCCGGTGTGCAGCGGCAGGTGGGCGAACTCGTCGCGTGAAGGCGTGCTCAGGCGGGTGGCGGCTTCGGATGAGAGGCGCCGCCTGGCGCTGGCGGGCGAGGCTCGTCGCCCTCGTCGTCGCGTGCCCAAAAGAACCGATCGGGCAGATAGGCGCCCATACCTGGGCGAAATGCGTGCAGCGCGGTCTGAAAGAGGTATTCCTGCGCCTCGCGTGCCGCTTCGGCCGGTTCCTGGCCGTTTGCAAGCAGGGCGGCAATCGCGGTGCCGAGCGTGTCCGTCATCCCCATCACCCGATAGGACGGGCGGTCCCACAAGTCCTGCCGCAACTGACCGTCTTCGCTGAAGAGCGTATTGACGAGCCGGTGCGTGCCGGCTTGCATCGACAAAATGTACTCCGTGCCCTGTGAGAGCAAATGCGCGATGGCCGCGTCGAGGCTCGGAGATTCGGCATCGCCGTCAGGTTGAGCGAGCGCGGCTAGCGTCGCCTGGTCCGCGACGAGGAGGGTAGTTTGCGGTGCAAGCAACTCGGCGATCGATTCCCGCAGCTCGTCGGCCGCGAGCACATGCTCATCGTCCAGGGTGAAGTCGGGCGCCAGGATCAGCGGCACGTCGTCGTAGTCGGAGACGACTTCCGCGATCGCGCTCACCACCTCGGCCTTCGTCGCGGCGCCGACCTTGAAGGCCGCGATCGGCATGTCTTCGAGCAGCATGCGGGCCTGCGTGGCAACGACATCGGGGTCGAGACCGGTCACTTCGTCGCAATTGGCCGAATCGCGCACGGTGTAGCCCGTCAGCACCGACACGCCATGGCAGCCCATGCTGGCGAGCGTCAGCAAATCGGCTTGCAGGCCGAAACCGCCGGTTGGGTCGGACAGACCGAAGGTGAGAACGATGGGTGGGGCGGTGCTGGGCATGGAACGAACGTGGGCGAAGTCGGAAGCTTTGAGAACGGGCGGCGCTTGCGCCGCAATCGGCTCAATTATGCGGCCGAATCCGCCTCGGTGGCTTGCTGCAGTGCGCAAAGAGGCTATCCAGCGCGGCGGCAAAGACGGTACCATCATGGCTCTTTCGATCAATGAACGTGTCGACGCGGCAAAAGAATGGAATTCAAAAGCTGGATGTGCCTCATTTGCGGCTGGATTTACGATGAGGAAGCGGGATTGCCGGAGGAGGGGATCGCTCCCGGTACGAAATGGGAAGACGTGCCGGTGAACTGGACTTGTCCGGAATGCGGGGCACGCAAGGAAGACTTCGAAATGGTCCAGATCTGACCGCACGAGCATAGCGACGGCAAGCGGCAAGCATGCCGTTTTCCTGCCGCGACGCGATTCCCATGACACCTTCCGCCTCGCCCGCCCTCGAAGCCTTGCCGAATCCTCGCGGAGCAGCCGTTCGCGCGGCCGAAACCGCGCTTGCGGAAGCGCGAACGGCGTTCGAATCGCATGCGGCGGTCGGTGCACCGCTTCTGCGGGCCGCGAGTGCGCTGAAGCAGGCAGGATGGCTGCCGGCACAGCGCTTTGCGGATACGCTGGTTCTCGCGTCACCGTTTGCGGACGGTGAGGTCGCGCAGCGGTTCGGTTTGGCGCTCGGCGATTTCCACGCTGCGCTGACACGCCGCAATCTGCGCGAGCTCGCCTGCTCGCCGACGCTTTTCGGCCACTATCGCGCGCTCAATGCGCATATCGTCAGCCACCAGGCGAATGCTTCCGAAGTTGCCTATGAGGACCTCGCGCTAGCGGGCCGGCCGATCGCTCCCGCGGTGATGCGTTCGCTGCCGGCGCAACCGCTTGCCCGCTTGCGGGCGGTCTACGAGGATGCATTGCTCGCCTTGCTGCGGTCGCGCGAATCGACGGCTTCCGCGCTCGACGAGCTCGATCGATGCCTGACTGAGCTCGCCGGCAATGATCCCTACGACGTATGGCGCCTTGCCGCACGTTGCGCACGTGCGTTGCGCCTCGCAGGCCGGGCGACGTCCGGCGGCGATGAGGCGAAGCGTTTTTATGCGCGCTGCAATCTGCTGCTCGCCGACGAGGCGCGCGGTCTCACGGTGGCGCCGCGCTCATTCGTGCGCGCGGCCGTTGCGTTGCTTTGGCGCGACTACGCGCTCTATGGGGCGGCGGCCGAAGACGCCGACGACGTCGCGCTGTTGAGCGACTACGGTCTCACGGTCGATTGGCATGTCGCCGGCTCGTTGGCGTCCGAGGTGGCCTGGGAAGCCAGCGCGGCCGAGGCGGAGCAAAGAGCAGTCCAGGACGATGCGGCCGTGCGTGAGATCGGGGTGTTGTCGATCAACGCAAGCGCGTACGAGGATTTTCTGCAGACTGCCGACGGTGCAATGGCCAAGCTCGCGAATCGCGCGGGTAGGCCGGATGGCACCGTGTTGCCCGGTTCGGCGACCGAGGCGACCGAGTCGGCCGAAGCGGCGTACCGGCTGGGCGCCGCCGCCTGCGCATTGGGGCTCGGCCACGTTGCGGCGCTTGCCGAGGCATTGGGGCTCGCTTGGCGGCTGACGGCGCACGCGCGCGAAATTGCCGCACCGGCGAGGGCGCCCGAGCCCGCCGCAATCGACGGAGCCACGGAGGCGTTGCGCGCGATGCTGCTGCGCGTGGCGGCCGGTGTGGCGCCGCCGGACGCCAACGCTGCTTTCAAGACGATCGCCCAGGCAATCGAGCGCGCCCAGCCGACGCCGGCCGGGCGCGCCTCCTGAGCATCGCCGTCTTCCCTGTCTTCGCTTGGCCAGTCTGATATCGCCGCGCTTCGGCGGGGGCGGACAACGACCGTGATAGAGTGTCTTCAGTGTCTCCGATGAACGGCATGCCGTCCGGCCGCCGCGCGGCGTATTTCGCATATTTGGTGCATTGGCGCGCTTCGTGCGTTTTCGCGCTGGCCCCCCGAAGTCAGGGGGCGATTCCGCACTGTCTTTGCTAAAATTCGTACCATGCCTAAGAGTAACGATCGCATCAACCTGACGAACCAGTTCCTGATTGCCATGCCGAACATGGCCGACCCGACGTTTTCAGGAACGGTGGTCTACCTTTGCGATCACAGCGATCGCGGAGCGCTCGGCCTCGTCATCAACCGGCCGAC
Source organism: Trinickia symbiotica (assembly GCF_003028655.1). Lineage (GTDB taxonomy): Bacteria > Pseudomonadota > Gammaproteobacteria > Burkholderiales > Burkholderiaceae > Trinickia > Trinickia symbiotica_A. Next base: position 491,779 of record NZ_PYUC01000004.1, read on the forward strand.
CGACATCGACCTCGAGTCGCTCTTCAGCCGCATCGATCTCAAGCTCGAAATCGAGCCGCTGCTCCATGTTCCCGTCTATTTCGGCGGCCCCGTTCAGACCGAACGCGGCTTCGTGCTGCACGAACCGGTCGAGGGCAGTTCGTACACGTCGTCCATGGCGGTCACGGGCGGCCTCGAGATGACGACGTCGAAAGACGTGCTCGAGGCCGTGGCGAGCGGCAAGGGTCCGCAACGCTTCCTGCTCACGCTCGGCCATGCCGGTTGGGGCGCGGGTCAGCTCGAAGAAGAAATCTCGAAGAACGGCTGGCTCACGGTCGAAGCCGATCCGCGCATCGTGTTCGAGGTTCCCGCCGAAGAGCGATTCGAAGCGGCGCTGGCGCTGCTCGGCGTATCGCCGTCGATGCTGTCGGGCGACGCGGGACACGCATGAGCAAGCCCGTCGGGCGTGAGGCGACGCTGCTTGCGTTCGATTACGGCGAAAAGCGCATCGGCGTTGCAATCGGCAACGCGTTGACGAAACAGGCTCGCGCGCTCGCCGTCGTTCCCAACCCCAATCGTGAAGCTCGCTTTGCAGCCGTCGGCAAGCTGATCGGCGAATGGAAGCCCGACGCGCTCGTTGTTGGCTTGCCGAGCCATCCCGACGGCACGCCGCACGAGATGACGCGGCTCGCGAAACGTTTTGGCAATCAGTTGAACGGCCGTTTCAATCTTCCGGTGGACTGGGTCGACGAACGATATTCATCGGTCGAAGCCGAAGCGGGTCTGCGCGCGAGCGGTGGGCGGGCCGATATGCTCGATGCTGAAGCGGCGCGCATCATCCTTCAACAATATCTGGACGGTCTGAAGCATGAATGGCATTGACGCCGAAGCGTTCTATCGCGCGTTGCTCGCGCAGGTTCGCGACGCCTACGGCAACGCGTTCGGGCAGCCCGACGGCCCCGCGCTCGCCGGCATTCATAGCGGCGGCGCATGGTTGGCCGAGCGGCTCGCGCACGATCTGGGAGTCGAGGGCTTCGGCGTCGTGAACGTCGCGCTCCATCGCGACGATTACGCGAAGAAAGGCCTGCACAGCCAGGCGAGTCCGACGTCGTTGCCGTTCGACGTCGACGGCCGCAGGATCGTGCTCGTCGACGATGTGCTCTACACGGGCCGTACCGTGCGAGCGGCGATCAACGAGCTTTACGACTACGGCCGCCCCGCCGCGGTCGAGCTCGCGGTGCTGGCCGAGCGCGATGGCCGCGAATTGCCGATTGCGGCGCGCTTCGTCGGCGGCCGCGTCGATCTCGCCGGCGATACGACGCTCGTGCTAGTACGCGAAGCCGACACGCGCTTTTCGTTCCGCACGGAGCCGCGCAGCGACTGAGGCTTTGTCGCTTCCATTCCTTGATTCGTGGGCGTGCTGATCGATCGCATCGTCCGATAGCGGCTAGCGAAACGACCGGCAAACAGTCAACTCAAGTTCGAAACAGGCAACAGACAGAAAGATGAACATCGTCAACGCGGGCCAAGCCGACAACGGCGACCGAGCCGGTACGAGCCCATCGCCAGACCGTTTCCGCTACGGTTTCCTCAAGGGCAACCCGCAGCTCACGAAGAACGGCGAATTGAAGCACCTTTTGACGATCGAGGGCCTGCCACGTGCGATCGTCAATCACATTCTCGATACGGCCGAGCAGTTCGTCAGCGTCACTGATCGCGAAGTAAAGAAGGTACCGCTGCTGCGTGGCAAATCGGTCTTCAACCTCTTCTTCGAGAATTCGACGCGCACGCGAACAACGTTCGAGATCGCCGCGAAGCGCTTGTCGGCGGACGTGTTGAACCTCAACATCAACGCCTCGTCGACGAGCAAGGGTGAGTCGCTGCTCGATACGATCAACAATCTGTCCGCGATGCATGCGGACATGTTCGTCGTGCGGCATGCGTCGAGCGGCGCGCCCTATCTGATCGCCGAGCATTGCGCGCCGCACGTGCACGTCATCAACGCGGGCGACGGCCGCCATGCGCACCCGACGCAGGGCCTGCTCGACATGTACACGATTCGCCACTACAAGCGCGACTTCACGAACCTGCGCGTGGCGATCGTCGGCGATATTCTGCATTCGCGCGTGGCGCGCTCCGATATCCACGGCTTGACCACGCTCGGCGTGCCCGAGGTGCGGGCGGTGGGGCCGCGCACGCTGCTGCCGGGCGGCCTCGAGCAGATGGGCGTGCGCGTGTTCCACAATCTCGACGAAGGGCTGGCGGATGTCGACGTCATCATCATGCTTCGACTGCAGAACGAACGGATGAGCGGCGCGTTGTTGCCTTCGGCGCAGGAGTACTTCAAGAGCTGGGGGTTGACGCCCGAGCGCCTTGCGCGCGCGAAGCCCGATGCGATCGTGATGCACCCTGGGCCGATGAATCGCGGCGTCGAAATCGATTCGCAGGTGGCCGACGGCCCGCAATCGGTGATTCTCAATCAGGTGACGTTCGGCATCGCCGTGCGCATGGCCGTGATGAGCATCGTGGCCGGCAACAACGATTGACGCGAAGATCGGCAGATCGAGAGAGATAGAAGAGAGCAGAGCAGCGCATGAAGATTCATATCCAAGGCGGCACCGTGATCGATCCGGCGGCCGGCACCGAGCGACGAGCGGATGTGTTCATCGCGGACGGCAAGATCGTCGGGAACGGTCTGGCGCCGGCCGATTTCGAAGCGACGAAGACGATCGATGCGAACGGACTTTACGTGGCACCCGGTCTCGTCGACCTTTCCGCACGGCTTCGCGAGCCTGGCTACGAACACAAGGCGACGCTCGAATCCGAAACGGCCGCGGCCCTCGCGGGCGGCGTGACGAGCCTCGTTTGCCCGCCCGATACCGATCCGATCCTCGACGAGCCGGGCCTCGTGGAGATGCTCAAGTTTCGCGCGCGCAACCTCGATCGCGCGCACGTGTACCCGCTCGGCGCGCTCACCGTCGGGCTCAAGGGGCAGGTCATCACCGAGATGGTTGCGCTGACTGAGGCCGGCTGTGTGGGGTTTTCTCAAGCGGATCTGCCGATCGTCGATACGCAGGTGCTCCTGCGCGCGCTTCAGTATGCGAGCACGTACGGCTATACAGCCTGGCTGCGCCCGCTCGATGCGTATCTAGCGAAGGGTGGCGTTGCCGCGAGCGGCGCGGTCGCGTCGCGCCTCGGCTTGTCTGGGGTGCCCGTTGCGGCGGAGACGATCGCGCTGCATACGATTTTCGAGTTGATGCGCGTCACCGGTGCGCGCGTTCACCTACCGCATCTCTCATCGGCCGCCGGAATCGCACTCGTGCGCGAAGCCAAGGCTGAGGGCTTGCCCGTGACGTGTGATGTGTCGGCAAACCACATTCATCTGATCGATGTCGATATCGGCTACTTCGATGCACAGTTCCGCTTCGATCCCCCGTTGCGTTCGCAGCGCGACCGCGAGGCGATCCGCGCTGGGCTTGCCGACGGCACGATCGACGCGATTTGCTCCGACCACACGCCCGTCGACGACGACGAGAAACTGCTGCCGTTCGCCGAAGCGACACCGGGTGCGACGGGGCTCGAGTTGCTACTATCGTTGACGGTGAAATGGGCCGAGGATGCGCGCGTGCCGCTCGCCAAGGCGTTGAACCGCGTCACGGCGGCGCCAGCCGACGTTCTGAAGCTGCCGGCGGGGCGTATCGACGTCGGCGCGACGGCCGACATTTGCGTTTTTGATGCGGGCGCGCACTGGCGAGTTGAGCCTCGCTCGCTGAAGAGCCAGGGGCACAACACGCCGTTCCTCGGCTACGAACTGCCCGCGCGTGTGCGCGCGACGATCGTTGCGGGACGTGTCGCATTCGAGCGGAATTGAGCTCGTCGCATTGATGGCGACGGGACGAGACGAATAAGAGAACTAAGGGTGGACGCGATGAAGGTAGGGCTCGCCAAGATTCGGCTCGTGGTGCATCTGCTGCATGGCATGTGGGTCGTCGCCACGCGCTTTTCCCGCGCGTCGGAGGCGTACAAGAACGCGCGGATCCGTGCCTGGTCGCTGAAGCTGCTGCGCTTGTCGGGCATGCGGCTCGTCGTGCACGGTGACGAGCGCAGGCTCGATCAGGGCGTGCTCGTCGTCGGCAATCACATTTCGTGGATCGACATCTACGTGATCAATGCGTGGCGGCCGACGCCGTTCGTATCGAAGGCCGAGGTGCGCGATTGGCCGATCGTCGGCTGGCTTGCGTACCGGCTCGGCACCGTGTTTCTTCAACGCGAGAAGCGCAAGGACGCGCTGAGGACGATGCACGAGATGGCCGCGCGCCTTCAGAGTGGGGAAGTGATGTGCGTGTTTCCCGAGGGCACGACATCGGACGGCGTGTCGCTGCTGCCGTTTCACGCGAATCTGTTTCAAGCGGCCGTTTCGGCCGGATGTCCGGTGCAGCCGATTTGCTTGCTTTATGAGGATGCGCAGGGACGGCAGACCACGGCGCCCGCTTATATCGGAGAGATGTCGCTTGGTGAATCGCTCGATGCGACGTTGTCTGGCGGGCCGATCACGGCGCATGTTTTCGTGGGCGAACCGATCATGCCCACGAACGACCGGCGCCTCCTCGCGGCGCAGGCGAGAGATGCCGTGGCCTCCGCCCTCACGTGGATGCAGGCGAAGTGGCCGCCGCCCGTTGGCGCCGAAGTGCGGTATGAGCAGATGCCCGATGAGGGACGGCCTGCCGAAGCCGGCGGGGCAGGCGGTGCATGAGAAAGCGCTGTTCGGGAAGGCTGCGATTGGCTTGCTTCATTGGACCGGCGCTTCTAAGCACGCCAACGTTTGCTAGCGTTCGAAGCGCCGACCTTCGATATGTGCGTCGATAAAGCCCGCCAGCTTCGCGACTGAATCGGCGATCCTCGCGCGCGACGTATCGATTACCAGATCCGGCGAAGTGGGCGCCTCATAGGGCGATGTAATGCCCGTGAATTCGCGCAGTTCTCCGTTGCGCGCTTTCGCGTAAAGCCCCTTCGGATCGCGCGATTCGCAAACCTCGAGGCTGCTGTCAACGTGGACTTCGAAGAACCGCTCGCCTACGATCGTTCTGGCGAGCGCCCGATTTGCCGCTATCGGCGAAATCAGCGCGGCGATGACGATGAAGCCCGCGCGCTTGAACATTGCCGCGACTTCCGCGGTGCGCCGGATATTTTCGCGGCGATCGCTGTCGCTAAAGCCCAATCCTGCGTTGAGTCCCGTCCTGAGTATGTCGCCGTCAAGCACCGTCACGAGGTAGCGGTCCGCTTCGAGTTGCTCCTTGAGCGCGTTGGCCAGCGTCGATTTGCCCGCGCCGGAAAGTCCCGTCATCCAGAGCACGCCGCCGTAGCTTTCGGCGGCAAGCTCCATGCGGCGGGACGGCAACTGCCACGCTCGCGCTCGCGATGCGTCGCGTCCGCCTTGTATCGAGCCGCTTTCCGGGCCCAAGCCGTCGAGGGTTCGCAAGATTGCTCCGAAGTTCGTATTCAAATAGCAATTCTAGAAAAGATGACGATTCTCAAGAACCCGGGAATGGTTACGGAATTTTTCACTTGTAATGTTTCGAGATTTGTTGGGCTTGCTGTCGATGAGCGTGCCCATCACGCATTCGATTGCGCCCGTGCGCGTTCGTCGGCGGCACCGCCGCACCCGCCGCAGTCCACCTGCACGAGCGTTCGTTCCGCCGGGTTCGCTGCGAGCCGTACCGCAGACAGGCGATTGCCCCAGACGCATCCCGAATCGAGACCGATGACGTTGTCGCGCATCATGAGGCCGAGCGCCGCCCAGTGGCCGAAGACGACGGTGATATCGGCCGTGCGGCGGCCCGGCGCGTCGAACCAAGGCATGTACCCCAGGGGCGCGGAAGCAGGGCCGCCGTTCGCGGCGAAATCCATCTTGCCGTCGGTGGAGCAGAAACGAATGCGCGTCAGCGCGTTGAATGCCACGCGCATGCGCTCCTTTCGCCGCAGATCCGGGCTCCAAGCGCGCGGCTCATTGCCGTAGAGGTCCGCGAGCGTCTCGGCCCAATCGGGGCCACGCAAGGCGCGCTCCAGTTCCTCGGCCAGTTCGAGCGTCAATGCGGCGTTCCATTGCGGCAGCACACCCGCATGGACGAGGAGCATTCCGCGCTCGAAGTGAGCAAGAGGGCGGTGACGTAACCAGTCGAGCAGGTCGGGGGCATCGGGCGCGGCGAGGATATCGCTCAACGTGTCGCCCGATTTGGTGCGCCTCACGCCGGCCGAGACGGCCAGCAGGTGGAGATCGTGGTTGCCGAGCACGACGGTGGCGCGTGCGCCCAGGCCTGCGACCTCACGCAGCGTGGCCAGAGAGTCGGGGCCGCGGTTGATTAGGTCGCCGGCGAACCAGAGTGGCGTGTCCGCGCCTGCGGGCAGTTGCCCAAGCAGACGCATGAAGGGCTCGTGGCAGCCTTGGAGGTCGCCGAAGGCGAACGGGGTTCCGTCGTAGACAGGGTTGTTCATGGCGAGAGGCGGCAGAGTGCTATGCGTACTTTGTAATGTGTCCGTGCGCACCCGCAACGAGCGAGCCTGACACTTTTTCCGATCGAACTGTACCGCAGCAGACAATTTTTTTCAGATTTGCTCGCTAATTTCAGTGCATAGAATGGGGCCGGCCTAAGACATGAACGAGCGGTTGCCTGTTGGCGAACCGTCGAGCTGACCGAGCAAAGCCAATGCCGACTAAAAATCAGGACCCTCCCACGCGGCGAACGATTCGGCGCGCGTTGATCACGGGCGTTCGAGGCTTTACGGGCGAATACGTGCGCGACGAGCTGTTGCAAGCCGGCTACGAAGTGCACGGCACACTGACTCGGGCCGACCTCGAGCGACAGCCACCCGCCGAGCACGAGCACGTGCTCGACATCACGTCGGTGCATGAGTGCCGGCGTGTCATCGGTACCATTAAGCCGACGCATATCGTTCACCTCGCCGCCATCAGCTTCGTGGCGCACGATATCGCACTCGACATGTATCGCGTCAACGTACTTGGCGCACTGAATGTGCTCCAAGCCTGTATCGACGTAGGGTGCCATCCGGGGAAGGTGTTGATCGCGAGCAGCGCGAACGTTTATGGAAACGCTGCGGGGGTGATTGACGAAAGCGCGCCGCCGGCGCCGGTCAATCACTATGCCGCGAGTAAGCTCGCGATGGAGCATCTCGCGCGAACCTGGAGCGACAAGCTGCCGATCGTCATTACGAGGCCGTTCAACTACACGGGCCGCGGTCAATCCGGTCGCTTTCTCGTGCCCAAGATCGTGTCGCATTTCACGCAACGCCGGCCGTTCGTCGAGCTCGGCAATCTCGACGTCGCGCGGGACTTTTCCGATGTGCGCATGGTCGCTAAAGCCTATCGAGCGCTGCTCGAGTCGTTTGCCGTCGGGGAGACCGTCAATGTCTGCAGTGAGCGGCCACGCACCTTGCGCGAGGTCATCGATATCGTCCGCGAGGTAACGGGGCACGACCCCGAGATTCGAACCAATCGCGCATTCGTGCGCGACAACGAAGTAAAAGTGCTCGTGGGATCGGCGGCCAAGCTGCGCCGATTGGCGCCCTTTGTCACGCCGATCGATTTCGGGGAGACGATTCGGTGGATGTGCGGTGCCGGAATCGATGTCGAGCGTCCATTGACCCTCGAACCGTCTCCTTGATGCGACACTTTTTTGGCCGGCTGGCTGTATCGAGTTGTTAGAACTGAGGGTTTCTGGGCGTGGGGCCTTTATAATTGCAAAATTTGACGTCTCGTCCCCATCCTTCGTAAGGAAACTCCATGATCCTGGTTACGGGTGGCGCCGGCTTCATCGGCGCCAATTTCGTGCTTGATTGGCTGCGGCAGTCCGATGAGGCTGTGCTCAACGTCGACAAGCTGACCTATGCGGGCAATCTCGGCACGCTGAAGTCACTGCTGGGCAACCCGAAGCACGTATTCGCCAGGGTCGATATTTGCGATGGACCCGCCCTCGAGGCACTCTTCGCCGAGCATAAGCCGCGGGCGGTCGTCCATTTCGCGGCCGAGAGCCACGTGGATCGATCGATTCATGGGCCGGCGGATTTCGTTCGTACCAACGTGGTGGGCACTTTTACGCTGCTCGAAGCCGCGCGGAGCTATTGGAACAGCCTCGGCGATACCGAAAAGGCGGCGTTCCGATTTCTGCACGTGTCGACGGACGAGGTATTCGGCTCCCTGTCCGCAAGCGATCCTCAGTTCTCTGAAACGACGCCGTATGCGCCGAACAGTCCTTATTCGGCGACGAAAGCGGGTTCCGACCATCTTGTGCGTGCGTACCACCATACCTACGGTCTGCCGACCTTGACGACGAACTGCTCGAACAACTATGGTCCCTATCAGTTCCCCGAGAAGCTCATTCCGCTGATGATCGCGAACGCGCTCGGAGGAAAACCGTTGCCGGTCTACGGCGACGGCCAGAACGTGCGTGACTGGCTTTACGTCGGCGATCATTGCGCCGCGATTCGCGAAGTTTTGGCACGTGGAAAGCTTGGCGAGACGTATAACATCGGCGGCTGGAACGAGAAGAAGAACCTCGATGTGGTTCATACGCTTTGCGATTTGCTCGACAAGGCGCGTCCGAAGGCCGCCGGTTCGTACCGCGAGCAGATCACGTATGTGAAGGATCGGCCTGGGCACGACCGCCGGTATGCGATCGATGCGCGCAAGCTCGAGCATGAACTCGGGTGGAAGCCGGCCGAGACTTTCGAGACGGGCTTGGCGAAGACCGTGCAGTGGTACTTGGATAATTCCGAGTGGGTCGACGAAGTCGCTTCCGGGGAATATCGGAAGTGGGTTGAGACGAACTACGCGCAACGCGCGTAAAGGCGGGGGACATGGCACGCAAGGGAATCGTTCTCGCGGGTGGCTCTGGTACGCGGCTTTATCCGATTACGCATGCGGTTTCAAAGCAGTTGCTGCCCGTGTACGACAAGCCGATGATTTACTACCCGCTGTCGACGTTGATGGTGGCCGGCATTCGGGATGTATTGATCATTTCGACGCCGCAGGATACGCCTCGCTTCGAAGCGATGCTTGGCGATGGAAGTGCGTGGGGGATGAATATCCAGTACGCCGTTCAGCCATCGCCCGATGGTCTTGCGCAAGCGTTCATCATCGGGAAGGACTTTATCGGCAACGATCCGTCGACGCTGATTCTCGGCGATAACATTTTCTACGGGCACGATCTTGCGAAGCAGCTCGAGCGGGCCGCTGCCAAGGATTCGGGTGCTACTGTGTTCGCCTATCACGTGCACGACCCAGAGCGATACGGCGTGGTGGAGTTCGACCGGCAGTTCCGAGCGTTGTCGATCGAGGAGAAACCGAAGGCGCCGCGCTCGAACTATGCGGTGACGGGGCTCTATTTTTACGACAATCGCGTTTGCGATGTCGCGGCGGATATCAGGCCGTCGGCTCGCGGCGAGCTCGAGATTACGGATGTCAACTCGCGGTACCTCGAAGCGGGTTCGCTCGAAGTCGAGATCATGGGCCGCGGCTACGCTTGGCTCGATACCGGAACGCACGATTCGCTTATCGAGGCCGCTACTTTCATTGCGACTCTGCAAAAGCGGCAGGGGCTCGTCGTTGCGTGCCCCGAAGAGATCGCATATCGCCGGGGATGGATCGACGCGGAGAGGCTGCTCAAGCTCGCCGAGCCGCTCGCTAAGAACGGCTACGGACAATACCTGAAAAACATTCTCACGGATCAAGTGGCATGGCCATCCAAGTAACAGCGACTGCATTGCCCGAAGTGAAGATCATCGAGCCGAAGGCGTTCGGTGACGCGCGCGGGTTTTTCTTCGAAAGTTTCAACGCGCGCGAGTTCGAGGACAAGGTCGAGCCGGGTGTCGAGTTCGTGCAGGACAATCATTCGCGCTCGGCGAAGGGCGTGCTGCGCGGATTGCACTATCAGATTCAACATGCGCAAGGGAAGCTCGTGCGTGTGGTGGAAGGTGAAGTCTTCGACGTGGCGGTTGATATTCGGCGTAGCTCGCCGAATTTCGGAAAGTGGGTGGGCGTTGTCTTGTCGGTGGAGAACCACAAGCAGCTGTGGGTGCCGCCTGGCTTCGCACATGGGTTCGTCGTTCTCTCCGAGTCGGCTCAGTTTCTCTACAAAACGACCGATTATTGGTTCCCGGAGTTCGAGAGGAGTATCGTCTGGAACGATCCCGAGATCGGTATCGAGTGGCCGATCGATTTCGAGCCGGTTCTCGCTGCGAAGGATGCGGCAGGGAAGCGACTTTCCGAAGCCGACGTTTTTGAGTAAGGGGCCGACGTGAGCGAGAGTGACATGAACCGGACGATCCTCGTGACCGGTGCCAACGGGCAGGTCGGATTCGAGCTGGTGCGGACGCTGCAGGGGCTCGGGAACATCGTGGCCGCAGATCGCATGATGCTCGATTTGGCTGATCTCGCGAAAGTACGGGAGGTGGTGCGCCAGGTCCGCCCTGCGCTGATCGTGAATCCTGCCGCCTATACGGCAGTCGATAAGGCCGAAAGCGAGCCCGAGCTTGCGACGCGGATCAATGGAGAGGCGCCTGGCGTGCTGGCTGAGGAAGCAGCAAAGATCGGCGCGGCCCTGATTCATTACTCCACGGATTACGTTTTCAACGGCGACAAAGACGGTGTTTACCTCGAGGACGATCCGACGGATCCGCAGAACGTCTATGGGCAGACCAAGCTTGCCGGTGAGCGGGCGATTGCGGCATCTGGCGCGCATCACCTGACGTTTCGCACAAGCTGGGTCTACGGTGCGCGCGGCAAGAACTTTCTGCTGACGATGTTGCGCCTCGGCGCGGAGCGGCCAGAGTTGAAAGTCGTCGCAGACCAGATCGGAGCGCCCACATGGAGCAAGACGATTGCGGCCATGACGGCGAACGTCGTGGCGCAGGCATTCGCGGCGAACGATCCGCAGTGGTGGAATCAGCGCTCCGGCATTTATCAACTGACGGCTGCCGATGCTACGTCATGGCATGGGTTTGCCTCTGCGATTTTTGAATGCGCGAAGTTCGACCCGGCGCCGAATGTACTGCCCATCACCACGTCGGACTATCCTACGCCCGCGAGAAGGCCCGCCAACTCTCGCATGTCGAATGAGAAGCTCGCAAGGGTATTCGGCCTGACGGCACCGCATTGGCGCGACGCGCTTCAATGGTGTCTGGCAGAGCTGGCGGGGGCTGCGCGTGCATCTTGAACCGGTGCGGGAAGCGTCATTCCGAAGGGCTTCGTTCCCGAACGAGCAGCTTTGCTGAGGGGGGCAGTGTGACTTTATTGCCAATTATCCTGTGCGGTGGGGCCGGTTCCAGACTATGGCCCGTTTCGCGAGAGTTGCATCCGAAGCCGTTCATTCGCATGGCGGGCGGGCGCAGCCTGCTGCAAATGGCATTTTTGCGGGCCGCATCGTTGCCGGACGTGAAAGAGGTGCTTACGGTGACGAACCGCGAGCTCTTCTTCAGGACGGACGATGACTTCAGGGAAGTCAACACCCGCGGATGTCTGACTTCGTTCATTCTCGAGCCGTTCGGGCGAAACACGGCTGCAGCCGTCGCCTCCGCTGCAATGCATACCGCGCGCGCGCACGGGGAAGACACCGTCATGCTCGTGCTTCCGGCTGATCACCTGATTGCGGATCAGCAAGCCTTTGCTGATGCCGTGGCAGCAGCGAGCGCGCTTGCACAGGCGGGCAAAATCGTGACGTTCGGCATTCGCCCGCAGACGCCTGAAACGGCATACGGCTACATTGAGGCGGACGGGGAGGCTGTCGTTCGTTTTGTCGAGAAGCCGTCCCTCGAAAAAGCGCGCGAGTATGTCGGGTCAGGCAGGTTCCTCTGGAATTCGGGGATGTTCTGCTTTACTGCAGGCGCGATGATTCGCGAAATCCGCGAACACTGTCCGGACATTCTTGACGCGGTGACTGAGTGTATCGCCAAGTCACCGTCCGCTGGCGGTGACGAGGGGACGCAAATACGGCTCGACCCCGTCAGCTTCGGCACAGTGCCCGATATTTCGCTGGACTATGCCGTGATGGAGAAATGCAAGACGGCCGCGGTGGTTCACTGTGAGCTAGGATGGTCGGACGTCGGATCGTGGACGGCGCTGAGTGAGCTTTCGCCCGCGGACGAAAACGGTAATCGTGTCGAAGGCCAGGCGCTGCTCGTTGATGTCAAGGATTGCTACGTGCGTAGTGAGGACCGGATGGTTGGCGCGGTCGGCATCCAGAATCTGATCGTGATCGATACGCCCGATGCGCTTCTTGTGGCCGAGAAGCAACGTGCGCAGGATGTAAAGCAGATCTACGCCGAACTGAAATCGCTTGGTCACGAGACGTACAAAGTGCACCGCACGGTGCACAGGCCGTGGGGTAGCTACACTGTCCTCGAAGAGGGGGATCGGTTCAAGATCAAGCGTATTGTGGTGAAGCCGGGCGCGAGCCTCAGCCTGCAAATGCATCATCACAGAAGTGAGCATTGGGTCGTCGTGAGCGGCACGGCGAAGGTCGTCAATGGCGATCGCGAGTTGCTGGTTTCCATTGATGAATCGACCTACATTCCGGCGGGACACAAGCATCGGCTGGAAAACCCGGGCATGATCGACCTCGTCATGATCGAGGTGCAAAGTGGCGAATATCTGGGCGAGGATGACATCGTCCGGTTCGAAGACAATTATGGGCGTGCTTAAATGGATGTAACGTTTGTCAGCGACGGCGCGGATGTCACTCGTCACACGCAAGACGATGATCTGATCGTTGGTATCAAGTCTGCTCGGATCTGGGGCACATTGGGCTGGCACGACATCCGCCAGCGCTACCGCCGCTCGGTGATTGGTCCGTTCTGGTTCACACTGAGCACCGCGATCATGGTTGTCGTGCTGGGAGCCCTGTATTCCACGTTGCTCCACCAGGAGATTTCGGACTACCTGCCGTATCTGGCAGTTGGCCTCGTGATGTGGGGCTATCTGGCAGCGGTGGCGAACGAAGGTTGCATGGCCTTTATCTCAGCGGCCTATCTGATCAAGCAGATCCGCCTGCCATTGACGATTCACGTCTGCCGGATCGCGTGGCGCAATTTCGTGATTCTTCTACACAGCCTGCCGGTGGTCGTGGTGCTGCTGGTCGCCTTCGGTCGATGGCCGAAGCCCGAGTTCCTACTCGTGCCGCTCGGCTTGGCGTTGCTTCTTCTGCATGGCGTGTGGGTGGGTGTCACCCTCGGTGTCCTTTGCGCACGCTTTCGCGATATTCCACCAATCGTCACGAACCTGATTCAGGTCGTGTTTTTCTTCACGCCCGTGATGTGGTCGCCTGAGATCTTGAAAAACCGAGCGTGGGTCGCCGAGTACAACCCGCTCTATCACCTGATCGAGACAGTGCGCGCGCCGCTTACGGGGCGACCCATACATTGGGAATCGTGGGCATGGTCCGTTGGTCTTCTGATCGTTGGCTTCGCGTTCGCGCAGTTTTTGTTGCGGCGTTTTCGTAATCGCGTTCCTTATTGGCTCTGAAGAATCGTGACTGCTTCATCGATTGTTGCTCGTAATATCTCGGTTGAATTTCCGATTTACGAGAATTCGCACCGTTCGCTGAAGAAGGCGGTGCTCAACCTCACTACCGGAGGCCGTATCGGCCAGGATGCGGGTCGCCACGCGATCGTCAAGGCGCTCGACAATCTGAGCTTCAGCTTTGGGGAGGGCGATCGGGTCGGTCTGGTCGGCCATAACGGGTCGGGTAAGACGACGCTGCTGCGGACGTTGTCGGGCGTTTATGCACCGGTTCGCGGCGAACTGACCGTGAGAGGAAAGATCGCTTCACTGCTGGACGTGTCGATGGGTCTGGATCCGGATGCGACCGGTTTCGAGAACATTTATCTTCGCGGAATCCTCGACGGGCTGAAGCCGGCCCGTATCAGGAGCAAGATCGACGAGATAGCGGACTTCAGCGAGCTTGGCGACTACCTGAACCTGCCAGTGCGAACCTATTCGAGCGGCATGATGCTCCGCTTGGCGTTCGCCATTTCGACGAGCGTCGAGGCGGACATCCTGATCATGGATGAATGGCTCAGTGTGGGCGACGCGGAGTTCAGCGTAAAGGCCGCCGAGCGACTGGAGACTTTGGTCGGGCAGGCGTCGATTCTAGTGTTGGCGACGCACGATCCGAATCTCGTCTCTCGTGTATGCACGCGCAAGGTTGCAATGGAGCACGGAAAGGTGATTTCCGATGAGGCAGTGACGCCCCCGCCTCCGCAGCCGAACGATCATCAGCCGCTCGTCAGTCACACGGCGAACGTGCCGCACTGATGCAAGGCGGAACTGACCAGGCTGCGTGCGACACGTTGGGCAAAATGCGCTTGCGATTGAATAGGCAACAAAGACTCTCGCCGCCACAGGCGCATACGCCGGCGGCGCGGAAGGATGCCTGGCTTTGGCGGCTGGCTTGCCTCGCGGTGAATCTTATTGGGTTCGAACTTTATGCGCGCTAACCATCCGTTTCTTCGCTTCTCCGAAACGCTTTTTCTCACTCAGCCGCTGCGCACGTTCAAGGGGCTGGCGGCGGGCTATGTCGCCTATCCGATAGCGGAGAACCGGGAGAAGCGCACCGTCCGACCGAAGATCGCCGAACTGCGACGGCACTATGCGTTGCCTATGAAGGAGCGCCGGCATATAGCCGTCGAACGACTTGCCGCGATCCTCAGTTTTGCCGGCGCGCAGGTGCCGTATTACCGCGATCTGTTCCAGGCGAAGCAGTTCGATCCGGAAAAGGTAAAGCGCGATCCCCGCTACCTGGAGGCGCTTCCGTATCTGACGAAGGACATCATTCGGGAGCAGGGCGATCGCATGTTGTCGGCGCCTCTTGCGCAGATGCGGCATCACGCGTGCAAGACCGGTGGATCGACGGGCCTTTCCTGCACGATCTATTACGATCAGGAAGGTGCGGACTACTCCTCTGCAGTCACTTTCTACGCGCGAGAGCGGATCGGAAAGCTTCGTCATCGCTCGGAGCTCCACTTTGCCTGCCGATTCCCCGATCAGACGATACCTGAATGGCCTTCTCGCGAAGACTTCAAATGCTTCGCAATGAATCGAAGCAACATCTTTTTCGACCGCATCGACGACGAGGGTCTCGAGGAAATCTGGCGGACGCTCAAGCGCCGCAAGCCGTATCTTGCCCATTCGCATCCGTCGACGATGTATGCGCTCGCATGTTATGTGCAGCGCAAGTATGGCGGCGGAAAGACGTTCGATGTCTTCGAGTCCAGCGGCGAACTGCTCGAGCCGCACGCTCGCGAAGTCATCGCGTCGGCATTGCGTTGCCGCGTCGTCGACCGATATGGGCTCGCCGAACTTGGCGTGATGGCTTACGAAGTCGACGGGAATGAAGGCGGACTTCAGGTCTTCGAATCGGAAGGCTGGCCCGAGAGCCGGGTGTCGGATACCGTGCCCGATGGTGCCCATGAGCTCGTATTCACGGGCTTCCGTAATCGTTTGATGCCCCTCATTCGCTACGCGACAGGCGATCTTGCGAAGGTCGTCGAGACGGGGAAGGGCTTCTTCCTGACCCACGTCACCGGGCGCATCCATGATGTCGTGCCGATCAATGGCATCGCGCACCCGACGCACCACATCCAGGACATGCTCGATCATCGCGTTGGCGGGATTCAGGAGTTCCAGATCGATCTTCGGACTACGCCCCCCACATTGTGCATCGTCCTTGAACCTTGGGCGAATGAAGAGGAAACCACGCGCAAGTTGCGTCAGTACTGGCAAGACGCGTTCACCGTTGCGTACGTTGGGCACAACGACCTGGTCCGTGTCGGCCATCGGGCCAAATTTCGTCACGTGGTGGCAGCATGATCGGTATCCTGTTTCCAAACGCTTCTCGAGAAGCGGGTCACTACGTGCTGGCAGCGATGCGCAGGTCGGTCAGCGCTCCGCAAGCTCAATGGATTGCGCGCAGCTCGCTAGAGTCGCCCACTTTGAGCATGGTCGTGGCCGTCGATGTCCCTGACGAATGGGGCGCGGAGCTTTTGCAGTGGTTACGGTTGGGAACGCGCAAACTCGCCCTGTTTGGCCGTATCCCGCGAGAGGTCGCCCGATACCTCAACTATGAATCGGGTGCATTGCCGGCGGAGTTGCACGCTGATAGCCGAAGCGAGTCGGCGCCGAGCGGCGCGGCTCGTGAAAGCCGCGCGGCCGTTTCCTATACCGCACTGGCGCGAAAGCTGGGCGGCCAACAGTGGCATCGATCATTCGAGCGTTTCGATTTCACCGATGAGTGGAACAACCTTGGTTACGGCGCCATTCGCAGTGATGGGTCCATGTGGTCGGTTGCACAGGCGGGCCACGTGGAGAGCGACGCGGAGCTGGCGTCCGTTACGGTAGCCGGCGAACGTCGTTTCTCATACGCAGCGCTGTGGGATGATGACGCTTCGAGCGTGCTCTGGTTCAATCGTGCCGTGGGGCCTTCCGATTCGTTCGAGTGGCGGATCGTCGAGCAATTTCTGTCCGGCTATCGCTCGGACAAGTTACCGTGCAAGCCGGTTTTGAGCGAGGTTCCGTGGGGCTACGACGCGGTTATTACGTCGCGCCTCGATTGCGATGAAGACGTCGAGTCCGCCCGTCCCCTATGGCAGGCCTATCGACGCCTCGGCATTCCTTTCACATTGGCGGTGCACACCCAGAACCTGAACCAGCCCGAGCATCACGCGATTCTGCGTGAACTGCTGGCGGACGGCGGTGCCGTGCTCTCGCATACGGCTACACACGCGCCGAATTGGGGGGGGAGTTACGACGCGGCCCTCGGGGAGGGCCGGCACTCCGCAGCTTTGTTGGAAGGCGTGACCGGGCGCCGAGTGCGCTATGCCGTTTCTCCGTTCCATCAATCGCCTCCTTATGCGCTGCAGGCCCTGGCGGATGCCGGGTATGAAGGATGCATTGGCGGCATCATTCGCAACGACCCCGAGTTCGTGCTCGCTCGTGGCGGCGAATTGGCTGGCTTGCCCTCGGGCTTCGTGGGACACAGCCAGCAATGCATGCTGCATGGCGATTGCATGTTGAGCGCTGCAGACGCGTTGACCGTGTTCAAGCGGGCATTCGACCTCGCATACGAGACCCGCGCGATGTTCGGCTATCTCGATCATCCGTTTTCAGAGCGTTATCAGTATGGTTGGCGCGACGAAGCAGTTCGCATCGAAGCGCATGAACAGTTCATTCTCTACATGAAGAACAAGGCTGCTAAACCACTGTTCGTAAACGAGGAAGTCGCACTCGACTTTCTCAGGCACAAGTCGACGATTCAGGTCGTTGGAGACCGGCAAGGGTTCCGTATTCAGGCACCGCCAGCGGATCTGACGCCGTTTGCCGTCGGCGTTGAATTTCGCGGCGCTTATCTCGAAGCCCAGCCCGGGAAGGTTCTGCAATGAAGGTCATGGTGGTCATGGGCACGCGGCCCGAAGCCATTAAGCTGGCGCCCGTCGTCTCCGCGCTTCGAGCGGAGTGCGAGACGGTAATCTGCTCGAGCGGCCAACATAAAGAAATGTTCGAGCAGGCCTATCGCTTTTTCGGCGTTGAGCCCGACATTACGCTTGATACGATGGTGCCCGGACAATCGCTGAACTCGCTGTCAGCGAGGCTGCTATCAGCGCTCGAGAATGCCATGGAACAGGTGCATCCCGACTGGGTGCTTGTTCAGGGCGACACCACCACCGCCTTTTGTGCGAGCCTTGCCGCATTTCACCGCGGTATCGCAGTGGGGCACGTCGAGGCGGGACTGCGCACTGGCAATCTGACGAGTCCGTTCCCCGAGGAAGCGAACCGCACTCTGATCAGTCGCATAGCGACGCTACACTTCGCGCCGACTGAACTGGCCCGTCAACAACTGTTGAGCGAAGGAATTGCTTCCGAGCGCATCGTCGTCACCGGTAACACCGTGGTCGATTCGATTGCGGCGGTTCGCAAAAGCTGGGAGCAGTCGCCGCCTGGCGGTTCGCTGCCTGAGTTCATTGGCGACGAGCAGTCTCAAATCCTGATCACGTGTCACCGCCGGGAGAACTTCTCCGTACTTGAGAGCATTTGCCAAGTTCTGCGTGACTTGTGCGAGCGCTATAGTGCCCACCGGTGGATCTTTCCCGTTCATCTGAATCCGGCCGTGCGAGAGCCCGTCATGCGAGAACTCGCCGGCATTCCTAACCTTGCTTTGATCGAGCCAGTCGATTACCCAACGAGTCTCTACCTGATCAGCCGCAGCGTGCTCGTAGTCAGCGATTCGGGCGGCATCCAGGAAGAGGCACCCAGTTTCGGCGTTCCCGTTGTGGTGATGCGCAACCATACTGAGCGTCGTGAGGGCGTAGACGCTGGATTTGCGACACTGGCTGGTCAATCCGCCGAAAGTATCGAACGCGCCGTAATGGGGTGGCTCGACGATCCGGCGCGCCGCACGCAGCTTCACAATCGCGCGAACCCTTATGGGGATGGTATGGCTTCGCAGCGAATTCTTGACAGCCTGCTCGGCCGTCCTGTCGAGGTGTTCGGTGGTTGAGTGGATGGATGCCGTGCTCGAGGCGCGAGATTGTGTTCTGTTTTCGACCGCAGATTGGGACGAGCCGTACTGGACCAACAAGCAACATACCGCTAGCGTCCTCGCTGCTCGTGGTTGGCGTATTTTATATGTCGAGAGCGTGGGTTTTCGGTCGCCGAAAGTCGGAAGCGGGCGAGATTGGTCACGCTTATGGCGCCGCTTATGGCGCGGTGTTCGATCGCTCCTGGTGGGGCCACCGCGTCGTGCCGCGAACATCTGGGTGCTGTCACCGCTGATGGTGCCGGCCAAGCATCATTGGCCGCTTGTACGGTCGCTGAATCAAGCGTTGCTGCGCTGGTCCGTGACCCGGTTTGTCAAAGCGCACCGATTCGCCGATCCGGTGATATGGACCTACCACCCGTACATGCTGAGCGCGATAGAGAACTTACATCGCGGTCCTCTCGTGTACCACTGTGTGGACGACATCGCTGCGATTCCCGGTATCGACGTAAGTGCGTTCAACACTGCCCAGAACGCGCTGCTGCTTTGCTGTGATGCCGTGTTCACCACTGCGATTTCACTCAAGCAGCAATGCCTGCCTTATAACCCGAACACCCATTATTTCGGCAACGTGGTTGATGCCGAGCATTTCAGCCAAGCGATGGACGCAGGGCCGCTGCCGGCTGATTTGTCGGAGATTCCAGCGCCGCGACTCGTCTATCACGGCGTGCTGTCCGATTTCAAGATCGATCTCCCGCTCATTCTGAAGACAGCGCAGGCGCGTCCGGCTTGGCACTGGATCATCATCGGCGAAGAGCGAGAGGGGCAGCGCAGCGAGCTGCTGGTGCAGTTATCCCAGTTGCCTAACGTGCATTTGCTTGGATATCGTAGTTACCAGTCGTTGCCTGAGTATTTGCGCGGCATGAATGTCGGTGTTTTGCCAACGTTGTTGAATGACTATACGCGCTCGATGTTTCCAATGAAATTCTATGAATATCTGGCAGCGGGTTTGCCGGTGGTGTCGACCCCGCTCGACTTCGCGAAAGAGCCGCGCGCGGGGCTGGAAGTGGCCGGCGATGTCGAGGCGTTCATTACCGCTGTCGAAAAGCAGCTTCGGCGGGGCCGCCTGACCGCCGACGAGACGCTTGTGGCTGTTGGCGATAATACTTGGGAGCGCCGTCTCGACAAGATGCTGGAAATTACTTTCAGGACCAGCGACGGGACTGACGGCAATGCCGAGCGCCATGGCTGCGTCGCGCGTAGCGCGGAGGTGCGGACGTGAAGGTTGTACATGTCTATCGCACTTACTTTCCCGATCCGCCTGGGGGCTTGCAGGAGGCTATACGGCAAATCGCTCTGTCGACGCGCGCATGCGGCGTAGAGCCGAGAATCCTGACGCTTTCTCCCAATCCGGTACCGACGGAACTCGAACTCGACGAGGGACGCGTCGTGCGCGCGAGATCGTGGGCAGCACCGGCATCATGTGACCTTGGCGGGCTAAGCGCGCTGAAAAGATACAGGGAGCTCGCCGACTGGGCGGACATCGTGCATTTTCATTTTCCGTGGCCGTTCGCTGATTTGCTCCACTTCTTTGGTAGGACAAAGAAGCCGGCAGTGATGACGTATCACTCCGATATCGTAAGGCAGAAGTCTCTTGGCGTCGTGTATAGTCCGATGATGAAGCGGACGTTGGGCGGCATGTCGGCAGTAGTCGCAACTTCTCCGGCCTACGCCCGCACCAGTCCCATCCTCAATGCCTTCGTTGCGCCTGAACGCTTGAAGACGATTCCTCTGGGCATTATGGACTACCGGGCCGACGCGCGCTCCGCAAGTGATGACGCGCCACTTATGCGCCGGCTCGGACTTGGCGACGAGCCGTACTTTCTCGCGTTGGGCGTCCTGCGCTATTACAAGGGGCTGCATACACTGATCAACGCGGCAACGAGGGTTAAAGCGCGGGTTGTCATCGCAGGGGCGGGACCTGAGCGTGAGCGGCTGGTTTCCTTGGCGCGAGAGGCCGAGGCGCACAATGTCGTTTTTGCCGGGCAGGTGACACATGAGGAAAAGGTTGCCCTGCTCACAGGATGCAGAGCGATGGTGCTCCCTTCTCACCTGCGTTCTGAGGCTTTCGGCATGGTGCTGGTAGAGGCGGAAATGTTCGGTAAGCCAATAGTGTGCTGCGAAGTAGGGACTGGCACCTCATATGTTAATAAGGATGGAGTGACAGGTTTTGTCGTGAAGCCCGAGGATCCCGACGAATTGGCGCGCGCGATGGGCGCGCTGCTAACCGACAGTGCGTTGGCCGCTCGTATGGGACACGCGGCACGCCAGCGGTATGAGGCGATGTTTTCAGGAGCAGCGCTGGGGCGGGCGTACAGCGAGCTTTATCGCAATGCGGCGGCTGGCGTGAAATGAACGTTGGACATCAATAGGACCTTCCGCGCTAACAACCTAGGTATCGTTGACTGGTGACCGAATTCCACATAACCTATGCGGCTGCGATGGGAAACGTGATCCGAAGCCGTGGAATATGGCCGCGGGCCCATGAGCACAGATTTTTCGATTCGCTTGATTTTGAGCTTCCTTCTCGATCGGCGATATTTTAGGGATGTAGGCTCTTAATTGGAATGAAAAAAATGCTGGACGGAAAGCGAATTTCGGTAGTTCTTCCCGCTTACAACGCTGAACAGACTCTTCTTCAAACGTATCAAGAAATTCCTCTGGATACGGTGGACGACGTTTTGCTTGTAGATGACTGTAGCCGCGACAATACCGCTGCCCTCGCAAAAAGTTTGGGTATTCACACTATTGTTCATGATAATAATCGGGGTTACGGGGGTAATCAAAAGACCTGCTACCAAGCAGCACTGGCGCGTGGCGCCGATATAGTGATCATGCTTCATCCCGACTATCAATATACGCCCCGTTTATTGCGGGCCATGGCGGCGATGCTGGTGTCGGGTCATTTCGAT
This sequence comes from Trinickia symbiotica, assembly GCF_003028655.1. Lineage (GTDB taxonomy): Bacteria > Pseudomonadota > Gammaproteobacteria > Burkholderiales > Burkholderiaceae > Trinickia > Trinickia symbiotica_A. The sequence goes on from NZ_PYUC01000004.1 coordinate 513,269, forward strand.
GCGGTCATGGCTTCACGTATCCTGGGAAAAGGGGCGCTTCGAGGCGGGATGCCGGTATACAAGTACATAGCCAATCGCGTACTCACCGCTATTGAAAACGTCTTGCTGGGAATCAAGTTATCGGAATATCACACAGGGTACCGTGCCTGGACCCGAGAAGTGCTGGAAACGTTACCGCTGGACGCCTGTTCTGATGATTTCGTGTTTGATAATCAGATGATCGCTCAGGCAGTGCATTACGGCTTCCGTATAGGCGAGATTTCGTGTCCTACGCGTTACTTCGAGGAAGCATCCTCTATTAATTTCTCACGGAGCGTTACGTACGGCTTTGGTGTGCTCGGTACGGCGGCCAGTTTTCGATTGCACCAGATGGGTTTGCGCAAGTCGCCGCTTTTTTCGGCACACCCCCGCCGCGTCCTTCGTTCTATGGAGGGTATTAGAGAATGAGGCTAAAAGAAACTGCTTCCGCGAGCTTGCTTGCGCTTTGCTTGTCGCTTCCGTTAATCGGCGTGCTGCTCTGGCACATTTATGGCGGTTCGATTGGTGAACGTATTAGTCATCTTGTAGTCCTGTTTGATGCATACGGGCCGTCGGCATGGATCGCATTAGCTATGTTGCAGACGCTCGTCGCGATCAGTGGCGTTTTGCCTGCGTCGGCCCTAGGCATTGCTGCGGGTGCGGTATACGGGATCCCACTAGGCTTTGGCCTGACTGCAGTCGGTACTATGGTTGGCGCCGGGATTGCTTTCGCGATGGCCAGAACCGCGCTTCGACCTTTCATCCAGCGAAAACTGGCTCACAAACCGTATCTGGCTCGCATTGATCGGGCTGTCGACGCCAAGGGATGGCGGACCGTCTGTCTACTGAGATGCTCGCCAATAATGCCGTTCGCCATTGGCAGCTATGTCCTGGGCATGACTTCAATCACATTTTGGCGCTATTGGTTAGGGTCCCTCGCGACTTTGCCTGCGCTATTTGGTTACGTGGTCCTGGGCGCAATTGCCAAACAGGGTTTAGGGGCAGTGGCGAGCGGCGATCTAAACCCCCTTAAACTTTCGCTGATGGTGCTTGGTGTTGCATCCACTGGATGGTTTATCATGCATATTGGCAAGATCGCTAAAGAGGTTCTTTCGATCGACGACTCGGAGTGCATTGCGGAAGGTTTGAATAGTGAATAGCAAACTTGAATACTCGCGCCGATTGGAAGCGACCACTCTCTGGGCCAGAGCCAATGTCAGGCTGGATACGGTCGGAAAGAGGCACCCAATTGGCGTCTTTCTCGTGCTGCTCGTCTCGTTCGCGCTGCTACTTTTTCTCCACAATCCGGGGAAGTTGTTGACTGCCGAATTCTGGGGAGAAGATGGCGCGGTTTGGTATGCGGACGCATACAACAACGGCATATCTTCGTTCTTTATTACCAACGGCGGATATTTGAACTCCGTTCAGCGTCTGATCGCGTTCTTGACGCTACCTCTCCCGTTGCATCTTGCGCCAATCTTCTTCGCATTCATCGCCCTTCTTGTTCAAGTGCTCCCGCCGGCATTCCTGGCGACTAGTCGTATGGCGGAAGTTTGGCCCGACACAACTTCACGCTATCTGTTCGCCATTTTTCTCGTGGCAATGCCAAATGCCCAGGAGACTTCGGTTAACGTTACTGACTCACAATGGCACCTCGCAATTCTCGCATTTCTGTTAATCATTAGCTCACCGCCGCGGTCCACATCCATCCGGCTGGTGGAGTACCTGGTTTTGTTGGTTTCCGGGCTAAGCGGGCCTTTCGGGATCCTATTTGGGCCCATCGCGGTATTGCAATTGTGGAGGTCAGTCCGGGCGGAAACGAAGGTGCGCTTAGTTAGGCTTTTGATAATTGGACTTACTGGGTTAGTTCAAGGCTTGTTAATTATCGGCCTTTCTCACTCGGGCAGGATAAGCGGACCGCTAGGGGCTTCCATGGACCTCCTCCCGAGGATTGTGTCGATGGTTCCGTTGGGAGGCACCTTTGGTTATGGAGCGGTTAGTGAATTCGCTCGATTGGGTTTCTTCGATCGAGTATGGCCATCCCTATGTGTTTTGGCATTGACTGCGCCGCTCATGTTTGGTGCATTCTTGTGGGGAGAATCTGCATATCGTCAGTTCTTTTGTTTTACATTGGCTATGTTTGCGTTGGCGCTTTCTAAGCCACTGATGTCACACACCGAACCACAATGGCCATTGTTCATCCACGCAGTCGGGGCCGGAAATCGATACTTTCTTTACCCAATGATTGCTTGGTGGAGTGGGTTGATCGTAGTTATTGCGCGTGGGCCTGGCTGGTTACGCTACCTGGCTGCATTGCCGCTCGTTCTCGCTGCTACGCTCGCGGTACCCCGAGATTGGGGGGAGCAATACCATTTTGCCAGGACGGACTTCGTCAACCGTGCACGTAATTTTGAAGTAGCTCCGATTGGTACACAAATGCACTTCTTGACTCATCCGCCCGGCACGCAGATGGTTTTAGTTAAGAAGTGAACTGTGAAGTCCCCCGAGCCACAGTTATCTTTTTCGGTCAGAAGTTGCGGGAATAGCTACTTTTTCCGGTGTCATGGTTCAATGCTCGCTGCGTAAAGGCATCCTTTCGATCGGCCAAATCGAATGTAATGTTCCGCACCGGATTTAAATCTGCAAGTACAACAGCCCTGCGATCAAACGCGGCGACGTCGCCGGCCGGCCCCGAGGCGACACGAAGCTCGAACTCATCGCCGTGTTCAACCGCTCCCAGTCGATCAGATCGGCAAGGCGAACCAACGGATGTTTCAAGTTGATCTGCTCGCGCAGCGGTTGGCGAAAGAAATCACCCTCTGGCACCGGCGTCTTCGGACCAATCCACACCTCGCCAGGATTTGAAGGATTCACGCATCAATAGTAAGCGAGTCGCCGACACCGTCTCGACGGTGTGAATGAATGTTGCCAGAGTAGGCCCCACCACACGAGTAGCGGGGACCACAGTGTCAACAGAAGCACCGAAGAGAACTTCACGCAAAGGCATACCGAATCACCCCATCGATTTTCGGCGGCGACTGGCGACACTGGCTTGCGAGCCAGGCGTATCCGTGGCACGCCTAGCGATGGAGCACGGGGTGAACACGAACTTGTTATTCAAATATTCAAATGGCGTCGAGCGTTGCGCGCCGGTGAATACGATCCGGTGGGATTGGTGCCAGTCACAGTGGAAGCACCGACGCAAGAGATAGCGCGGCCTACACCGTCCGCTACGCCGGTTGCCAGAGCTGACGCGGTGGGCGCCATCGAGATCAACGTGGGTAACACCCGTGTGCGGATCGAAGGCTCGCCAAACGAGGCCACGTTACGGCTGGTGCTGCGCATCCCATTCTCATCTTGTTTGTCGCGCGTCTCTCATCCAGATCGTCGCGCCACACGCCGTACTTCGCGACCAAGACTTGAGCGAGCAAGCCAACGGTGGGAATGCCCTTATCGATCACATGCGGTGGCACGGGCGCCTGAATCAGCGTCTCGCACGTATTGCAGGCCCACTTGCCGTGGATGTGACGCTCGACCGTGGACACACCCGGCGTATAGTCCAGCTTCTCGCTGATGTCCTGTAAGCGCGCAATAAATCACGTGGCTTGCGCGAGGCAACCGGCAGTGCGTCAGGCAGTCGGCGAGGTGAGACGCCATGGAAGCAGCGCCTCGTAATCGTCGACGCTCTGAGCAACTGGCAGCGCCTTGAACAACGCGAGCAAGTAGCCGTACGGCTCGACGCTGTTTGCCTTGCAGGTTTCGATCAGCGAATACAGGTTAGCCGCCGCGTTCGCGCCAGCGACGGTGTCGTAGAAGAGCCAGTTCTTTCGGCCGACCGTGAATGGCCGAATCGCATTCTCGCAGGCGTTGTTCGAGATCGGCCATGTGCCGTTTTCGACGTAGCGAATCAGCTTCGGCCACTGGCCCTTCAGGTAGCTCAACGCTTTGCCAAACGCGCTTTGCGGCAAGACGGCGTTCAACTGTCTAAGAAGCAGTGCCTCGATTTGCTCCAGCACCGAGCGACTCTCGCGTTGCCGCTCACGGAGCCGATCCGCTGGCGCCATGCCTTCGCAACGCGATTCGATTGCAAACAGCGTCCCGATCAATCGGATGAACTCGCTGACGGGATGGTCGCGTCCACGCTGCGCCTTCGGCAGATTCTCTTCAGCCTCGATCATGTAACGGCGCGCGTGCGCCCAACAGCCCAAATGAACGAGCTGGTTATTGTCGGCGACATCGTTGTACGGCTCATAGCCGTCAGTCATCAGTAAGCACCCGGCAAAGGCGCCTTGAAGCGCAGGAGTTCTGACGCGAGCATCGTGCCCATTAACAACTTTAATGGACAGGTGTACACGATGGAAGAACTGGCAGCGAATCCCGAAGTCGCGGTGCAG
>NZ_PYUC01000050.1:0-1362 GCF_003028655.1 Trinickia symbiotica
GCCAGAGCGGTTATAGCGTTCACCGACGCAAACGAGCTGCCGGCCGCTAAACGGATGGAAGGGATGGGTTATGCGGACAAGCTGCGTCGAGGCCGCGGAAAGGCCTGCATTCCGAGGTGAGTTACAAACGGCTCGAACAGGATCGCTTCGTCTGGCCGCGCAAAGAAGCCGTGCTCAAGCTGCGAACCGAACAACTGCACTGGTTGCTCGACGGTATCGACATCGAAGCGATGCGCGCGCATCCGACGCGCTATTATCAGCGCGTGATCTGAAACGCGAACCAGCATCGCTGGTCTAATCCGGCGATGCCGCCACCATCCTCATCTCCCACCGACGAGCTGCAAGCGCTACGCGCCGAACTCGCTGCTATGAAGAGCGAGTTGCGCGTGGTGACGGTTGAGCGCGATTTGCTACGCGAGAAGCTCAAGGCCTTCCAGCGACAGCTCTTTGCAGCAAAGAGCGAAGTGCGCGGTGTCGAGCAACGCGACCTCTTCTTTAACGAAGCGGACGCGGGCGCCACGGGATCTGGAACCGGCGCAAGAGACCGAAGCAGAACAGAGCATCGAGGTTGGCGCGCATGAACGCAAGAAGCGTGGACGCAAGCCGTTGGACCCAATGCTTCCTCGCGAGATCGTGCGTCACGAGCTGCCAGAATCGGAACGCGTCTGCGCACACGACGGACATACGCTCGTCGAGATCGGAGCCGAGATCAGTGAGCAGCTCGATATCGTGCCACAGCAGGTCCGTGTCATTCAGCATCAGCGCGTCAAATACGCGTGCCCTTGTTGCGATCTCGGCATCAAGGTCACGCCGGCACCGGCGCGCATCATCCCGAAGGGCTTACTCACAGAATCGGCGCTTGCATGGGTGGTCGTCAGCAAGTTCGCCGACGCGCTGCCGTTGTATCGCATCGCTGCTCTGCTGCATCGTTTCGGCGGCGACCTCTCGCGTGGCACGCTCGCTGCCAGCGTAGTACGTGTCGGTACGGCGGTGCAGCCGCTGATCAACTTGATGCGCGATCATCTGCTCGATGCCGACATCGTCTACGGCGATGAAACCACCGTGCAGGTGCTGAAGGAGCCCGGGCGTGCGGCGCAGCGCAAGAGCTACATGTGGGCGCAGATGAGCGGCACCGGTCCGCCGGTTCGATTGCTCAGCTACAGCCCGACGCGCAACGCGGCGCAAGCCACGGCGCGCTCTATGCCGGCATCAAACCAGGCGCGGCATTGATGACTGTAAGCACCCGGTGAAGGCATCCTGGGCCCAAGGTGCGGGCAATCAAGCCGCAGCAGGCGCCCAACGATGCGGTAGAAGCGCGGCGATGTCGTCGGCTCGATGGGTGGGCAATCGATTGAGCACGTC
>NZ_PYUC01000051.1:0-1123 GCF_003028655.1 Trinickia symbiotica
GGTTTCGGGTCTACGCCCAGCAACTGAACGCCCTATTCGGACTCGCTTTCGCTACGCCTGCCCTATTCGGTTAAGCTTGCTACTGAACGTAAGTCGCTGACCCATTATACAAAAGGTACGCCGTCACTCTTTCGAGCTCCGACTGTTTGTATGCATGCGGTTTCAGGATCTATTTCACTCCCCTCCCGGGGTTCTTTTCGCCTTTCCCTCACGGTACTGGTTCACTATCGGTCGATCACGAGTATTTAGCCTTGGAGGATGGTCCCCCCATCTTCAGACAGGATTTCACGTGTCCCGCCCTACTTGTCGTACGCCTAGTCCTTTCATGCTGTTTTCGCTTACGGGGCTATCACCCGCTATGGCCGCCCTTTCCAGAGCGTTCAGCTAACAACACAAATAACACGTACAGGCTCTTCCCATTTCGCTCGCCACTACTTTGGGAATCTCGGTTGATTTCTCTTCCTGCGGCTACTTAGATGTTTCAGTTCGCCGCGTTCGCTTCACTAGACCTATGTATTCAGCCTAGGATGACCCATACGGGCCGGGTTTCCCCATTCGGACATCTGCGGATCAAAGCTCGTTTGCCAGCTCCCCGCAGCTTTTCGCAGGCTACCGCGTCCTTCATCGCCTGTGATCGCCAAGGCATCCACCACATGCACTTGTTCGCTTGACCCTATAACGAGAGCGTCTTACGTTTCCAGTTAGTGCTTCAGCACTGACTGGTGCGCGACACTATTCGCTACAGGTTGAGTTCTCGCGTTTGTGCCGTATTCCAAGAGCATCTTTCGATACCCTTCTCATACTTGGATACAATCACTACCCATTTGATATCGTCCACGCCCATCTCATGAGACGCTTTCGATATCCCTTACTACTTCTTCCAGATTGTTAAAGATCGACAGCCGACTAGTTCAGTCACACTGACTGGCGCACTCGCCAATGACAAACACCCCAACGATTGCTCTCGTTAGCGACGCTTCCCATTGGGGATTGGTATTGGTGGAGGCAGACGGGATCGAACCGACGACCCCCTGCTTGCAAAGCAGGTGCTCTCCCAGCTGAGCTATGCCCCCTGATGCCGACGCGCTTGGGGGATCCACTCGCGTGAGGTCCGCTCACCGTA
>NZ_PYUC01000052.1:0-1034 GCF_003028655.1 Trinickia symbiotica
GGCCGGATGATCTTGTTGTCGATCCGCTGCTCGATGATGTGCGCGCTCCAGCCGGAGGTGCGCGAGATCACGAAGAGCGGCGTGAACATCGCCGTCGGCACGCCCATCAGGTGATAGGACACGGCGCTGAACCAGTCGAGGTTCGGGAACATCTTCTTCAAGTCCCACATCACGGATTCTAGTCGCTCGGCGATGGCGAAGAGCTTCATGTCGCCCGCGTCCTTCGAGAGCTTGCGGGCCACTTCCTTGATCACCTTGTTGCGCGGATCGGAAACGGTATAGACGGGATGGCCGAAGCCGATCACCACCTCTTTGTTCTCGACGCGGCGGCGGATGTCGGCTTCCGCTTCGTCGGGGGTCGCGTAGCGCGACTGGATCTCGAACGCGGCCTCGTTCGCGCCGCCGTGCTTCGGCCCGCGCAGCGCGCCGATCGCGCCCGTGAGGGCCGAGTAGATATCGGAGCCCGTGCCGGCGATCACGCGGCCGGTGAACGTCGAGGCATTGAACTCGTGCTCGGCGTAAAGGATCAGCGAGGTGTGCATCGCCTGCACCCACTCCTTCGGCGGCGCCCAGCCATGCAGCAGATGCAGGAAGTGGCCGCCGATCGAATCGTCGTCGGTTTCGACCTCGATGCGCCGGCCGTTGTGCGAGTAGTGGTACCAGTAGAGCAGCATCGAGCCGAGCGAGGCCATCAGGCGATCGGCGATCGCGCGCGCGCCGGCGATCGAGTGATCGTCCTTCTCGGGCAGCACGGTGCCGAGCACGGAGACGCCCGTGCGCATGACGTCCATCGGATGCGCGCTCGCCGGCACCCATTCGAGCGCGGCCTTCACGTTCGCGGGCAGCCCGCGCAGCGCTTTGAGCTTCGTCTTGTAGGCGCTGAGCTCGGCGGCCGTCGGCAGCTTTTCGTGCACGAGCAGATAGGCAATCTCCTCGAACTCGCAGGTGGTGGCGATATCGAGGATGTCGTAGCCGCGATAGTGCAGATCGTTGCCCGTGCGCCCGACCGTGCAGAGCGCCGTGTTGCCGGCCGT
>NZ_PYUC01000053.1:0-888 GCF_003028655.1 Trinickia symbiotica
AACGTTGAAAGAATTCGTGGCCGAGCTCAAGGCATTGACCGATGGCATGATGACCGTAGAGCCCAAAGAGATTGCCGATTTGCGCCTTGGCGAGATGGAAATCCCTGCCGGCAGCTACGGTCAATACTTTGGAACGTGGGACATCGCACACGGCATGCTGCGTGACTACTCGATGTATACCTTGTATCCGCTGGTCGTACTGGCAGAGGATCCTGAGTTTCAGCCGCGACAGATATCGAAGATCGTCGACGCGTTGGACCAGGCTTACAGCAACTATCTGCGCTACAGTGGCTTTCCAAAAATGGGGGCCCTCGCGCTGGAGCTGCGCGCTCACCTGAAGGACAACCCCTCCAGGGAAGAAGTCGTGACAGCGTTGCGCGCGCTCACCGAGTACACGAACAAGCTGCAGGCCTGGTCGTTCCACTACTTCCCGTGGGGTCTCGGCAAATACTTCCAGTACCCGGCAGAGCGTCTGCAGGCCGCCCCGCCTCCCGTGGCAGATCTCGGCGCAACTCGTGCGCACATCCGCAGCGGTCAACGGATCCGGATCACATGGAAGCCGTTGAACATCACGGTCAACGCCACACTGGCCACCAAAGAGAACCCGGAACTGTGCGCCGACCTCGCCGCTGCGCTCCCCTTTACGACCATCCAGGATCACGCCGTCGTGACGGGCGAGTCGATGTACGCATGGTCGCCGTTCGTCAGCACGGCGCCGATTCGTCTGCGCGAACGCATCTGCGACGCGCCAATCGGCCGGATCCGTTTCTCGCAGTCCACGGGTCAAAAATTCATCGTCCAGTATGGCCCGACCACTGAGGATCTTTCCCAGCCGGTGCTCGGAGAGATCGATGAAGCCGACGCAGCCAAGCTGGCTGAAGTGGGTAA
>NZ_PYUC01000054.1:0-872 GCF_003028655.1 Trinickia symbiotica
CACGACCAGACGCGCCCCGGGCGCAAACCGAAGATCTCTGCACGCAAGGTCAAGGCTATCGTGGCGCTGACTACGCAGCAACGCCCGGATAACGCGACGCACTGGAGCACGCGAAGCATGGCCGCGGCGAGTGGTGTCAGTGAGGCGAGCGTGCGGCGCATCTGGCACGAGCATGGACTCAAGCCGCATCGGGTAGAAACCTTCAAGCTCTCGAACGATAAACACTTCGCCGAGAAACTGGAGGACATCGTCGGACTGTATCTTGATCCCCCAGAGCACGCTCTGGTCTTCAGTTGCGACGAGAAATCGCAGATTCAGGCACTGGACCGGACCCAGCCGGGCTTGCCGATGAAGCGAGGACGCAGTCAGACGATGACGCACGATTACAAGCGCAATGGTGTGACGACGTTGTTTGCCGCGATGAACACGCTCGATGGCAGTGTCATTGGCCATTGTCAGACGAAGCATCGTCATCAGGAGTGGCTGAGCTTCTTGCGCAAGATCGATCGCAGCACCCCCAAGGACAAGGAACTGCATCTGATTGCTGACAACTACGCAACTCATAAGCACCCCGAGGTAAAGGCGTGGCTGGCGAAGCACCCGAGATTTCGCATGCATTTCACGCCCACCAGCGCCTCATGGCTCAATATGGTTGAACGCTTCTTTCGTGACCTGTCAGAGAACCAGTTACGGCGCGCAGCCTTTCGCTCGGTACCCGAACTCGTGAGCACCATTGAGCGGTACATCGAGAAGCACAATGGTGATCCGAAACCGTTCATCTGGACGGCAAAGGCTTCCGACATCCTGACGAAAGTCACGCGCGCCCGCGCCAAGCTGAATAAGATGCAATCCGTTTGACGCACACCACTAGC
>NZ_PYUC01000055.1:0-820 GCF_003028655.1 Trinickia symbiotica
GCGCGAGTTCGTAGCCAGCGTCCGCGTGACGCATCACGCCCGTCGCGGGATCGTTGAACAGCACGCGGCCAAGGCGTTCATGCGCCGCGTCCGAGCCATCGGCGACGATCACGACGCCCGAGTGCTGCGAGAAGCCCATCCCGACGCCGCCGCCATGATGCAGCGACACCCACGACGCGCCGCCTGCCGTGTTCAGCAGCGCGTTGAGCAGCGGCCAGTCGCTGACCGCATCCGAGCCGTCCTTCATCGCTTCCGTTTCGCGATTCGGGCTCGCGACGGAGCCGGTATCGAGGTGATCGCGTCCGATCACGATCGGCGCTTTCAGTTCGCCGTTCTTGACCATCTCATTGAACGCCTGGCCCAGCCGATACCGATCCATCACGCCGACCCAGCAGATACGCGCCGGCAAGCCCTGGAATCCGATGCGCTCGCGCGCCATGTCGAGCCAGTTGTGCAGGTGCGGATCGTCCGGGATCAGTTCCTTGACCTTCGCATCCGTCTTGTAGATGTCCTCGGGATCGCCCGATAGCGCAACCCAGCGGAACGGCCCCTTGCCTTCGCAGAAGAGCGGGCGGATGTAGGCCGGCACAAAGCCCGGGAAGTCGAATGCGTTCTCGACGCCCATTTCCAGCGCCATCTGGCGAATGTTGTTCCCGTAGTCGAGCGTCGCCGCGCCGCGTTCCTGCAGAGTCAGCATCGCACGCACCTGAACGGCCATCGACTGCTTCGCGGCCTTGACAATGCTCTGCGAAGCAACCTTCTGCGCCTCGCGCCATTGCGCGACGGTCCAGCCTTGCGGCAGGTAGCCGTTGATCGGATC
>NZ_PYUC01000056.1:0-819 GCF_003028655.1 Trinickia symbiotica
CGGCGAGCAACCGATTTCAGGCCACCCTCCCCAGAACAGTAATCCTTCACGGCAGCCAGCTTGGCTTGGTCCGTGTATTTTCCCATAGCCCCTCCGAGTTGGTGTCCAACCTTCGGGGTTCAGTTCAGATCTGTGGGAATCAGAACGATGGAAACGAAGGCACGGGGTCGACGGCTTGGGTCCAAGAACTACCCGAAGGAATTCCGGGCAATGGTCGTGGCGCAAGCTAACGATCCTTCTCGTTCCATTGCGGATGTGGCGAATGAGCATGGCCTGAATGCCAACATGATCGCGCGCTGGCGGCGCCTGCATGAGCGCAACCATTCGGCCACGCATGCGCGGCCGTCCGAAACGTTCATTCCTGTGCAGTTGCCGGTGTCGGCGCAAGTGACGTCCAGTCTCGTCGTCGAATGTGGCGCCGTACGGGTGCGCTTCGATGGACCACTTGACCTGGGCGTGCTCAGGACGGTGCTGACAACGTTGCGGTCGGCTTCGTGATTGGTCTGCCCGCAGGGACGCGCGTATGGCTGGCCGCCGGCGCGACCGACATGCGAGCCGGCTTCAACAGCCTTGCCGCTAAAGTGCAAACCGTGCTGGAGCGCGATCCATTCTCTGGTCACGTGTTCGTGTTTCGCGGCAAACGCGGTGACCTGCTCAAGGTGCTGTGGTGGAGTGGCGACGGTATGTGTTTGCTGATGAACTATCTGGTTTCATACTACAACTCCTTCTGTCGAATCGGAGGGTTTTGATTTCTTTGTCGCCGACGCCGCCGCGGCCCGGTCAACGAGGCGATCCCATCGACTGCAATGTTTCATCGGC
>NZ_PYUC01000057.1:0-816 GCF_003028655.1 Trinickia symbiotica
CGGCGAGCAACCGATTTCAGGCCACCCTCCCCAGAACAGTAATCCTTCACGGCAGCCAGCTTGGCTTGGTCCGTGTATTTTCCCATAGCCCCTCCGAGTTGGTGTCCAACCTTCGGGGTTCAGTTCAATCAAGTGGGAATCAGAACGATGGAATCGAAGGCGGTGGGCCGGCGACTTGGGTCCAAGAACTACCCGAAGGAATTCCGGGCGATGGTCGTGGCGCAATCAAACGATCCGGCCCGATCGATTGCGGATGTGGCGCAAGAGCACGGACTGAACGCCAACATGGTCGCACGCTGGCGTCGCGCTCATGAGCGCGCTCAATTGGCGACACAGCCTCAGCCCGCACAGACGTTCATTCCCGTGCGTTTGCCCGTGCCGACGCAACCCTCTTCAAGCCTCGTCGTCGAATGTGGCGCTATGCGGGTGCGCTTCGACGGACCGCTTGACCTTGATGTACTGCGGACCGTACTTGCAACGTTGCGCTCGCCGTCATGATCGGTCTGCCATCAGGGACACGTGTGTGGTTGGCTGCCGGGGTGACCGATATGCGAGCCGGCTTCAACAGTCTCGCCGCGAAGGTGGAAACGGTCCTCGAACGCGATCCATTCTGCGGCCACGTATTCGTGTTTCGCGGCAAGCGCGGCGACTTGCTCAAGCTGCTGTGGTGGAGCGGTGACGGCATGTGCTTGCTGATGAACTATCTGGTTTCATACTACAACTCCTTCTGTCGAATCGGAGGGTTTTGATTTCTTTGTCGCCGACGCCGCCGCGGCCCGGTCAACGAGGCGATCCCATCGACTGCAATGTTTCATC
>NZ_PYUC01000058.1:0-383 GCF_003028655.1 Trinickia symbiotica
GCCGCGTGCGTCCACGCGCCGCGTTTCTCGATCGCGAGCACGCTATCGCGAGCGATCGCATCGGCTAGCGATGCGCGCACTCGCGAACACTCGTTCTCTTCGCTGGCGATGGAGGCTTGCGTATCCGAGACAGGGGCCGGCGTCGCGGCCAACGCCGTGGACATCGCAATGGCGTCGGTCCAGTCGAGCCATTGGCTCAGCCGTTCCGACAGCGATTGAGTCGATTCGGGAATACGGGTGTCCGTCAGGCGAGCGAGCAAACGAATAAGGGTCTGGCTGCTAAAAGCCGTGCGCTGCGGGGCTTTCACTACCACTGCACCATCGAAGTCAAAAAAGGCAGCAGTTTACACGCCGACGCGATGTCCTGGCCGATTTGTCGAGAT
>NZ_PYUC01000059.1:0-342 GCF_003028655.1 Trinickia symbiotica
CGGCCGGTGTGCCCGATGACCATGCCGAGCGGCACCGCGATCAGCGCCGAGAAGAACACCGCGACCGCCGTGTACTCCAGGTGTTCGACGATGCGCGCGCCCAGGCCCGACGGGCCGGCCCAGTTCTCGGCGGTGAAGATGAACGCCAGCGCCTGCTGCAGGAAGTTCATGCGGTGACCTCCGCCCGGTTCCAGGGTGCGATGAGCTTGCCCGCCAGCATGATCAGGGTGTCGACGACGATCGCGAGCACGAAGATCGCGATGATGCCCGCGATGATCTGGCTGCTCTTGTTGGACTGGTAACCCTCGGTGAACCACGTGCCCAGCCCGCCGATGCCGATCA
>NZ_PYUC01000005.1:0-458417 GCF_003028655.1 Trinickia symbiotica
GCTCGATCATCTGCCAGAAGCGCCCGCCGTGCGGATAGGTCGGCACGCCCTCGAACATCACCTGCGTCGCGCCCAGCGCCAGCGGCCCGTACGCGATGTAGGTGTGCCCCGTGATCCAGCCGATGTCGGCCGTGCACCAGAACACGTCCTCGGGCTTCCAGTCGAACGCCCACTTGATCGTCTGCGCCGCCCACAGCAAGAAGCCGCCCGTGCTGTGCTGCACCCCCTTCGGCTTGCCCGTTGAGCCCGACGTGTAGAGCACGAAAAGCGGCTGCTCGGCGCTCACCCACTCCGGCTCGCAGCTGTCGGCCTCGTGCGCCACGAGCTCGTGCAGCCAAAGGTCGCGCTCGCCGTTCCACTGCACCGCGCCGCCCGTGCGCCGGTACACGATCACGCTCTTGACCGCCTCGCAGCCGCCCATCGCCAGCGCTTCATCGGCGATCGCCTTCAACGGCAGCGCCTTGCCGCCGCGCATCTGTTCGTCGGCCGTGATCAGCGCCACCGCCCCGACGTCCACGAGCCGCTCGTTGAGCGACTTCGACGAGAACCCGCCAAACACCACCGAATGCGGCGCGCCGATGCGCGCGCACGCCTGCATCGCCACCACGCCCTCGATCGACATCGGCATGTAGATCACCACCCGGTCGCCCTTGCCGATGCCGCGCGCCTTCAGCGCGTTGGCCAGGCGGCACACGCGCGCGAGCAGCTCGGCGTAGGTCACGCGCGTGACCGTGCCGTCGTCGGCCTCGAAGATGATCGCCGTCTCTCCGCCGCGGCCCGCCTCGACATGGCGGTCCAGGCAGTTGTACGACGCGTTGAGCTCGCCGTCTTCGAACCAGCTGTAAAACGGCGCGTCGGACTCGTCGAGCACCTTCGTGAACGGCTTTTTCCACGTCAGCGTCTCGCGCGCGAGCTTCGCCCAGAATCCCTCGTAATCGCGCTCCGCTTGCGCGACGATCGCGCGGTAGGCGTCCATGCCAGGAATCGCCGCCTGCGCCGCCAACTCCGCGGGCGGCTGAAAAATTCGGCTTTCGTGAAGGACCGATTCGATCGCAGACATCGAGAACTCCCTATCGATAAACGAAAAACGAGAAACGGAAGTGAATCCGGTACTGGCAGATGCCTTGGTTGAAGCCGATATGATGACGCACGCCGCGCGATCGGGCCGCGACGATCGATGTGGCACCGCAGCATCGGGCGCCGTTCTCTTGCCTGGCTCGCGAATCAATCGCTGCGCGGCGCGGTACAATAGCGCGCCTTTTTTGTGCTTCGCTGGCGCCTTTCCGGGCGCTTTCAGCGTTGGGATTCGCCGCCTCTCCTCCCCACAGCATCTTCGCCATGACAGTCATCAAACAGGAAGACCTGATCCAAAGCATCGCCGATGCGCTGCAGTACATCAGCTACTATCACCCGCTCGACTACATTCAGGCACTGGGCCGCGCTTATGAACTCGAAGAGAGCCCGGCCGCGAAAGACGCGATCGCGCAGATCCTGACGAACAGCCGGATGTGCGCCGAAGGCCGCCGGCCGATCTGCCAGGACACGGGAATCGTCACCGTGTTCGTCAAGGTCGGCATGGATGTGCGCTGGGGCAGCGAGAGCGGTCCCGCGACGATGGGCGTCACCGACATGATCAACGAAGGCGTGCGGCGCGGTTACCTGAACCCCGACAACGTCCTGCGCGCCTCGATCGTGAGTCCGCCCGAAGGTGCGCGCAAGAATACGAAGGACAACACCCCGGCCGTCATCCACTACGAGCTGGTCCCCGGCGACAAGGTCGAGGTGCAGGTCGCCGCCAAGGGCGGCGGCTCCGAGAACAAATCGAAGTTCGCGATGCTGAACCCGTCGGACTCGATCGTCGACTGGGTCTTGAAGACCGTCCCGACGATGGGCGCCGGCTGGTGCCCGCCCGGCATGCTCGGCATCGGCATCGGCGGCACGGCCGACAAGGCGATGGTGATGGCGAAGGAATCGCTGATGGAGCCGATCGACATTCAGGAAATCATCGCGCGCGGCCCGCGCGACTGGATCGAGGAGCTTCGCATCGAGCTCTACGAAAAAGTCAACGCGCTCGGCATCGGCGCGCAAGGCCTCGGTGGCCTTTCGACCGTGCTCGACGTCAAGATCATGGCCGCGCCGACTCACGCGGCCTCGAAGCCGATCGCGATCATTCCGAACTGCGCGGCAACGCGCCATGCGCACTTCACGCTCGACGGCTCGGGCGTCGCCAAGCTCGACGCTCCGCCGCTCGACGCCTGGCCGAAAGTGCAGTGGGTGGCCGACACGGAAACGAGCAAACGCGTCGATCTCAACACGTTGACGCCCGCGGAGGTCGCGAGCTGGAAACCAGGCCAGACGCTGCTGCTGTCGGGCAAGATGCTGACCGGCCGCGACGCGGCCCACAAGCGCATCGCCGACATGCTCGCGAAAGGCGAGAAACTTCCCGTCGAGTTCAAGAATCGCGTGATCTACTATGTCGGGCCGGTCGATCCGGTGCGCGACGAAGTGGTCGGCCCCGCCGGCCCCACCACGTCGACGCGCATGGACAAGTTCACCGAAACGATGCTCGCGCAAACGGGCCTCATTGCGATGATCGGCAAGGCCGAGCGCGGACCCGTCGCGATCGAGGCGATCAAGAAACACCAGGCCGCGTATCTGATGGCCGTCGGCGGTGCCGCCTATCTCGTCTCGAAGGCGATCCGCGGCGCCAAGGTGCTCGCGTTCGAAGACCTCGGCATGGAAGCGATCTACGAGTTCGACGTGACGGATATGCCGGTCACGGTTGCCGTCGATTCGAAGGGTACATCCGTCCATGAGACGGGGCCCAAGGAGTGGCGCGCGAAAATCGGCAAGCTGCCGGTGGTCCCCGCGTAATCGCTCGGCGCTCTCGTATCGATCACGTCGCCATCGCAGGAACCGGGCTTCTCGGCCCGGTTTTTTCGGATGACCGGGGCAGGCACCGCCACTTTGCCTTGACCGATCGGCCAACGAAACGTGTGTCGTCTTGGCATTTGCTGTCGCACGGTTTATTGTTGCCCATCACGGCCTCAATACGATGCAAAAAGGAAACTTCATGAAAGGCGACGCGAAAGTCATCGAATATCTGAACGCGCAACTGAAAAACGAACTGACGGCAATCAATCAGTACTTCCTTCATGCCCGGATCTACAAGAACTGGGGGCTCGTGAAGCTCGGCAAGCACGAGTACGAAGAGTCGATCGACGAGATGAAGCATGCCGACAAGCTGATCGAGCGCGTGCTGTTTCTCGACGGCTTGCCGAACCTGCAGGACCTCGGCAAGCTCATGATCGGCGAGAATACGCGGGAAATCCTCGAGTGCGATCTGAAGCTCGAGCTGGGTTCGCGTACGACGTGTCAGGAAGCGATCGCCTACTGCGAGTCGGTCCAGGATTACGTTTCGCGCCAAATCTTCACCGAGATTCTCGAAGACACCGAAGAACACATCGACTGGCTCGAAACGCAGATCGGCCTCGTCGATAAAATCGGTCTCGAAAACTATCAGCAGTCCGCAATGGGAAGCGTGGAAGAATAATCGCAGCCATGGCCTCAGAGCTCGACGCGCCAGTCAACGGGTCCGCCGGCGACCCGCTCACGGCTTTCACCGCTAGTTCCGCGAATGGGATGGCGGCTCGTCCAGTCGGCATATTCGATTCCGGCCTCGGCGGACTTTCCGTGCTGCGCGCCGTACGGGCGCAACTGCCCGACGAAGCGCTCGTCTACGTTGCCGATTCGCGCTATGCGCCCTACGGCGAGCGCGAT
Organism: Trinickia symbiotica; assembly: GCF_003028655.1. Taxonomy (GTDB): domain Bacteria; phylum Pseudomonadota; class Gammaproteobacteria; order Burkholderiales; family Burkholderiaceae; genus Trinickia; species Trinickia symbiotica_A. Next base: position 3,781 of record NZ_PYUC01000005.1, read on the forward strand.
CATGCATTCATCGTCGAGCGCACGCTCGCCATCGGCGAGTGGCTGATTTTGCAAGGCGCCAAGGCGCTCGTCGTCGCGTGCAACACGGCAACGGCGGAATCGATCGCGCTCGCGCGCGAAAGACTGACCATCCCGGTGATCGGCGTCGAGCCCGGCATCAAGCCCGCTGCCATTCAATCGAAAACGCGCGTTGCGGGCGTGCTCGCCACTCAGGTCACACTGCGAAGTGAGCGCTTTCGCGCGTTGATGGAGCGCCACGGCGCGGACTGCCGGTTCCTCTGCCAGCCTGGCCACGGTCTCGTCGAAGCCATCGAGCGTTGCGACGTGGACTCCGAGCAGGTCCGTGCGCTGCTCGCGAGCTACATCGAACCGATGCTTGCCGCGGGCGCTGACACGCTCGTGCTCGGCTGCACGCACTATCCATTTTTCGATGCCGTGATTCGCGACATCGTAGGCGACCGCGTGATGCTCATCGATACGAGCGTCGCGATCGCACGGCAACTCGAGCGCGTACTCGGCGCAAACGGCTTGCTCGCCGCCGCCGGCACGAATTCCGTCCCGCCGCCGCGACTTTGCTCGACGAACGACGGCGCGCATCTGCTCCAGCTTGCGTCGCGACTGCTCGGGCTCGGCGGCCCCGTCGAACGAGTCGACATCGCGCTGCGCGAAACGCCGGCGCACGAGCCGCGGGCCGCCTGATCCGGCTCTGTTTCGGGGAGGCTTTTGCGCCTCCCCGGCTCTCGGGCAGCCCCGCCGAATAAAGGGCCGCATCGCATCGACCCTCACCGCAAATATTTCGCCAATGGGCTTGCCAAGCGAGCGGATCGAAATGATAATAGTTCGCATTAACGTTCGCTATCGCGTTAGCCATGATCGTCTGCGTTTGCAAGTCCGTTTCCGACCGGAAGATTCGCGCCTCCATTGCCGAGGGCGTCGATACGTTCGATGAGCTTCAATTCGAGCTCGGCGTGGCCACTTGCTGCGGCAAGTGCGAGGAGTCGGTGCGCGAAGTCATGGCCCAGTGCGGCGTCTGCGAAGCGCGCTGCGGCGTCGAACGGCCCGATACCGTTCACCCGGTCCACTTGACGTTTTACGAGCGCAAGGCAGCCTGACGCTTCCGCCTGCCCGCTCTTCCTGTTATTCCTTTCGTCGGCGCCAGTCACGCAAGCAGCCAGCAGCCGCTCGTTTTCCTCGAGGAGGTCGAGATGGAACTGCTCATCGGTTTTGTGACGACGCTATGTATCTCGGTTCTGATTTTTCGCGCGTGAAACGGGAGGATTTCCTTGGCCCGGCAGGCGCTGGCGACCGAGGTCCGCGCTAATATGCCACCATCGCTCAACGCTCCGTCCGTCATGACGCCGGCCACGCTCCCTCCGGTTCGCATTCGCATTGCGTCGACTGTCGCGGTCGTTGCGCTCGCCCATATCGCGCTGATCGCTGCGATTATGCAGATGACGCAGCGGCAAACGCCGCCCCTCTCGCTAGAATCGAAAGTCATTATGGCACAGTTGCTGAGTCAGGAAACCGCGCCCGTCGCGGCGGCTCCCGCGCCGCCCGCGCTACGTTCAGCGCCTGAGCCGATCCCCCATCCGGTCGTCAAGAAAAAGGTCGAGCCGCACGTCGCGCCTCCCCGACCGTTACCCGCACCCAAACCCGCACCGGCCACGCCGAAAGCCGTTACCTCGCCCGAACCGGCGCCAACGGCAGCGCCCGCGCAGGAATCGGCCAGCAGCCAACCGGCGAAGGCTCCCGAGCAACCCGCCGCGCAATCGCCCGCGGCGGGACCCGCCAGCAGTCGGGAAACGCTCGCCATCGCCGCCCCGAAGGCAGTTCCGCACATCGACTGCCGGATCGTGAAGCCCGACTACCCCGCGCTATCGCGCCGCCGCGGTGAAACCGGCACGGCCGACGTGCGGTTCGTCGTCGGCGCGACAGGAACGATCGAAAGCGTCGCACTCGCCAAGAGCAGCGGCTATCCGCGTCTCGACGATGCCGCGCTCGCCGCGATGCGCGCAAGTTCATGCCGCCCTTACGTCGAAAACGGCACGCCGATACGCGTGACTTACACCCAGCCGTTCGGGTTCGCACTCGACGATTAACCGTCACCAGCAGAAAAAGAGGAATCGAATGCAGAGCTATAGTCTGGCCCACGTCTGGGCTCAGGGCGATTTCGTCACGCGCGCGATCGCGATCGTATTGCTGACGATGTCGCTGGTTTCCTGGAGCGTGATGGCCGTCAAGGGATGGAACATCATCCGGCTCAGGCGCCTCTCGAGGAACGCGGAACGCGAATTCTGGCATTCCGACGATTTCGCGAGCGGCCTCGACAAGCTCGGCGAGACGCAGCGATCCGCCCATGACAATCCGTACCTGGCATTGGTGCTTGCGGGGCAGGAAGCCGCCGACCACCACAAGCGGACGCGGCCCCACCTGCATGACCAGCTCGACGTTTCGGATTGGATTTCGCGCTGCCTCAAAGACACGATGGAAAATCGCGTCGCGCATCTTCAAGGCGGGCTCGGCGCGCTGGCGTCGATCGGCTCAACGGCGCCGTTCATCGGGCTGTTCGGCACGGTCTGGGGTATCCATCGCGCGCTCTTATCCATCGGCGCGAGCGGAGCGGCCTCGATCGATCAGATCGCGGGGCCGATCGGCGAGGCGCTCGTGATGACGGCGTTCGGCCTTGTGGTCGCGATCCCGGCCGTGCTCGGCTACAACGCGCTGACACGCTCGAACAAGGTCATCGTCGGCAGCTTGCGGCGATTCGCGCATGGCCTGCACGCGTACTTCGTGACAGGTGCGCGTCTTGCGTCCACGGGCACCGGCGGCTTACGGCTCGCCGCGCGCGCGAACTGACGTCGGGGACGAGCGATGGCTATACAGCAGTTCGACGACGAAGACGATGGACTCATGAACGAGATCAACATGACGCCGTTCATCGACGTCATGCTGGTACTCGTGATCGTGTTGCTGGTCGCGGTGCCGGCCATTCACCGTGCGATCAAGATCGATCTGCCGCAAACGGGCGGCAGCAAGCTCGTCGAAACGCCGAAACAAGTCGACGTCTCGGTGCGCGCCGACGGATCGCTCTTCTGGGGCGACGAGCGCATCGACGACGCGACGCTGCGTACGAGATTCGAGCAAGCCGCGCAAGCGAACCCGCAGCCGGAATTACGGCTGGCTGCCGATCGAAAGGTACCCTACGAACGGGTCGCCGACGTCATGTCGGCCGCGCAAGCGGGCGGCCTGACCAAAATTGGCTTCGTGACTTTTCCGCGTCCGCAAGCGCAGCGTTGAGCCGGCCTTCGGGGGTAGCCGAGTTCGCCGGGGCCTGGGCCTGGCCAGTCGGAGCCTTACGCAGTCGAGCCACATAGTAAAAGGCCCCCATCGAAAGATGAGGGCCTTTTTTCATGCGCACACGGCGCCTTCGGGCGGCGGGCTCGTCCGCCATCGGGGTAGCGTGAGCACCGCATGCGACAGCCGCGTTTGACCACGGACAGCGCAGCCACCCTATCAGGCTGGCTATAAGAGCAGCCGTCGGAGTTCGAACCGGACACGCCGATCCGAACGAGTTTTCAATATAGGCCCGCACGCGTGACCGTTCAAGCGAAGGCCCATAGAAACAATCGATTGCCGGCCGCGCTTAAATGACAGCAGCGATGTTGCGGCAACGAGAACGCGCCCGCCTCCACCGATATCACGTTGCCGCGGTGGAGGCCTGAATCGCTCGAATCTGATCGAGCGTCGGACACTCGCGCGACAGCGCGCTTTGTTCGCCCCGATCGAGCACTTCGACGAGAAAGTCGACGAATGCCCGCACGGCCGGCACCATCCCCTGGCGCGAGATGAAGGCCGCATAGAGCTTCGGCGATGGCAGCGTCCAGCCCGGCATGACGGGCGACATCCGCCCCGCGCGCATCGCCGCCCCGTACATCATCTCGGGCAACGCCGCTATGCCGACACCTGCGAGCACGGCCTCGCGAATCGTCGCCAGGTCGTCGGTGATGACACGCGGCTCGTGCTCGTGGACATAACGTTTGCCGTCCGGACCGATCAGATTGAAAACATGGCGGCCGTCGGCGCTCGGCGTATCGAGCGTCTCGAACTTGGCGAGATCGGCGGGCACGAGCGGCGGCGCGTTCTGATTGAGCAAGGTAGGTGAAGCCACGAGCATCTGATTCGTATGCCAAAGCGGCCTGGCGACGATATTCGCGCTATCGGGCGGATCGGAGCGTACCCGCAGTGCGACATCGACCGGGTCCTCATAGAGATCGACGACGCGATTCGTCACACGGATCGTCACGCGGATTTCGGGATACCGAAGCAGGAACTCCGGCAGCGTCTCGGATAGCAGTATCTGTGAAAGCGTAACCGGCACGCTCACGCGGACCGTGCCGCGCGGCGACGACCGCAGCTCTTGCACGGCATTCATCGCCGCCTGCGCTTCGGAGAGCATTGCCTGACAGTGCCGGTAGAACAACTGCCCTGCCTCGGTGAGCGCGAGTTTTCGCGTCGAACGCTGCAGCAAGCGCACGCCGACGGACGCTTCGAGCTCGGCCACCCGCCGCGACAGCCGCGACTTCGAGATGCCGAGCATGCGCTCGGCCGCGGAAAAGCCGCCATGTTCGACGACCTGCGCGAAATACATCAGGTCGTTCAGATTATGCGAATCGAACTGCATGTGATCGTTCCATCGGTGAGACAAACCATTGCTCCGGGCATGGCTGGAAGCGGGAGAGCCGGTCCATATAATAGGTTTCACATTGAACGGCCCCACGCCGCTGCGCTCGCTGTCCGAAAGGGGCGGCCAAGTTCGCCTTGGGGCCACCCGCATATCGATTCAAGCATGATCGCACCGCCCAAGGAACTTTCGCCATGACGAGCATCCGCAGCATCAAATTTTCGCTCCCCGCCGTTCGTACGACCGAAGGCGGCGGCTTCATCGTCCATCGGCCGTTCCCCACCCGCATGTTAATGGACTTCGATCCTTTTCTGCTGCTCGACGAAATGGGACCGGTGGACTATGCGCCGGGCGAGGCCAAAGGCGCCCCCGATCATCCGCATCGCGGCTTCGAAACCGTTACCTACCTGCTCGAGGGCAGCTTCGCGCACAAGGATTCGGCCGGCCACTCCGGCGTGCTGCGCGCAGGCGACGTGCAATGGATGACGGCCGGCGCCGGCGTCGTCCATAGCGAGATGCCCGACCCCGTGTATGCCCGCGAGGGAGGGCGTGTTCACGGCCTCCAGCTATGGGTCAACTTGCCGCGTCGCGACAAAATGATCGCCCCGCGCTATCAGGAGATCGGCTCGGCACAGATTCCCACGGCGTCGACAAGCGATGGAAAAGTGCGCGTGAAAGTTATCGCCGGAGAAGCGCTCGGCGTAAAGGCCCGCATCGAAACGCGCACCCCGATTCTCTATCAGCACTTCACGCTCGAACCGGGCGCGGCCATTATCCATCCCCTGCCGCGCGACTTTCGGGTGTTCGCCTATCCGCTCGCCGGCGCCGGTCTTTATGGTGAGAGCGGGCAAGCCGTGCAGCCGCAGCACATGATCGCATTCGACGATGACGGTGACGCAATCCGGCTGGCGGCCGGCGACAAACCGCTCGATGTTCTGCTCATCGGTGGTGTGCCGCTCAACGAACCGGTCGTCAGGCACGGGCCTTTCGTCATGAATAGCGAAGACGAGATCCGTCAGGCCATTGTCGATTATCAGTCCGGGCGGATGGGCGTCATCGCGCATTGAGACTGCGCTGCCGCAGGCTTCGTCTTCGAAACCCGCGCCCGCGGCTGCCACGCTCGCCGCAATGACGCGCGAACGTGACCGAATTGCGTCAAAATGATCGCTCATGCCACCGGCTCCGCCTACGCTCGACGTTTGGCGCGGCCGGCCGGCATCGCGCCGTCGAGGCGCCCTCGGACTGGAGCCCATGCATGAGCGAACGCATCGTCAACGCAACGATTGGTACAGCGAACTATCGAGTCGACTTCAACGACGGCACGCATCTTTGGCATGCCGATGAGCCAGCCTCGCTCGGGGGCGGCGATCTCGGGCCGACGCCCGTGTCGTTGCTATTGTCCGGTCTCGGCGCTTGTACCTCGATCACGTTGAAAATGTACGCGCAGCGAAAGGGCTGGCCGCTCGAGGACGTTCACGTCACGCTGTCGCTAGAATCGGGCAACGACGGCACGAAGATCAGCCGCACGATCGTCCTGCACGGCGCATTGTCCGACGAGCAACGCGAGCGTCTCTTGCAAATCGCCAACGCGTGTCCCGTTCACAAGATTCTGACGGGGCCGATCAGTATCGAGACGGGACTCGCGGCAGTGCCGCCCGCGGCGGCGACCGCGGCCTGACCGCAGCCTGCGCTGAAGCGCCTCCAGACAACAAAACTTGGCGCGGAGCCGGCGCCCGAAGGCGCCCCGAAGGCGCCCCGAAGGTAGTCCCGTTGGGGATAGTCCCGTTGGGGATAGTCCCATTTGGGATAGTCCCGTTGGGGATAGTCCCCTTGGGGAAAGTAAAATCCCCGTAGGGACGCTTTCTTGAGAGGAAGGGTCTTCCATTGAATTTCGAACACCTGATTCAAATCAACGATCCGCTCAACCCGCTCGTCGAGACACTGACGCGCGAACAGCTTTGGGAAGGGCTCGTGCTGCGCGCCGAGCAACCGCAACTGTTCGTGCTCGGGCTCGACAGCTGCACGATTCTTTCGCGAACGGATTACACACTCGAGCGCGAACTGCACTATGGCCATGCCACTGTGCGCGATCACGTCACGCTGACGCCGAACGAAAGCGTGCGTTACGACATCCGCGCAACGGAGGCCCACGTCGGCGGCTCGCTCACGATGACGATCGAGCAGCCCGACGAAGTGCAGCTCTTCCTTCGCTTCCAGTACGAGACGACGCTTCCCACTCCCGATACGGAAGACGCGAGACAAACGAGCGAGATCGTGAAGTCGGCTTATCGCGAGTCCGACATCGATACGGTGCGCCTCATCCGCCAATACGCCGTGCAGAACCCCAAGGAGCCAGGAGCGCTACATTGAGGGCCCGCGCGGCCCTCGATGCACGGTTCTTCCCTATCGGCCGCGCGTGTCGATGAAAATATTCTTTCAATCGATAATGATTCTCATTTATAATTCGTCCATTGAATGCACCCGCGCGATGCGCGACTGAGAGAACGCACGGTATGACCGAGTTCGCCCGCCCTTCCACTTTGACGCTGCGAGCCTCCACTCACGGCACGCCGCGGAATCGCCGCCTGGACGCCCGCGATTCCGCGCGCGAGATGCGCACGGCGCAACCGCCTCGTAGCGCCAGCGCCAGTACAAGCACCGGCGTGGGCCCGAGCGAACAGCGCGTCTTGCGTAGTGACTCGCTGTTGCAGGGACGCACTCATGTGCTGATCACGCACAACGGCGAGACTTATCAGTTGCGAGCAACGCGCCTGGGCAAGCTCATCCTGACGAAGTAGCGCTCTATCGAGTTATTGTGGGGACCACCTCCGTGAGAGGTGTTGGGTAGTAGCCAGCAGAGACGACGTAGCACGCGAGTCTAGACCCCTTCGTGCAAACCTTTCAGCAACCGTCGAAGCCAGCCATGCCGCTTTTTTGATGCCGCTTACTGCCTCGCAGTGAAGATCCGGGCCGTGCAGCCTTCGATGCCATCAGACGGTTGGCTATCGTTCAGCAAGCCCCTTAATGGCCAGACTTGGCCAGCCAACCGCAGACGCCCCCTCGCAGTCATCCATTCCCTACGAGCCTCAGTGCGCGAAGCCCCAGAACATCAGCCACCACGCACTGTCGGCAACGGCAAGCGCCGCAACGAAAGGCACCATCGCACGAAAGCGAGCTAGCCATCGTGGTCGATAGCTGCATGCAATGCGCCATCCGAGCCACGCACTCCATGAATTGGCGACGGCCAGCACGGCAATCCGTACGACGGGCACCCAGTCGAGCGCGAGATGCTCGGCGCGCAAAAGCGAAACCGTTGTCGCGGACAAACCGAGAAAGACACCGGCTCCCGCAACAGGGATGAGCGCCTGCGTCAAATGATGGAGGCGTTGGCGATCCCAAGACCCGAGCACGCGCGCCGCCAGCGCGATCAACGCTAGCAGCGCCGTGCCGTAGACGAGGGCCGTCGCGAGGATATAGCCAACGACGAGTGTCCCATCGAGCCATGAGAAGACATCGTTCTGGTCGGGATAGTGCGTCAGGATGAACCATGGCGCGTTCGTCGCAAGCGGCCACGTCACATCGTGATCGATGAGCCACATCGCAAGAAACTGCTTCAACTGCACGAACCAGGGGCTCACCGTCCAATGAAACGCGCCGATCGCGACGCCGAGCAAACCATAGAGCACCAACGCGGTATCCCACGCGTTGCCTGCCTGCCGACCCAGCTCGACGACTTCATGTGAAGGCGAGCGCCAACTGAGCGCGATGGCCTCACGGTGTCCGCTGCAGCGGCCGCACATGTGGCACGACGCGGCGCCCTTCATATTGCGCAGCGGAACCAGCGGCGCGCAGTTGATCGGGATGACTCGGTGACCTTGCTCGCCTTGCTTGTACGAGCGCCGCCATGCGTCCTCGTCGACCTTGTAGTGGAAAGGCGCAAGCCGCGCGAGCAACGAAAACACGCCATTGACGGGGCACAGATAGCGGCACCAGACACGCTTTTCGCGCCCATAGAGCAAACCAATGACGATTGCGGCAAGCGTCGAGCCGCCCAACACCAACAAAACCGCGAGCGGATATTGGTAGACGCTGACCATCTGACCGTAGATGGTCGTCAATCCGAAGGCCACGAACGGCCAGCCGCCCCAGCGCATCCAGCGCGGGATGGCCCGGCCCCGGCCGTGCCGGCTCGCAAACTCCGCGAGCGCACCCTCGGGGCACAGCACGCCGCACCAGACACGGCCGAGCAGAACCATCGAAAGCAGGACGAACGGCCACCAAATGCCCCAGAACACGAACTGGGCAGCAAGCGTGAGATTGCTCCACAGGTGCGCCGTCTCATCGGGCAACGGCAGGCAGGCCGGGACGACGATCAAGAATGCGTAGACCGCGACGACCAGCCATTGCACCCCGCGAATGGCCGCGGCGTTGCGCTGCATCCAGTCGCCGACATACGCGAGCCGCCCCGCGCTCGCCGAAATGCCGATCCGTGCGCTCATACCGCGCGGCTCGCCGCGGCCGCCGGCACACGGCTCGCGCGGCGCACGAGCCAGCCGACGAACAACCAGTAGAGCAAATACGCGACGAGGTTCGTCAGCGACGGATGCGCTCGGTAACCTGTCAGCGCGGCGACGAGCGAGCCTACCGTGCTCGAGTCGTCGAGCAGCGCCGAAGTGTTCCACACTTGCGTGATCCCGAGCGGCAGGATCTCCTTATCGATCAGCTTATCGACACCGGTCTGGAGCAAGCCGGCCGCCAGCAACAACAGCATGATCTCGGTCACGCGGAAAAATTGGCGCCAAGAAAAGATGCGCCCGCCGAGCTGCAGCAGATAGAAAGTAAAGAGCGCGAGCCCGAAGCCGAGCACGATCGCAAGGAGGTCGGTACCTTTGACAGCGCCCGACTGCCCGAATCCAAGGCCATAGAGGAAGATGACGGTCTCGCTGCCTTCCCGCGCAATGGCGAGCGCCACGAGAACGGCGATGCCCCAGCCGTTACCGTCGCGCGTATGCGCTTGCAGCGAACGCTCCATATCGCGTTTGAGCGTGCGCCCATGACGTTTCATCCAGAGCACCATCTGGACGATGAGCACGCACGCGATGAGGACCATGCCCGTCTGGAAATAATCGGCCGCATCGCCCGACAAGAATTCGCTGAAGCCGACGAGCGCCGCGCCCAAAGCCACGGCCGCGAGCAATCCCGCGCCCACGCCGGCCCACAAGTACGGCAGACCGCGACGCGCCGAATCGTCGCCGTGACTCAACCATGCATAGAGAATACCGACTACGAGCAGCGCCTCGACGCTTTCCCGCCATACCACGAACAGTACCTGGCCCATCCATCCTCTCCCGCGCGCGGCCGTCCCCGATCGGGCGACCGCGCGCAACTGCTACTTCGCGACGATCACGCCTTGCGCCGTCTGATGAAAATCATCGAAGAACTTGTATTGCCCCGGATCGAGCGGCGCAATGACGACGAACGAGTCGGCGCCCGGGGCGAGCACCTTCTCTTTGCGCAGCTCGACGCTTTCGAACTCCACCGCGCCCTTGCCCGTGTTGCGGATCTCGATCTTGATGCGCTTGCCGGCCGGCACTTCGATCCGCGCCGGATTCAGCTTGCCGTCGGCCATTTCGAGCTTGAACGTCGGGAGATCCTCGGCGTGCGCCGCGGAGCCGACGCTCGCCATGGCAATGAGCACCGCCGATGCGAATCCTGCAATCTTGCGATGCGCGCTCATGCATGCCTCCGGGCCGCGATCGCGACGGTCATGAAGAACGGACGCATCGCTCAGTACCCGCCCTTCTTGCCGATGCCCGCGAACGGAAAGTCGTATTCGAGCGTGATCGGCTTGAACCACGGACCCACACCGGTTTCTTTGTCGACGTGGCGACCGAATGCCATATGGCCCGTCTGCATCGGCGGGTTCACGACGACCTTGAGGTGGTACTTGCCCGGCCCGGCGAGCTTGACGTTGTCACCGTAGTGGGGGCCGTCGTCCGCCACCATCGGCATGAGATCGCCTTTCGCCGAATAGTTCGAGCCCGGCTTCGTCAATTCGTAAGTCACTTGCAGGTACGGCATCCAGTCGCCTTCCGCGAAGCCCGTCGGATTGCCCTTCACCGCATGGATATCGGCCTCGAGATGGATATCCGAATCGGACGCCTTGCGCATCATGCCCTCGGGATCCATCGTGATCGGCTGCAAATAGACGGCACCGATCTCCATGCCGCCCGCGATCTGTTGCTTGCCGATCGGATATTCGGCGGCCGACGCCGCCACGGAGGCCATCGCAACGGCCGCCACGAGGCCGCTGCGAATCCAGGAAGTACGCTGCATCGAAACTCCTACGAGAGAGACAAAGGCGGAGCGCCCGCTCCGCCGCGAAACGCGTTCTCGGCGATCGTGCCACGCTGGAACACGAACACGAACGCAAATGCGAACGATTATCAATTGAGTGGAAGTCTAACACCGAACCGCTCGTCATACCAAATAAACACGCGGGGAGCGGGGAATTGGCGTTGTATCGGCGGCACTCAGCCGTTGCCGACGATCGAATCGCCGACGTTCGCGCCGAACGCGCGCTCTCGCAGCACGGCGAGCTGATCGCGGGCCTGAGCGGCCTTTTCGAATTCGAGATTCTTGGCGTAGTCCATCATCTGCTTCTCGAGCCGCTTGATTTCCTTGGCGAGCTGCTTTTCCGACATGTCTTCGAATTTCGCCCGCTGCTGCATCTCCTTCAGCTCGGCGCGCGCATCGTCGGCGTTGTAGACGCCGTCGATGATGTCCTTGATCCGCTTCACGACACCGCGCGGCGTAATGCCCATCCGTTCGTTATGAGCGATTTGCTTCGCCCGGCGCCGCTCGGTCTCGTCGATCGCGCGGCGCATCGAATCGGTGATCTGGTCGGCATAGAGAATGGCGCGGCCGTTGACGTTGCGCGCAGCCCGCCCGATCGTCTGAATCAGCGACCGCTCGGCCCGAAGGAAGCCTTCCTTATCCGCGTCGAGGATGGCCACGAGCGAAACTTCCGGAATGTCGAGCCCCTCGCGCAGCAGGTTGATCCCGACCAGCACGTCGAACGTGCCGAGCCGCAGATCGCGGATGATCTCGACGCGCTCGACGGTGTCGATGTCGCTGTGCAGATAGCGCACTCTGACGCCATGATCGGCGAGAAACTCCGTGAGCTGCTCGGCCATGCGCTTGGTGAGCACGGTGACGAGCACGCGCTCGTTCGCGGCGACGCGCGCGTTGATTTCCGACAGAACGTCGTCGACTTGCGTGCGCGCGGGACGCACCTCGACATCGGGGTCGACGAGCCCCGTCGGCCGCACGACTTGCTCGACGACCTGCCCCGATGTCTTGCGCTCGTAATCGGCGGGCGTCGCCGTCACGAAGATGCCCTGCCGCATCTTGCGCTCGAACTCGTGGAACTTGAGCGGCCGGTTGTCAAGCGCCGACGGCAGCCGAAATCCGTAGTCGACCAGATTTTGCTTGCGTGCGCGGTCGCCGTTGTACATGCCGTTGAGCTGGCCGATCAGCACGTGTGACTCGTCGAGAAACATCACCGCGTCTGGCGGCAGGTAATCGACGAGCGTCGGAGGCGGCTCACCCGGCGCCGCACCGGAGAAATGCCGCGTGTAGTTCTCGATGCCTTTGCAAAAGCCGAGCTCCTGCAGCATCTCGAGATCGAAGCGGGTACGCTGCTCGAGGCGTTGCGCCTCGACGAGCCTGCCTTCGCTATGGAAAAACTCGAGCCGCTCGCGCAGTTCGGCCTTGATCGTCTCGACCGCGCGCATAACCGTCTCTCGCGGCGTCACGTAGTGCGACGACGGATAGACGGTAAAGCGCGGAATCTTCTGGCGCACGCGGCCCGTCAGCGGATCGAACAGATGCAGCGAATCGACTTCGTCGTCGAAGAGCTCGATCCGCAGCGCCATTTCGGCATGCTCGGCCGGGAAGATGTCGATCGTGTCGCCGCGCACGCGGAATGCGCCGCGCTGGAAATCGGCCTCGTTGCGTGAGTACTGCATCGCGATCAGCCGCGCGATCACCTCGCGCTGCCCGATCTTGTCGCCCGTGCGCAGCGTGAGGATCATCTGGTGATATTCGCTCGGGTTGCCGATACCGTATATCGCCGAGACCGTCGCGACAATGACGACGTCGCGCCGCTCCATCAGGCTCTTCGTCGCCGAAAGCCGCATCTGTTCGATGTGCTCGTTGATCGACGAATCCTTCTCGATGAACAGGTCCCGCTGCGGCACGTAAGCTTCGGGCTGGTAGTAGTCGTAGTAGGAGACGAAATACTCCACCGCGTTGCGCGGGAAGAACTCGCGGAATTCCGAGTAGAGCTGCGCGGCGAGCGTCTTGTTCGGTGCGAACACGATCGCCGGGCGCCCAAGGCGCGCGATCGCGTTGGCCATCGTGAAAGTCTTGCCCGAGCCCGTTACGCCAAGCAGCGTCTGGAACGACAGACCGTCTTCGACGCCTTCGACGATCAGCCTGATCGCCTCGGGCTGATCCCCGGCCGGCGGGTAAGGCTGGTAAAGATGGAACGGGGAGCCGTCGAATTCGACGAACTTCGATTCGTCGAGGTCATCGGCGGCGTGGGACGTGTGCTCGGACATGAGGAAAAGGGCATCCTTCGCCGAAGAAAAACGCTATTTTAACGGTTTGCGCCTTCGCGAGCAGACCCGCCGCCGGGACGTTCGCAACTTCCCGCCTTCCAGGGCAATTGCGATTCGGGCCCGGATTCACGCCAAAATTCGCTACAATCTCGCTTTCCGTCATAGCGTTTCGCCACGGGCCGGCCGCCCATTGCCGAACGGACGCCATCCGCCGCCGGTTTCGGGCCCGATGCGAGAGCAGCCCTCTTTCCTTACTACGCCGAACGTACATCATGTCCCTCTTCTCCGCAGTCGAACTCGCGCCCCGCGACCCGATCCTCGGCCTCAACGAAGCATTCAACGCCGATTCGCGCCCGACGAAAGTCAATCTCGGCGTTGGCGTGTACTTCAACGAGGGAGGCAAGATCCCGTTGCTGCGTGCGGTGCGCGAGGCGGAACAGGCTCGCGTCGCGGCTGAGCAGCCGCGCGGCTACCTGCCCATCGAAGGCATCGCGGCCTACAACACCGCCGCGCAAACGCTGTTGCTCGGCCAATCTTCGCCGCTCATCGCGGAGGGACGCGTGGTGACGGCCGAGGCGCTCGGCGGCACGGGGGCGCTCAAGATCGGCGCCGATTTCCTCAAACGCCTGAAGCCGGCCGCGAAGGTCGCCATCAGCGACCCGAGCTGGGAAAATCACCGCGCCCTCTTCGAAGGCGCGGGCTTCGAAGTCGTCTCGTACCCCTATTACGATGGCGCGACGCATGGCGTAAATTTCGCCGCGATGCTCGATGCACTCAACGGCTATCCCGCCGGGACGATCGTCGTGCTGCACGCGTGCTGCCACAACCCGACCGGCGTCGATCTCGGCGAGGCGCAATGGAAGCAGATCGTCGAAGTGGTGAAGGCGCGCGGGCTCGTGCCGTTCCTCGACATCGCGTACCAAGGCTTCGGCGACAGCATCGAAGCGGACGCGCTGGCGGTACGGCTTTTCGCCGCGGCGGAAGTGAATACGTTCGTGGCGTCGTCGTTCTCGAAGTCGTTCTCGCTCTACGGCGAACGCGTGGGCGCGCTTTCGATCATCACCGATACGAAGGAAGAAGCGGCGCGCGTGCTCTCGCAACTGAAGCGCGTCATTCGCACGAACTACTCGAACCCGCCGACGCACGGCGCCTCGATCGTCGCCAGCATCCTCAACACCCCGGCTTTGCGGGCAACGTGGGAAGAGGAGCTGGCAGAGATGCGCGACCGCATTCGCGCGATGCGCAATGGTCTCGTCGAGCGCCTGAAAGCGGCAGGCGTCGACCGCGACTTCGGCTTCGTCAATGCGCAGCGCGGGATGTTCTCGTACTCGGGCTTGACGGCCGCTCAGGTCGATCGTCTGCGCGAAGAGTTCGGCATCTATGCGGTCAGCACGGGCCGCATCTGCGTTGCCGCGCTCAACACGCGCAATATCGACGTCGTCGCGAACGCGATCGCGCACGTGATCAAATAACGGGCGACCGACCGGCACGCCGCGCGGCGCGGGCCAAAACGCTCGCCCGGCTCGGCTGACACACTGGCCAAACGCACGAACGGCGCCCCTCGCGGCGCCGTTCTCCTTTTCGCGTTCTCCTTCTCGCGCTCGACTTCGCCGAGAGCAAAGCTCAGCGCAGATCCCTGTGGATGTCGTGCGTCACGAACCCGGCGTCGTTCTGGGGCATTTCCAGCCATCCGGGCTGAGCAAGACTCAAGCGAATATCTTGTAGGCCGCTCTTCCAATGCAGATGCATCGTGGACAGCCCGAACTGATAGTCCTTGTAATTGCCCTCGAATTCCTTGTCGCGATAAACGAGCTGAACGACGTTGTAGCGGCGCGAGGTCGCCAGCTCGTCGGCCAGCTTGCACCAGGGATCGTCGCGATGTTCGGGCGCCACACGCGTCAGCAACTCGCGCAACACATGGCGAAAGCGCTGCGAATGCTGGAGCATGTCCGTGACGAGCCTCGTGCGGCTCGAATACTGAATGTCCTTCACTCGGCCCTGTACGTCAGTGACGTTGTTCGGCACAGGGCCGCGCGCGCTCCAAAGATCCACCTGAAACGCGAGGGTATCGCGGCGCGGCGTGGTTTGGACGACTTCCCAAAGCGGCGTGTTCGACATCAGTCCGCCGTCCCAATAGTATTCACCGTCGACGTTCGTGGCGGCGAACCCTGGCGGTAATGAAGCCGATGCGATGAAATGCTCGGGCCGAAGCTTCGTGTGGGTATTGTCGAAGTAGGCAAAGTTGCCGGTGCCGACGTTGACGGCCGCCACCGAGACGCGTATTTCGCCCGAATTGATCCTGTCGAAGTCGCACAGGCGTTCGAGCGTCGCTTTCAACGGCGTGGTGTCGTACCAGCTCGCCCGATCGGGCGTGCTGACCGAGAATGGCAACGGCGGCGGCACGCGCGGCACAAAGAAGCCTTTCTGCCCGTCGAGAAGGGCGCTGACGGCCTGCATGGCCGTGAATGCCGTGCGCACGGTTTCGTTGGACTCGAAGAAGGCGTTCTCGACAGCCGGCGGCAACGGCAAACCGTAAGCGGGCTGACAGATCGTCTCCCAGAACTCGTGCAACTTCGCGACTCGGTCGTTCGCCGCGTTGCCCGCGATGATGGCCGTATTGAGCGCCCCTATCGAAATGCCGGCGATCCAGTTGGGCAACACGCCTGCCTCGTGAAGCCCTTCATAGACACCGGCTTGATAGGCGCCAAGCGCGCCGCCGCCTTGCAGCACCAGCGCGACCGTTTCATACGGCGGCAAAACGATAACGGGTTGACGAACCGCTTCGTCACCCTCCCGGCCATCCGGCCGCGCACGCGCGGCCTCGGGCGCCAACGATGCTCCAGCGCCGATTGGTCTCCCATTGCGCTCCGCCATCGCCGGCTCCTCCTTATTGCATATACCAGCCGTGGCTGACGATGAACGACTGCCCCGTCAGCGCCGCGCTTGGGAACGTCGAAAGGAACAGCACGGTCTGCGCGACATCTTCGACCGTCGTGAAAACACCGTCTACCGTCTGGCCGAGCATGACGCGCTTGACGACCTCTTCCTCGCTGATGCCCAGTTCCTTGGCCTGTTCGGGAATCTGCTTGTCGACGAGCGGCGTGCGCACGAAGCCAGGGCATACCACGTGTGAGCGAACGTTGTGGGCGGCGCCCTCCTTCGCCAGCACGCGAGCGAGGCCGAGCAGCGCGTGCTTCGCCGCGACGTAGGCCGATTTCAGCGGCGAGGCTTCGTGCGAGTGGACCGAACCCATGTAGATGACGACGCCGCCGCGATTATCGCGATACATGTGCTTGAGCGCGGCCTTCGTAGTCAGAAACGCGCCATCGACGTGGATGGCCTGCATCTTCTTCCAATCGGAGAACGAGTAGTTTTCGATCGGATTGACGATCTGGATGCCCGCGTTCGAAACGAGAATGTCGACCGAGCCGAACTGCTCGGCGACCTGATCGATGCCTGCCGTGACAGCCTCTTCGTTCGTCACGTCCATCGCCACGCCAATGGCCTTGCCGCCGGCCTTGACGATTTCATCGGCGACCGCCTGCGCGCCCGCGAGGTTCAGGTCCGCGATCGCCACCGCGGCGCCCTGCCGGGCAAGCGTCAACGCAATTTCCTTGCCGATGCCGCTGGCCGCGCCGGTCACGACCGCCGCCTTCCCGTTCAAGCTGGTATTCAACGAGGACATTTGGAATCTCCATCGAGGTGGACACAATGACACCACGGCGTGCGAGACGCGGCAACGTTGCCGAACGGCATATGTCGTTCGGCTTGCTCCCACGCCGCGGCGGACTTCGCTATTGTGCACGAACGGCTTTACGCGCGGCGTGAAGCCGCGCCGCAACTCACCGTTTCCCAAGGAGATGCAATCGATGAGGTATCGAGACGACCAGCATGCACGGCGACGCGCCAACCGGCGAGCAAAGCGGTACTCGCAATCGTTCGCGTACAATACGCGCCATTCGAGCAGCCACGATGACGCGCGCCCGACAGGGGCCGCGCGCGAAGACTTGGCTCGCCGGGCCCGCCGTCGCCGCGCTGGCTCGCTCCCGCCGGACCGCTACCCCGCCACGCGCTGACCTTTACCGCCGCTTTCCCCATGCTCAGCTACCGCCATGCATTTCATGCCGGCAATCATGCCGATGTCCTCAAGCACGCGGTCGTCGTGCAGCTTCTGCGCTACCTCGGGCAGAAGGACAAGCCGTACTGGTATGTCGACACGCACGCGGGCGCGGGCGTGTATTCGCTGACGGAGGGCTATGCCGCGAAAACGTCCGAGTATGAAACGGGTATCGGAAGACTATGGGCGCGCGCGGACCTGCCGGCGCCCGTCGCCGACTACGTGGAACAAGTGAGCGCGCTCAACGCGGACGGGCAATTGCGCTTTTACCCCGGATCGCCCTTTCTCGCCTGGCGGCTTTTGCGTACGCAGGATCGAATGCGGCTCTTCGAGCTGCATTCGACCGAAATCGATATTTTGCGCCACAACTTTCGCGATGCCGGCCGTCGCGCGATGCTTTACGCGGGGGACGGTTTCGACGGGATCAAGGCGTTGTTGCCGCCTCCTCCGCGCCGGGCGCTCGTGCTCGTCGATCCATCCTACGAAGACAAGCGCGACTACGCGCGCACGCTCACTTGCATCGAGGAAAGCCTCAAGCGCTTTGCCACCGGTATCTATGCGATCTGGTATCCGCAAGTGGTCCGTGCCGAATCGGAGCGCTTTCCGGAGCAGTTGAAGCGGCTGCAAGCCACCGATTGGCTGCACGTAACATTGACGGTCGGCCGCCCACCGTCGGATGGTTATGGCCTTTACGGCAGCGGCATGTTCGTCCTGAACCCGCCTTATACGCTCGCCGCGACGATGAAGGAGATGCTTCCCTATCTTGCCCGCGTGTTGGGGCAGGACGACGCGGCCGAATTCAAGATCGAGTCGCGCTTGACGTGATTGTCATTGTTATTGTGTCGGCACCGAGCCCGCGCGAATCCGATGCCGGCCTCGCGGCGCGGATGCATCCGGGGACAAGTCGATATAGGGAGAGACGACGATCGGAGGCTGCCCTTGCGGCGCGAGCTCGGTTGCTACCGGAAGCGACTGCGCCTGCACCATCGGCTCGCTGACGAGCGGCGCGTTCTGGAGAACGATGCCGCTTTGCCCATCATGGATGCCCGTTTTGCTGTCGAGCACGAGGGGCTCACGGTCGGATGCGGCGAAAGCGGAATGCGACGGCGCGGCCGCGAGGAGCCACGCCGACGAAAGAAGGAATGCGAGTTGGCGTTGCCTGAAGACCGAGCGCATGGACAGCCATCCGTGGGATACGCCCGCCGACGCGAGCAATGCGCTCACCTTAGCGCGACTGCGCCATTCACGCCAGTAAGATAAGACAGTTGCGCCCAGCGACGCCAGCGACGAGGCGTTCAGTGCGTGTAGCCGCTGCTCTCGAGCGCGCGAAGGCGACGCTCCAGATCGAAGACATCGGCCGACGACGCCAGGTATTCTTCGCGGCGGCTACGCTCGGCAGATTCAAACCAGTTGCTGAGTTTTTCGAGGATGTAGGCAAACATGATGTTCTCCGAAGGCCAGGATCGCCCTGGCGGCACTGCCTAGGGTTTTCCCTAGAGGGTTAACCCCGATTATAACCGTGCCCCGGAAAGTTGCCAGTGAAATGATCGAATACTGGGCATTCCGGTTCGGAATGGTGCGCCGGATCTCCCAAAACAGAATGAATGCACCATTAATGTGCAATCAACGAGCTGCCCGGGCCGGTGGAAGAGAGTGGTGGCTTCCGTGATCGAGACTCGGCGTCGACAATTCGTCGAGAATCGGACAGTCCGGGCGCTCGTCTCCGTGGCAGTGATTGGCAAGCTGCGCGAGTACGTCGCGCATTTCCGTGAGCTCGGCGATGCGCACTTCCAATTCCGCGATGTGCTCGAGCGCGATCGCTTTCACTTCGGCACTGGCGCGCGAGCGATCTTGCCAAAGCGCGAGCAGCTTGCGGATATCGTCCACGAGAAAGCCGAGGCGGCGAGCCTGCCGAATGAAGCGCAGCGTGTGCACTTCGGTAGGACCATAGATGCGGTAGCCTGCTTCCGTGCGAGCCTTCGGCGCAAGCAAGCCGACGCTTTCGTAGTAGCGGATCATTTTCGCCGTCACGCCCGAGGCACGGGCCGCTTCACCAATGTTCATCCGATTGCTCCCAATAACACGAAACATCGTAGACCTTCCTATCATGGGAAGGTCTACGATGCAAGTCGTCGGTGCAGCGACCGGTGTCGATGCCAATGCGCGGATCGACGGACTCCGGCCACCGCGCCACTTACTAGAACTGCTCACCCGAAAAGGACACGTCAGATGATCGAATTCCAAGTCGAAGGCATGAGTTGCCAGCACTGCGTCGCAGCCGTCACCAAGGCCGTGCGCGCGCTCGACGCTGATGCGCGCGTGCAGATCGAGCTGGAAAAAGGGCTCGTCCGCATTGAATCGAAGGAGGCCGCGGACCGCCTCGGCGCCGCGATCGGCGAGGCCGGCTACACGGTCAAGGGCGCGACGCCCCGCGCACCCGGCGGCGCTTGATGAAGCGGCTCGCCCGCATTGCCGTCATCGGCGCGTCCGGCCTCGTCGGTCGGGCCGTCGTCCGTGAATTGGGCACGCGTGCCGACTGGAACGTGATCGGCACCGCGCACCGCCGCGCCGATCATCGTACCGTCGCGCTCGACATTCGCGACGCGGCCGCGATCGAGGCATTCGTCGCGCAGCACGCTCCCGATGCGATCGTCATTGCAGCGGCCGAGCGCCGCCCCGACGTCTGCGAGCGCGACCCGGAACTCGCGCGTGCGTTGAACGTGGAGGCCGTCCGGACCATCGCGACGGCCGCGAAACGGCGCGGCGCCTGGGTTTTGTCCCTTTCAACGGACTACGTGTTCGACGGAACGAAGCCGCCCTATCGTACCGACGACCTTCCCTGCCCCATCAATGCGTACGGCCGAAGCAAGCTCGATGGCGAGCGAGCGCTGCAGCAGGCGACGGACCTCGGCTGCGTGCTGCGATTGCCGCTGCTTTTCGGGCACATCGTCGAATGGCAGGAATCCGCCGTGACGAGCCTCGCGCCGGCAGTCGTCGCATCAGCCGCCCCCGACGCGCCGGCGGCCGTCATGGACGACTGGGCGACACGCTACCCGACGTTCACCGGCGACGTCGCGTACGTCATCCGGCAAATGCTCGAGCGATACGAGCAAGGCGAGCCGATTTGCGGCATTGCGCATTGGTCGGGGGCCGAACCGATGACGAAGTTCGAAATCGCCAAGCGAATCGCCCGTGCGCTCGGGGTCGCCGCGCGCATCGAGCCGCAGCCCGCGAGTGCCGACGCCACGCCGAGGCCGCGTGACTGTCAGCTCGACGCGAGCCGCCTCGAGGCGCTCGGGATCGGTCGGCGCACGCCCTTCGACACGGCGCTGCGAACCGTTCTCGACGCCTTTCCACTCGATCAGCGCTAAGAGAAACGGAAAAACCCTGTCTATAGCAGGGGATAATCGAAGGCCGTAGCGGCGGAGCTCGCCCTGCCCTTTAAGGTTTCTCAAGAATCGGACGAATCAGCCGATAAAGAAAAGCAGGTCCGTGCCGGGCCGCAAATCTGGCTTTTCCAAATTCGCTCGATGATCTCGGAACAACCCTCGACCCGGCGGGTCCCGCCTGCACGTTTTTCGATAGCGGTCTTCGCGCCGATTGCGGTCCCTTCGGATGAAGAGGCCCGTGAGACCGTCCCGTCCGCTTCGTCGAGGTCCGTCGATTCGCCCTTGCTCGCGGCGACGCTCGATGCGGCGAGACTCGAATGAGACGGACACTATTCACCTTCGCGCTGCTGCTCGCTGCCGTAGCCGCGCAGGAACGCGCGCTCGCGGACTCCGACCTATCGTCGATCGAGGCCGAGTACGTTGCCGACTTCGCCGCCTTTACCGATTGGCCGCCCGCTCGCTCGAATGCACGCCACCTGCTCATTTGCGTACGTCCGCAAAGCAACGTTGCCGCGGCGCTGGAGAAACTTGAGGGGCGCTTCATCGCCATGCGCGTTTGTCATCTGCGCTATGTCGCCGGGCGCAGCGACGATATCGCCGGATGCGATGTGCTGGTCGTCGATGGAAACGGTACCTTCGGGCTTCGGGAGAGCCCGGCAACGGGGCCGGATCTGCCGCTCCTGATCATCAGGACAGCCGATGCCCCCGAAGGCCCCTATGTGATTCGACTCTTCCGCGAAGACGGGCGACTCCGGTTCGACATCGACAATGCTGAAGCATTGCGGCGTCACCTTCGCCTTAGTTCGAAGCTGCTGCGGCTGGCCAGGAAAGTCTCGTGAAGCGTACGACGGAGGTCACGCCGAGCGCGGTGCTTCCTTTGCCGCGGATCAAGCTGCTGCCGGCGAGCATCGCGCTCGTCGCCGCGAGCGTCGTGCTGCTGGCTTATCAAGCCATCACGCTGCGCGCAACGCTGACCGAAGACGTCGACATGCAAGCCGAAATGGTTGCGGACAACGTCTCGGCGTCGATGATGTTCGACGACGAGCACACCGCGAGCGAGATCTTGCGCACGCTTTGTAAAGTGCCTTACATCGAGAGCGCGGACATCTATACGAGCGGGGGCAAACGGTTCGCGAGCTGTGCGAAGCCGGGGCTGAAAGAACGCGAGCTCGAGGAAGGGACGCTCGCCAACGCGAGCGCGGCTCAGAGCCGCCTTTCGCTGCACGACGTATTCGTTGCGCGGCCGATCAGCCAGGCAGGGAAGTCGCTCGGCAGTGTCGTCCTCGTCGCGAGAACCGACGCGATGCTCGTTCAGCTTATCCGTTACGCCGGTTTTCTCGCGGCTGCATCGCTGGGCGCGATCTGGATCGCGTTCGCACTGACCGCACGCCTGGACGCCCGCGTCGCCGCCGCGGAAAAAGAGCTCGAATATCTGGCATCGACCGACCCGCTCACCGGGTTGCCGAACCGACGCGCGTTTTACGAAGAGCTCGATCGCCGCCTGCGCCGATCGATCGGTGGACCCCTGCGGATCGCGCTCGTTCTCGTCGATCTCGACGACTTCCAGTCAGTGAACGACACGCTCGGGCATGGCGCAGGCGATGAACTGCTCAAACATGTCGCGGCGGCGCTGCGGCGCATCGTCCGGGCGACCGATGTGGTCTGCCGGATAGGCGGCGACGAATTCGCCGTCGTCGTCGACATTGCCGCCGGCAAGCTCGAAGCGCATGCAACGGCCGAGCGGATCGCTCAAGCGCTCGCGCGTCCGTTCGCGCTGTCTCGCACGAGCTTCGCCGCAACGGCGAGTGTGGGCATGAGCGTGTTTCCCGACGACGCTTCCGATGTCGCCTCGCTCGTCAGCAGTGCCGACATCGCCCTGCATGCGGCCAAGAGCAAAGGGAAAAACTCCGCCGTCGAATTTCACCCCGCTATGACAGTCGAGACGCGCAAACGTGTGCGGCTCGAAATGGAGTTGCGCAAGGCGATCGAGACGAATGCGTTCGAGCTCGCGTATCAGCCGCAGTTCGACTGCCGGGGAGGAGTGCTCGTCGGTGCCGAGGCGCTGCTTCGCTGGGTCCATCCGACCGACGGCCCGATATCGCCTGTCGATTTCATTCCGATCGCAGAGGACAGCGGCCTCATCGTCGCACTCGGGCAATGGGTGCTGCGGCGAGCATGCCAAGATGCGGCTCGCTGGAATGCGCATTCATCGGCCTCGATTCCCGTCGCCGTCAACGTCTCCGCGCATCAGTTGCGGCACCCGCGGTTCACCGACGACGTGAGAACCGTGCTCGAGCAAAGCGGCCTGGCCGCCGGCTTGCTCGAGATCGAGCTCACCGAGAGTCAGCTTATGGCCAACATCGAGGCGGGCGTCGAAGCGATGCGTCGACTGCGAGCGGCGGGCGTACGCCTTGCCTTGGACGATTTTGGAACCGGTTACTCTTCGCTTTCGTATCTGCAGTCGTTCCCGGTCAACAGTTTAAAAATCGACCGTCGGTTCGTTCGCACGCTGCCCGATTCGGGGCAGCCGATCGCCACGGCGATCATTTCAATGGCGCATAGCTTCGACATCGCGGTCGTCGCCGAGGGTGTGGAGATGCCCGGGCAGCTTCAATGGCTCGTCGAGGCGGGCTGCGACGTCGTGCAGGGCTTCCTGACCGGACGGCCCATGCCGTTCGAGCAGTTCGCGGACCTCGTTCGCAAGGAGCCGCTTGTCGAGCGCTACGCGCGGACCTCCCTCGACATCGTCGAGCAATGACTCGAGCTAGCGCCTAGCGCTTGGTGTCGGGCGTTCCAGCGTTCAGCGGCGCATCGACGCTTCGCGCCTAACCCTTCGTCGCGCCGAACGTCAGCCCCGCGATGAAGTGCTTTTGCATCGCGAAGAACATCGCGACTGACGGCAGTGCGGCGAGTAGCGATCCGGCGGATACGAGATTCCACGCCGTCGTCCATTGCCCTCTCAACGCGGCAACGCCGACCGTGATCGGCGCGGCGTCGTCACCCTGCGTCAGGCACAACGCCCAAAAATAGTCGTTCCAGACGAACGTGAACACGAGGATGCCGAGCGCCGCGAGCGCGGGCCTCACGAGCGGCAACACGATTCTGAAAAAGACCGTCCATTCGCCGGCGCCTTCGATCCGCGCGGCCTCGACGAGCTCGAACGGCAATTGCTTGATGAAATTGCGTAGAAACAGCGTGCAAAACCCGGTCTGAAACGCGATATGAAACAGAATCAGTGCCTCGACGGTGTTATAGAGCCCGAGTCCGAGCGTGAGCTGACGCACCGGGATCATGAGCACCTGCACCGGTACGAAGTTGCCGGCGACAAAGATTCCGAACAAGAGCGCGTTGCCGCGAAACTTGTAAGTCGCGAGCGCGAAGCCCGCCATGGCGGCAAGCGCAATGGCCCCGATGACGGACGGCACGGTGATCAACACGCTGTTCCAGAAATAGTGGAGCATCGGCGAAGTCGTCAGCGCTTCGCGATAGTTCGCCAAGAGCGAGAAGTGCTTCGGCCATCCCCAGTAATTGCCCTCGGTCAGTTCCTCCGTCGATCGAATCGACGTAACGAGCACGGCGATCATCGGCAGCAGCCAGATGCCAAGCGCGACGGGCAAAGAAAACTTGTAGATCCGGCGGGATACCGGGCGCCACTTGTCGATGGGCAGCGGATACATGAAGGCTCCTGCTTGTTGCGGCGGTTCTTACGATGGCGTTCCCGTTGTCTCACTGTTCGTCCCGCAGCATGCGCCGCAGGTGATAAACGATGTAGAGCAACGTAATCGCGAAGAGGACAACGGCAATCGCGGCCGAATAGCCAAGCCGGTAGTATTTGATCGCCTGGTCGTACATGTAATAAGCGAGCACCGTGGAGCTTTCGAACGGCCCGCCGCCCGTCATCACGGAAATCAAATCGAAGCTGCGCAGCGCGCCGATGACCGTCACGACGATCGCCATGAACGTCGCCGGCCTCAACTGCGGCAGCACGACTTGCCAGAGCATCGCCCATCCGCGCGCCCCTTCCATTCGCGCCGCTTCGAGCTGTTCGCTGTTGAGCCCGGTCAAGCCGGTCAGGTAAAGAATCATGCAATAGGCCGTCTGCGCCCAAAGCGCGGCGGCGATGATGCCGAACGTCGCGTACCGCGCATCGCCGAGCACCGGTATGCCGTGACCGAGCAACAGCGCGAGCAGGCCGAAAGTCGGATCGTAAAACCACGAAAAGACCAGCCCGACGACGACACCCGAGAGCACGAACGGCGCAAAGAAGAGCGACTTCACGAGGCGAATGCCCGCGACGGTCTGGTTGAGATAGAGCGCGACGGCAAGCCCTGCGGGCGGAGCGAGCAGAAACAGCGCGAGCCAGATCAGATTGTTCTTGAGCGCGGTATAAAACGTCGGCGCATGAAAGAGCTCGATATAGTTCGCGAGACCGACGAAGGTCTTGTCGGTCATGCCGTCCCAGTTGAAAAAGCTCAGCGACAGCGTCGAGATGATCGGCCAGATGACATAGACGCCGAACATCACACAGGCCGGCGCGAGAAACAGCCAGGCCGCGCGCCGCTGCCGTCGGGCAGTCGGCGACAAGCCGGGTTTTCCGTGCGGGCGTGCCGCTCCAGAGCGCACAGGCATGCGCTCAGCCGGCGCGGAGTAGTCCGCGCCGTCGGGTGCGGCAGGGATGCTTCGACGAGTAACCGAGTGCGACACGACCTTCTCCTGCTGACGGCGGCGGCGCAAGGCCGCCGCGATGCATAAGCCTACTTCTTGTAGATCCGCTTGCGTGCCTGCTCGAGTTGCGCCAGGACGTCATCGAGCTTCGTCGGATCGGCGACGAACTGCTGCATGCCCTTCATGCCCTCGTCCGCCATCTCCTTCGTCATATCGCGATCATAGAACTGCGCGATGCCGCCCTTCGTGTTCGAGAGGATCTGGAAGCCGACCTTCGAAATCGGGTCTTCAGGCTCGGTGGACTGACTGTTCGCCGGCAGCGAGCCCATCCCGTAAGCCAGCTCCGCACTGATCTTCGGCGTCTCCGTGAAGGCGAGGAACGCCTGCGCCTCGGCCTTATGCTTCGCATGCGCCGGAATGTGCAGCGATTCGACCGGACCGTCTTCAGCCGTCGGCACGTTGGGATCGATGACCGGGAACTGGAAGTAGCCCATTTTCGGCTTCACTTCGGCCGGGAAGCCCGCGCTGATGAACGTGCCCATCAGCATCATCGCCGCCTTGCCCTGGAACAGGAACGGCTGCGCGGAATCGAGATCGTACGAGAGCGAATTGTCGATGAAGTCGTGATCGTCGAGCAGCTGCTTCCACGTCGTATAGACCTTCTTCACGCGCGGGTCGGTATAAGGCACTTCGCCCGCCATCAGCTTTTGATGAAACGCGTTGCCGTTCAGCCGCAAGTCGAGATAGTCGAACCAGCCGGCGAGCGTCCATGCATCGCGCCCCGCCACTGCGATCGGCGTAATGCCCGCCGCTTTCAGCTTCTTGCAAGCGTCGAGAAACTCAGGCCACGTTTTGGGCTCCGAAGCAATGCCGGCCTTCTGGAACAAGTCCTTTCGATAGAAGAGGCCCCACGAATAGTAGAAGGTGGGCGCCGCGTACTGCTTGCCCTTATACGAGGACGCTTCCTTCGTCGACGCATACATGCCGTCCCAGCCGTCCTTGTTCCACTGGCCGCTCAGGTCGTCGAAGAGGCCGCGCTTCGCGTAATAGGCCATCCGCTCGCCGTCATGCCAGTTGACGATATCGGGCGACACGGTCGTGAGCCAGGACGGGAGCTGCACCTTGTAGGCTTCTTCCTCGACGAACGCGACTTTCACATCGATATCGGGATGCGCCGCCTTGAACTCGTCGAGCACCTTCTGCCAAACCGCGCGCTGACTCGCCCCCTTGTAGGCAATGTTGATATCGAGCTCGCCGGCCTGCGCATCGTTCGCGTACCAGGACCCGGCGGTCGCGGCCGCGAAGAGGGCGGCCGCAATGGCGGTGCGGCCGAAACGCGAGCGGATTGAGGAATGCTTCATGCGTGTCTCCTTTGATGTTGTGGGCCTCGCTTTGCGGCCACATGCGGTCTCTCGCGACCTTTAACTACTTCCTCGATGTCGGACGTCGGCGCAACCGACGTCCGTCAACCTTGTGTGGTTCGGTAGACCGACACACCGCGCGGCTCAACCTCGCCCGTGCCCAGGATGAACGCCGGCGCATCGACGCCTTCGATCAAATGAGGACGGTCGCCATAATTGAAAACATAGGTGAGTCCGCCGCGGCGGCTCACGCGTACGCTATCCGCGAGCGGCGTCACTGACAGTCCCGCCGCGGCCGCAATCTCCGAGAACCAGCGTGTCGTCAATGCCTCGTCGAAAACGCTCGCGAAATAATGAAACGCGCCGCACCGAACGTACGCCGGATGGCCATCGTCGAAGACGGCGCGCACGTCGTGCCGTGCGCCGTCGGCAAGCTCGACGAGATCGCGCCAATGCCGGCCATGTCCGATGCGCGAGTCCTCACCCGCATCCTTCTCGCGAACGGCGGCCGTCACGTTCGGCCGCAACGATTCGACGCGCCATACGCGCAACGATAAAGCGTCCGCGAGCACGCCGGGCGGCAGATTCGGCGGAATCTGCAGATCGACGGTCTTCGAGCCGGTTCGCGGCCCGATGACGATCTGCGCGCCGGAGCGCGCGAGCCGCGCGGCGAAATCCGACGGGACGATCGGCAGCGGCGGCACGACGATCATCCGATAGCCGTCGAGCGGCGCATCCGCCGATACGATATCGACGTCGAGGCCCAGCGATCGCAGCGCCGAGTAGTACTCGAACGCGAAGCGCGGGTAGTGGAAATCGGCGCCTTGCGGATGGACTTCGAAGAGCCACTTGGCCGTGTAGTCATAGACGAGCGCAACTTGGCCGCGCACCTCGGCCGTCGCACCCTGCTGTGCCTCGAGCAACGCCTTGACTTCGTCAGCAACGCGGCCCGCCTCCGTGCCGCCGAGATCGAGCCGGTTGTCGGGCGTATTGAGCCCTGCATGCATCTGCTCTTGCGCAAACGGCGCCTGCCGCCAACGGAAATACGACACGCAACCGGCGCCATGCGCGAATGCCTCCCAGCTCCACAGCCGCACCATGCCCGGCAGCGGCGACGGATTCCAATGCGCCCAGTTGACGGGGCCTGGCTGCTGCTCCATGACCCAGAACGGCAGCTTCGACATGCCGCGATAGACATCGTGATTGAACGAAGCGAAATCGGGATGCCCTGTACGCAGCCAGCGTGACTTCACGGCCGGATCGAACCAGAGCTCCTCGAGCGCGCCGAGCGGATAGCTGTCCCACGTCGCGATGTCGAGATCGGCCGCCACCTTGTAATGGTCGAACTCGGTGAAAAGCTGCATGAAGTTGTGCGCGACGGGCCGGCCCGGCGAATGCTCGCGGATGATCTCGACCTGCATGCGGTTGAAACGCACGAGCTCGTCGGAAGCGAAACGGCGGTAGTCGAGCCGATGCGACGGATGCGCTTCGGTGACGGTCGAAACCGGCGCGTCGATCTCATCGAAGTCGCGATACTCCATGCTCCAGAATACGGTTCCCCAGGCACGATTGAGCGCGTCGATCGAACCGTATCGCGCGCGCAGCCAATCGCGAAAGCGAGTGACGGCCGCGGACGAGTAACTGACGACGGTTTGATGGCAGCCGTATTCGTTATCCGTCTGCCAGAAGGCCACGGCCGGATGCCGTCCGTAGCGCGCGGCGACAGCCGTGCAGATGCGACGCGCGGCTTCGAAGTAGGACGGCGACGAGAAATCGTAATGCCGGCGCGAGCCGAAGACGCGCGGACGGCCGTCGGCGCCGACGGGCAGGATGTCGGGATGCTTGTCGATGAGCCATTTCGGCGGCGTCGCCGTCGGCGTGCACATGACGATCTCGAGGCCGGCGCGACCGAGCGTATCGACGGCGCGATCGAGCCATGCCCAATCGAATTCGCCCGGCGACGGCTCGATCCTGCTCCAGGCAAACTCCGCGATGCGCACGCGCGCGATCCCGAGCGCCTTCATGCGCCGGGCGTCGTCTTCCCACATCGACTGCGGCCAATGTTCCGGGTAATAGCAGACTCCGAGATGCATCGTTGTCCTCAAGCGTAGTGTTCGGATCGTTGGGGATGAAGCGGCCTGACCGCAAAGCCGTCCTCGGTGAAAAGATGGCAAGCCGACGCATCGGCCGCGAACGACGCGCGCTCGCCTCGCGCAACGAGCGCGTTGCCGGAGACCTTCGCGATCAGGACCGCGCCGTCAGGCTGATCGAGATGCACGTAGCTTTGCTCGCCGAGCCGTTCGACGAGCGCGATCGGGCGAGTCAGGCGCAGCGTATCGCCGCCACCCGCTGCGAGCCCGGCGGTCGATGATGAGGACTCCTTATCGTCGACGGCATCGCCGAGCCTAAGGTGTTCGGGCCGCACGCCGAGTGTCACGGGCTGACCGCTTTCCAACGCGCTGCCATCGAGCGGAAGGCGCACACGCTCGCTCGTGCGCAAGAGCATGACCGTGACGCCCGTCGAATCGGCCGACTCGATCGTCGCCGGCAGGAAGTTCATTCGGGGCGAGCCGATGAAACCGGCAACGAACCGGCTCGCGGGCCGATGATAGAGCTCGAGCGGCGCGCCGATCTGCGCGATGCTGCCGTATCGTTGGGTATCGTTGCCCGTATGGAGAAGCACGATTTTGTCGGCGAGCGTCATCGCCTCGATCTGGTCGTGCGTCACATAGACGACGCTCGCCTTCGCGAACTGCCGGTGAAGCCGTGCAATTTCGACGCGCGTCTGCCCGCGCAGCGTCGCATCGAGATTCGAGAGCGGCTCGTCGAAAAGAAACACGCCGGGCTCGCGCACGATCGCCCGCCCGATCGCGACGCGCTGGCGCTGCCCGCCCGAGAGCGCCTTCGGCCGCCTGTCGAGCAACGTTTCGAGCTGCAGGACGCGCGCGGCTTCGCGCACGCGCCGGTCGATTTCGGCCTTCGGTGTCTTGGCTAGCTTGAGCCCGAACGCCATGTTCTCGAAGACCGTCATATGCGGAAACAGCGCGTAGCTTTGAAACACCATCGCGACGCCACGCTCGGCGGCCGGCACGTCGTTCACCACGCGCGAGCCGATCGCCACCTCGCCTTCCGTCAGGTCCTCCAAGCCGGCAATCATTCGCAGCAACGTGGATTTGCCGCAACCCGATGGGCCGAGAAACACGCAGAACTCGTTGGCGCCAATCTCCAGGTCGACGTTCCGCACGACCGGAGCGGCCTCGCCGTACGCTTTGCTCACGCCTTTCAACGAAATGCTCGCCATTGCATCGACTCCGTGATTTAATCGGTCGAAGTCGGAGATTAAGCGCTTAACCAACAGGTGCTTAAAAGCGACCTCTGGGCGAGAGATCGTGCCTGTGGTGTGCCCTGCAAGCCGCTGACTGGAGCTGCGCCTTTCGCACCTGCCCAAGCCCCCTGCCCTGCAAAGCTGTCTCCGATATCGTTCGTTCGTCTGTGTCCGCATGGTGCCGATAGTTCGGGCGATCTGCAAACTTTGGTTAGGCGTCCCAAATAATGAAACAATCCCCATGCACGCGTCATTCCCTGCCGTCTCCCTCGAGCCAGCGACGCACGCACTGAAATGACCACGATCAATGAAGTCGCTCGTCACGCCGGCGTGACGCCCGCCACCGTATCGAACGTCCTGCGCAGTCGCGGGCGCGTCGGCGCCGAGACTCGCCAGCGCGTGCTCGATGCCATCGACGCGCTCGGCTACCGCCCGCACCTGGCGGCACGCGCGCTGGCCGAAGGGCGCGCACCGACGCTCGCCTTGATGGTTTCGAGCATCGCCAATCCGTTCTACCCGGAGTTCGCGCTTGCCGTCGAGCGCGCCGCGCGCGCGAGCGGTCACTTCGTCATCATCTGCAATACGAACGAAGATCCGCTGATGGGTCGCGCCTATCTCGATCAAATCGCGGGCACGCTTTCGGAAGGCGTGCTCGTGATGAACGCGAACCTCGACTTCGCCGATTTGCGTCTGACCGAGGCGCGCGGCACCCCCGTCGTGCTCTGCATGTGGGAGAAGCCGAACGATCCGCCGGGGCTGCCGAGCGTCGCGGTCGATTTCGCGCTGGCGGGCCGGCTGGCCGCCTCGCACCTGATCGAGCTCGGCCATCGCCGGATCGGCGCGATCGTCGGCAGCAAGGTCTCGGGAATCCACACGCCGCGCTATGAAGGGTTCGTCGCCGCGATGGAAGCGGCTCGGTTGACGGTCCACGCCGAGCATGTCCGGCACGCGCCCGACACGGTCCAAGGCGGCTATGCGGCCGCGCATGAACTTCTGAGCGCCAACCCCGAGATCACGGCGCTCTTCACGACGAACGATCTGCCCGCGCTCGGCGCCATTCACGCCGCCGCCGATCTCGGGCTTGCGGTGCCGGGAGATCTGTCGGTCACCGGCATCACCGACATTCAGCTCGCCCGCGAGTCGCGTCCCGCCTTGACGACGGTCGCGGTACCGACAGCCGAGGCGGCCGAGCTCGCCGTCACGCTGCTGCGGGAACTGATCGCGGCCGGCACACGGTCATCCGACATGACGCCGGTCCTCTACGAAACCTCGCAGCCGCGGCTCGTCGTGCGCGCCTCGACGGCGCCGCCGCGAAGCGCGAGGCGCCCTTCGCGCAGCAGATGATCGCGCCGCCGCCGACCAGCGCGCAGACGGGCGGTTGTCTCGATGACTTCGGTCCGATCAAACGGCGGCGGCGGCCTTCGTGCCCGCAGCACCACCCTGCCCCGGCGGATGCGTGACGAGCGTCCGCAAATCGACATCCGAGCGCAGGAGACGGGCGATATCGGGTTTGGGGCGGCGCGTGAGAGGCGATGCATCGCAGACCGCCTCCAATGCGCGCGCGGCGCTCAACAGCTCGAAATCGCCGCGAAAACGCCCGATGACCTGCAAGCCGAACGGCATGCCCGCATGATCGAGGCCGCATGGCAGCGACAAGGCGGGGTTCGTGACGAGCGTCACGACGTACGTCAGGGCGAGCCACCGGTAATAGTTGTCGAGCGTGACACCATTGATCGCCTTCGCATGAGGCTGCGCCCAGGGAAACGGCGAAACGGGCGTCGTCGGCGACAAGATCAGATCGTAGCGGTCGAAAAGTCGCTGGAATTGCCGGAACAAGCGTGTTTGCGCCGCATGAGCCCACACGCAATCGCGTAGCGACAGGCTCGCGCCCATCTCGTAGTTCGCGCGCGGATTAGGCCCGAGAGAATCGGGATCGCGCTCGTAGGCTTCCTGCAGGCCCGCGACGAATGCCTCCGCGCGCAGCACATCGAATGTGCGGTGGGCATCCGCCAGGTCGAAATCGACGGGCTCGCACAGCGCGAAGTGAGTGCTCAGCGCACGCACCTTCGCGCGGAACACTTCTCGAATGGCATCGTCGACTTCGCAAACACCGAAGTCTTCCGTGTAGCCGACGCGCAATCGCGAGAGTTCCGCGCACGGCAATGCGCCATCTTGCCCAGCTTGCGGCATCGGAAGCGGATAGCTCAATGGATCGGTGCCCGACATGCCGGCGGTGGCGGCCAATTGCAGCCACGCATCCTCGACATTGCGCGCCATCGGCCCGACCACCGCGAGCGGCGTCCACCCGAGCGGCTTTCGTTCGCTCGGCACCAACCCCGGCGATGTCCTCAAGCCGACCACGCCGCACTTGGCCGCCGGAATGCGCAGCGAGCCGCCCGTATCGGATCCGCTCGCGATCGGCACCATATCGACAGCCAACGCGGCCGCCGAGCCGCCCGACGAGCCGCCGGCATTGAGGCGCGGATCGAACGGATTGCCCGTCGCGCCCCAAACGGGATTGAACGTGTTCGCTCCAGCGCCCATTTCCGGCACGTTGGTCTTGCCGACTACGATTGCCCCGGCTTCGCGCAGACGCCTGACAAAGACGTTGTCCATCGAAGGCACGTGATCGCGAAATAGCGGCGAT
Source organism: Trinickia symbiotica (assembly GCF_003028655.1). Taxonomy (GTDB): domain Bacteria; phylum Pseudomonadota; class Gammaproteobacteria; order Burkholderiales; family Burkholderiaceae; genus Trinickia; species Trinickia symbiotica_A. Next base: position 36,590 of record NZ_PYUC01000005.1, read on the forward strand.
CCGTAGGTCGTTAGGAGTCCTTCGGTTTCTTCGAGATCCTTGATGCCGATCGGCAACCCCTGCAACGGCCCCTTGCGCTCGCCTCTGGCGAAATCGGCATCGGCGGCGGCGGCCTCGCGGCGTGCGCGCGCATAGCAGGTCGCCGTAAACGCGTTGATCTTGGGGTTCAGCGCTTCGATACGCTCGATGCAGGCCTCGAGCAGTTCGATAGCCGAAATGCGACGCGTATCGAGCATCGCGCTGAGCGCGACCGCGCTCGCACCGAGCAATTCATGAGTATCGGACATCTTCTGCGTATTCCTCGCGGAGAAAGATCGCTCCGAATGTATCGGAACCGCCGCGGATGAACCAGTGACGATTCGCGAAGGGAGCCGTTACTTTTGGACAACGGCGCCGGCCCCATCGGCAATCAGCTCACGGCCGAGCAAATCGATGAACGCTTGCAACAACGGAGGTATTTGCCGCCGCGCCAGCGTCTGCACCTCGACCGTCCTATCGCTGACAGCGAGCTCGGGGACGCGCACGGCGATCAGTTGCCCGGATGCCAGCCGATCGCGGATGACGAGCTCGCCGCAGAACGTGATCGCATTGCTGGCAAGGGTGAAGCGAAGCAACGCCTCCAGCGTCTCGCTGCTGAGCACGCTCTTATAGGTGGTCCCTTCCCGGCTGCAATAGATGTCGATCAGTTTGCGCAACGTCGAGTTCGGTCCCGGAATCGCGAGCGGATAGGTGAGCAGTTCGCGAAACGACACCGATTGCGCCGATGCGAGCGGATGCCCGGCGGCCACGACCGCGAGGATCGGGGACGGCAGTGCATGAGCGACGTGAATGTCGGCGGCCGGGCCGAAGCTGAACGTGAGCCCGACGTCGACATCGGCCTCGCGCACGCGCCGCGTGACACCGCTCGCCGAATCGACGACGAGCTCGAAGCGGGCGGCCGGCTCGGCGCGCCGAAAGTCGCTCATCGCCCGTGGCAGAAAGCCGCCCACGAATCCCTCGGTGCAGGCGACCCGAATCGCATGCTCGGCGTCGTCGCGCAACGCCTCGATCTCGATCGTCACTTGCTCCGCGTCGAGCAGCGAGCGACGCGCGTAGGCAGCCAGCAGTTCGCCCGCCTTGCTCGGCACCATGCCGCGCGATTGCCGCTCGAAGAGCGTCACGTTCAGCTCGCTTTCGAGCCGACTGATCTGACGGCTGACGGCCGAAGGCACGACGTGCAGGCGATTCGCCGCATCGCTGATCGACCCCGTGTTGACGACTTCGAGGAAATAGCGAACTGCGGCCTCCTGCAGGATTCGGGCGCTCATAGGCAATCATCGCGTCGATGAGAATGCACACATCATAGCCTCATCGTGCGCGGCCAAAGCAACGCCGGCGATTCGCGCATGCAAGCGAGTGAACCGCGAGCGGAGCGTCAGGCCTCCTGCGCAGTTGCTGCGTGCACGTCGCGTATCTTGCTGGTCTGAATGGAGAGGCTGACCAACGTGGCGACGACAGTCGCGGCTATCAGGAATGCGAATGCCGCATCGAAGCTGTGGTAGAGCGAAACGAGCAACCCCATCACGAGCGGCGCGACGAATCCGGCCAGCTGCCCGCCGAAGTTGACCATCCCTATTCCTGTTCCGACGAGCCGCTGCGGCAGGATCTTCGTCGGCAGGGCCATCACGACAGCCAGCACGACCGACTTGAAGAAATACACGATCGACTGGAACGCAATGACTCCCGCAACCGACTGAGCCGTATACATCTTGTAGAGAAAGAAGCCCGTCACCGCGCAGCAGCCCATCGTCAACAGCTTCTCCTTGCCGTCGAAGAAGCGGGTCATCACCCATCCCCCGAGCGCCGTCGAAATGCTGGCGGCGACGAACGGCAACGGCGTCAGCATTCCGACGGCCTTCAAGTCGAGATGGCGCACGGTCAGCAGATACGCAGGCATCCATGCGTCGAGGCCCTTGTTAACGATTCCCATTCCGAACCAGACCGTCAGGATCTTCCACATCAGCGGCATCTTCAGCAATGCGCGGGTCGTTGCCGCTTCTCGCCGTGCGGTGCCGGTAGCCGCCATCGAGGCGGCCACATCGCCCGCACTCGCGCTTGCCCGCGTGCGCCCCGTCCCCTTCACGAAGAGCAGATAGACGAGAGCGAAGACGATGCCCGCGATGCCGATCGCGGCAAACGCATGCCGCCAACCCAATGCGAGAACGAGCGGCGCAACGACGAGCGGCGCGATGAAGCTCCCGACGTAATTGGACGAGACGAGCAGCGCCGTCAATTTGGGTCGGTCCGCGCGCGGATAGGTCTCGGCGATGCCTTTCACCGATGCGGACGGATATCCGCCCTCGCCCAGTCCGAAAACGAAGCGAATGACGATCAGCGAGACGAGGGACCAGGCAAACCCCGTCAAGAGGGTAAAGAGCGACCAGAATGCGATCGAGGCGACGACAACGCTTTTGCTGCCCCAGCGATCGGCGATCCATCCCCCGGGAATCTGCATCGCGGCATAGCTCAGGTAGAACGCGCTCAACACGACACCGAGCGCCGCGGGACTCAGATGAAAGTCCCTTCCGATATGAACCAGCGAGATGGAAATAGCCGCCCGGTCGATATACGAGATGCAGAACCCCGCATAGAGCAGCACGAATACCCTAAGACGCGCGCGACGACTCGTGTTTGCATCGATCATGTCGAAGAGACCCGAAAAGTCCAAGGGAAATCGATGCAAGCGAGCTCTTTCATCGGCGGCGCGCGCTACATCGCGACTGGTCCAACCGATCCTAAGAAGCCATAAAGGCGCGAACAAGTGACAATTTCCGAATGCTTCGTTCTCGGAAACTCATCGGCGCAGCCGAAGTCGGCGCCGATCGTGGACCGTGGCGACGGCGGTGAGACGGCGCCGCTACGCGGGCCGTTCACTTCTTTGACAAAACGCGGGAAAGTACTGAGGAGTCGCTGGCCTTCTAAACCGTGGCCGCTATTCGGCGCGAATCTCGAACAGAAGACCTAGGCGATTACAGCAGGGGCGTCGAAAAGCGCGCGGCGCCTCATTGGACGCCGCACCCTACGGTTGTTGCACGACGCGACAGACGAGGCGAGAGGGCGAACTCCGGGCGATTCGCGCCCGAAGCAGTAGCCAACAGCAATGGCGGAGAAGCGATGAGCCGCTCAGTTGAGCCAATACATCGTGCACGGGTCGGTGGGGCTCATCGAGCAAGCGGAAGCCGGCCAATTCTCGCTGGCGTGGATCACTTCATGAACCGCATCGCGCGCATCGGGACTGCTGCCGTAGACGACGACAGCAAAGCACATCAGACCGAACATCGTGACGAGCGAAAAGGCAATTTTTTCGAAGGTTTTCATCGGGACGTGACGACTGGCTTACCTATACGAGCGCCAATCATAGCACGATCTAGGGTTTATACCTAGTTGTTTACCCTTAGACGAATCCATGGGCGAACTGCCGCTTCGCCGCTTCGTTCTGAGGCGCTTCGGGCATTGCCGCGTCAAGCCGGTACGCATACCGGGCTCGCGCGAGGCGCCCGCCCGCTCGCCGCTCAATCAGTCAGTCCGCAACGCGTCGGCAAGCACCGTGAACGCACGCTCGTCCGTACGCTCGAATGCGAGCGGCGTGACGGAGATACCGCCGGCGGCCACGACCGCCGTCTCCGTATCCGGCCCGTTCTCACGTGGACCACGCTGGAATCGCATCCAGAAATAGTCGATGCCGCGAGGATCGACGTTCGGCAGCACATTGATCCCTTGCACGAGGCCGGGGCCTTGGCGCGTGACCGACAATGGCCCCGCCGCGGCCGCATCGACATCGGGTAAGTTCACATTGAGGCAAACGGGCTCCGCGTGGGATACATCGAGCAACCGACGAATGACGCCGGGCGCAAGCGCGCGTGCCGTATCCCACCGCACCTTCTTGCTATCAGTAAAAGTCTGGCTCAACGCGATCGAAGGAAGTCCGAGCAAGAGACCCGTCATCGCGGCGCCGACCGTCCCCGAAAACATCGTCTCGACACCGAGATTGCCGCCGCGGTTGATGCCGGAAAGCACGAGCGTCGGCGGATGGTCCACCATCAGATGACGCACGGCCATCACGACACAATCGCCGGGCGTGCCCGCGACGCCGAACCGCCGGTCGCCTTGTCGACTGACGCGCAACGGCGAATGCAGGCTGATCGAATGGGACGTGCCGCTCTGATCATGCTCGGGCGCCACGACCCAGACCTCGTCCGCGAGCTCGGCCGCGACCGCCTCGAGTGCGGCAAGACCGGGGGCATCGATTCCATCGTCGTTCGTGAGCAGTACGCGGGGCAGTTTCGAAGAGGTGGACGACATCGGAGAATTCCTTGGCGATGAGGGATTGCAAAATCGAATTGTCGCATCGGCCGGGCCACGCACGCGGCTCGGCTCACGCTCAGCCAGGCGTGGCCGCCGCGGCGCGGCGCACCGTCATTCCGCCAATGGACTCTGCACGGAGGATCGGCGCAGCCGCACGCCGACGAGACGCCGCGTGCAATAGACCGCACCGCACATGACGACTACGTCGATCGCAAAACCCATATGGATCGCACGCACGACGGCGCTTTGCCCTTGTTCGAGCGCGGCGTGATTGGCGTCCGCCACGACGCGCGCGAGACTGCGTGCGACAAGCGTGCCGATTGTGGCGGTCCCGAGCATGCCGCCGACCATTCGGGTCGACTGAATAAGGCCCGTGATAATGCCAAAGCGCGTGCGCCCGCTCAGTTCCTGCGAGAAGACATTCAGGTTGTTGAGAATGAAGCCGAGCCCGACGCCTGCCGCGGCCATCGAGACTGCGCCCAACAGGTGTGGGCTCGTCCCGCCGAGCAGCGTCGCCCCGAAGCAGCCCGCGCCGATCAACGCATAGCCGAGCGTGACGATCGACATCGGTACGCGCAGACGCGTGACGATCCGCGTGTTCACCATGCTGCCGAGCGCGAGACAAACCGGGAGCGGCGTCACCGCGAGCCCCGCCGCCTGAGGCGTCATGCCGAAACCGGTCTGCAGCAGCAGCGGCATGAAGAACAACATCGAAAACATCGCGAAACCGGCGGCGAACGAAAGCAGAAACAGCAGCACGAGATTGCGGTCTGCAAACAAGTCGATCGGCAAAATCGGCTGGGCATGCCGCTTTTCCCACGCGTACAGCGCGATGCATGAACCGATCGCTATTGCGCAGAACGTCAGCGTCGATAAGCCAAATCCGTTCGTCGGCAACCGCTCGATGCCCATTTGCAGCGACGCAAGCAGCACCGACAAAAAGGCCGCGCCGAGCCAATCGAGCTTCGCGCGCGCCTTGCCCCCGTGCTCGATACGCGGCAAATAGCGAATCACAATGTAAAGGCCGGCGAGACCCACCGGCAGGTTGACGAGAAACGTCGAGCGCCAACCATAAGTAGAACTAAGGAATCCGCCGAGAAACGGTCCGGCCGCCGTGGCGATCCCATAGGACCCCGCCATGACGACCTGCCAGCGCACACGGGCGTGCGGATCGGGAAAGAGATCGGGGATCGAGGCGAAGGCGGTGCCGACCATCATTCCGCCGCCGATGCCCTGCAGCGCTCTCGCGAACACGAGCGTCTCGACGTTCAGGGCGAGTCCGCATAGCGCGGATGCGAGCGTAAAGGTCGTGATCGACGCGATGACGAAACCCTTGCGGCCGAAGTAGTCGCCGAGCCGGCCGAAGATGGGTACGGAGACGACCGATGCGAGCAAATAGACACTCGCAATCCATGCATAGTATTCCGCGCCCTTCAGGTCGGCGACGATCGAGGGCAATGCCGTGCTGACGACCGTTTGATCGAGCGCCACGAGCATATTGACGAGCCCGATGCCGAGCATCGCCAGCAGCAATTCGCGAAACGAGCGGACGGGGGAAGCGGCGCGAGCCGGCGCGGAGAGCCCTTCAGTACCCTCCATTGCCGCCTCCGCGCGTCGTTGCGATCGCGGGAGCGTAGGCGCGAGTTCCGCGGCTGTTTCGCCCGTTCAATGCGTGTGTGATCAGTGGATGGAGAAATGAAAGGTCGGGTGCAGCCGGCATTGCAGCCATGAGCGTTTGATTTGTCCGGAAGAAGCTATCGCTATCGATAGATAGCACGTCATTATCCCAGATCGTCAGTTGCCTTGCCATGGCGCGTGCAAAGGAAGGCGAGCAATTGATTTCAGATTTGACGCGACGTTGGCGTGCATCCCGCAGCCCAGGCTGGGCGGCTCAGGCTGGTGCGCTCTTTAGCCGCTGCGGCGATTGAGCCTATTCGAGAATGGGCAAGATTTTGTAATCACCACGCCGAAGATCGCCGTATTTTTGCCTTGCGACCCCAAGGAATACCGGCACCATTACGCTCGCGACGTGGGGCAAATCTCACGGTACAAGGGAGCAAACCATTGAACAGAACGTTTTTCGGGGCTTCGCTCATGGCGATGGGGACACTCGCGGTCCTCTGCATAGTCTGGTTCCTGCAGTTTCTGTCGTTCACCGACTACTTCGAAAGCGAAGGGTTTACGTTGGGTATCAGTGTCGGACAAGCGCTGTCCTCCGAGACGTCGGACGACGCCGACAGCGACCTCGATGCGAATCGCGCTTATCCGCCGCCGCTTCCTTTGCAAGGAAACGTGAGGCAAGCCAGCCTGGTCCGTGCCATGAGATTTGTCGAACTGAAGCAGCCGCCCATCATCAACGCACGTGCCGAGCTTGATGACCGCCCCTTTCTACGCTTCGACCACCGGTCATGGCCCGCAAAGGAGCCGGAAGCAAATCGTCAGGCATCGGCGGTACCATCGCAGTCGTTTCATCACAGCCAGCGAAATCCATGCTCGACCCGAAACCCGCCGATCCGTCTGAGCCGCTGACGAGCGGCGCGCCTCGCCCCGGTGTGTCGATGCTTTTTCTGGTTTTTTCGCAGATCGGGCTGACCAGTTTTGGCGGCGGCCTCAGCGGTCGGATGATGCGCGAGTTCGTCGACGTACGCCATTGGATCGACGAAGATGAGTTTCTCAACGGCCTGGCGCTCTCTCAAGCGCTCCCGGGCGTCAATGTGAAAAACCTCGCGATCTGGATCGGCTATCGTTTGTGCGGTTGGCGCGGCGCGGTCGCCGGCTTTGCCGGCATCATTATTCCTCCGGCCTTTCTCATTATCTTGCTCGGCGTATTGTTCTCGGCGCTCACGCGTTTCGCCTTGACGCATGTCGCGCTCGCAGGCGCAGCCGCTGCCGCGATCGGGCTATCGATATCGATGGCACTAACCGCCGTGCGCCGTCTGCCGCACCGCATATTTCCCTTCTTGGTGGCGGCCCTGACGTTCATCGCGGTGGCCTTCCTGCATTGGCCGCTCGTCTGGACGGTATTGGCCGCGGGAAGCGTGAGCGTTGCGCTCGAGTACTGGCGTGCAGGCTCGGCATCGTCGGGAGCCGAACGCTGATGTCGAGCAGCAGCCGTTACGCGGCACTGGCCGCCCTATTCGCACCGCTTTCGATCGCCACGATCGGCGGCGGGCAAACCATCATCGCGGACATCCAGCGGCAGGTGGTCGATGTCCATCATTGGATGACGACCGACCAATTCATGAACGACTTCGCCATTGCGCGAATGGCGCCGGGCCCGGGCTCGCTGCTAGCGACGCTGATCGGCTGGCAGGTCGCGGGACTTTGGGGCGCTGTCATTGCGACGCTCGCGCTATTCGGCCCGACGGCGTTCCTCATCTACGGTGTCGCTCACCTTTGGCGACGTCATCAAGGCGCGCGCTGGCAGATCGCGCTCGAAGCGGGACTGCGGCCGGTGGCGGCCGGCATGCTGCTCGCTTCGGTCTATGTGCTGCTGCAGGGACTCGAAGGCGGATGGTTGGCGCGTGCGCTTGCAGCCGTTTCGACCGTCTGCGTGATGCGCACGCGCATCAATGCGCTGTTGCTGATCGCCGCGGGAGCGGCCATATTCGTCGTAGTTCGTGTGGCCTTCTGAGCTACGTCGTCGCGATTAGCAGTTCTTCGGCGTTGCTCGGTGGACGAAGGCCGTCGGATCGGCCGGCGAAGTAGCGCTGCGTCAGGTCGTCTGCCGACACGTGCAGTGCGGCCGTGAAGCCACTCTCCTTGGCCAATTCCAACATCTGTGCCGGCGTGAAGAAGCTGATGAACGGCGTGCCGCTCGCTTGCGCACCCTTGGCGGCCATTTCGAGCCCCGGCCGCACGTCCGGGTCCGCCAATTCCAGCGGAAGCAGGAATGTCATTGCAAGCGTCGACCCGGGTGCGAGCGCCGCGACTTCACGCAGCGCCGCCGCGTTTGCCTCCTTCGTCAGATACATGCTGACGCCCGTCGAGACTACGACGGCCGGCTTGCCTGTATCGAAGCCGGCTGCCGCCAGCCCCTCTCGCCACGATCCGCCCGCTTCGAAGTCGACGGGCACGAAACGCAACCAATCGGGCACGCCGAAGCCGAGGTCAGTCAAGCGCCGACGCTTCCACCTCTGCGGGCCGGGTCGATCGACTTCGAAGACCGTCAAGCCAGCGGCAATGTCCGGCCGTCGCTGCGCAAAGCTGTCGAGGCCAGCACCTAGGATCACGTACTGCGTTAGTCCGTGCGCTGCTTGCTCGACGACAAAATCCTCGATGAAGCGAGCGCGCGCGACGATCGATGCGCGAAATGGGCGAGTGAACTCGGGATTCATGTCGCCACGCTGCCGCCAGCCGGGATCCGGTGCAAGCAGCCGAAGACCAATCTCGTCATCGAGCACGTGCGGCGGTGCATCGATCCGAACATGAAGGGCTCGCCACAATGCGACCCGTGCGGCTGTGCTCTCCGGGCCGTCGTCCCGTACTTCGCTCATGGACCCTCCTTATCAATCAGCCTTGGCCGGCGCCTGAAGTCGCCAAACACGTCCGTCAGCATCGCGCACGGTCATCTCGCTGTACTCCAGTGCGTCTCTTCGAACGGCGTAATGACGTCGACGATTGCTTCTGGCGTCAATGCGCCGCAGTCTAGCAAACCCCGACAGGAGGTTGATTGAATCAGGTAGCGGCACGAAGCTAGAGCGTTGCCGTCACGCCACCATCCACATACAGAATATGACCGTTGACGAAGTTCGACGCATTGCTCGCCAGAAACACCGCCGCGCCGACAAGATCCTCAACATCGCCCCAGCGACGCGAAGGCGTACGGCCAATCAACCAGCTGCTGAATTTCTCGTCGTTCACGAGCGCTTCCGTCAATTCAGTCTTGAAGTACCCGGGCCCCAGGCCGTTCGCTTGGATGCCGTGCTGGCCCCAGTCGATCGCCATGCCTTTGGTCAGCATCTTCACTGCGCCTTTGCTCGCGGTATAAGCAGCAATGCTCGGACGACCCAGCTCGCTCTGTACTGAACAGATGTTGATGATCTTGCCGCGCTTGCGCTCGATCATGTACCGCGCGACCGTCTGGCCCACCAGAAACACGCTCTCGACGTTGGTCTTCATCAGTTCTTCCCACTGTTCGTGCGAGAACTGCTCGAGCGGCGCGCGGCGCTGCATCCCGGCATTGTTGACAAGGATGTCGATTGCGCCGACATCCTGCTCGATACCCGCGACGGCCGCCTTGACTTCCTCGGGCGACGTCACGTCGAATCTTGCTGCACGGACTGTTGCGCCTTCTTTGCGCAAACGCCCGACGGCTTCCGCCAGGCGCGCCTCGTTGCGCGCATTCAGCACGACTTCCGCGCCCGCGCTCGCCAGTCCCTTGGCGAGGGCAAAGCCAATTCCCGTACTCGATCCTGTGACCAGCGCACGGCGGCCAGAAAGATCGAACATCTCCAGATTGTTTTTCAACTCGACTCCTTGTTCATTCAGTGCCCTACACTCTGTTCCGTCTCCGCGCGGATCCATCGCACGGCCTCGGCGACATTGCGTCCGAGCGCCTGCCCGGCAGACAGACACAGCACGCGGCCTTCACCGGCCGGCGACTCCAGCGCCGCGAACTGATCGGCAACCAGAGAGGCCGGAAACTCATGGCCACGTCGTTGCGAGACTCGTTCGATGGCTTCAGACAACGAGATGTCGAGGAACACGAAATTCAGGTCGTCCACGCTGGCGCGCAAGCGCGCACGGTAGCTTCGTTTCAACGCAGAACACGAGAGGACAGTCGTGTCGGCCTTCGTGTGCATACATGCCGACAACCGATCCAACCAGGGTTCGCGATCACTGTCGCACAACGCAATGCCTCGGCGCATCTTATCCCGACTTTCCTCCGCGTGATGGTCGTCCCCTTCGACGAAGCTACCGTTGAGCGCCTGAGCGAGACGGCGCGCGAGTGTCGACTTGCCCGATCCCGACACGCCCATCACCACGACCTTATATGCCACTTCAGGACACCGGCGTGAACTTGAGCTGATTGATCGGCGTCACCTTCTCGGTTCGCGTGAGTCCGTAAGGCGTCTTCGGTCCGAGCCACTTCTCGAAGATGCTGCTCATCTCGCCGCTTTGCTCCATTGCTTCAAGCGCCTTGTTGACCGCGCCCAGCAACGCCGGCTCGTTCTGCCGCAAACCGACTGCAATCGGCTCGATCAGCATCGGCTCCGACACGATCGCGACGGCGCCGTCCGTGCCTTCCACCTGCTTCGCGATCTTCGTAGCCGTCATCTGATTCGTGACAAAGCCCTTCACCTTGTTCTGCTCCAGTGCAAGGAAGGCCGAACTCGTATCATGGAACGTGACGGCCTCTCCGCCCTTGATCGAAATCGGAATCGACTGTGCGGACGTCGAGCCGTCGGCGGCACTGATCTTTTGTCCCGTGAAGTCAGCGAGTTTCTTGTTCGCGTCGGCTTTCTTCACCACTAGCACTTCTTTGGTCGAATAGTACGAATCGCTGAAGTCGATCTGCGTCGCGCGCGTTTTGGTATAGGCCAGATTCGCGACGACAATATCGACGCGCCCCAGCTTCAGTTGCGGAATGCGCGCTTCGACGGCCAGCGGTTCGAGCTTCGCCTTGACGCCAATCTGTTTTGCGACGGCATTGCACAGGTCCACATCCATGCCTTCCAGTTGCCTCGTCTGCGCATTCGGATACGAAAACGGCTCGACATTCGAGTACACGCCGCAGGTGATTTCACCACGGCTCTTGATATCGGCCAACTGATCGGCGTGAGCCGGCGCAATCCACGCGAGCGCGCCACACGCGATCAATATTCCCGCGCAAATCTTCTTTACCTGCATTTCCAAACTCCTGAAGTTTATGTTGGGTAATCAACTGCCGATCGAGCTGCATCGATCTCGCTCGTCAAGGCCTGCCGCCTCGTCTAATGCGTGCGTAGATCCGACAGGAATCGTTGTGCCCGCGCGTGCTTCGGACGAGAGAAGAACTCGTCAGGCGTCGCCGTTTCGAGCATCTGGCCGGCATCCATGAACCACACGCGGTCCGCGACCTCACGTGCAAAGCCCATCTCGTGCGTAACACACATCATCGTCATGCCTTCCTGGGCGAGGCTTTTCATCACGTTCAGTACTTCCCCCACCATTTCCGGGTCGAGCGCGCTGGTAGGTTCGTCAAACAGCATGGCGGGCGGGTCCATCGCCAGCGCCCGTGCAATCGCGACGCGCTGCTGCTGACCGCCCGACAATTGCGCAGGGTATGCATTCGCCTTGCTCGACAGACCGACGCGCGACAGCAGTTCCGACGCTTTACGCTCCGCCTCGGCGCGCTTGAGTCCGTTCACACGCATCGGCGAAAGCGTGATGTTGTCGAGCACGGAGAGATGCGGAAAGAGATTGAACTGCTGGAATACGAAACCGATACGGCTGCGATAGGCATTCAGCCCGATCTTCCTGTCGTGAATGTTCTGGCCGTCGAAAAAGATCTGCCCTCGGTTGATTTCCTCGAGACGATTGACGGTGCGGATCAGCGTCGACTTTCCCGACCCCGAAGGCCCGCACACGACGACCACTTCGCCTTTACGCACTTCGGCATTCACATCCACGAGCGCGTGATACTCGCCGTACCATTTGTTGACGCCGGAAAACTTGATCATGCGACACCTCGAATTGAGTGAACGCCTAGTTCTTGCCAGGCAATGGATCGGCTAGCGCGACTGCACTCGCCTTCGTCTTCGCGACGCGAGCGCCTGCCCGCTTGCGGGTCACGCGTCGTTCAAGGAACTGGGCGAACTGTGTCAACGCATAGCACAGCGCGAAATAGCTCAGCGCAAGAATCAGGTAGACAGGAAACGGCTTGGTCAGCAGCCGGTTGTTGATCTGGTCGGCTGCGAACGAAATTTCCTGGACGTTGATAATGTAGCCAAGCGATGTCTCCTTGATCGTCGATACGAACTGCGTGACCATGCTTGGCACGACGTTGTACAGCGCCTGCGGCAGGATCACGGCGCGCATCGTCTTTATGTAGCTCAAGCCGAGCGCACGCGACGCTTCCATTTGCCCGCGCGGCAGCCCTTCAATGCCCGCGCGGATAATTTCGCCGAGATAGGCCGAGTCGTAGACCACCAGTGCGCACAACATCGTGACGAAGCCGGTGACGGGATAACCGGTAAGCACGGGCACAAGGAAATACACCCAGAAGATCACCATCAGGAGCGGCACGCCACGCACCATATAGACAAGACCGGTGGCAGGCGCGCGCAGCACGGCGAACGGGCTGATCCGTGCGAGCGCAACCAGAATGCCGAGTGGAAAGGCGATAACGAGTGCCGACAGCGAAAGCAGGATAGTCAACACGACGCCGCCTAGCGGGCCGTGCGGATACTGCCCGATGAGCAGAAGCGTCCAGTTATCACGCAGGATTTCGAACATGATCACCTGACTCCTGGAATACGGTAATGCGCCGCAATCCGTGCTCCGCAGAGCATGATGACAAGCGAGATGCCGAGGTAGACCACCGTGGCGACGAAGTAGGATTCAAAAGAGAGGAACGTCTCGTTTTCGATTTGACGCGTCACGTAAGTGAGTTCCGCTGCGCCTATCGCCATCGCGAGACTCGTGTTCTTGAAGAGCAGCACGGTGTGATTGATCATCGGCGGAATCGCCTTGCGCAGCGCTTGCGGCAGCACGACGTAACGCATTGCACTGAAGAAATTCAGACCCAGCGCGCGCGACGCTTCGAACTGGCCATAAGGAATGGCGCGCAGGCCGCTGCGAATGTCCTCTGACAGATAAGCTGCGCTGCAAAGTCCGATCGCGATCACGGCGAAGATGAACTGGCCGTTATAGTTATTCAGCAGCGCCTGCACCTGCTCCGGCAGAATGTTCGAGATCCCGAAATACCAGAACAGGATTTGAACCAGCATTGGAACGTTACGGTGATAGGCAACGAAACTCGCAACGAAGGCTCTCGCAGGACGGAGGTTTGTCATCCGAATCAACGTCAGAAGAATGCCAACGATCATCGAAAACACCCACGCCAACGCCGCCATCGCGAGCGTGAGCTCCATGCCATGGAGAAACAACGCCCCGTAATCGCCCTGCAGCACGGTTGCAAGGTCAAAATGAAGTTTCATGTTGTACGTCCCTATGATTCAGATCGGGCCATACCCGGTCTGGTTGAACGCATGGCAAGGCCGCTCGTCGCTCCTAAAGCGGTCAATGACTGCAAGCTTGAATCGATACTAGCTCGCAAAAAAAGGCCCTTGCAGATGCCTTTCCTCTGGTGCGATAAGTTTCGAGAATGATGGGCTGAACCGGCTTGCAGCCGTGGCTCGAGCGAAGTCGGGCATGGGATATGTCTCCAATGTGGACGCCTCTACGGGCACCTCGTTTGTCGTTTTGCATGTGCGCTCGTAATGAGAGCGCACATGGACTTGCATCACGTCATACGCATGCGGCTCTTAGCGCTCTTCCAGCGCGCCCGACAACACCTGCGGATTCACAGGCGTCGGCGGCTTGCCCGCCGTCGGACCACAGCCCAGCGCCGCAATCAGGTTGTCCACGCAAAGCGAGGCCATCGCGTGCCGCGTGGAAACCGATGCGCTGCCGATATGCGGCGTCAGCACGACGTTTTTCTGCGCGAGCAGCGCGGGATGCACAACGGGCTCGCCTTCGAACACGTCCAGCCCCGCCGCCGCGATGCTGCCCTCCTTGAGCGCCTCGGCCAGCGCGGCATCGTCCACCACGCCGCCGCGCGCGATGTTGGTCAGCGTCGCCGACGACTTCATCTGCTTCAGTTCCGCCGCGCCGATTGAATGGTGAGAGCTCGAGGAATACGGCACTACAACGATGAGATGATCGGACTCGCGCAACAGCGTTGCCTTGTCGACGTAGTGCGCACGGCAGCTTTCCTCCACCGCTGCCGGCAATTGCGAGCGGTTGTGATAAATCACGCGCATGTTAAATCCGAATGCGCCGCGACGCGCAATCGCCTGCCCGATGCGGCCCATGCCGAGAATACCGAGTGTCGAGCCATGCAAGTCACCGCCGACGAACATGTCGTAGCGTCCCGTTTTCGTCCAGAGGCCTCCGCGCAGATAGTGCTCTGACTCGGCGATGCGCCGCGCGGTGGCCATCATCAGCGCAAAGCCAAAATCTGCCGTCGTATCGGTGAGAACGTCCGGCGTGTTGGTCACGATCACGCCGCGCGCGGTGCATGCGTCCACGTCGATGTTGTTGTAGCCGACCCCGATGTTGCACACCGCTCTGAGTTGGGGACAGGCATCGAGCAGCGTCGCATCGATACGGTCGCTGCCTGCCGTCATCGCGCCTACCTTGCCTTGCAGACGCGCGATCAGTTCCGGTTGCGTCCAGATCGCGTCGTCCGGATTGTCGGTGACATCGAAGTTCGCGCGCAGGCGATCGACGATGTCGGGAAACGACGCGCGGGTCACGAGTACCGGTACACGCATGAAAGATCTCCTTGTCAAACTCTGTGTTGATTGAAAGTCCACCAGCGCGGCCGCTTCGCAGTCATGTCGGATCGCCTACCCAGCCTGCCCAGCGGGCCCCCGCTTGATCGTCGTGAGCCCGCCTGGCACCTGCAGCGTGGGCAAAATTTCCATGTTGCTGATATTCACCGCGAGCGGTGCGGCGATGGCGAACGCAATCGCGTCGGCGATGTCTTCCGGTGTCGGCAGTTCGAAGCCGTCGATGAACTGCTTGCGCGCCTCGTCGATGTTGCCGTGGACGTGACCAAAAATATCGGTGGCGACGCGGCCGGGACAAATCTCCGTCACGCGCACGCGCTTGCCCGTCGCATCGACGCGCAACTGTCGCGACAACGCATGGATCGCTGCCTTAGTCGCGTGATAGATCGAATTGCCGTTGAAGTTATAGATAGCCGCAATCGAGCTGATATTGACGATATGGCCACGATCGCGCGCGACCATGCCCGGCATCGTCAGCCGAACGATATGCAGCACCGCCTGCAGGTTGACTTCAACCTGAACGTCGATGTCCTCGACGCCTGCGTCCAGAATCGAGCCCTTGCGCGACACGCCCGCATTGTTGACGACGATGTCGAACGGCACCTCCTGCGTCAGTTTCGTCACAGCCGGCAGATCACTGACGTCGATCGCATGCGGAATGCAGCCGGTGCGCGCCGCCAGTTCATTCAGGCGATCGGCACTGCGTGCCAGCGCGTGCACTTCGAGTCCTTCGCGACAGAATCGCTCGACGATCGCCGCGCCCATACCCGTGGAAGCGCCCGTCACGAGCGCAGTCTTATAGTCTGAAAACGGCATGAATGACCTCTGTCTCGAGTTCTGCGTATCGCTCAGCGAGATGGGCGATACGTCTGTTAAGAATGTATACGTCGTGAAAACACGGGGCAAAGACGGATTGGATGTGTAGCGATAAGGCCCGCTTATGGATTGCCTTTACCCGATTTGCCACGCTGCGCCGCTATCGAACGACCTTGGATACGGGCACCACCCGGCCGCCCGCCGCTTCGATCGAGCCGCGCACCGCGCGTGCGAGTTCGACGGCGCCGGGCGTATCGCCGTGCAGCAGGATCGACTGAACCTTCACCTTGAGCTTGTTGCCGGTGATGGTCGTGATCGTGCCATCTTCGAGCAGCGTCTGGACGCGCGCCATCACAGCCGCACGGTCCTTGATGACGGCGCCTTCGAGCTTGCGCGACACGAGCGCTCCCTGATCGTCGTAGGCGCGGTCGGCGAGAAACGTGTTCGCCGTGCGAATGCCGATGCGGTCCGCCGCGCGCTCGATCTCCGTGTTCGTGGATACGCTGATGATCAGGTCGCGGTCGAATTCCGCCACGGCTCGCACCAGCGGCTCGGCCAGCTCGTACGACGCCGCAGCCATATTGCCGAGCGCGCCATGAAAGCTCATATGCGTGACGCGATGCCCCGCCCGCTTCGCGATACCAGCAAGCGCGCCCATCTGATAGACGACATAGTTCGCCAGTTCCAGCGGATCGGCCTGAATCTGCCGACGGCCGAAACCGAGCATATCGGGAAAGCCGACATGCGCGCCCACTTCGATCTGGCGCGCGAGCGCGAGACGCACCGTTCTATCCATGATGACGGGATCGCCCGCGTGAAAACCGCATGCCACGTTCGCGGACGACACGACATCGAGCATCGCTTCGTCCTCGCCCATCCGGTACGGTCCGAAGCCTTCGCCGAGATCGGCGTTGAGATCTATTTCCACAATCCATTCTCCGTTTTCTATCGGATGCCATCCATCGCGATGCATTTAGGCTATCGGCACAATCTCGAACAACGGCGTGCCATAGCCCACTGTCACACCATGCGCGACGAGCGGTTGCGTCACCACGCCCGCAACCGGCGCGACCACGGGCACACACAAATGCGCAATCTGCAGCAGCCCAATTACATCGCCCTGTGCAACGTGAGCGCCGCCTTCGACGAGCGGCGCTGCACGCGCCGGATGCGCCGGGAGAAAGATGCCCGTCGTTTTGGCCGTCACGCTGACAGCGTGCGGGCGGGCATCCTGTGCGCTGTCTGTGCGCGTCGCAGATGCCGATGCCAATGACGCCGATGGCTCTCTCAGCGTGTCCTTGCCACTACGATGCCCATCGTCGACCTTCAGACGCACGGTTGCGCCAGGCTTGCTGACCTCGATGAACCCGATATCGCTCGCGGCCAGCCACGCTGTGATCTGCCGAATCTCCCCGAGGTCCACTTCGATTTTCTGTGTCATGTTTCAGTGTCTGGAGGAACGAAAGAGTCCTATGAGATGGCGGACCCGCGTGAGGTAATGCTCGAGTTCGTCCAGTGCGGCGACGGCTTCCTGATACGTCGCCCGGGCAAAACGGATCTTCGTCCCGATACGCGCCTGAGCGAGCCGCCACAGATCCGCTTCGATCACCGTGCCGATCTTCGGATAACCGCCCGATGGCTGCGCGTCGCGCAACTGAATGATCGGCTGGCCGCTGTGCGGCACCTGGATCACGCCAGGCACGATGCCGTGCGAGCGCTTTTCGATGTGGCGCACCGGCTCCAGCGGTGGACCCGCTAGCCGATAACCGTACCGGTCGCTCTGCGTCGTGACTTTCCATCCTTCGCGCCAGAACGCTTCGATCGATTCCGGCTGATAGCAGTCGTATTCGGCCGCGGGCAGCACGCGCACTACCGTATCGCCCACTTCAGCGCATGGCGTGGACACCGGCACGGGCAACGCATGTTCGGGCGGTACCATGCCGAAGCCCGCGCTGCGCACCGCTTCATCGGTTTCGGCGCGGTGAATGAAGCCGATTGCCTTGAGAACATCGCCCTTGAGCAACTGACGGCCTTCGTAGCCGCCGAACTGGCCACGCAACTGCGTGCTGCGCGAACCGAGCACGACAGGAACATCGACGCCGCCCGCGAGCGACAGATAGCACCGCGTGCCGTTATTCGGCACGCCGATGGTCAACACATCGCCCTTTCTTGCATGCGTCGTCCACCAGGGCAGCACGGGTTTATCACCCAGCCGCGCGGCGCAATCGGCGCCCGTAATGGCGAAGTCGAGGTCATCGAGAAAGCGGATGCGAAAGGGGAACATCGGAATTTCGATAGCGGCTGCGTCGTCGGGATTGCCGAGCAGCAGATTGCCGACCGCCAGCGCCAGCCGGTCCATCGCGCCCGCCGTACCGACACCGTAGCGCAGATAGCCCTCGCGGCCATGGTCCTGCACCGTGGCGAGCGCGGATGAAGACAGTACCTCGATCATCGGATAATCCTCTCGACGCAAAAACGGATCATGTCGCCGGGTGCGAGCGTCGCCGGGGTGTCTCGCGATGGATCGAAGAACACCATCGACGTATGGCCGATGGTGTTCCAGCCGCTTGGCCCCGTCGACGCCGACACGCCCGTTTGCACGCCGCCGATCGACACCGCGCCGCCGGGCAGGCGCAGCACGGGCACCTTGCGGCGCGGCGTGGCGATGCGCGGGTCCATCCCCCCGAGATAGCAGTACCCCGGATGGCTGCCCAACGCATAGACGGTATAAAGCGGCGCGCAGTGCAAGCGCACGACCTCGTCGACGGACAGTCCCGTGTGGTCGACGACATCCTGCAGGTGCGGCCCGAACTCGCCGCCGTACACGACGGGTAACTCGACGACCTTGCCTTCGATCTGCAACTCGCCTGCGGCCGTCCATGCGTCGCGCAACGCGTCGGCGAGCGAGTCGGGGTCGGCAGGCGGCGTGACGAACGTCAGCATCAGATTGGTGACGCCCGGCACCGCTTCGCGCACGCCCGGCCATGACTCGACTTCGCGGGCGAGCGACCAGATGCGCCGTTGCGCCGGCAGATCGAGTGCGCCCGGCGCTTCGAACAGCATGGCCGTTGTCCCCAACATGCTGATGGTCAACTGTTGCTCCGATTCGTCGCGGTTCATCGCGGGTGCCGCCCTCGTGGCATTCCGCTGACGCCCACGGGATGTAGCCGCGTCACCCATCGACGCGTGCTCAATGGTCAGCGTCATGCCTGCTCCCTTTCTGCGAGCCAGCGCTCGAGATGATGTATATCGACCCCGCCTGCCCGGAAGCCCTCGTCGCCGAGCATCGCCCGATGCAGCGGCACGTTGGTACGGATGCCTTCGATGCGCAGTTCCGACAGCGCGGCACGCATGCGTGTCAACGCCTCGTCACGCGTGTCGCCGTGCGTGATGACCTTGGCGATCAGCGAGTCGTAATAGGGCGGGACGACGGAACCGCTGCTAATGTGGGAATCCACGCGGACGCCGTTGCCACCGGGCAATTCCCACACCTCGACCTTGCCCGGGCAAGGCACGAACGAAAACGGATCTTCCGCGTTGATCCGGCATTCAAAAGCGTGCCCTTGCGTGCGGATATCGCGCTGACTCGCACTCAATGCATGACCTTGTGCGATGCGAATCTGCTCTCGCACGATGTCAATGCCCGAGGTCATTTCGGTCACGGGGTGTTCAACCTGCAGCCGTGTATTCATTTCGATGAAGTAGAAGCAGCCATCTTCGAACAGAAATTCGAAGGTGCCCGCTCCGCGGTAGCCGATCTGCCGGCACGCTTGCGCGCAGCGTTCGCCTACATGGCGAATCAGCTCCGGATCGATGCCCGGCGCGGGCGCCTCCTCCAGCACTTTCTGATGCCGGCGTTGCAGCGAGCAGTCGCGTGAGCCAAGCCACAAAGCGTTGCCGTGCGTATCGCACAGGACCTGGATTTCGACATGGCGCGGATACTGGAGGAATTTCTCAACGTAAAGCTCGGGCTTGCCAAACGCGCGGCGAGCTTCCTCACGCGTCACGGTGACCGCCTCCAGCAGCTGATCGGGCTCGCGCACGACCCGCATGCCACGCCCGCCGCCGCCCCCTGCCGCCTTCACGATCACGGGAAAGCCGATCTCTTCCGCGATCCGCATGATGAGTTCGGGATCGTCCGGCAGGCCGCCGTCCGGCCCCGGCACACAAGGCACGCCTGCTGCGCGCATCGCGCGCTTGGCGGCGACCTTGTCGCCCATCGTGCGGATGGAATGCGGCGCCGGGCCGATGAAGGTGAGCCCCGCCGCTTCAACTTCAGCGGCAAAGTCCGCGTTCTCGGAGAGGAACCCGTAACCGGGATGAATCGCTTCTGCTCCGCTCACGTGAGCCGCAAACAGAATCGCGGCATGGCTCAGATAGCTCTGACCCGGCGATGCGGGACCGATGCATAGCGCCTCATCGGCCAGCCGAACGTAGCGCGCATCGGCGTCCGGCTCGGAATAGACGGCGACCGTCTTGAGCCCCAGTTCGTGACACGCACGCTGGATGCGAAGCGCAATTTCGCCGCGATTGGCAATCAGTACCTTGTTGAACATGGTCGATCAGCCGATGCGAAAGAGCGGTTGACCCGATTCGACTTCGCTACCGGGCGCGACGAGCACCTCGTATAGCGTGCCGCGGCAATCGCACTCGATCGCGTTGAACATCTTCATCGCTTCGATCGTGCACAGCACCTGCCCTTCTACGACCGAGTCGCCCACCTGCACGAACGGCGCTTCACCCGGCGACGGCGTGAGGTGAACGATGCCGAACATCGGTGCGCGAACGATCTGCGGTGTGTCGGCCGTCGCCGCCGTGGCGCTCCGCGCACTGGTTGCTGCGCGGGTGGTGTCGACGGCATTTGTCGTCTCATCGAACGGCTCTCCCCTCTCTTGCCGCTCGCCCGGAAGCGGCGCAGCGGAGCGGTCTTCGCCCCGTTGCACAGCGCCGCGGCCGCCACGACGTTTTGCCTTGACAAGCTTGACCCGTTCCTCGCCCTCGATCACCTCGAGCCTGTCAAGCGGCGATTCCGCCAGCAGGTCGATCAGTGCTTTTATCTTCTGAAGATCCATCCTTGAGCCCGTAGCCGGTTAGGCGCACGCCGCAAGACCGGCGTGCGTGAAACACCGCGGCTGCGCGACGGGCCTGACTCAGGGCCGTTGTGTCGCCAGCTCGACGGCAAGCCTTATCGCGCCGGCTCACTGCACGCCGGGCGACTGGCGATGGACTCAATGTATCCGGCGCAGAAAAATTGCGCCAAGACGGTTTGGCTTTGTCGCGATAAGGTGCGCTTATGTATCGGCGCCAGGCACGACGCGCACGCCGAGCGCGAGGTCGCCGGCCAGTTCCAGCAGGATGTCCTTGACGGCCGCGGCAGGCTCGGAAAGCGGCAAGTGGTCGGACAGACAGACCGACAGCGGAATTTTGATGACGGGCGATACGATGCGCGACTGCACGATGTCGCCCGCCGCCGCCACCACCCGCGCGGTGGATTCAGGCAGAATGGTCGCGCCGATCCCCGCGCCCACAGCAGCCGACAAGGTCGATGCGGATTCGATTTCGGCGACCACGTTCGGCATCATCTGCACGCTCGCAAACCCTTCGTCGACGTATTTGCGCAGATAGTTATACGGGCGAGGCAACAGAAGCGGCACGTCGCGCAAGTCCGTGACAGCGATTTTCTCCTGCACGATCCCCATGCTGCGCGGCGCGACGAGAAACATCTCCTCGTTCATCAGCAGCTGGAACGACAGGCCGTGAACCGGCTTGTCGCCGTACAGCACGGCCATGTCCATGCGCCCGTTCATGATGAGCTCGCTGAGCGTCGTGCCAAAGTTCTCGTTGATATAGAGCAGGATGCTCGGATGCCGCGCACGCACGGTGCGCAGCAGCGGCAGCGACAGCGCCGACGCGCCCGTACCCGGCGCAAGCCCGACGGATACCTGCCCGGACAAGGTCTGGCCGGCGCTTTTCACGTCGGTCTGAGCCTGTTCGTACTGACGAAGAATCAGTTGCGCGTGACGGTAAAGGGTCGCGCCCGCCTCCGTGGTCGTGACACCGCGCTTCGTGCGCACGAGCAGCTGCTGCTGGAACTCGTCTTCGAGCGTGATCAGTTGCTGGCTCAATGCGGGCTGCGCGATGTGAAGCACTTCGGCGGCCTGGGTCAGGCTGCCGATATCGACGATCTTCACGAAATACTTCAAACGCCGCAGATTCACGGTTTGGCATGTCAAGGTTGGCGAATTGCAAACATGATAGGGCAAGCTCGGGCCAACGCACAGTCTTCAAAATCCTTACCCTCGCCTCCTGCGCACGGTCGCTCACCGTGCCTGCTGCGGCTGCAAACGGCCCTCTGACGCCGTCTGTCACACATTCGCTGGGGCGCGGTCATCGCGCCGCATCATAAGTGGATGTTATTGCACCAGCGGAAAGTCATCTTGGCTTGAACTTTTTCGTGCGCTTAATGTGAAGCCTCGTCAAATGCCGTCGAGGAGTCAAGTGTGAGTGCATCGCGCATTGCCGCCCGCGTCCAGCGGATCAAACCATCACCAAGCAGCGCAGCGGCCGACCGGGCTGCGGAACTGCGGCGGCAGGGAAAACACATTGTGAATCTGGTGGTCGGCGAACCCGATTTCGATACGCCCGCGCATATCCGCAAGGCTGCCTTCGATGCGATGGAACGTGGCGAAACGCGCTACACGGCGACGGCCGGCACGCCCGCGCTGCGGGCCGCGATCGCGGCGAAGCTGCAACGCGAGAACGGCCTTACGTACAATCCCAAACACATCATCGTGACGTGCGGCGCCAAGCACGCGATCTTCAATGCGCTCGCCATCACTGTCGAAGCCGGTGATGAAGTGCTGATTCCCGCGCCGTACTGGGTCTCCTATCCGGACATGGCACTCGCATGCGACGGCGTGCCCGTCGTCGTACCCTGCACCGAAGAGGACGGCTTCAAGCTCACGCCTGACCTCCTCGATGCCGCAATCACATCGCGCACGCGCTGGTTGATCATCAATTCTCCGACCAATCCGACGGGCGCGACCTATACGGGCCGGGAACTGCGCGCACTCGCCGACGTGCTGCTGCGTCATCCGCACGTGCTGGTGATGATGGACGACATCTACGAGCACATCCGTTTCGACGGTGACGCGACGCCGCACCTGCTGGCCATCGAACCGGCGCTCGCATCGCGCACGCTGGTGGTCAACGGCGTGTCGAAGACGTACGCGATGACGGGCTGGCGTATCGGCTACGTGGCCGGTCCCGCCGACCTCATCGCTGCGCTCGACACGCTGCAATCGCAATCGACCAGCAATGCCTGCACAATCAGTCAGGCCGCGGCACTCGCCGCACTGACGGGCGACCAGACCTTCGTGCAGAAATCAGTGCAGACGTACAAGGCGCGCCGCGATCACGCGCTCGAAGCGCTCAACGCCATTCCCGGCATCAGTTGCAAGACACCGGGCGGCGCGTTCTATCTCTATGTCAACTGCAGTGGTCTGATCGGACGCACGACTCCGCAAGGCAAGCGCCTCGAAGGCGATACGGATGTCGTCCTGTATCTGCTCGAACAGGCCGGCGTCGCACTCGTCGCCGGATCCGCCTATGGCGTGTCGCCGTTCTTCCGCATGTCGATCGCGACGAGCATCGACATCATCGACGAAGGTTGCCGGAAGATCGCAGACGCCGTCGCCGCCCTCGACTGAGAGTGATGCGACGGCGCCTCTCGCGAGCCCGTCGCATGATGAAAAAGGCATGCCGCGCCGACAGGACGCGGCAGTCGGATTAGCGCTTTCTTTTCTCGTTAACAGGCAAGGGGATCTATTCGTGAAAAAACTACTATTAGGACTACTAAGCTTACCGGCTTTGGCTGCCTCAGGGGCAGCATACGCGCAATCGAGCGTCACACTCTACGGCATTATCGATGAAGCAGTTCGCTTCGATACGCATCAGAACAAGTCCGGCGGCAAACTCTTCACGATGGGTAGCGGCGGAGAAATTCAGGGCAGCCGCTGGGGCCTGCAAGGCACCGAAGATCTGGGCGCCGGTCTGGCAGCCATTTTTCAGCTGGAAGGCGGCTTCACGCCGAATACGGGTGTGACGCAGCAGTCGACGCCATCCGGCGCGGCGCGCCTGTTCGGCCGCACCGCGCTGGTCGGCTTGAGCAGCCCGTACGGCACGGTGACGTTGGGACGCCAGTACACGCTGGTGCACGAAACGGGCTGGACGCACGATATCTATGCGTTCGCCAATTACACCGGCACGGTCGGCTTTCAGGGCGCGGGCTTGACGGGCGGCGGGCGCCTCGACAATACGGTCCGTTACACCTCGCCTACGCTTGCCGGCTTCACGCTCAAGGGGGCCTATACATTCGGCCAGACGGCTGGGAATTTCCACCAGAACTCGTCGCCTGCCGTGAGCATTTCGTATGACAATGGTCCCTTGAACGTCGGTGCGGCCTACCAGATCGTCAACAACATCGGCGGCCTGAATCCTGCCACCACGGCCTATGGCAGCACATACTTCGGCGTGACGATCCCCGACAGCTCACAGAAGATTTTCACAGCGGGCGCAACGTACAAGTTCGGCGCGGCGAAGTTGTTCGGCTCGTACATCTACAGCCATGTCTATCCCGCTGACTACCGCAACGACTCGTTCTCGGCTGCCGTCCAGTACTACATCACGCCTACGTTCGTGCTCGATCTTCCGGTCTATGTCGATTTCGTCCATCACGCTGGTCAAAGCGGCACTCGCATTACGAGTGGCCCGACATTCGACTATCTGCTGAGCAAGCGCACCGATGTCTATGTCGGCGTGGACTACAACCACCTGACGGGTGCGTGGACGACACTCGCGGCGGCATCCGGATCGAATCAGCCGTTCTTTGGCTTCAACTCACTATTCGAAGCCGCAATCGGGCTGCGTCATAAGTTCTAGTATCGGCGGCGTGCAGAGGGAACTTGCCCTCTTGCACCCTCTTCGGCCCTCTTGCGACGCCCGCCGGTTTCCTCACCCGTCAGATCGCGTTGGGGCGCGCCTCGCGTCCCAATAACGCTCGTCCCCTCTCCCGACAAGAAGCGGATTCCGATCCGTCAAATCAGGCTCAGATATTTCAGGAGGAAACCCAGATGAGAATCGGCATACCAGCCGAGATTCGCCCCGGCGAAACGCGTGTCGCCGGTACGCCAGAGACCGTCAAAAGGCTCGCCGCGCAAGGCCATGCCGTGTTGATCGAAAGAAGCGCTGGCGAGCGCGCCCATTTTTCCGACACCGCGTATGCTCAGGCGGGCGCGACGCTCGTCGGCACTACAGAAGCATGGGATGCCGACCTCGTTCTGAAGGTGCAATCACCGACCGATGGCGAATTCGCGCATCTCAAGCGCGGCCGCTTGCTCGTCGGCATGCTCAACCCTTTCGACGCAGACCAGGCCGCCCGCATCGGCGCGACAGGCGTCCGTGCATTCGCACTCGAATCGATTCCCCGGACCACGCGGGCGCAAAGCATGGACGTGCTGTCGTCGCAAGCGAACATCGCCGGCTACAAGGCCGTACTGCTGGCGGCCACGCTGTATCAGCGGTTCTTTCCGATGCTAATGACGGCAGCGGGCACCATCAAGGCAGCGCGCGTACTCGTGCTCGGCGCGGGTGTCGCGGGCCTGCAGGCGATTGCGACGGCCAGGCGCCTCGGTGCGGTAATCGAAGCATCGGATGTGCGCCCTACCGTCAAGGAACAGATCGAATCGCTCGGCGCGAAATTTCTCGACGTCCCGTATGAAACCGATGAAGAGCGCGAAGCTGCCCACGGCGTGAGCGGCTACGCGCGCCCGATGCCGGCATCGTGGCTCGCGCGTCAGAGCGCATTGGTGCATGAGCGCGCCCGGCAGGCCGACATCGTCATCACGACAGCGCTGATTCCAGGACGCACGGCGCCGACGCTGCTCGATGAAGACACCGTCCGCGCGATGAAACGCGGTTCCGTGATCGTCGATCTCGCCGCAGGCCGCGGCGCGGTCGTCAACGGCCGCTGCGGGGGCAACTGCACGCTGACCGGGACAGACGAAGTCGTCGTCAGGCACGGCGTTCATATCGCCGGCTATACCAATTTGCCCGCTATGGTCGCGACGGAAGCGTCCTCGCTCTATGCCCGCAACGTGCTCGACTTTCTGAAGCTGATCATCGATGCCGATGGCCAGCCGAAGATAGACACGGGCGACGACATCGTCGCGGCCACGTTGCTCGGCCATGACGCGTCGACGCTGAAGATCGCATAAGGAGAACAGGATGGAACTCATCGCTCACACCACGACCAATCTGATCACTTTCGTTCTCGCCATCTATGTGGGCTACCACGTCGTGTGGAACGTGACGCCCGCACTTCACACGCCGCTCATGGCCGTCACCAACGCGATATCCGCCATTGTCATCGTCGGCGCGATGCTCGCGGCAGGATTGACGGTCGGCATGGCGGGCAAGGCGTTCGGCGCAATCGCCGTCGCGCTCGCGGCTGTCAATGTATTCGGCGGCTTTCTGGTCACGCGCCGCATGCTCGAGATGTTCAGGAAAAAGGACAGCGGCAGAGCTGCCGTGAATGGTGCCAATGGAACCACGGGAGCCAAGCGATGAGCATGAATGTCGTCACGTTGCTATATCTGGTCGCCTCCGTCTGTTTCATTCAGGCGCTCAAGGGCCTGTCGCATCCGAAGAGCGCGCGGCTTGGCAACACCTTCGGGATGGCCGGCATGGCGCTAGCCATCCTGACGACCATCGCGCTCATCGCGAAACAGGCCGCGGCGCTGGGCTCCGATCTGACGGTCGGTCTGTCGCTGCTCGTCATTGCGTTGATTGTCGGCGGATCGATTGGTGCCGTCATCGCCGCGCGCGTCGAAATGACGAAGATGCCCGAACTGATTGCAGCGATGCATTCGCTGATCGGCCTCGCGGCTGTGTGCATCGCGTGCGCAGTGGTGATCGAGCCGTCGGCATTCGGTCTCGCCACGGCAGACAGCGTGCTGCCTTATGGCAATCGGGTCGAACTGTTCATCGGTACGTTCATCGGCGCAGTGACGTTCTCTGGATCGGTTATCGCATTCGGCAAGCTGTCAGGCAAATACCGCTTCCGGCTCTTCCAGGGTACGCCTGTCGTGTACGGGGGCCAGCACGTGCTCAATCTTGCCCTTGCGATGGCAGCAATCGCCTTTGGCCTGGCGTTCGTCGTCACCCAATCATGGCTGCCCTTTATCGTCGTGACCGCCATCGCCTTCGTGCTCGGCGTGCTGATCATCATTCCGATTGGCGGCGCCGACATGCCCGTCGTCGTCTCGATGCTCAACTCGTACTCCGGCTGGGCCGCGGCAGGCATCGGCTTTTCCCTCAATAACTCGATGTTGATCATTGCGGGATCGCTAGTGGGTTCATCGGGTGCGATTCTTTCGTACATCATGTGCCGCGCGATGAACCGCTCGTTCTTTAGCGTGCTGCTCGGCGGCTTCGGTGCTGAAGCCGCAGCGGACGGCGCGACGAAGCGCGAACAACGTCCCGTCAAATCCGGTTCAGCCGACGACGCAGCGTTCCTACTGAGCAATGCGGAATCCGTCGTCATCGTGCCGGGCTATGGGCTCGCCGTTGCGCGCGCCCAGCACGCGCTGAAGGAACTGACCGACAAACTCACCGGCAAAGGCATCGACGTTCGTTATGCGATTCACCCCGTGGCGGGCCGCATGCCCGGCCATATGAACGTGCTGCTTGCAGAAGCGGAAGTGCCGTACGAACAGGTCTTCGAGATGGAAGACATCAACGCCGAGTTCGGCCAGACGGACGTCGTGCTCGTTCTCGGTGCGAACGACGTGGTCAATCCAGCGGCAAAGACGGACCCATCGTCGCCTATCGCGGGCATGCCGATTCTCGAGGCGTACAAGGCGCGCACCGTGATCGTCAACAAGCGGTCGATGGCATCGGGTTATGCAGGCCTTGACAACGACCTCTTCTACATGGACAAAACGATGATGGTATTTTCGGACGCGAAAAAGGTCATCGAAAACATGAGCAAGGCACTCGACTAACTACACATAAGCGGCGACTATCGGCCCATACGACTTCGCTCTTTGTCAGCGGGCCGATTCGCCGCTATCGTTTGCAGAACGTTCGAGCCTCCACCATTACAGGCAAACAGCATGCACGCACTTGTTATTCACGCGCCGTTGGATCTGCGCATCGAGGACGTTCCCACGCCCGAGCCCGAAGCCAATCAGTTGCTGGTTCGGGTTCGGGCGGGGGGCATCTGCGGCTCCGATCTTCACTATTTCAATCATGGCGGATTCGGCACTGTCCGCATCCGCGAACCGATGGTGCTCGGCCATGAAGTATCGGGCGTCGTGTCGCGCGCCGGCTCGGGCGTCACCGACCTGCCTGCCGGCACGCGCATCGCCATCAGCCCGAGTCGTCCATGCGGGCTGTGTCAATACTGTCAGCAAGGCCTTCAGAATCACTGCCTCGACATGCGCTATTACGGCAGCGCGATGCGCATGCCGCACGTGCAAGGCGCTTTTCGCCAGGAGATCGTCATCGACCGGTCACAGGCCCATGTTGTGGCGGACTCGTTGAGCGATGCCGAAGCGGCCATGGCCGAGCCGCTCTCCGTGGCGCTCCATGCGGTGCGGCGTGCGGGTCCGATGCTCGGCAAGCGCGTGCTCGTGACCGGCTGCGGCCCAATCGGCGCGCTGATCGTCGCGGCTGCACGGCGGGCGGGCGCGGCCACGATCGTCGTGACAGACGTGAATACGTTGCCTTTGGAGAGCGCCTTGAAAGTCGGCGCCGATATCGCGCTCAACGTCGCCGAAGCGCCGGACGCGCTGCAACCGTTTGCCGCCGATAAAGGCAGCTTCGATATGCTGTTCGAGGCAAGCGGCAACGCTGCGGCGCTGCGCGGCGCGTTCGATGTGCTCAAGCCGCGCGGCATCATCGTTCAGATCGGGCTCGGCGGCGAAATGACCTTGCCGATGAACGCGGTCGTGGCGAAGGAATTCGATCTGCGCGGCGCGTTCCGATTTCACGAGGAATTCGCGGTGGCCGTCGAGTTACTGAACAAGGGCTTGATCGACGTCAAGCCGCTGATCTCAGGCGTCTTTCCGTATCAGGAATCCGTGAAGGCTTTCCAGACGGCAGGCGACCGATCGAAATCGATGAAAGTGTTGATGACGTTCGATTGAAGTTGAAGGTTTTTTGTCTGCGACGGCTTTCGGCGCTGATTAACACCGAAGCAAAATGCCGTCGCGGACAACAAGAGCAAAGCCACATCAAGGCTCAGTTGTTACACCGCGCTTCGAGTTCATCGACGAACGCGCGGCTCCAGCGCCCTTCCTTCATCGCACGCATGGTCTCGGCTTCTCTCTCGAGCACGGCCAGTGCCTTCTCGATAACGTGCCCGGCGTCGACCTGCGGAATCGCGAGCAAGCCGTCCTGATCGCCGACGACGATATCCCCCGGATTGACCACCATACCGCCCACCGAGACAGCCACGTTGATTTCGCCCGGGCCATCCTTGTAGGGTCCACGATGCGTGACGCCTCGCGCATAGACGGGGAAATCGCGATCGCGGATTTCAGCCACGTCGCGAATCGCACCATCGACCACCAGACCCGCCACGCCCACTCGCGCCGCGTAAAACGTCAGGATGCCACCGACCACCGCGTTGTTGACATCCCCGCCTGCATCGATCACCAGCACGTCGCCGGGACGGCAAAAGTCCAGTGCGCGCAGATACGTCAGATTGTCGCCGCCGCGCGAGCGCATCGTGACTGCCGTGCCTGCCATCGTCATCTTGCTCGGCCGTTGATAGGGTTGAAGCCCGACGCTGCCAATGTTGCGATGCATGTTGTCGCTCAGCGCAGATACGGGAATATTGCGCAGCGCCTCCAGCAACTTTTCAGCGGCTTGGGGCGAAGAAGGATTCTTTCTGATGGCTTTGTACATGGTCAGGATTCGTCTCGCAATGGAACAAGCACGCAGACGACGCACGGACGGACGCTTCCATCGACAGGGCCACTTCGCAGGTCGTCGCAGCCATAACAGTATGTGGCGCTCCGGTTTGACGCCAAGACTGTCTTGCTCTGGTGCGATATGAAACTCTTATGAGAACGATGTCCGTATATCAAGCGGCGGCGTCACGGCGCCGCCGCAATCGCTCGTTCGAGATAGGCGACGACATCGCTCACCAAGAACACTCACACTCGCCCGAATCTTGCGCCCGGCAATTGGCCGGGGCGTGCCAACGAAAGCGCGGTTGCTCCGCCGACCTTCAGGAAAGCGGCGGCTTCATTGAAGTCGAACGTCCGCACTGCGTTCATCACTCGCAAGTCTGTCGACGGCTCGCACGGCGGGATCGCTGTTGTCTCGCTCCTGGTCAAGCGTTGGACTTCCGGCATCCCAGCCGAGGAATCGGCGGGATGAGCCGCGCCGCATTGCGGCCTGAAGGAGCCTTCAGAAGGGTAGCCCAATCTGTCTATTCTCAGACGAATCGAGTTCTGATACGTTCTCGCCCTGATCGACTCCGAGGACCAAAACGTGTCGAACAATACCTACACATACGGCATACACTCGAACCTAACGCCGCCGCAATTGTTTTTCCTCGTCATGCTCGACGAGGCAGCAAAGCACTTCGGCGTGGACGAGTTGACCGGGCTGGCCCTGCTTATCATCGGCTGGCCCTTCCTACCCACGAGGCGCAAACCGAAGGGCGCGACGATCGGCACCTCGATCGCGTCGCGGGTTGCCCGGAAGCACCTCGACTATAAGATCGAGAAGGACATCCTGCCGACGCTCACGCTCGGCAGCGTAAGGCGGCTCAAAATCCTCTGGACGCGCAACATCGGCGTCTTCGTGGGCCGCACCGTCCCAATCATCGGCGAAGTCATTCTCGCATATGACGTCTCGATCATCAGCTATCGCAGCGCCGTCCACTACAACCAGCTCGTGAAGCCCGAGGACAGGCTATGAGTGATCCGCTGTTGGAGGAAGTCGAGTCGTTCGTGCGCAGCGAGCGCGGCCTGCCGCATAGCGATGTCATCACCCCGGCCACCACGCTCGAAGACGACCTCGGCATTACCGGCATCGAGGGCGAAATGTTTATGGACGCATTCTTTGCCCACTTCAAGGTCGACGAGGGCGACTTCTCGTCAGGGCGCTACTTCATGGACGAGGGTTCCGGTCTGCTGCTCATGCTCGTGACGGCGCTATCCAGGAAGCGGCGCAAGGCCCTCAATCGCGTGCCCCTGACGGTGAGCATGCTCGTTACGGCGGCGCGGCTTGGTCGGTGGGATTCCGAGAAGGTCGAGAAGGGCCGTCAGTGACACGCCACGGCCGCACGCGCCTCCGGCGTGCCGGCCTTTGACTTCGAAGCGCATCATGGTAATCCGAATCCGCATGCCCACAATTGGGAGGGGACGTCCCGGGATCAAGGCGCGCCTGTTTCCATACTCCCATGGTGAATCAGATGACTGATGCGACAACACTAGACGACTGGGGCCACTTTCACGATTGGTACCTTGATGCTGTGACGGTCGGTCCAAATGAAGAGCCGCGCACGCTTACCCTCGGGCTCTATCTCAAAGATCGACGTGCAAGGGTCGCGTTCGAGGGAGTGACCTGTTTCCATCTTGACGGGTTCAGTCTCTTGAACATCGTCTACAGCCTCCGGCTGACGGAACCATCCGATAAAGACTATTCCAGAGTGATGGCCCAGTTGAGCAAGGGCGAACGCCTTTCAGATCGCCGGGGGGCAACGGTTGCCTACATGCATTCGAGTTTGGGAGCAGAACTCGCTGTCGAGTTCGACTCGTTGAAGGTCGTAGCGGCAGGCGTTTGAGCTCGGAGCCGATCATCTAGACCACCAAAAGCAATAAGGGTTAGCGGCCACTACGCCGCTAACCCTTATCAGTATTGGTCGGGGCGAGAGGATTTGAACCTCCGACCACCTGCACCCCATGCAGGTACGCTACCAGGCTGCGCTACGCCCCGAAAGCACAAAAGTATAACAGAGACTTCAATCGATTAGAACCGATCTTTCGTTCGGCACGCTCACCCGCGCAGCATTTCGATCACCGCACGAAGCTCCTTGCGCAACTGCTCGACATCGACGTTCACTGCATTCGCCGTCCCGGAACTCGTGGCGGGCGCCTGCGCATTCTCCTGCCGCTCTTGCGCCTCATCGATCGCCCCGCCACGCGCATCGAGCCTATTGCGCGCGCCGTTGATCGTGAACCCCTGCTCATAAAGCAGTTCGCGAATCCGGCGTAT
Source organism: Trinickia symbiotica (assembly GCF_003028655.1). GTDB lineage: Bacteria > Pseudomonadota > Gammaproteobacteria > Burkholderiales > Burkholderiaceae > Trinickia > Trinickia symbiotica_A. Next base: position 68,542 of record NZ_PYUC01000005.1, read on the forward strand.
CAACAACACCTCATGGTGCTGATAATAGCGGCGATTGCCACGCCGCTTGACTGGACGCAACTGCGTGAACTCCTGCTCCCAGTAACGCAGCACATGCGGTTTGACGCCGCATAGCTCGCTCACCTCACCGATCGTGAAGTAACGCTTCGCCGGAATCGGAGGCAACTCGACCTTCTCGACAGTCGATGTCATCGTCAGCTACCTGCGTGGTGAAGAACGCCCGAGCGCGGCCCCTCGTTCTTCTTTTTTAGCGCGAGAAACTCGCTTCGACGCCGTTTTCGACGAGCGCCTTCAGCTTCTGGCTCGCATGGAACGTCACGACGCGGCGAGCGGCAATGGGAATCGCCTCGCCCGTCTTCGGGTTACGTCCCGGCCGCTGAGGCTTGTCGCGCAGTTGAAAATTACCGAACCCCGACAACTTCACACTATCCCCGCCTTCGAGGGCATCGCGAATCACGTCGAAAAACGCCTCGACCATGTCCTTCGCCTCGCGCTTGTTCAGCCCGACGTTATCGAACAGCAATTCGGCCAGTTCGGCCTTCGTCAAGGTGGGCGTTTCCGGAGAAACGCTCGCGGGCGGTGTCGGAATCTCGCGAATCATGGCGCCACGCTGCGCCGCAAGAAGGGCTTCGAAATCACTCGAATTCATTTCTTTCATGTCTAAGAGCGGCGGCCATTCGGTGCCGGCACCATCCGCCAGCACCGATCCGTCGCGGTACGCGCTTCATCCCCGCAATCGCGCACCGTGGACTCGAGCCAAACGATCCACGAGGGTCTTGACGACCGCATCGACCGTCTCGTCCTGCAGCGTGCCGCCAGTATCTTGCAGGGTCACGCGGAAGGCAAGGCTTTTCTCGTGGGGCGCCAGGCCACCGGAAGTATTTGATTTTGCACGAAATTCATCGAAGAGCGCAACCCTTTGCACGAGCTTCGATCCGCTTTCCTCGAGCGCGTTTTGCATCTCGTCGATGAGCGCCTGCACCTCGACTTTCTGGTCGACGACGACGGCGATGTCGCGCCGCACGGGCGGAAACTTCGAGACTTCGGTCGTCGTCGGCAGCGCGCGCTGCATCAATGCTTCGGCGTCGATCTCGAAAACGATCGGCGCATGCAGCAAATCGTATTGCTGCATCCAGCGCGGATGCAGCTCCCCGATCCAGCCCACGTCGCGACCGTCGATCTCGATTCGAGCACTGCGGCCCGGATGCAGCGCGGGATGCTCTGCCTTCACGAAGCGCGCGACGCGCGGCGCGAAAAGCACCTCGACGTCCCCCTTCACATCGAAAAAATCGACGTGCCGCGTCGGCAGCCCCCATTGCTCTTCCGCGACGGGGCCATACGCGAGCGCGCCGATGCGCTTCGGCTGTTCGTAGCCTTCGACGCTGAGCTCGCCCGCGGGCGATGACGGCGCGCGCAGGAAGACACGCCCCGCTTCGAAGACGCGAATGCGCTCCGCCCGCCGATTGAGGTTATGCCGCAGGACGTTCACGAGGCTGCCGATCAGCGTCGTACGCATCACGGACATCTGGCTCGCAATCGGATTGAGCAGCCGCACGGGGTTGTCGTTGCCGGCAAAGTCCCTTTCCCACGCCTCGTCGACAAAGCTGAAGTTGACGGTCTCCGTGTAATCGCGCGCCGCGAGCGCATGGCGAATCGCGTGAATCGACCGGTGCGTCTCGTTCGTCGCACGCATCTCGTTCGCGGCCACGGGCGGATGCGCCGGAATCTTCTCGAAGCCGTGAATGCGCGCGACTTCCTCGATCAGATCCTCTTCGATCTCGAGATCGAAGCGATAAGGCGGCGGCGTAACGGCGAATGCGTCGCCGTCGAATTCGAATGCGAGACCGAGCCGCGTGAAGATCTGCGCGATCTCATCGGCCGCGACCGGCACGCCGATGATCCGCTGCGCGCGCGCAACACGCATCGTCACGGGTTCGCGCTTCGGCAGATTGACGGCTTGATCGTCGACGGGGCCAGCCTTGCCGCCGCAAATGTCGATGATGAGACGCGTGATGCGCTCGATGTGCTCGACCGTCGTCGCGTAATCGACACCGCGCTCGAAGCGATGCGCCGCATCGGTCGAGAAGTTGTACTTGCGGGCGCGGCCGCGAATGCTGTCCGGCCACCAGAATGCGGCTTCGAGATAGACGTTCGTCGTATCGAGCGACACGGCGGTGCTGTCGCCGCCCATGATGCCGGCGAGGCTTTCGACATGGCGATCGTCGGCAATCACGCCGACGGTCTCGTCGAGCTCGACCGTATTCCCGTTGAGCAGCTTCAGCGTCTCGCCTCGACGCCCCCAGCGCACTTCGATGCCGCCGTGAATCTTGTCGAGATCGAAGACGTGCGACGGACGCCCGAGCTCGAGCATCACGTAGTTCGAGATGTCGACGAGTGCCGAAATGCTTCGTTGTCCTGAACGCTCGAGCCGCTCGACCATCCATTGCGGCGTCTTCGCGCGTGCATTGACGCCACGAATCACACGCCCGGAAAAACGCCCGCAGAGCTCCGGTGCGGCGATCTTGACGGGCAGCGTCTCCTCAAGTGAGACGGGCACCGGCTCGATCGCGAGCGGACGGAGCGGCGCGCCCGTGATGGCGGCTGTCTCGCGCGCGATGCCGAACACGGAAAGGCAGTCCGCCTTGTTCGGCGTCAGCTTGATTTCGAAGATGGCGTCGTCGAGATTCAGCGTCTGGCGGATGTCCTGTCCGATCTCGGCGTCTTCAGGCAGGATCAGGAGACCGCTGTGATCTTCCGAAAGCTTCAGCTCGCGCGCCGAGCAGAGCATCCCCTGACTTTCCACGCCACGAAGCTTCGACAGCTTGATGAGGAAAGGCGCCCCGCCCTCTTCCACGGGCGGCAACTCGGCGCCGACCAGCGCGACGGGCACCTTGATGCCGGGGGCGACGTTGGGCGCGCCGCAGACGATGTTCAACGTCGCGCCCGTGCCCGCATCGACCTGGCAGACGTTGAGCTTGTCGGCATCGGGATGCTTGACGACTTCCAGCACGCGGCCGACCACGATCTTCGAAGTCGGCGGCGCGGCCGGCCGCAGCGATTCGACTTCGAGTCCGGCCATCGTCAGCGCATGCGACAGTTCATCCGTCGTGAGCTTCGGATCGACGAACGTTCGAAGCCAGGATTCTGGGAATTGCATGAGTGTCTACGTTCGAATGTGGTTGGGTCCGCTCAGGCGAATTGCTGAAGGAAACGCAAGTCGCCCTCGAAGAAGAGCCGCAAGTCTTGCACGCCGTAGCGCAGCATCGTCAGCCGCTCGAGCCCGCTGCCGAATGCGAAGCCGATGTAACGCTCCGGGTCCAGGCCCATGTTGCGGATCACGTTCGGATGCACTTGGCCCGAGCCCGAAATCTCGAGCCACCTGCCGGCGTTTTTGCCTTCCTCGAATTTCATGTCGATTTCGGCCGACGGCTCCGTGAACGGGAAATACGACGGCCTGAAGCGCACGAGAATATCGTCGCGCTCGAAGAACTTCTTGAGGAAGTCGGTATAGACGCCCTTCAGGTCGGCGAAGCTGATGTTCTCGTCGATCCAAAGTCCCTCGAGCTGGTTGAACATCGGCGAGTGCGTCGCATCGCTGTCGACGCGATAGGTCCGGCCCGGCACGATCACCTTGATCGGCGGCTTGTTGCTGCGCGCATAGCGGACCTGCATCGGGCTCGTGTGCGTGCGCAATAGCAGCGGCCGGCCGCCCTCGTCGTTCCCGTCAATGTAGAACGTATCCTGCATCGAGCGCGCCGGATGGTTCTCGGGGCTATTCAACGCGGTGAAGTTGTACCAGTCGGTCTCGATTTCGGGGCCGTCGGCGACATCGAAGCCGATCGAGCCGAAGATCCGCTCGACACGCTCCCACGTCCGCATCACCGGATGCAAGCTCCCCGCGCCGTGGCCGCGGCCCGGCAGCGTGACATCGACGGCTTCCGCGGCGAGACGCTGGTTCAGCAGCAATTCGGCCAGCGCCTCGCGGCGTGCGGTCAGCGCCGCCTCGACCTGCTGCTTGGCGACGTTGATGCGCGCGCCTTCCGCCTTGCGCGCGTCGGGATCGAGCTTGCCCAGCCCTTTCAGAAGCTCGGTCAGCACACCCGACTTGCCAAGGAAGCGCGCCTTCTCGTTTTCGAGCGTGACACTATCGGCCGCTTCGCCGAAGGCTTTGTGCGCGTCGGCAACTATCTGGTCCAGATCCATTGATCCCTTCATTTCAACGTCGAAAACTGTTTAACGATGTTTTGCCCGCCAACAAAAACGGGGGCTCGGTGAGGAGCCCCCGTTTTTGTTGCGGCGATATCGGCTTGCCGCCGAAATCGCCGCCACGAACCACGCAGTCTATCAATCAGGCTGCAACGGCGGCTTTCACCTGCTTCACGATCGCGGCAAAAGCAGCCTTGTCGAAGACAGCCATGTCGGCCAGAACCTTGCGGTCGAGGTCGATCGAGGCCTTCTTCAAGCCGTTGATGAACACGCTGTACGTCATGTCGTGCTGACGCACAGCCGCGTTGATACGCGTGATCCACAGCGCACGGAAGACGCGCTTCTTGTTGCGACGATCGCGATAGGCATATTGGCCCGCGCGCATGACCGCTTGCTTGGCAATGCGGAACACGTTGTTGCGGCGGCCGCGGTAGCCTTTCGCGAGGTTGATGATCTTCTTGTGGCGGGCACGTGCTGTAACCCCACGTTTGACTCGAGGCATGTTTCTCTCCTATGAGTGTCGGTTGAGGTTAAGCGAACGGCAGCATCGCGCGAACGGCGTCCAGATTCGTATCATGGACGGCGGCCGAACCGCGCAAGTGACGCTTGTTCTTCGTGGTCTTCTTCGTGAGGATGTGGCGCTTGAAGGCTTGACCGCGCTTGACGGTACCGCCCGGACGCACCACGAAGCGCTTTGCAGCGCTCTTCTTGGTTTTCATCTTAGGCATGACGAACAACTCCGTTTATTAGATGGCGATGGGTGTGCGGCCGGCAAAAAGCCCCTCAACCGCCCTTCGAAACCCAGTCCACTTGTTTGCGGCGCGCCGTTGCCGACCGCCGCCTTTTCAGGAAACACCTCGAAACCCGCTGTGCTTCCAAAACCTGCTTTTCCTACCCTACATAAATCGACGACACGCTTCGCGCCGGCGGCTCTCGAAAGAGCCGCCCGATACGCCGCACGTCTTCTCACTTCTTCTTTTTCGGCGCGAGCACCATGATCATCTGGCGGCCTTCCATCTTCGGCATCTGCTCGACCTGACCGACCTCGTCGAGGTCCGTGCGCAAGCGCTCGAGCATCCGCATGCCGATTTCCTGGTGCGCCATCTCACGCCCACGAAAACGCAACGTGATCTTCGTCTTGTCGCCGTCCTCGAGGAAGCGCACGAGGTTGCGCAGCTTGACGTTGTAATCGCCGTCATCGGTCCCCGGGCGGAACTTCACTTCCTTGACCTGGATGACCTTCTGCTTGAGCTTGGCCTCGTGTTGCTTCTTCGCTTCCTGGTATTTGAACTTGCCGTAATCCATCAGACGGCAGACAGGCGGGGAAGCTTGGGGAGCGATTTCCACCAGATCCACGTCCTGCTGCTCCGACAGCCGGAAAGCCTCTGCCAGTTTTACGATGCCGAGCGGTTCGTTGTCGACTCCGACCAGACGCACCTCGGGTGCCGTGATCTCACCGTTGATGCGATGCGACTTTTCAGTAGCGATGTTCCGTTTCCTCTAAAGATTAAAAAAACGAGCCGCGCTGCCGCAGTGGCTTCACTTGAAGGCCTGGATGTCCTGACGCAGGCGCTCAACGAAGGTGTCGATCGGCATGACGCCCAGATCCACACCGCCACGGGCACGCACGGCTACCGTTTGTGCTTCACGCTCTTTGTCGCCGACCACAAGCAGATACGGGACCTTTTCGAGCGTATGCTCGCGTATTTTATAGCTAATTTTCTCGTTGCGCAAATCGGCCTCGATCCTAACTCCTTGTTTTTGCAACGATTGGGCGATCCCACTGGCGTATTCGGCCTGGCTTTCGGCGATATTCATCACGACCGCCTGCGTCGGCGCGAGCCACGGCGGCATCGCGCCGGCATGATGCTCGATCAGGATACCGAGAAAACGCTCCATCGATCCGACGATCGCCCGATGCAGCATCACCGGCCGGCGGCGGCTGTTGTCTTCGGCGACATACTCGGCGCCGAGCCGCTCGGGCAGCACCATGTCGAGCTGCAGCGTGCCGCACTGCCATGAGCGGCCGAGCGCATCCTTGATGTGGTACTCGATCTTCGGGCCATAGAACGCACCTTCGCCATCGAGCTCCTCCCACTGCAGGCCGCAGGCCGTCAGTGCGTGACGCAGCCCGTCTTCCGCCTGGTCCCAGATCTCGTCCGTGCCGGCGCGCTGCTCGGGCCGCAGCGAGAGCTTGATGTCGATCTGCTCGAACCCGAAATCGCGGTAGACGCTCATCGCGAGCGTGTTGAACTTGATCGACTCGGCGATGAACTGATCCTCGGTGCAGAAGATGTGCGCATCGTCCTGCACGAAGCCGCGCACACGCATGAGGCCATGCAGCGCGCCCGATGCCTCGTTGCGGTGGCACGAGCCGAACTCGGCGTAGCGCAGCGGCAGGTCGCGATAAGAGCGCAGGCCGTGCTTGAACACCTGCACGTGGCCCGGGCAGTTCATCGGCTTGATCGCGTAGTCGCGCTTCTCCGATTCGGTCGTGAACATGTTCTCGCGATAGTTCTGCCAATGGCCCGACGCCTCCCAGAGCGAACGGTCCATGATCATCGGCGTCTTGATCTCGAGATAGCCGTCCGCGTTCACGCGTCGGCGCATGTACTGCTCGACTTGCTGCCAGAGCGTCCAGCCCTTCGGATGCCAGAACACCATGCCCGGCGATTCGTCCTGCAGGTGAAAGAGGTCGAGCTGACGGCCGAGCTTGCGGTGATCGCGCTTCTCAGCTTCCTCGAGCATGTGCAGATAGGCGTCCTGATCTTCCTTCTTCGCCCAGGCCGTGCCGTAGATCCGCTGCAGCTGCTCGTTTTTCGAGTCGCCGCGCCAGTAGGCGCCCGCGACCTTCATCAGCTTGAACACCTTGAGCTTGCCCGTGGACGGCACGTGCGGCCCGCGGCAAAGATCCGTGAAGCCGCCGTGCGAGTAGAGCTTGATTTCGTCGCTCGCGGGAATCGACTCGATGATCTCGGCCTTGTATTTCTCGCCGATGCTCTTGAAATACGCCACGGCTTCGTCACGCGAAACGACGCGCCGCGAAACGGGCTCGTCTTTCTTCGCGAGCTCCTGCATGCGCTTTTCGATCCGCTCGAGGTCTTCGGGCGTAAACGGCCGCTGATAGGCGAAGTCGTAGTAAAAGCCGTTGTCGATCACCGGACCGATCGTGACCTGGGCCTCGGGGTACAGATCCTTCACCGCGTACGCGAGCAGGTGCGCCGCCGAATGCCGGATGATGTCGAGGCCTTCAGCGTCCTTCTCGGTGACGATCGCAAGCGAGGCATCACGATCGATCAGCGCGGATGTATCGACGAGCTCGCCGTCGACCTTCCCGCCGAGCGCAGCCTTCGCCAGGCCGGGGCCGATGGAGGCCGCCACTTCCGCGACCGTCACCGGATGATCGTACTGTCGCACCGAACCATCAGGCAGGCGTATCGAAACCATTGCGTTCTCTCCGGTTGCCGCGGCGCGCGCGGCAATAAAACAAGCGGTTGATGACTACCAGCAGATTCTCGAAACCCAACCGACCAGCGCGAAAGCGGGGAAAAAAAATGCGGCCCCGCTTTCGAGGGGCCGCATTCACTTTGAAACAGCAAGACTTGGAAGGGCGAAAGAGGTCCTCGACTAGCGTCGCTCCGAAGTAGTTCCGGTAAACGTTCGCGGTGTCATAACCGTATTCGCCTTGTACGCTACGAGTAGCGTGTTTCGCTTCCATGAAAACCCAGCGATCCGGGCCTTCGTGATTTCGTTGGTAGGCTCGATTGGACTCGAACCAACGACCCCCACCATGTCAAGGTGGTGCTCTAACCAGCTGAGCTACGAGCCTGAGAGAAGTGAGATTATAGGGAGCCTATCAAAGCTTGGCAAGCCCCTTTTCTGCAATTCGCGAAAAGCTGCGACGACTCAACTCTTGCGCGCGGCGCGCACGACGCCGGCGACCTCGCCGAGCAACGCGCAGGCGCGCTGAACCTGTGTCGAATTCGATACCTCGACCGTGAATTGCATAAACGCGGTATCGCGGCGGCTCTGGCTCTTCACGCCGACGACGTTGACCTTCTCGCGGGCGAACACCTCCGAGATGTCGCGCAACAACCCTTGCCTGTCTTGCGCCTCGATCGCGATGTCGACCGGATAAACCGATGCGCCGCGCCCGCCGAGCACCTCCGCGGACCAGGCGGTCTGCAGCACGCGCTCAGGCGCGCGTGCCGCCATGCGCCGGAACATCGGACAGTCGTTGCGATGAATCGAGACGCCCTTGCCGCGCGTGACGAAGCCGCTGATGTCGTCGGGCGGCGCCGGACGACAGCAGCGCGCGAGCTGCGTGAGCAGCGCATCGACGCCGACGACGAGCACGCCCGCCGAGGCTCCCTGCGCGACGCTGGCGCCGCTGCCGCGCTTTTCGAACTGCGCGGGCGCTTCAGGCTGCGGCTCGGGCGGCGGCGCTTCCGTAAGCGCCTGCTCGATGTTGCGCAGGCTGTATTCCTCTTTGCCGACGACATTGAAGAGGTCTTCGGGCGACTTGAACCCCAGCTTGGCCGCGAGCTGATCGAGGCTGACCGACGTCTTGCCCTCGCGCTGCAATGTCTTTTCGACCATCGCCCGGCCGGTCGCGATGTTCTCCTGCTGATCGATCGCGTTGAACCACGCGCGCACCTTCTGCCGGGCGCGCGCGCTTTGCAGGTAGCCGAGTTGCGGATTGAGCCAGTCCCGCGACGGGCCGCCCTCCTTCACCGCGACGATCTCGACCGTCTGGCCGTTCGCAAGAGGCGTGTTGAGCGGCACCATCGCGCCGTCCACGCGTGCCCCGCGGCAGCGGTGCCCGAGCTCGCTATGCAAGTGATAGGCGAAATCGACAGGCGTGGCCCCCTGCGGCAGCGCGATCACGCGTGCTTGCGGCGTGAGCACGTAAATGTGGTCGTCGTCGAGCGTTGCCTGACGCAGTTGCTCCCACGGCTTGCTCGCATCCTCCCCGCCCTCGGCGACGTCGTCCTTCCAGGCGAGCAGCTGCCGCAGCCAGGCGATCTTCTCGTCGTATTTCTCGCTCGCGCTGAACTGGCCGCCATAGCCGCGCGCGCCCGCCTCCTTGTAGCGCCAGTGAGCCGCGACGCCGTACTCGGCGAACTGGTGCATCTCCTGCGTGCGAATCTGCACTTCGAACGCACGGCCGTCGTCGCCGATCACCACCGTATGCAGCGACTTGTAGCCGTTCGGCTTCGGCCGCGAGATATAGTCGTCGAACTCCTTCGGCACCGGCTGCCAGAGGTTGTGCACGATGCCGAGCACCGTGTAGCAGTCTTTGATGTCGGGAACGATCACGCGAAACGCGCGCACGTCGTAGACATCGGCGAAATCGAGCGCCTTGCCGCGCATCTTGCGCCAGATGCTGTAGATATGCTTGGGCCGGCCGCTGACTTCGGCCTTGATATGCGCCGAGGCAAGCTCTTCTTCGAGCTGCTCGATCGCTCGCGCGACATACGTCTCCCGCTCGACGCGCTTCTCGTCGAGCAGCTTCGCGATCCGCTTGTAGGTTTCCGGGTCTTCGAAGCGAAACGCGAGATCCTCGAGCTCCCACTTGAGCTGCCAGATGCCGAGCCGGTTCGCGAGCGGCGCGTAGATCTCGAGCGTTTCGCGCGCCACTTCGATGCCCGGTGACGTTTTCGTCGCCGCGTAGTAGCGCAGCGACTGGAGCCGCGAAGCAAGCCGGATCAGCACGACGCGAATGTCTTGCGCGAACGCGAGCAGCATCTTGCGCAGCGCTTCGATCTGGGCGCGGCGCTCCGCTTCGGCGTCGCGACTTCCGCTCTCGGATTGAACGTTTTGGGCGGCCGCGTGCAGGCTCACCGTGCCCAGGCGCAGCAGCTTGCGCACGTTGGCGACAAGTTGCGCGACTTCCTCGCCGAAGCGTTCGGCGAGCAGGTGCTCGGGATCGTCGAGGCACGGCGTCAGCGTGAACAGCGCCGCCGCCAGCACCGCTGGCGGATCGACGTTGAGCTTGCGCACGATCGAGGCCGTGCCCTCCGCGTGAGCGGCGAGCGGTTCGCCCGAGGGCAGCCGCGCCTCGCCCGCGTGCTCGCGCACGAAGGCGATGGCATCCTCGAAGGAAGGTAAGGTGGCGGCGTCGTTTTCGGTAATCATGGCCACTGCGCGAGCTGCCTTGCGCTATCTGTCAGGCAATGTCGGCGGCTCAGCGAAATCGATCGATCGCAAGCGTCCCGTTCAGCTCTTCTGAGCCGCGACGACGACGACTTCGACGAGGCATTCCGGATTGGCGAGCTTCGCTTCGACGGTCGCGCGCGGCGGCGTCGCGCCCTGCGCGACCCATTCATCCCACACCGCGTTCATGCCGCCGAAGTTTTCCATGTCGGACAGATAGATCTGCACCGACAACAGCAGCGATTTGTCGCTATTCGCCTCGCCGAGCAGGCGATCGATATGGCCCAGCACTTCGCGCGTCTGACCGGTGATGTCCTGCGTCGTATCCTCGGCGATCTGCCCGGCCAGATAGATGGTGCCGTTGTGGATCGCGATTTCGGAGAGGCGCTTGCCGACGTGATGACGAATGACTGCCATTTGATGAGGTCCTGGTTCGAGGTGAAGGTTGACCGGCCGCGCTTCAGGGTCCGACAAAGCACCTCGTGGCGCATTCGCGCTTGATGCCCTCGCCCGCCGCGGCCGAACCTATATTATGACGCCGCCTCGTCTTTGCCGACGAAGAACCGCCGCGCGATGGCTATTTGGCCAGGGTCGAGAAAGGCCGGCGCATGGCCTGCGCCTTCGATCTCGACGCTCGAGACGGATTGCCCGCGCTCAACCATCTGTGCGACGGTCTCCCGCGAAAGCAGGTCCGACGTCGCCCCGCGCACGACGAGCGCCGGGCACGCGATGCCCTCGAAAAGCCGCCACAGCATCGCTTCACCTGCCGCGCCGGCCTCGGGCGTCGTCGCATTGAAGGGCACGGCGATCGCGGGATCGTAGCGAAACTCCCAAGCGCCATCCTCGCGCTCGCGCAGCAGCGGCGTATTGATTTCGCGCCATTCGTCGCCCGTCAGCGGGCCGAACGAGGCCGCGAGCAACGCGGCATGGCCGATGCCTTCATCGAGCGTCGCGAAGCGCACGGGTTGCCCGACATAGGATCCGATCCGCTCGAGCGCCGCCGGCTCGATGTGGGGTCCGATATCGTTGAGCAGCAGCTTGCGCACGGGCGTGCCCGACAGGCCAGCCAGCGACATCCCAATGAGGCCGCCCATCGACGTGCCGAACCAGTCGACGGTTTCCACGTCGAGCCGGGCGATCAGCGTGACCATGTCGGCCACATACTGTGGAATCGCGTAGCGCATCGGGTCGGGCAGCCAGTCGGACAACCCGCGTCCGGCGACATCGGGACAGACGACTCGGTATACGTCTGACAGCGAGGCCGCCACGCGGTCGAAATCGCGGCTCGAGCGCGTCAAGCCATGCACACAGACGAGCACGCGCGGGTTCTCCGAATCACCCCATTCCGTATAGGCAATTCGGTGCAGGCCCGCCGGATTGGCGCACTGGACGTAACGTTGACGCGGGGCGGCGTGGCCGGAAACCGCGGAAGACGCGAAAGATGCGGGGAAAGATGCCGTGGACTCGGTGCTGGGCAACTGGCTCATGAGCGACCCTCGTAGCAAAAACGAAAAACGGGCGAAGCGCCTGCCTCGCCCGTCTTGCAGCCGGCGTGGAATCCGCCGGCCGATCGGTCAATGCACGGCGCTGACGTCGAGTGGCGCGCCCGTCTTCGCCTGAATTTCGTCGACCGTTACGCCGGGCGCGAGTTCGACCAGTTTCAGTCCCGCGTCGGTCACGTCGATGACGCCGAGGTCCGTGATGATCCGGTCCACCACCCCGACGCCTGTCAGCGGCAGCGAGCAGCTCTCGAGAATCTTGTGCTGATCGCCCTTCGCCACGTGCTCCATCAGCACGACGACGCGCTTCACGCCCGCCACGAGGTCCATCGCGCCGCCCATGCCCTTGATCATCTTGCCCGGGATCATCCAGTTGGCGAGGTCGCCCGTCTTGCTGACCTGCATCGCGCCGAGTATCGCGAGATTGATATGGCCGCCGCGGATCATCGCGAACGAATCGGCCGAGGAAAAAATCGACGAGCCCGGCAGCGTGGTGATCGTCTGCTTGCCGGCGTTGATGAGGTCCGGATCGATTTCGTCTTCGGTCGGCGACGGCCCGATGCCGAGCAACCCGTTTTCGGATTGGAGCCAGACCTCGATGCCCGCGGGAACGTAGTTGGCGACGAGCGTCGGCAACCCGATGCCGAGGTTCACATAGAAGCCGTCTTGCAGTTCGCGAGCCGCGCGCGCGGCCATTTGTTCACGGGTCCAAGCCATGTCAGTCTCCCTTCGCGCGCACGACGCGTTGTTCGATGCGTTTTTCCGGATGCGCATTGAGCACGATCCGCTGCACGAAAATCCCCGGCGTATGGATCGCATCGGGATCGAGCTCGCCAACTTCGACGATCTCCTCCACCTCGGCGACGGTGATGCGTCCCGCCATCGCGCACATCGGGTTGAAGTTGCGTGCCGTGCGGCGGTAGATCAGATTGCCGGACTTGTCCGCCTTCCACGCCTTCACGAGACCAACATCGGCCGTCAGCGAATGCTCGAGCACGTAGTGGTTCTCGCCGAACTGGCGCGTTTCCTTGCCTTCGGCGATCATCGTGCCGAAGCCCGTGTTCGTATAGAACGCGGGAATGCCGGCGCCGCCCGCGCGCAGCTTCTCCGCGAGCGTGCCCTGAGGCGTGAACTCGAGCTCGAGCTCGCCGGCGAGATACTGGCGCTCGAACTCCTTGTTCTCCCCGACATACGACGAAATCATCTTCTTGACTTGCCGCGTCTGGAGCAGAAGGCCGAGACCGAAGCCGTCGACGCCCGCATTGTTGCTGATGCAGGTAATGCCCTTCACGCCCGAGTCGCGCAACGCGGCGATCAGCGCTTCGGGAATGCCGCAGAGGCCGAAGCCGCCCACGGCGAACGTCTGCCCGTCCTTCACGATGTCCGCGAGGGCGGCAGACGCGCTGGGATAGACCTTGTTCATGTGATTGTCCCTTCCACGATTTGGATTCCTGAATTCGGAACGCCCGGCTCGGCTCGAGCGAAAGCCGGCGCTCCCCTATTCTAGGGCGTCCGATCTTGAATGAAAGCTTGCAACAGTCTCTTGCGAAACGCTGTCACGCCCCTTTTATGTCCGGCCACAGCGTAAGACGGCCGGCGCTTGCGGCACAATACGCAAAACTACATAAGTGAAAGGCCCGCCCTGCCGCTCCGACTGAACGGCCCGGGCGTTCGCCACCGCACCGCAAACCATGCCGCAACTCGACTATCAGACCGCTTTCCATCTCGCCCCTATCGGGCTCGTGCTTTCGCGCGACCGCGTCATCGAAGATTGCAACGACGCGGTGGCGAAAATCTTCCGCTGCGATCGTGCATCGCTGATTGGACAATCGTTTCGCGTGCTCTATCCGTCGCCTGACGAGTTCGAGCGGATCGGTGAGCGCATTGCGCCGATCATGACGGCCCACGGCAGCTACGCCGACGACCGCATCATGAAACGCGCCGACGGCGAGCTGTTCTGGTGTCACGTCACGGGGCGCGCGCTCGAGCGGCACGCGCCGCTCGCGGCCGGGGTCTGGACGTTCGAGGATTTGAGCGCGACGCGCCGGGTCGCCGTCGAGCTGACGCCGCGCGAGCGGGAAGTCGCCGCGCAACTGGCGACGGGCAAGACGAGCAAGCAGATCGGCCGCGCGCTCGATATCAGCTCGCGCACGGTCGATATCTATCGCGCGCGACTCATGCGCAAGTTCGGCACGGGGAACGCGACCGAGTTGCTGCAGCGGCTGCTTGGGCATTAGGCCAAGGCAGTGAAGCCAGCCGGCGACACGGCGGCGGGCGAGCAGCAGGCGCCGCGCTTGCGCTCGCGTTCAGTGCTCAGGTCGCTCGTTCCAATTCCGCATGCTCGAGCAGCTTGCGCAGCCGCTCGGGCATCGGCAGCGACTTGCCGGCCGCGTAATCGACCCATACGCAACGCGCGGCGCCGCGCGCGTAGAGCGTGCCTGAATCGTCAGCGCGCACGAGCTCGAAGCCCGTATCGAAACTGCTGCGCCCCGGCTTGCCGACCGACATCCGGCCGATGATGTCGCCCGGATAGTGAAGCTGGCGCAAAAACTCCATCGATGCATTGACGATGACGGGCCCCTGCCCGTCTTCCGTCGCGCCGACCAAGCCGAGCCGCTCGAACCAGCTGATGCGCACCTGCTCCATGTAACGGAAGTACACGGTGTTGTTCACATGGCCGAAAGCATCCATGTCACCCCACCGGATCGGCATCGACATTTCGAACACGGGGTGGTAATCGTTGATTGTCACTTCAAGTTATTCCCAAAAAAGCCAAAGCGGTCCGGCGCCTCGCGCACAGCGCTTCGTGCTCGCGCTTGGCGATCAAGCTTACGCCAACGCGAACCCATCGTCCGCCGCGATGACGGCACCGTTGATGAATTGAGACTCGTCGGCCGCGAGCAAGAGCAGCAAGCCTTCAAGATCCTCCGGCTGTCCCACCCGCTTGCGCGGCAACATCGACAGCAATTTCTGCCCCTGCTCCGTCGACCAATGGTGGTGGTTGATCTCGGTGTCGATATAGCCGGGACAGATGGCGTTGACATTGATGCCGTGCCGTCCCCATTCGAGCGCCATCGCCTTCGTCATGTGGACGACGGCGGCCTTGCTCATCGAGTAAAGGCCGATCTGCGGCAACACGCGCAAGCCCGCCACCGACGCAATGTTGATGATCCGGTACACCGGCTTCTGATTGGCGCCCCCCGAGCGCATGATCATCCGCTTCGCCACTTCCTGCGCCACGAAGAACGCGCCGCGCGTGTTCGTATCGAATACGTACTCGAAATCGGCCGGCGTGACCTCGGTCAGCTTCTGCGTCGTGGACACGCCCGAGTTGTTGACGAGTATGTCGATGGTGCCCGCCTCCGTCTCGGCATGTGCAACGGCCGACTTGATGCTCTGATAGTCGGTCACATCGAGCGAAACGACGTGCGCGGCACCGCCCGATGCCTCGATTTCGGCGCGCAGCTCCTTCAGTAATTCGACTCGACGGCTCGCCAGCACCACCTTCGCGCCAGCCTGCGAGAGCACCTGCGCAAAGCGCTTGCCGAGCCCGCTCGATGCGCCTGTGATCAGCGCGACCTTCCCTTCCAGATTGATCGAACGGCCCATTGTGGTTCCTTCGTCTGCCTCAATAATAGAACGATCGTGCTAATCTCGCTCTCGTCGGTTGCAGCCCCTTCGACGTTCGCTGACAATACGAACCCGAAAAAAGCATTCTAACGGCAGAGGAGCCTCCATGACCCCACAAAGCCTCATCGAGCAATACGGTCCGCGCGAGTCGATGGAGTATGACGTCGTGATCGTCGGCGGCGGCCCCGCGGGCCTGTCGGCCGCGATCCGGCTCAAGCAGCTCGCGCAGGAAAAAGGCGTCGAGTTTGGCGTATGCGTGCTCGAAAAGGGGTCCGAAATCGGTGCGCATATTTTGTCGGGCGCGGTCATGGACCCGCGCGCCATTACCGAGCTCATTCCCGACTGGAAGAACAAAGGCGCGCCGCTGACCGTGCCCGTCACGGAAGACCGTTTCCTCTTCCTCTCCGAGAAAGGCGCCTTCAAGACGCCGAACTGGGCGCTGCCCGACAACTTCAAGAATCACGGCAACTACGTGATCAGCCTCGGCAACGTCACGCGCTGGCTGGGGCAGCAGGCCGAGGCGCTCGGCGTGGAGATTTTCCCGGGCTTTGCGGCCGCCGAGGTGCTCTACAACGAAGACGGCTCGGTAAAAGGCGTCGCCACCGGCAATATGGGCATCGGCAAAGACGGCGAGCCGACCGAGAACTTCCAGCTCGGCATGGAGTTGCACGCGAAGTACACGCTCTTTTGCGAAGGCGCGCGCGGACACCTCGGCCGGCAACTGAACGACAAATTCAAGCTCGACCGCGATGCCGATCCGCAGGTCTACGGCATCGGCATCAAGGAACTGTGGGAGATCGATCCGGCGAAGCACCAGCCCGGGCTCGTGATCCATACGGCAGGCTGGCCGCTCGATACGCAGACGTACGGCGGCTCGTTTCTTTATCACGCGGACAACAACCAGGTGGTCGTGGGCTTCGTCGTCGGCCTCGGCTATTCGAACCCCTACCTCTCGCCGTTCGAGGAGTTCCAGCGCTACAAGACGCATCCGGAAATCCGCAAGGTGCTCGAAGGCGGCAAGCGCATTTCGTATGGCGCGCGTGCGATCACGGCGGGCGGCCTCATGTCGCTGCCGAAGCTCGTGTTTCCGGGTGGCGCGCTCGTCGGCGATGATGCCGGTTTCCTCAATGCCTCGCGGATCAAGGGTTCGCATGCGGCCATCAAGAGCGGCATGCTTGCAGCCGTTGCCGCATTCGACGCTGTGCAGGCGGGACGGCAAGGCGATGAGCTCTCGGCGTACCCGGACTCATTCAAGCAGTCGTGGCTCCACGAGGAGCTGAACCGCGCGCGCAACTTCAAGCAGTGGATGAGCAAAGGGCTCTACCTCGGCACGCTGATGGTGGGCATCGAGCAAAAGCTTCTCGGCGGAAACGTGCCATGGACGCTGCATCACCAACATCGCGACAACGAGATGCTGAAGCCCGCCTCGCAGTGCACGCCGATCGTCTATCCGAAGCCCGATGGCAAACTGACGTTCGACCGGCTTTCGTCGGTCTTCCTGTCGAACACGAACCACGAGGAAAACCAGCCGGCGCACCTGACGCTGAAGGATCCGGCGGTGCCCGTCGACATCAACCTGCGCACCTATGCCGGGCCGGAAGGCAGATATTGCCCGGCCGCCGTCTATGAATTCGTCAAAAACGAGGACGGCAGCGAACGGCTCGTCATCAATGCGCAGAACTGCGTGCATTGCAAGACCTGCGACATCAAGGATCCGACGCAGAACATAGTCTGGGTCACCCCGGAGGGCGGCGGCGGGCCGAACTACGGGAGCATGTGACATCCGGTGCCGGTACGCGCTCGCCGGCACCCGCATCGACGGCCGCGCCCAACGTTGCCGCCGCGCCGGATATCGTCTCCCCCTTTCCGTCTCCGGCAACCGCCTTGCCTTACTTAGAGGGCGCGCTCGCAGGAATCTTGGGCGTCGTCACCTGCACGTCGGCACATTGCGCTCGATGGCGCAACACGTGGTCGATCAGAACGAGCGCGAGCGTCGCTTCCGCGATCGGTGTGGCACGAATGCCGACGCACGGGTCGTGACGGCCGAATGTCTCGACGACGGCAGGCTGCCCCGCCTTATCGATCGAGCGACGTGGCGTACGAATGCTCGATGTCGGCTTGATCGCGATCGAGACCGTGATGTCCTGCCCCGTCGATATCCCGCCGAGTATGCCGCCCGCGTTGTTGCCGACGAAGCCCTCGGGCGTCAGCTCGTCGCCATGCTCCGAGCCGCGCTGCGCGACGCTCGCGAATCCGGCGCCGATCTCAACACCCTTCACGGCGTTGATGCCCATCATTGCATGGGCAATGTCGGCATCGAGACGATCGAACAACGGTTCGCCTAGGCCTACCGGAACACCGCTCGCCACGACGTTGATCCGTGCGCCGATCGAATCCCCCTCCTTGCGCAACTCATCCATATAAGCCTCGAGCTGGGGGACGATCTCGGCGTTCGGCACGAAAAACGGGTTCTCGCTCACGTGCGACCAGTCGACGAATGGCACCTCGATCGCACCTAGCGCACTCATGTAACCGCGCACTTCCACGCCGAAGCGCTCGCGCAGCCATTTCTTCGCGACGGCGCCGGCCGCCACGGTGGCTGCCGTCAAGCGTGCCGACGAACGCCCGCCGCCACGGTAATCGCGCACGCCATACTTCTGCCAATAGGTGTAATCGGCGTGGCCGGGACGGAAGGTCTCGGCGATGTTGCCGTAGTCCTTGCTGCGCTGGTCGGTATTGCGAATCAAGAGCGCGATCGGCGTACCCGTCGTCACGCCTTCGAACACGCCGGAGAGAATCTCGACTTTGTCCTCCTCACGACGCTGCGTCACATGGCGCGACGTGCCGGGCTTGCGGCGATCCAGTTCGATCTGCACGTCGGCTTCGGCGAGGGCCATGCCGGGCGGGCAGCCGTCGATGACGCAGCCGATGGCCGGCCCGTGCGATTCGCCGAACGTCGTGACGGTAAAGAGCTTGCCGAGAGTATTGCCGGACATGGACGTGGCCTACGAAATCGATGCGGAAAGACCGATATTATGCAGCACCGCGCGCTTCAGGCCGAGGCTGGCCCTATTTGCGCGGCCCGCGCAGTTCGGTGACGATGCGCTGCAACGTCTCGGGCGTCGCCGAATCCGGCTCGAGCGGCTCCGCCACGGCGAGCGTCAGACGGCTCATGACGCCCTTTTTCACTGGGCGCGGCCATTGCGCCTGCGCTGCGCGGGAAAATACGCTGCCCCAGAGCCCGCGCAACGCCATCGGCACGACGGGGACGGGCGTTCGTTCGACGATCCGCGTCACGCCATGGCGAAACGTGTTGATTTCGCCATCTTTCGTCAGCTTGCCCTCGGGGAAAATGCAGACGAGCTCGCCCTCCTCGAGCGCGGCCGCGCAGGCCTCGTAAGCGCGCTCGAGCAACGCCGGCGCTTCATGCGCGGGCGCGATCGGAATCGCTTTCGCATGGCGGAACAGCCAGCCGGCGAACGGCGTGCGAAAGATGCGATGGTCCATCACGAAGCGTATCGGGCGCGGGCTCTCGGCCATGATGACGAGCGCATCGACATAACTGACGTGATTGCAGACGAGCACGGCGGCGCCTCGTTCCGGTATGCGCTCCGGATGCACGAGCCGGATCCGGTAAAACGTATGGACGAGAATCCATGCCACGAACCGGAGCAGGAACTCCGGTACGAGCGAATAGATGTAGGCCGCGACCACGACGTTCAACAGCGCGGTCGTCAGAAAAATGCCCGGAATGCTGACGCCTGCCGACGTGAGCGCGATCGCCATGAGCGATGAGACGATCATGAAGAACGCATTGAGAATGTTGTTCGCCGCGATGATTCGCGCGCGATGCGTGGGCTGGCTGCGGCTTTGAATCAGGGCGTAGAGCGGCACACTGTAGAAGCCGCCGAACATCGCAAGCAGAAAGAGGTCGGCCAGGACGCGCCAGTGCGCGAGCTCGCCGAGAAACGCGCCCACGCCGAGCAGATGCTGCGCCGGAGGCAGCGCGTGGCTCGCGAAGTAGAGATCGATCGCGAAAACGCTCATGCCGATCGAGCCGAGCGGCACGAGCCCGACTTCGACGCGCCGCTTCGAAAGCCGTTCGCAGAGAAGCGAGCCCGAGCCGATGCCGATCGAAAATGTGGCCAGCAGCACGGTCACCACGTCCGGGTTGGCCGAAAGGACATCCTTCGCGAAGCTGAAAAACGACGTGAGAAACGTGGCACCGACGAACCAGAGCCAGGAAATGCCGAGCAGGCTCAGGAACACCGTGCGGTTGCCGCGCGCGAGCGCGAGGTTGCGCCACGTCTCGCTCAAGGGGTTCCAGTTGATCCGCAAGTCGGGCTGCGACGCCGGCGAAACCGGAACGAAGCCCGAGACGGCGCGGCCGCCAAGCGCAACCGTCACGCACGTGCAAGCGAGAATGACCGCCCCGGTTCCCGGAAAAGCAGCGGCCGCCCCGCCGATGATCGTGCCGATCAAAATCGCCACGAACGTGCCCATCTCCACGAGCCCGTTGCCGCCGACGAGTTCGTGCTCGTCGAGATGCTGCGGAAGATAGGCGTACTTGACCGGCCCGAATAGGGTCGAGTGCATGCCCATCATGAACGTGCAGGCGTAAAGGAGCACCGCGTGATGAGTCAGAAAACCGGCGGCGCCGACGAGCATGATGCCGATCTCGAACGTTTTCACGAAACGCGTCAGCGTCGCTTTATCGTATTTATCGGCGATTTGGCCGGACGTCGCCGAGAAGAGGACGAAAGGCGCGATGAAAATCGCCGAAATCAGGAATGCGGCCGTCTTTGCGTCGACGCCCGAAAAACGCGCCGTCTCATAGGTGACGAGCGAAGTAAATCCCACCTTGAAAACGTTGTCGTTCAGGGCACCGAGGAATTGCGTCCAGAAAAAAGGCGCGAAGCGGCGTGCTTTGAGCAGAGCGTATTGCGAATGCGGTTCGCGCTGCGCGCGCCGAGCCTGCGGCGTAATCGACAACGGGCGGTCACTCATGAATAGGACGGCGTCAAATCGAGGCGATGACCACGGAACGGCCGATGCCCCGGTGAATCGACAATCGCCGCGCGAAGCGGCGCTGAAGGGGCATTCAGCGGGCGCTCAGCGCCGCGCCCGCACGCCTCGAGGGCCGAGGGGGTGCCCTCGAGGGCGGGAAAACCCGAAGAGGCCTAGGTTCAGCTCAGCTGCTGCGGCTCGCCCTCCTCGGGCCAATCGCGAATGTACGCCTTGAGCATGCGGTTTTCGAAACTCTGTTCTTCGACGACGGCCTTCGCCACGTCGTAGAACGAGATGACGCCCATCAGCGTCTTGCTGTCGAGGACGGGCAGGTAGCGGACATGGTGCTCGAGCATCATGCGGCGCACTTCGTTGACGTCCGTCTCGGGCGTGCAGGTGAGCGGATGCTGGTCCATGACGTTGCGGATGATCCGCTCGCCGACCGATCCATTGTTTTCGCGCAGCGTCAGAATGATTTCGCGAAACGTCAGCATCCCGACGAGGTCGCCATACTCCATGACCACGAGCGAGCCGATATCATGCTCAGCCATCGTCACCACGGCATCACTGAGCGGTGTATCGGGTGTGACGGTAAAGAGCGTGTTGCCCTTGACCTTCAGGATATCGCTGACTTTCATGGTCTCCCCCTCCTAAAACTTCAACGGATCAACCGATCCTAGCGGAAAGGCCCCTAAAAGGAAAGCCGAGCGCCGATTTTCGGACGATTCCGACTCTGGCTGACAGACCTGGGGCCGACATTTAGCGGATCGGCTTTAGCCGGCGCCGCGCGATGATACGATGGCCGACAGGCCAACCCACGCCGGACGCGACCGGCCGCCCTCCGATGTCAGCCAACCGCTTCGACACGCTCGCCGTGCACGCCGGCGCGGCGCCCGACCCCGCGACAGGCGCGCGCGCCACGCCGATCCATCAGAGCACCGCATTCGTTTTCCGCGACAGCGATCACGCCGCGGCGCTCTTCAACATGGAGCGCGCGGGGCACGTCTATTCGCGGATCTCGAATCCCACCGTCGCCGTCTTCGAGGAACGCGTCGCGGCGCTCGAAGACGGCGCGGGCGCGATCGGCACCGCGAGCGGACAGGCCGCCCTGCACCTCGCGATCGTCACACTGATGGGTGCCGGCTCGCATATCGTCGCCTCGAATGCGCTCTACGGCGGCTCGCACAATCTGCTGCACTACACGCTGCGCCGCTTCGGCATCGAGACGACGTTCGTCGAGCCGCGCGATCTCGACGCGTGGCGCGCCGCCGTGCGGCCTGACACGCGGCTCTTGTTCGGAGAGACGCTCGGCAATCCGGGGCTCGACGTGCTCGATATCGCCGCCGTGGCGCAAATCGCTCACGAGCATCGCGTGCCGCTCCTGGTCGACTCGACGTTCACGACGCCGTATCTGCTGAAGCCGTTCGAGCATGGCGCGGATTTCGTCTACCACTCGGCGACGAAATTCCTCGGCGGCCACGGGACGACGGTCGGCGGCGTGCTCGTCGACGGCGGCAAGTTCGACTTCACTGCCTCCGGCCGCTTTCCGGAGCTCACCGAGCCCTACGAGGGCTTTCACGGCATGGTGTTCGCCGAGGAGAGCACTGTCGCGCCGTTCCTGCTGCGCGCGCGGCGCGAAGGATTGCGCGATTTCGGCGCCTGCCTGCATCCGCAGGCCGCGTGGCAATTGCTGCAGGGCATCGAGACGCTGCCGCTGCGGATGGAAAGGCATGTCGCCAATACCCGCCGGATCGTCGAGTTCCTCGCCGCGCATCCGGCCATTGCATCCGTCGCTTATCCCGAGCTCGATTCGCACCCCGATCATGCGCTGGCCCAAAGGCTGCTGCCGCGGGGCGCCGGCGCCGTCGTCAGCTTCGATCTGCGCGGCGATCGCGCGGCGGGGCGGCGCTTCATCGAAGCCCTCACGCTCTTCTCGCACCTCGCGAACGTCGGCGACGTGCGCTCGCTCGTGATCCATCCGGCGTCGACCACGCATTTCCGCATGGACGCGGCCGCGCTCGCCGCGGCAGGCATCAGCGAAGGCACGATTCGCCTTTCGATCGGGCTGGAAGATCCCGACGATCTCATCGACGATCTCAAACGCGCGCTGAAGGCGGCGGCAAAGACCGCGCAGGCTGGCGCCGCATCCGCTCCGGCCGCAAAAAAGGAGCGGCCATGATCGTCGACCTCAACGGCAGGGCCGTCTACGCCTACACGGCCGGCAAGCGATTCGATCCCGCGCGTCCGACCGCCGTTTTTCTGCACGGCGCCGAGCATGATCACAGCGTCTGGGCCCTGCAAAGCCGCTATTTCGCCTACCACGGCTTCAATCTGCTCGCCGTCGATCTGCCCGGCCACGGACGCAGCGCCGGCCCGGCAGCCGCGAGCGTCGGCGAACTGGCGGATTGGGTCGCCGCGCTTTGCGACGCCGTCGGGGCCGCGTCGGCGTTCGTTGCCGGCCACAGCATGGGCTCGCTCGTCGCGCTCGATTTCGCCGGACGCTATCCTCATCGAGTGGCACGGCTCGCACTGCTTGCCACGGCCGTGCCGATGACGGTCTCGGATGCGCTGCTCGACGCCGCACTGAACCGCGAGGCGGAAGCCATCGATCTCGTCAATCGGTGGTCGCACTCGACGATCGCCGCCAAGCCGTCGTGCCCCGGCCCCGGGTTCTGGCTGCACGGGATGAACCAACGCTTGATGGAACACGTCGCGGCGCGGGGCGAAGCGCAGCTCTTCCATACCGATTTCGCGGCCTGCCACGCCTATGCGGACGGCCTCGTGCGCGCCGGGCAGGTGCGTTGCCCGGTACGGCTCATCGTGGGGGCGAAAGACATGATGACGCCGCCTCGCGCCGCGCGCGCCTTGGCTGACGCGCTGGTGGCGGCCGGCGTCGAAGTGGACACCGTCGTGCTCGACTCGGGGCACGCTTTGATGACCGAGCAGCCCGACGGCACACTCGATGCGCTGATCGAATTTGCGCGTCCGCTGCTGGAGGGAAAGCCGCAACCGTGACGCCCGCGACGTCGCTGGCAGAGTTGCGGCAACCCGGGCTTTCGCCGCAAAATGAACCGACCAACGAACCGCCGCCCCGGCTATCGCATCGATCAAAGCTGCGCGAATCGGCGGACTTCGGCGCAAACGGAGGTTGTCATGGATCATGGCGCTCATCCCGTTCGGTTCGCGAGCTTTGCCGAGTTCTATCCGTTCTATCTCGGCGAGCACCGCAATACCGCCTGCCGGCGGCTCCATTTCATCGGCTCGCTGGGTGTGATCGGCTGCATCGCGATGGCGGTCGCGACAGGGAACTGGCTCTGGCTGCCGGCTGCGATCGTGTGCGGATACGGTTTCGCCTGGATCGGCCACTTCTTCTTCGAGAAGAACCGGCCCGCCACGTTCCGTCACCCGGTCTATAGCCTGATGGGCGATTGGGTGATGTTCAAGGACATCTGCGTCGGAAAGATTTCGCTTTAGCCATTAGCGCGGAAGGCCGGCGCAACGGCGACCCGCGGGCCGCCGTCACACCGCGTGCCGAGGCCTCGCGGCCGTTGATCTCATGTCGTCGCCGGCATGCGCGGCACGCGCGTTCCGGACGGCAAGCAGAGTCGCAAGCGAAATATCGAGCTTGTCGTTGTTGAGCGCGCTGAGCAAAGCGTCGGCATCCACGCGCGTCGAACTGAGCTTGAGCTGGTATTCGAGTTCGGCACGATCGATGACGAACACGTCGAAAACCCGCGAAACCGTGATCTGAGCGGGATTGCCGAGCAAAGCGTAACGTGCGACCCCATCGCCGCCGTCCTGCAGACGCATGATCCATTCGCGCCGGCACAACTGTTCGACGAGTCGCGTCGCCGTATCCAGATCGCAGCGCGCGGCGCGCGCGAGCTCGGCGACGGTGCATCCGGGCCGGCCCGCCTCTCGCGCGTCGTCAAGCCGCGCCAAAAGCTCGAGGGCGTCGACGAGATCGCCGCCCGGATAGGCGTGCCTGTGAAACTCGCCGGCGCGGATCGCGGGCAACGCCGATACGATCGTCGCCCCAGCCAGCGTGATGAACCAGCTCAGGTAGACCCAGAGCAGAAACATCGGCACCGTGGCGAACGCCCCATAGACGGCCGTGTACGTCGGGATGTGGCGTACGTAATAGCCGAAGCCGCGCTTGGCGATTTCGAACGCCACCGAAGCCAAGAGTCCGCCCACCAGCGCGTCGCGCCACTGAACCGCGCAGTTCGGCAGATAGACGTAGAGCATCGTGAACACGAACGCCGTAAACGGCAGCGCGGCACCCGAAAGCGCCCATTCGATCAACGGCGAGAGCTCGCTCGCGAGTCCGGTCGGGCGTGTGAAGAGGTGCGAGGTGATCGAAAGACTGACGCCGATGAGGAGCGGCCCGAGCGTGATGATCGCCCAGTAGACGAGGACGCGCTGCGCGAACGGCCGCGGCTTGGGGACGCGCCAGATGAGGTTGAACGCCGACTCCACGGTCATCATCGTCATGACGGACGTGACGAAGAGCACGATCATGCCTGCCGTCGTGAGCCCTTTCGCCTTCGAGGCGAACTGATTCAGATAGCGGAAAATCTGGTTGTTGATCTGGTCCGGCATCAGATGCTGCGCGAGGAAAGTCTGCAGCGAAGCCTGGAACGTCGCGAAGAGCGGAAACGCCGTGAAAAGCGCGAACGCGACGGTGGCGAGCGGGACGATCGCCAGCATCGTGGTGAACGTGAGGCTCCCCGCCACCTGGGCGATACGGTCTTCGCCGCTGCGCTTGGCGGCGAAGCGCGCCAGGCGTTTGAGCGCGACGACATCGAAACTCAGCTTGGGCAAGAAATTCTCCGCGTCGTGGGAATACCGGGCAAAGCCGCACGCCGGCGGCGACAACCGAACTCGAGCCTCTGCGCGCCTCGCGCGCCGTCGCGCCGGGCTAATGCCCCTATAATAGGCCGCTCATGAGTGAGGCTTGATGAAGGATATTCTCGTACTCTATTACAGCCGTCACGGAGCGACGCGCGAATTGGCGCTCGCCATTGCGCAAGGGGTCGATAGCGTGCCCGGCATGCAGTCCCGGATTCGCACCGTGCCGAGCGTGTCCCCCGTCACGGAAGCCACCGAGCCCGACATTCCAGCCGACGGCCCGCCCTATGCGGAGCTGCGCGACCTCGAGGAGTGCGCGGGGCTCGCGCTCGGCTCGCCGACGCGGTTCGGCAACATGGCGGCGTCGCTCAAGCATTTTCTCGACGGCACGACTCCACAGTGGCTGAGCGGCGCGCTCGCCGGCAAGCCCGCGTGCGTCTTCACGTCGACAGGCAGTCTCCACGGCGGCCAGGAAACGACGCTGCTTTCGATGATGTTGCCGCTTTTGCATCACGGCATGCTGCTCGTCGGCATCCCGTACACCGAGAGCGCGTTGTCCGCCACCCAAAGCGGCGGGACGCCCTACGGTGCTTCGCATGTCTCGGGCGCGGGGGCCCGCGAGTCGGCGCTTTCGCATGACGAGAAAGCGCTCGCCGTCGCGCTAGGCACTCGGCTCGCCCGCACAGCGGCGCGGCTAGCCGGGCGCCCATGAAGCAGGCGGCGAAAACGGCCGAATCGGTGTCCGCGATTTCGGACGACGCCGGCGGGCCGCGCGCATGCGCCGCAGCCGCCATCGGTGCCGCCGCGGCGCTCGTTGCACTGATCGTCCTCTCCATTGCCTGGGAAAGGTGGCTCGCGCCGCTCAGGCCCGGCGGCTCGGCGCTCGTGCTGAAGGCACTGCCGCTCGCGTTCGCCCTTCCCGGTGTATTGCGCCGGCGGCTCTATACGCTTCAGTGGGCGTCGATGCTGATCCTGCTCTACTTCGCCGAAGGCATCGTGCGCGGCATGAGCGATGCGGGACTGTCGGCAGCGCTCGGCTGGGCCGAAACGGCGCTTGCCGCCGCTTTCCTCGCTTGCGCGCTCGCCTATGTGGCGCCATTCAAGCGGGCCGCGAAGGCGGCGCGGCGACAGGCGGAAACCGCCGAGGCACAACGGTCGCCCGATCTGCCGTCACCCTGACGTACGCCGATTAGTACCGAAACCCGGAGCATCAGATACTCGCTCGCGCCCCGCTTTCGGCACCGCGCGCACGGCGGGCGTCGATCAGTTCACAATAAGACATCTCCACTCCGACGAGCGCGTCCGCCGCTTTTCCCACGATGACCGATTTTGTCGCTGCCTGCCGCGATGCCATTGGCGCCGCCCATGTGCTCACCGATGCCAACGATACCGCTGCCTATCTGACGGACTGGCGCGGCCGCTACACGGGCGCCGCCTGTGCCGTGCTGCGGCCGGGCACCTCTCACGAAGTGGCCGCGCTCGTGCGCCTGGCCGTCGCTCACCGCGTCCCGCTGGTGCCGCAGGGCGGCAATACCGGCCTTGCTGGCGGAGCGACGCCCGACGCGAGCGGCAAGCAGGCCGTCGTCAGCCTGGGCCGGCTCAATCGCGTTCGTGAGATCGATACCCACAACAACACGATCACGGTCGAGGCCGGCGTCGTGCTGGCCGAAGTGCAGACCCGCGCCCGCGATGCGGGGCGGCTCTTCCCGTTGAGCCTCGCCGCCGAAGGCAGTTGCACGATCGGCGGCAACCTCGCGACGAACGCCGGTGGCACGGCTGTTCTGCGCTACGGCAACGCGCGCGAACTCTGCCTCGGCCTCGAAGTGGTGACGCCCCAGGGAGAGATATGGGATGGGCTGCGCGGCCTGCGCAAAGACAACACTGGCTACGATTTGCGCGATCTTTATGTCGGAGCGGAAGGCACGCTGGGCATCATCACCGCGGCCGTCATGAAACTGCATCCGCTGCCGGCGGCGCGCGTGACGGCCCTTGCCGGGCTCGCCTCCCCGCATGCCGCGCTCGACTTCTTCGCGCTGGCAGGGCGCTATGCGGGCCCATTGCTGACGGGCTTCGAGTTGATGTCGGATTTCTGCTTGCGCCTTGTCGGCAAGCGTTTCCCGCAATTGCGCTATCCGTTCGATGCATCGCACGCACAGATCGTGCTGCTCGAGCTTTCGGACAGCGAAAGCGAAGAGCACGCGCGCGGCCTCTTCGAGCGCATGATGGAAGAGGCACTCGAGTCGGGGCTCGTTGAAGATGCCGTCGTCGCGGAGAACCTCGCGCAATCGCGTGCGTTTTGGGATCTCCGCGAGCATATTCCGCTCGCGCAGGCCGAAGAAGGACTCAACATCAAGCACGACATCGCGGTGCCGATTTCGCGCATCGCCACGTTCATCGAGGAAACGGACGCCGCGATCGCCGCGTCGGTGCCCGGTGCGCGAATGGTGACCTTCGGTCATCTTGGCGACGGCAATCTGCACTATAACGTTCAAGCGCCGGAGGGCGGCGATCCGAAGGCGTTTCTTTCGCAGTACCAAGAGACGCTGAACCGCATCGTCTATGACAGCGTGCACAAGCATCACGGCAGCCTCAGTGCCGAGCATGGGCTTGGACAGCTGAAGGTCGGCGCTGCGGCCCACTACAAATCGCCCGTCGAACTCGCGCTGATGCGCGCCGTCAAATCGGCGCTCGATCCGCTCGGGCTCATGAATCCCGGCAAGGTATTGGGATAAATGACATGCTCGACGATCGAAGGGAAGGTGCAAGATGAAAATCCGCGTACTGTCGGACCTCCACCTCGAATGCGACGAGCCCGAAGCAATCGCGCATGCCGAAGCCGACCTCGTCGTGCTGGCCGGGGACATTCACAATCATGCCGAAGGCATACGCTGGGCGGCGGAGATGTTCGACCCGCGCACGCCGATCGTCTATGTGCCCGGCAACCATGAGTACTATGACGGCGAGTTCGGCGCACTCGAAGTCGCGATGCGCGACGCGGCGGCGGCCACTGACAACGTGCATTATCTGAACAGCGCGTCGCTCGTTGACCCAGAAGGCCGGTGGCGCGTGCTTGGAACGACGCTGTGGACCGACTTCGAGCTCTTCGGTGCGGACGACGAAGCGCGCGAAGCTGCGATGGCAGCGGCCGAAAAAGTGATGGTCGATTTCCGCGGACCGATTCAGCTTGCATGGAGCGCCGATCGCGCCGAAACCTCGGGCACGCCCTCGCGCAAGTTCATGCCGAGCGACACACTCGCGCTGCATAGACAAGCACGCGCTTGGCTCGCGGCTGAAATCGCCAAGCCGTTCGGCGGCAAGACGATCGTCGTCACTCATCATGCTCCGCATCGCGACAGCCTGGCGCCACGCTTTGCAAACGATCTCGTGTCGGCAGGCTTCATCAGCCATTTGCCGACGCTCGTTCACACGCCTGTCGCGCTCTGGATTCATGGCCATACGCATACGCCGTTCGACTACTTCGCCGAGGGTACGCGCGTCGTCTGCAATCCTCGCGGATATATCGATCGGCGCCGGATGCGCATCGAGAATCCCGCGTTCGCGTGGGATAGGGTCGTGGAAATTTGATCTCTCGGGATTCCAGCCTATGTACATCGCTTCACGGTGGACCGTTGCCGATATCGCCGATCAAACGGGCAAGCGCGTACTCATTACTGGAGCGAATAGCGGCATCGGCTTTTACGCGGCGCTCGAATTAGCGCGCAAGGGGGCGGAGGTCATCCTGGCCTGCCGCGATACAACGCGTGGCGAAACCGCTCTCGCCGCCATAGCGAAGCAAGCGCCCGGGACTCGGTCCGAAGTCGCGACCGTCGATCTTGCTTCGCTTGCCTCCGTGCGCGAATTCACGCGGACGCAGTTGGCGCGGCAACGCCCCATCCACATACTCATCAACAATGCCGGCGTAATGGCGCCGCCTCGTCGCCGCGAGACCGTCGATGGTTTCGAACTGCAATTCGGGACGAACGTGCTCGGGCATTTTCTGCTGACGGAGTTGCTGATGCCGGCGCTCGAGCAGGCTGCAGGTGATTCGGCCGAGCGGCCTCGCATCGTGACCATCGCTTCGATTGCGCATAAGCGCGGGAGGCTCGATTTCGACGACTTGCAGTCGACGCGTTCCTATTCGCCGATGCGGGCGTATCAGCAGTCGAAGCTGGCTGACCTGATGTTGGCGTTCGAGCTCGACAGGCGTTTGCGAGCTAAAGGCTCGCGCGTGATGTCCGTAGCCGCGCACCCGGGCGTCGCCGAGACGAATCTCTTCCGCAATGGGGACTACAACGCGGTTGAGCGTGCGCTGAGAGTGCTTGTCGGCAAGGTCATCGCCGCGGCATTGAATAGCGGGTATGCAGGAGCGCTGCCGACCTTGTATGCGGCGACTTCGCCGGATGTCCAAGAGGGTGGGTATTACGGGCCTCAGGGACTATTCGAAGCACGGGGGAGCCGCGTCGGTGACGCGAACGTCGCAACGCACGCGCGGAATGTCGATGCGGGCCGGCGCCTTTGGGAAGTATGCGAAATGCTGACGGGCGCACGTTAAAGTCGCACGACTATTTTCGCTGACCCGAGTCGCATACATGCACTTCGAGAGACAAGGCCGATGGCGACAATTGAGCCGTCAGAGGATGGATTGTTCCGACCAATCCGTTAAAGTATTGCCTTCGCGGGGCCTTGACACACTGAGAGAGCGGTGTGCCTCGCTCAATAGTCGGAGACAACAATCCATGAGCGAAAACCGATATGCCTATGGCATACATCAAAATCTGACTCCTGCCGAGCTATTCGTTTACGTAGGACTGGACCAGACTCGGAAACAGCTCGGCCTGGACGATCTGGCGAGCGCTGCGGCGATCTTGCTCGGTCAGAACGACGTGCCCGTGCCCGGAAAGCTAGGTGGTGCCGTAGCCGGAACATCCGTCGTCTCCATGGCGGCGCGCAAATTCCTGCCGTTCAATGTCGCCATCCGACTGCCCACCATCACAAAAGCGGGGGTCGGAGGTCTTAGAATCGCAATGACACGCAATCTTGGGGCGTTCGTGGGACGGGCTATCCCGGTCGCTGGCACGTTAGTGCTGGCGACAGACGCTTTTCTGATCGTGCAACGCACTGTGTTCTTTTACAACCGGCTCGTGAAGCCAGACGATCGAGTGCTGTGATATGACGGACTCGACTTGGAATCAACTTGAAGCGTTCGCCCGTAAGGAGCTCGGTCGGCCGTTGTTTGGCGGTCAGCTGAAATTGACGCCGGACAGCAGGCTCGAGGAAGACCTGCGCCTGACCGGCGTCGATGCCGTGGAGTTTATCGACAAGTGGGCAGAGACATTTGGGATCGAGGCTCAGGGCTTTCCGTATAACCGGTACTTCGGTCCTGACAGTCTCGATGTCATCAAGTCGGTTCTCGGCTTGTTCTCAAAGAGATTCCGCGACCCGCCACTTGTCTCGCTGACCCTCGGCATGCTGGCTGAAGCAATGCGGCGCGGGCGTTGGAACACGACGGAGATCGAGGCGATCGTCAAGACGGACAAATAACATGGCGAAGAATCGACCAGCGCAATTCGTCTTTGGCGTTGCCTTACTCGCTTTAGCGGGATCAATCATGGCCTTCAACGTCATCAATATCAACGAAGCGTTCGGCGACGGCCCCCCATATTACGGCCGCACGACGAACATGGACAAATGGTTCAACCCGTTACCAGCGCTTGCGGCGGTGGATTCCCTAGCTGTGCTCGTCATCGCCGTATGCCTCTATTTCATGAGGCGGAAGCGATGACGACCATTGTGCTCTAGCTTATCGACAAGTGGCTATCTCCACTTTGAACCGAGCGTCTCAAGCCCGGCTTTCTGCAGGTCTTCCGGTACCATCACGACGCGAAACTCGCAGTCAGCGTTGAACTTGAGGAACCACGGCTCAGCAAATGCGGGAATCTGAGACGGCTCGTCGAGGTTGATGACCAGAACGGCTCCGCGTTCTCCGCTTTGCTCGGTGAAATAGGCGGCTTCCGGCTTCGTTTCTTCGAGTATCTTCGCCATCACTTCCCCGATCGTGCCGTCGCGAACGAAGGCGTTGAATGGCTCGTGGGGAATTCGTACGTTGAGAAGCATGCGCATGGTCGTTCTCCTTGCCTTAGGCACTGAACGAAACCTTTCGAGCATAGGAGATGTGCAGCGTCGCCTTAGTGGGCTCGGCCACACTTCCAGTATTGTGCGGAATGGCGCCGTGCCCCGGGCAGTTGCAGCACTGTGTGGCAACGCGGCCGATCTCAATCGCCGTCGTTCCTGTTCCCGTCCCAAATCCAGAACGTCGCCCC
The DNA here is from genome assembly GCF_003028655.1 of Trinickia symbiotica. Taxonomy (GTDB): domain Bacteria; phylum Pseudomonadota; class Gammaproteobacteria; order Burkholderiales; family Burkholderiaceae; genus Trinickia; species Trinickia symbiotica_A. Next base: position 100,211 of record NZ_PYUC01000005.1, read on the forward strand.
CCATTTGCTGCCTTCAATAGCCGGCATAACCTCGCCTTGCTTGAAGTGTCGTAGGCTATTTTGCATTGCGTGCGTGTACCACCAGCCAGCTTCCGGACACGGGCTGCCACCGGGAACGCTATTACGCATTTTCCCAGGGCGAGGCGGCACGACCTTCGGCGGTTCGGGGATCGGCCGCGCATCGGGCAGATCGAAGCGGGCTTGCCACGAACGCGCATGCTTGCTGTCCGCATTCGGCAAGTGCGGATCGTAGAAGTGCAAGCCGTCCGGCTTAGGATTGCGCAGCACGCGCAAGACCTTGTTGACGAACACGTAGGGCTCCGGCAAGCCTTCCTCGGGCGCACCCAATCGAGGAAATGGACCGGCACGAACAAGCACGCAGTGGTTGATACGCTCGATACCGATATCCTCGCGATCGAGCGCCTTGCGCAGCGCGGCGTCACCACCGAGCCGCTCGACGAACAGGTCTCCGAGCAGCGTGTACCAGTTCACACCCTTGATGAACCCCCAGCGGGCTACCTTGGCACCGGGGTGCAGATAGCCGTATAGCGCCGTCATGCCGTTCGGAGCCTCGCCTTCATATGATAGCGGATCGTATTCCCTGTCTCCCAGGTGTGCGCAGCAGTCGATCTCAATGCCACTGAAGCGTTCGGCAATCGCCCATTCCTGCGCCTGCCAGTTGTGATAGTTGTACGCCGTCACGGCAGATAAACCACCGTATCCATAGCGCACGTTCAGTTGCTCGCAGACGAAGCGTATAAACTGCTCGTATTGCTCTTGTCCTTCCTGACGCGTCACAAGTTCCATCGGGACGCTGAATTTCAGATAGGACAGTTCCTTTTCTTCGCCCTTTGCGACCTTATATCCTGTAGGCGCAACGTAGTCTTCGGGGCTGGCCCGGCCCGTCAGCGTTCCAATGTGGTATTCCGGCGCCGTCGTTGGATTGGGCGCACTCGAACGCATGACGCTGACCTCCATGAATTCGGGAGTGTCCCTGATCGCCTTGCGGATTTTCTCGACACCCTTGGCGGTCTTCTTGCTGAACTTGGCCAAGTCCTCGTCTTTACCGCTGATGAGGTGTTCACCGAACAACTCGTCGAAGCGATCGAAGCAAGCCAGCAAGCCGCGGCGCCCTTCGGGCTTCGAACCACCGACGAAATACACCGTGCCGATCACGCCCGGCCTCACGGCAAAGCTGTTGTCCGGCATGCGCACGCTCAAATCTTCGAAGTAGCGCGCATGCGCCGCAAACGGCGTCAATACGACGCGACGGCTCTGCTCAACGTCGCTCATTGTGTTGCGTTCCCTCTGTCATGAATCGAGTGTTCATTAAGTCGCGCTCGCTAGTCCCACCGTAGCCGAAACGCCGAGCGCCGCGGCCAACGCTGTAACGGCTACAGTCGACGCTGTTGCGATGATCGCGGCCAGCGTCAACAAGATAGCAACCAGCGCTTCGGCGAGCACGAACGCGACGACTGCTCCTGCAACGACAACCACCACGGCGACGAGCCCCTTGATGATGGACGTGCCGATCTGCGTCCAGTCCACTTGCTTGAGCACTTCCCAAGTGATGTCGGTAGCCTGCACGATCGCTTCCCAACCGGCCTTCAATTGAGCCGTCGTGTAGCGGTAGATTTCATGCCCTTCTTCATCGACCCAAGCCCAGGTCTCGCCGGCAGCATCGGCCACCCATTTGCCGGCCGTCATCACCCACGGTGCGTGGTTTTGCAGCCATGCGCGCACTTCGCCGGACACGTAGCAAATGCCATCGTGCAGCATATCCCAGATCGGTGCGACCGCTGCACTGACCTCTTGGCTCGCCTTCTCGGCGCGGGAAACCCAGTCCTCGTACCACGCAGGCTGGGGAATCGGCTCGACGCTGCGAATTGGCGCACGCAGGCGCTTCTCACGTTCGTTCGCGCGTTCTTCCGGCGACATTGCCAGCGCCCGCGCACGCGCATTTTCAAGCTTGCCATTGCAGTCGCTCACGTCGATCACCGTCATCCGGCGCATGTATTCGCCCGGGTTCCCGGCAATCTTTTGATAGGCCCTTTCTTGGCCCGTTCCCCAAGCATCGCCTGGAAATTTGACCTCGACCAGCCGCAGGGAGTTGTCGACATGCGGGTAGCCTTGATGGTCGACGAGGCTACGGCCCGGCCAGTGGTCGGCAGGACTCTTCACGATGATGACATCAGGGCGCCGTAGATAGCCAGCGCGCCTACCCGGCGGGAACGGATTCAGGCTATGACGACGGCCGGGGCCGTCCTCGACCTTTCCGCTGAGAAACGGAATCGGCGCTTTTGTACCGCCGGATTCGAAATCCGGCCACATGTCGAACGTAACCTCGGCCTTATATTGCCAGTAGTACTTAGCTAGCCGCTCATCAACGCGAATTGCCAAAGTCATTACGAGCTGCTTGAGCAACGCGATTGTGTTCGACCCGTCCGGCAACCGGATATCGACGATGTCCGGAGCGTTCAGCGCGTACTCGATCTTTTCTTGCAAGTAGCCCTTCGTTCGAGGCGGAAGCTCCGCATAGGTTTTTTGCTCATTGACCGTTGTGCAGGTGGTCGCGACTTGCACCATCGCGCTTGTCATCTATTGGCCCTCTCAAGAATCAATGTAATCCTTTGTGATCACGGTCCTGTCGAGCCCCGCGAATTGCCACGGCTCAGTCTGGGTTGGTTTTGCTTCAATGGCCTGCAATGGCACGTCTTGAGAGTCTTGGGTAAAAACGGGCGTGGTTTCGCCTCGCTCGTTCGTGACGCCTTGTAACGTCCGCCCGTCGGGCGTCTTGAGCGAGTACGGATGCCGCAGCAGCGGCGATCCGTCGGTCTGGTCTCTCAAGACGTACTGCGCCTGATGCGACGGCTTGAACGGCGTCAGCTTCGCCGGGCTACTCGCCGGCCCGTCGAAGCTGTGAGAACTGCCCTTGTACGCGATACCGCCCGGCGCATGAATCTCGATGTTGCCGTCCGCAATACGGATAACGGCCCCGCTGCATTGCAGTTCGATCGCCTTGTTTGCCGAGAGCCGGATGATGTCCGTCATCGACTGTAGGTCCACGGCCTTTTGCGCCGCCAGACGGATCACATCGTCATGCGCTTCGAGTTGCATCGGGCCATGTGCAGCGGTCGCCTTCAACCCGGCCCCCGCGTTGAATTCCACTTGTTCGCGCGCCGACGCGTGTAGGCGCGCACCCGCCGTCATCTGGATATGTTTGGCCGCCGCATGATCGACGTTCTCGCCGGCGAACACAGCGTGCGTTTTCGGCGTGAAGTGTCCAGCGCCCCCGCGCGCCGCAAACGCCATCATGTCGCCGTCGTTCGCACCGGGCTCCGAACTCCACTGCTTCAGCTTTTGCGCCAGCCTATCGAGTCCGGCCTTGTCCAGTCCCTGGAGCCCGTGTTGGTGGGCGTAGTCACCCATCGCACCGAACAGTTCGTCGAACTGGTCGAGCAGCTCGTGCATTTCGTCGCGGTCGAGCAAGCCGCCGCTCGCGGCCGTACGTGCGTAGGTGGTCAGCATCAAGCCTTGCGCGGCGCGGGCAACAAGCGCGGCATCCGTGCGCAGTTCCGCGCCGTATCCGCGTGACTCGCCGCGACCGCTATCGCTTGGATGCGCGATATGCCCAAGATTGAGCTGCGAATAGCCCTCGTCACTCGCAACTTGCGCATTGATTTGCTCGGGCCAGTCACTGAGGACCACCTGATTGCCCCGGCCGCCGTTGATTTCCCGACTGCGGAAACCGAGCATATACGGGTTGCCGGGCAATTGCGTCATGCGCGAGAACGCCGTCGGCATGTGGCGGACGTCGTTAAGCGTGCCCTTGATAAACAGGCGGTCGGGGTCGCCCCCAAGGCTGTCGAGCACCACTAGCATTCCAGGGCGTAGCGGAAACGAAAGGCCATACCGATCGCCCGCCCATGCGTTGAGCACCAGCAGCGGCGCGCTGTCCGCAGGCGTACCGCTCGTCCCAGCGCCGTCCTCGTGGTCTTTCGGATTCAATCCGAGCAATTGGACCCATGCGCGGCCGTATTCGTCGGTCGACAGCGGCATGCCCTGCGATGTAACTACGCGCCCAAGAATGGGCGGCGTCGGCGGAAGGTCGATTCGCGGATCGTAGGCGGGCGTGAGAGGCACGCCACGGCGCACACAAGAAAGCGCAATCTCGTAACGCTCGCCGGTCGACGCCCCGTAATCGCTGGCGAAGGCCGGGTCGTGGATCGGTCCGGCGAAGCGTGTACGGCTTGCGGCGAACACCTGCTGCGCGCGCTCATCAAGCGACTTGGGCAAGTTGTTCCACACTCGTCGATGCAGTTCGATCGTGACGAACTGTCGTTCTTTCTCTGGCTTGAGTGCAAGCGGAGCATACCCCTCCAAGTCGAACCATTCGGCGAGCCCGATATCGACTACGTTGCCCGTGAAATCAACACGTTGAGCCCGATAATCGTGCGACAGCATTCGAGCTTCCGCGAGCCGATTCAGATCGCGAGGGGAATCGCCCGCATGCGGGCCGTAGATGCGATAGTCGGCGAGTAACGCGGCGAGGCCGTTTCCGGCTTCGCCATGATCGACATCGCTTGTATGGGTGGTACCGTCGACCCTGGCGGTCTTGTAATCGGGCGATTGAATGGTTGACTCGCCCGAAGTAATTGCTTGCGTCCAGGTGATCGAGACGATGCCTTCGGTCGTATCGGTGCCGGTCGATCGGCGATAGCGAAGCGTCCCGGCTCGCGTGCGCGGTAAGCGCATCGGGTCGTCGAACACGGCGATGGTGTGCATCGGCGTTGGGCCGTCCCGGTCGCACTTGCCCTTTGAGTCCCCCGCCCGAGCGAAATAGGTGATGCCATCGCGGCGGGCGAGCCGTTCGATGAATTTGCCGTCCGGCTCGTCGGCTTGCCGGACGAACGCGCGCTCGGGGTAGTGGTCCTTGGCGAGCATCGACAGATCGAGATCGACGGCACGCGAGAAGGCGGGCGTGCGACTGTACCCGGAAAACAGCGTGTGAAAAATGTCGGGCAGGCGTTGGCGCTTGAAGATGCGCGAGTTGAACTTGCCACGCAGTAATGTCACGGCGTCGACGATCGTGAACTCGTAGCATGTCAACTCGCCGTCGGACGCACCGATACGGACTTCGGCGACGATACCATTGACGGTCCGGTATCGGCCGGTGTCGACAGCGTACATTTCGATGCCGACAGGAAGACCAAGGAAACGCGACGGCGACAAATCGCGGTGCGCCGACACATAAACGAGACGGCCGGTCAGGCCGGTCATCAGAGCTTCGCGGATATCGGCATACAGCAGCGCGAGCAGGTAGTCGAAGTCGCGCTGACGGTCTCGGCCCCAGTTAGTTCGAATAGGGCGCTTGCCGAAACTACCAGCAAGCTCGGCGACGCTTCGGATTTGATCGGTATATGACAAGACAGACCTTTCCATTTAAATGGCGAGAACGCCTTGCTGTTTTGGTAACGAATGAGCCGATTGCGTTGCTCCCAGCAAACGGCTAGGAATCGGAAAGGCAGTGACCCTAACAGCGAGCCGGCATGGCGTCAATCGCCATGCTTAATGCATATATACGGCCCTGCGGCATCGACTTCATCCAGCAGTGCGACAGTAACTACTTTTACAGTACCAATATCAGCACGGGAATTTCGACTGGGACGTGGTTCGGCGTGAGATTCAATGACGGTACAAACTCAACCACACAAGACAATGACGTTAACGAAGAATACTTCTCCGGACTAACAATCAGCGGCGGCGGTTCCGGAAGTACCAGTTATGGCCTTGATATCAACTACGCTTTCGACATCCTGGTAGACGGCTACCGCGAAAGCTCGAGTGGCGGCACTTGGTCGCAGCTCGCAATTGGTGGTCCGGCCTCGATTGCCTCCTACAAGATCACCAATCTCACGGCGCCATTAATCACGCAATATGCTGCGCCCGCGCCTACCGTGACGGCAGGGAGCGCCGCGGGCTCATCGCCGCCCGCTCCGACGATCAACGGTAACACCCCGGCTGGCATGATCACGTTTGGCACCGATACGAGCCCGACAAGTGGCACCCAGGTAAATGCGACCTTCCCGACTCCACTTCCGGCCACGCCGAAATCTGTGGTGCTCACGCCGAACAACGGGTCGACGTATGGGCTGAATCTCGTACCGGGCAGCATTTCGTCGACAGGGTTCGTACTTTTCGCGATCAACGCTCCCGCTGCATCACAGAGCAGCACGGCCTACGCGATCAACTACGCGTCGTTCCCTGATGGTCATCCGGGCATCTGCCCGGATGGCAAACCGCTCTCGCATATTGCGATACCGCACATTTGCCAAACAATATGGAAGCGACGCCGCGATATAGTAGCGAGCCTCGACTACGAAGCTGGGACGGTGATGCTATGGCCGCAGTACCGATTTACAGGGTAAAGGTACCTATGGCGGTCCTTCGATCGCTTTCCAAGGACCGCGCGGCCGCCTTCCTGCGCGTCGGGCTCTTCACAAACGAACTCAATTGGCTCGTCCGCCTCCTTCTGATCGCCAGGATACCGAACGAAGCTAATGAAGCGGAACGGCGGGCAACCCTTTCCCTCGCCCTGCTTATCGTTAAGTTGCTCGCTGGTAAGGTCCACGAAGGTTGGCTGAAGCTACAGAGCGAGATAACGCCGCTCATCGCGCACTCGTTCACCGCAGACGGTAGGCAAGCTGTCGAAAATCTGCGTCAGCGCCTGGCGAAAGGTTCCATGATTCACAAGCCTCGGAACGAATATGCCTTTCACTATTCTGCGCAACTCTCCATAGACGACCTCGAGGCGTTGCCACTAGGCGACGATGAAATGGTCGCCTACATGTCGCAGCACCACGGCCATAACCTTGTGTTTGTTTCAGAGCTGGCAGCGATCAACCGCCTTACTGCGATTACGAATGAACTAGATCCTGGTAAGTCGTTCAGCGTGGTGATGCAAGAGGTCGTCGAGGTTGCTGGTTTGTACAGCGACTATGTCGTAGCAGTCTTGATAGCCTTGCTCGGCGATGACGTCATTGAGTCGCTGACAACGGAGGAAATGCCGGCGGAAGAATCAGAGGAGAACAGACGCGAAAGGATTTTTTTCTTCGAACTGCCACCCCCCGATTAACACGCCCGAAGACGTATCGGGCGGTAGCGCGCCTCTGCCAACTGCACGTCTCATTCAGGCGTAAACTGCGCAGTGCCCTGCAGCATAAAACTGATCGTCAGCATGCACAATCCAATGCGCTGAAGCGCTGCGCGGCGATTGTTGGCTTCCTGCGTTGCTTTGTTAGCAGCCTCATCCATGAAATAGAAGCCTGGGACTACGAGACCGAACGTGCCTTTGTACATCAGGAAGGTCCCGAGCACGCCAATCGTGGCACTTGCGATGTTTAAGGATTGGGTGATGTTCATGGTGGCATCAGCGCTTCGAGCGCCGTTTCTCCCGCTCATCCAGCGCCTTCACGACCTTCCCTGCGACGTTGTCGGCAAACATGTCTAGCGTCCGGTCGTCGATTCTTGCTGTTCCAGCCCCCTCTGAAGCAAAGCTCTCCTCCAGTCGCGCCACCACTTCGGCAGTGAGCGAGCGCTTACTTTGAGTCGACGCCTGTTCCAGTCGCTCCTTGAGCTCAGCTGGTATGCGGAGATTGATTTGGGGTTCGTCGCGTGCCATAACAAATTTGTAATGTAGCACAGTGCTAGAGAACCAATAAAGCACGGTGCTTGCCATATTTGAAGCACGGCGCTACATTTCAAGGCATGCTGCCGGCACCCGTCGAAGTGTTCAACGATATCAACGGCAAGCTGGTGAACCTCTACCGAGTCGTACAGCACCACCTCGAAGAGTTCGTACGGCAGTTCAAATGGGCAATCTCGAGCCGGCAAGTCTTCGAGTGGCATCAGCAGGCCGTCCCGGAAACGCTCGCCGACATTCAGCGTGCCGTACGCTTTTACTACCTTCAACACCATGCCTTCAGCGGCAAGGTGGATGGGCAAACCGTCGGCACGGCCGCCACGGCGCCGCCGTGAACCTGCTGCACATCGAAGAAGCGCTATCTGCCGCGCACCTCCGGCTCGTCGGCGCGCACGTTGAGAATTTGCCGCGGTACGAGTGCATGGCCCGCTACGACCGGCCGCACGCGTTTTCCACTTGCCCCCATACTGGTAGACAGAAGGCTACGGCGTGCCGTTTCCATTCCAGGACTAGGAGCGCATGGCAGCCATCATGCGCTCCTCCAGGGGGCAAAGTGATCTGCTGGCGGCTTATCGATGAGCCGTGAACTGGTGATCGCGAACTGGAACCCGGAACACAGACTGACCGTCTGTTTTAATGACAAAATCGGCGCGAAGATCCCGTCATCTACCTTTCATGAGGGCCGCTGTGAAGAGCGTCGCTACCGTTTGCCTTGCAATTGTTTCTGGCTTGGTCGGCTTGAGAGCCGCCCAAGTGCCCGTCATTCCACTGTGGGCAAGATTCCCGGGAGCATAGAACCTGTCGACCCAGTTGTGAGCGCGCACCATTGGAATATCGGGGTCATCAAGGCAGGACAGAAAAGCGCCGAGCTGAACGCTAGGGCGGCTCGATGGACTACTGCGGCGACGCTGCTCGGTATGGCGACGACAACTGTTGGCGCGATGCCCGGTCAGTCATAATTTCGGGCAAGACGCCGGGCGAATCATGAGTTTGCGCGAGTGTGCCAAAGTTGGCGCCGCGCTTTTCACAGTTGACCGAATCCGGTTACATGCAGGTTACCAGGACCACAGAAAGCACTTGGCCCGGCTTCGAGGGCCGGGCCAAGTGCTTGATTCTATTGGTCGGAGCGAAAGGATTCGAACCTTCGACCCTCTGATCCCAAATCAGATGCGCTACCAGGCTGCGCTACGCTCCGAAAAGTGCGAGATTGTAGCCGTGTCGGCCCACGCGGTCAATCGGCGCAGCACCCCCGACCAGCGGACCGAAGAGTTTGCGCCATTTGCATCAGCTTAGCGCATCGCAGTCGCCAGCAACACCGGCAGTAACATTGGCCAAGCACATTGAAGCAGACGAAACACGACTGCTACCCGACTCGGTCCCCACCCGCTACAGGCATCATGCTTGCGAATTCGACACCTCACAGAATGGACTTCCTGCTATGAATCTCATCCTCTGGCGCCATGCGGAAGCCGAAGACACCGCATCGACAGACCTCGCGCGACAGCTCACCACACGCGGCCGCAAGCAGGCGCAAAGCGCCGCGAAATGGCTGCGCAACCGCCTGCCGTCCGACGCGCTGATTCTCGCCAGCCCCGCCGCGCGCACCGTGCAGACCGTCGAGGCTCTGACGGACCAATACCGCATCGTGAAAGAAATCGCGCCGGGCGCCGCGGCCGAGGACGTCCTCGCCGCCGCGGGCTGGCCAAAGGGCATTGCCGACACGGTCGTCGTCGTCGGTCACCAACCGACGCTCGGCCTCGTCGCCGCTCAACTCGTCGCCGGCGAGCAGACCGAATGGTCCATCAAAAAAGGCGGCATCTGGTGGCTCGAGGGCCGCGAGCGCAACGGCGCGGGGCAGGTCGTGATTCGTGCAGTCATTTCTCCAGATCTCGCCTAAAATCACCACTTGTCGAGTTTGTGACATGTCATGTGAAATGGGCGTGTCGCAAATGCGACATGTCATCGGATTTACACGGCTTTGCCATGCAACCGTCACGGCCGATTACTAAATTGGCGAAAACGCAGCAATTCCTACATTTCACCAGGAAATTCTATGCGAGACCTGCCGACGCCCACCCTGCCCCTCGCTTCCATTCCCCTCGATTCGCGCCGCCGCCTCCCCCGCACGGAAGAAACGATCACCGCTCAGCACCGCTTGCAGGTGGCCTGGGCCCGGACGGAAGAGGAGCTTCGCGAAGCGCAGCGGCTGCGCTATCGCGTCTTCGCTGAGGAAATGGGCGCAACCGTCACCGGCCCCGCTGGCCTCGACGTCGACCGCTTCGACGCCTACTGCGACCATCTGCTCGTTCGCGATCTCGAAACGCTGACGGTCGTCGGCACCTATCGCGTCCTGCCTCCGCATCAAGCGGCTCGCATCGGCCAGCTCTACGCCGAAGGCGAGTTCGACCTCTCTCGTCTCGCGCACCTGCGCTCGAAGCTCGTCGAAGTGGGCCGCTCGTGCGTGCATGCCGATTACCGGAGCGGCTCGGTCATCATGTCGCTCTGGGGCGGCCTCGGTACCTACATGATGCAAAACGGCTACGAGACGATGCTCGGTTGCGCGAGCGTGCCGATGGCCGACGGCGGCCACTTCGCGGCGAACCTCTATGAATCACTGCGCGAGAGCGCGCTGACGGATCCGGAGTATCGGGCCTTCCCGCATACGCCGCTGCCTGTCGAGGAACTGCGCACGGGCGCCCGCGTCGCCCCGCCGCCGCTCGTGAAGGGTTACCTGCGTCTCGGCGCCAAGATCTGCGGCGCGCCGGCCTGGGATCCGGATTTCAATTGCGCGGACTTCCTGACGCTCTTCCGCCTCTCCGACATCAACGTTCGCTATGCCCGTCACTTCCTCGGCGAACCGACGTCGCGCTGAGACTAAGGCTAAGGCCAAGGCGAATATCGACCTGGCCGCGCCGCGCGCCGCGCGGCGCAAGCCACCACGAGCCGACGCTCAGTCGTCGGTATAGACGACGCGATACCGAATGCCGACTTTCTCCCATTCGGCCGCTTCCTGAATCAGGCTGTAGTCGGTGAGCGGGTTGTTGGCCACCCAGTCGTTCGGCAGATGCACTTCATACCCGCCGTTCGCGTGCGCGACGCTGATGCCGGGCAGCCCAATATCGGCGCGGCGCCGACACAGCAGCGCGGCGAGCCGCAGGCAGAAAAGCAGCGGCCACTCCACGTCGCGCGCCTGCGAGAGTTTGCCGAGCTTGCCGGCGTGGCCGAGCACGAGCGCCGCAAGGCGCGCCTGATCGGTGCGCGAGAAGCCCGGCATATCGGCGTTGCTCGCGATATAAGCCGAGTGCTTGTGATAGGCACTATGCGAAATCGACAGTCCGATTTCGTGCAGCGATGCGGCCCAGCGCAGAAACATCCGCGCTTCTTCCGCGCGCTCGGCGTCGGGCTCTTCCCCGAGTTGGTTGAAAAAGTCGATGGCAAGATCGCGGATGCGCTCGGCCTGCGGCCGATCGACGCCGTACCGGCGCATGAATCCCTCGACCGTCACGGCCCGCATATCCTCGTGTTGCGTACGGCCCAACAGGTCGTAGAGCACGCCGAGACGCAACGCGCCGTCGGTCGTATCGACGTAGTCGATCCCAAGCTCTTCGAACACGGCAAGCATGATCGACAGTCCGCCCGCCAGGACCGGCACGCGATCGGGCTTGAGCGCCACGAGCTTGAGCCGGTTGACGTTCTCGGCCTTGATGAGCGCACGCTTGAGCCGCTCGAGCCCGCCGCGCGAAATGCCATGCGTCACGCTCGGATCGTTGAAGCCGTTGGCCTCGACGAGCTCGGCCAGCGCGCGCGCCGTGCCGGACGAGCCGATCGCCTGATCCCATCCGGCCTGCTTGTACTCGCGCGAGATGATCTGGATTTCGCGCTTGGCGGCGAGCTCGGCCTGGCGCATCGTGTACTCGTCGACATTGCCGGCTGGAAAGAAGGCACGGCTGTGGCTCACGCAGCCTATGTAAAGGCTCTCCATGATCAGCGGCGTGTAATGCGAGCCGATGATGAACTCCGTCGATCCCCCGCCGATGTCGACGACCAGGCGCTTACCGGAGATGGCGGGCACCGAATGGGCGGCCCCGGCGTAAATGAGGCGCGCCTCTTCACGGCCGGCGATCACTTCGATCGGGAAGCCCAGCGCCCTCTCCGCTTCGACCAGGAACTCGCCGGCATTCTTGGCAACGCGCACCGTGTTCGTCGCCACGGCGCGCACGTGATCGGGATGAAAGTCGCGCAGCCGCTCGCCAAACCGTTTGAGCGCCGCCCACGCCCGTTCCTGCGACGCGCGATCGAGCATCTTGTCAGGGGAAAGGCCGGCTGCGAGCCGCACCGGCTCGCGCAACGCGTCGACTTGATAGATCTGGCTGCCGGCCGGCGTCTCCTCGATGCGCCCGACAATGAGCCTGAAACTGTTCGAGCCGAGGTCGACGGATGCAAGCAGATGCGGGGTATTGGGCATGGATGAAAACGATTTCGTGCGCGAGTACGCCGTCTCGTCCCGAGCTCGGGCCGGCGATTCCACGACGCGGTTCAAAGTCGCCATTTTACGCATAGAGCGGGGGCCTCCGATAAGCGCGCGCAGGGAAAACCGTCGCGATTCGTGTCAAGCGCATGAACTTCTTCGTGCAGCTATCTCAAAATTAGATCAGTTACCCGTAAAATTCGTGACAATAACCATTCATCGAAGCGACACCCAATTGTGAGAATTTCCGAGCGTCCGTTCATATCGCCCTCCGACCCTTCGCATTCGTCCTTGCCGATGTCGTTGCGTTATCCTCTGCTCAACCGCGAGTTGGGCATTCTGGGTTTCAATGAACGCGTGCTCGCGCAGGCGGCGGATCCGTCCGTGCCGCTGCTCGAACGCCTTCGCTTCATCTGCATCACGAGCAGCAATCTCGACGAGTTCTTCGAAATCCGGATGGCGGGACTGCAGGAGCAGATGCAGGACAATCCCGGTTCGCTCGCGCCCGACGGCATGTCGCTCCAGCACTGCTACGATCTCGTGGTCGAGCGTGCACAAAAGCTCGTGCACCGGCAATACCGGCTCCTGCACGAAACCGTGCTGCCCGCCCTCGAGGAAGAAGGCATCTATTTTCACGGCACCGACAGCTGGACCGACGAACAGACGCAGTGGGCGCGCCGGTATTTCGCCAACGAGCTTTTGCCGGTGCTCACGCCGATCGGCCTCGACCCCGCGCACCCATTCCCGCGCGTGCTCAACAAGAGCCTCAACTTCGTCGTGGAACTCGAAGGGAAGGACGCCTTCGGTCGCCAGGCCGTCATGGGCATCGTCCAGGCGCCGCGCGCACTGCCGCGGCTCGTGCAGATGCCGAAAGCGCTTTCGGGCTTCACTTATGGCTTCGTCCTGCTGAGCTCGCTCATGCAGCGCTTCGTCAACGAGCTGTTCCCGAATCTCATCGTACGCAGCTGCAATCAATTTCGCATCACGCGCAACAGCGAGCTCTTCGTCGACGAGGACGAGATCACGAACCTGCGCGTCGCGTTGCAAGGCGAGCTGCCGGCGCGCCACCTCGGCGACGCGGTGCGCCTCGAGGTTTCGGCAGAGACGCCGGCTCATATCGTGCGGCGTCTGCTCGACGAGAGCGGCCTCTCGGAGAAGGATTGCTATCGCGTCGACGGGCCGGTCAATCTCGTGCGGCTCATGCCGTTGCCGGAGATGGTGGACCGTCCCGATCTCAAGTTCGTCCCCCACGTGCCCGCAACGCCCGACCGGCTCGTGAAGACGGCGAATCTTTTCGATGCGATCGATCAGGGCGATGTCCTGCTGCATCATCCGTACGAAAGCTTTCAGCCGGTGCTCGAGCTGCTGCTGCAGGCCGCTCAGGATCCGAGCGTCGTCGCGATCAAGCAGACGATCTATCGCACGGGCACCGATTCCCCGCTCATGAACGCGCTGATGCAGGCGGCGCGAAATGGCAAGGAAGTGACGGTCGTCGTCGAGCTGCTCGCGCGATTCGACGAAGAGACCAACATCAACTGGGCCTCGCAACTCGAAGCCGTTGGCGCCCATGTGGTCTACGGCGTGGTCGGCCATAAGTGCCACGCGAAGATGATGCTGATCGTGCGCCGCGTCACCGAGAACGGTAAATCGGTGCTCAAGCGCTACGCGCATCTGGGCACGGGCAACTATCACCCGCGCACGGCGCGGCTCTACTCGGACTTCGGCCTGATGACGTCCGATCAAATCATCTGCGAAGACGTGCACCACGTCTTTCAGCAGCTGACAGGCATCGGCGGCGAGCTCAAGCTGCACGAGCTGTGGCAGTCGCCGTTCACGCTGCATCCGAAGCTCATCGACGCGATTCGCGCCGAAAGCGAAAATGCGCGCGCGGGCAAGAAGGCACGCATCGTCGCGAAGATGAACGCGCTGCTCGAGCCGACCGTCATCGCGGAGCTCTACGAAGCCTCGCAGGCAGGCGTCAAGATCGATCTGATCGTGCGCGGCGTCTGCTCGTTGCAGCCGGGCGTCGCGGGACTGTCGGACAACATCACCGTGCGTTCGATCGTCGGGCGCTTCCTCGAGCATCACCGCATCTTTTACTTCTTCGCGAGCGGCGACGAAAAGGTCTATCTCTCGAGCGCCGACTGGATGGACCGCAATTTCTTCCGGCGTGTGGAAGTCGCGTTCCCGATCAAAGATCGGCGTCTGAAGCGCCGCGTGATCGCGGAAGGGTTGTCAGCGTTCCTCGGGGACAATCAAGCGGCGTGGATCATGCAAAGTGACGGACACTATCGGCGCTCGCGTCCCGGCAAGACTTCGCGCAACGCACAGGCGAGCCTGCTCACGAAGTTCGGTTGCTAGCGCTTGCTACGCGTGAATGGTCTGTCGCCGCACGCTGCGCTGCGGCGGGAAGCGGACGGTGAACGTGCTGCCGCGGCCCTCCTCGCTTTTCACGTCGAGGATGGCATCGTGCCGTTGCAGCACGTGTTTGACGATCGCGAGGCCGAGCCCAGTGCCGCCCGTATCGCGCGAGCGGCTTCGATCGACGCGGTAGAAGCGCTCCGTGAGCCGCGGGATGTCGGCCGCCGGAATGCCGAAACCGGTATCGCTCACGGAAAACGCCGCACGATCGCTGAATAGCCGCCATTCGACCTTGATCGATCCGCCGTCCGGCGTATAGCGCACGGCGTTCGTGACCAGATTGCCGAGCGCGCTCAAGATCTCCGTTTCCGCGCCGGTCACGGTCAGCGTCTCGTCGACGTCGAATGCGAGCTTGTGACGGCCGGCCGAAAGGGTCATCGCGTCGTCTTGCAGATGCCGCAGCACCGCGCCCATATCGATGGGCTGCTCGCCCGGAGATTTGATGTCGCCTTCGAGCTTCGCGAGCACGAGCAGATCGTCGACTATATGTCGCATCCTCGCCGCCTGCTGTTCCATCAGCTCCAGATAGCGCGCGCGATCGTCTTCCTCGAGCGGTATCTCGCGCAGCGTTTCCAGAAAGCCCGAGAGCACGGTCAGTGGCGTCTTCAACTCGTGCGAGACATTCGCGACGAAGTCGCGCCGCATCGAATCGGTCCGTTCAAGCTCAGTGATGTCGTCCGACAGCACGAGCTTGCGATTTTCTCCATACGGAAACACCTGGACCGAAAGCGTGTTCTGACGTTTCTCGCCCATGCCGCGCATCATGAGCGTCTCGTCGTACCGATGTGAATTCAGGTAGTGGACGAAGTCCGGATGGCGGACGATGTGCGTGACGTGCTGCCGCAAATCGCGTTTCGCGTCGAGGCCGAAATGCTGCTCGGCGATTGCGTTGCACCATTCGATCTGATCGTGATCGTCGAGCATGACGACGCCGTTAGGCGAAGCCTGAATCGCCTGAATGAACCGCGAGTGCTGCTGCTCGACCTGCCGCACCTGCGCATGCCAGCGCTTGGCGAGCTTGTGCAGCCGATAGTAGATCTCGCCCCACACACCAGGCGCGCTGGGAACCTGACCGTACACGGGCGCATCGAGCAGCTGCCAGAGGCGTTCGGTGTGATAGGTCGAGAAAAGGCTCTGCGCGACAAGCGCGATGGCGCCGAAGACGAGCGCGGCCTTGGCGCCCGCGAATGCTGCGATGGCGGCGCAAACGAGCGCCAGCAGCACGAGCGAGACGATCGAGCGCGCCCAGATGATGTTTATGCCACCACGTTTTTCCACGGCGAAGAAGAAGGAGGGAACTCGGGGGCCTGGGAATCAGGCGGTCTTGGCCAGCCGATATCCGCTGCCGCGCACCGTCTCGATCATAGCATCGCATCCGGCCGGCTTCAGCGCGGCACGCAGGCGCTTGATATGGACATCGACCGTGCGCTCCTCGACGAAGACGTGATCGCCCCAAACCTGATCGAGCAATTGCGTGCGACTGTGCACGCGTTCCGGGTGTGTCATGAAGAAATGCAGCAGCCGGAACTCGGTCGGTCCGAGATCGAGCTTAATCTCATTGCCGTCCGCATGAGCCGCGACACGATGCGTCGCCGGATCGAGCTTGAGGCCGTTGATGGCGACGACGTCCTCCGTGAGCTGAGGTGCCCGGCGGCGCAGCACGGCCTTGATGCGCGCCATCAGTTCCTTCGGCGAGAACGGCTTCGTGACATAGTCGTCGGCGCCGATTTCGAGGCCTAGCACCTTGTCCTGTTCGTCGCCGCGCGCCGTCAGCATGATGATCGGAATGTGCTTCGTGCGTTCGTTGTTGCGCAGATCTCGCGCGAACGCGATACCAGACTTGCCGGGCAGCATCCAGTCGAGCAGGATGAGATCGGGTAGCACGTCGCTGATCAGCGACTGCGCCTGTTCCGCGTTGTAGGCGCGGATCGGGCAATGGCCTGCGTGCTGCAAGTTGATCGAAATCAGTTCGGAGATAGCGGGCTCATCTTCGATGATCAGAATGCTGCTCGGCATCGTCACCTCTTGACACGTTAACTAAGCGCTTCGCGCTCGAGCGCGTCGCGCGATTTGTGGCGCACGTCCGTGCCCTTCACGATGTAGATAATGAATTCGGCGATGTTCTTCGCGTGGTCGCCGATTCGCTCGATTGCCTTGGCGATGGTGAGAAACTCGAGCCCGGCGGAGATCGTGCGCGGATCTTCCATCATGTACGTCACGAGCTTGCGGACGAATGCGCGAAACTCCTCGTCGATCGCCTTGTCGTCGCGCACGATCTGAGCGGCGGCAGCCGTATCGAGGCGCGCGAACGCATCGAGCGCGCGGCGCAGAATCGACACGGCCATGTCGCCTGAAATTTTGATCTCGGCGATGTTCAGCGTGCGCGAGGCGCCGTCTTCCATGACGCGCTTCACGCGCTTGGCGATCTTCTCGGCTTCGTCGCCGGCGCGCTCGAGGTTCGTGATCGTCTTCGAGATCGCGAGCAGAAGGCGCAGATCGCGAGCAGCCGGCTGACGGCGCGCGATGATGTTGCTGCACTCCTCGTCGATCGCCACTTCCATCTGGTTGACCGTGTCTTCCACCGTGATCACCTGATCGGCGATAGCCGCGTCCAACGCGTTGAGCGCCTCCATGGCGCGCGTGATCTGCGCCTCGACTAGGCCGCCCATTTCGAGCACTTTCGACGAGATCAAATTCAGATCGGCATCGAACTGACTGGAGAGGTGCTTATCGGACATGTTTGCCTCCTACTCTGTTCATCAGCCGAAGCGGCCGGTGATGTAATCCTCGGTTTCCTTGCGGACCGGCTTGATGAAGATTTTTTCCGTATCGCCGAACTCGATCAGTTCGCCGAGATACATGTACCCGGTGTAATCGGAACAGCGCGCGGCCTGCTGCATGTTGTGCGTGACGATGACGACCGTATACTCGTTCTTGAGCTCGGCGATCAGCTCTTCGACGCGCCCCGTCGAGATCGGATCGAGCGCCGAGCACGGCTCGTCGAGCAACAGCACTTCAGGACGGATCGCGATTCCGCGCGCGATGCAAAGACGCTGCTGCTGACCGCCCGAGAGGCCGTAGCCGCTTTGGCCGAGCTTGTCTTTCACTTCGGTCCAGAGCGCGGCCTTCGTCAGCGCCCATTCCACACGGTCGTCCATCTCCGAGCGGGAGAGCGATTCGAACATTTTCACGCCGAAGGCGATGTTGTCGTAGATCGACATCGGAAACGGCGTCGGCTTCTGGAACACCATCCCAACGCGCGCCCGCAACAGCGAGATGTCGCGCTTCGAGGTGAGAAGGTTCTCGCCGTCCATCATGATCTCGCCCACGGCGCGTTGCTCGGGATAGAGCGCGAACATCTTGTTGAATGTCCGCAGGAGCGTCGACTTGCCGCAGCCCGACGGGCCGATGAACGCCGTCACCTTCCCCTCGGGAATCTGCATGTTGATGTTCTTGAGGGCGTGGTACTTGCCGTAATAGAAATTCAAGTTGCGAATTTCGATCTTGGGCCTGACGGGAGCGAGCGCCGATCCGCCTTGTGCGGGATCGAAACCGGCCGGGGCGGCCGGACGTTCGATCGACTGCTTGAGGTGACTCTCTGCCATATTCATAGTTTCGCTCCGCGGTTACTTCTTGCCGAACATCGCGCGCGCCAGGATGTTCAATCCGAGCACGCCGAGCGTAATGATGAAGACGCCCGCCCACGCGAGCGATTGCCACTGCGCGAACGGACTCATTGCGAACTTGAAGATCGTGACGGGCAGGTTCGCAACCGGCTGCCCCATGTCGAGCGAAAAGAACTGATTCGACAGCGCGGTAAAGAGCAGCGGGGCCGTCTCACCGGCGATCCGCGCCACTGCAAGCAGCACGCCCGTCACCACCCCGGCCATCGACGCCTTCAGGGTGACCGAGGAGATCATTCGCCACTTCGGCACACCGAGCGCGAACGCTGCTTCGCGCAGCGCATTGGGCACGAGCCGCAGCATGTTCTCGGTCGTACGAATCACGATCGGAATCTCGAGCAGCGCGAGCGCGATCGCACCGGCCCAGCCCGAAAAGTGCCCCATCTGCGCGACGACGAGCGCATAGACGAACAGGCCCACGACGATCGACGGCGCCGACAACAGAATGTCGTTGATGAAGCGCGTCACGCGTGCCAGCCATCCCTTCTGACCGTACTCGGCCAGATAGACGCCGGCCAGCACGCCGATCGGCGTGCCCACGAGCGTCGCGACGCCCACGAGCATCAGGCTGCCGACAATCGCGTTGGCGAGACCGCCACCGTCGGTGTTGGGCGGCGGCGTCGATTGCGTGAAGAGCTGGACCGACAAGCCGCCGACGCCGAGCGTCAACGTCGTATAGAGGATCCAGACGAGCCAAAGCAGCCCGAACGCCATCGCCGCGAGCGAGAGCGTCAGCGCAAACGCATTGACGCGGCGACGGCGACGCTGCAGCCGGTCGCGCGTCGCCTGCAGAACTTCGGGGCTTGCCGTGCCCGGCATCTGACGAGCGGGTTGGTTCATTTGGCCCCCTCGTTTTTCTCGAGGCGCTGCAACATCAGTTTCGAAATCGCCAGCACGATGAAGGTGATGATGAAGAGAATAAGACCGAGCTCCATCAGCGCGGACGTATGCAGACCCGGCCCCGCCTCGGCGAATTCGTTCGCGAGCGCGGACGTGATGCTGTTGCCGGGCGAAAACAGCGACACATTGTTGAGCAGGTTCGTATTGCCGATCACGAACGTGACGGCCATCGTCTCGCCGAGCGCGCGTCCGAGGCCGAGCATGATTCCGCCGATGACGCCGGTCTTCGTGAACGGCAGCACGATCTTCCACATGACTTCCCAGGTCGTGCAACCGATCCCGTAGGCCGACTCCTTGAGCAGCACGGGCGTGACCTCGAAAACGTCACGCATCACCGATGCGATGTACGGAATGATCATGATGGCCAGGATGACACCGGCGCAGAGAATGCCGATGCCGATCGGCGGCCCCTGGAACAGCGCGCCGAACACCGGGATGGGTCCGAGCACTTTGCCGAGGGGCGCTTCAATGAACTGCGCGAAGATCGGCGAAAAGACGAGCAGGCCCCACATGCCATAGACGATCGAAGGGATCGCGGCGAGAAGCTCGATAGCGATGCCGAGGGGACGGCGCAGCCATGCCGGCGAAAGTTCCGTCAGGAAGAGCGCGATGCCGAAGCTGACGGGCACCGCGATGATGAGCGCAATGATCGAGGTCGCGAGCGTCCCGTAGACGGGAACGAGCGCGCCGTAGACGTCGCTGGGCGGATCCCAGTCCGAGGTCCAGAGAAAAGCGAGTCCGAACTTGTGGATCGTCGGCAGCGAAGCGACGATCAGCGAAACGATGATGCCGCCGAGCAGCAGCAATGTAACGATCGCCGATAACCAGGCAATGTTTTCGAAGATGAAGTCGCCGACGCGGCTCGGCGCACGCTGCGCGCGTTCGCCACCCGGGGGCGTCATCGAATTGAGTTGGATGTCGGACATGTATCCCGTTTCCTGTTGATGCGCTCGAGTCGCGCATCCGATGACGATACCCGGCAAGGCGACAGCGCCTTGCCGGGTCGATCCTCTACCCGTTGACTTACTCAGCCACCGGCTTGCCCGAGGCATCCTTCACATTCGACTTCCACTGCGTCTCGATTTCCGACGTCACCGATTCCGGCAGCGGGATGTAATCGAGGCTCGTCACGGCATCGCTGCCGTTCTTGAAGCTCCAGCCGAAGAACTTGAGCGTCTCGGCGCCTTGCGCGGGCTTGTCCTGCGTCTTGTGCAGCAGCACGAACGTCGCGCCGACGATCGGCCACGCATTCTTACCCGGCTCGTTCGTCAGGATCTGGTAGAACGACTTCTTCCACTCGGCGCTTGCCGCAGCGGCCTTGAACGTGTCCGTATCCGGCGTGACGACCGTGCCCGCCTCGTTCTTCATCTTCGTGTAGACCATGTGATTTTGCTTCACGTAGGCCCACTCGACATAACCAATCGCGCCCGGCAAACGCTGCACGAAGGCCGCGACGCCGTCGTTACCCTTGCCGCCGGTACCCGTCGGCCAGTTGACCGTCGTGCCTTCGCCGACCTTCGTCTTCCATTCGTCGCTGACCTTCGAGAGGTAGTTCGTCCAGATGAACGACGTACCCGAGCCGTCCGCGCGGCGGACAACGGCGATCGCCGTGTCAGGCAGCTTGACGCCCGGATTCAGCGCGGCGATCTGCGGGTCGTTCCACTTGGTGATTTTGTTCAGATAGATGTCGGCAAGGACCGGGCCCGACAGCGTGAGCTCGCCCGCCTTGATGCCCGGCAGGTTGATCGCCGGCACGACGCCGCCCACGACCGTCGGGAACTGAAAGAGACCTTGCTTGGCGAGCTCGTCATCCTTGAGGGGCATGTCCGAGCCTGCGAAATCGACCGTCTTCGCTTCGATCTGCTTGATGCCGCCAGACGAACCGATACCTTGATAGTTGATTTTGCCGCCGCCCGACTTCGCGTAGGCATCAGCCCACTTCGTGTAAAGCGGTGCGGCGAACGTGCTGCCCGCGCCAGTGATGTCAGCGGCTTGCGCGGAGATCGCGAGAAGCGCCGCGGTCACGCCGGCGAACGCAGTCTGCATCAATTTCATGGAATAACCCCCAGTGGTGTGGTCGAGTGGTTTCGACACCGCGAAGATTAGGGCGCTATTGTGACAGTCATGTGACAGAAAGTTGACCGCGAAAGGGCGCAAAGGCTCGATTTTAGGCGAAATTCGTACAACTTACCGATAGGTAAGACGAGTTTGCGCGCAATTGCGGTGCAAAGAACCCCATTCGAATATGACAAAGGGTCGGAGCGACGGCCGATCGTCAAGCGGTTTCCTGCTCGACGACGCGCGCGATTTCCCGCGCGCAGCGAACGGCGTGCTCGCTTTGCCGCGCCTCGACCATCACGCGCAACACCGGCTCCGTCCCCGACGCGCGGATCAGTACCCTCCCGTTGCCATCGAGCGCCCGCTCTGCGTCGGCCACGGCCCGTGCAATGGCTTCACTGCGCTTCCAGTCCGCACCCGGGCGCATCCGCACGTTGATGAGCTGCTGCGGAAACAGTGCCACATCCTTGAGCAGTTCGGCGAGCGTCGATCCGCTGCGCTTGATCGCGGCGAGTACGAGCAATCCCGAGACGATACCGTCGCCCGTCGAGTGACGGTCGAGCGACAGAATGTGGCCCGAACCTTCCGCCCCCAGCTGCCAGCCGCGCTCGCGCAAATGTTCGAGGACATAGCGGTCGCCGACCGGGGCGCGCACGAATTCCACGCCTTCCCGCTCGAGCGCAACCTCGACGGCCATGTTGGTCATCAGCGTGCCGACGGCGCCCGGCACCTTCCCGTCAGTCGCGATCCGGTCCTTGACCAGCACGTACAAGAGCTCGTCGCCGTTGTAGAGGCGCCCCGCGGCATCGACGATCTGGAGCCGGTCGGCATCCCCGTCGAGCGCGATACCGAGATCGGCGTGGTTCGCCTGCACCGCCCGCTCGAGCGCCTCGGGCGCCGTCGCGCCGACGCCGTCGTTGATGTTGAATCCGTTCGGCGCGACACCGATCGAGATGACGTCGGCGCCGAGCTCATGAAAGACGTGCGGAGCGATATGGTAAGCCGCGCCGTGAGCGCAATCGACGACAAGCTTGAGCCCGTGCAAGTCGAATGCCGCGGGAAACGTGCTTTTGCAGAACTCGATGTAACGCCCCGCTGCATCGTCGAGCCGCCGTGCCTTGCCGAGTCGCTCGGACGGCGCGCATTCGAGCGGCGCCTCGAGTTGCTTTTCGATCAGCAGCTCGACGTCGTCGGGCAATTTGTTGCCGTCGGCGCTGAAAAACTTGATGCCGTTGTCGTAGTACGGATTGTGCGAAGCGCTGATGACGACGCCCGCCGCGAGCCGCAACGCGCGCGTCAGGTACGCGACGCCGGGCGTCGGCATCGGTCCGGCCAGCATCACGTCCACGCCGGCCGCCGAGAAACCGGCTTCGAGCGCCGCTTCGAGCATATAGCCCGAGACGCGCGTGTCCTTGCCGATCAGCACCGTCGGGCGCGAGCCGGCCTTCACCCAGCGATCGGCGCCGGCCAGCACCTTGCCCGCCGCATAACCCAACCGCAACACGAACTCCGGCGTGATAGGCGCCTCGCCGACTTTGCCGCGAACCCCATCGGTACCGAAATAACGTCGTGCCATTGTCTTATTTCCTCGTTCGTTCTTTGATATCACCCTCTTCCGCTCGGAAGAGCATTCCAGTCCGTCCGCGACGCCTCTCAGGCCGCGTCGCGGACCGCTTTCCAGACCTTCAGCGCATCGACGGTCTCTGCCACGTCGTGCACGCGAATGATCGCGGCGCCCCGCTCGGCCGCCAAAACGGCACCCGCGACGCTGGCGGCGACGTTTTCTCGCGGCGTAGACCGCCCCGTCACCTTGCCGAACATCGATTTGCGCGACATTCCCGCCAGGATCGGATACGGCGCGACGCCGGCCGGCACGCGCGGCGCCGTCTCCGCTAGATGCGCAAGCAGCGCATAGTTGTGCTCGATCGTCGATTTGCCGAAGCCGAAGCCCGGATCGACGCTGATCCGGTTGCGGCTCACCCCTTCACGCATCAGCGTTTCGACGCGCTCGGTCAGAAACGCTCGGACATCGGCGACGACGTCCTCATATTCGGGCTTGCCGCGCTGCATCGTCTGCGGCTCGCCGAGCATATGCATGACGCAAAGCCCGCACTGGCTGTCGCGCACTGCGTCGATCGCACCGGGCCGACGGAAACCCCAGACGTCGTTGATGAGGTCCGCGCCCGCCGAAAGTGCGGCACGCATCACCTCGGGCTTGTAGGTATCGACGGAGAGCGGCACGCCCGCGCCACGGAGCGCCTCGACGATCGGGATGACGCGCGCGAGTTCCTCCTCGAGCGAAACGGGGGGAGCGCCGGGGCGCGTCGATTCGCCGCCGATGTCGAGGATATCCGCGCCTTCACGCACCATGGTCTCGGCCTGGCGCAGCGCATCGTCGCGCGCGGCATATCGGCCGCCGTCGGAAAACGAGTCGGGCGTGACATTGAGGATACCCATCACCAACGGGCGCTCGAACGTCAGCGTATGACGCCCGCACTGCAACGGTTCAGGGATGGAGCGTCGGGAAAGATCGGAACTGGACACGAAGATCGAGGAAAGAAAGAGACACGCGAAGCGGCCTACACGCCGGCACCGCATCATCAACAAAAACGGGCCGGTGCGAAGTGTCGCACCGGCCCGTCGTCTCGTCGCCGCCGACCTTACGCCGGTGCGGTCGCGCTGCCCGGCTTCACCTCGGGGCCGGGACTGCCGCTGCCGCCCGACGACGATGCGTCCGGCGCTACGCTCTTCGGCGAGCGAGGCGCCCGGCCGGCCATGATGTCGTTGATCTGATCGGCATCGATCGTCTCCCACTCCATCAGCGCCGCCGTCATCGCTTCGACCTTGTCGCGGTTCTCCTCGAGGAGGCGCCGAGCGAGCTTGTATTGCTCGTCGAGCACGCGGCGAATCTCGGAGTCCACCTTCTGCTGCGTCGCCTCGGAGATCGCGCGCGTGAAGCCCCGACCGAACGGAGACGCGTCGTTGTCGTCGTCGGCGTAGACCATCGGCCCGAGCGCGTCGGTCATCCCGAATCGCGTGACCATCGCACGCGCCGTCTGCGTCGCCTTATTGAAGTCGTCCGACGCACCGGTGCTGATGAGGTTCAGGAACAGCTCCTCGGCAACGCGTCCGCCGAACAGGATCGCCAGACGGTCGAGCAGGTAATCCTTCGAGTAAGTCTCGTTGTCATGCTCGGGCAACTGCCAGGTGACGCCCAATGCGCGACCGCGCGGAATGATCGTAACCTTGTGGACCGGGTCCGACTTCGGCAGCAACTTCGCCACCACCGCGTGGCCCGCTTCGTGATAGGCGGTCGCGCGTTTCGCTTCTTCACGGATGACGGCCGACTTGCGCTCCGGCCCCATGAAGATCTTGTCCTTCGCGTCTTCGAAGTCCTGCATCTCCACGATGCGCTTGCCGCGCCGCGCCGCGAACAGCGCCGCCTCGTTGACGAGGTTCGCGAGATCGGCACCCGAAAAGCCCGGCGTGCCGCGCGCGATGACGGCCGCGTCGACGTCGTTGGCGATCGGCACCTTGCGCAGGTGGACCTTCATGATCTGCTCGCGACCGCGAATATCGGGCAGACCGACGTAGACCTGGCGGTCGAAACGGCCCGGGCGCAGCAGCGCCTTGTCGAGCACGTCCGAGCGGTTCGTCGCCGCGATCACGATGACGCCCGAATTCGCCTCGAAGCCGTCCATCTCCACGAGCATCTGGTTCAGCGTCTGCTCGCGCTCGTCGTTGCCGCCGCCCATGCCGGCGCCGCGATGGCGGCCGACCGCATCGATTTCGTCGATGAACACGATGCAAGGGGCATGCTTTTTCGCCTGCTCGAACATATCTCGCACGCGCGCGGCACCGACGCCGACGAACATCTCGACGAAGTCGGAACCCGAAATGCTGAAGAACGGCACTTTCGCCTCGCCGGCAATGGCGCGCGCGAGCAGCGTCTTACCGGTACCCGGCGGGCCGACGAGCAGCACGCCGCGCGGAATGCGGCCGCCGAGCTTCTGGAACTTTTGCGGATCGCGCAGGAAATCGACGAGTTCGGAGACCTCCTCCTTCGCTTCGTCACAGCCGGCTACATCGGTGAAATTGATTGCGTTGTTGTTCTCGTCGATGAGGCGCGCACGCGACTTCCCGAACGAGAATGCACCGCCTTTGCCGCCTCCCTGCATCTGCCTCATCATGTAGAACCAGAAGCCGATGATCAGTATCGTCGGCCCGAGGTAATAGAGCGCGGAGACGATCGGGCTCGGTTCTTCGTCGGCCTTGCCGCTCACCTGGACGCCGTACTTCATCAGATCGCCGACCATCCAGATGTCACCCGGCGATACGATCTGATATTTCTGACCGTCTGCGGGAGTGACCGTGAGGTTCCGCCCCTGGACGACGACACTCTTGATCTTGCCGTCCTTCGCGTCTGTCATGAACTGCGAGTACGAGACGCCTTCCTGCACACGGGGCTTGTCGAACTGCTTGAACACCGTGAACAGCACCAGTGCGATCACGAGCCACACTGCTGCCTTCGAAAACATATTGTTGTTCAAAGCACCACTCCTTCACTATGACGGGCGCGCCTACATTTGCCTTGCGGCGCCACCAAAGCATTCTAATCCAGTCCGCAGACCCCTGCCATAACGTTTCTCTACCGCGAAAATAGCCGTTTTTGTGCGCGTCAAGGCAATTTTTGCGCGCTTGTTACACATTTCGCGAGAAAGAACGTGTGGGTCTCTCTTCGTCGGCAGGCCGAGTCATTCGCGGTCTACCGGGCAATGCCCCTGGGAATCGCCCGCGGGGCAGCACGGGCCGGTTCAGTCAGTCGATATGTTTCAAAATCTTACCCAGGATGAAAGTCTCCGACGATTTGTCGCGCGAGGCCTTGGGCTTGCGCGCGGCGACCGTTTTGAACTGACGCTTGAATTTCTCGACGATCTGACTGTACCCGCTGCCGTGAAAGCATTTGACGAGCAACGCCCCTTCGGGCTTCAGATGCCGCTGCGCGAATTCGAGCGCGAGGTCGCAGACATGCTCGATCCGGGCGGCGTCAGCCATGGCCACACCCGAGAGATTGGGCGCCATGTCCGAAATTACAAGGTCCACGCGACGCCCCGCGACCACCTCTTCCAGCTCGGCAAGCACGCTGTCCTCGCGAAAATCGCCCTGGATGAAGTGGACATCGGCGATCGGCTCCATCGGCAACATGTCGAGCGCGATGATCGTGCCGTCGATCCCGCCCTCGCGCACCACGTCGCGACGCATGCCCTGAGCCAGCTTGTTGCGCACGTACTGACTCCAGCTGCCGGGGGCGGCGCCGAGATCGACGATGATCTGGCCCGGTCGAATCAGCTTGTCCTGCTCGTCGATTTCCTTGAGCTTGTAGGCTGCGCGGGCGCGATAGCCCTCGCGCTGCGCAAGCTTGACGTAAGGATCGTTGATATGGTCGTGCAGCCACGACTGGTTGAAGCGGTTTTTTGCCATCTAAAAGAAAGAGTTACTGCGTACGGCGTCGCGGCGGGGGGCTTTTGGCGGATAATACGCGTTTTGCCGGCTCGGCATGCACGCTCTTCGCGGAGCGTGTGCCGCCGCCCACATTTTAGTCGACTTGCCGATCTCCCCACTTTTCCCTATGCCAGCCCTCAAAGTTTCTCCCGCGCAACGCGCCGAACTGCGCGCCCAGGCGCACGCTCTCAAGCCGGTCGTCTTGATCGGGGCCGAGGGGCTGACCGAGGCTGTGCTGGCCGAAATCAAGGTCCACCTCGCCGCCCATCAGCTCATCAAGATCCGCGTGTTCGGCGATGAGCGCGAAGAACGGGCCTCCATCTACGAGCGCATCTGCGACGAGCTCGACGCCGCGCCGATTCAGCATATCGGCAAGCTGCTCGTCGTCTGGAAACCGGCCGCCGTGGCCGAACGCGGCGCCCGAAAGGCGCAACCGGCCGGCACGGGCCGCGCGAAACGCCCGACGGCCATGCCGAGCGCCGGCGAGGCAGCCGGAGCCAAAGAGCCCCAAGGCACCACGAAAGCCACGCGCGGCGCGGCGCCACGCCTCGTCAAAGTGGTCAAGCAAAGCGACAACCCGACCCGGCGCCCGAAGCCGCAGACAGTTCTCGTGCGGGGCAACGAGCGTGTCACCGCGGGCGGAACGATCAAGCGCGCCAAAAAACGCCAAACCAGCGCGAAGCGTCAGCACCAGTCGGTCAAGTAACGCTCGCCATGGCCGGCGGCTCGCCGGCCGGCAACTTCCAGACGAGCACGAGACCCAGCAGGCTTTCGATGAGGTAAATGACGGTCGAAACGCCGTGCAGTAGCCCAAAACGCGCGGCGTAGGCCGAATGCCCTACGTCGACGCCGGCACCGAGCGCCGCCTGCCTCATGGCTTCCATGAACGGCTGCAGCGCGAAGTAGCCGATGAGCACGCACGCGAGCATCGCCGCCAACAGCCAGCGCAGCGGGCGGTAGCCCGTTGCGCCGCGGCGCACGAGCAGATTGCCGAGCGCCAGCGACAATACGCCGCAGAACACGCCGACGAACGCCTCGATCCGGAACAGCTTGGCCGCGACCGTGCCGGCGGCGATACGATCGAGCGTCGTAAACAACGTCGGCGCGGCAGCATAGCCGATCGTGAGCAGACTGCCGACCCAAATCACGATCAGCAGCCTGAAAATGGGGTACGGAGCGACGGACACGTCGAGCGCTCGTCAGACGTAACGGACGGAAATGATTTCGTACTCGCGGACGCCGCCGGGCGCCTGCACTACGGCGACGTCGCCGTCGGACTTGCCGATCAGCGCGCGCGCGATCGGCGAGCTGATCGAAATCAGCCCATGATCGATGTCGGCCTCATCGTCGCCGACGATCTGGTACGTCACGATATCGCCCGAATCGAGGTCTTCGAGCTGCACGGTGGAGCCGAAAACGACTCGACCATCGGCGTCGAGCAACGTCGGGTCGATCACCTGCGCCGCCGCGAGTTTCGATTCAATTTCGGCGATTCGTCCCTCGATGAATCCCTGTTTTTCCTTGGCCGCGTCGTATTCGGCGTTTTCGGACAGGTCTCCTTGCGCGCGCGCCTCGGCGATCGAATGGATGACCGACGGACGCTCGACCGACTTCAGCCGCTGCAGTTCGTCGCGCAATTGATCGGCGCCCCGCTTCGTCAGTGGAATGGTGCTCATAGACAGGTCAGTAAGCAAAAAACGGCAATAAAAAAGCACCGCGGTTAAGTGCATCCCGTCAGGCGCCAATCGCCACCGGAGGGGACGCCGCTTAACCGCGGCATCGGGGGCCCTGATTCGACCCCGCTCATATGAGTAATCGAAGGACTAGTTTAGGCGAGCGTGTAGCCCTTGTAAATCGTAGACCTCGAGGTTTTTGAGATAGCGCAGGCCTTCGACGGCCGCGCGCGCGCCCGACATCGTCGTGTAGTACGTGACCTTGTTCGCCTGCGCGCTCATGCGGATCGAGCGCGAATCGGCGATGGCCGCGCGCGTTTCGTCGACGGTCGTGAAGACGAGCGCGATGTCGCCGTTCTTGATCATGTCGACGATATGCGGCCGGCCATCCTTGACCTTGTTGACGACCTTGACCGGCACGCCCGCCGCCGCGATCGCCGCGGCCGTCCCCTTCGTCGCCACGAGCGGGTAGCCCAGCTCGTGCAGCATGCGCGCGACTTCGACCGCCTTCGGCTTGTCCGCATCCATGACCGTGAGCAATACCGTGCCCGATTCGGGCAGGCGCGAGCCGGCGGCGAGCTGCGACTTGAAGAGCGCCTCGCCGAACGTCTTGCCGACGCCCATCACTTCGCCCGTCGAGCGCATCTCGGGGCCGAGCACCGGGTCCACCGCAGGGAACTTGACGAACGGGAACACGGCTTCTTTCACGCTGAAGTACGGCGGCTCGACTTCCTTCGTCACGCCCTGCTGCTCGAGCGTCTGCCCGACCATCGTCCGCGCGGCGATCTTCGCCAACGCAAGGCCCGTTGCCTTCGACACGTACGGCACCGTGCGCGAGGCGCGCGGATTCACCTCCAGCACGTAGATGATGTCCTCGATCGACCCGTCGGCCGCTCTCGCCTGCTGGATCGCGAACTGCACGTTCATGAGGCCGACGACGCTCAGCGCGCGCGCCATCGCGGCCGTCTGACGCTTCAACTCGGCGACGGTCTCCCGGGAGAGCGAGTAAGGCGGCAGCGAGCACGCCGAATCGCCCGAGTGAACGCCGGCCTGCTCGATGTGCTCCATCACTCCGCCGATGAAAACAGCTTCGCCGTCGGAAATGCAGTCGACGTCGCATTCGATCGCATCATTGAGGAAGCGGTCGAGCAGCACGGGGGAATCGTTCGAAACTTTCACGGCCTCGCGCATGTAACGCTCGAGATCGCGCGGCTCGTGCACGATCTCCATTGCGCGTCCGCCGAGCACGTAGGACGGCCGCACGACGAGCGGATAGCCGATCTCGTCGGCGAGCGCGAGCGCTTCGTCCTCGGTGCGCGCCGTCCGGTTGGGCGGCTGGCGCAGTTGCAGGTCATTCAAGAGCTTCTGGAAGCGTTCGCGATCCTCCGCGGCGTCGATCATGTCGGGCGACGTCCCGATGATCGGCACGCCGTTCGCCTCCAGGTCGAGCGCGAGCTTGAGCGGCGTCTGACCGCCGTACTGGACGATCACGCCGAGCGGCTTTTCCTTGTCGACGATCTCGAGCACGTCTTCGAGCGTCAACGGCTCGAAGTAAAGGCGATCAGACGTGTCGTAGTCCGTCGACACCGTCTCGGGGTTGCAATTGACCATGATGGTCTCGTAGCCGTCCTCGCGCATCGCGAGCGCGGCATGGACACAGCAGTAGTCGAACTCGATGCCCTGCCCGATCCGGTTCGGCCCGCCGCCGAGCACCATGATCTTCTTGTTCGAGGTGGGTTGTGCTTCGCACTCCTCCTCATAGGTCGAGTACATGTAGGCCGTTTTCGTCGCGAATTCGGCCGCGCAGGTATCGACCCGCTTGTACACGGGACGCACGTCGAGCTCGATGCGGCGGCGCCGCACGTCGGCCGGCGCCGCGCCGAGCAGTTTCGCAAGACGGCGATCCGAAAAGCCGCTTTGCTTCAGGAAGCGCAGCTCGTCTTTCGTCACGCTTTCGAGCGAGCGGCCCGCGAGCGCTTTCTCCTTGCGCACGATTTCCTCGATCTGCGCCAGGAACCAAGGGTCGATTGCGGTCTCTTCGAACACTTCATCGACCGTCATGCCGATGCGGAACGCGTCGCCGACATACCAAATGCGGTCGGGTCCCGGCTCGCCGATCTCGCGCACGATCTCGTCGTGGTTCGTCGTCTTTTCGTCGAGGCCGTCGACGCCGACTTCGAGGCCGCGCAGCGCCTTCTGGAACGACTCCTGGAACGTGCGGCCGATCGCCATCACCTCGCCGACCGATTTCATCTGCGTCGTCAGATGGGAGTCCGCTTCACGGAATTTTTCGAACGCGAAGCGCGGCACTTTGGTCACGACATAGTCGATCGTCGGCTCGAACGAGGCTGGCGTCTGACCGCCCGTGATCTCGTTCTTGAGCTCGTCGAGCGTGTAGCCGACGGCGAGCTTCGCCGCCACCTTCGCGATCGGAAAGCCCGTCGCTTTCGAGGCGAGCGCAGACGAGCGCGAGACGCGCGGATTCATCTCGATGACGATGACGCGCCCGTCTTGCGGGTTGATGGCGAACTGAACGTTCGAGCCGCCCGTATCGACGCCGATTTCCCGCAGCACCGCGAGCGACGCATTGCGCAGCAGCTGATATTCCTTGTCGGTGAGCGTCTGCGCGGGCGCGATGGTGATCGAATCGCCCGTGTGGATGCCCATCGGATCGAGGTTCTCGATCGAGCAGACGATGATGCAGTTGTCGTGGCGATCGCGCACGACCTCCATTTCGTACTCTTTCCAGCCGAGCAGCGACTCTTCGATAAGAAGCTCGTGCGTCGGCGACAGGTCGAGCCCGCGCCGGCAGATTTCCTCGAATTCCTGACGGTTGTAGGCGATGCCGCCGCCCGAGCCGCCGAGCGTGAACGACGGCCGAATGACGACGGGATAGCCGAGGCCGCCCGTTTGCGCGGCGATGTCGGCCTGCACCTTGAGCGCCTCGTCCATCGAATGCGCGACGCCCGATTTCGCCGAGCCAAGCCCGATCTTCGTCATCGCATCCTTGAACTTCTGGCGGTCTTCCGCCTTGTCGATCGCTTCGGGCGACGCGCCGATCAGCTCGACGCCATACTCGGCGAGCACGCCGTGATGATGCAGGTCGAGGGCGCAGTTGAGCGCCGTCTGCCCGCCCATCGTCGGCAGGATCGCGTCGGGGCGCTCCTTTTCGATGATGCGCTCGACCACTTCCCAGGTGATCGGCTCGATATAGGTCACGTCCGCCGTGTTCGGGTCGGTCATGATCGTGGCCGGATTGCTGTTGACGAGGATGACCTTGTAGCCTTCCTCGCGCAGCGCCTTGCATGCCTGTGCGCCCGAGTAGTCGAATTCGCACGCCTGTCCGATGATGATCGGCCCCGCGCCGATGATGAGAATGCTTTTGATGTCTGTCCGCTTGGGCATAACGCTCTCGCTATTGGATTCCTGGGTTCTCTGCTCTCGCGACGGGTGGCCCGGCCACGCACGCCGCCTCACGCATCGCGCTCACGCGGCCGCGCTGCTCCGCTTCGCGTCCATCAGCGCGGTGAAGCGGTCGAACAGATACCCGATGTCGTGCGGGCCCGGCGATGCTTCCGGATGGCCCTGGAAGCAGAACGCGGGCTTGTCGGTTAATTCGAAACCCTGCAGCGTGCCGTCGAAGAGCGACACGTGGGTCACGCGCGCATTGGCCGGCAGCGTATCGGTATCGACGGCGAAGCCATGATTTTGCGACGTGATCACGACGCGCCCGTCGGCCAAGTCCTTCACGGGATGATTCGCGCCGTGATGGCCCGTCTTCATCTTCATCGTCTTCGCGCCGATTGCGAGCCCCATGATCTGGTGGCCCAGGCAGATGCCGAAAGTCGGAACGCCGCGTTCGATGAACTCCTTCGTCGCGGCGATCGCATAGTCGCACGGCTCCGGATCGCCGGGACCGTTCGAGAGGAAAATGCCGTCAGGATTGAGGGCCAGCGCCTCGGCCGCGCTCGCCTGAGCGGGGAGCACCGTCACGTGGCAGCCGCGCTCGGCGAGCATGCGCAAGATGTTGTGCTTGACGCCGTAGTCGAACGCGACGACACGATAGCGCGGCGCGCGCTGCGCGCCGAAGCCACTGCCGAGTCGCCACTCGGTCTGCGTCCATTCGTAGGGCTTCGTCGTCGAGACGACCTTCGCGAGATCCATCCCGGCCAGACCGGGGAACGAGCGCGCGAGTTCGATGGCGCGAGCCTCGTCGTCGCTGCCCGCCAGCACGCAGCCGTTTTGCGCGCCCTTGTCTCGCAAAATGCGCGTGAGGCGGCGCGTGTCGATGCCGGCGATGGCGACGACACCCTCGTCACGCAGATATTCGACGAGCGTGCGCTCGCTGCGGAAGTTCGATGCGCGCACGGGCAAATCGCGGATGACGAGGCCGGCCGCATGGACCTTCGTCGACTCGACATCCTCGCCGTTGGCGCCGACATTGCCGATGTGCGGATAGGTGAGCGTCACGATCTGACGCGCGTAGCTCGGGTCGGTCAGGATTTCCTGATAGCCCGTGATGGCTGTATTGAACACGACCTCGCCGATCGTATGGCCGGCGGCGCCGATCGAGTAGCCGCGAAAGACCGTGCCGTCGGCAAGTGCTAGCAGAGCGGGAGGAAAAGACGGCAACACGGGAAGCTCCTTGGGGAACACCCTGTTGCCGACCTGTCATCCGCCACGTGGCTGTCGCGCTCGACCGAAGCGGCGCTCGACATTCCGCTTCGCTTCGTTCGGCTTGCGGGACTTACGGTCCACGGGCACGGTCGCGGTGATCGCGATGCCGGCACTGGCAACACCAAACGGCGCATCGAGCGGCGGATGAACGGGATGGGAGAGGTAGGCGCTAGGGTGCGGGTTGAATATGCAAAACTTTCGAATTATAGCCTGAAAGCCCCTTCCCTACAATCGGCATGCGGAGTCCGGCAGCTCGCTCGTTGCCGGCTTGCCGGGAGGCCGGCCATGCGCGGCGAGCAGCGTGCCTGCAGCCAGTATAAAACGAAGCTGAAGCGCTGCCTAAAAGGAAGCGAAGCGAAGCCGAAGTCCTGCCGCTTACTGTTGCTTGCTCTTGGAAGCCTCGGCCGCGACCTTTTCGCCGCCTTGCGCGGCTTTGGCCGTCTTGCGAGCCGGCTTCGACGAGTCCGCCGCCTTCTGCGGCGCCGCGGTTTTCTTCACGGAAGCGCTCTTGCCGGCCGGAGCGGCAGCCGCGACTTTCGCCTTGGCAGCGCCGCCGCGGCTCTTGCTCGCCACCGCTTTCTCGTGGCGCGAACCCGCCCTCGTCACGGATTTCGCGGGCGTCTTGACGGCCGCCTTCGTGCTCGCCGCGCGAGCCTCGACTTTTTCGACGTGGGCGTCGGCCGGAATCGTCGTCGCGATTCTCTGCGGGCCCGGCTCGGCCGGCATAGGCTTGCCGACCGGCACATGCAGCACGATGAGTTGCCCCGGCAACGCCGTGTCGCGCCGCGTCTTGTTCCACGCCTTCAACTGCGCGACCGAAACGTGATACCGGTCGGCGACGGCGGCGAACGACTGCTTGCGGCGAATGCGGATCAGCATCTTGCGCGTGTCGGGAACGTCGGGCTCCATCGCGAGCACGGCGCTTTCCGCGACATCCGCGCTGATGTCCTCGTCGTCGTCATCGCCGCGCGGCACGAGCAGCGTCGAGCCCGGCTTCAGGCGCATGTGCGCCGGAATCTTGTTGACGGACACGAGCATGTCCGGATCGACACCGAGCTTTTCGGCGAGCGCGGCCGGACGCGTGCGCTCCGTCACCGTATAAGTGGTCCACGACGACAGTTGTCCGTCGTACGACTTCAGATTGCGCTCGAAGGCGCTCGCATTGTCGAACGGAAGCAGGATTTGCGGCTGCGTCGCCCCAAGGATGACGGGCTTCTTGAACGACGGGTTGAGCGCCCGGAATTCGTCGAGCGACAGGTTGGCGAGCTTGGCCGCCACCTCGACGTCGATGTCGTGCGACGTCGTCACCGAGACAAAATAGGGATGGTTCGGAATCGACGGCAACGAAAGCCCATATACCTGGGGATTCATCACGATGTTCTTCACGGCTTGCAGCTTCGGCACGTAGTTGCGCGTCTCGTTCGGCATGCGCAGGCTCGCGTAGTCGGTCGGCAAGCCTGCCGCCTGGTTCCGCGCGATGGCGCGCTGAACGTTTCCTTCGCCCCAGTTGTAAGCCGCTAGCGCCAGGTACCAGTCGCCGAACATGTCATGCAGGCGCGACAGATAGTCGAGCGCCGCCTCCGTCGACGCGAGCACGTCGCGCCGCTCGTCCTGCCACATGTTCTGCTTCAAATTGAACGTGCGGCCCGTATCGGGCACGAATTGCCACATGCCGGCCGCCTTCGCGACCGACAGCGCCTGCGGGTTATACGCCGACTCGATGAAAGGCAGGAGGGCAAGCTCCGTCGGCATATTGCGCGACTCGAGCTCCTCGACGATGTAATAGAGATACTTCTGCGAGCGGTCCGTCATGCGCTGGACGTAATCCGGACGCTGCGCGTACCAGTTGACCTGTGCATCAACGAGGTCGCCCTGCAAATCAGGAATCTGAAAGCCGCGCCGAATGCGCGCCCAAAGGTCCGTGTCCTGCGTGGTGAGTTGTTCGACCGAGCTGTTGTCTACGTCGATCGTTTGTTTGGCGGTGGCGGTGCGCAGTGTATCGGTGGGGGTTTGCGGGTTGGAAGCGTCGGTGGCGGGGTTCGTCGCAGGGCCTTGACTCGCACAGGCGGCGAGCATCAAGACCAATAGCGCACTTAGGATCAATCGCATGAACGTCTCGGCTTCCAAAGCTGCAAATTGCGAGCGATAGTACGAAAGCCCGCCGCCGACGTCAACCAAAAATCGTAAAAAAGCTTGTCAAATCCGGGGCTTGGCACACATTTTCGCGGCCCGGCGCGGGCGGTGGCGCACAGTCCGGCGCCCAGCTTCGCAAAGCGTGCAACAAAAGAATAGATGCCGTGCGCGCTTAGCGAAAGCGGTTCTTCCACTCCCGCATCAGCGTGAACGAGGCGAGGCGATCCGCGACCTCCTCATGCAGTTCGTCAGCGAGCGTGCGGCGGATCTCGGGGCTGTCCGCGCGCAGGAACGGATTGACGGCGCGCTCGTGAGCGATCGTCGTCGGCAGCGTCGGCTCGTTGCGGGCGCGCCGGGCGGCGGCTTCGTCGCGCCAGGCAGCGAGCTCGGCATTGCCGGGTTCGCAGGCGAGCGCAAAGCGGATGTTCGACAACGTGTACTCGTGCGCGCAATGGACCTGCGTCTCGCCCGGCAGCGCGGCGAGCGCATCCAACGATGCGAGCATTTGCGAGGGCGTGCCCTCGAAGAGACGACCGCATCCGCAAGCAAAAAGCGTGTCCCCGCAAAAGACATGAGGGGCCTGTTCGCCGCGGCCCGCTTGAAAGTAAGCGATGTGTCCGCGCGTATGGCCCGGCACGTCGAGCACCGTCAGTTCGAGCGCGGGGGCTTCGATCCTCACGCGATCGCCGCCCGCAACTGAATGCGTCACTTGCGCGATGGCTTCCGCGGCAGGTCCGTAAACCGGGATGGGAGCGATTGACGCATCGCGGCACAAGTCGGCCACTCCGCCGACGTGGTCGGCATGGTGGTGCGTGAGTAAAATAGCGCTCAGTCGCCAGCCTCGTTTTGCCAGATACGCGCGAACGGGGGCGGCTTCGCCCGGGTCGACCGCGACCGCATCACGGCCGTCGGACACGAGCCAGATGTAGTTGTCCGCAAACGCCGGCACCGGCACGTATTCGAGCGTTTTCATAGGCGACTTTGTCAACCGATGTCTGATCGACCGATTATAGACTGGCCCGCCTGGACCGATTCTCCGCCTGGGCGCTATGTGCTCGAGTGGGAGCAGGCGCAGCTCGACCGCGTCGTCTTCAACGTGTTCGGGTATCACGCGCTCCAGCTCGGGCTGCCGCGACTCGACGCGCTGCGCGAGAACCGCATGCCGTGTCGCGGCCTCGTGCTCGATTCGGCGAGCGGCGCGAGTGCGCCTTACACCTATCCGCCTGCGCGCTCGCCGCATGTCGCGGGACCCGAGTTGCCGGGCTCCGCGCCCTCGCCCGGCGCGCCGAATTCGTCGCCCGTACCGAGCGACCGCCATGCGCCCGACGGGCGGACGACAGTGTGGTGCGATCTGCTCGATCTGCCGTTCGAGGCGCAAAGCGTCGATCTGATCGTGATGCCGCACACGCTCGAATTCACGCGCGATCCGCACCGGCTGTTGCGCGAAGCCGAGCGCGTGCTGATGCCGGAGGGGCAGCTCATCATCCTCGGGTTCAATTCGCTGAGCCTTTGGGGCGCGCGCCAATCGGTCGGCAAGATGACGGGTCGCCCGTTCGTGCCGGCCGCGCACGATCTGATCGCCTTCACGCGAATCAAGGACTGGATCAAGCTGCTCGGTTTCGAGCTTGAACGCGGACGCTTCGGCTGCTATCGTCCGCCCCTCGACGGCGAAACATGGCTTTCGCGTTTTGCGTTCATGGAGCAGGCCGGCGATCGGTGGTGGCCGATCTTCGGTGCGGTCTACATGGTCACGGCCGTCAAGCGCGTGCGCGGCATGCGGCTCGTCGGCCCGGTCAAGGTCAAAAAGCCCGTGCTCGCAGCGGGGCTCACGCCCGCCGCCACTCACAAGACACACAACCCGAGTATTTGACGTGACGACCGAGTTCATCGAAATCTTTACTGACGGCGCGTGCAAAGGCAACCCGGGCCCCGGCGGATGGGGCGCGCTGTTGCGCTACGGCACGCAGGAAAAAGAGCTTTTTGGCGGTGAGCCGTCCACGACCAACAATCGAATGGAGCTCATGGCCGTGATCGCCGCGCTCGAGGCGCTGAAGCGGCCGTGCAATGTCGTGGTCCATACCGATTCGCAGTATGTGCAGAAAGGCATCAGCGAGTGGATTCACGGCTGGAAGAAGAAGAACTGGATGACGGCGGCGCGGACGCCCGTGAAAAATGCCGATCTCTGGCGGCGGCTCGACGATCTCGCCTCCATTCATCAGATCGAATGGCGCTGGGTGAAGGGGCATGCGGGGCATCCCGAGAACGAGCGCGCCGACGCGCTCGCCAACCGTGGCGTCAACGCCCTGGCGGAACAAGGCTGAGCGCTGCGTTTTCGGTTTTACGTTTTCTTCGACATTCGACATTGTCTTCAAGCGAGTAACAAGAATATGCGCCAGATTGTCCTGGACACTGAAACGACAGGCCTCAATGCCCGAACCGGCGACCGCATCATCGAAATCGGCGGCGTCGAAATCGTGAATCGGCGGCTCACTGGCAACAATCTGCACTTCTACATCAACCCCGAGCGTGACAGCGATCCGGGTGCGCTTGCGGTGCACGGGCTCACGACCGAGTTCCTGAGCGACAAGCCGAAGTTCGCGGAGATCGTCGACGAACTGCGCGACTATCTGCAAGGCGCGGAGCTCGTCATCCATAACGCGCCGTTCGATCTGGGGTTTCTCGAGGTCGAGTTTTCGCTGTTGGGGCTGCCGTCGTTCCGGGAGCACTATGCAAGCTGCATCGACACGCTCGTGCAAGCGAAGACGATGTTCCCCGGTAAGCGGAACTCGCTCGACGCGCTTTGCGATCGGTTCGGCGTGAGCAACGCGCATCGCACGCTGCATGGTGCGTTGCTCGACGCGGAATTGTTGGCCGAGGTCTATCTTGCGATGACGCGCGGGCAGGAAAGCCTCGTCATCGATATGCTGGGGGAGACATCGAGCAAAAGCGATGTGGTTTCGTCGCGGCCGATGGTGTCGTTCGAATCGATGTCGTTGCCGGTGGTCGCTGCCGATGCCGATGAGCTTAGTGCGCACCAAGCCGTGCTCGACGACATCGACAAGGCGATCAAGGGCACGAGCGTCTGGCGGCGCGAGCCCCCTGCCCCTGCTTCTTCGGAAGCCGGCGGCGATTCCGCGGTTGCGCAAGCCGCTTAAAAAGCGCTTGCCGGGCCACGACAGGTCTGCCATAATCCGTGGCTCTTCGGGTGGTTAGCTCAGCGGTAGAGCACTGCCTTCACACGGCAGGGGTCACTGGTTCGATCCCAGTACTACCCACCAGAATCATGGGTACGTAGGAAGCCCGAAGAACAAAGGCCCTCAGGCGTTAGCCGAGGGCCTTTTTCTTTTCCGGCAACCGACCTAACTCGCCCACGACGCCATTAGGCGGAAAAGTGGCGGAGTCGAAAATAGTCCCAGACGCAAGGCAACAAGCAAAACTGTCTGGAGCAACTGATGGCTGGAATCTGGAAGCGGGGAAAGTATTGGCGGGTCGAGATCCGCAGAATCGGCTACCCCAGCCGGCATTGGCCGGTGTCGGCATACCCTTGCTTGCGCCACCGTCGCTGTGGCACTCTCTGCTATCTCCTGATGAATCAGCGCAAACGCCCCAGTACGACACGAAGCAGGCCAAGCGATGATGCGCCGCGCGATTGCCGCAACTGCATTCCTTGCAAGCTGCCATGCATGGGCCGCTGGGCCGGCCATTGTCACCGACAGCGAGGCGGCCACCAAGGCAGCCGCCATCACGCGCGACTATGGCTTGTCAAAGGACAAGACGGAGTGCTTGCTGTTCGATTCGGCAGACAAGGGCCGCTACTTTCTCGTTCGCGTGCGCGAGAACCATACCGAGGCCTGCGGCGGTGAGCCGGGGGTGTCGCCCGTGCTGTTCTTCCTGAAAATCCGCAAGCGCGACGGCTATACCGTCACGACCGCCTACGACAGCGAGCATTACCGCCCGCTCAAGCCGCGTCATAAGGACTGACGATCGTGCGCTGGTCGCCGTTGAGGTGCGAGGTGGTCTGCCCGAGCGCTAATGGCGAATACCGCCGCGCCGCGTGGTTACTCGTTACGCTCGCTCGCGCACGCTCGCGAAGACCTGCTTGCGGAGATCCTGGCCCAGCCGCCTCCGCGTCAAGTTACGCGCGCAAACAAGTCGAACAACTGCTGCGCGCTCGCCGAAAGCACCCGATTGCGTCGTCGAATCAACCCCATCGTGCGCGACACGCTCGGCTCGACGAGTGGCACGCCGACCAGTACCGAATGCTCGGGCCCCGGCATCGCCATGGCAGGCAGTGCCGCCACACCCAAGCCGGCCTCGACCAGGCCCAACGCCGCCGTCCCGCTTTGCACCTCATAGGCAATCGGAGGACGTGCCGCGACGCCGACGAGCGCACGATCGACGATGAGCCGATTATCGGACGTGCGCGCTACCGCAATGAATGGTGTCGCGGTAGAAACCACCTGCGCCCAAGATACCTTCTCAAGCTTCGCGAATGGATGATCTCGCCGGCATGCGAGCACGAACGGCTCCTTGATCAGCGGAAGAAAATCGACGTCGTCGTCCTCGGCGCTCACGAACGTAAAGCCGAAATCGGCATCTCCCTGCGCGACCGCCGAACGGACCTCATTCGCCTTCGCGTCGAAGACGGCGACCTGCACGCGCGGATGCTTTTCTCGAAAGCGCCGCAACGCGTTCGACACGTGGTAATGCACCGCCGACGGTACGCAAGCCACCGTCACCCGCTCCACGCGCGTCGCTGCGTCGCCGCGGATGCCGAGCACCGCGTGATCGAGATCGTCCAGCACCGCCCTAACCTTGCGCTCGAACTCGCGTCCGACCGCCGTCAGCTTGACGCGCCGCGTCGTGCGCTCGAGCAGGCGTACGCCGAGCGCTCGCTCGAGCTTATCGATACGTCGGCTATACGCCGGTTGCGATAAATGCACGGCCTCTGCCGCCTTGCGGAAGCTTCCGCATTCGACGATCGCGCGGAATGCAATGAGGTCATTCAAGTCAAAGTTGATGTTCATCGGAAACCCGCAGTCATG
This sequence comes from Trinickia symbiotica, assembly GCF_003028655.1. GTDB lineage: Bacteria > Pseudomonadota > Gammaproteobacteria > Burkholderiales > Burkholderiaceae > Trinickia > Trinickia symbiotica_A. The sequence goes on from NZ_PYUC01000005.1 coordinate 140,473, forward strand.
AAGCCCAGGGGCCCGCACCGCGCCCATTGATGCGCCAATTCTATCAATCGTTGCTTTTATTGCAATTGACGTAGCCGCTCGCTCTGACCGAGACTCACTGAGTTTCGTCGCGGCATGGCGCTCGGCCAAGGGCCAGCCTGGACAAGCGCGGCGATGAACGACCAAATGAAAGCGACACCCGAGGCGAAATTGATCGACGTTCTCGTTATCGGCGGCGGCAACGCCGCCCTATGCGCGGCCTTGACGGCGCGCGAGCGTGGCGCTTCCGTGCTGCTGCTCGAAGCGTCGCCGCGCGAATGGCGCGGGGGCAACACACAACACACGCGCAACCTGCGCTGCATGCATGACGAGCCTCAGGACGTGCTCGTCGATGCCTACCCCGAAGAAGAGTTCTGGCAAGACCTGCTCAAGGTGACGGGTGGCCAGACCGACGAAGCACTCGCGCGCCTCGTCATCCGGGCCTCGGCCACCTGCCGGCCCTGGATGCGCAGCCACGGCGTGCGCTTTCAACCGTCGCTCTCGGGCGCATTGCATACGGCCCGTACGAACGCCTTTTTCATGGGTGGCGGCAAAGCACTCGTCAACGCCTATTACCGCAGCGCAGAAAACCTCGGCGTGCAAATCCGCTATGACGCGCCCGTCGAGCGAATCGAACTCGACGGCAGCCGTTTCGTCGCGGCCTACATTGGAAACGAGCGCATCGTCGCACGAAGCTGCGTACTCGCCGCGGGTGGCTTCGAATCAAATCGGGAATGGCTGCGTGAAGCCTGGGGCCAAAACGAGCGCGGCGAATACCCGGCCGATAACTTCATCATCCGCGGCACACGCTTCAACCGGGGCACGCTGCTGCGTTTCATGATCGAGGCCGGCGCGGACCGCATCGGCGACCCAACGCAGGCACACATGGTCGCGATCGACGCACGCGCCCCGCTCTATGACGGAGGCATCTGCACGCGCATCGATTGCGTCTCGCTCGGCGTGGTGGTGAATCGCGATGCCCGCCGCTTTTATAACGAGGGCGAGGACTTCTGGCCGAAGCGCTATGCGATCTGGGGGCGGCTCGTCGCCCAGCAGCCCGCGCAAATCGCGTATTCGATCATCGACGCCAAAGCGATCGGCCGATTCATGCCGCCCGTTTTCCCCGGAACTCGCGCGAATACGCTGCCCGAACTCGCGCGCGCACTGGGTCTGCCGGAGGCGGAGTTCGTGAAGACGATCGAAGCGTATAACGCGGCATGCCGTCCCGGCACGTTCGATCATGCGCGGCTCGACGATTGCCGCACGGAGGGCCTCGAGCCTCCGAAGACGCATTGGGCAAGACCGCTCGATACCCCGCCCTTCTTGGGCTACGCGCTGCGCCCGGGCGTCACGTTCACCTATCTCGGCCTGAAAACGGACGAAACGTCGGCAGTACGCTTCGCCGGCGAACGCAGCCGGAATCTCTTCGTCGCCGGCGAAATGATGGCGGGCAACGTGCTCGGCAAGGGATATACAGCGGGTGTCGGCATGAGCATCGGCACGGCCTTCGGCCGCATTGCCGGCGCGAACGCTGCCGCCTGCGCAAGCCAGGAAAGTCTCGATGCAGCAGCTTGATACATTGATCGAAAGCGCCCGGACCTGGGCCGACAGGACGACGCACCCGGCCGCTGACGCCGACGCAAACGCTGAAGCCGAAGTCGCCCGCATCATGCAGATCTGCAACGCGTGCCGGTATTGCGAAGGCTTCTGCGCCGTGTTCCCGGCCATGACGCGGCGGCTCGAATTCGGCACGGCCGATGTCCACTATCTCGCGAATCTCTGCCACAACTGCGGCGCCTGTCTGCATGCATGCCAATACGCGCCGCCGCACGAGTTCGCCGTCAACGTGCCGAACGCGATGGCTCGCGTACGGTTGACAACCTATCAGCACTATGCGTGGCCGCGCGCGCTCGGTGCGCTTTACGAGCGTAACGGTCTAGTGTTGTCGCTTGCGCTCGCGGGCGGCCTGGCGCTTTTCCTCATCCTCGCGCTGGCCCTCAGAGGCACCCTATGGATGTCGGCGCCCGGCGGCAACTTCTATGAGGTGTTTTCGCACCCGGTCATGGTCGCCTTCTTCGCCCCGCCGTTTGTGTACGCGGTCCTCGCCCTGGCGCTCGGCGTGCGGCGCTTCTGGCGCGAAGCATCGGCCGGCCGCGCGAGCGGCCCGGCGGTACTAGAGGCCGGGGGAGCGGTCGCGACGCTCAAGTATCTCGATGGCGGCCACGGTGAAGGCTGCAACAACGAAGACGATGCGTTCACGCTCTGGCGGCGGCGCTTTCATCAGTTGACCTTTTACGGCTTCTTGCTCTGCTTCCTATCCACCTGTATCGCCACGCTCTATCACTATCTGCTGCGCCTGGAAGCGCCCTATGCCTACACCAGCGTGCCCACGCTCGTCGGCACGATAGGCGGCATTGCGCTCGTCATCGGCGTCGTCGGACTCTGGCGGCTGAATGTCCGTCGCCATCCGTTCGCGGGCGATCCCCAGCAAAAACCGATGGATCGCGGTTTCATGGCGCTACTGCTGCTCATCGCGGCGAGCGGACTCGCGCTCGAGGTCTGGCGCGCAACGCCGTCCATGCCTATTCTGCTAGCAGTGCATCTCGGGGCCGTACTTTCGTTTTTCCTGACGCTGCCCTACGGCAAGTTTGCACATGGCCCACTGCGCGCCGCGGCGCTGCTGAAGTGGGCCATCGAGCGACGGGAGCCTAACCGAACGGGGCTGACTGAAGACTGATCGCGGCGGCGGACTCGGGGCGAGGCCCGGCACTTGTCGTCGCCAGAATGGGGTGAACGGAATCTTCAACGAGGAGACAAGCGTGACAACAATAGCTGACAAGCCTTCGCAGCAACAGGTCATAAAAGTTGCGGTCGCGAGCATCATCGGGTCGATCATCGAGCAGTACGACTTTCTCGTCACCGGCATCATCGCGGCAACGGTCTGGGGTGGCGTCTTTTTCAAGCTGCCGAGCCTCGCGGCGGTCGCCGCCGCCATCGCCGTCTATGGCATCGGCATCGTCATCCGGCCCGTCGGCGCCTTCATCTTCGGCAACATCGCGGACCGTTACGGTCGCAAGGACGCGATGGTCTATGCGCTCTTGCTGATGGGCGTCAGCACGCTCTTCATCGGGCTCACGCCGACCTACGACACGATCGGCGCCGCTGCGCCGATCTTGCTCATCGTCTTCCGTTTGGCCCAAGGCATCAGCTTCGGCGCGGAGTTCGGCACGGCATCGACATGGGTCGTCGAGCAGGCGGCGAACTCGAAGCGTCGCGCGTTCTGGGGCGCCTGGGTCGGCTTTGCGATCCCCATCGGCCTACTGCTCGGCTTCGGCTCGGTTATCCTCGTTCGCTCGCTGATGACCCCCGCGCAATTCACGGATTGGGGCTGGCGGATATTCTTCTATGTCGGCTTCGCCGTCGCCATCGTCGGCATCATCATCCGCACGCGCACGATGGACAGTTTCGTGTTCGAACGCTTCAGGGCCGAAGAAACGTTGCTGAAAAGCCCGGCCGCGCGTGTGTGGAGCGAGATGCCGTTTCGCATCCTGCGCACGTCGCTCGTCAACGCAATGTTCGGCGGCGCGTTCTTCCTCAGCTTCGTGTTCGGCACGAGCTACATGAAGGCCGTTGGCTTCGCGGGTACGGAGGCCGAAAGCATCGGCCTCATCGCCGCGGCTTCGATGCTCGTCTTCATGATCATCGGCTCGTTGCTCGCCGACGTGCTGAGCCGGCGCGTGATCCTGCTCACGTCGGCCGTCGTGCTGCTCGTCTGGGCGATTCCGTACTTCTATTTGATCAACACGGGCAACTTCTGGCTCGCCGTGCTCGCCGAGGTCATCGGTTTCGGCTTTGTCTTCGGGTTCGGCTATGGCGCCATTCCGGCGTTCTACACGGAAAACTTCCCGACGCGCTATCGCGCGTCGGGTGCCAGCGCCGGCTACCAGGTTTCGCAGGTCTATGGCGGCGGACTAATTCCGATCATCGCGGGTCTCATTCTTCGCGGCGTCGGCATTCACCGCGCCTATATCTACATCGGGCTCTTCGTCATGGTCTATGCGCTGCTCGCGATCTTCGCGATTCTGACGACCCCGGATACGAAGGGCATCGACCTGCAAGCTTAATACCGATCACTCCCGCAACCCATCCTGCCCCGGCGCGACGGACCCGAGCTCTGCCCCCGTCTCGGGATCCTTCGTCCTGTCCGACTTCAATCGGAGTTTCATCGCATCGAGCGCCGCCCTTTCCGAAGCATTCAGCTGTGAGCTCGCATGGCCATCGCCGCCGTCGACCGCCGAGGGCGGCTGTTCCACCAGCTCCAGGCCACGTCCCTCGTTCCAGGGGCCCCGTTCCGGCGGCTCGCCTTGCGACATTTTGAAATACGCGTTGGCAAAGCGCGGATCCGGCGCGAGCTTGCCCGGGGGGAAATTGCCGACGATCGCATAGAGCGCCTTTTCGAACGACTTCTGATGCGACACTTCACGCGTCATCAGAAAACCTAGCGCGTCGCGCACACCGGCGTCGTCCGAAACATTGATGAGGCGCTCATAGATGATCTTGGCGCGCGCCTCGGCGGCGATATTCGAGCGCAAATCCGCCGTCGGCTCGCCGATGGTATCGATATAGGCCGCCGTCCACGGCACGCCGGCCGAATTCGTCAACGGCGAGCCGGCGCCGTAAAGCACCTGCGTCACATGACTGTCGTTGCCGGCGCCGTGCAGCTTGCGGTAAAGCTCGGCCTGGCTGTCGACCGCCTCGGCCATCTCGCCCTTGGCACCGCGATTCAGCATCGATACGAGCGATCCAATCACTTCGAGGTGGCTGAGCTCCTCGGTCGCGATGTCGAGCAGCATGTCCTTTCGCCCGGGATCTTCCTCACTGATGGCCTGCGTGAAATATCGGATTGCCGCCGCCAACTCGCCCTGAGGCCCGCCGAACTGCTCGAGCAGCAAATTGGCGAGACCGGGATTCGTCGAACCGACGCGAACGGTGTACTGCAAACGCTTGTTGTGTACGAACATGGGACCCTCTCCTGGTCGCTGAGACTGTGAAACGAAGACGTCGCGAACAAAGTCGCACGCTCGGCGCGCGCAACGACCATTCCAGGGTGTGCCGGCTTATTTACCGCTCACTGCGATTGTCCCTCGCATTCGCGTCTTGTTGTCATCGAGCGTTCCGACGAGGGTACGCGCCATCCCCATCGCATGAATCGCTTGACGATGTATCTTTAGATATGTATCTTTAGATACATCACCTACGGTCAAGGAGGCCTCCATGAGGCATTGTCATTCGGCTCGCTACTCGGACTTTGCCGAGTTCGGCGGCATTGGCGAATTTCCCGCGCGTGCGCGCGAGCACTTCTTTCATCGCCTGCATCGCGCCTTCCATGAAGGACAGCCTGGCGCTGCGTTCGAAGAGGCGTGGTGGCGCCACGGCCTGCGCTATGCCATTGGCCGGCATCGTCATCGCCACGGCGGCGGCGGAGCGTTTTGGGGCGGGCGCGGCGAGCACGGTTTCGGCGACGACGAGGGTTTCACGCGCGGCCGTAAATTCACGGGCGAGGATCTCCAGTTGATGCTGCTCGCCCTGATCGCCGAGGAGCCGCGTCACGGCTATGAGCTCATCAAGGCGCTCGAAGCGCGTTCGAACGGTTTTTATGCGCCGAGCCCGGGCATGGTGTACCCGGCCCTCACTTATCTCGAAGAGCTCGGGTATGTCACGGTCCAACAGGAAGGCAATCGCAAGCGGTACGAAATCGCCGAGGCCGGCCGCGACTACCTCGACAAGCATCGCGATCAGGTCGATTTGATTCTTGCGAAGCTCAGCTTCGTGGCGAGCAAGATGGAATCGATGCGGCGCGCGTATGCCGCCTCGGCCGAGGCCGATGAGGGAGGCTTCGGCGGCGAAGGCGGCCGCTGGCATCCCAAGCTCGTTCAGGCGCGCTATGCGTTGAAGCTCGCTGTCATTCGCCACGCTGATGCGGACGAAGCCGAACAGCGGCGCATCGCGGAAATCCTGTTGCGGGCCGCCGCCGAAATCGAAGGCAATGCGCGCGGGTCGGCCTGAGAGAATCGACCTGCCTGATCGGCACTTCGCCGCACGTGGCCGGATGCGCGAGCGCATGCGGCCTAATTTTCGCAGTGAATCGGCCAACGCCGAAAACAAGGACGCCAACGAATGTATGCACTGCTTCCCGCCCGCGAGCGGCGTTTGATCTGGGTGCTGGCCCTGGTCCAGTTCACGATCATCATGGACTTCATGGTGATGATGCCGCTCGGCCCGCAAATCATGTCGGCATTTCGGATCGCCCCGGCCGCATTCGCGGCCGCCGTCTCCGCTTACTCATGGTGCTCGGGGCTGTCTGGCCTCTTCGCCGCGACTTATATCGATCGCTTCGACCGGCGCCGGCTGTTGCTGACGGTCTATGCGCTTTTCGCGCTTTCGAATCTGGCTTGTGCGATGGCAACGAGTTACCCGCTGCTGCTCGCGAGCCGCGCGTTCGCCGGCATCACAGGCGGCGTGCTGAGCGCCGGTGTGATGGCGATCGTCGCCGACGTAGTGCCCGTCGCGCGGCGCGGCGCCGCCACGGGTGTCATCATGACTTCCTTTTCGCTGGCGGCCATCGCCGGTGTGCCGGCCGGCGTCCTGCTCGGCGCGCATCACGGCTGGGCCGCGCCGTTCTGGCTGCTCGCAGCGCTCAGTGCCGCGATCGGCTGTATCGCCGCTGCCATCGTGCCGACGCTCGCCGAGCACTTGCGAGTGCGCCCGCCCGCTGTGTCCGAAGCGCTTCCCGCTCTCTGGCGCATGCTCACGCGTATCCGCCACGTCAAAGCGTTCACGCTCACGTTTTTGATGATGCTCGCGCACATGCTCGTAATCCCGTTCATCTCGCCAATGCTGGTGGCGAACCATGGCGTGCCGCCGGGGCAGATTTCATGGCTTTACATGGCCGGCGGCGCGGCGACGTTCTTCACATCCCGTGCCGTCGGCAGACTCGCGGATCGCATCGGTCACCGGCTCGTCTTCAGGATTTTCGGCGTGCTCGCGATGGTACCCATGCTCGTCATGACCCATCTGCCTGCCGTGCCGTTCGCCATCATGGTGCCGTTCTTCGCGCTTTTCATGGTGATTGGGTCGGGTCGCATGATCCCGATGCAAGCCATTCTCACGACCGTGCCGGAGCCCACCGAGCGTGGCGCCTTCCTGAGCGCTAACGGTGCCGTGCAGGCGCTCGGCACGGGCTGCGGTGCCTGGATCGGCGGTCTGCTGCTATCGACGGACACGGCTGGGCACGTGCTCGGCTATGGGACGAACGGCTGGCTCTCCGTATCCATTGCAGCGCTTGCGCTCGTGTGGATCGGCCGCGTCACGAGCGCGCCGACGGCGCGCGAACCATCGCGTGCCGTCACGAGCGTCGCCGCGAACGAAGAGAAACTCGTCCCCGAGGCCTGACGGGCCGCCACCTCCCGTCAAGCCACGTGCATCGGCTCATCCGCCCGCTCGGTGCGCGCGAGCACCGGCGCGAGCGCCGCGCCGGTGTGGCTTTCCGGCACTTCGACGAGCGTCTCCGGATCGGTCGCCGCGACGACGGTCCCGCCGCCCGCCCCGCCTTCGGGCCCGAGGTCGACGATCCAGTCCGCCTCGGCGATCACATCGAGATCGTGCTCGATGACGACCACGCTATGCCCCGCATCCACGAGCCGGTGCAGCACGCGGATGAGCCGCGCGACATCGGCCATGTGCAGACCCACCGTCGGCTCGTCGAGCACATAGAGCGTGTGCGGCGCTTTCTGCCCGCGCCTTGTCACATCGTCGCGCACCTTCGCGAGCTCGGTGACGAGCTTGATGCGCTGTGCCTCGCCGCCCGAGAGCGTCGGCGAGGGCTGGCCGAGCGTCAAATAACCGAGCCCGACGTCCTTCATCAGCTGCAACGGATGCGCGACGCTCGGCATCGACGCGAAGAACTCGACGGCCTCGTCGATCTCCATCGTCAGGACGTCGCCGATGTTCTTCCCTCGCCAAGTGACGGCGAGCGTCTCCGGGTTGAAGCGCTGACCATGGCAAACGTCGCACGGCACTTTCACGTCCGGCAGGAAGCTCATGCCGATCGTGCGCACGCCCTGCCCTTCGCATGCCGGACAGCGGCCTTCGCCCGTGTTGAACGAAAAGCGCGATGCCGCATAGCCTCGCGCCCGGGCCTCGAGCGTATCGGCGAAAAGCTTGCGGATCGTGTCCCAGACGCCGATATAGGTCGCCGGGCACGAGCGCGGCGTCTTGCCGATCGGCGTTTGATCGACCTCGAGCACCCGGTCGATCGCCTCCCATCCGGAAATCGACCGGCAGCCCTGCCAACGATGCTCGACCACGAGCGGTGCCGAAGAAGCGCGCGCTTGCCATCCCGAGCGGCGGGCCGGCTGCACCGGCTGACTCGTTTGCGCAGCGCTCCCCTGCGCATTGCGGCGCGCACGGCGCGTGGCCGGCGACGACATCACCGAGCGGCCAACGGCGTCGAGTAGATTCGTCATCAGGACATCGCGCGCGAGCGTCGATTTGCCGGAACCCGACACGCCCGTGACGGCGACGAGCCGCGCGAGGGGGATGTCGACTGTCACATCGCGCAGGTTATGCAGATGGGCACCATGGACCGTCATCCATTGCTCGGGCACGGCGAGCCCATCGGCTGCGCCCGCAGCCGGCTTCGGCGCGGCTCCGTTGCGGCGGCTTCCATTCCCGGTCGCCTTCGTCGCGGTACCGCTGGCCACCGGCCGAACCGGTCTGCGCGGCTGCAGCGGGTGCACAATGGGCCGCGCGAGGAACCGCCCCGTCACCGAGTCGGACTGCGCGGCGAGCACACTGACGTCGCCCTCGGCCACGAGGCGCCCTCCGCGCTTGCCGGCGCCCGGGCCAATATCGATGATGTGATCGGCGCGGCGAATGGTGTCTTCGTCATGCTCGACGACGACGAGCGTGTTGCCCTTGTCGCCGAGCTGGCGCAATGCGTCGAGCAGGATGCGGTTATCGCGCGGGTGCAAGCCGATCGTCGGCTCGTCCAGCACGTAGCAGACGCCTTGCAGATTGCTGCCGAGCTGCGCGGCCAGGCGAATCCGCTGAGCCTCTCCGCCCGACAGACTCGGCGCCGCGCGATCGAGGCTCAGATAGCCGAGCCCGACCTCCTCCAGGAAACGCAGGCGGCTGGCGATCTCGCTTACGACATCGCGCGCGATCTGCGCATCGCGCCCGCCAAGCTCTAGCGCGTCGATCCAGCGGCGTGTCTCGGCCACCGTCAAACGGCCTACGTCGACGATCGCTCGTCCGTCGAACGTCACCGCGCGCGCCACGGCGTTGAGCCGCGTGCCGTCGCACTCGGGGCACGGCATTTCGCCGACGTCTTCAGGCTCGAACTCGTCGGCCGGCAGCGTCTGCTCGCGGCCGCGGCCGTCGTCGGCGAATGTGGTGACGTCGAACGCGGCGCGCTGCTCGCTCGTCAGTTTGAGGCCCGTGCCGACGCAGCTCTCGCACCAGCCGTGCTTGCTGTTGTACGAGAACATGCGCGGATCGAGCTCGGGATAGCTCGTGCCGCACACGGGGCACGCGCGCTTCACCGACAGTACCTGCAGCGCGCCGACATGGCTATGCGGGCGGCCGTCCGCCAGCGTTTCGGCGAGGCCGTCGAGCGGCGCGAGCAGGTGCATGACGCCCTTGCCGATTTCGAGCGTCTGGTCCAGCGCATGGCGCAATTCGGCTTCGCGATCGGCGGAAATGACGAGATCGGCGACGGGCAGCTCGATGGTGTGCTCGCGAAACCGTTCGAGCCGCGGCCACGGATCGACGGGGATGAATTCGCCGTCCACGCGCAAATGGGTATGTCCGCGCGCCTTCGCCCACTTGGCGAGATCGGTATAGACGCCCTTGCGGTTGACGACGAGCGGCGCGAGGAATCCGACGTGCTGGCCGGTATAGTCGCGCAACAACTGCGCCGCGATCGACTCGACGCTTTGCGGCGTCACGGCGGCGCCGTCATGCACGCAGTGCTGCACGCCGAGCTTCACGTAGAGCAGGCGCAGGAAGTGCCAGACTTCGGACGTCGTCGCGACGGTGCTCTTTCTGCCGCCGCGCGAAAGGCGCTGCTCGATCGCCACCGTCGGGGGAATGCCGTAGACGGCATCCACTTCGGGCCGCCCCGCCGGCTGCACGATCGAGCGCGCGTACGCGTTGAGCGATTCGAGGTAACGGCGCTGCCCTTCGTGAAAGAGAATGTCGAAAGCCAACGTCGACTTGCCCGAGCCCGAGACGCCCGTCACGACGCTGAACTTGCCGTGCGGGATGTCGACATCGAGGGCTTTGAGGTTGTGCTCGCGCGCATTGACGATGCGAATTGCGTCCTCGCCTTCGATTGCGCGCCTTGCGCGCGCAGCCGTCAGTGCCGACTGCAGGGGCACGCCCGCGTCGAGCTCGCGGGACGTCCGCGCGGCCGCGCCGAGCGCCTCGTCGTATTGAAGCAGCGCCTGGCCGGTATGCGAGGCGACGCATGCCTTCACCTCGTCGATCGTCCCGGCAACGACGATCCGCCCGCCGCCATCGCCGCCTTCGGGGCCGAGATCGACGATCCAATCGGCGGCCCGCACGACATCGAGGTTGTGCTCGATCACGAGCAGCGAATGCCCGCGCGCGAGGAGCTTGCCGAACGCGCGCATGAGCTTCGCGATATCGTCGAAGTGCAGACCCGTCGTCGGCTCGTCGAACATGAAAAGCCGCCCGCCCGGCGCGCGTGCGCGTCCGCCATTGCCCGGTTTCACTGACGTTTCGGCCAGGAAACCCGCGAGCTTGAGCCGCTGCGCCTCGCCGCCCGACAACGTCGGCACGGGCTGCCCAAGCTTCACGTACTCGAGCCCTACGTCGACGATCGGCTGCAGTACGCGCAGCACGTCGGCATCGCCGGCAAAAAGCGCGACCGCTTCGCTGACCGTCAGTTCGAGCACGTCGGCAACCGACAGCGCGCGCGCCGGATTGCCGCGCTCGATCGTGACCTCCAGCACCTCGGCGCGGTAGCGGCGCCCGTCGCAGTCGGGGCAGCGCAGGTAGACATCCGAGAGGAACTGCATCTCGATGTGCTCGAAGCCCGAGCCGCCGCACGTCGGGCAGCGCCCGTCGCCGCTATTGAAACTGAACGTGCCGGCCGTGTAGCCACGCTGCTGCGCGAGCGGCGCCTTGGCGAACAGCTTGCGGATTTCGTCGAATGCGCCGACGTAGCTCGCCGGGTTCGAGCGCGCCGTTTTGCCGATCGGCGACTGATCGACGAAAACGGCGTCCTCGATCAGGTCCGCGCCGATGAGGCCGCGGTGGGCACCCGGCGTCTCGGTCGCCTGTCCGAGCTGGCGCGCGAGCGCCGGATAGAGCACGTCCTGGATCAGCGTCGATTTGCCCGAGCCCGATACGCCCGTCACGCAAACGAGTCGCGCTAGCGGGATGTCCACCGTCACATCGTGCAAGTTGTGCTCGCTCGCGCCTTCGAGCACGAGGCGAGGCGTCGCCGCATCGACGGGGCGTGCGGCCCAATGCGTCGCATCGGCGACGTGCTTGCGGCCGCCGAGGTAGTCGCCCGTCAATGTTGGTGCGGTGCGAATATCGGCGGGCGTGCCGTCATAGACGATCGTCCCGCCGCGTTCGCCGGGACCCGGTCCCATGTCGATCAGGCGATCGGCCGCGAGCATGACCGAAGGATCATGCTCCACGACGACGAGCGTATTGCCCGCATCGCGCAAGCGGCGCATCGCCTCGACAATTCGATTCAAGTCGCGCGGATGCAGTCCGATGCTCGGCTCGTCGAGCACGAACAAGGTCTTCGTCAGCGACGTGCCGAGCGCCGTCGTCAGATTGATCCGCTGCACTTCCCCGCCTGAAAGCGTGCGGCTCTGACGATCGAGCGTCAGATAGCCGAGCCCCACGTCGCACAGATATCTGAGGCGCGTACGCACCTCGGCGATCAAGAGCTTCAGCGCGTCGTCGAGCAGTGCGCTAGGCAGGGTCAGCGCGTCGAAGAACTGGCGGATCCGCTCGATCGGCAACAGCATCAGGTCGTGCACGGTCAAGCCCGGCAGCGCTTCGAGCTGCGCGCGCGTCCAGGCCACGCCGCGCGGCATGAACCGCGATGCGGGAGGCAGAACCGCGTCGGCGTTTTCCTTGGTTCCTAGGCGCCAGAGCAGCGACTCCGTCTTCAGCCGCGCACCGCCGCAGGTCTCGCACGGCGTATAGCTGCGATACTTCGACAGCAGCACGCGGATGTGCATCTTGTACGCCTTCGACTCGAGGTAGCCGAAGAAGCGGCGCACGCCATACCATTGCCGTTGCCAGTCCCCATCCCAATCGGGCGAGCCGTTGATGACCCAGTCGCGCTCGGCCTCCGTGAGTTCGGACCAGGGCACGCCGGCCCGTATGCGCGCGCGAGCCGCATAGCGCATCAGGTCGTCCTGACACTCCTTCCAGGCGGGCGTCTGCATCGGCTTGATCGCGCCGCCCGCGAGCGTCTTGCGCGCATCGGGAATCACGAGCCCGAGGTCGACGCCGATCACGCGGCCGAAGCCGCGGCATGCATCGCAGGCGCCGTAGGCGGAGTTGAACGAGAACAGGCCCGGCTGCGGGTCCGCATAACGGAGATCGCTGTCGGGGCAATGCAGCCCGGTCGAGAAGCGCCAGATTCGCGCTTCGGCTGCTTGCGGTGAACCGGGATCCGCGACGCCGGGCGTTGCGGGCATCTCGGACATTGCGGGCGTTTCGGGAAGGACATAAACATTGACGCGCCCCGAGCCCCTTTTCAGCGACGCTTCGATCGCTTCGACGACGCGCACCTTCTCCGTGCGCTGCAACCGGAACCGGTCGGCCACGACATCGAGCACTTTGCGCACTCCGGTCGCCGAGCGCTGCTCGCGCTCGGCCTGCACGCGCGTATAGCCGCTCGCGGAAAGCCATTCGCCGATCTCGTCGGCGCTCGCGTTCTCCGGCAGCTCGACAGGAAACGTGACGACGAGGCGCGGGTCGCCCTGCGCCGTGCGCGCCGCGAGCTCCGCGTAGATCGTTTCGGGCGTGTCGTGACGCACGGGCTCGGCGGTCTGCTTGTCGAAAAGCTGTGCGGCGCGCGCGTAAAGCAGCTTCAGATGATCGTTGAGCTCCGTCATCGTGCCGACCGTCGAGCGCGAGCTTCGCACGGGGTTCGTCTGGTCGATGGCGATCGCGGGCGGCACGCCGTCCACGCGATCGACCTGCGGCCTGTCCATCCGGTCGAGGAACTGGCGCGCGTAGGCGCTGAACGTCTCGACATAACGGCGCTGCCCTTCGGCATAGAGCGTATCGAAAACGAGGCTCGATTTGCCCGAGCCCGACGGCCCTGTCACGACGGCCATCTCGCCCGTGCGCAGATCAAGGTCGATATTTTTGAGATTGTGCTGGCGAGCTCCGCGGATGCGGATCACTCCGGAAGTCATGGGTTTTCCTCTTGTACGGCTAATACGGCCGGGCGCTTCGGTACGCTCGGCCAAGCGGCTCGCGCACCATTTTTGAGATAAAACGGCGCATCAGGGCTGCAATGATAGTCCTGCGCGAACGGGCGCGCCGCATCGCGCCTCGACGTTTCGTCGTTTATTTCGGGGGCGAGTCCCGGGTGCGCATTCACCGCATCGATTGGTCGGCGGATGCGGCTAATGGCGCGCTGCTGACAGTCGATGAGCGGGCGCTGTTTATTTTCAGCGCGCCAGGCCGAGCACCGTGGCGACGCGTGAGCGCAAAACCGGCAGCAACTCGCGCTCGAACCAAGGATGATGCTTGAACCAGCCCTGGTTGCGGCCGGACGGATGGGGCATCGGGATGCGCTTCTCGCCATAGTCCCGCCAGGCCGAGACGGTTTCGGTCAGCGTCGCGCGCCGCTCGCCCGCAAGAAAATGGCGCTGCGCATAGGCGCCGACGAGCAGCGTCAGTTCGATCCCGGGTAGTTCGGCCAGTACCCGCTGAAGCCAGCGCTGGGCGCATTCGGGGCGCGGCGGCAGATCGCCCGACTTTCCGCGCCCTGGGTAGCAATACCCCATCGGCAAAAGCGCGATGCGTTCTTCGTCGTAGAAGATGTCGGGGCCTATGCCCATCCATTCGCGCAGCCGCTCGCCGCTGCGGTCGTCCCAAGGTATGCCGGTCTCATGGACGCGCGCACCCGGTGCCTGGCCTACCACGAGGACGCGCGCGGACCGCCCCGCCTGCAGCACGGGGCGCGGGCCGAACGGCAGATGCGGTTCGCACGCGCGGCAGGCGCGAATCTCGAACAGCAAAGAGGACAATTGCGATGAATCTGGATCGGACATCAAATAAAGGCGATATCGGGAAAACGAAAACGGCTCGGCGAGGCGAAGGTCAGCGCGCCGAGAGCTTCTCGACGAGGTAATCTCGCAGCACGATGGCCTGGTTGTGCTCGGGATCACGCGCGCCGTAGACGAGCGTGATCCGGCCATGTTTCGCGGCATCGGCGAGCGGTTGCCAAGCCTCGGCATTGGCGTCGAGCTCGGCCCGATAGCGTTGGGCGAACTCATTCCAGCGTTCGGGATCGTGGCCGAACCAGCGACGCAGCGCCGTCGTGGGGCCGACGTCGCGCAGCCATTGCTCGATGCACAACGCTTGCTTCGTCACGCCGCGCGGCCAGACGCGATCGACGAGATAGCGGGCGCCTTGGTCGTCCCCTGGAGGGTCGTAGGCCCGCGCAAGACCAATTTGCAACTTTTTCATGGCAACAAGTCGAGCGTCCCCAGAGTTCCCCCCGGGACGCACTCCTCGAGAGTGCTTCTTCGCGGAGTCCGCCAACGATACTCCCCTTGGAGCGCCCTCCTAAAGACTGCTTCCCCGCCGCAGCGTCGCGTCCAGCGCCCGAGCGGCGGCACGATCGCCCTCCGTCGTCAGCGCAACGCGGAACACGGTTTGTCGATTGTGGCCGGCGGCGGCAGGCGAATCCCATAATAGCTCCACGCGCGAACGGCGTGCCCGCCCGGTCATGCGCGGGCCGTGCGCCGCCGCGCCGGGCCCGCGCGGACCGACGCCGGGCCGCGGCGAAGCGGCGCCGGCGGAACGGGCCGAATCGACGGGGTCGGGCGACGCCGCGACTGAACGCGACGAGTCGACATCGGGCGCTGACACATGCGCGCCCGGATGCCCGGCCGCTTGCGGCATCAAAGCCTCGCGCTCGAGCGCATCCGCCGCGGGCCAATTGACCGACAGCTCGCGCGCGTCATACTGCCCCAGCTTGCGGCTCTCGACCCAAACGACGACCGTGCGCGTCGCCGGATCCAGTGCAACCGCGTAGCGTCCGATCGCGAAGCGCCGCGCGGCGATGTTCGTGCGCCAAAGCGCGCGCGGGCGACAAATCCATAAGACGGCCGCATAAAGCGCCGGCGCGACGACGAGCCATCCATTCGTCTCGGCGATCGCGTGAACGGTGCGGCGGCCTCCGGCGGCCCAGACGAAGACGCCGATCGACCAGAGTGCGAAGAGCAGTCCGAGAAAAGCGAAGAACCGCAGTGCCTGGCGCAGCCATTGCGGCAAAGGATGGAACGGGCGGTCGGCACGCGCCTGCGCGCCGGGCAACACGATCAACAGAAAGATCAGGACGGCATTGATCGACGCCCACGGTGACGAAGTCATCGCCGAGAAAGACGCACCGTAGCCCATCTCCGACATCGAGTAGAGCCAGCGCGCGAGAAGCACGAGACCAATCGCCCGCAACGCGAACATCGTGCCGGCGCCGGGTGCCGGCGCCTCTTGCGTGGGTTGGGCTCTCGTCAAGTCGTGCTCCTGGAAATCGACGCGCTGCCGTGTCGTACGCGGCCGCGTCAGCCTGCCATTATATGGAGTTCGCGTGACTCGATGCGGCGATCGGGATACGGTTTTCGGCACCGTGAAATCGAAACGCCCCGGCTGCCGTGCAGGCAGACGGGGCGTTTCGATGCGGCTCGCCACGCGCGGCCCGCCAGTCGGCGGGCGGCGCGGGCTTAGCCGGCCGCGACTTCGCGCAGCACGGCGCGGCGCTTCTGGTGCAGCAGGTTCTCGTAAGCGACCAGATAGTTCTTCGCCATCACCTTCGACGTGAAGCGCGCTTCGAACGCCTTGCGGACCGTTTCACGCGGCAGCGTGTGCAGCCGATTGACGGCCGCGACCGCCGAAAGCTCGTCCTCGACGACGAAGCCCGACACGCCGTTTTCAATGACTTCGGGCACCGAGCCGCGCTTGAACGCGATGACGGGCGTGCCGCAGGCCATCGATTCGATCATGACGAGGCCAAACGGCTCCGGCCAATCGATCGGGAACAGCAGCGCGTGGGCGCCGCCGAGGAACTCGGCCTTCTCCGATTCGCTGATTTCGCCGATGTACTCGACGTGCGGCAGCGAAAACAGCGGCTTGATCTGCTCTTCGTAGTAAGCGCGATCGGCCTTGTCGAGCTTGGCCGCGATCTTGATCGGCATGCCGGCTTTCTCGGCGATCCGGATGGCCGTGTCCACGCGCTTCTCGGGCGAGATGCGGCCGAGGAACGCGAGATAGCTCGGCTTGGCGTCGGTACGCGGCGTCAGCAGGTTTTCCGGCAGCCCGTGGTGGACCGTCGTCAGGAAGTTGGCCTGCGGCAGCGGCGTGCGCTGGTTATCCGAGATCGAGACGACGGGCACGTCGTTGAACGTGTTGAAGATCGGCTGCAGCTCCGGCAGATCGAGCCGGCCGTGCAGCGTCGTCAGATGCGGCGTCGGCTGGCGCGAGAACAGCGAGAACGGGTAGTAATCGATATGGAAATGCAGAATGTCGAACTCGTCGGCGCGGCGGCGCACTTCTTCGAGGAGCAGCATATGCGGCGCCATCGTGTCGCGAATCGACGGATCGAGTCGCAGCGCTTGAGGCCAGAACGCCTCGAGCTTGGCCGACGTCTTGGAATCGCCGCTCGCGAACAGCGTCACATCGTGCCCGAGTTCGACCAGGGCTTCGGTCAAGTACGACACCACGCGTTCCGTCCCGCCGTAAAGTTTCGGTGGAACCGCCTCATGCAAAGGAGCGATTTGAGCGATCCGCATAGTGATGAACTCCTAATAAAAATTCAGGCAAAGAGGACTACTGTTGTAGAAAAGCGAATCGCCCGCCAAAGCGCAAGAAGCAGGCCCGAAAGTCGTGACCGCCTTGCGCGTCATTCCCGAAAAGCTCCGCGGTAGTTCGCTTCATTCGGAACACCCTTTCTCTGCGTTGGTCGCAGTGCTCTGGTAAACGCAATTCCGGAACATTCGTTGACCGCCCCGACAGAGAGAGCTAAGGGCAAACCCGGAGGCGATTATCGGGCCCCCCGCGATGCTGCGGCGCACAGCCTTTCAGAAAATTTACGTTGTTACAAGCGCGTAACACTCTGTCGATCTCGTTATTGCGCGGCTCGCCTAGACTGGCCCGCTGTTGCCACTCGTTCTTGCTCTGTGTTCACCGCACCGCTGATAACGGTAGAGCCGATCGGAAGCGCCTCGTTGACCGAACCGCGATGGGCGCTCCCTGGACGTTCCGCGCGTCAACCCCATGACGTTCAGACGAATTTGCTATTGTAACCCGAACCCGTTTCGAAATTGCGCCGGTTCCTCGGTGAGAGCCGCATACCGCGCCTCGCGGCCGGCTCAGCGCGGCGCCGCGCCGCGACGGCCCGTTGTTTGCAACCAACGCCAGTTGCAATGCGACCAGCGAAGCTAGGCAGGATTACGCGGACGTTTACAATGGCGGCTGCCAAACTATCTCGATATTGGCTCGCGGTGCGCGATCCGCAGACTATCCTTTTTCATGACTCATTCTGTTTTGCGTTCACCGCACGAACCATTGGAACACTTGACCGTCGCCGAGCGTAACGCCCGCAACGCCAAGCTTTCGAGCTACGCGGAGCGCCCGCTCGCCTTTTTGCTGAGCTACATCCGACGCCACCCGGTCGCGCACGCCATCGTGCTCGCGAGCGTGTTCGCGGCGGTCGGCTGCGCGCTCGCGTCGCAATACGCCATCAAGCACCTCATCGACGTGCTCGGCATGGGGCGCAACCATCCTGGGCCGCTTTGGGCCGCCTTCGCCATCCTGGTCGGCCTGATCGCCGCCGACAACTTACTCTGGCGCGTCGGCGGCTGGGTCGCCGCGCATGCGTTCGTCAACGTCACGGGCGATCTGCGCCGCGATCTCTTCCAATACCTGAGCGGCCACGCGCCGACCTACTTCGCCGAACGTCAGCCCGGCACGCTCGCGAGCCGCATCACGGCCACGTCGAATGCCGTCTACACGTCGGAGAACACGATGGCATGGAACGTCTTGCCGCCGTGCATCGCCGTGATCGGCGCGATCGTCATGACGATCACCGTCAACCCGGTCATGGCCGGTTGCCTGCTGTTGTGCTCGGCAATACTCGCCATCGTGCTGTACCGGCTCGCCGGTCGGGGCTCCTCGAAACATCAGAACTTTGCGTCGAAAGCGGCGGCCGTCGATGGCGAGCTCGTCGACGTGATCAGCAACATGAGCCTCGTGCGCGCGTTCGGCATGACGTTTCGCGAGCAACGCCGGTTCGGCGCGACGGTCAAGGCGGAAATGGACGCGCGTCAGCAAAGTCTGCTCTATCTCGAGCGGCTGCGTCTCCTGCACGCCGCCATCACCGCGCTGCTGTCGGCCGGGCTGCTCGGCTGGGCGCTCTGGCTCTGGAACCAGGGACGGGCGACTTCGGGCGACATCGTGCTCGTCAGCTCGCTCGGCTTTACGATCCTGCACGGCACGCGTGACCTCGCCGTGGCGCTCGTCGACGTGACGCAGCACGTCGCGCGGCTCGCCGAGGCGGTCAAGACGCTGCTCGAACCGCACGGCATGCCTGATCGCGAGAACGCAACGGAACTCGTGGCCAAGGGCGGGCGCGTCGACTTCGAGAAGGTCACGTTCGCCTATCCGCGGCGGCGCCCGATCCTCGATCACTTCGACTTGCATATCGAGGCCGGTCAGCGCGTCGGGCTCGTCGGCAAGTCCGGCGCCGGCAAATCGACCGTGCTCGCGCTGCTGCAGCGCTTTTACGACGCGCAGGGCGGCTCCATCAAGATCGACGGCCACGATATCGGCTCGGTCACGCAAGACAGCCTGCGCCATAGCATCGCGCTCGTGCCGCAGGATATCGCCCTCTTTCACCGGTCCGTCTACGAGAACATCGCTTATGGCCGGCCCGCGGCGAGCCGCGAAGAAGTTCATGCGGCCGCGCGCGAAGCGCGTTGCACCGACTTTATCGAAGCGATGCCGGACGGGTTCGATACGATCGTCGGCGATCGCGGCGTCAAGCTTTCGGGCGGCCAGCGGCAGCGGATCGCCATCGCCCGCGCCATCCTGAAGAACGCGCCGATCCTGCTGCTCGACGAGGCGACTTCGGCGCTCGACAGCGCATCGGAAGAGGCCATACAACAGGCGCTCGACAGGCTCATGGTCGGCCGCACGGTCATCGCGATCGCGCACCGGCTTTCCACGCTGCAGAACTTCGACCGCATCATCGTCATGAGCGCCGGTAAAGTCATCGACGACGGCACGCCCGAGGCGCTCCGCAACCGTCCCGGAATTTACCGCGATCTGCTGGCGAAGCAGCACGGCAAGAGCGCGCTGCCGCATCCGGGCGGGCACAAGGTCGACGAACGGGTCGCCTGACGGCAGTCGGACCCGTTGTTCGTTTCGGCGTGACCTACGGCGTTACGCGGCTATCGCGCCGCGTGTCGGCCGGGCCTTGGCCGTGCGCCGCTTTTCGCCGGCGGCGCGCAGATCCCGCATGAAATTGTCGCGCCACACCGAGACGTTGTTCTCGCGCAGTTGCGCGATCATGTCGCGATAGCGCGCTCGGCGCTCCGCGAGCGGCATGCCGAGCGCCTCCCCGAGCGCGTCCGCCATGCCGTCGATGTCGATCGGATTGACGATCAACGCGCCCGACAGTTCCTCCGCCGCGCCGGCGAAGCAAGACAGCACGAGCACGCCGGGATCGTCCGGATCCTGCGCCGACACGTATTCCTTCGCGACCAGATTCATTCCGTCGCGCAATGGAGTCACATAGCCGACGTGCGACTGGCGGAACAGCGCGGCCAGCACGGAGCGCTCGTACTGACGATGGATGTAGCGGATCGGCGTCCAGTCGAGCTCGGCGAACCGACCGTTGATCCGTCCTGACTCCGCTTCGAGTCTCAACCGAATGTCCTGATAGGCGTGCATGTCGGCGCGCGTCGGCGGGGCGATCTGCACGAACGACACTTGGTTGCGGCAGGCGGGCGAGCGGTCGAGCAGGCGCTCGAACGCCCGAAAGCGCTCAACGAGCCCCTTCGAGTAGTCGAGCCGGTCCACGCTCATGATCAGCTTGCGATCGTGCAGCGTCGCTTTCATCGTCCGCACCGGCTTGCCGCGCGTGCCCGCTTTCGCGAGTTGCGCGATTTCGTCGGGATAGACTCCGATCGGATACGCGGCGGCACGCAGGGATCGGCCGAACGCGCGCACCGTTGCTGGCGCGAGCGCGAGGCCGCGCTCGACTTCGCCGCCCGCTTCGCTGACGATGTAGTCGCTGAACGCGTGCAGATCGCGCTGCGTCTGAAAGCCGAGCAGATCGAAAGAGCAAAGTGCCTTCACGAGCTCGCGATGCGGCGGCACCGACAGCAGCACTTGCGCGGCGGGGAACGGGATGTGAAGAAAGAATCCGATCCGATTCTTCACGCCGGCCGCCCGCAATGCCTCGGCGAACGGGATCAGGTGATAGTCATGGACCCAGATGACGTCATCGGCCTGCAGAAGCGGCACGAGCTGCTGCGCGAGCCAGGCGTTCACGCGGCAGTACCCCTCGAAGTCATGACGATCGTACTGGATCAGGTCGGGGCGATAGTGAAACGCCGGCCAAAGCGTGGCGTTCGAAAAACCGCGATAGTACTGGTCGTAGTCACGGCGTACGAGGCCGATCGTGGCGAACGTCACCGGCCCGCGCTCCACGACCTGCATCTGCGGCTGGCCCGACGAGAGCACGTCGCCGCTCCAGCCGAACCACATGCCACCGGTTTCCTTCAGCGCGTCGTAGACACCCACCGCCAGACCGCCCGCGGCCGGGCCCCCTTCGGAAATCGGCGCGACGCGGTTCGAAACTATGATTAGGCGGCTCATGGGTGTGTTTTCGCCGTTGCGACCAATGACGCGAGCCATGCGTGGAAAGCGCCGACAGACTCGATGCGCGTCCGCGCGGACGTTTCACCCGCGCCGACCTTGATCGACAGACCGCCCCGCGCATTGACGACGGCGAAGCCCTTCTCGTCCGTGAGATCGTCGCCCGCGAATACCGGCATGCGTCCGGCAAATGGCGGCTCGTCAAGAAACGCCGCGATCGCGCGGCCTTTGTCGACGTTCTTCGGCTTGATCTCATAAACCATCTTGCCCGGCTGCAGCACGAACGCGTCGGCATGCCGCTCGACGAGGCGTTTCGTCGCCTCTCGAGCGATGGGCTCGACGAGCGGCGCATTGCGATAGTGAAGCGCCAGCGATGCCCCCTTGATTTCGAGCAGCGTGCCCGGGTTGGCCTTGATGACTTCGGCCAGTTCGCGCTCCATACGCAGCAGCCGGTCGTCGTCGAAGCCGAGACGGACCACGTCGCCGTTCGCATCGCGCCGCTCGGCGCCATGCAGCCCGGCCGCGGGCAAATCGGTCATGCCGAGAAAG
Source organism: Trinickia symbiotica (assembly GCF_003028655.1). Classification (GTDB taxonomy): domain Bacteria; phylum Pseudomonadota; class Gammaproteobacteria; order Burkholderiales; family Burkholderiaceae; genus Trinickia; species Trinickia symbiotica_A. Next base: position 162,211 of record NZ_PYUC01000005.1, read on the forward strand.
CCGTCGATGCTATCGAGGCCGCGCCCCGAGACCACGGCGACCGCCCCCCTGGACAAGCGTCGCAATTCGGCGAGCGATTCGACCATCGCAGGCGGTACGAGCACGCCGTCGGGCGTCGGCGCGATCTCGACGAGCGTGCCGTCGAAATCGAAGAAAAATGCAGTCTCGCTCGGAGACAAAAAAGCCGGTAACGATTGCATCCGTGTCTTCGTGTAACGGCTCGCTCGGCGTCCGCCGCCGCTCGAGCCGGTAAAGTTTGCGCATCTTACCGCGCATTGCGGCCGATTTCGAGGAAAGGCGGCCGGGCGGCGGCAAGATGCGGACGAACAGCTATCTTGCACTTTTTCTGCGGCAAATTGTCTCTCCATATGGCCGAAACCGTGCGTGCGCCTGCGGCGCGGCCGCTTTTGCGCTATAGTCGCTGCCGCCGTGCCAGGACGCCGAGCTTGCCGCGGCCGAAGCGAAACGCCACGCTCGCCGCCTCCAGCGGAGACGACTTACGGGCGCCGCTCCCACTCTTCGAGATACGGATGTCGCTACGTCTTCGCGTGCGTTCGCCGTCAGGCAAACCGTACGTTCTTTCTTCCACCACCTCGCCGCTTGGCTCCGGACGCATCGCGTTGCACTATGCAAAGCGCCTTGCCGCCGCGCTGGCCTGCGCGGCGCTCACTGCCGGCTGCTCGCCGAGCGGCCCGCCGTGGCAATTGACCAACGTGACGGGGCACCTGCCTGACCTGAAGTTCTCGCTGACGGACGACGACGGCAAGCCGGTGGACGCGTCCGCTTTCAAAGGCGATACGACGCTCGTCTATTTCGGCTACACGCATTGCCCCGACGTATGCCCCGAGACGATGGCGCGCCTGATGCAGGTGCTCGCCAAGCTCGGCGACAACGAGGCACAGCATGTGCGGATTCTGTTCATCTCCGTCGATCCGGCGCGCGATACGCCGCAGGCCCTGCACGCGTACGTCGACGCATTCGACGCCAAGCACGCAAGGGGCCTGACGGGCACCGATCGGCAGATTGAATCGCTGGCGCGCCGCTATCGCGTGGCCTATCAAATGGAAAAGCGCGATCCAAACGGCAACTACGAGGTAACGCACAGCTCGGCCGTCTACATCTTCGACGCCCAAGGCCGTGCACGACTCCTCGCGACGAGCAGCGATACGCCCGACGCGATCGCGCACGATCTACGCCGCGTCATCGATACGGCAACATCGTGATTCTCAAGACCATTGCCGAGCAATTCGTTTTCCACCAGCCCAAGGACCTTGCTCCTGCCGATCAACATGACGATGAAACTGCAAGCGATCGCCCACCGTACCGTACTCGCCGCCGTCGGCTGCGCCTTCACGCTCGTTTTCGCAACGGCCGCGCATGCGGCTGGCCCTTCGCGCCTGACCGCGGAGAACGGCTGGGTGCGCTGGCTACCGAACAATCTGCCTGCCGCCGGCTACGTGACGATCACGAATCCCGGCGACAAGCCCGTCGATCTCACTGCAGCCTCGAGCCCTGACTACGGCAGCGTCATGCTGCACGAAACCGTGTCGAACGGATCGACCTCGCAAATGCAAATGGTCGACAAGGCGACGGTACCCGCACACGGAGCGCTCAAGATCGCACCGGGCGGCTATCACTTCATGCTCGAGCAAGCACGTCACAAGGTCGCCCCGGGCGACACGGTCCGGCTCAAGCTGCAGTTCTCCGACGGCACGGAACTCGAGACGCCGTTCAAAGTCAAGAGCCCTGGCGAGGCCCAGTAAGCCGATCGGGCGATAGAGATGGATCTGCTCGTCTGGCTCGAACCTTGGGAGCCGTCGCCCACCGTCGTCATCGCGATTGTCGGCGCCGCCATCCTCTTCGTTCGCGGCGTGCGGCATGCGCGCGTATCGCCGCTGCGGCAGGCGGCATTCTGGTTCGGGCTCGTGGCGCTTTATGTCGTGCTCCACACCCGGCTCGATTATTACTTCGAGCACGAGTTCTTCATGCATCGCCTGCAGCATCTCGTGCTGCATCACCTTGGTCCATTCTTCATCGCCTGGTCGTACCCGGGCGCCGCGCTCAGGGCCGGCATTCCGTTCAACTGGCGGCAACACATTTTCAAGCGGGCCATGCGGACGAAACCCATGCGCATCGCGTTCGACGTGATCTTTCATCCCGTCGTCGCCGTCGTGCTGTTCGTCGGGCTCATCTATTTCTGGCTGCTCTCGCCGATCCACTTCAAGGCGATGCTCGATTGGCGGCTTTATCGCGTCATGAACTGGAGCATGGCGATCGACGGCCTGCTCTTCTGGTGGCTCGTCCTCGACCCGCGCCCCGCCCCGCCGGCGCGGCTCGCTCCCGGCCGGCGCATCATGATGGTCATCGCAGCGATCCCGCCACAGATCGTGCTAGGCGCGCTGATCTTCTTCACGCCGCGCGAGCTGTATCCGATTTACTCGATATGCGGCCGTGCGTTCACCTGGATCAGCCCGATTCGCGATCAACAAATCGGCGGTCTATTGATCTGGATCCCGGGCTCGATGATGAGCGTGATCGGCGCCTTGGTCGCGCTGCGCCATTGGATGCGGCTGTCGGCCCGTGCACGATTGCGTGAAGAGCGTGCGTCGCTCGGTCAGCGCCCGCAACCGGCCCCTCGGGACTTGCCGATGAGTTCGGCGAATCGCACTGAAGGCGGTGAGGCGAGTCGGCTTTGAGTCTGCGCGGCCGGTTCACGTCGGTCTCGTTGGCACGCACGCGCGATACGAGCGACGTTTGAGCCGGCACGCGTCAGGCCGAGCGCATCCAGACGTGAGGAATACCGTCCTCGTCGTGAATATCGGATGTCGGTCGAAAACCGAATGCGCCATAAAACGGCTGCAGATGAGCTTGCGCATGAAGGCTGATCGCCGCGTTCGGCCATTGCAACGCGATATGCTTCAGCGCCTGCTCGAGCATCGCGTTGCCGAGCCCAATGCCGCGAAACTCCGCCGTGGTCAGCACGCGGCCGATACGGACATCGGGGTGCGCCTCGTCGGGCAGCAGCACGCGCAGATAACCCGCGAGCGTCGACCGGCCTTCGATCGGCATGAAAGCGAAAAGATGCCATGCCTCTTTGTCGATCCCGTCGATATCGCCATAAACGCAGTTCTGCTCGACGACGAAGACCTTGCTGCGCGCCTCCAGCATCTCGTAGACGTCGGCGGCGCTTAGTTCGGAAAACGGCTTCCATCGCCATTCGATGTCGTTCAGGCGGCTTCTTGGACGGTCGTTCATGAATCGTGAGGAAAGTGAGGGCACGTCGCGATTATCGCCCTTCGCGCCGCGCCCCGGCAAATGCGAACTGCGCTGATGCGACCTCTGACGCGCGAGCCGCAACCTCTGGAAGCGAAGTTGCCGACTCGCACGCCGATCCCCAGCATCAGCGCTCAATCGCAGGCTTACGCCGAAACCGCTCACGATATTGCAGCGGCGTGACCCCGAGCTGCTTTGCAAACACGGCCCGCATGCGGTCCGCAATCCCGAACCCGCTCTCCCACGCAACCACCTTGAGCGGCGCGTCGCCGCCCTCGAGCAACTGCCGCGCCGCATCGAGGCGCGCGCGTTCGATGAACTCGTGCGGCGTGAGCTTGGTTTCCTGCACGAAAACGCGTGCGAAATTCCGCTCACTCATGCCGGCGACGTCTGCGAGCTGACGCACCGTGAACTTATCGCGAATGTGCGCCATCACATGAGCCTGGACTTTGGCGATCGGGGAAGTCTCATCGGCGGGCGCCGTCAGATAAGGGCTGAATTGCGATTGCCCGCCTTGTCGCTGGGCGAACACGACGAGACGGTTCCATGACGTTGGACTGGTCGAGGGCTATAGCAGCGCGACGGAACGGTTCGAAGTCGATGGCGCGAACGCGGCGCGGGACTTTCTGAAGCAATACGGCGTGAGCGAATACGACATCGAGCAGGTATGGACTTCTATCGCGTTGCATACAACGCCTGGCATTCCGAAGCACATGAAACCCGTTGTCGCGCTGGTGACGGCAGGCGTCAAAATGGATGTGCTCGGACTCGCATACGACGCGTTCACGGAAGCGCAGCGCACTCAAGTCGTCGCCGCGCATCCGCGCGTCGAGACATTCAAGAACGATATCATCGACGCTTTCACGCGCGGCACGATCAAGAAGCCGGAGACCACGTTCGGAAACGTGAAAACCGACGTGCTCGCGCTGCGCGATCCGACCTACAAGCGCCTGAACTTCTGCGAGATCATTCTCGGCTCCGCGTGGGATGATCGGCACGAGCATGGGCATAGGCATGGGGCCGCGTGCGGATGTCACGACGAGGACGGCACGAGGTCATGACCGCGCGTGCACTTTCTAGTGCGACTACGATCCGGAGTTTGTGCGTCGCTCTATACACCGAAAACAAGCTCGTCTCGCCTCACGATGCTGCATCGTTGTGTATAATTACACAAATGAACAGCGCACACCTCATCAAGCTTCTGAAGGCCGACGGCTGGTTCCTGGCGAACACAGTTGGTTCGCATCACCAGTTCAAGCACCCATCGAAGCAGGGCAAGGTGACGGTGCCGCATCCGAAAAAAGATCTTCCGATCGGCACAGTGCGCAGCATATTCAAGCAGGCTGGCTTGAAAAACTCATAACTCGTAGAAGGAGCGCGAAATGCTCTACCCACTTTACGTGCATGTCGGCGATGCGAAGCATGCGCACGGCGTCACATTTCCCGATTTCCCGGGCTGCTATTCTGCAGCCGACGACTGGGAGGATCTGCCGCGCGCGGTCCAAGAAGCTGTCGAGGCGCACTTTGAAGGCGAAGATGAGCCCATTCCCGAGCCCACTCCGCTCGAACAACTCGCTGCTGATCCTCAATACGAGGGAGGCGTCTGGATGCTCTTTGATATCGACCTGACGAAGATCAACTCTAAGGCCGTTCGATTGAACATCAGCTTGCCGGAACGCCTCGTTCAGCAGATCGACGCAGTGGCTCGTGCACGTAAGCTGTCGCGCTCGGCATTCTTGGCGCTCGCTGCCGAACACGAAATGGCAAACGCGTAGTCCCGCAACAAAGAAAAAGCCCTGACAAGTCAGGGCTTTATATGGAGGCGCGAGCCGGAGTCGAACCGGCCTACACGGCTTTGCAGGCCGCTGCATAACCGCTTTGCTATCGCGCCATAAGCGGGTCATCCGATCGTTGCCGCGGCATGCCGCGCAGCGATTTTCTCGATTGGCGCCGGCACTGGCCGCCAAACAAAAAGGGAAGCCAAGCTTCCCCTATACCTGGAGCGGGAGACGAGTCTCGAACTCGCGACCTCAACCTTGGCAAGGTTGCGCTCTACCAACTGAGCTACTCCCGCTTCGAACTTGCGTTCACCAACCTGCTCGCACGACGCTCATCGCCACACACCACCGCGAGATCGTCATGCCAAAAAACCTGGAGCGGGAAACGAGTCTCGAACTCGCGACCTCAACCTTGGCAAGGTTGCGCTCTACCAACTGAGCTATTCCCGCATCGGCTCGACAGCGCCGACATAAACAAGCGCGCCGAAGAAACGAGATTATGTATAAGCCACTGAATCGTGTCAATACCTTCGTTGAGGCCCCGTTTCGTCCAGGCGGCTGAGGACCGTCTCGACCGCGCGCATCAGCGACTTAGAATCAGAATCGCGTCTCACGCGAAGCGCGCAAGAACGAATCGAGCAGCGGCGTGCAGTCGAGCAATTCAGGGCCGCCCGCGCGATGGAACTCGGGATGCCACTGCACGCCCATGACAAACGGAGCACGCCGGTACCGGACGGCTTCGATGAGCCCGTCCTCCGACGACACGGCCTCCACGTTCAGGTCGCGTCCGAGTGTCTTGACGGCTTGATGGTGGATCGAGTTCACGAGCGCCTCGTGACGCCCCGGAAACATGTTCACCAGCGTCGAGCCCTGCGGAAAGCGCACGGCATGCCGGTGTTGGTCGTAGCGCTCGTTGACATGAACGCCGGCCGTCGGCACTTCGGTCGCAATGTCCTGATAGAGCGTGCCGCCGAACGCGACGTTGATCAATTGGCACCCGCGGCAGATCCCGAGCACCGGCTTGCCCGATTCGATGAACTCATAGAGCAGCTCGAGCTCGTACATGTCGCGCACACGATCGCCGGGCCACTCGGCGCTAGCCTCCGTTCCAGCGTACGTTTGCGGCGAAACGTCGGCGCCGCCTTGCAGCAGCAAGCCGTCGAGATGCTTCGCATAATCGCGCAAGCGGATATTGCTCGGATGGAGCATCCCCTGATGGCCGACCGTCGGAATCATGAACACCATCACGTCGCGCGACATCACCCAGTGCGCAACCGATTCCTCGAGATACTGCAGCGTTTTGCCGCGCAGCCCCACAGCCCCTGGCTCGGGGTGAAAGATCCGCGCGGAAACGCCGATGCGCAGCGTGCGCTGCGTGATTCGCTGTCCCGCACGATCGAACAGGCGCCGCGCCCGCGCCACCATCGTGCGGCCGAACACGCTCCACGGCGAATCGCTTTGCTTCAAATAGGCGGGCTTCTCGGGCGGGGGAACCGCGCCCGGCGGCGGCGGGCGCGGTGTGTCGAAATCGGGTTGCGAGCCGAAGCCAGGAGGCGGTGCGCCGCGCGCGGCGGCGGCCTCCCGTTCCTGCTGCAGTTGCAGTTCGGCGCTCTGCTCCGCAGCCGCTTCTTGTTCTGCCGTCTCGCGCGCCGCCGTCACGCGTGCCTCCGCCGCTTCGGCAGCGTGCGATGGCGGGCTCGATGCGGGCTCCACCGCCGATGCGCTCTCGAGCGTATCGCTCGACGCACGCTCGGCCGCTTCGGCGGTCGCCGAATCCGCCGCCGAAGACCCGCGCGTCGCCCCCGCCGCGACGGAATCCGCGCCCGCGCCGACGGGCGGGTCGCTCGCGACCGTATCGGTCGATGCACGGACGGTGTCCTTCGATGGAGGTCCCGAAGGCGGCGAAGACGGTGACGCTGTCGAAGCCGGAGCCGCGGCACCGGCGTCAGCACCGGCAGGCGGCAAGGCCGGGCCAGGACGCGCGGAAGACTGCGAAGTGTCGGGGGAACGGCTGGAAGAAGAGGAAGTGTCCGGGCTGGGACGTGGGACGTTCGGTGGCGTGTTTTCGCTCATGACGATGGGCAGGCGCGCGTCGCACGCAATTGGCGATCTCAGAACCCCTATTATCCGCCACCGCACAAAGCCCCCGCAATGCCGAGCGGAGCGGACAGGCTGACCGGATTTCGAGGCGTGTATCGCGCCCCGCCCTTCGCCACGATCGGCCACATACGCGCTCGACTGCCGGCAGCTACAATGCGGGCAGCCTGGCTGGCCAAAATGGTGCCGATCGGACCCGCGAAAGACGAACGACCGCAGGCCGGCCACCGCAGTAAAAAGCGCGCCGATGCGCATTCTTCGGCCAAATATTGAACGAACGACGATACCCATGCCCACCGATTTCGCCCCCTTTCCGCCGCTCGCTCGCCTCGCGGCCGATCTGGCCTCGGGTGCGACGACGAGCCGCGCCCTCGTCGAAGCCGCGCTCGAACGTATCGCCGATCCGGCGGGCCAAGGCTCGACCGTGTTTCTCGAAGTCGATGCCGCCGCCCGCGCCGCGGCCGATGCGCATGATCGGCTGCGCGCGGCGGGCACCGTGCTGTCCCCGCTCGCCGGCATTCCCGTGTCGGTCAAGGACCTCTTCGATATAGCCGGTCAAGTGACGCGCGCCGGCTCGCGCGCGCTGGCCGGCGCGCCGCCGGCCAGCGCCGATGCGCCCGCCGTGGCGCGGTTGCGGCGCGCGGGCGCCGTCATCGTCGGAAGAACCAACATGACGGAGTTCGCTTTCTCCGGGCTCGGGCTCAACCCGCATTACGGCACCCCCCTTTCGCCCTACGGTCGCGGCACCGCCGGCAATGCCGCGAAAGAAGCACCCGGTCGGGGGCTCCCTGAGGAAGTGCCCTCGGGGGACGAGCGGATCGCGGGCGGATCCTCGTCCGGCGCCGCGGCCTCGGTTGCCGACGGCATGGCCGCCGTGGCGCTCGCGACGGATACGGGTGGCTCGATCCGGATTCCCGCGGCGTTCACGGGCCTGACAGGCTTCAAGCCGACCGCGAGCCGCATTCCTCGACAAGGCGCTGTGCCGCTCTCGAAGACGCTCGATTCGTTCGGACCGATCGGCGTTTCGGCCGCCTGTTGCGCGCTCGTCGACAGGATCCTCGCAGGCCTCGAGCCGCGCGTACCGGCCGCGCGCCCGATCGAAGGTTTGCGCCTCGGCGTGCTGACGCATTATGTGACGGACGACGTCGAGGCGCCCGTCGCCTCCGCGCTCGAAGCGGCGCTCAAGCATCTTGAAGCAGCCGGCGCGATCCTGTCCGACGTGCGCTTCGCCCCGCTCGAGCGGCTACCCGGCGCCGGGCGCTATGCCCTCTCCGCGATCGAGGCCTGCGCCTGGCATCGTCCGCTCATTGCCGCTCACCGCGATGAATACGATCCCCGCGTGCTGTCGCGAATCCTCAAAGCCGAGACGGCGAGCGCGAGCGACTATATCGACCTGCTCGCGGAACGAGAGGAGCTCATCGAGGCAGCGCATGAAACGCTGTGGCAACATTTTGATGCGATCGTAGCCCCGACGGTACCAATCGTGCCCCCGCGCCTTGCCGATTGCGATCGCAACGACAGTGAGTACGCCCGCATCAACGCGCTCGTGCTGCGCAATCCGAGCGTGTTCAACATGCTCGACGCCTGCGCGATCTCGCTGCCCTGCCATCCGCGCGGTGACGCCCCCGTCGGGCTGATGCTGGCCGGCGCGCCGCACGGCGACGATGCACTGTTCGGCGTTGCCCTCGCCGTCGAACGCGTCTTGGCGTCGATCCGATAGTTCCGTAGCCCTGCCGCTTCGAATCAATGTCGAACGCTCGAGCGAACTCGGCACGGACGCGGTAGGCTGCAGGTTTTTTGCCAATGACCTGACGAAACGGAAGCGGCCTCGTCCGTCTACGCATCGTCGAAAAAGGAGCTTTCGGTTCATGAACGATTTGCTTTCGCAACGCCGCGAGCGCCGCCTGCTCGTCCTGCTGGGCATCGTCTGCCTCGGCCTTGTCGGCGGCGCGCTGTACCTGCAGTACGCAAAAGGTGAGGACCCTTGCCCGCTTTGCATCATCCAGCGCTATTTCTTCATTCTCGTCGCCATCTTTGCGTTCGCGGGCGCCGCGCTTGGCGGCTGGCGCGGCATCGCCTTCTTCGAGACCCTGATCGCCATCATCGCCGCGGCCGGCATCGGTACGGCCGCCCGCCATCTCTACATCCAGCTTCATCCCGGCTTCAGCTGCGGATTCGATGCGCTCCAGCCCGTCGTCGACAGCCTGCCGCCCGCGCATTGGCTCCCGAGCGTCTTCAAGGTCGCCGGCCTTTGCGAAACCGTCTACCCGCCGATTTTCGGGATCCTGCTGCCCGGCTGGGCGCTCATTGCGTTCGGCCTGACGTTCCTGCCCGTCATCGCAAGCCTCTGGGGCCGGCGCGCGCGTCGTCGACGGTTGAAAGCGATCTGACCTGATTTCGCTGAAATTTCGCGGGATATCACCTCTGCGCTTCGAGCGCGGCCCTTCGTGGCACGGCCTGTTGCTGGGGTTAGGCCGATGCGGCTGCTCGCAACTTCCTCGCGCGCGGGGCGTCGTACTTATCGGTGAGCTGATAGCCCGCATCAGCGCCGGGCGATCCGCTCGGCAATTTGCAGTGCTATCTTTTTCACGGATGGCGATCCACGTGCGCGAAACCGGTCCTCGGCCGGCGCGAAGCGTAACGCGCGCCTGATCCATATCACCAAGGATTCGGCCATGACGACGCATCCCATCCGTTTTTATTACCGCGGAGCGATCCGCGAAGTGCACGGCGTGCCGCCCACCCAGACCGTGCTTCAACACCTGCGTGAAAACGTGCGCTGCACAGGCACGAAAGAAGGCTGTGCCGAGGGCGATTGCGGTGCCTGCACGGTCGTAACCGGAGAGCTCGACTCGCATGGCGAGCTCGTGTTGAAAGCCGTCAACGCATGCATTCAATTCCTGCCGACGCTCGATGGCCGCGCGCTCTTCACCGTCGAGGATTTGCGCGGCTCCGACGGTTCGCTGCACCCCGTGCAACGCGCGCTCGTCGATTGTCATGGGTCGCAATGCGGCTTTTGCACGCCGGGATTCACGATGTCGATGTGGGCGCTCTACGAAAATCATCCGCGCGCGGCCGGATTGCCGACGCGCGAAGAAATCGCGACGGCGCTATCGGGCAATCTCTGCCGCTGCACGGGCTACCGGCCGATCGTCGATGCCGCGCAAGCGATGTTCGACGAAGAGCGCTACCCTCGCCCGGCGTTCGATCGTCATGCGGTCATCGGCGCGTTGCGCAAGATTCGCCGCGCCGATACGTTCGAGTACGCGGGCCCCGACGTGCGCGGCGCTGAGTTCGGCAACCCGGTGTTTCGGGCACCGGTGTCGCTCGAGGGCTTCGCCCGGTTGCGCGTCGAGCACCCGCACGCACGCGTGCTCGCGGGCAGCACGGACGTCGGCCTATGGGTGACGAAGCAGATGCGCGAGCTGGACGAGCTGCTTTACATCGGCAATGTGGCCGAACTGAAAACCATCGAGCGCGACGCCACGACGCTCACCATCGGCGCCGCCGCGACGCTCGAAGACGCCTACGCCGAACTCGTTGGCGATTATCCGGAGCTTGCCGAGCTCGCGAAGCGCTTCGCGTCGCTGCCGATCCGAAATGCGGGCACGCTCGGCGGCAACATCGCGAACGGCTCGCCGATCGGTGATTCGATGCCGGCATTGATCGCGCTCGGCGCCGAGGTGGTCTTGCGCCGCGGCGACGCAACCCGCACGCTGCCGCTCGAAGCGTTCTATCTGGGCTATCAGAAAACGGCCCTGGAGCCGGGCGAATTCGTCGCGGCGCTGCGCGTGCCGCGCCCGGGACCCCGCTTGCGCTTTCGCACCTATAAAGTCTCCAAGCGCTACGATCAGGACATCTCGGCCGTTTGCGGCGCGTTCGCGCTCGAGATCGAAGACGGCTCCATCATCTCGGCGCGCGTCGCCTTCGGCGGCATGGCGGCGACGCCCCAACGCGCGAACCGCGCCGAGGCCGCGCTCGCGGGCGCTCAGTGGGACGCTGAATGCGCCCATCGCGCAATCGAGGCGCTCGCCAGCGATTACGTGCCGCTCACCGACATGCGTGCGTCGAGCGGTTATCGGATGAAGGTCGCGCGCAATCTGCTGTGGCGCTTTTACCTCGAAACGCGCGAAGCATCGCCGCTCGCGCTCGCGCAAGTCGACGTATTCGCCTTCGGCGGCGACGGGGCCGATCTTGCGGAGCAGGCTGCCGGGAGGGACTTGCAATGACTGCGCGAATCCATGCATCGACAAGCAGCGCGGGCGCGAGCGCCGGCACGGCAATGCAAGCGGACGTCGCGATCGGCGTGCCGCTGCCGCACGAATCGGCCGAGCTGCACGTGAGCGGCGAGGCCGCCTATACCGACGATCTGCCCGAACTCGCCGGCACGCTTCATGTCGCGCTCGGCCTCTCGCGGTATGCGCACGCGCGCATCGCATCGCTCGATCTTTCGGCTGTCCGAGCCGCGCCCGGTGTGGTCGAGGTATTGACGGCGGCCGACATACCCGGCGAGAACAACTGCGGCCCGGTCTTGCACGACGATCCGATCCTCGCCGAAGACACGGTCTTCTACCTCGGCCAGCCCGTCTTCGCGGTGGTCGCGACGAGCCGCGAGCTCGCTCGCCGCGCGGCTGCGCTCGCGAAAAGCGACGACGTCGTGCGCTACGAGCCGCTCGAAGCGGTGCTGACGGTCGCCGCCGCGCGCGAGCGCAAGGACTACGTGCTGCCGCCGCTTCATCTGACGCGCGGCGAGCCGGCCGCGAAGATCGCAGCCGCGGCCCATCGCCTGCAAGGCGAGTTCGAGGTGGGCGGACAAGAGCAGTTCTATCTCGAAGGGCAGATCGCCTATGCGATCCCGAAGGAAAACGCCGGCATGCTCGTCTACAGCTCGACTCAGCACCCGAGCGAGATGCAGCAGGTCGTCGCGCATATGCTGGGCCGGCCCGCGCATAACGTCGTTTGCGAATGCCGGCGCATGGGCGGCGGCTTCGGCGGCAAGGAATCGCAATCGGCGGTATTCGCCTGCATCGCGGCGCTCGCCGCCGATCGGCTCAGGCGCCCGGTCAAGCTGCGCCCCGATCGAGACGACGATTTCATGATCACCGGCAAGCGCCATGACGCGGTCTACCGTTATGAAGTCGGCTTCGACGATAACGGACGCATTCTCGGTGCGCGAGTCGAAATCGCCTTGCGCGCGGGTTACTCGGCCGACTTGTCGGGCGCCGTCGCCACGCGCGCGGTCTGTCATTTCGATAACGCCTACTACCTCTCCGACGTCGACATCGTCGCGCTTTGCTGCAAGACGAACACGCAGTCGAATACGGCGTTTCGCGGCTTCGGCGGACCGCAGGGCGCGCTCGTCATGGAAGTCATGCTCGATGCCGTCGCGCGCGAGCTCGGCCGCGATCCGCTCGACGTGAGAATGGCGAACTACTATGGTATCGGCGAGCGCGACCTGACGCCGTATGGTCAGCGCGTGGAGGACAACGTGCTCGCCCCGCTCACCGCTCAGGTAGTCGAGTCGAGCGACTATCGCCAACGACGCGCCGCGCTTGGCGAGTTCAATCGGCGAAGCCCCGTGCTCAAGCGCGGAATCGCGATGACGCCGGTCAAGTTCGGTATTTCGTTCAACGTGCCGTTCCTCAATCAGGCCGGGGCGCTGGTGCACGTTTATCGCGACGGCTCCGTGCTGGTCAATCACGGCGGAACGGAGATGGGTCAGGGCGTCAATACGAAAGTCGCGCAGGTCGTCGCCGGCGAACTCGGGCTGCCGCTGACTCAGGTGCGCGTGAGCGCGACCGACACATCGAAGGTTGCCAATACCTCCGCGACGGCCGCCTCGACCGGCAGTGACCTGAACGGCAAGGCGGCCGAGGCCGCCGCTCGCACGATACGCGAGCGGCTCGCCGAGGTGGCCGCGAAAATCCTCGGCGGTGAGCCCGCCGAAGTGCGCTTCGAAAACGCCACGGTCGAGGCAGGCGGCGCGTCGATGCCTTTCGCTCAACTCGTCAACGAAGCCTATCTCTCTCGCGTGCAGCTCTGGTCCGACGGCTTCTACGCGACGCCGAAAGTGCATTGGGATTCGAAGACGCTGACGGGTCACCCGTTTTACTATTTTGCCTACGGCGCCGCCGTCTCCGAGGTCGTCGTCGATACGCTGACGGGCGAATGGAAGCTCTTGCGCGCCGACTTGCTGCACGACGTCGGCCGCTCGATCAATCCGGCCATCGATATCGGCCAGATCGAAGGCGGTTTCATTCAAGGCATGGGATGGCTCACGACCGAAGAGCTCTGGTGGAATCATGAGGGTCGCCTCATGACGCATGCGCCGTCGACCTACAAGATTCCCGCCGTAAGCGACGTGCCCGCCGATTTTCATACGGCGCTCTATCGCAACGAAAACGCCGAGCCGACCGTGTTCCGCTCGAAGGCTGTCGGCGAGCCGCCGCTGTTGCTCGCATTCTCGGTCTTCCTCGCGCTCCGCGATGCCGTGTCCGCCGCCGTGCCGGATGCTCAGGCCGCGCCGCCGCTCCGGGCGCCCGCGACGCCCGAAGCGATTCTCGATGCCATCGCTGCCCTGGAAGCATCGCGGGCCGGTGACGCGGTGACGGCAAACGGCGCAGCAACCACGGTCACGGCCGATTCGTCCAACGATGCGAGCGAAGCCGTGCCGGGCGATGTGCTCGGCGCCGACTGACGAGAGATCGGGATTCAGATGCATACGTGGCTCACCGATTTGCAGCACCTGCTTGCGCACGGCGACGCCGCCGTGCTCGTGACCGTGGCGCGCATCGAAGGCTCGGCGCCCCGCGAAGCCGGCGCAAAGATGATCGTCACGCGCGACGCCGCACGGCACACGATCGGCGGCGGACATCTCGAATGGCGTGCCATCGAGATCGCGCGCGAGGTGCTGCGCGACGGCATGCGCGTCCCGCATCTGCGCCGGCTGGAGCGATTCGCGCTGGGGCCGAGTCTCGGGCAGTGCTGCGGGGGTGCCGTCGTGCTCGCGTTCGAGCGCCTCGATGTCGGCGATCTCGGATGGGTGGCGACATTGGCGAAACGGCTGCAAGCGGGCGCAAGCTGCGTGCGCACCGTGTCGTTCGGCCCCGCGCTCGACGGCGTGCAGCTTTCGGACCCCGAGCCGGGCACGGTGACGCCCGACTGCCTGCTCTGGGACGGCGCCGGTTTCGACGAAGGCAACGCGCTGCTGACCGAGACGATCGTGCCGCGCGAATTTCCCGTCGTCGTCTTCGGGGCCGGGCACGTCGGCGCGGCGCTCGTGCGCGTGCTCACGACGTTGCCCTGCCGCGTGCGCTGGGTCGACGAGCGCGATGCGCAGTTCGGGCAGCATGTGCGGCCGAACGAGTTTGCCAATGTGACGATCGACGCGAACGATGCGCCCGACGAAGCCGTCGACGACGCCGAACCCGGCACCTACTTCATCGTCATGACGCATAACCACGCGCGCGACCTTGCGCTCGCGGAACGCATCCTGCGGCGCGGCGACTTCGCGTTCTTCGGCATGATCGGGTCGCGCACGAAGCGCCGCAAATTCGAGCACCGGCTCGCGGCCGTCGGCATCGATCCTGCGATCGTCGCTAGAATGCACTGCCCGATCGGTATCGAAGGCATCGTCGACAAATCGCCCGAAATCATCGCGATCGCCGTGGCCGCGCAATTGCTGCAAGCGGTCGAGGCGGTACGCGCGAAACGCGGCGGCGCCGAGACATCGTCCGCATCGCACGCCATTCATCGACCCACGATCGACCATGACACCGACATTCGCTAAAAAAATCGCCGGCGCGCCGAAGGCCGAACTGCACATTCATATCGAGGGCTCGCTCGAGCCCGAGCTCATTTTCAAGCTCGCGAAACGCAATGGCGTAAAGCTCGCCTATGACTCGATCGAAGCGCTTCGCGCCGCCTATGCCTTCACCGATCTGCAATCGTTCCTCGACATCTACTACGCCGGTGCGAGCGTCTTGCTGACCGAAGAGGACTTCTACGAGATGACGGCGGCCTATGTCGAGCGCGCGCTGGCCGATCACGTCGTGCACGCCGAGATCTTCTTCGATCCTCAAACCCATACCGAGCGCGGCGTCTCGATCGCCACCGTCGTGGCCGGCATCGAACGCGCGCTGGCCGAAGCGGAGCGGCGCGGACTGACGAGCCGCCTCATTCTTTGCTTTCTGCGGCATCTCTCGGAAGAGGATGCACTGACTACGTTCGAAGCCGCGCTGCCCGTCTTCGACCAGTACGCGCACCGGCTCGTCGGCGTCGGCCTCGATTCGTCGGAGCGCGGCCATCCGCCCTCCAAGTTCGAGCGTGTGTTCGAGAAGGCCCGCGCACGGGGACTGAAGACTGTCGCCCATGCAGGCGAGGAAGGTCCGCCGTCCTATGTCTACGAGGCACTCGATTTGCTCAAGGTCGATCGCATCGATCACGGCGTGCGCAGCATCGAGGACCCGGCGCTCGTCGCACGGCTTGCCGAGACACGCGTTCCGTTGACCGTCTGCCCATTGTCGAACCTGAAGCTGCGCGTCTTCGACGACATGCAGCAGCACACCTTGAAGACATTGCTCTCGCACGGCGTGGCCGTGACGATCAATTCGGACGATCCGGCTTACTTCGGCGGTTACGTCAACGCGAACTATCTGAGCGCTGCCGAAGCGCTCGATCTGACGGACGCCGAAGTCCATACGATTTTGCGCAATGGCTTCGAGGCATCGTTTGTCGCCGCCGACGAGCGCGCCGCATTGGTCGCGACGCTCGACGACTACTGGCGACGATAAGGCAAGCCGCCGCACTCCAGTGCATGTCGACGCGCTGCCTGCGGCTGCGCAGCGCGCCCCGCAAGCATGCCATCGGACAGCCGAGCAGCGGCATCGCGTTATGAGAAGAGATTCGAAATCATGAGTGACAAAGGCAACCGCATCACGCAACGCATCGCCTATCGGGCGAAGCTGCTTTCGTTCAGGGGCGATCCCGCGCACGCGGACGACGCAGTCGATTTCGAGGACGATGGTCTGCTCATCGTCGAGGATGGACACGTGGTGGCGCGCGGTGCATATGGCTCGCTTGCGGCGCAATTGACGCCGGCAACGGAAGTTCGCGACTTGCGCGGCAAGATGATCGTGCCGGGCTTCATCGATACGCATCTGCATTACCCGCAGACGGACATGATCGCCTCGCCGGCGCCGGGGCTCTTGCCATGGCTCGAAAGCTACACGTTCCCGACCGAGCGCCGCTTTGCCGAGCTCGCCCATGCCGAAGAGACGGCGAACTTCTTTCTCGATCAGCTGCTTGCATGCGGGACGACGACGGCGCTCGTCTACTGCACGGTACACAAGCAATCGGCCGACGCGCTTTTTGCGGCAAGCGAAGCACGAAATCTGCGCATGATCGCGGGGAAGGTGCTGATGGACCGCAACTGTCCCGACTTCCTCCGCGATACGGCGCAATCGGGCTACGACGATAGCGCTGAACTCATCGCGCGCTGGCATGGCCGCGGACGGCAACTGTACGCGCTCACGCCGCGCTTCGCGCCGACTTCGACGCTGGAGCAGCTCGAAGCGTGCGGCGCGCTCGCGCGTGAGCACGCCGACGTGTTCATCCAGACGCATGTCGCGGAAAACGTCGACGAAGTGAAGTGGGTCGCCGAGCTCTTCCCCGGGCACCGCAGCTATCTCGACGTCTACGATCGCCGCGGATTGCTGCGCCGCCGTGCCATTTACGGGCACTGCATTCACTTCGACGAGAACGATCGCCTACGAATGGCCGAAGCGGGCGCCGTCGCCTCGCACTGCCCTACGTCGAACCTCTTTCTTGGCAGCGGACTCTTCGATATGGCGAAGGCCGACGCGAGCAGGATGCCGGTCGCGCTCGGCACCGACGTCGGCGGCGGCACCTCGTTTTCGATGCTGCAAACGATGAACGAAGCGCACAAGGTCGCCCGCATGACGGGCCATCATCTGACGGCTACGCGCATGTTCTGGCTCGCGACGGCGGGTGCCGCGCAAGCCCTCGATCTGGGGGCTACGATCGGCACGCTCGCACCGCGAGCGGAAGCCGACTTCGTCGTGCTCGACCCCGAGGCGACGCCGCTGATCGCGCGCCGCACGGCGCGCGCGGAATCGCTCGAGGAATGGCTTTTCGCATTCGCGCTACTGGGCGACGATCGGGCGGTCTACGAGACCTACGCCGCCGGATCGTGCGTTCATCGGCGCGACGAAGAGCGGCCGCTTGGCACTGTCACCGCACCGAGTCGCGGCTAGCGCCGGATTTCACGGCACGCGCCCCGCCCGCGTGCCCGGCTCGCGCTCGGCCCCAAGCTTCAAGTCGCCGTGCAAATCTCGTGCAGGGTGTTCAGCCGCCGTGCCGGATCGGCAACATACGGGTTCGTCTCATCCCACGCATACCCCGCGAGCACCGCGCTGATCATGCGACGAATCTCGGGCGCCTGATTCGGCGCGAAGATGATGTCCTGCAGTTCGCCCGTGTACCAGCGCTCGACGAATGCACGGAACGTGTCGATGCCCTTGCGCAGCGGCACGTCATACTCGGTCATCCAGTCGACGCTCTCGCCGCCCAATTGACGCAGCAGCACCTGCACCGCCAAATGGGCGGATCGCAGCGCGATCGTCACGCCCGACGAAAACACCGGGTCGAGAAACTCGCCTGCGTTGCCGAGCAACGCATAGCCCGGGCCATGCAGCCGATCGACGTTCGCGGCATAGCCGGCAATCTGCCGTACCGGCATCAGGAAAGGCGCGTCGCCGATCAACGCGGCGATCGTTGGCTCTTCGCGCATCAGTTCGCGCAGCTTCGCTTCGCGGGCCGCCTCGGGCACGTCGAGGAACGCCGCTTCGGCGACACAGCCAACCGACGTGCGGCCCTGGGCGAGCGGAATCATCCAATACCAGACGTCGCGATGCCGAGGATGGACCGCCACGCAGATCTTGTCGCGATCGGTACTCCCCGCCGGCAGCGCATCGTGCACGTGCGAAAAGAGCGCCGCGCGCGCCGGCATGCGCGTGGGCCTTTCGAGCCCGAGCAGGCGCGGCAGGACGCGGCCGAATCCGCTCGCATCGAGCACGTAGCGCGCTCGGACCACATAGTGCTCGCCCGTTTCGTCGGCGACGTCGAGCTCGGGTTCGGCGCCCGTGCGCATCGATCGGACGACGTGACGGAAGCGCACATCGGCCCCTTGCTCGGCCGCGCGACGAATCAGCAGGTCGTCGAAAGCCGCGCGCTCGACCTGATAGGTCGTGCCCCATCCATGCGTGTGCTTGTCGCGGAAATCGTACGCCGACGACTTGTCGCCGCAGACGAAGTACGCGCCGTTCTTGTACTGAAACCCGGCCTGCACGACGGACTGCAGCATGCCCGCCTCTTCCAGATAAGCCATGCTTTGCGGCAGCAGGCTTTCGCCGATCGAAAAGCGAGGGAACTGTTCGCGCTCGAGCACCCGCACCGAGCGGCCCGCTCGCGCGACCAGGGCAGCGGCAACCGCACCGGCGGGGCCCGCCCCGATCACGGCCACGTCTACTTCGACATCATTCAGCGAAACTCTAGTCATCTCGTTCTCTTCATTGGTCAATTTTGTTGTAAATCCATGCCGTCTTCGATAAAGCCACCCGACATGCCGCGTTACGCGGCTTCATTGCCATTACAATTGCCGCATCAACAACGACAAATCGCCTAAGGGGAAAAACGAACGTGTCATCCTCTTCCATCCACACGCCGCGCCGGGCCGTCGCGTTCGTGCCGGAAACAGCGTTCGGCACATGGTTCCTCCGCACGCACACGTGGCAGCATCACGTGCTCCGCGTTGCCATCGACGATCTGACGCACCTCATCGACGGGCCGCTACCCCAAGCACCTATGATCGTCGACGTCGGCTGCGGCCAAGGTCTGTCGTTCAAGCTGCTCGAACATGCCTTCGCGCCAAGCCGCATCGTCGGCGTCGATTTCCACCAGCCTTCGCTCGAGCTCGCCGCCCGAGCAGCAAGCGAACTCACGACCAGCGTCGAGTTGCAGCACGGCGACTGCGCCGCGTTGCCGCTTGCGGACGCCAGTGCGGACATCGTTTTCTGCCATCAAACGTTTCATCATCTCGTCGAACAGGAGCGCGCGCTCGCGGAGTTCCATCGCGTGCTCAAGAACGGCGGGCTGTTGCTCTTCGCCGAATCGACCGAGGTCTACATCAAGTCGTGGGTGATTCGGCTGCTCTTTCGCCATCCGATGCATGTGCAAAAGAGCGCCGACGGTTACCTCGGGCTGCTGCGCGACGGAGGCTTCGCCTTCGGACCGAACAACGTTTCGCTGCCCTATCTCTGGTGGAGCCGGGCAACGGACTTCGGCCTCCTGGAGCGGCTCGGGCTGCACCGGCCCCAGCCCGGCAAGCGCCGCGAAACGCTCGTGAACGTGGCGGCCCGCAAGATCGGCTGAGCCGCGGTCGAACCGTCCGTGCCCCGACGCGCGCCGCACCGTGCGCGCGCCTACCCACAAGCGCCGAAAATGAGGCTCGCGCAACTGCCGCCGAACCCGAATGAAATCGACATCGCCGTGCGGATCCGCGCGGCCCGCGATTCGCGCACGAGCGGCTTCCCGGCCGCGCACGCATCGAGGTTTTCGATGCCCGGACTGCCGGCAATGAAACCGTCGCGCATCATCAACAGCGTGTAAATCGCCTCGTGCACGCCCGCCGCGGCGAGCGGATGACCGCTCAAGGCTTTCGTCGACGAGAACGGTGGCAGCGCTTCACCGAATACGGCGGTCAATGCGCCCAGCTCTTCGGCGTCGCCCAGCGGGGTCGACGGCGCGTGCGTGTTCACATAGTCAGGCGCGCCGCCCGCTTCGGCGAGTGCCTGCCGCACGGCCCGCGCAATGCCGGCCGGGCCGGGTGCAACCATCGTGATCGCTTCCGTCGATTGGCCAAAACCGGTCAGCTCGGCATAGATGCGCGCCCGACGCGCCCGCGCGTGCGTCAGTGATTCGAGTACGAGTACGCCGGCGCCGGACGCAATCACGAAGCCGTCGCGCTCGGCATCGTAGGGCCGGGACGCGCGCCGCGGATCGTCGTTGAAGCGGCGCGAAAGCGCGCCCATCGCGTCGAACATCAGCGTGTAGTTGTCATGCAGCTCTTCGCTGCCTCCCGCGAGCACGATTTGCTGTCGGCCCGTCTGAATCAGCTGCATCGCCTGGCCGATCGCGAGCGCCGATGTCGTACAAGCCGAGGACGGCGAATAGACGATGCCCTCGAGCCCGAATGCGTGAGCGACGTTCGCCGACACGGTGCTGCTCATCGCCTGCGGCACCGTGAACGGTGGGGCCTTTTCGATCCCGCGCGCGGCGACGATCGCGAGCGCGGCGTCGTACGAGGAGAGCGCGCCGCTGCCCGAACCGATCACGGCGCCTGCATGCGGCGAGCGAAGCGACGCGGCGGGCAGCTCAGCATCTTCGATTGCCTTGCGTGCCGCGTGACAGGCAAAGCGCGCGGTGTCGCCCATGAAACGCTCGAGCTTGCGCGTGAACGCGGGTTCCCCCGCCACGGTGGCCCGGCCGGCCACCTGGCTGCCAAAGCCGCGTTCTCGCCATGCGTCGATGGCGACGATCCCGGAACGGCCGGCGTGCAGCGCGTGAGCCACATCGTCGAGGGTATTGCCCAGGCACGAGACGATCCCCATGCCCGTCACGACCACCCGCTCGCCCATACCGCTCATTGGACCCGCCGAAAAACGAGCGACGTGTTGATGCCGCCGAACGCGAAGTTGTTGCTCATGACATATTCGGCATCGATCTCGCGTCCGGCGCCCCGGATGTAGTCGAGCGGCGCACAAGCCGGATCGACCTCGTCGAGATTCAGCGTCGGTGCGTACCAATTGCGCTTCATCATCTCGATCGTCCACCACGCCTCGAGCGCGCCGCATGCACCGAGCGTATGACCGACATAGCTCTTGAGCGAGCTGATCGGCATGCCGTCGCCAAAGATTTCGGCCGTCGCCGCACTTTCGGCCACGTCGCCGCGATCGGTGGACGTGCCGTGCGCGTTCACGTAGCCGATCGCCGTGGCGGGCAGCGTCGCGTCGGCAAGGGCGAGCCGCATCGCGTGCGCCATCGTGGCGGCGGTCGGCTGGGTCATGTGCGCCCCATCGGAATTGCAGCCGAAGCCGACGACCTCGGCATGGATGCGCGCGCCACGCGCGCGTGCATGCTCGAGTTCTTCGAGCACGAGCGTCGCCGCCCCTTCGCCGACGACGAGCCCGTCGCGCGCAACGTCGAACGGCCGCGGCGTCAAATGAGGCTCATCGTTGCGCGTGCTCGTCGCGTAGAGCGTATCGAACACCGCGACGGCCGGCCCTGAGAGCTCTTCCGCACCGCCCGCGAGCATCAACGCTTGCTTGCCCGTCGCGATGGCCTCATAGGCGTAGCCGATCGCCTGGCTTCCCGACGCGCAGGCCGAGGACGTCGGTATGACCCTTCCCTTGAGGTCCCAGAACAGGCCGACGTTGACGGCGGTCGTATGCGGCATCATCTGCACGTAGCTATTCGATGTCACGTCCGTCATCGAGCCGGTCTCGAGCATCGCGCCGAACGCGCGAATCGGCTGTACCGAGCCCGACGAAGAACCGTATGCGACGCCCATGCGCCCGTCGGCAATCGACGCGTCACCGGCCAGGCCCGCATCGGCGAGCGCGAACTCGCTCGCGCGAACGGCATACATCGAGACCAGCCCCATCGAGCGCGTCTTCTTGCGTGGATAGTGCGCAGGCAGCTCGAATGGAGGCAGCGGGCACGCAAGCCGCGAATGCAGCGCGGAGAAATAGTCCCATTCGGGCATGCGACGAACGGCGTTGCGCCCGCCGCGCAATGCGGCTTCGATCTCGTCCCAGCGCGAGCCGAACGCGGTCACGCCGCCCATTCCAGTCACCACGACGCGCTTCATCAGATGATCCCGCCATTTACGCCGATGACCTGACGCGTCACATACGACGCCGCATCGGACATCAGAAAGCTCGCCACGGCCGCCACTTCCTCCGGCTTGCCGACGCGCCCCATCGGGACCATACGCAGCGCTTCGTCGAGATGCTCGACATCGGCAAGCATCTCGGTGTCGATCAAACCCGGGGCGACGCAGTTGACAGTGATGCGGCGCGATGCCAGCTCGACCGCGAGCGCCTTCGTCGCGCCGATGAGCCCGGCCTTGGCCGCGCTGTAGTTCACTTGGCCGCGATTGCCCATCACGCCCGAGACCGATGCGATCGTCACGATCCGTCCGCCCGCCTTCGCCCGCACCATCGGCATCGTCAGCGGATGCACGACGTTGAAGAACCCATCGAGACCCGTATCGACGACCGCATCCCAATCGTCGCCGGTCAGCGCCGGAAACGCGGCGTCGCGCGTCAGTCCCGCGCAAAGCACGATGCCGTAGTAAGCGCCCTCGCGCGCGACGTCCGCTTCGAGCTCGGCCCGGCAGGCCTCGCGATCGCGCACGTCGAACTGCAGCAGATGCGCACGGCCCCCATTGCCGGCAATGGCGTCGACGACCGCTTGCGCCTCGGCTCTGGCGCTTTTGCAGTGAACGCCGACGGCAAAACCGTCCGCCGCCAATCGATTCGCAATCGCGCGGCCGATACCGCGACTTGCACCGGTGACGAGTACACGCCGGTTGCTCATGAGGCAAAGCTCCCTTCGATGAATGACTGAAAATCGCTCGGCTGGAACACCTTGATGACCGCTTGCGCCACGCGCTCTCCTTCGGCGTCGATCGCGCATTCGTAAGCCCCGTGCCCTTGCTCGCTGCGCAACAGCTCCTTCGCCTCGACGCGCAATCGAGAGCCGGCCGCAAAGGCGCTCCGATGCGCCTCGTAACGGCTCGATCCGAGCAGAACGCCGGGCCTTGCACGACCGCCGGCTCGCAGCGCGGCCATGCCGACGTGCGCCGCGATCGCCTGCGCCATCAACTCGATGCCGATCCACGCGGGCATGGCACCCGCCGCATCGGCGTACCAGGCCGTCCGGTCGACGCACGCCTGCGCAACGAGTGCCGTGTCGTCGAAAGCCACAACGCGTTCGAGCAGCAGCATCGTGCCGCGATGGGGAAGGATTTCCTCGATCGGCGGATAGGCCGCCGTGACTCCGAAATGACGCGCTTCTTCCGTCATGCAAGGTTGATTACCATCGTTCATCTATGACTGCCCAAGCACGAGGCTCACGTTGCTGCCTCCGAATGCAAAAGAATTGCTCATCACGAGGCGGCCCGGCTGGAGCCGCCGCGCATCTTCGACGAGATCGAGCGCCGGCAGCGATGGGTCGGGCACGCCATCCCAGAGGTGGCGCGGCAATACAGTCCCCTCGTTCGTGAGCACGAGCCAGCCGAAGCCAAGCTCGGTCGCCCCTGCCGCGCCGAGTGTGTGGCCCGTGAGCGGCTTCGTCCCACTCACGGGAACACCGTTTGGAAACACACGCGCCATGAGCCGTGCTTCCATTTCATCGTTCTTGCGTGTCGCCGTCGCGTGTAGATTCACGTAGCCGATCGCTTCGGGCACCGCACCCGCGTCATCCAGCGCGGCGCGCAGCGCGCGCTCACCCCCGGCTCCGCTCGGATCGGGGGCCGAAATATGATGGGCATCGCTCGATTCGCCCGCACCGGCAAGCACGGCGGGGCCTTCTTCCCGACTCATGAGGAACACGGCGGCTGCCTCCCCCACGTTGATGCCTGAGCGATTGGCGCTCATCGGATTCATTCGGGATGAGCTCGTCGATTCGAGCGCCGAAAAGCCGCGCACCGTCGTCTCGCACAGCGAATCGACGCCGCCGGCCACGACCGCATCGCATAGGTTCAGTTGCAGCAATCGCCGCGCGGCGACGATGGCTTTCGCGCTCGATGTACACGCCGTCGAGATCGTGAAAGCCGGCCCTTGCAAGCCGAGCGCGGCCGCTGCGAACGGCGCCGCGGTGCCGATCTCGAGCTGAACGTAATCGAAAGCCGCCGCGCATCGGTCGTCGCGCGCGTTTGCCGCAAGCGCCGCCTCGGCCGCGGCGATGCCTGATGTGCTCGTGCCCAGAACGACGCCGATGCGCCCAGCGCCGTAGCGCTCGCATGCGGCCGCCACCGCCGGCTCGATCTGGGCCAGCGCGGCAAGCAGCAGACGGTTGTTGCGGCAGTCGTAGCGTCGCAGGTGCGGCGGTGGAGCGACATCGAGCGGCGCCGTCACGCGTCCGACGAACGCCGCGCCCGTCTCGCCGAATGCCGCGACCCCCATGCCCGGCGCGCAAGCGGCAACCAGGCCCCGAGCGATCGCGTCCGTATCGCCGCCGAGCGCGTTGATCATGCCGAGGGCATGCAAGTAGACGAGAGGCGATTTCATCGACGGGCTCCGAACTGAATCGGCGGCATGCCGATCGGCGCGAGCAGCACGGACACGCTGATGCCGAGCGCGAGGGTCGCCCCGAAACTCTTGAGGACCGACATCGAGCTCGCCGCGAGCAGGCCGAACGAGAGCAACGTCGTTGCGGCGGATAGTGCAACGCCGGTCCACACCGCACCCAGATCCGCGCGCTCGCGCAGGCAGCCCTCGCGCAGAAAGACCGCGTAGTTGAGGCCGACGCCGAGGACGAGCATCAGCGCGAGCCAATTGAAAAGCGTGAGCGGGACGCGCGCATAGCCGAACGCGGCAAGCGCTACGCCGATGGCGAGCGCGACCGGAAGCATCACCGAAAGTCCGCCGATGAGACCGTACCTGAGGGCAAGCAGCACCGACACGAACGCGAGCGCAATCGCGAGCCAGATGCCGCAGTCGTCGCGATAGGCGCCAAAGAGTCGCGAGACGCTCGCCGCCTTGTCGACGAAGACGACGCCCGGCTGGCCCTTGGCCAGCTCGGCCAGCGCGGGCAGCTGGTCCGGTGCCGCGCCCAGTGGCATCACGAGGGCCGCGTAGCCCGGCTGGCCGGCGCCGGCCGTCGAGCCGAGCCACAGATGTCGATACGGTTGCGACCACGGCTGCGCGAGCCAACGGTCTACCTTGAGCGGTGCATCGTTCTTCGCGAATGCGTCGCTATATTGCTCGGCGATGTCCTCGCGAAAGCCTGCCTGAACGAGCGTCGCACGCAGCGCGGACGGCTCGCCGAAGACGGCCTTCGCCAGCAGCGCGCGGTCGGCGTCCTGCCGACGCACTGACGGTACGAACCGCGAGACCGACTGCCATCCCGCAAGCCGTTTCTCGCCGACCGGTGCATCGAGCGCGGCGGAAAGCGTCTCGCAGCGCTCGAGCACCTGCTCGGGCGTCACGCCTTTGACGAGGAAAAAGCGGCTCGTGTCCTCGATGCCGATTGCATCTCGTACTTGCTGCTCCTCGCTGACGAGCAACGGATCGCGCTGAACGAGCAAGTGAATGTCGTCGTTCGCCGTCAGGAGCAGCCAGCCGGGTGCGGCGGCCGCCATGACGACGACGGCGAGCAATCCCGCGCGCCAGCCGCCGATGGCGGCGTGCCAGCCCGACGCGAGCCGCGCCGCACCTGCGAAGAGGTGGCGCGGCACACGGCGCGGCGGTTGCCGCAGAAACGACGGCAACAACGAGAGTACCGATCCGAATGCCACCGCAATCCCCGTCATCGCAAAGCATGCGATCTGTTTCAAGGCGGGAAACGGCATCCACGCAAGCACGGCGTAGCCGAGCAAGCTTGTTGCCAGCGCGATGGCGAGCGCCGGCCGCACGGCGCGCGCACCTTGCCGCGCATCCCACTGGCTACCGGCGCCCAGATAGAGCACGAAGTACTGAATCGAGTAGTCCACTGCCTCGCCGATGAGGCTCGTACCGAAAACGAGCGTCAGCAGGTGGATTTCGCCGAAGACAAGCATCGTGGCGGCGAGCGCGCAGACGATCCCCAGTGCGGTCGACGCGAACCCGAGCAACATCAATTTAGGAGACCGAAAGATCCAGAGCATCAAGAGCGCGATGCCGAAGATCGACACGATGCCGATTCGATGAACGTCCCGCTCGGACGCTCGGCGTCCCGCGTCCGCATAGAAGACCGCGCCGGCGCGCAGAATGCGCACGTCCGGATAGGACGCGCGAAGCTTCGCTTCACCTTCGGCGACGGCAGCGCGCACGGCAGCTTGCACCGAAGGCTCATAAGCGGACCCCGGCAGGTCGGCCATGACGAGCACGCTCGTCACATCCGCGCGGTGGGCAACGAGCATGCCGTCTTCCAGCACGAGATTCGAGGCGGAAAGCGGCAGCGATGCGATCCATCGGCCGAGCCAGCCGAACGGATCGACGGCAAGCGGCGTGGCGAACCCCGCTCGCAGCGGATCGTAGAGATGCGCGGCCAGCATCGAGGATAAAGCGGGATTGTCGCCGGCGAGCGCGAGACGATCCGCGTCGGTCAGCAGGCGGAATCGATAGGCCGAATAAAAGCGGGCAACCTGCGTTGCATCGAACGGGGGCAATTCGGCCACGATGCCGCGAAACGCGCCCGTTCCGGCAAGCGTCGCGGAAAATTGCCTGGCCGCTGTCTTCGCCCGGTCCGCGTCGCCGCTGCTCACGAGGAATACAGTGCGGTCGCCCATCGCCGATGCCAGCGTGTCGACTGCCCGTTCGGCGATCGGGTCGGCCTCCGTCCGAGGCACGAGCGCGAGCAGGTTGGTTTGCAACGGCGACGGACCGGCGAACCGCCATTCGCAGTACAAGACGGCTGCGAGGGCGAGTGCGAGCCAGGCGATGCGGACGCCGCCAAAGCCTCTGATCCTAGCCGGGCGCGCGCCATCCATCAGCGTGCTCCAAACAGCGCGAGGTCAGCTGCCGCTGGGGCGCTGACGACGGCACTGTCGACAAAATCGATGCGGGTGATATCGCCGCTCGCCGATCGGATCACGAGCGAGCGCAAGAACTCGCCGCCCTCCATTTGCAGGCTGTCGATGGCCTGAACGAGTTGCGGCTGGTTCGGCGTCAGCTCGATGCGCCACTGCGCCGGTGTGCCCGCTGCTCTCACATCGAACTGAGCATACAGCGCGGACAAGTCCCCGCCGAGCATGGCCCGCATCATCCGCGACACTTGCGCGACGCCGGCGGGCGGGCGGCCAGCTTGCGCGGCCCGTTCTCCGTTGGCTCCGATCCTCGCCACGCCCGCGTCGCCGATGACGTAGGCCGCGGCATAGGGCGTATCGATGCGCCAGATGACGCCGCGCTCGCGCACAAAGAGCAGCGTGCCGGTGCTGACGAGCGGACTCTTCAACGCGGCGAGCGTCTGTGTTTCACGAAAGCGGGCCCGGACGGCCGGCTTTTCCGCGAGACGAGCGCCAACGGCGGCCACGAGACCGGCCTCGCGGGCACCCGTTTGAGAAGCTGCAAGGCTCGCCGGGGCCTGCGCCCCAGCGGGCGTCGAAGCCGATGCGGCCGCCGCGATGGAGGCATGCGTGAGGGCGAAAAAGCATGCCGCGCTCAGCGTCATCGAGCGCGAATTCGGCCAGCATCGCCGAAGCGTTCGCAGCGCTTTCAGCGCGACCATAGACGCTCCACCTTCTCGAACACGACGGGCGGCGATTCGAACTGCAATTCACGCGTCGCCGCGCAGATCGCGACTTGAACCGTGTAGCCTTTTGTGAGCCGCTCCCCCGAAGCTTCATCGACAATGCTGTAGCCGATCTTCAAGCGGTTCGTGTATTCGAGCAGCTCGGTTCGGACTTGCAACACCTGCCCGTATGTCGCGGGCCGCACATACTTCAGATGAGCCTCGACGATCGGCCAGAGAAAACCCGACGCTTGCATCTCGGGATAGTCGTAGTCGAAGGCGCGCAAAAGCGCGGCGCGCCCCACCTCGAAGTACTTCAGATAATGGCCGTGCCAGCAGACGTTCATGGCATCGACGTCATGAAAAGGCACCTCGACACGCGCGCTGGCGGTAATCATGCGATCGCTGCGTTCCATCGTCTAGCGCGCTCCGTGCGTCGAATCGTTCGTGCAAACGACGAGCGCCGCGTCCGCCATCTTCGCGGTCAAGCGGCGCAGGTCGGGCTCGAGCGGACGATCTTCATCGACGAACGGCGAAACCGCCGCCACCTCCTCGACGAACGCCGCCAACGGTGCGGTCAACACGTCCTCGCGGGCTTCCATGGCGATGCGCAGGCGCGCCGCCTGAACCGTGGCGAGCACATGGGCCGCCGCGACTTGCTCGGTCAACTCGATGACGCGCAGGCAGTCGCGTGCGGCAATCGTCCCCATGCTGACTTTGTCTTGGTTGTGCGACTCCGTCGAACGCGAAAAAACGCTGGCCGGCATCGTCAGCTTCAGCGCTTCGGCCGTCCATGCCGAAGACGAGATCTGCACGGCCTTGAACCCGTGGCTGATGGCCAGGCGCGCCGGCGACGCCCCCGAGAGATTGCGCGGCAAGCCGTTGTTGAACTTCTCGTCGACGAGCAGCGCAAGCTGCCGATCCATCAGATCGGCGAGGTTCGCGACAGCCGTTTTCATCGCATCCATCGCGAACGCGATATGGCCTCCATAGAAATTCCCGCCGTGCAGCACGCGTTCGCGCTCAGGGTCAACCAGCGGATTGTCGTTGGCACTGTTGAGCTCGTTCTCGATGTCGCGGCGCATCCAGGTGAGCGCATCGCAGGCGACGCCGATCACGTGCGGCGCGCAACGGATCGAATAACGATCCTGAAGACGCTGACCCGGCGCATCGTCGCGGCCCGCGAGATCGTCCCGGATCCACTCGGCGGCCAGCGCCTGACCCGCGTGCGGCTTAGCGTCGAATATGAGCCGATCGAAATGCGCGGCCCGTCCGTCGAGCGCGACGGTCGCAAGCGCCGTGAGGCGCGCCGCCACGCGCGCAAGGTGCGCGGCGCGCACGAACGCGAGGCAAGCGAGTCCCGTCATGACGGCCGTCCCATTCATCAACGCGAGCCCTTCTTTCGGCGCAAGAACGAGCGGCGCGCGGCCGAGCCGCGCCCAAACGGCCGCCGCCGAATGAACGGCCCCTTCGAACGTCACCTCTCGCTCTCCGACGAGCGCAGCGGCCACGTATGAGAGCGGCGTCAAGTCGCCGCTCGCGCCCACCGATCCCTCTGCGGGAATCCGCGGCAGCACGCGCAGATTGACGAGATCGGCGAGCCGCTCGAGCAGGACACCGCGCACCCCCGAGTACCCGTATGCGAGCGAGTTCAATCGCGCGACGACGACCGCGAGCGTCTCCCCCTCATCGAGATGCCGGCCCATCCCGCATCCGTGATAGCGCGTCAGTTGCAGCGGCAACGCCTCGACCAGCTCGGGCGGCACATCGACGACGCATGCGTCGCCATACCCGGTGTTGACGCCATAGACCGTCGCCCCCGCCGCGAGCCGCGCCCGCAGAAATTCAGCGCCGCGCTCGATATGCTCGCGCCAGCGCGGATCGTCGCTCAGGACGACACCGCGGCGCCCCTTCGCGACCGCGTCGACCTCCTCGATCGTCAAGCGCCGACCACCGACGACGACGCTCGCCGTCCGGTCGCGATGTATTTCCTGAGCCAAATCACGCTCGGCCATTCGGTGCTCCGTTGGGCCGCGCCCAGAAATCGAAAAAGTTGAACCATTGAAACGGCGCCTTGCGGCAGTAGTGCTCGAGCCGCTCCGCATAGCGTCGTGCGTAGGCCGCCAGATGCTCGGCCCTGTCGCGACGCGGCAACTGGATCCGCTCGGCGAATGGCTCGAAGTAGAGCCTGTGGCGCCGGCCTTCCTTGAGGCAAAAGAAGAGATAGACGGGACACCCGAGCGCATGCGCGAGCACGTAGGGCCCTTGCGCGAACGGCGCGATGGCGCCGAGAAACGGTGCGTCGACGGTGCGTCCCGCCTCGTGAGCGGGAACCCGATCGCCGACGATGACGAGAAGTTCGCCGGCGTCGATGCGCGCCTGCATCAGCATGGCCGTTGCGGGGCCGAAGTCGTCTACCTCGAGGAGCCGCAGCGAGAAATCGCGGTGCGCGCCCGCGAGCACGCTCGTGAAGCGCCGCGCATGCTCCGTGTAGACGACCGCCGTCACTTTCGCATGAGCGCCGCGCACGGCAAGCGCTCGCGTTATCTCGAGATTGCCGAGGTGGGCGCCGATAACGAGCGCGCCGCGCCCACTCGCCACGAGCGCCTCGAATGGCGCGGAGTCGTCGAACGCCACTGCGCCGGAACCGATACGGCCTGACCAGGCGGCGAGCTTGTCGAGCCCCGCTTGCGCGAATGCGAGCATCTGGCGATAGGCTGATAGCCAACCGGGATGGGGCGTACTGGCGTCAGGCGAAGCCTCCCGCAGCCGCGCGAAGTAGCGCCGCGATTCGGCGCGCGCGGCACGGCCGGTCAGCAGGAAGTACGCGACGATCGGATGCAGCCATAGTCCCGTCGCGCGCGTGCCGAACAGCCGGCAGCTCAACGCGAGCAGTTTCATGCCGACGAGGCTGCCGCGCTCGGCAATCCGCCACCAGCGTGCCGGCCCGCCGGCGTTCGGCGTGTCGGCGCGGCGCGACACCTTTCGCGCGACGAGCAGCGGCAAGCGCAGCAGCATGCCGGCGACGAGACGCGTATGGCTCTTCGTGATGCGGATGTTGTCGCGAACGACGTCGAAATGCGAGAGCCCGCCTTGCGCGTAAGTCACACGCGTCGCGATCGAACGAAAGCGCACCCCTCGCCACGACAGCCGCACCAGAACCTCGATGTCGAAGTCCATGCGCGTCGGCAACGCGACCTCGTCGATCAGCCGGCAAAACACCTGCAGCGGATAGAGCCGGAAGCCGCACATCGAATCGCGGATTTCGAACGACAACGTCTCGATCCAGACCCAGACATGCGTCAAATAGCGCCCGTAGAGACGCGATTTCGGCACGGTTGCGTCGTAGACGGGGCGGCCAAGCACGACGGCGTCGGGTGCCTCGCGCGCGGCCAGCAGGAACTTTGGCACGTCGGCCGCGTCGTGCTGGCCATCGCTGTCGATCTGCAATGCGTGCGTGAAGCCGGCGGCGTGCGCCGCTTTGACTCCGGCCATCACCGCGGCGCCCTTCCCTCCGTTCCGCGGCAGACGCAGCACGGTGACGAGCGGCGCATGGAAGCGTTCGAGATCGGCAAGAACGGCTTGCGTCGCGGCATCGCTGCCGTCGTCGACGATCATGAGCGGCAGGCCGTGCGGCACGAGCCGTGCGACGGTCGCACCGATTTCTTCCTTGTGGTTGTAGATCGGGATGACGGCGCAGACGCGGAGGCTCATGGGCGCCCCCCGTAATCGATGACGCCCGATGCGCATTCGCGCTCGCCGAGCCGATACGAAAAGCGGACACTCCCGCGCGCCGCGTCATGCCCGAGGGTCAGGCGCAGCGTTGCGTTCGGCGGTACCGGCGCCATGAATTTCAATCGATGAATGGACTTGATTTCGCGCACGCCTTCCAGATGATCGGAAGCCAGATCGATCGCCCAGTCGACCATGACGACGCCCGGCAAGATCGGCAGCCCGGGGAAGTGGCCGCTGAAATGAACGAGCGTGGACGGCACGCGCAACTCGTAATGCCAAGCGCCGGCGTCACCGAGCTGCGCAAGCACGTCGACGCCGGTCGGCCTGGGTCTGAACGCCGCGGCGACGGCCGCGGCGGGCAGCTTGCCGCGCGCGTCGGTCGGCAGCGACGTGCAAAAACGCCACCGGCGTGGCAGCACGACGACATCGACGTACTGGGCCAGATGAGTCCGCAGCGCGCGAATGAGATCGACGCGCCCACCGTCTCGCAATGCGGCCGCACCCTTTTCCGTCAACGAGACGAGGACGCCGAGCCGCTCGCGCGACGCGCCCGAGACGACGACGGCGGCGGCTTGGGCGACATAGGAATGCGCGGCGAGTGCCGTTTCGATCTCGGGCAGCGCGACGCGTTTGCCGTCGAGTTTGACGATCCGGTCGAGCCGCCCGCGCAAGCGAAAACGGCCGTCTTCGTCGAAGGTCGCCGCATCGTCGGTACGGTGCCAGCCGTCATGGCTGAGATGCGGCGAGCGCACGACGAGCGCTGTATCGGTGTCGTCGCACGCGGCCTCCACGCCCGGCAACGGCTGCCAGGCCGATGAGACATGCTGCTGACGCCATGCGATTCCACCGGTCTCCGTACTGCCGTAAATCTCCGCGGGAGCAATGCCGAAGCGCCGGGCGAACGCGAGTGCCGTCTTTTCGTCCAACGGCGCGCCCGAAGAAAAGAATAAGCACGGCGCGGGGATCAACTCGCCGAAGCCCGGGAGCGCCGGCCAGCGCGCGAGTTGCGCAGGGCTCGAAACGACGGCGCCTGCGCCGCAATGCGCGAGACGCCTGGCCAACTCGAGCGGCTCGGCGCACGTCGCGCGATCGAATGGCCGCCCCGAAGCAAGCGGCCAGAACAAACGAAAGAGCAGCCCGTAAATGTGCCGATGCGGCACGCTGGCGAGCATCGTCGCCTGGCCGACTGTCCGGCCCCATTGAGCTTCCAGCGTGCGCACCTCGGCGTCGAACTGCGCGAGCGTCTTGCTGACCGGCTTCGGCGCCCCGCTGCTGCCCGATGTGTAGAGCGTCAACGGCGCGAAAGGATCGATCCGGAGATCGCTCGCGGGAAAATCGTCATGCACGCCCATCGGCCCGCACACGTGTTTCACGGCGCTGGCGTCAGCGTCGGTCAGTATCGCGTCATAGGCGTTTTTTCCCAGCGCCTCGAGATAGCCGGGTGCCGCATTGGCCGGAATCACTGCTTCCTTGCCCATCGCCAGGATGGCGAAGAGCGCGCAAGCGAATTCGAAGGGGTCATCGAGGCATAGCGCGTATCGATTGCCGGCCATCGAGCCGAACCGCTGCGCATACGCGTGCACGCGCCGTTTGAAGGCGAACCTGTCGATCGTCGCCGCGCCGTCGGCACAAACCGGTGCGGAGCCGTCCCAACGATCGAGCAGGAGCTCGTGAAGGGCGATCATGCCATCTCCCTTCCATCGTCATGCGGCACGAACATCCGCCGCCACGCGATCTCGCCGACGATCAGCAAGCCGATGAGCGCATAAGCGATGACACCGTTATAGAGCGCCCACTGAGCGCGGGAGCCATACCACGCGAGCGCGGCGGCCGTCGCGCCATTGGCGGCGAAAAAACCGCACCAGACCTGCGTAACGCCGCGCGTATAGCGCACGGCGCGCGCGCCGAGATCGGGTTTGCGCATGCGCGCGAACTTCTCGATCATCGATGGGCCGCCGCCGGCCAGGGTCGCGCCGAAAACCGCGAGCATGCCGGCATTGACGAGAACCGGATAAAAGCGCAGCAGCGGTTCGCTGCCGGTCAGCGCGATCGCGGCGGACGCGCAACTGAGCGCCCCCGCGACGATCCACTCGAGCGCGCTGAGCCGCGCGAGCAAACGGGCGAGGCTGCCCGCCCCCAACCAGCGCTGCACCCAGAGCAGCGCGAAGAGGGCGAGCCCCGCCCAGCGGGCCGATCCCGTGCGCCAGGCGGCGAGCAGCACGATCGGATAGGCAAGCTTGAGCGCCACGCCGAGCGCGGCACGGGCACACTGACCGAGCGCGCCGCTCGTGCAGCTCGCGCCGGACGGAGCGCCGGACGGCAATTCACGCATCGGCCGAAGCCACGAGCGTTTTGACGGCGCCGATGACGTCGCCGACTGTTCGCACCGCCTTGAACTCTTCGGGCTTGATGCGCCGGCCCGTCATTTCCTGCAGCTTGATCGCAAGATCGACGGCGTCGATGCTGTCGAGATCGAGCTCTTCGAACAGATGAGTTTCAGGCATCACTCGCTCGGGCTCGATCGCGAAGTTCTCGTGAAAGATGGCGCGAATGCGCTCGAGGATCTCTGCGTCGGTCACGATGGGTCCCCCTGGGTTGCCGTGTCGTTATTGGTTTGCGCGTGCGCGCGCTGGCTCTCGACGAGCGCGGCAAGCGTATTGATCGTGCGGAAATACTCGCGCGTGCGCTCGTCGTTCGCCGCGATCGTCAGTCGATACTGCTTGCGCAGCACGATGCCGATCTCGAGTGCGTCGATCGAATCGAGACCGACTCCGTTCGTATCGAAGAGCGGCGCATCGTCGTCGATATCGTCGGGGCTCATATCGGTCAAGTCGAGCGCGTCGATCAACAACTGCTTGATTTCAAGTTTTAACGAATCCATACGTAAAAAGATGCTGGGTAATGACAGCCTCGACCGAATGCGTGAGCGTGCGCGCGGCCAGCGAGGGCGGCGTAGCGGCTTCCGTCAGTCGTTCGGGCGCGAGCGGCTCGAGCACCGCGATGCGCATGTGGAACGGGCGCGCCGGCACGTCGTACCAGCGCATGCCTTTCGCGAATGCGGGCGGGTTGCAGTCGATCAGAACCGGAAGAATCGGTGTGCCGCTCTTCGTCGCCATGTGCGCGAACCCGCGCGAAAACGGATGCAGTCGATCGCGCGCGGGGCTGCGCGTGCCTTCGGGAAAGACGATCATCGAGTAGCCCGCCGCGAGCTGACGCGAACCGGCCTCGACGAGCTCGGCCGGATCGGCATTGCTGACGTATTCGGCCGCCCGGACGATCCCCCAGAGGCAGGGGTTGCCCCAGTGCGCGCGCTTCACCACGCAGCAGGCGCGCGGCGTCAATGCCAACAGCATGACGACGTCGAGATAGGTGGGGTGATTGGCAACGACGATGAACGGCTGTTTCTCACGCAGCAACGCGGCCCCCGTGACGTCGAGCTTCATGACGCCGATCACGCGCAGTACCCGAACGAGCGCACGAAAGAACCAGTGAATAGTGGTAGCGACCAGGCGCTGCCTCGAAGCGCGACGCGGCCATAGACAGGCTGCGGGAAACAAGACGATCGAGAACAATCCGCCGCAGATGCCGAATACGACGAACGCGGCGGCCGTCGCGACGAGCCGCCAGCCCCAGCCGAAACGGTCGACAAGACTGCGTTCGACGCTTGTCGCATCCGGTGTCTCGCCGGGGACCGTTGTGTCCTCGACGGTGTCGGCCCAATCGGGAGATCGGCGCAATGCCTGGCCGATTTGCAGGCGAATACGCTTCATCGTGCGCCTTCCCCGTCCCATTGCCAGCGGCGCCCCGAGCCCTCCCACGCGGCCGGGCCTGACGCTTTGAGCCCATGCACGACCGCATCGCTTTGCACTGCGAAACGGGTCCCCTCGACTTGCTCGAGCGCATGCGCCGTCCCGTCGGGCGTCGATGTGGCGACGCGGCAGCGAAGCCGTGCCGTGGCCGATGTATCGAGAAGAATGGCCAGGGCGCCCGCCCTGACCTCATCGTCGACCGCGCCGAAACGCGCATCGGCCGGCTCATCGGCGTAGACGAGCAACACCGGCGACGACGAATCGGCGCTCCATTGGGCATGCGCTTCGAGCAAAGCGTAGCCGAGCGTCTCCGCGCCCGCGGACATCGCCGTGGCAGCCGAGCCGTCCCGGCGCGCAATACCGAAAACACCCGTCATCGCGTTCAATACGGACAAACTGAATGCCGTCGGAGAAACGGGCTGATTGGAAGCGATGCTATCGAGGATATCGGTGGTCCGGCGCAGCTCGCCATGCCGCGAGGCAAAGACGACACGGAGTGCGCTCAACCCCGCCGCGCATTCGTGAGCGACGTGAAGCGCCATTTTCGATAGAACGCTCAAGCGACGACGGACCATCGGCTCGATGAATGGCAGCGTGGGCGTACCGGCGCCTGGCGACCAATACGACCAGCGGGCGACCGGAATGGTCCAGTACATGTCGAGCATATCGAAGCGTCCGCAGCTTGTTCAATGGCCGGTTACCCGGCGCAAAGACGCGGACGACGACAGTCCCGCTGCACTCGCGCCCACCATACCCCCGAGTTGGCCAATGTTCTTGTTTGTCCTTTGCCCGAACGCCGGGGGAGCGCGCCAGATCGAATGACGACGGCTATGGCGCGGCTGTATTCAAGCCCGAACGCCCCGGAATCCGCGGGGGAGATAATACTGAAAAAACCGTCTTAAAAACAGCGCTGTCTGCGTTCGTATCATTCGCGCTACGCGTCACTCGAAAAAACGGGCGACGAATTCCGAGCGGAAATGAAGAATTTCCTGATAGTCGATTCAGGATTCCGGACACGCCCGCATTTTTGAGCCAATTCGCCCGTTGCGAAAAGACCGGACTGTGCTAGAATCCGCGCCCCTTATTGCGGCGGGGCGTT
This sequence comes from Trinickia symbiotica, assembly GCF_003028655.1. GTDB lineage: Bacteria > Pseudomonadota > Gammaproteobacteria > Burkholderiales > Burkholderiaceae > Trinickia > Trinickia symbiotica_A. Next base: position 198,516 of record NZ_PYUC01000005.1, read on the forward strand.
GCCCGGCGAGGACGCCGAAGGCGGCGCGACGGCAATCTCGTTCGATGCGGCGCCGTGCTTGTCGACCGGAATACGGATCGTGCGCACTACACTGTTGCCGAGTGGGAAATCGGCGAGCGCGCTGCGCACGAGATAGGGCATCGCGCGAACCAGCGAGGATTCCTCGTCCGTATTGCGCGCCGTCACGTTGTAGACCTCCTTGCCCGATGCGCGCTCCGTGATCCGTATGCCTAGCGTATGCGTATAGACGGGGTACGACTGGCTGACATAGCCCGCCGGGAACGGGCCGAACGGCCCCCATGGGTCGATCGGCCGCCAGAACGGCCCCGGCCAGGGGTTCGCATAGTAGACGGGCTGCGAAACCGTCACCGTATCGCCGTGACTCGAGTACTCAAGGGCGACGAGGTAACGCGCCTGCGCACTCGGCACCTGCTTGAACGAGTCAGTCGCGAGTGCGTTGGCCACCTGTTGCTCGTACGTCGCCTGCTCGATGCTGTTCTGCTGTTGCGGCGTGCGGCTGAACGCGTAAGTCCGCGTCGCATCGCTGCCGCTCCACTCGGAAAACGCCGTCACCTGTGTCGTCACGTACGACGTGCAGCCCGAGAGCCACATTGCGCCTATCGCAAGCACTGGCACGACCGCGCGCCGCCATTGCTCCCACTTCGCCATCATCTTCTTCCTCGCTTATCGTCAAATGCTCGCCGACCTCCCCCGAGAGGCCGGTGCGATGATACGCCAACGCGGCGAACGCGCCCGCGCCTTTGTACAATGGCTGGGATCCCTTCATCCCAGTATCGATCCGCCATGTCCGACACCGCCACTTCCACTGTGATTCGCCGGGCCGACTACACGCCGCCCGCCTTCCTGATCGACTCGGTCGCACTCGAGTTCGACCTCGTGCCCGAGCGGACGTTCGTCAAGAGCACGATGCGCGTGCGCCGCAACCCCGACGCAGCGCCTGCTGCGCGACTCGAGCTGATGGGCGAAGCGCTCGAGCTGGTCTCGGTTGCGATCGACGGGGCCCCGCACGCGGCCCACCGCGCGCACGAGCATGGACTCACCGTGGACGATGTTCCCGACGCCTTCGAGCTCAGGATCGAAAGTGTCTGCAAGCCGGCCGAGAATACGACGCTCTCGGGCCTTTACGTATCGAGCGGCAACTTCTTTACGCAATGCGAGGCGGAAGGTTTCAGGCGCATTACCTACTTCCTCGATCGCCCCGACGTCATGTCGACCTATACGGTGACGATCAGGGCCGACAAGGCGGCTTACCCCGTGCTGCTGTCGAACGGCAATCTCGTCGAGGCGAGCGATCTCCCCGATGGCCGGCATGTCGCGAAATGGGAGGATCCGTTCAAGAAGCCGAGCTATCTTTTCGCGCTCGTCGCCGGCAAGCTCGTCGCACTCGAGGAACGCATCCGCACGAGCTCGGGCAAGGAAAAGCTGCTGCAGGTCTGGGTCGAGCCGCACGATCTCGACAAGACGCGACACGCCATGGATTCGCTGATTCACGCCATCCACTGGGACGAGGAGCGCTTCGGCCTCGAGCTCGACCTCGACCGTTTCATGATCGTCGCGGTCAGCGATTTCAACATGGGCGCGATGGAAAACAAGGGCCTCAACATCTTCAACACGAAGTATGTGCTGGCCAATCCGGAGACCGCGACCGATACCGATTTCGCCAACATCGAGGCCGTGGTCGGCCACGAGTACTTCCACAACTGGACGGGCAACCGCGTCACTTGCCGAGACTGGTTTCAGTTGAGCCTGAAGGAAGGCCTGACGGTGTTCCGCGATCAGGAGTTCTCAGCCGACATGCAAGGCGGCGCGACGGATGGCGCCGCGCGAGCGGTGAAGCGCATCGAGGACGTGCGCGTGCTGCGGCAGATGCAATTTGCCGAGGATGCGGGCCCGATGGCGCATCCGGTGCGGCCGGAAAGCTACGTCGAAATCAACAACTTCTACACGATGACCGTCTACGAAAAAGGCGCGGAAGTCGTACGGATGTATCAGACGCTGTTCGGCCGCGAGGGTTTTCGGCGCGGCATGGACCTCTACTTCAAGCGCCACGACGGGCAAGCGGTCACCTGTGACGATTTCCGCCACGCGCTGGCCGATGCGAACGGCCGCGACCTCGCGCAGTTCGAGCGTTGGTACAGCCAGGCGGGCACGCCGCGCATTGCCGTGCGCACCGCCTATGACTCGGCCGCGCGCCGCTATGCCGTCACGCTCTCGCAACGCTACGGCGACGCCGTACCAGCCGCGCGGGAAACGCAGAAAGGCCCGCTTCTTATTCCGTTCGCGATCGGCCTGATCGGCCGCGATGGTGCCGATCTGCCGCTGCGCCTCGAAGGCGAGCCGGCGGCCGGCGGCACGACGCGCGTCCTCGAGCTGACCGAGGCCGAGCAGACCTTTACGTTCGTCGACGTCGAGCAACCTCCGCTGCCCTCGCTGCTGCGCAACTTCTCGGCGCCCGTCATCGTCGAATACGACTACACCAACGACGAGCTCGCCTTCCTGCTCGCGCACGATAGCGATCCGTTCAACCGTTGGGAAGCCGGCCAGCGCCTCGCGACGCGCGAACTGCTGGCGCTCGCCGCGCGAGCCGCCGCCAATGAGCCGCTGTCGCTCGACGATTCGGTCGTCGCCGCGTTCGCCCGCGTGCTGACGGACGAATCGCTTTCTCCGGCATTCCGCGAGCTCGCGCTCGTGCTGCCCTCCGAACCCTATCTGGCCGAACAGATGGCCGAAGCGGATCCGGCGGCCGTGCACACCGCGAGACAGTTCGTTCGCAAGCGGCTTGCCACCGCACTGCGCGACGAATGGCTGGCGGTTTATGCGCGCCACGAGACACCGGGTCCCTTCGAGCCGACGCCGCAAGCGGCTGGACACCGGGGGTTGAAGAACCTCGCACTCGCCTACCTCGCCGAGCTCGACGATCCTTCCGATGCGATCCGCCTGGCCGTCGCGCAATACGATTCCGCCAACAATATGACCGATCGTGCCGCGGCGCTTTCGGCGCTGCTCGCGGCGTCCGCGATGCGTTCGGCAGCGCAGGCGGATCGAGCGCTCGACGACTTCTACCGGCGCTTCGAGCGCGAACCGCTGGTCATCGACAAGTGGTTCGCGATGCAAGCCACGCAGCGCGGCAGCCAGGAACGGCCGATCATTGATACGGTGCGCAGGTTGATGACACATCCCGCCTTTACGTTGCGCAATCCGAACCGCGCGCGCTCGCTGATATTCAGCTTCTGCTCGGGCAACCCCGCGCAGTTCCATGCCGCGGACGGCTCCGGCTACGCGTTCTGGGCCGAGCAGGTGATCGCGCTCGACGCATTGAACCCGCAAGTGGCCGCGCGCCTCGCGCGAGCGCTCGAGCTCTGGCGGCGCTATACGCCGGCGTTGCGCGAGCGCATGCGCGCAGCGCTCGAGCGCGTAGCGGCGCAAGCGTCTTCGCGTGATGTGCGCGAAATCGTCGAAAAGGCACTGGCGTAATGCAACTTGCCCAGACGACGTAAAGGCCGCTAGCGCCGCCCACGCCCTCGAGCGTGGGCGACCGCGCAAAAACCCGCGGCCACGTCCGTCCCGGCGAGTAAAATTCCGGCATCTCACTTGGCTTTCCGGAGTCCGCAATGTCCTTGCAACGACGCACCACCCTCACGAAGTATCTGATCGAGCAGCAACGCGAGAACAACAATCTGCCCGCGGATCTGCGCCTTTTGATCGAAGTTGTCGCGCGCGCGTGCAAGCTGATCAGCTACCACGTCAGCAAAGGCGCGCTGGGCGAAGCGCTCGGCACCGCGGGCACGGAGAACGTCCAAGGCGAAGTGCAGAAAAAGCTCGATGTCCTCTCGAACGAGATCCTGCTCGATGCCAACGAATGGGGCGGCAACCTCGCCGCGATGGCCTCGGAGGAAATGGAAACACTTTTTCCGATTCCCTCCAAATATCCGCGCGGTGAATACCTGCTGGTCTTCGACCCGCTTGACGGCTCGTCGAACATCGATGTCAACGTCTCGATCGGCACGATCTTCTCGGTGTTGCGTTGTCCGAACGGCTCCGAAGCAACGGAGGATTCGTTCTTGCAGCCCGGCACGCGTCAGGTGGCGGCCGGCTACGCCGTCTACGGGCCGCAAACCGTTCTCGTGCTGACCACGGGCAATGGCGTGAACGGCTTCACGCTCGATCGCGAACTCGGCTCATGGGTGCTGACGCATCCCAATATGCGCATCCCTGAAGACACGCGCGAGTATGCGATCAACGCATCTAACGCCAGGCACTGGTATCCGCCCGTGCAGCAATACGTGAACGAACTCATGGCCGGCAAGACGGGGCCGCGGCAAGCGGACTTCAACATGCGTTGGGTCGCGTCGATGGTGGCGGACGTTCATCGTATCCTGAGCCGCGGCGGCATCTTCATGTATCCGGCGGATCGGCGCACGCCCGACAAACCGGGCAAACTGCGGCTGATGTACGAAGCGAACCCGATGTCGTTCATCGTCGAGCAGGCAGGCGGCGCGGCAACGAACGGCAGGCAACGGATTCTCGAGATCGAGCCGAAGAGCCTCCACGAGCGTGTGGCGGTCTTCCTTGGCTCGAAGAACGAAGTGGAACGCGTGACCCGGTATCACGAGGAAGAAACGGCGGCCGCCGGACGAAGCGCATAAAAAATTGACGCAGGGGCTTGCAACGAACGCAGACCTGTCTCTATAATCTCGTTTCTCCGGTTGCCGGAATAGCTCAGACGGTAGAGCAGCGCATTCGTAATGCGAAGGTCGGGGGTTCGATTCCTCTTTCCGGCACCAACAGAATCATGCAAAAGGCCCAGTCCTCGTGACTGGGCCTTTGTCTTTAGCGGCGATCGACGCTGCTCCCCTGCCGCAGCGGTGGGCGAATGAACCAATGAAATGAAAACGGCCGCATATCCCTATGCGGCCGCTGTCACTTGTCGACCGACGTGTTTCAAATATCGAAGAACACAGTCTCCCGTCCGCCGTCGGGCGTGTCTTGCAGCCGGATATCGAACGTATAGACCGTCCTTCCGTCGCGCTCGCTACGCTCGGCGATCAACGTTTTGCGCCGAACTTCCCATTCGATGCCGGTCAGTACCGGGTCGCGCTGATTGGCCTCGGCTTCGTCGCTGAAGTAAAGACGCGTGTGCAATCCGATGTTGATCCCGCGCGCGAACAGCACCATGCAAACGTGCGGCGCCTGCGTCATGCCATTGCGACCGGCCACCTGCCCCGGCTTGATCGTCTCGAACCGATAGAGGCCCGTTTCGAAATCCGCACCGGTGCGCCCCCATCCGCGAAACGACGGATCGAGCTGTTTCGCCTGCCGGTCCGCCGGGTGCGCGTATTTGCCGTCGGCATTGGCTTGCCAAATTTCAATGAGCACATCGCGCACGAGCGAGCCCGAACCGTCATAGACGCGCCCTTGGATGTCGATGCGCTCGCCGCGCGTCTCGTCCGCGACGAGCACATTCCCGAAATTGTTCTCGAAGATATCGAAGCCCGCCTGCTTCGGCGCCAGGCCGATATGGACATAAGGGCCTCCCGTTTGCGATGCCGTCTCGTCGAAATGGACGAGGCCCGACGACGCAGGCGACGGATGCGGCGAAAAGAAGAACGGTTTGGAGGACATCACTTGGCTCCCTGAATCTGAATCGCCTGCTCGAAATGCGTGGCACGCCGCCCGCGCAGCGTGATGTCGAAGCGATAACAGCGGCTGTCGAGCGGAATGTGATTGGCCGTATCGAGCAACGCGACGAGCCCGCGAATCTGCTCTTCGCTCGGCACCGTCTTCAAGATCGGGCACTGAGCGATGAGGGGATCTCCCTCGAAGTACATCTGCGTGATGAGCCGTTGCGCCCAGCCGTCGCCGCTCAGCGAGTAATGGATATGCGACGGCCGCCAATCGTTGATACGGTTGCGCCACGGGTAGGGGCCGGGCTTGATCGTCCGATAGAAGTAGTAGCCGTTTTCGTCGGTCAGCATACGCCCGCATCCGCCGAAGTTCGGATCGATCGGCGCGATGTATTTGTCGTTCTTGTGACGGTATCGGCCGCCCGCGTTGGCCTGCCATACCTCGACGAGCGCGTTGCGCACGGGACGTCCGAACTCGTCGCGAACATAGCCGTGCACGACGATGCGCTCGCCGATCGGCAGTCCGTCCTTCGCGAAATTCATGATGAGGTCGTTGTCGAGCGGGCCCAATTCGTCCGGCGAAAAAACAGGCGCTGTCGTTTCTGACAATGTGGCCAGCGTCGAAATCAGCGCATTACGCGGCGAGCGCAGTACGCTCGTCTTGTAGCCGGCCGTGTACGCGGGCGGGTGAAGCGTCGTCTCCCGCTGCGCGAATTCGCCGTACGCCGCGCCCTCCCCGGCTGCCGAGATATGCATCGTTCGTCTCCTCTAAACGGATGGCCGCGGCCAAACGGCGCCACGGCGAGCCCTCAATGTAAGGTGAATAAAGCTTTAGGTAAATTGACATGTTCTGCCAGTTTCCATAACCTGAGGTGATGGAAAACCGGATCCGCTTTCGCCATATCAGTTGCTTTCTCGCCATCGCGCAGGAACACAGCCTCGGCCGCGCAGCCGAGCGGCTTCACCTCAGCCAGCCGGCAGTCTCCAAAACGCTTTCCGAGCTCGAAGCGCTGGCGGGCGCGCAGTTGGTCGAGCGCGGCCGCCACGGCGCTCGTCTCACGCAGGCAGGCGAGCATTTCCTCCGCTATGCGGCGGATGTCGGGCGCGCGCTCGATTCGGCCGGCGCGGCGCTCGCCGGCGCGGTCGAGCCATCGGCCGCCATCCTCGACATCGGTGCATTGCCGACCGTCGCAAGCGGTTTGCTGCCCGATGCCTTGACGCGCTTGCGCACATTGCGCCCGCATGCCGGGATACGCCTGCGCACGGCGACGAATGCGGTCCTGCTCGCGGCGCTCAAAGCGGGCGAACTTGATTTCGTCGTCGGCCGTATGGCCGAGCCTTCCGCCATGCAAGGTCTTTCGTTCGAACTACTGTATGGCGAGCGGCTCATCATGGCCGTTCGGCCTGGCCATCCTCTGCTCGGCAAAGCCGGCATTTCCCTGGCGGCCGTGCTCGCCTATCCGCTCGTCGTCGCTCCGGCCGGCACCGTTCCGCGGCTGCATACCGACGCGTGGTTCGATGCGCATGCGCTGCGCGTGCCGGCGAGCTCGATCGAGACGCTATCGGTTTCCGTGGCCCGACTCTTCGTGCGGCGTTCCGATGCGGTCTGGATCACGCCGCAAGGAGCCGCGCGCGACGATTTCGACGACGGCCTGCTCGCCCGTCTCGACCTGCCTACGGCCAGCGCGGAGGAACCCGTCGGGATCCTGCGCCGCAGCGCGGGCGCCCCGAGCGAACTGGCGCAACTGCTGCTCGATCTGCTGAGAGACTGCGCGCGCGATGCGCGGCCCGAACGTCAGTCCGGCCGCAAACGAGCAACCCGCGCTTCTTGACCAGGGAGGGAAGCCGGACATACCATCGGCCGTATTTGTTCGTTGTACGGCGCAGTGTTCGATCACCGAACGAACACTCTATATCGCATCACGCAAGTCATCAAGGACCACCGCCCGCTATGGTTCACTTCGAAGGACGACTCACCGATCGGCTGACCTCCACCGAAGCGATGATCGCCGTTTTCTCGCCAAGTGCGACGGTGCAGCGCATGCTCGACGTCGAAGCCGCGCTCGCGCGTGCCCTGGCTGCGTGCGGCGTCATCCCGGCCACCGCTGTCGGCTCGATCGAGGCGGCTTGTCACGCGGATCGGATTGACTCGGACGCGCTGACCGAGGCCGCCGCCCGAGCCGGCAACCTGGCGATTCCGCTCGTCAAGCAGCTGACGGCGCTCGTCGCATCGAGCTCGCCGGAAGCCGCGAAGTATGTCCACTGGGGCGCAACGAGCCAGGACATCATCGATACGGGGATGATCCTGCAGCTGCGAGACGCGCTTGCGGCCATCGAGGCCCAGCTCGGTCTGCTCTCGGCCGCGCTCGCGCGGCAGGCCGAGCGCCATCGTTCGACGCCGATGGTCGGACGAACCTGGTTGCAGCAGGCATTGCCGATCACGCTCGGCTTGAAATTCGCCCAATCGCTCGACGCGGTCGAGCGCCACCGCACGCGGCTCGCGCAACTGCGCGCGCGGGCGGTGGCCGTGCAGTTCGGCGGCGCAGCCGGCACGCTTGCAAGCCTTGGCGAGCGTGCCGACGCCGTCGCGCAGGCTCTCGCGCGTGAGCTTCAATTGCCGTTGCCCGCCATCCCCTGGCACACGCATCGCGATCGCATCGCCGAAATCGCGACCGTGCTCGGGCTCGTCACCGGCACGCTCGGCAAGATCGCGCGCGATGTTTCGCTGCAGATGCAAACGGAAATCGGCGAAGTCGCCGAGCCGCCCGGGGCCGGCAAGGGCGGCTCGTCGACGATGCCGCACAAGCGCAACCCGGTCGGTTGCGCTGCCGTGTTGAGCGCGGCGGCGCGCACCCCTGGCCTCGTCGCCACGATGCTGGCGGGCATGGTCCAGGAGCACGAGCGCGCGCTCGGCGGCTGGCAGGCCGAATGGGAGACGCTGCCCGATATCGTCCGACTCTGCGCCGGCGCCGTAGCGCAAGCGACCGAGATCGTCGACGGTCTAGAAGTTGATACCGCGCGCCTCGCCACCAACCTCGACGCGACTCGCGGCCTCATCCTGGCCGAAGCGATCATGCTTGCGCTCGGGGAAACGATGGGCCGCCTCGAAGCTCACCATCTCGTCGAACACGCCTCGAAAGAGGCAGTGGCGAGCGGACGAAGTTTGCGTGAAGTGCTGATGGCGAACGTGGAGGTGACGAAGCGGCTATCGACGGAGCGACTCGACGCGCTCTTCGATCCCGCCAACTACAGCGGACGCGCCGAGGCCTTCGTCGATGCGGTGCTCGACGCGTTCCGCACTCGCAAACCCACCTGAAACCTTGACCAACCATGAACGACGAAGACCGTTATGACGCCGGTATGACCGTGCGTCGGGCCGTGCTGGGCGATGCGCATGTCGATCGATCGATCGCGAACCGAACCGAGCTCACCGCCGATTTTCAGAACTTGATCACGCGCTACGCCTGGGGGGAAATCTGGACGCGCCCCGGCCTGCCCCGCCACACACGCAGCCTGCTCACGATAGCGATGATGGTGGCGCTCAATCGCGGCGAGGAACTCGCGCTGCATCTGCGCGCCGCAAAAAACAATGGCGTCACGCGCGAAGAGATCAAGGAAGTCCTGCTGCAAACCGCGATCTACTGCGGCGTGCCGGCAGCGAACTCAGCCTTCCACCTCGCCGAGCGCATTTTCCGTGACGAAGATGAATCGAGCGCGTGAGCGCGCCGGCCAAGCCTGACCGGATCGGCAAGGTTCGTTTGCGGACAGATCGTCTCCATGTTGCGTGATAGTCGCGCGGCGCCGTTGGACGCCGTCGACTTGCTCTCGGGAAACTCCTGACGGCGCGCGCTTCACAAAACGGGTATGTGTGCCGTTAATGCAACAAAGCGGCAACAAAGCGTAAAAAGTCGCTTCGCTGCTGGCATGGACCCGTGAGCGCGTCGGATAATCGCCTTACGCGAGGAGAGACATCATGGAAGCAAAACCCGCCTACATTCCGCCCCCTGAGAAGGTCGCGAGCCCCGATCCCGAGCCGGTAGGCGTTGAATTTCTGGGCGCTGCGCTGCCCGAACACGTTCGTGCGTTTTTTGACGAGCAACGCAAATCGTGCGATTCGAAATGACCGTGCGTCATGCCGGTGACAGGCCGCACGACGCGGCTGGTCATGCGCGCTCGCGGCAAACGCGAGTCGCGCGGCGCGCGCACGTACAAATCTATTGATGTCGATCCGCCGGGTCGGCCGCACGCCGAGCCCGTTCCGTCTGCCCGTTCGTTCCGCTCATCCACTCAGCCCCGCAAGCACCACGCTCCATGCGCCGCGTCGTTACACGGCGGATGGCTTGCCGAGGCTTGCTGATTCCGCTCCGATCCCAACGCCGATGAAACGTTCTCTCCGCGCCTCTATCGCCTGCCTGACCGTCCTCAGCGCCGCCATGCTGGCGGCTCCCTGCAACGCGGTTGCCGATGGTGACGACACACCGCTCGTGAACCTGGTTGCATTGGCCTCGCAACGTCTGGCGCTTGCCGTGCCCGTCGCCCAGTGGAAATGGGCCAACCATCGACCGATTACCGACGCGCCGCGCGAAACGGCCCTGCTCGCCGACGTCGAGCAGCGGGCGCGCGCCGGCGGCGTGGATCCGGCCTTCGCACACGCGTTCTTCCAGGATCAGATCCAGGCAAGCAAAGAGGCGCAAACCGCGCTGTTCGAGAAGTGGCGGACTTCGAGGCCTCCGGAGGGCCCGGCGCCCGACCTGGCCGCATCGACGCGGCCGCAGCTGGACCGGCTGACCCGAGCGATGATCGCGGCGCTCGCACGCGTGCAGCCGTTGCGCGACGCGCCCGATTGCCCGACGCGGCTTGCGCGCAGCGTCCGGAACTGGAAATCGATGACGCGCTACGACGCGAGCGAAGCCGCGCCGCTCTCGACCGCACTCGCGCACGTCTGTTCGACCGGCGGAATGGGCGGCGTCGGTTGAGATGGCAGATTGAGCACTTGCAGACCGCGCGCGAGACGCGATTCCAGGATCCGATAGGTCGATAGCTCGAACGCCGGCGCGGCTCGGCGCCCGGCTGCGAGCTCGGCGGCCTGCTGCAGCGAAGGCGCGGCGCCGAGGTAACGCCAAAGATCGACGACATGAAACGTCGGAACCGCGTCGTCACCGGGACCGCACTCCTCGAACGCAATCGCGCCGTCGTAAGGCCAGGGAGCATCGCACGGATCGTTGCGCCCTGCCCTCGGTATGCGGTTGAATCTCGGCTTCAAATCGGCGATCCACTGCGCCTCGGTCAAGAGAGCGCCGATCTCGCCACCCGTCTCGCACCATTGCACACGCCGAACCTGTTCGGCAATGCGCAGCTCGCGCGCCGAGCGACGCTCGCCCACGAGGTGGGCGCGCACACGCTGGCGCAGCCGCACGCTGCGTCCGACATAAAGCGCCGCGCCTGCTTCGTCGTAAAAGGCATACACGCCGCAGCCGGCCGGGGCGCTGTCGAGCAGATCCTCCGTGATTTCCCCGGCGATGCGGTAGTAGCGCACGGTTCGCTCGATCTGCTCGCGAAGGACGTCGATCGGCCAGCGGCCATGCAGCGTGCGCCAGAACTGCCAAAGCAGATCGGCGTCCGCGAGTGCCCGGTGGCGCGCAAGCGGCACGAGCTCATGGCGCTCGATGAGCGCATCGAGTCCGTGCCGCTTCTCATCGGGGAAAAGCGCGCGGGAGAGGCGCACCGTACAGAGAACATCGGGATTGAAAGCAAAGCCGGCGCGCTTGAATTCGCTACGCAGAAAGCCGCGATCGAAGCCGGCGTTGTGTGCCGCGAAGAGCCTCCCGTCGAGACGCTCGAACAATTCGGCCGCGATCGCCTCGAACGTGGGCGCATCGCGCACCATCTCGTCGGTAATGCCCGTGAGTTGCTGAATGAATGGAGGGATCGGTTGCCGAGGGTTGACGAGCGTACTCCAGCGCGAAACGCCGTGCGGCCCGGCCTCGACAACGCCGATTTCGGTGATCCGATGGTCGGAAAGAGAACCGCCCGTGGTTTCGAGATCGACGAAAACGACGGACGTATCGACTGCCGCATTCGGCAGAGGGAATTCGGACATGAAAAAGCGCTCGGTGCGTCGATGACCGAAGTATGCCTCAATCATCGGCGCACGACCGAGCGCCTAGCCGGCCGACTCGCGCCTTTGCGCAACGGCGCGCGCCGTCCTGACGAACTTGTCAGCTTAAAGCGGACGAATATTGGCCGCCTGCTTGCCCTTGGGGCCGGTTTTCACATCGAACTCGACCCGCTGATTTTCCTTCAGGGACTTGAAGCCATCCGCCCGGATTTCGGAGAAATGCGCAAACAAATCTTCACCGCCTTTGTCCGCCGTGATGAATCCAAACCCTTTAGCATCGTTGAACCATTTGACGATACCAGTTTCCATAGTACTAATTCCCTCGAGATTTTAATAGACGGGCAGCGCCCTCCACCGAAACCCATGCCTCGGGCATGACACGACCGCCTCTCCGCCAGCCGCGCCACACCGGGTCAATCCGGCGATGTTGTTATAAAGGGAACGGCGACGGCTCGTCAAGGAATTTTTCATTAATTGGGAAACGTCCGATCCATTGCGCATAGGCTGCAAACCGATTGGGAAACCGCCGTCAATATTACCTGCGGCCAACGATCCGGCACCGATAGATGGAAAAACCTACCGAGTTTGCAACAAATCTTTTCGAGTGTAAGTATTTTTCCGGGTTGCCCCGGCTCGCACCGAACTGGATCATTGAATCAGAAGATAGATCGCGCTGTGGAGATCGTCATGCGTATCGCAGATGTGAAGCACTTTTTCTCCGGGCTGCTGCGGATTCCGCGCGCCACGGGGCCCGTTGGCATCGCGGGTGGGGCGGCGCCGCTCGACTTCGATCCGTTCTGGCACGGAGATCACTGGCAAAACCTTCTGGCTTCGCCAATGGATGCCCGGCACTACGTCATGGAAGACTGGGCCGTGCCGTCGTCGGAAGAGCGCGATTCCCATTACGACGCAGCGCCGAAGGATCGCCGCCGCGGGCGCCGCGCGGGTTGAATGGCAACGCCCCCCGTCGGCTGATGGAATGACAGCCGACGCCCCCAAAAAAAGCGCGGCCCGAGAGCCGCGCAGACAAAGGTTTGGAGACCTCTTTTTCGGTTCGCGAAAAAGTCCGCTCGCTAGAGCAGAGAACCTAGTTTAATCAGGATCGGCCTGGCGATCATCCTCGCGCGCCGCAATCCTGTATTTCCCACCCCTCAATAATCGTCACCGAATTGTCACGAGCCGCGGGACGCGCATGGTGTCCGCCTGTGACGAAAACGCAACATCCAATTATCCGGAATGCAAGGAAAAAAAGCGGGAACTTCCGCCAAACCCCTTGCCCGGCAAGGCTTCCGAGCACTTCTCGCGCCGTTGCGGGAACACGAATACTTTATTGCGCGAATCGCAATGGCGATATGAGCGAAGAGATATTTACACTCGGCCGAGTTGGGAAGAGCCGGGGTTCTTTCGCTGTGCGCCGGTCTTCATGCTCGATTCGCCTCTCGCATTATTAGGGCATGATCGCTTCCCGAAGCCGTAAATAAACTTCCTGTTAAATGGAGTAAGAAAGATGAAAAAGACGCTTCTGGTCGGCGCTCTCGCCGGCGCATTCGCAACGATGGCGCATGCACAGAGCAGCGTTACGCTGTACGGCCTGATCGATGCCGGTATCACCTACGCGAACAACTCCGGAGGCCACAGCCTCTGGCAAGAATCGAACGGCGCAATCAACTCGAGCCGTTGGGGCTTGCGCGGCGCTGAAGACCTCGGCGGCGGCCTGAAGGCGATCTTCACGTTGGAAAACGGCTTCAGCATCGCCAACGGCACGCTGGGTCAGCAAGGCCGTGAGTTCGGCCGTCAAGCTTTCGTCGGTCTGTCGAGCGACCAGTTCGGTGCCGTGACCCTCGGTCGTCAGTATGACGACGTCGTCCAGTACCTCGGGCCGCTCTCGCTGACCGGCACGCAATACGGCGGCACGTTCTTCGCCCACCCGTTCGATAACGACAACCTCGACAATACGTTCCGCGTCAACAACTCGGTTCACTATCAAAGCGCGAACTACGCCGGCTTCAAGCTCGGCGCGATGTACGGGTTCTCGAACTCGACCGGTTTCTCGAACAACCGCGAGTACAGCGTCGGCGCGTCGTATAGCTTTGCCGGCTTCAACTTCGCCGCGGCTTACATGCAGTTGAATAGCGGAGTGAGCTCGATGTCGGCGGCGAGCCCGCTCAACTCGGGCGGCGCCGTGACCGACTCGCCGTTCCTCGCTCAGCGTCAACGCACCTGGGGTGCCGGCCTGAACTACACGTTCGGCCCCGCAACGGCCGGCTTCGTGTTCACGCAGACGCGCCTCACCGGTGCGACGAGCATCAGCAGCACCGGCACCATCGGCAACGGCACGGCAATCTCCCTGCAGCCTGCCCTTGGCGTGCCCGGCTCGATGCGCTTCAACAACTACGAAGTGAATGCCCGCTACGCGCTGACGCCGGCTCTCAATCTGGCCGCCGAATACACGTACACGGACGGCGAGTTGAACGGCCTCAGCCCGAAGTGGGGAACGCTCGGCCTGCTCGCCGACTACTACCTCTCGAAGCGTACCGACGTGTACCTGCAAGGCGAATATCAGCACGTGATGAACAGCGCCGGTACGTTCACTGCCGACCTCAACACGTTCAAGGCGTCGTCGACTTCGAACCAGGTCGCTGTCACGGCCGGTATCCGTCACCGGTTCTAATAAGCTTCGAAGAAACCGCTGCACCCTCGAAGGCGCCGCTTGCGGCGCCTTTTTTCTTTCTGCTTACTCACCCGCTGACGGATACCGTACGTCGAGCACGTCGATCTGCTCGGCTCCGGCGGGCGTATGCAGCGTAACCACGTCCCCGATCCGCGCCTTCAGCAACGCGCGCGCAATCGGCGAAATCCAGCTCACGTGACCGTGCTCGAGGTCCACTTCGTCGACGCCGACGATCGTGACCGTATGCGTTTCGCCATCGGAAGTGGCGTAGTCGACCGTCGCCCCGAAGAACGCCTGATCGACGTTTTCCTGCTTGCTGCTGTCCACCACTTCGGCCAAATCGAGCCGTTTCGTCAGAAAGCGAATGCGCCGATCGATCTCGCGCAGCCGCCGTTTGCCGTAAATGTAATCGCCGTTCTCGGAGCGGTCCCCGTTCGAGGCCGCCCAAGAAACCAGTTTCACGACCTCAGGCCGCTCCTCGTCGATCAGGTGCAGCAGTTCGTCCCGCAGGCGCTTGTGGCCCGCGGGCGTGATGTAGTTCCTTGTGCCCGCCGGCACCTCCGGCTGCGTGATCTCCAGATCGTCGTCTGCGTCGTCGTCGCCCGACTCTTTCACGAAAGCTTTGTTCATGATGCTCAACCAAACTACGAGGGTTCCTTCAATCGAACTTCTAGCGTACACGATCGTTGCAGTCGACATAAGACCGGCCTGAACCGGCCCCGGCAATGGCGGCTGCTGCGGTTCGCGGCCGAAGACGCTTACGAGGGCGCGGCGAGCACTGTCAACCCAAAATAGAATTGTCCGGTGGCGCGCAAACTAGAAATGTCCGGTGTCGGGCAGCGGCGTCGGGCGTAGACCGGCGCCGCTGCCCGCACCGGAACGCTCATCGAGCGCGCAGCTCGCGCGGATTGGGGGCTGCACTGACCCATCGCCGCCAAGGGTGATTGGGGGCGGGCGCAGGGGCCGTGGAGCGGCGCGTGAGCGCCTGCTGGACACGCGCATCCACCGTTTTGCTGTCGGCGCAAGGCGCTTGGCCGGACTTGCGCGCCCGCATCTCGAAGCTCAATGACTGAGGGCCACAGTACATCTCGAGGCGGCCATTGGGGTAAGTCACCAGTGTCACCTGCGCGCCGCTCAGGCGCCGCTCGCCGCCCGGCGCGCGGACCTGCAGAATGTGGTGGTAGAACTGGCAACTGAGGCTGGCTGACAGTCGGCGTGTCTCGTGCACCGCAAGAATATGGGCCAACGCAGCTCGCTTGCCGCAATACCGCACATGAGCGTCGAGCGCCACGCGCGGCTCGACCGCGAAGCGTCGGTTGTAGGCCTGCAGGAAGGTCGGCAACCAAGCGTTGGCCTGGTTCATATCCGAGATGCCGGCCAGGCGCAACTCCTTGACCAACCGGTCCTGCAAGGTCTGATTGGCGCGTTCCACGCGCCCTTTGGCTTGCGGCGTACTCGCGTGAATGCCTTCGATGCCCAACTCGGCCAGCGCTCGCGAGAATTGGGTCGGGCCGGGCTCGCCGCTGCCGTTGTTGACCCGAAAGACGCTGTGCCGATCGCTATAGAGCGCCACCGGCAAGCCATGCGCGAGAATGTACTCGCGCAGCAAATCCATGTACGCCAGCGTGCTCTCAGCCGGCACGAAACGCAGCGCCATCAACTCACCGGTGGCATCGTCGATGAATACCAGCAAGGTGCAGCCGGGGGCGCGCTGTTCGAACCACTGATGCGGCGAGCCATCAATCTGAATCAGTTCGCCGCGCCGGGCCCGCCGCTCGCGCAACGCGTGCACCGGCTTGCGCCGCGCCCGCTTCGGATGCCACAGTCCGGCCTCGCTCATCAAGCGCCGTACCGTCTCCACCGAAACCATCACGCCATGCCGCTCGGCGAGCTTCTCGCAGGCCAAGGTGGGTCCAAAATCGGCGTAATGACGTGCCACAGCGCCTGGATGGCCTGCGCTTGCGCGGCCGGCAGGGCCCGGTTGGAGCTACGCCCGCGCAGCGCATGCACCAGCCCCGCTGCGCCTGCGCCGGCGTAGCGCCGCTCGAGCCGGCGCACCTGCCGCGTGCTGAGCTCCAAAATCGCCGCCGCCTCCATCTGACTTAATCGCCCAGCGCGTACCTGCTCCAGCACGCGTAGCCGTCCCACTTCGCGCTCGCTCATTGTTGTTCCCATCCGCGCCTCGCTCGATCACGATCGAGCGGACATTCTTACTTTGCACGCACCGGACATTCTCACGTTGGGCTAACACGAGGGCGCGGCGAGCACTTCCCTTTTTTCTGGAGTTTGCTATAATTTCGCTTCTGCGTGCGGCTGTAGCTCAGTTGGATAGAGTACTTGGCTACGAACCAAGGGGTCGTGGGTTCGAATCCTGCCAGCCGCGCCACCTTTTTGAGAGCCTTCTTTGCGGAAGGCTCTTTTCTTTCACCGCGACGAGCGGTGAATGCACCGTCTGACGTGCGGCTGTAGCTCAGTTGGATAGAGTACTTGGCTACGAACCAAGGGGTCGTGGGTTCGAATCCTGCCAGCCGCGCCATCTTCGAAGGGCCTTCCGAACGGAAGGCCCTTCGCCTTTTCGGCGGTGATCCAGGACACGCGCCGCTCTAGGACACGTGCATCTCAATAATCGGCCCGCTCGCGCTCGACGCGCATGCCACCGTCGTGCCGATGGTGCCCCTCTTCGCTGGGCCGCTCTCGCGCGATACGAATGACGTCGGGATTCGTCCGCACCCGGCGCATCACATTGGCGAGATGCACGCGATCGCTGACCTGGATCACGAAACGCAAGCACGTGGACTCGTGCGACAAATCCTCGTCCATCGCAATGTGGACGATATTCGCGTCCGCCGACGTAATATCGGCCGCCACGCGTGCAAAGACGCCCTTCGTATTCTTGACGAGCACCTTGATCGCGACGTCGAAGAGCCGTCCGGGCTGCGGCGCCCATGCCACGTCGATCCAGCGCCCCGGATCGCGCCGGTGAATGCGCTGGGCAACCCGGCAATCGGTGGTGTGGATCGCCATGCCGAGCCCGATGCCGATGTAGCCCATGATGTCGTCACCCGGGATCGGCCGGCAGCAAGCCGATAACTGCACGGACATGCCTTCGGTCCCCGTGATCACGACGGGGGGCGCATGCGGCGCGTTGGCGTGGTCTCCGCGCGGATGGTCTTCGTCCGCTTCGCGCCCGCTGATGAGTACTTCGATGCGCTTGGCCATCACCGCGGCGACACGCCGCCCGAGGCCGATATCTGCAAAGATCTCCTGACGGTTCTTGTTGCCCGTCCATTGCACGAGCTTGTCCCAGATCTCCGGCTCGACGTCCGCGAGCGAAAGACCGTACCCCTTGAGACCTTGGTCGACGAGGCGCTCGCCCAACTGCACCGATTCGTTCAGACGCATCGTCTTCAGGTAGTGCCGGATCGCCGAGCGCGCCTTGCCCGTGCGTACGAAGCCGAGCCAGGCAGGGTTCGGCTTCGAATACGGCGCCGTGATCACTTCGACGATGTCGCCGCTCTTCAGCTCGGTGCGAAGCGGCAGCAGCTCGTTGTTGATCTTGACGGCGACGCATTGGTTGCCGAGGTCGCTATGGATCGAGTACGCGAAGTCGAGCGCCGTGGAGCCGCGTGGCAATGCGATGATCTTCGACTTCGGCGTGAAGACGTAGACCGCATCCGGAAACAGGTCGATCTTGACGTGCTCGAGGAACTCGCTCGAATCGCCTGCTTCGCTTTGGATATCGAGCAGCGATTTCAGCCACTGGTGCGCACGCTTTTGCACGTCGTTGAGGTCGGCGGCGCCGCTCTTGTAGAGCCAATGCGCGGCCACGCCCGCTTCCGCGATCTCGTGCATCTTGCGCGTACGCACCTGGAACTCGATCGGAGCGCCGAACGGACCGACGAGCGTCGTATGGAGCGACTGATAGCCGTTGACCTTCGGAATCGCGATGTAGTCCTTGAACTTGCCCGGGACCGGCTTGTAGAGCGCGTGCAGCGCGCCGATGCAGGTGTAGCACTCGAGCGGCGAGCCGACCACGACACGGAAACCGTAGACATCGAGGACCTGCGAGAACGAAAGCTGCTTGTCCCGCATCTTCTTGTAGATGCTGAAAATCGTCTTTTCGCGGCCCGTTACCTCGGCGTCGATATGAGCATCGGCGATCGCGCGCTGCACCGACTCGAGGATCTTGCCGACCACCTCGCGCCGATTCCCGCGCGCGGCCTTCACCGCCTTTTCGAGCGTCGCATAGCGGTTCGGGTTGAAGTTCGCGAAGCTGAGATCCTGGAGCTCGCGATAGGTGTTGTTGAGGCCCAGCCGGTGCGCGATGGGGGCGTAGATATCGAGTGTTTCGCGCGCCACGCGACGCCGCTTTTCCGGCGGCACCGCGCCGAGCGTTCGCATGTTGTGCAGCCGGTCCGCCAGCTTCACCAGGATCACGCGCACATCGCGCGCCATCGCGAGCAGCATCTTGCGGAAGTTTTCCGCCTGCGCCTCCTCGCGATTGCGAAACTCCATCTTGTCGAGCTTCGATAATCCGTCGACGAGTTCGGCGACTTTCGCACCGAAGCGCTCCGCCAGTTCGGCCTTCGTCACCCCCTGGTCTTCCATCACGTCGTGCAGCAGCGCGGCCATGATCGACTGCGCGTCGAGCTTCCAGCCCGCGCACGTCTCCGCGACAGCGACGGGATGCGTGATATAGGGTTCGCCGCTCTGACGATACTGGCCCAAATGGGCTTCGTCGCTGAAATGGAAGGCGGCCTTGACCTCCTTGATCTCCTCGGGGCTCATGTAGCCGCCGAGCATCGACGTCAGCTTCGCGATCGAGACGACGTCATGCTTGCGAGGTTGCTCAGGGGTGGCCGTCGGCCCGAACAGGTGGCGGAACGACTGTTCGAGAACCGCGTCGATGTACTTGCGGGCAGCGCCCGGCGCCTCGTGTTCGTGTTCTTGTTCGAGGTGGAGTGCTTCGGCGTCAGCGGCAGCGGAGGCAGACGATGGGGTATTGCTCATATTCGCCTCCGTTCAGGGTTGCAGGACAGAGTACACGTTTCGCACGATCGCGGAAGACCCGACACCGCCCTCATCGGGCGCCCTCAGGTCTTCCGCGCCCGGTGCTTCAGACGGGTACCTTCTTCAGCATCTCGATACCGACCTGCCCGGCCGCGATTTCGCGCAGCGCGACGACTGTCGGCTTGTCGCGGCTCTCGATCTTCGGCGTGTGACCCTGTGCCAGTTGCCGGGCACGGTACGTCGCCGCGAGCGCCAGCTCGAAACGATTCGGGATCTGCTTCAGGCAATCTTCGACTGTAATGCGAGCCATGTTCGGGAATTCCTTCTCAATATGTTGCTTATTCTACCGTAAGTGCACAACGGCCCGCCCTCATTCGACATGGGGCAGATGAATGCCGAGCTCGACGAAAAGCTCGCTGTGGCGCGCGTATTGCGAACCGAAACGCAGACGCGTCGCGTCGACGACGCACTGCAGATCCGAAAGCGCGCGCTCGAAGTGCTCGTTGATGATCACGTACTCGGCCTCGGACGCATGCGCCATCTCGCTGCCGGCCGCGAGAAGCCGCCGCGTGATGACGTTCGGCTCGTCTTGCCCGCGCTTCTTGAGCCGGATCTCGAGCGCGTCGAGCGACGGCGGCAGGATGAAAATCTCGACAGCGTTGCGGAACCGCTTCTTCACCTGCTGCGCGCCCTGCCAGTCGATTTCGAGCAGCACGTCGTGGCCGCTTTTCATCTGCTCTTCGATCCAGAGGCGCGACGTCGCGTAGTAGTTGCCGTGCACCTCGGCGCTCTCGAGGAACTCGCCGCTCGCATGCCGCTCGAGGAAATCGTCGACTGTGGTGAAGTGGTAATGCTGCCCGTCCTGCTCTCCCGGGCGCGGCTTGCGCGTCGTATAGGAGATCGACAGGCGGATCGCCGGATCCTTCGCGAGCAATGCGTTCACGAGCGTCGATTTGCCGGCGCCGGACGGCGCGACGACCATGAAGAGATTGCCGGGATAAGCGCCGGCGTACGGGTTGCGGGGCGCGGCGCCCGCATCGCGCTGGGCACCGCCTTCGGGCGTAGCGTGGGTCATCGGTGTACTCGCTTACTCCAGGTTCTGCACTTGTTCGCGCATCTGCTCGATCAGCAGCTTCAGCGTCATCGAGGCATCGGCCAGCTCCTTCGCCGCCGCCTTCGAGCCAAGCGTGTTCGCCTCGCGGTTGAGCTCCTGCATCATGAAGTCGAGCCGCTTGCCGACCTTGCCGCCTTTCTCGATCACGTGCCGCGTCTCCGCGAGGTGCGCGGCGAGCCGCGAGAGCTCCTCGGCGATGTCGATGCGGATGCCGTACATCGTCACTTCCTGACGGATACGCTCGGCGATCTCCTCGCGTGAGACAATCGTCGCGGCCGTGTCGGGGGCGGCGATGCCGAGCGCTTCCTGCAGGCGTTCCACGATCTTCTGCTGATGCTTGGCGATGAGCTCCGGCACGAGCGGCGCGATGCGCTGCAGGATCGCTTCCATCTCGGTCACGTTGTTGAGCAGCATCGTCGCAAGCTGCGCGCCTTCACGCGCCCTCACTTCGATCAGCTCCGTCAACGCCTGCTTGCCGCACGCGAGCACCGCGTCGCGCAGCGCCTCCGCCGAGGCCTCGCTTTCCGCCAGCACGCCGGGCCAGCGCAGCACCTCGCCGCTACGCATGCGTTCCGCGCCCGGAAACGCCTTCAGCACCGCCTGTTCGAGTTGAGCAAGCTGTGCGAGGACCTCGTGGTTGAGCGCGCCCGCGCTCGGCGCCTGCTCGCTGCGCTGCACGTTGATGCGGATGTCGACCTTGCCGCGCGAGAGCTTCGTCATCAGCATTTCGCGCAGCGTCGGCTCGCAGACGCGCGCCTCTTCAGGCATGCGGAAATTCAGATCCAGAAAACGAGAGTTCACGGTGCGCAGTTCGACCGATACGCTCATGCTTCCAGTCGCCCCGGCAACCGCGATCTCGCGCGTGGCGCTCGCGTAGCCTGTCATGCTGTAAATCATCGTCCGTCTCGCGATTGGGAGTTGAGCGTGCATTATCCCATTTTTGCAACCGTCTCCTGGCGCAGGCGGCGCGCGACAACGGGCGGCGGCGGGCTTGCTCGGGCCGGCGGCGGTAAAATCGGGGTTTCCTTCCTTGCTCTCATCCCCACTATGACCGATACCGCCCAACGTCCGAGCGGACGCCGCCCCGATGAGCTGCGCGACGTGCGCATCACGCGCCACTACACGAAACATGCGGAAGGCTCGGTGCTCGTCGAGTTCGGCGAGACCAAAGTGATCTGCACGGCGAGCGTGCTCGAGCGCGTCCCGGAATTCCTGCGCGATCGAGGTCAGGGCTGGCTCACGGCCGAATACGGCATGCTGCCGCGCGCGACGCACACGCGCAGCGATCGCGAGGCGGCGCGCGGCAAGCAGACCGGACGCACACAGGAGATTCAACGCCTCATCGGGCGGGCGCTGCGCGCGGTATTCGACCTCGAGCAGCTCGGCCCGCGCACGTTGCATATCGATTGCGACGTGATCCAGGCGGACGGCGGCACGCGCACGGCGAGCATCACGGGCGCGTTCGTTGCGGCGCACGATGCGGTGACGAAGCTCATCGCGGCAGGCCGCATCGAGAGCTCGCCGATTACCGATTACGTGGCGGCGATCTCGGTCGGCATTTATGACGGAACGCCCGTGCTCGACCTCGACTATGACGAAGATTCGCGCTGCGATACCGACATGAATGTCGTCATGACGGGCAGCGGCGGGTTGGTGGAAGTGCAAGGTACGGCGGAAGGCTCTCCGTTTTCGCGGGCGGAGATGAACGCGTTGCTCGATCTGGCGGAGGAAGGCATCGGGCAATTGATCGAGCGTCAGAAGGCCGCGTTGGAGACGGGGCGTGACTGAACGGAGCATACAGATCGGAGGGAACACCTGCGCGGCGCCGCAGCCGGTGCCCGGCAGGTTCGGTCGCGTCGTGCTCGCCTCGAATAACGCGGGCAAGCTGCGCGAGTTCGAAGCGTTGCTCGGCGCGGCTGGAATCGAGCTCATCGCTCAGGGCCAGCTTGGGGTCACCGAGGCCGAAGAGCCGCACGCGACGTTCATCGAGAACGCGCTTGCCAAGGCGCGGCATGCGGCACAGTCGACCGGGCTTCCTTCGCTCGCTGACGACTCCGGCTTGTGCGTGCGCGCACTCGGCGGCGCGCCGGGCGTGTACTCGGCGCGATTCGCCCAAGCGCCGGGCGGCGAGAAAAGCGATGCGGCCAACAATGCACGCCTGGTGGCCGAGCTGCGCGGCGTGGCCGATCGGCATGCTTACTACTACTGCGTGCTCGTACTGATGCGTCACGCCGACGATCCGGAGCCGCTAGTCGCCGAAGGCCGCTGGCACGGTGAGATTCTCGATGCGCCGCGCGGCGCGAACGGCTTCGGCTACGATCCGCATTTCTTCGTGCCGGCGCTCGGCGCGAGCGCCGCCGAACTCGAGCCCGCTGTAAAAAACACCCATAGTCATCGCGCGCTGGCGCTGCGCGCAATGCTCGCGCGACTCATGGAGGCATGATGGACGGCCCCACCCGAGACGGCGTCGTGACGGCCTTTCTCGCTCCGGGAAAGATCAGCTTGAGCTCGCTCCCGCCGCTCGCGCTGTACGTGCATTTCCCGTGGTGCGTGCGCAAGTGTCCTTACTGCGATTTCAACTCGCATGAATGGAAAGGCGAGCGCTTCCCGGAGGACGATTACCTCGACGCATTGCGCGCCGATCTCGAGCAGGCGTTGCCGCTCGTCTGGGGGCGTCGCATCCATACCATTTTCATCGGCGGAGGCACGCCGAGTCTGCTTTCGGCGCGCGGGCTCGATCGGTTACTTTCGGATGCGCGTGCCTTGCTGCCGATCGACGCCGATGCCGAAATCACCCTCGAAGCGAATCCGGGCACGTTCGAAGCCGACAAGTTCGCTCAGTTCCATGCGAGCGGCATCAACCGGCTGTCGGTCGGCATTCAGAGTTTCGACGACGCCCATCTGAAAGCGCTGGGACGCATCCACGGCAGTGCCGAGGCCCATCGCGCGGTGGAAATCGCGGCTCGCCATTTCGACAACTTCAATCTCGATCTGATGTATGCGCTGCCGCGGCAGACGCTCGACGCTTGCCGGGCCGATGTCGAGACCGCGCTCTCCTATGCGCCCCCGCATCTCTCGCTCTATCACTTGACGCTCGAGCCGAATACGCTCTTTGCGAAATACCCGCCGGCGTTGCCCGACGACGACGCTTCGGCCGACATGCAGGATTGGATTCATGAACGCGTGGCCCAGGCCGGTTACGAGCACTATGAAGTATCGGCTTACGCAAAGCCGAATCGGCAGTGCAAGCACAACCTCAACTATTGGCGCTTCGGCGACTATCTAGGAATCGGTGCCGGCGCGCACTCGAAATTGTCGTTCGCACACCGAATCGTCCGGCAAGCGCGCTATAAACACCCCGCCACATTCATCGAGCAGGCGCGCGCGGGAACGCCGGTACAGGAGGAGCACGAGGTCGATACGCACGATCTGCCTTTCGAGTTCATGCTAAACGCGCTGCGGCTGAAAGAAGGATTCCCCGTCCATCGGTTCCTCGAAAGGACGGGGCTCACGATGACTTCGATCGAACCGGCGCTGCAAGAAGCGGAACGCCGCGGGCTGATCGTGCGCGACTACGAGCACATCGCGCCAACGCCGCTCGGGTCGCGGTTTCTCAACGATTTGCAGGCGCTTTTTCTACGCGATCGTCACGAAGGCGGCGCCGAGAGCGAGCCGGTTCGCTGACGCTGGCAGCGTCGGCGCGGCCGTTTCGAGTTACAATCGCCGTCCTCGGAGGGCTGGCAGAGCGGTTGAATGCACCGGTCTTGAAAACCGGCAAGGCTTCACGGCCTTCGTGGGTTCGAATCCCACGCCCTCCGCCACCCCCGCCCCAGGTCCCGCGTCACAATTCGATCAGTCCCATCCCGACGGCCTTGATCATCGCGGCGCTTCTCGAATGAACCCCCATTTTGATGCGGATATTGGTGATGTGATAGTTGATCGTCGACTGCGAGCAACGGAGAATCTGCGAAATCTCCCAAGTCCCCTTTCCCAACGACATCCACTTCAGGCATTCCATCTCTCGCGGCGTGAGCTTGGGTGCGACGGCGCTCGTTTTCTGCCTTGCGAGTGAGAGACCTGCCGGAGATGCGAAGTCGCGCACAAGACCTAATTCGGGCAGGCTCGAGACGGCATCACGCTTTGCTTCATCCGATCGGACGCTGCTTGCGAAACACAGCATGCCGACCTCGTGCTTTGGGCCGTGAATCGGTAGCGCCACGCCCCATCTCGACCCGAATGCGCATGCCTGCTCATAGAGCGCCTCTTCCTGCGCGCCAATGAAGGTTTCGCTTCCCCAAACAAGGGGAGTCATCTTTGACCTGCAATGCCGAACGATCGGGTCGATCTCCGCATATCGCTTTTGCTCGTAGATTTTCTGCCACACGGCGGAGTAATTGCTCTTATAAAACACCTCACTATAGGGCAGGCTATCTCTTGGCAGTAGCGCGAAGGTCGTGTACTCGAGTTGGTGGCGCCGCCCCACCTCAACGAGCGCATTGAACCAGACGTCAATATTCACCGCGTTCTGTAGTGAGGAATCGATAAACTCACGAAGCATGCTGCCCCCCAGAGTAGTTATCAAATTGCCACCTTGCCTCCGAGCCGCGAGGCAGACGGTTCTTTTTATCGTTTGGCAGATCGAAGATACAAGGTAATTAGATTATTTTCAAATTTTTATATCACCCCACCATCCCCATATATGAGAAATCCGCACTTAATCGCCCGAATCGTCGAGATCAATAAGTCGATTTCTCAAACGTTGGGTTTTTGGTTGTTAAATCGGCCTTGGCCGGGGCCTGGCGTACTCGGTTGAGAGATCGGACCTTACGGCGGGAAAACCTGATTTGGCAATGCTTTTCCCAACAGATGCGACATAAGCTCCGATTGGCAGCGATTCGAGTTCCGTGCCGCCTCTCGCCATGACGCTTAACCCAATCCGCATAGGCAAGTGATTTGCTCGAGGTGATTTGCCTGTACGCCGGGAGACAGCCCATGCACGCACGAAGATCGCATACGATACTGGTGCCCGCGATAGCGCTATTGATGTCATGCTCCGCATCGGCACAAGTGGGCGGCCCGGCGAGCGTCGACACGGCCCTTGCGCCAGGTTGGATCGCGGCCGCCCTCGGCACGCCGCAGCGTCAAGCAGCGGAAGCGGCGCTGCATGGCCTTGCCAATCGCCTGAGTGCCAACTCGAACGCAAACGGCATCAATCGCGTCATGGCCGTTGACGATTACGCTC
The DNA here is from genome assembly GCF_003028655.1 of Trinickia symbiotica. GTDB lineage: Bacteria > Pseudomonadota > Gammaproteobacteria > Burkholderiales > Burkholderiaceae > Trinickia > Trinickia symbiotica_A. Next base: position 224,316 of record NZ_PYUC01000005.1, read on the forward strand.
AATTGCGTCACGCGTCACTCGGTGACGGCTTCGAAACCAATCTCGTCGACCCCGTCGCGCTGTTGGCCGGACAGCCGCTCGATGCCTGCCTTCGAGTCACCGGGCAATGGCGCTTCTTAGTGATCGTGGCCGGCAAACCGGCAGGGCTTCTGACCGTCGAGCGTGTCCGCAACGAGTGGAAAATGGTGGCTGCCGGCGCAAGCGGACTCGCCGCGGAAGTCGCGGGCGTCGAAGCGCGCTATGCCGCCGAGACGCCGCGTCCACGATTACGCTTCATCCGCAGCTTGCAGGCCGTAGCCGACTTCATCGAAGTGACCTACCCCTCGGCCTTCAGCGAACCCGTCCGACGAAGCTACGTTCCGCTCGCGAGCGCGCGCGCCGCGCTTTACGGCGAGCAGTTCCGGACGGAGGGCTTTTCGGCCCCACCCCAACCCGAATCGGATGTTGAAAGCAGGCTCATCGAGCACGTGCGCCTCGGCATGCGCGATCCTCGCTTCATCCGGTGAGGAGACGCGCATGGACTTTCGCATGGGGCTTGCCCTTGTCGTCACCGCATTCATCGCGGTTCTATTGCTCGGCCTCCCTCCGGCCGCATTCGCCGCCGCTGATCAACTCGACCTTCCGGTCGTCGAACAGGAGCACAGCGAATGGTGCTGGGACGCCGACGCCTCCGCCGTGCTCGCCTTCCGCGGCGTCCCCGCGACGCAGTGCGCGATTGAGAACTGGGTCGGCTCGATCGACTACGCTTGCGCGAACTATCCGTTCTATTGGGACGACGCAGCAAACTCGCCGAACTATCTCGCGGGAACGACGGGAATTGCCGGGATCCTCTGGTATTGGGGCCGACGCGATTCTCAGTACTACACGGAACCGCTCGCGTATCCGGCAGTGCGATCGGCGATCATGCGCGGACATCCCATTGTCGTTCTGTGGAACTGGTACGGCGGCGGCGGACATTTCATTGTCATAGACGGCTACGACGATGACGGCTCCCTGGTGTACTTCATGAATCCCTGGCCGGGGGAGGGAGCGGGAATCGGGGACTACGAGTGGATCCGCGATGGGAGCGGAGAGATGGGCACGCACTGGTGGTCGGAATCGCTGATCACCTATTGAGTTGGGCCCCGTTAGGAGCCGCACCTAGGCAGGGCGAATCGGGATGCGCAACCACGCTGCTTCGCCTAGGCTCTTATCAACGCTCTTCATCGCGCTCACACGAGCGCTCATCGGAAGCTTCATCGCACCACTGCCATGCTCACCATCGTCAACCGTCGTCGCCCGCCCATCTTGCGCGCCCATGGGTTGTGGCAACTCGTTTCCTTCGGCGCATTGCTCGTCACGGGCGCCTGCACGTTCACCCCACCCGAGCGTCCCTCCGCGCTGACGCTGCCGCCCCCGGCCGCCGTCAACAGCCTGACCCTCGATCAATATCGGTATGCCGTTGCCCAACGGATCACCGAGCGCAATCCGTCTTACGTGCTCAAGCGCGCACCGCAAGCGATGCTGCGTTCGCTCGTGGTCGTCGCGTTTACGGTCAATCGGAACGGCGAAGTCGTCTCGTCCTCGGTTTACCGGACCAACGGCGATGACGACGCGGAAGCGACCGCGCTGGCGACGCTACGCCGCGCATCGCCGCTGCCGCCGCCGCCGCCAAAGCTGCTCAATCGGCTCGGCCAGATCGAGATGATGGAAGACTGGCTCTTCAACGACGACGGCAAATTCCAGCTCCGCACGCTCGCCCTGCCTCAAGCACAAGCGTTCGATTAGCGTCTTATAATTCCGGGCACCCCGCGCCCGGATCGCGGCGAACGACGCGTCGCGAGCCCGTCACGCGCGCTATCGCGCGCTGTGACGCTCGAGCGCGTCCCGACAAACATGGAGACCAAAGACATGTCGGCTTCGCCGTCTTCCCCCGCCGTGGCATCCTCTTCCGACGCGGCAAACGCATCGAGCCGCTCGCGTATCGTATTCGCCAGCTTCATCGGCACGGCGATCGAGTTCTACGACTTCTACGTCTACGCGACCGCCGCCGCACTTGTCATCGGGCCGGTGTTTTTTCCGCATAGTTCGGCCACCGCGCAGGCGCTATCGGCATTCGTCACTTTCGGCCTCGCCTTCATCGCGCGGCCGATCGGGTCGCTCCTGTTCGGCCATTTCGGCGACCGGATCGGCCGCAAATCGACGCTCGTCGCTTCGCTGCTCGTCATGGGCCTTTCCACGACGCTGATCGGCTTCGTGCCCGGCTACGATTCCATCGGCGGGCTAGCCCCCGTACTGCTGTGCATCCTACGACTCGGACAGGGTATCGGGCTCGGCGGCGAATGGGGCGGCGCGGCATTGCTCGCCACCGAATACGCACCGGCACAACGCCGCGGCTGGTTCGGCATGTTCCCTCAGCTCGGACCGTCGGTCGGGTTTCTTGCGTCGAACGGCCTCTTTTTCGGGTTGACGCTCGCGCTATCCGATGCGCAGTTTCGAAGCTGGGGGTGGCGCGTGCCGTTCATTCTGAGCGCGGTGCTCGTTGCGCTCGGGCTCTACGTGCGGCTGAAGATTGCCGAAACGCCAGCGTTCCAGGCAGCGATCGAGCGGCGCGAGCGCGTGCGTGTTCCCCTCGTCTCGCTATTCGCGAACCACGGTTGGCCGACGCTGCTCGGTGCACTGGCGATGGTGGTCTGTTACACGCTCTTCTATATCTCGACCGTCTTCACGCTCTCGTACGGTGTATCGGCATTGCATTTCTCACGGCAGAGCTTTCTCGCGATGCTCTGCTTCGCCGTCGTCTTCATGGCGATCGCCACACCGCTTTCCGCATGGGCAAGCGATCGGTTCGGCCGGCGACCTGTCCTGATCGCGGGGATCACAGCCGCTATCGTCTCCGGCTTTGCGATGGCTCCGCTAGTCAGCAGCGGCTCGGCACCGCTCGTCACGCTCTTTCTGACGATCGAGCTCTTCCTGATGGGCGTCACCTTCGCACCGATGGGCGCGCTCCTCCCGGAGCTCTTCCCCACGCGTGTGCGCTACACGGGCGCGGGCGTCGCATACAACCTCGGCGGCATTCTCGGCGCCTCGGTCGCGCCCTACATCGCGACGATGCTCGCCGCGCGCGGCGGTCTCGCCTGGGTCGGCGGCTACGTATCCGTCGCCGCGGCGATCAGCCTCTTCGCTGTTCTCCTCATGCGTGAGACGCGCGACGTGTCATTGTCCTGACCGGCTCACTGGGGCCGCCGCGGGTGCTCGCGCGACGTCGCGCGCGCGGGCGCCATCCGCGTCGGCAGCTTGGCCGGCTGAACACGGGCCGCTTTCAGGCGGCTCGCAACGCTCCCGAGCCCGATGAGCACGGCAATCGCCGATGCGTCTCCCAGCAACCGTATCGGCCAATCGGTCAGCAGTTCCGTCGTTCGCACGCCGGCCAGTTGCAAGGCCGCATCGACGCCGATCGATACCAGCGTGCCGCCGACGAAACAGACGAGACCTTGCCTGCCGACCGTCACGATCGCCGGTATGGCATCGGCGAGCGATCGCAGCCACCCAAGGCGCACCGCCTGCGCGCAAAGCCAGGCAATAGAAACAAAGCTGACGATTCGCACGCTCGCGAGGTCTTGTTTCATGAAGCCGGGCGATGGGTGCCCATCGATGCAAAGTTTGACGAAAGCGAACGTCAACGCGACGACGAATGCGACGCGCGTGATCGCTCTGCCCATCGTCGATGTCTGCACGTCGGCCGAAATCGGATGCAGCCGGCACAGCATGCCGAACGAAAACATCAATTGCCATGCGAAAGGGTTGAACGGCCAGTTCGCATCGCCGGTGCGGGGCAGCCAGTTTTCGAGCCACGGCGCCACGGCCCAGACCGCCACGCTCCACGAAAGCATTGCCAAAGGCGACCGGCGGGCGAGCCGCACTGCGAACGGCACACAAAGCGCGAACAGCACATACATCGGCAATACTGCGGACAAGAACGGCTGTTCACGAAACGACGCGATGTTCGCGAGTTCCCGCAACGGGTGACGGACGAATGCCTGCCAGCCCGTATCGATGGCAGGTGCGTTCGGCAACAGCGTGAGCAACGCACCGCACGCGAGCATCAGCGCCGCCGTCAGCAGATAGGCGCGATAGATCTCCCATGCGCGCTTCAGGAAGCGACGCCGCGCCGCCGCCTCGCCACGGCGTTCCGCCACGCCGACATGGGCCGCCGCCGACGCGTACCCGCCGAGAAACACGAACACCTCGGCCGCGTCGCAGTAGGCATAGCTATGCAGCATGGCGTATTGCAGGATGCCTCTCGAAATGTGATCGAGCGCAATGACGATCAGCACCACGCCTCGGAGAAAATCGACTTCGAGCGATCGCCTGGTTGACGAACTCATTGATTCACCTTCCCGGTTGACGGCGGGACCGGCAGCAGCGCCGCCCGAGCATTCATGCGGTCAAAGCAAATTCGGCGAAGCCGGACCAAAAAGATTCCCGGCGCAATTCAGTATTCCAATCTTCGTGCCATTGGCGAGACAGGACGCGTGCCACGCTTCGAAACGCGTGTCCATGAGCGCTAGAAAAGCGCAATCGGCCCGCCGCGTCAGTGGTTTTCCGATCTTGTCCGCTCGAGTTGGCGACTCGATACTGGGTCGTACGGCGCACCCCATGAAAAGCGCTGTATCGCTTTTGAAAGCAAGACCTTCCCGATCCGCGAGAGGAGCCGGCGATGGGTATCGAACTCGGCAATGCCGACATCGTAGCGATCGTCGCGCTTGCATTGCTCGCCGCATTGTTGCTTGCATTTCGCTTCCGGCCGACGACGTGGCTAGGCGTGGCGCTCGAAATTTTGCTCGCGAACGCCCTCGCCATCGCGGCGGTGCTGGCGTTCGACGTCATGCTGTCGTAGCCCGAGCGCCCAAATATCGGCGCCCGCGGTGAGCGGTCGATATTACGGCTCCAACATACGGTCACAGCTTTAACAGGCTTGTAATTTGCTGTCCCGCTCAGCGCGCGTCGCTGGCGCGCGGCTGGGTTTCGGTCCGGGTTGCGGCGACCGGGTCGTATAATCTCGGCTTTGGCCACGAGATTCATGTCCCGCGCTCCCTTCGCCCGCCGTTACAGCGTCTTGCGGCGTGCGCAGCAATTGTGGCGTCGCTATGGCGTCTTCTGGCTCGGCGCGATCGCCGTCGGCCTCGTCGCGGTCTTCTATGCACGCCTGATCGACTGGGGCTACAGCGCGTTTCTAGCGTTGCAGCATCGCTATAGTTGGCTGCCGCTCATCGTCACACCCGCCGCCGGCGCCCTCTCTGTCCTGGTGACGCGCCGCTTTTTCCGTGGTTCCGAAGGGAGCGGCATTCCGCAGGTCATCGCGACGCTCGAAGAAGGCACGACGTCGCTCGGCCCTCGGCTGCTCGCGCTGCGGCTGCTCGCGGGGAAAATCGCCGTGTCGTTCATCGGCATCCTCGGCGGCTTCACGATCGGCCGCGAAGGGCCGACCGTGCAGATCGGCGCCACGCTTATGTACAACTTGCGGCGCTTCTATCCGCGCTCGACGGCGCTGATCGAGCGGCAACTTGTGCTCGCGGGCGCCGCAGCGGGGTTGTCCGCCGCGTTCAACACGCCGCTCGCCGGCATCGTCTTCGCCATCGAAGAGCTGACGCGCAGCTTCGAAGTACGCACGAGCGGCGTGCTGATCACCGCCATCATCGTGGCGGGTGTCATTGCGCTTGGGCTCAACGGCAACTACACCTACTTCGGCACGATTCAGGTCTCGCCCCATTTCCCTGGCGTGCTGGCGCTGGCCGTAGTCGTCACGGCGCTGGTCACGGGCGTGGCCGGAGGCATCTTCGCATGGTTGCTGCTCCATACGTCGCGCTGGCAACCGGCCGCGCTCGCCAGCCTGCATCGCGAGCGGCCGGTCGTGTTCGGCGCGCTCTGCGGCCTCGCGATCGCCGTTGTCGGCATCGCAAGCGGCGGCCACACGTTCGGCAGCGGGTATGCCGAAGCACGTGGTTTGCTCGAGGGTCGCGAGCAGTTGTCGATGCTCTACCCGTTCGCCAAGATGGCTTCGATGGTCGCTTCGTACCTGCCCGGCATTCCGGGCGGCATCTTCGCCCCGTCGCTATCGATTGGCGCGGGTTTCGGCAATCTGCTGCACTTCGCGTTCACGAGCATGCAACTGCAGATGCTGATCGCACTTGCGATGGTCGGCTATCTGGCCGCCGTCACGCAATCGCCGATCACCTCGTTCGTCATCGTGATGGAAATGATCAACGGCCATGCGCTCGTGATTTCGCTGATGGCGACGGCGTTGGTCTCGAGCCGCGTGTCGCGCCTCTTCGCTCCGCCGCTTTACGAAGCGCTCTCGCATCGATATCTGACACCGAAGCGGGAAGCAGCGCCAGAGGCCGATTCACCGAAAACGCTCGAGCCGCTGTTCGAGGATAAACCCGCGAATGCGGAGCCGCGCACCGACACGCCGGGCAAATAATTGAGGCGCGGACGCTCGTGCGAGCGCGTCGAGCCTCCAGGGTGATTGCGAGGAACTGAATCGATCAGCCGGCGCTGAGAAAGGCAGGAGGCCATGCAGGTATGAGCCGCCTGCGCCGCCGTCAAATTTGCGGGATCTCGATTTTGACTTCGAGAACCTCGAGATTGTCCTGGCGCTCGAGGCTCACGCGGATGTCGTCATTGGAAATGTTGACGTACTTCGAGATGACCGCAACGAGCTCGCGTTGCAGCGCGGGCAGATAATCGGCCGGCGGGCGCCCGCCCGCGCGCTCGTGCGCGATGATGAGCTGCAGGCGCTCCTTCGCGACGACCGCGGACTTCTTTTTCTCGCCGAGCAAAAAGGAAAGAATCGACATATCGCGGCTCCCCCTTATCTGTTGCCGAACAGGCGCTGCAGCAAGCCCGGCTTCTGATAGTCGGTGAAGCGCAATGCCTTGTCCTCGCCGAGAAAGCGCGCGACGACATCCTTGTAGGATTCGGCCACGTCGGAACCATCCATATGCACGGCGGGCAAGCCCTGGTTCGACGCGTGCAGGACCGCTTCCGATTCGGGCACGACGCCGATCAGCTCGATGCGCAGAATTTCCTGGATATCGGAGAGCGAGAGCATCTCGCCTTCGCTGACGCGCTTCGGGTTGTAGCGCGTAATGAGCAGATGCTCCTTGATGGGCTCCTTGCCTTCGATTGCTCGCTTCGTCTTCGACGAGAGAATGCCCAGGATTCGATCCGAGTCGCGCACCGACGACACTTCAGGGTTCGTCACGACGAGCGCCTCGTCGGCGAAATGCATCGCGTAGAGCGCGCCCGATTCGATGCCGGCCGGCGAATCACAGACGATGTAGTCGAAACCCATGCCGGACAGATCGTTGATGACCTTTTCGACGCCCTCGAGCGTCAACGCGTCCTTGTCGCGTGTCTGCGAGGCCGGCAGGATATACAGGTTCTCGCACTTCTTGTCCTTGATGAGCGCCTGATTGAGGTTGGCCTCACCCTGGATCACGTTGATGAAATCGTAGACGACGCGGCGCTCGCAGCCCATGATCAAATCGAGGTTGCGCAAGCCGACGTCGAAATCGATGACGGCCGTCTTATGGCCTCTCAATGCGAGTCCCGATGCAAAGCTCGCGCTCGTGGTCGTTTTGCCCACGCCGCCCTTGCCCGAAGTCACCACAACGATTTTTGCCATTTCCCCTTACCCTTGTTCGTCAAATGAGTTCGATGAGGCCCGCGCGGCGCGGCGCGTACTCGCGCGTCCTAAGTGAGCCTCAACGGTTCGATGATCAGCTTCTCTTCGGCAAGCCGGATCTGGACCGACTTGCCGAGAACGTCGGCCGGCAACGGATTTTCAGTCGTTCGATAGATGCCGGCGATCGAGATCAGTTCCGGCTCGAGACACGTGCAGAAAATGCGCGCACCGTGGTTGCCGTGCACGCCGGCGAGCGCGCGCCCGCGCAGCGGCGCGTAGATGTGAATATTGCCTTCCGCGATCACTTCGGCGCCATGGCTGACGAGCCCCAGCACGATCAGGTCTCCCTTGGCATAGACCTGCTGGCCCGACCGCAGCGGCCTGTCGACGACGAGCGTTTGGGCGCTCGGTGCCTGCCTGCCCGGCGCTTCCGCAGCGGGAAGCGGCTGCGAGGCCGCGCGTTCCGCCTGCTTGACTTCGTCCGCTTGCCGATCGTCGGCCTTGGCGCCCCCGCCCCGCCTGTCGCGCGCTTCGAGCAGCGGCAAGCCAGCGTCCGCCGCCCAGCCGGTCTGATGAGGCGCGGCGACGATGCCGAGAGGACGCATGCGGACGCTGTCCAGCAGATGCGCGATTTCGGCAAGCGGGATGCGTTCGCCTTCGCCGAGACGGCGAAGATCGATCGCGACGACGTCGCCCGCAAAAAATTCGGGAGTCGCTTCGAAGCGTCGCGTGAGCTCGCTCTTCAGCGCGTCGAGATCCGTCGTCTTGACGACGAACATGAGCGTATCGACGGAACCGCTGCGTAATTCGAAGTATGGCGATTTGTTCAGCGACATGGCGTTGAAGCAAAAAATTTCGCGTATTTTACAGGGGTCCGCGCGCGCGGCCAGCATTTTCGAGTGAGACGTCCCCCATCAATCGTGAGTGCGCGGCACATGCCGCACGAGCAGCGTCTCCCATTCGTCGGGCGCGCGCGTCATGCGCTCGTGCTCCCCGGTGGGACCGAACCCGAGACGTTCGTAAAAACGCATGGCGGTGCGATTGGCGTCCGTCACCCACGCATGCACCTCGTTCGCGCCATGTGCCGCCAGCCATTCGCTCGCCGTATTCACGAGCAGTTCGCCGCCGCGCAGATGGCGCACAGCCGGGGCAACCCATAGCGCGCAAACGAATGCCTTGCGCCGATCGTCGAAATAGGCACCGATGAGTCCGGCCGGATGCCCTTCCGTATAGAGGATGAACGATGTGGACGAATCCGATATCGCTTGGCGGGCGGCAACGGTTTCGAACGTCTCGGTCTTCTCGTCGAGCGCCTGCTCGAGCGTCTCCCCGAATGCATAGGGGGCTTCGCGCAACGCGGCCGTGCGGAGCTCGCGCAGCATCGCGCCTTGGTCGGCAGCGATACGGCGAACAGTCAGCGATGAAATCATGGGGCTCCGGTTCAGGGCTTAACAGGCAAACCGTAGCTTCGTCCTATCGGGCCAGCGAGTCAAATCTCGCTTGTATGGGCCCTCGTGCGAGTAGCGTGCAACGCCCGCATCGAGCGACGCCGTCCCCAAGGCGATTTCCGTCGGTCCCCTGGGGGCCAGCTGGCGATTTCATATCAAAGAAATTTGCGGGACCGGGCCATAGTGCGAAAGCACATTGAAAGGTAGCGCTGGGGGGCCCGAAACACGGCAATCGGCCGTATCGATCGGGGCACCTTTCGCCGGACAGTTGACGAGCAACTTGTAGGAAAATAGCGCAGCGTCGTCCGGCGTCCCTCTCGTGCCGCGGCGAGCCCTGGTCTAGCCATCAATCAACGATGCGACGGCAACAAACGATGGAAAGCCTGCTCATAGGACCGGCGACACGCAAGCAAGCTGCTTGTGCGGGAACGTCAGCGTTGCTCGTGCTGCTTGCGCTCGCGATCGCGGCGCCTCAGGCACGGCAGCCACTATCGCCCGTGGGGCCGTTCATGCCGATGTGCGCGCTGACCGTCTTCACGACATCGGGGATCGCGGCATTCCTCCTGGGCGCCCGTTTTGCCGCGACGCAGCGGCCCATGCTCTGCGCCCTGGGCGGAGCCTACGCGTTCACCGCCATCACGGTCGCGCTGCAATTGCTCATGTTTCCGGGCGTGTTCTCGCACACGGGATTGCTCGGCGCGCGGCCCAACAGCGCCGCATGGATGTGGGTCTTCTGGCATGGTGGATTTCCGCTCCTCGTCGCTACCGCGATGCTGATGCGCGATCAATCGATCGATTGGTCGCCGGCCGGCCGCTTTCGATTCCACGAGTGGATCCTGACGCTCATCGGCATGCCCGCCCTGCTCGCGGCTGTGCTCGGGGTGTTCGTCGCAAACGCGAATCTGTCCGCGCCGTTCTATCCGATGACCGGCATCGATTCGCCGAGGATCAGCCCGACCGCCCTCGTCGTCTGCTTGCTCGACGCATTCGCGATCGTGCTGGTCCTCGTCAAGGGGCGACTACGTTCCGTGCTCGACTTATGGATCACGATTGCGCTGCTGGCCTCCTTTGTGGATGCGAGCTTGAATATGCTCAGCGTGGGCCGGTTTACCGTCGGCTGGTACGTTGCGAGGGTCTTCAGCATGCTTGCGCCGGGCGTGCTCGTCGGCGTCCTGATATGGGAAGTCACCGTGCTGTATCGCCAGCTGGCCGAGGCCCACGCCTCACTGCTGCTGACCTCCACGCGCGACGCACTGACAGGCGTCTACAACCGCAATTACTTCGACGAACACTTCCGCAGGGACTTCGATCGCGCGAGGCTGCATCGCCGGCCGCTTTCTCTCGTCATGATCGATATCGACAATTTCAAGGCATATAACGACGCTTTCGGCCATCTGCGCGGCGACGCCTGTCTGCGTGCCGTCGCCGAGGCCCTGGCGCGAACAGCCGGGCGCGCGGGCGAATATGTTGCTCGCTATGGCGGCGAGGAGTTCGTGATCGTGCTGCCGGGCTCGGATCTCGAAGCTGCGACGAGGCTGGCCGAACAAGCGCGCAACGCCGTCATCGGGATCGGCTTGACGGCGCCGGGGCCGGGCGGCCGCGTTACCGTCAGCGCCGGATGCGCATGCAGCGACGGAAGCGAACCCTCGAACGCGAGCGAGCTTCTCGGCGCCGCGGATGCAGCGCTTTATGCGGCCAAGCGCGCGGGGCGCAACCGCGTGGAGCGCGTTGCCGTCATTGATCGCGGTTAACGCTTGCGCACTTTCTTCCTCCGGGGAAGCAGGGCCGCTGCTCGAACCGGCTAGTGCGCATACCTGGCGATATAGTAGACGCCCGCCAGCAGCACGATCGCGCCGCCCGCGACGCGCCAGGTCAGGCCGTGAAGCTCACGGTGCAATTCCTCTTTAGTGACGAACGTATCCATCGTCGATGCCAGCTTATCGACCTTGGATTCGAGCTTGTCGACCTTGGATTCGAGTTTGTCAAATTTCGATTCGAGACTATCCACCCGCGTCTCGATCTTGGAGAGGCGGTCTCGGATCTCATAAAAGCCCATTTCGAGGAACGCAAAGCGTCCTTCGATGCCACCGCCACTGCGCCCGGCATTCTGCGTCAACTTGCGAGACTTGGACCGCGCCCTCTTGGGAACTTGATAGGAGTTCATCATTGAGATCATCAAAAACGTCAACGTAACGGCATCCAAGGTAGCTATACCGCAAAGCGCGGAAAATTCAGCCGGATGGCCTACCACGGAGGCCATCTGCGCAGCAGCCTACTCGATCTCGCGACTGATGAGCCCGTACCCGGGGTATGTTTAGGACGATTTCCGTTGATCGACGCGCGGGCCGGCTCCGACGAACTCATTCGGAAAGGCAGCGCGGTGACTGCATCGATCACATTTTGAACCGCATGCTAAACTCCGCTCCTATGTCGTACTGGCGCAAACTCCTCATCGTCGTATTGCTGGTGCTGAGCCTTCCGGTTCAGTCGTTCGCGGCTATCTCGATGAAATGTGTTGCCGCGCACGCTGAACGGACCGAGGCGTCGCCCCAGCACGTAGCTCATGTTGAGGCCGCGCACCACCATGCCATGCATGGCGCGGCGATCGCCCACAACGATCGGCATCACGACCATGGTGATGCGCATCATCCCCATTCGTGTTCGATATGCGCGTCCTGCTGTTTCGGCACGGCGCTGCCTGCTGTTCCTGTCGTGTCCGTTTCCACGAATGCTACCGGCGCTGCCGCTTCCTTTCCGCCTTCCGTCGGTGACGTATCGTTCGTGACCGACGGTATCGAGCGCCCTCCTCGCCCCTTTCTCGTCTAGTCCTCGATCGCGGTAAGCGGACCGCGATCCGTTTCCGCCCTAGCGGTCGATAGTCGACCCGCCAGGCAATTCACGACGAGAAAACGTATGCGACTGATATCTGCAGCGCTCCTTGGCGCCGCGGCAATCCTGCCGGCGCTCGCGCACGCCGAGACAACGCTTCCCGACCCGACGGACCCTGCGGCCTCGGTGCCGACCATCACGGTGCCTTCCGCATTCGCGGACTACCAACGCTACCGAGACGAGGACGGTCCTGGCTGGAAGCAGCTTAATCGCGCCGTCAACGAAGCACCGGCCAACGGCGGCATGCAACAACACGACGCCATGTCAGCCAAGCCGACCGACAACACCCATGCGCACCACGCAGTGCACGGGGAAGCCCCAAAATGAGGCAGCCATTCGTTTCGACTCGAATTGTGGCGGGAATCAGCGTGGTGGCATTCCTAGCGGGATGTACGACCTTTTCGAAGGACGGCGGATTCAACACTGTCGCATCCACGGCCTCTGAGCGGCTCGGAAAGGATGCCGTCATCGTCATGACCGATGCAGACCGAAAAACGGTCGCGAAGCGGACACAGGAGATCCTTGCGAACCCGCTGACGATGGACGACGCGGTTCAGCTCGCCTTGCTGAATAACCGCGATCTGCAAGCGTCGTACGCCGAGCTGGGCATTTCCGAAGCCGACCTCGTGCAGGCTGGCCGCCTGCCGAACCCGGGGTTCAGCTTTAGCCGCACCCGCGCAAGCAACGGCGACCTGACAATCAACCGGTCGTTCACGACCAGCGTACTGAGCGTGCTGACAATGCCGGTCGCGACACGCATCGAAAGCCGTCGGTTCGAGCAGACAAAACTCCTTACAGCCAACGCCATGATTGCGGCCGCCGCCGACGCCCAGCGAGCATACGTGAACGCGGTGGCCGCCCAACAGGCGGCGCGCTATGCGGCTCAGGTCAAAGACAGTGCGCAAGCCGGTGCGGAGTTGGCGCTGCGCATGCGTCAAGCAGGCAACTTCAGCAAACTTGACTATGAGCGTGAGCAGGCCTTCTATGCCGAGTCGGTGGCGCAGTCAGCCAAGACTCAACAGGAAGCCACCGCCGCTCGCGAGAAACTGACGCGCACGATGGGGCTCTGGGGAGCGCAAGGCGAATACAAGTTGCCCGACCGTCTGCCGGACCTGCCCAAGGACAAGCCCGAGCTCGATGACATCGAGCGCTACGCGATGCAGAATCGGCTCGACATCCAGGCGGCGAAGCTGCAAACGCAAAGCCTCGCCACTTCCCTCGGGCTAACCAAGGCGACGCGAGTCATCAACGTGCTGGACGTCGGTTACCTCAACAATTTTGAGTCTGACAGGGGGCGCGAGCCAGGCTACGAAATAAGCGTCGAGGTCCCTATTTTCGATTGGGGCTCCGCGAAAGTGGGCCGCGCCGAAGCAACGTACATGCAGTCGGTGAACCGACTCGCGCAGACAGCGATCGACGCACGCTCCGAAGTCCGGGTGTCATATGCGGGTTACGTCACGAGTTATGAAGTCGCCAAGCACTACCGCGACGAGGTTGTGCCTATCCGCAAAGCGATTTCCGACGAAATGCTCCTGCGGTACAACGGCATGCTTGCGAGTGTGTTTGAACTGCTCGCCGACTCACGTGAGCAAATCGGCGCAGTGAACGGCTACATCCAGGCGCTGAAGGACTACTGGCTCGCGCAGACCGATTTGCAGCTAGCCGTTGGCGGCCGCTTGCCTCAGGCGACCGTCGCGCACAACTCGACAGAGACGCAGCCGGCTTCACTCACGAATTCACAGGGTAGATAAGATGGTTTCACGCCGACAATTTCTCAGTGGCTCCGGCGCGGCGCTTTTGGGTGCGGCACTGGTCAGCAAGACAGCTGCCGCATCGCTGCCCGAAGCGCCGACGATGGCAAAGGCCGCAACGCAACCTCCACTTATCCCGCCGAACGGCAGACCGTACACGCCTGTTGCCACGCTCAACGGCTGGACGCTTCCCTGGCGCATAAAAAACGAATGGAAGGAATTCCATCTCGTTGCGGAGCCCGTCGTGCGCGAGCTGGCACCGGGCATGAATGCAAACCTCTGGGGCTATAACGGACAAGCCCCGGGCCCAACGATCGAGGCGGTGGAAGGCGACAAGGTCCGCATTTTCGTGACCAACAAGCTTCCCGAGCACACTGCCGTCCACTGGCACGGCATGCGCTTGCCGAACGGCATGGATGGTGTCGCGGGCCTCACGCAACCGCACATTCCGCCGGGCAAGACGTTTGTGTACGAATTCCAGCTCGAGCGTGCCGGCACGTTCATGTATCACCCTCACTCGGACGAGATGGTGCAAATGGCGATGGGCATGATGGGCATGTTCATCGTGCATCCGCGAGATGCCAGCGTGATGCCCGTGGATCGCGATTTCGTGTTCCTCATGTCCGCCTATGACATCGACCCAGGGAGCTTTACGCCGCGCGTCAACGAGATGACGGACTTCAATATGTGGACCTGGAATTCCCGGGTGTTTCCGGGCATCGACCCGCTGCCTGTCCGAGCCGGAGACCGCGTCCGCATTCGCATCGGCAATCTCACGATGACGAATCACCCCATCCATCTGCACGGATACAGCTTCGTGGTGGCGGGAACCGATGGCGGCTGGATTCCGGCGGCCGCGCGTTGGCCCGAGGTGACGGTCGACGTCGCGGTCGGACAAATGCGCGCCATCGAATTTATCGCTGACCGACCGGGCGACTGGGCCTTCCATTGCCATAAGTCTCACCACACAATGAATGCGATGGGACACCAGGTGCCGACCATGATCGGGGTGCCTCAGCAAGACATTGCCGAGCGCATCAACAAGCTGGTTCCCGACTACATGGCCATGGGCGCCACGGGGGGCGCGATGAACGGGATGGAAATGCCGCTACCCGATAACACGCTGCCGATGATGACGGGCACGGGGCCGTTCGGCGGTTTGGAAATGGGCGGGATGTTCAGCGTCGTGAAGGTGCGCGAGGGGCTCAGTCGCAATGATTATCGCGACCCGGGCTGGTTTGAGCACCCGAAGGGCACCGTCGCCTACGAATACACCGGTGAATTGCTGGACAGTTGACCTTTTCTGACCCATGCCCGGGAGTCCAGTGGGAATGGCCGAGAGCCTTGATTGGCGGAAAGGGTGGGATTCGAACCCACGGTACGGTATAACCGTACACCGGATTTCGAGTCCGGCGCATTCGACCACTCTGCCACCTTTCCTTTTTCGGTTGCCGCGTTCGCGGCGCACGTCAATAAACATCGTGCGCGGACCGCTCCATCCAGTGTTCACCAAGCTGGTCGCTGTTTGGCGAAGCGAAGATTATAGAACATCCGACAGGACATTCCAAGACCTTTTTGCAAGACGAGAGGGAACCGCAGACGTGGATCAAAGCGCCCGCGGCTAGAGTCTCAAAGCGCAGCAGGCGCGATCCGTTCGACCCCACCGAGATAAGGACGCAACGCGGTGGGTACCGTGACGGAACCATCCGCATTCTGGAAGTTCTCGAGCACGGCGACGAGCGTGCGCCCCACCGCGAGCCCCGACCCGTTCAGCGTATGCACGAGCTCCGGCTTGCCCTGCGCGTTGCGGAAACGCGCCTGCATGCGGCGCGCTTGGAACGCCTCGGTATTCGAGCAGCTCGAGATCTCGCGATACGTGTTCTGCGCGGGCAGCCAGACTTCGAGGTCATAGGTCTTCGCCGCCGAAAAGCCCATATCGCCGGTACAAAGCGTGATCACGCGATACGGCAGCTCCAGCTTTTGAAGGATCGCCTCGGCATGCGTAACCATCTGCTCGAGTGCTCCGTACGACGTGTCGGGCGCAACGATCTGCACCATCTCGACCTTGTCGAATTGATGCTGCCGAATCATGCCTCGCGTGTCCCGACCATACGTTCCCGCCTCAGATCGAAAGCACGGCGAATGCGCCGTGAGTTTCACCGGCAATGCCTCGCCGTCGACGATGCTCTCGCGCACCGTGTTCGTCAGCGAAATCTCAGACGTCGAAATGAGGTACTGCGTGATGACGTTTTCGCCGCCACCCTTTTCGACGCGGAACATGTCGTCGGCGAACTTCGGAAGCTGGCCGGTACCGTAGAGGATCTCGGGATTGACGATGTACGGCGTATAGATCTCGGTATAGCCATGCTGCTGCGTATGCGTATCGAGCATGAACTGCGCGAGCGCGCGGTGCAGACGCGCCATCGCGCCGCGCAGCATCGTGAACCGGGCACCGGCGAGCTTCGCGCCGGTCTCGAAATCGAGGCCGAGCGGCGTGCCGACGTCGACGTGATCCTTCACTTCGAAATCGAACTGGCGCGGCGCGCCCCAGCGGCGCACTTCGACATTGCCGCTTTCGTCATCGCCGAGCGGCACGCTCTCGTGCGGCAGATTCGGCATTTCGAGCATCAGCTTCGATACGCGCGCCTGCACGTCATCGAGCTCAGCAGCCGAAGCCTTCATCTCGTCGCCTATGCCGCTCACTTCGGCCATCACTGCCGAAGTGTCTTCACCGCGCCCCTTCATCGCGCCAATCTGCTTCGACAGACTATTGCGGCGCGCCTGCAGTTCTTCGGTGCGAGTCTGAATGGCCCGGCGTTCGGCCTCGAGCGCCGAGAAGGCCGCGACGTCGAGCGTATAGCCGCGCGCGGCAAGGCGCTTCGCGACTCCTTCGAGGTCTTTGCGCAGCAACTGAATGTCGAGCATGGGAAAAAGCGTGTGTCGTGGAGTAAGGAGGCGATTTTAGCGCACCGGTAAGGCAACCCCCGGTCCGCCTTGGGAAATCGGACGGCTCAGCGGCCCTTCGTTCGCCCGGATCGGTCAGTCGCCCTTGGACTTGTGCGCTTCGCGCCACGCGGCGTCGAGCTCGGCGAGCCGCGCGAGCTTTTCGCCGATCTTGCCCTCGAGCCCTCGTGGCGTCGGGCGGTACCAATGCGGCTCGCGCATGCCGTCGGGCAGGTATGTCTCGCCGGCCGCATACGCGTCGGGCTCGTCGTGCGCGTAGCGGTATTCGCGGCCGTAGCCGAGCGATTCCATCAGCTTCGTCGGCGCATTGCGCAGATGAACGGGCACGCCGCGCGAGCGGTCCTTGCCGACGAACGCACGCGCCTCGTTGTACGCGGCGTAGCCCGCGTTCGACTTCGGCGCCACGGCCAGATAAATCACCGCCTGAGCGAGCGCCAGTTCCCCCTCCGGCGTGCCGAGGCGCTCGTAGGTTTCGGCGGCGTCGAGCGCGATGCGCGGCGCGCGCGGATCGGCGAGCCCGATGTCCTCCCAGGCCATCCGGACGATGCGGCGCGCGAGATAACGCGGGTCCGCGCCGCCGTCGAGCATGCGGCAAAACCAATAGAGGGCACCATCCGGATTGCTGCCGCGAACCGACTTATGCAAGGCGCTGATCTGATCGTAGAATGCATCTCCGCCCTTGTCGAAGCGACGCAGATTTTCAGTCAGCGCGCTGGCGATCAGCTCGCCGTCGATCTCGTCCGCCTTGCGCGCCGCCGCCGCGCGAACAGCGATCTCGACGTTGTTCAGCAGCTTGCGGCCGTCGCCGTCCGCCGCGCCGATCAGCACCTGCTTGGCCTCGTCCGTGACGCGCCATCCCCCGAGTTCGGTCAGCGCGCGCTCGAGCAGCTCGTGCTGCTCGTCGTCGTCGAGGCTCTTGAGCACGTAGACGGCCGCGCGCGACAACAACGCACTGTTGACCTCGAACGACGGGTTCTCCGTGGTCGCTCCGATGAAGACGAAGAGCCCCGACTCGACGTGCGGCAAAAACGCGTCCTGCTGGCTCTTGTTGAAACGATGCACTTCGTCGACGAACACGAGCGTGCGGCGGCCATGCGCGCGATGCGCCTGCGCGAGCTCGACGGCCTCCCGAATGTCCTTCACGCCCGACAGCACCGCCGACAGCGCGATGAATTCGGCATCGAACGCATTCGCCATGAGCCGCGCCAGCGTGGTCTTGCCGACCCCGGGCGGTCCCCAAAGAATCATCGAATGCGGCTCGCCCGATTCGAACGCGACGCGCAACGGCTTCATCGGCCCGAGCAGATGCTTCTGGCCGATCACCTCGTCGATCGTGCGCGGCCTCAACCGCTCGGCGAGCGGTATATTGCCGCGGGGCTCTTCAAACATGGCGTTACCCGTTGATGACGTCGGCACCTTTCGGCACCGCGAACTGGAACGCGTCCGGCTTCAACGGCGGGTTCTTCTGGATGTTCGAGAACGTGAGCAGCGTCACGTTGCCGAATACGTCGTGCAGTTCCATCGCCTCGAGGTTCCCGTCGCGAAAGCCGATGCCGACGCGCTCGAACTGCGTGTCATGCGCCTTCGGCGTCAGCTCGAGCCAGTCGATGCCGGCTTTCACCCCGGCATCGCGCAGCGTGAAATTCTGCTCGAGATCGTTGCTGCCGAAGAGGATCGCCGCCGGGCTCGCGCCGAGCGCGCCGCCGAGCTTGCGAACGGTCACCTGGTTCAAGTCCTTGTCATAGACGTAGAGGTTCTCGCCATCGGCCTGCAGCACCTGCTCATAAGGCTTCTCATACGTCCAGATAAATTTGCCCGGGCGCGAGAAAACGAAAGTCCCGCTGGACGTGCCGCTGACGCTCGGCTGCGCCATGCCGTTCGGGGTCTGCGCCTTGGAAGGCGCCTTGATTTCCTTTTGCACGAAGTCGCCGCGCGCCGAGTGCACCTGCGCGACGAACGCTTTCAGTTGCTCCGTACCGCTCGCGAACGCGGCAGGCGCGGCAACGACGAGCGCTGCACCGAGCAGTGCCGCCATGAAGCGTCGGCCCGCCGAGCCGGCGCGGGCGAGGCCGCGCCCCCCGAACGAAAACGAACCGGGGGCATAACGGCTGAGAGGATGCTGCATATAAGTTTTTCTCCGTGATGAACTCGCCGCCGACGACATTTTGCCGAGGGGCTGTGTGGGCGGCCTAGTCGCTGTCGCGCGCCGGCACGAGAATCTCGCGATTGCCGTTGGACGACATCGCCGAAACGAGCCCTGACTGCTCCATTTGCTCGAGCAGCCGCGCGGCGCGGTTGTAGCCGATGCGCAAATGCCGCTGCACGAGCGAGATCGACGCGCGCCGATGCTTGACGACAATCTCGACGGCCTGATCGTAAAGCGGATCGGCCTCGCCGCCGCCCGCCGCCGCACCGGCCCCGTCCGCCGAACCTTCGTCGCCCTCGCCCGCGATCCCGCCTTCGAGAATGCCTTCGATGTAATTCGGCTCGCCGTGCTCCTTCAGCTTCTCGACGACGCGATGCACTTCGTCGTCCGACACGAACGCGCCGTGAACGCGCACGGGCAAGCCCGTTCCGGGCGGCAGATAGAGCATGTCGCCCATGCCGAGCAACGATTCGGCGCCCTGCTGATCGAGGATGGTGCGCGAGTCGATCTTCGACGATACCTGGAACGCGATGCGCGTCGGCACGTTCGCCTTGATGAGACCCGTGATCACGTCGACCGACGGCCGCTGCGTCGCGAGGATCAGGTGGATGCCCGCCGCGCGTGCCTTTTGCGCGATGCGGGCGATGAGCTCCTCGACTTTCTTGCCGACGACCATCATCAGGTCCGCCAGCTCGTCGATGACCACGACGATGTTGGGCAACCGCGTGAGCGGCTCGGGATCGTCGGGCGTCAGACTGAACGGATTCGGCAGCTTCTCGTCGCGTTTGGCCGCTTCCTCGATCTTGTTGTTGTAGCTCGCGAGATTGCGCACGCCGAGCTTGCTCATCAGCTTGTAGCGGCGCTCCATTTCGGCGACGGTCCAATTGAGCGCGTGGCCGGCTTGCCGCATATCGGTGACGACGGGGCAAAGCAGATGCGGAATGCCTTCATAGACGCTCATCTCGAGCATCTTCGGATCGATGAGAATCATCCGGACCTGCTCGGCGCTCGCCTTATAGACGAGCGAAAGGATCATCGCGTTGATCCCGACCGACTTGCCCGAGCCCGTCGTACCGGCCACGAGCAGGTGCGGCATCTTCGCGAGATCGGCGCACACGGGCTTGCCGCCGATGTCCTTGCCGAGGCCGATCGTCAGCTTCGAGCCTGCGTCTGCATAGACCTCGGAGCCGAGGATTTCCGAAAGCCGCACGGTCTGACGCCGTTGGTTCGGCAGCTCGAGCGCCATATAGTTCTTGCCCGGAATCGTCTCGACGACGCGGATCGACACGAGCGACAGCGAGCGCGCAAGGTCCTTGGCGAGATTGACGATCTGGCTGCCCTTCACGCCGGTGGCCGGCTCGATCTCGTAGCGCGTGACGACAGGCCCCGGGTAAGCGGCCACGACGCTCACGTCGACGCCGAAATCCTTGAGCTTCTTTTCGATGAGGCGCGAAGTGAACTCCAGCGTGTCGGCCGATACTGTTTCCTGCACGGCCGGCGCGGCATCGAGCAACGCGATCGGCGGCAGCGTCGTATCGCCGGGCAGGTCCGCGAACAGCGGCACCTGCTTTTCTTTTTCGACACGCTCGGACTTGGCCGGCGCAACGACGGGCGGCACGATCGTCACCGGCTCGTGCTCCTCGAGCCGCACGCGGCTTTGCTCGACCTTGCCCTCGCGCTTGACGGCCGCCTCGACGCCCGCCTTGCGATCCCGGCCGGCCTCGCGGCGCAGCTTCGCGAGCGTGACGGCCGAAATCAGCTTGTCGCCGACGCGCTCGGCCACCGACAGCCACGAAAACCGGAAATAGAGCGACAAGCCGACACCCAGCGCGATCAGCAACGCGAGCGTGCCGCCCGTGAAGCCGAGCGCGTGGGATACGCCGCGCGCGACGGCGTCACCGACGATGCCGCCCGGCGCGCGCGGCAACTGCACGCGCAGCGACCACATCCGCAGCGCCTCGATGCCGTCGCAAGCGAGCAGCACTAGCGTGAACGCCAACGCGTCGGCGAGCCAGGAGTCGCGCGGCGCTTGCTCTGGGGCTTCCGCCTGGCGCGTGAGAAGCCGGTAGTTGGCGGCGATGCGCCGCGCGAGCAGCACCACCCACCAGTAGGCGGAAAGGCCGAACAGCAGCAGCAGGATGTCCGACGACCAGGCGCCGACGCGGCCCGCCCAATTCGCGATATGGTCGACCTGCGCCGCGTGCGTCCAGCTCGGATCGCGGCGGCTGTAGCTGACGAGCGCCATCACGAGGAACACGCAGAGCGCGACCTGCAAGATCCAGCGAATCTCGGTGAAAAGACGCGACATGCGATGCGGCAGCGCTTGCGTGTGCGCGGAATAAGGAGCTTTGGCCATGAATCCGTAAAGGCTTGGCGGGCGCGCCGGAGTGCGCCGTCGCCCCGATCGTACGATGCGGCCTATTGTAAACGCTGCGTTGAGCACCGCGCTGTAAATGACGGTAACGTGCGTTCCATGCAACGCGCGCCCGCCGATTTTGGATACCGATATACCAGGCTATCGCCGCGATAGAAAAAGCCCAGGCGGCAGCGTCCGGCAGGCCCCTTTATAATGCGCGGGTACGCCCCACCTACGGCCGTAGTCCCCCGAGTCGTTCGCGAGAACCCGCGCTCGGCGTCCGGCCGATCGGTTGCTGCTCAAAGCATTTCTTAGGATCAAGACCATGTCCACGCGCAAACACGCCAAAGTGCTCATCCTCGGTTCCGGCCCCGCCGGCTACACGGCCGCCGTGTACGCCGCGCGCGCCAACCTGTCGCCGCTTCTCATCACGGGCTTGGCGCAAGGCGGTCAGCTCATGACGACGACCGACGTCGAAAACTGGCCGGCGGACGCGAACGGCGTTCAGGGCCCCGAGCTGATGCAGCGCTTTCTCGAACACGCCGAACGCTTCAAGACGGAGATCGTCTTCGATCACATCCATACCGCGAAGCTGAACGAGCGGCCGCTCAGGCTCATCGGCGATTCGGGCGAATACACCTGCGACGCGCTGATCATCGCCACGGGCGCCTCGGCGCAATATCTGGGGCTGCCGTCCGAGGAGGCGTTCATGGGCCGCGGCGTGTCGGCCTGCGCCACCTGCGACGGCTTCTTCTACAAGCAGCAGCACGTGGCTGTCGTCGGCGGCGGCAATACGGCCGTCGAGGAAGCGCTCTACCTCGCGGGGATCGCGAGCAAGGTCACGGTCGTCCATCGGCGCGACAAGTTCCGCGCCGAGCCGATCCTCATCGACCGTCTCCTCGCGAAGGAAAAGGAAGGCGTCGTCGAAATCAAGTGGAACCATGTACTCGACGAGGTGAAGGGCGACGATTCCGGCGTAACGGGTGTGCGGATCAAGCACACGCAAACAGGCGTCACGACCGATGTCGCGCTGCAAGGCCTCTTCGTCGCGATCGGGCACAAGCCGAACACCGACATCTTTGCCGGCCAGCTCGAAATGAAAAACGGCTACATCATCACGAACGGCGGCTTGAACGGCAACGCAACGGCCACGAGCATCCCGGGCGTTTTCGCGGCCGGCGACGTGCAGGATCACGTCTATCGCCAGGCGATCACGAGCGCGGGCACGGGCTGCATGGCCGCGCTCGACGCGCAGCGCTATCTCGAGAGCATCCACGAGGTGCATCAAGAGCGCGTGATGAGCCACGAAGCCGATCGTTGCTGAAACGCGCTTGCGTAGTATGGGCGTCGCGCTCCGTCTCTGAGCGCGGCGCGCGAGTCAGTTGTGGCGAAACCATGTCGAAACACCGATTGCATCCGGGCGGCACGAAACCCGCGAGCGCGGAACGCAGCACGCGCGGAACCGGATTGTCCGATCTCGCCGCTTTACGGGACGCCCTGAAAGAGAGCGCGGCCGAACGCGAGCGCGCTCGCGTGGCCGCGGCCAAGGCGGCCCGCGAGGCAGCGGCCGACTCCGACCTGTTTCGCCGCGAGATCGGCGACGTGGCGCCGCTCGCGGCACCGCCACGCGCGGAGCACGGCCGAACCCCGCCACCGGCGCTGCCGATCCAGACGCAGCTCGACGAGCGGGCGGTCCTCGACGAAGCGATCTCGGACGAATTCGACCCCGACGTGTTGCTCGATACCGACGAAACGCTTTCCTACTGTCGCCCCGGCATCGGCCACGAAGTCGTGCGCAAGCTGCGGCGCGGCCATTGGATCGTGCAGGATCAGCTCGACCTGCACGGCTTGCGCCGGGAAGAGGCGCGCGAAGCGCTCGCCGAGTTCATTCGCGACGCGGTCAAGCGCGGTTTGCGCTGCGTGCGCGTGATCCACGGCAAGGGGTTGGGCTCGATCGGAAAGGAGCCGGTGCTTAAAGGCAAGGTGCGCTCCTGGCTCGTGCAGAAAGCGGAAGTCATCGCCTTTTGCCAGGCGCGGCCGCACGACGGCGGCGCGGGCGCCGTGCTCGTCCTGCTGCAGCCGCGCGCGGCACAGGCCGCGCCTCGCGGCTGAAGAATGACGCCTGTGCACCCGCGGCTGACATTTGCCCTCTCCGTCATAGAGGGGCTCGCCATCTTCGCCTATGCATTTTCGGGATTCATCGAAGCACGCCGTCGACGGCTCGACGCCGTCGGCACGTTCCTCGTCGCGCTCGTGACCGCATTCGGCGGCGGCACCGTGCGCGATGTGCTGTTGGGGCACCGGCCGTTTTATTGGGTCGAGCACGAAGCTTACGTCGTCGCGATCTTTGCGATCTCGTTCGTGGCGCCCTTCGTCTTGCGGATGGCATCGCGCGTCTTTTCCGAGCGCGCGCTGCTGGTGGCCGATGCGGTCGGGCTCGGCCTATTCAGCATTTCGGGCACGTCGATCGCGCTCGATGCCGGCATGCCCTGGTTCATCGCCGCGCTGATGGGCGTGGTGACGGGCGTATTCGGCGGCGTGATACGAGACGTGCTCTGCAACGAAATGCCGCTGATCCTGCGGGACTCGCGTCCCTATGCAACTTGCGCGCTCGTCGGCTGCTGGCTTTATTTGTTGCTCGCTTGGCTCGCGGTCGATCCGGTCTACAGCGTCATCGTCGCGACCGTTTTCATCCTCGTCGCTCGGCTCGTGACATTCAAGCTCGATGTGCGCCTGCCGCATTGAAAAGCGGCAGACGCAGCGACGTCCGGCTTAAGACCGGCCAGCTCGCTCAGGCGATGCGCGCCTCGGTGGCCGGGTCGAACAGCACGGCCTTCGAGACATCGAACAGCAGCGGCATGTTTTGCTCTGGCTGCGGATTCGATGCCGGATGCACACGGCTCACGGTACGTTTGCCGTTCACTTGCGCAAAGACGAGCGTATCGGGCCCCGTCGGCTCGATCACGTCGACCTTCACCTCGATCTGCTGCAAAGCGTCGCTATGGCCGTTGTGCGCGCTGCGTGCATCGGTGATCCGTTCGGGGCGCAGGCCGAGAATGACGTTTCGTCCGATCGAGCCATTCAGGCGATTGGCGTTGAACGGCAAGTTGAGCGCACGCCGCGTCACACCCGTATCGATCTCGATGCCGACGCCCGCCCCCTGCTCGACGAGCTTACCCTCGATGAAGTTCATCGGCGGCGCGCCGATGAATCCGGCCACGAAGAGGTTCGAAGGCGAATCGTAGATTTCCTGCGGCGCGCCGAATTGCTGGACGATGCCGTCCTTCATCACGGCGATACGATCGCCGAGCGTCATCGCCTCGATCTGATCGTGCGTCACATAGACGATCGTCGTGCCGAGACGTTGATGAAGCAGCTTGATTTCCGAGCGCATCTCGATGCGCAGTTTCGCGTCGAGGTTCGACAAGGGCTCATCGAACAGGAACATGACGGGATCGCGCGCGAGCGCGCGCCCCATCGCGACGCGCTGGCGCTGACCGCCCGAGAGCTGGCCGGGCTTGCGATCGAGCAGATGGTCGATCTGCAGCAGCTTGGAGACGCGCTCGACGATCGTCTGCTGCTCGCGCTTCGGCACCTTGCGGATGTTGAGCCCGAACGAGATGTTCTCGCGCACCGTCATCGACGGATAGAGCGCGTACGACTGGAACACCATCGCGATGTCGCGATCCTTCGGCGAAAGATCGTTGACGACGCGATCGTCGATGCGAATCTCGCCCTTCGTGACCGATTCGAGGCCGGCGATCATGTTGAGCAGCGTCGACTTCCCGCAACCCGAACCGCCTACGAGAATGAGGAACTGGCCGTCCTCGATATCGATGTCGACCCCCTTCAAAACGGGCACACCGTTCGGGTAGGTCTTGTAAACGTCGCGGATAGAAAGGCTTGCCATGCTGATATTCCTTAATCTGCCATGCAGCTTGCGAGTATGCGTTGCAGTTCGTTGCGTCCGTTAGCCGGTGTCCGGCGGAACACGTATGAGCCCTACCCCTTCACCGCGCCGGCCGTCAGCCCGCGCACGAAGTAGCGCCCCGCGATCACGTAGACCAATAATGTCGGCAATGCCGCGATGATCGCGCCGGCCATGTCGACGTTGTATTCCTTGACGCCCGTCGACGTATTGACGAGGTTGTTCAGCGCCACCGTGATCGGCATCGAATCGACGCCGGCGAAGACGATCCCGAACAGGAAGTCGTTCCAGATCTGCGTGAACTGCCAGATGACGCAAACCATGAAGATCGGCAACGACACAGGCAGCAGGATGCGCAAGAAGATCGTGAAGAATCCCGCGCCGTCGATGCGCGCGGCCTTGACGAGCTCGGCCGGCACGCCGACGTAGAAGTTGCGGAAGAACATCGTCGTGAAGGCAATGCCATAGACGACGTGCACGAAGACGAGGCCGGTAATCGTGTTCGAGAGGCCGACGCTGCCGAGCAGTCGCGCCATCGGCAGCAGCACCGTCTGGAACGGAATGAAGCAGCCGACGAGCAGCATCGTGAAGAGCGCATCGGCGCCGCGAAAGCGCCAGTGCGTGAGGACATAGCCATTGAACGCGCCGATGATGGACGAGATCAGGACGGCCGGAATCACCATGCGAACCGAGTTCAGGAAGAACGGCTGCATGCCTTCGCAGCGCACACCCGTGCAGGCCTGACTCCAGGCCTTGATCCAGGGCGCGAAAGTCCAGTGCGTGGGCGCCGTCAGCAGATTGCCCGTGCGGAGTTCGTCGATGTCCTTGAACGACGTCGAGAGCATCACGTAGATCGGGAACAGGAAGTAAAGCGCGAAGAGCACGAGCGCCGCATAGATGACGGCACGGCTCACGGTCATCTTAGGCTGCATTGCGGGTGCTCCTCGATTCCATATACATGAGCGGTACCAAGACCGCGACTACGGTGGCGAGCATCATCATCGACGAAGCCGCGCCGACGCCAAGCTGCCCGCGGTTGAACGAAAACACATACATGAAGATGGCGGGCAGCGAGGACGAATTGCCGGGGCCGCCTGCCGTCAACGCGACGACGAGGTCGAACGTCTTGATCGCGATATGGCAGAGAATCAGCAGCACCGAGAAGAACACCGGGCGCATGCTCGGGATCACGATCTTGCGATAGATGGTCGGCAACGTCGCACCGTCGACTTGCGCCGCCTTGAAGATCTCGGCGTCGACGCCCCGCAGACCGGCGAGGAACAGCGCCATGCAAAAGCCCGTCGATTGCCAGACGGCGGCGATCACGATGCAGAAGATGGCTTTGTCGGGGTCGCCGAGCCAGTTGAACGAAAAGCTCGTCCAGCCCCAGTCCTGCATGATTTTCTCGATCCCGAGCCCGGGATTCAGAATCCATTGCCAGGCCGTGCCCGTCACGATGTACGACAGCGCCATCGGGTAAAGGAAGATGGCGCGCAGCGCGCCTTCGTTGCGAATTTTTTGATCGAGCAGGATCGCGAGCAACAGACCCAGCGCGACGCAGATGGCGATGAACGGGATCGCGAACCAGCCGAGGTTCTTCGCCGAGGTCCACCAGACATCGTTATGGAACAGCTCGACATAGCGATCGATGCCGGCGAACTTGAAGTTCGGCATCAGTCGCGACTTCGAGAAAGACATGTAGCCCGTCACGGCGATGAAACCGTAGACGAAAACAAGGCTGATCAAGAGGCTCGGAGACAGCACGAGCTTGGGAACCCAGCGATCGGCGAGCGCCGCGAACGACGACGTGCGATGGGGTGCGGGCGCG
Organism: Trinickia symbiotica; assembly: GCF_003028655.1. Taxonomy (GTDB): domain Bacteria; phylum Pseudomonadota; class Gammaproteobacteria; order Burkholderiales; family Burkholderiaceae; genus Trinickia; species Trinickia symbiotica_A. The sequence continues at coordinate 251,295 of NZ_PYUC01000005.1, forward strand.
ACGGCGTTGCCCTTGCCGCTTAGAGAGGCATGCACAACTCGACTCCTAATTCTTGCCTGCCGCCCGCTCCTTCGAAGCGGATCTCGCTCGGGGGGCGGGCGTCATCGGTAATGCGGGCGGCAACGCGGTGCAGCAATGCGTCGCCGGATTCCCCGATTTCGATTACTTCGTCTTGGCGGCGTTGGCGAGCGCCTTGATGGCGTCGTCCGTCGACTCGTTCGAGTTCATGAACTTCGTCACGACGTCCGTGATCGCGCCCGCGACAGCGTCGGACTGCGCCATGCCGTGCGCGAGCGACGGAACGTAACCGCCCGCCTTGAGGGCAGTCTGCTCATCCGCGTACGACTTCTTCGCGCAATCGTCGAACTTCGCCATCGACACGCCGAGGCGCACCGGGATCGAGCCCTTGTAGAGGCTGAACTGCTCCTGGAACGCGGGGCTCATGATCGTCTTGGCCAGCGCGAGTTGACCCGGCGTCGCCTTGTCCTGACCCTTTTCCTTGAAGAAGACGAACGAATCGACGTTGAACGTGTAGGCCTTGTCGGTGCCCGGCACGGGCGCGCAAACGTAATCGACGCCCGGCTTCTTGTTCGCGTTCGCGAACTCGCCCTTCGCCCAATCGCCCATGAACTGCATGCCGGCCTTATTGTTGATGACCATGGCCGTTGCGAGGTTCCAGTCACGCCCGTTGCGGCCGGCGTCGAAGTAGCCCTGAATCTTGCGGACCGTATCGAAGACCTTGTGCATTTGCGGGCCCGTCAGCGTGGCTTGGTCGAGATCGACGATCGCCTTCTTGTAGAAAGGGGCGCCTTGCGAGAGCACCACGTCTTCCCACAGCGTGAGATCCTGCCACGGCTGTCCGCCCATGGCGATCGGCATGATCCCTGCGGCCTTCATCTTGTCGGCGACGGTAAAGAATTCGTCCCAGTTCGTCGGCACCTTGCCGCCCGCCTTGTCGAGCGCCGCCTTGTTGATGTAGAGCCAGTTCACGCGGTGCACGGAGAACGGGGCGGCGTAGTAGTCGCCGTCCTTCTTGCCCGCGCGCATGATCGTGTCGATCTCGGGCGGCAGGTTCTTCTGCCAGTTCTCGCTCTTCGCGGCGGAATTGATATCGACGAGCACGTCCTGATCAGCCCATTCCTTGATCAGCGGGCCCTTGATCTGGGCGGCCGACGGCGGGTTGCCGGCGATCACCTGCGAGCGCAGGGCCGTCATGGCCGCCGCGCCGGCGCCGCCCGCGACCGCGAAGTCCTTCCAGGTGTAGCCCTGCTTCGTCATGTCGTCCTTCAGCACGCCGATGGCTTTGGACTCGCCGCCCGACGTCCACCAGTGCAGCACTTCCAGGGATTCGCCGGCCGCCTGCGCAGCCGATGCACCCACCATGAGCCCCGTGGCCGCGAGCGCCGCCATGATCGCGCGAACTTTCATTCTTTATCTCCTCCGGATTTGAACCGAGAAACGATGCTCCCCGCTGTTGTTGTTGGGGAACGATGGTTGCCAAGCAGAACAACACTGGAAGGCCGGGCCTGCCTCGATGCACCGAGCGCGCGTCGTACGCCGCGCTCGACCAAGGCACACCCGGCCGCGAAAGCGCTTCTTCAGGAAGTGAGTGGTTCAGAACTCAACGGCTGTCTCCTGTTTTGATTCGACCCGATCCGCGTCGCACGGAAAGCTCGGGGAGGCATAAGCCAAGGCCGCAGGTCCGCAAGCGGACTGCCGCGCTGCTAACATGCAATGTTCGATGCCGGCACGGTCGAGCCGACGCGCCGGCACAACCGTATACGAATTCAACCGAAAGCAGGCGGGACGCCGCACCGCGGCGGTGCACCGCATGCTTTTTGCATCGAATCGTCGTTACCTCTTGATTTGGATTGTAGTTAAACTACAATTCAGTGTCAAAAATATTTTTATCGCGCTACAAGTCGAGCGATCGCCGGGCAAGGCCGGGCGCGCCCGGCGCGAGCACATGGAACCGGAGACAAGCGACCAGCGCAGACACGACCGAGCACGACCAGGTTCGATCCAGCAACCCGATGAGCCCGCCGCGGCCCCACAACCCGGCCTCCTCTCGACTTTCGACTCAAGACCCATGCAAATCGACTCAGGCTTTACCTTCGTTCTCTTCGGCGGGACCGGCGATCTGTCGATGAGAAAGATTCTGCCGGCGCTCTACGAGGCCCATCGCGGCGGGATGCTGTCGGAGCAAGGCAAAATCGTCGCCGTGGCACGCCACGCCGCCGATCTGAACGGCTACCTCGACTGGATGAACACCAACGTCAAGGCGCACGTCTCGAAGAACGGTTTCGACGAGGCCGGCTGGAAGCGCTTCATCGAGCGTATCGACTACGTGAAGCTCGATCTCGGCAAGGCGGAGGATTTCGTCAAGCTGCGCGATGCACTCGAGGGGCACGCGGGCATACGCGTGTTCTACCTGGCGACGGGGCCGTCGCTGTTCGTCCCGATTTGCCGCGCGCTCGCCGCCGTCGGTCTGAACCTCAACTCGCGCATCGTGCTCGAAAAACCGCTCGGCTACGATCTGCGCTCGTCGAACGCGATCAACGACGCCGTCGGCGAGATCTTCGCCGAAGAGCAGATCTACCGGATCGACCACTACCTCGGCAAGGAGCCCGTGCAGAACCTGCTCGCGCTGCGTTTCGGCAACGCGCTCTTCGAGCCGCTCTGGCGCCGCGAATGGGTCGAAAGCATCCAGATCACGATCGCCGAGGAGCTCGGCGTCGAGGGGCGAGGCGACTTCTACGACAACACGGGCGCGTTGCGCGACATGGTGCAGAACCACCTTCTGCAGTTGCTCTCGATCGTCGCCATGGAGCCGCCGCATTCGATGGATTCGGATTCCGTGCGCGACGAGAAGCTGCGCGTGCTGCGCGCGTTGAAGCCGATCGACTCGCGCGATATTTCGAAAGTGGCCGTGCGCGGACAGTATCACGGGGGCGTGATCCGCGGCTCGTCGGTGCCGGCCTATGCGACCGAGCCCGGCGTAAAGCCGCAGAGCACGACCGAAACGTTCGTCGCGCTGAAGGCCGAGATCGAGAACTGGCGCTGGTCCGGCGTGCCGTTCTTCCTGCGCACGGGCAAGCGGCTTGCCGACCGGATTGCCGAGATCGTCGTAAACTTCCGTCCCGTCCCCCATTCGGCGCTCGGCGCGCCGGCGCTGCGCCCGGGCTCGAACCGGCTCGTCATCCGCCTGCAGCCAAACGAATGGATCCGCCTTTACTGTCTTGCGAAGCAGCCTGGCGAGGGAATGAATCTCGCGAGCGTCCACCTCGATCTTGCCTTCGATCAGTTCTTCAAGGAAGGCCAGATGGAGGCGTATCAACGGCTGCTGCTCGACGTGATCAACGGCCGCCTTGCTCTCTTCGTGCGGCGCGACGAGCAGGAAGCCGCCTGGCGGTGGGTCGAGCCGATACTCAACGAATGGGCGACCTCGACGAAGCCGCCGAAGCCTTACGCGGCCGGCACCTGGGGACCGGCGGCCGCGAGTGCCATGCTCGCGCAGCACGGCACCTGCTGGCTTGAAGAAGAGAACTGACGACGTTCGGACGCGGCGAGGCGCGCCTTTGTCGGGCCTTCCCGCGCGGAAACGAACGAGTCCATTGGGGTAGTACTCGAGAGAAGCAGTCTGGAGGAGAAGTGATCGAGCTTCACGCTTTTGACGACCCGCGCGCTCAAGCCGACGCGCTGGCGAAAGCGGTCGGCGATGCGCTCAACGCATCGCTCGCCGCATCCGGCGCCGCCTCGCGCACGACGCTCGCGGTATCCGGCGGAACGAGCCCGCGCGCGTTTCTGCAAGCGCTGGCACACGAGCCGCGCGACTGGCCGCGCGTCGACGTGACGCTCGTCGACGATCGGTGGGTTCCCGAAACGGATCAGGCGAGCAACGCGCGGCTCTTGCGCGAGACGCTGCTCGCCGACGGCACGAAGGCGGGGCGCGGCGCGCGCTTTTTTCCGCTCGTCGACGTTGCCTCGACGCTCGAGGCAAACGTTGCAGCGCTCAACGACGATCCGGCGCGCGCGCTGCCGGACGTCGCCGTGCTCGGCATGGGAGAGGACGGTCACACGGCGTCGCTCTTCGCCGATGCGCCCGAGTGGCTCCATATCATCGATCCGGCCGCTGCGCGCTTCGTCGCGGTCCACCCGGGGAATGCGCCACATGCACGCGTGAGCCTTTCGCTTGCCGCGCTCACGCGCATTCCGAGGCTCTTCCTGTTGATTGCCGGCCCGAGCAAGCTCGACGTGCTGAAGGCCGCCGCCTCCGCACCACAAGAAAACGCCATCTCCAAGCTGGCGAACGACAAGGGAGTGAGACTCGATGTCTACTGGTGTGCAAACTAAAGCGATCACCATTCCCGGCAACCGTCAGCACGCCGACGGTCCGCGGCTGCTCGCCGACATCGGCGGCACCAACGCACGCTTCGCGCTCGAAACCGGCCCCGGCGAGATCTCGCAGATTCGCGTCTATCCGTGCGCCGAGTACCCCGGCGTCGAGGACGTGCTGAAGAAGTACCTGAAGGATACGAAGGTCGGCCACGTCAATCATGCGGCAATCGCGATCGCGAACCCGGTGGACGGCGATCAGGTCAGCATGACCAATCACAACTGGACCTTCTCGATCGAGGCCACGCGGCGCACGCTCGGCTTCGACACGCTGCTCGTCGTCAACGACTTCACGGCGCTCGCGATGGCCCTGCCCGGCCTGACCGATCAGCAGCGCGTGCAGATCGGCGGCGGGGCGCGCAGGCAAAACAGCGTAATCGGTCTGCTCGGGCCTGGCACGGGCCTCGGCGTCTCCGGGCTCATCCCGGCGGACGATCGCTGGATCGCGCTCGGCAGCGAGGGCGGCCACGCGAGCTTCGCCCCGTCCGACGAGCGCGAGGATCTCGTGCTCCAGTTCGCGCGCAAGAAGTGGTCGCACGTCTCGTTCGAGCGTGTCGCGGCCGGTCCCGGCATCGAGCTCATCTATCGCGCGCTGGCGGCGCGCGACAAGAAGCGCATCACCGGCTCGGCGGACCCGGCCGACGTCGTCAATCGCGCGCTCGCGGGCGAACGGCTCGCGGCCGAGGCCATCGATTGCTTCTGCGGCATTCTCGGCACGTTCGCCGGCAATATCGCCGTCACGCTCGGCGCGCTCGGGGGCATCTACATCGGCGGCGGCGTCGTGCTCAAGCTCGGCGATTTCTTCGCGCGCTCGTCGTTCCGCCGCAGGTTCGAGGCAAAGGGCCGCTTCGAGGCCTATCTCGCCAACGTGCCGACTTACGTCATCACGGCCGAGTATCCCGCATTCCTCGGCGTATCGGCGATCCTGGCCGAGCAACTGGCGAATCGCACCGGCGGCGGCTCGTCGGCCGTCTTCGAGCGCATCCGACAAATGCGCGACGCACTGACGCCGGCCGAGCGGCGCGTGGCCGATCTCGCGCTCAACCACCCGCGCTCGATCATCAGCGATCCGATCGTCGATATCGCTCGCAAGGCTGACGTGAGCCAGCCCACGGTCATTCGCTTTTGCCGCTCGCTCGGCTGCCAGGGGCTATCGGACTTCAAGCTGAAGCTCGCCACCGGCCTGACGGGCACGATTCCGGTCAGCCACAGCCAGGTTCACCTCGGCGACACGGCAACCGATTTTGGCGCGAAGGTGCTCGACAACACCGTGTCGGCGATTTTGCAGCTGCGCGAGCATCTGAACTTCGAACACGTCGAGCGCGCGATCGACCTGCTGAACGGCGCGCGCCGCATCGAGTTCTACGGGCTCGGCAACTCGAACATCGTCGCGCAGGACGCCCACTACAAGTTCTTCCGCTTCGGCATTCCGACGATCGCCTATGGCGACCTTTACATGCAGGCCGCCTCGGCGGCGCTGCTCGGCAAAGGGGACGTCATCGTCGCCGTCTCGAAGTCGGGGCGCGCGCCCGAGCTTTTGCGCGTGCTCGATGTCGCCATGCAGGCCGGCGCGCAGGTGATCGCCATTACGTCGAGCAACACCCCGCTCGCGAAACGCGCGACGGTGGCACTCGAGACCGACCACATCGAGATTCGCGAATCGCAGCTCTCGATGATCTCGCGCATCCTGCATCTGCTCATGATCGACATCCTGGCGGTGGGCGTCGCGATCCGGCGCGCCGTACCGCACTCGGACGTCGCGGAGGCCGTCGCCAAGGCGCGCGAGGCAGGCACCGACGAGTCCGTCGCCGTGCTCGATTGGCTCAGCCACGGCGCGGCGTCGTCGGCGACCGACTGAACTAAGCTGCTGCGGGGCGGGCGACTTCGTCGTTGCGCAATGCAGCAAAATGCCTGCCCCAACGTAGTGCAAAAGACACAAGCGCCGCCCTGGACAACGTATCCGGTCCCGATTCTTGTCGCGTTCTCGCAACGGTATTTTGACGGTTTTAAGCGTTTCCTTTCATTGAAAGCCAAGCGTCACGCGGCTTTCATGAAGGCGCGCACTGAAATACTCTTTTGCTGCTATCGCAATAATTCGTAGCAACTAGTATTTACACCAATGAGGCGGCGGATTACGACTGCCTAGTATCCACGAGACTGCCTGGACCCGCGGCGGGGACCACTCGTTCATGAGACGCGCGTGTCCGCTGCACTCAACACCCCGGGTGCTCACTTTGCAGTTCAATCGTCTCGGAGATCTCTTAATGAAGAAAACCCTAATCGCTCTCGCAGTGACGAGCGCTGTTTCTGTGCCGGCGTTTGCTCAGAACAGCGTGACGCTGTACGGCATCATCGATCTCGGCATCGATTACGTGAATAACGTCGGCGGTCACGCACAATGGGCCGAACGCAGCGGTATCGTCCAGGGCAGCCGCTGGGGCTTGAAAGGCTCTGAAGATCTGGGCGGCGGCACGAAGGCCATCTTCCAGTTGGAGAACGGCTTCAATGCCGCGAACGGCAAGCTGGCCCAAGGTGGCCGCGAGTTCGGTCGCCAGGCTTACGTCGGTCTGACGAACAGCTCGTTCGGTACCCTGACGCTCGGCCGCCAATACGACCCTGTGGTCGATATGGCGCAAGCGACGACGTTCAACGGCCAGTGGGGCGCCTACTTCTCGCACCCCGCCGATATCGACAACACCGATAACGGCTTCCGGATCAACAACGCCGTCAAGTACGTCTCGCCGAGTTTCTACGGGCTGCAGGCCGAGGGCATGTATGCATTCGGGGGTCAGGCGGGTCAGTTCAGCAACAACAGCACGATCGGCGGCGGCCTCAGCTACACCGGCGGCCCGCTGTACATTGGTGCGGGCTACTTCTACGCGAAGAACCCGGATGGCTCGACCACCCCTGCTGGCGCGTCGCTCAGCGGCCAGTTCAACGACGGCAACTTTGCGGGCTTCAGCACCGCACCTGGGGCCGCTGCGAAGACTGACGGCATTTGGGGACTGGTCGGCATTCCGTCCAGCATGCAAGTCGTCAGCGCGGGCGCGACCTATACGCTCGGACCGGCAATGATCGGCGGGAACTTTTCTAATGTGCGGTTCGAAAACGCGAATAGCACCCCTGGCAACACCGTCTGGTTCAACAGCTACGAGCTGTGGGGGCAATATAACCTGACTCCTGCGGCGCTGGTCGGAGCCGGCTATACGTTCACGAACGGCAAGGTTGATGCGACCGGCCAGAAGCCGAAGTACGGTCAACTCAACGCAGTCGCCGACTACCACTTGTCGAAGCGTACCGACGTCTATGTGATGGGCGTCTGGCAGCACGCCATGAGCGGCAACGTCAATGCCGACATCTACGCGCCGATTTTTGGTTCTGCGAGCACGACGTCGAACCAAGTCATGGCTCGCGTCGGTATCCGCCACAAGTTCTAAGCTGCATCGGAACAAGAGCAAAAACAACTCGCTGGCAGGCAGGGCTTCGGCCCTGCCGGGACTCGACGAGATGCGCAGTACCCTCCGAAAGCGCCGCTTCACGCGGCGCTTTTTTTATCGGCTATCGATCGAGTGAGAGGCGCGAGGCACAGCGCGCAAAAGTCAACGAGCAACGGGAGCTAGCGTGGCACCGCCGTCCCATGCGCCGGCAACGCGTGCCAGCGCATGACGATCGTCCGCCCGACGTAGCAAAGCACGCCCGTCGCCAGAATCGTGATGCCCAGCCCCTTCGGCGTGCCGTTCTGCAGGACACCGACGACGAGGCTCGCGAGCGCACCCAGCGCCAGCTGCGCGGCGCCGAACACAGCCGCGGCGGCTCCCGCGTTCTTCGGATAGCGATGCATGAGATCGGTGGTGCAATTGGCCGTCAGCACGCCCACGACGCCGACGACGAAGAACAGCGACGCGACGATCGACCACAATCCCCCCCACCCCGTCAGGCATGCGACCGCCACGGCGAAAGAAGCGATGCAGCTGACGAGCGATGCGCCGGCCACGAGCCGCAGCGATCCGAAGCGCCCGATCAATCGCGTATTGAGGAAATTGCCGATCATGATGCCGACGATGTTGAGTCCGAACAGAAACCCATAGTGCTGTGGCCGGACGTGGAAGTAGTCGATATAGACGAACGGTGTCGCCGTGATGTAGGCGAACATCGACCCGAACGCCATGCCGCCGCAAAGCATGTAGCCCAGCGCGACGGGATCGGTGACGAGCCGCCCGTAGATCGCGAACGACGCCCAGACATCGACGCCGGCGCGTTTTTCCGCCGGCCATGACTCTCGCACGCGCGTGAATGCGAGCGCCGCGCAGAGCGTGCCGAAGACCGCCAGCACGACGAAGACGGCGCGCCAGCCGCCGAGCAGCAGCAACTGCCCGCCGATCAGCGGCGCGAACAGCGGACCGAGACTCGTCACGATGGCGATCATCGACAGGACGCGGGCGGCGTCGCGCGGTTCGTGCACATCGCGCGCGATCGCGCGTGCCATCACCGAAGCGGCGCCGGCCCCGAGCGCCTGCACGAAGCGCACGCCGACGAGCAGTTCGATCGAGCCCGCGCTCGCGCAGACGATGCTCGCGACCAGAAAGAGTGCAAGGCCGACGAGCAGCACCGGCCGCCGGCCGAAGCGATCCGAGAGCGGCCCATAGAGCAGCATGCCGAGCGAGAAACCGGCCATGAAGCTCGTGAGGGTGGCCTGGGCGGCCGCGTCGGGAACGCCGAACACGCGCGCGATCGATGGCAGGCTGGGCAGATACATGTCGACGGCGATCGGACCGCAAGCGGCGAGCGCGCCAAGCAGGATGATCAGCCGGATATCCGGCGTGCGCCTATCTGTCGGGATCATTCAAGGTGCTCGAAAAAAAAGCGGAGGCCTGTCAATGAAGGTTCTTCGGCTCCGAGTCGCAAACCCTATCGCAACCAACCCGGAAGCAAATCGAAAGGCTGATTCTACGCGAGCCGGACGAACCGGTTCGGTCACCGGCAAGGACGGAGCCGCATCGGTGCCATGGCGCGTAGAGATCACCCCCTCATGACCGCCCGCGACAGCGATCGCGATAACAGCCAAACTACGAGCGCTTTTCGTCCGATGTATTTTGAATCTCAAAACTGAGCCGGATGAAGCCGATTTACTGCTTGGCATCGCCGAAAGCAGAAGGTTGAACTACAAACAACAGGTTTTTTAAAACAGAGGGAAAACGTTTGCGCGTCAAGCTTGCGATGGCCGAGTGGAAGCGGTTTCGCGTCAAATCCGCCAACGAAACCTACGATCCAGCCAAGGCGCGCACCGGATGCTACAAATTATGAATTTTCCCTCTCCCACCGTTAGAATCGCACTAAACGCTGGCGCGGTGTTTTGGCGAGGGACTAACGAAATGCTGTGGGCCGTCAATGGATCCGGTCACCGCAAAGGTGAACCGGATAACAACAAGGTTGGCATGACCGCTGAAATCGATGAATGCTCCGACCGCAACCATCGGATCGCTATACTCATTTGCGATGCCTCCTCTATGACGGATATCGTCGATATGCTTACCAAAGCTTGCGCGCTGTTCACTAAAAGTGGACACTTCGCCGAGGGTGGATGCCGACTGAACATTCAGATATTGTCGAGCCGTTCCGGATTCGTCTCGTACGGCGACTGGTCGATACCTGTTTGGGCGGAGGCGCTGGACAGTGCGACGCCGAGCGAGTTCGAGATGATCGTGGTCGCACAGCGGCCTGCACTCGAGAAAACGGCGGAGGTCTCACGGGTGCACGACTGGCTCGCCCAGGCAGGCCCCGAGGTAAAGATTATGGAGCTCGGCCCGGACCCGAAGAAGTTGCTCGCCGAGCATCGAGCCCCGACCGAAGGCGAGCAGCCGATTCACCATAAGGCTCCTCATCTCAGCGAGAGAATCGAGGCCTCGATTCAATGGTTGAATGAGCATTATGCCGAACGCGTCTCAGTATCCGCGATCGCGCAACACGCATCGATGAGCGAACGCAATTTTCTCAGGCGATTCAAGGCCGAGCTGGGGCAGACACCGACCCAATATTTGTCGTCGATTCGATTGGAAACTGCGAGGCAACTTCTTCTGCATACGAACCTGCCGGTCGATAAGATCGCCCGCCACTGTGGATTTTTCAATGGAGATCATCTGAGAAAGAAATTCCTTAAGCATTTCGGTATTTCTCCCGCCAAGTACCGTGCGACGAAGTCCGAAAGACCCGACCTCCTGTGATTTTCTTAGCTCGCGCTGACCAAGGCTTCGAGCGGCAGAATGGCGGTCAACGAGAAACCAGAGCCCGGCGCCGTTCGAATCCGGATTTCGCCGTGCAACCGGGCAGCTCGTTCACGTAGTCCGAGCAAACCGAGCGAATGCCGGCTCGGACTGGCGTCGCGCGCGGCACCGCGGCCATTGTCGCTGATCCGCACGATGCAGTACCGGTTGTCGTGCTCGATCGCGACCATGACTTCGGTGGCGCCGGAATGTCGCGCAACGTTCGTCAGCGACTCCTGGACGATGCGGAAGACCTCGATCCTGCTTTCGCGACTGAATGCCACGCCGGCAACATCGAAACGGCTGGTTACGCGCATGCCGGAGCGGATCGAAAACTCCTTGATCAGCCATTCGATGGTCGGAATCAGCCCGAGATCGTCGAGCATCGCCGGGCGCAGGTCGGCCGAGATTCGCCGCACCGAGTCGATCAACCCATCGATCAATGTATAGATGCCGCGCAAGCCCACCGAGGATCGTGACGACGTTTCGACGTCGAGATCTTGCTGCAGCAGCGTCACCGCCATTTTCAGCGCAGTCAGTTGTTGCCCCAGGTCGTCATGGAGCTCTCTGGCAATGCGAGCCTTTTCCTCTTCTCTTACCTGCTGCGTATGCCCGGACAATCGCTTCAATTCTTCGCGCGACGTGCGCAACGCCTCCTCGTTTCGTTTGCGATCGCTGATGTCGATCACCCAGCTCACCATGCGATAAGGCTTGCCGGCAACGTCCCAATGCGCCTGTCCGCGCGATTGTACCCAGCGGAATTGACCCGAGCGGGTCAACAGACGGTATTCGACATCGAAGGGTCGCCGGTGCTCGAGATGCGCATTCAAGGCCTCCCTCACTCTGCCGGTATCGTCCGGATGAATCGCATCGAGATGCGCCCGCCTCTCGTTGGGTAGCTCATGATCTTCGTACCCGAGAATCGCCTTGAATTGAGGCGAAAAATAAATGTCGTCCGATTGCAGATTCCAGTCCCACAGGCCTGCGGTGGCCCCTCGTACGGCGAGCTGAAATCGCTCCTCGCTCGCCGCGAGTGCGGCGGCGGCACTGTGCCGCTCTATGGCGTAGTGAATGGCGCGCCTCAGTAACGACGGTTCGATGTCCCGCTTGAGCAAATAATCCTGCGCGCCCTCGTGGATCGCCAGCAAGCCGACGGACATGTCGTCGAGTCCGGTCAGCACGAGCACCGGCAGATCGGGCGCCTGCCGATGGAATGCACGAAACGTATCCAGCCCTTGCGCGTCGGGCAAGCCCAGGTCGAGAAGCACGACATCGACGCGTACCGCGCGCAATTGGGCCGCAGCCTCCGACAGACGCTCGGCCCTCAGCAAGCGAAGCTTGAACGCCGACACCTCTGAGAGCGCATCCTCGATGAGCCAGGCATCTGTCGGACTGTCTTCGACGAGGAGAACCTGGACTTCCGCGTCGGGCGAGTTCATGGCTTGACCGGAGGAAGGGTAACCACGCTGAACCAGAAGTCGCTGATGCTACGCACCACTTCCGTAAATTTTTCGAAGTCAACTGGCTTGGTGATATAACAATTCGCGTGGAGACCGTATGACCTCAGAACATCTTCTTCCGCTTTCGATGTCGTCAAGACTACGACCGGGATATCGCTCAACGCGGGATCACGTTTCAATTCCTGAAGCACTTCCCGACCACTCATTTTCGGCAGATTGAGGTCGAGAATGATGAGACCTGGTCGTCGTGCGGAGCCATCCGGCCCGCGTTGCTTCAAGTACCGCATCGCGGCCACTCCGTCTTCAACGACATGGAGCGGGTTCAACACTCTGTACTCGAGCAACGCCTCGCGCGTCATCATTGCATCGGACGGGCTGTCCTCCACCAGAAGAATGTCCACCAAGCTGCGCGACATGTCGATCACCATGCACGGTCCCTTCGCATCGTGCAAGTGAAGGCGTTCCCGACGAGAGTCCTCGGCACGAAAAACGCCGTGACTTGGGCGTCACGCTCACCTGCGCTAACACGCACGATTTTGAAGAATGAAGTTCCAAAAAAGGAGGCGCACAACTGCAAACCGACTGAGCGTCTCGTCTAGTCGCGGCGGCAACCGAAACTCAAGTCGAAGAAAAATAACGGCGAAATGAATTTCAGTATAGGCGCGAAATCGGCTCCACAAGTACGAAAAAGCTACTGGTATCGCTCAAGTTCATGCGATCCACCTGCGCGCGGGCTTATGCGCTGATTCGCTCGTGATCGAAGATCCGATACTTGCGCATCTTCTCCCACAACACCTTTCGACTGATCCCCAAATACTGGGCCGTTTCCTGTCGCCGCCACCCGTTCGTTGCAAGTGCCTCGAGCACGCGACTTCGATCGGCCATATCCAATCTGTTCCGACCCGTGGCCGATTCGGATAATCGTTCCGCGAGCGTCGCCTGTATTCTCTGCGCGTTCGCGAGCAGACTGCGCAGCCGCGGAGCGTCCCAGACCCTCGTCTGCATCACGGTAACCCCGACTCTTTCGGCCAGGTTACGGAGCTCTCGCACGTTGCCGGGAAACCGCATCTGCGAGATGGCGGTACACAGCCACTGTGGCACGTCCGGCAGGACCGCACGCAGTTCCTCACCCAGCATCTCCGCGATGACCGACTTGAAGATCGCGATCTTGTCGATCTCGCCCCGCTCTTCGAGCGATGGAACATGCAACTCGATGACGGCGAGTCGATAGTAGAGATCGGTGCGAAATGCGCCGTCCCTGACGAGGCACGGAAGGTCCTTGTTGGTCGCCGCGAGAACACGGAGGTCCACCTGCACTGGCGTCGCGGCCCCCACCCGCATCACCGCGCCATCCTCGAGCACTCGCAAAAGCTTCACCTGCTGGTGAAGCGGCAGATCGCCGATCTCATCGAGAAACAACGTGCCGCCGTGGGCTCTTTCGAAGTAGCCCTTATGCGTACCAACCGCGCCCGTAAATGCTCCTTTCGCATGGCCGAAAAAAAGCGATTCGAAGAGGCCATCCGGAACCGCGCCACAGTTGACAGGCACGAACGAGCCCGTGCAGCGGCGCGAGTGCTTCTGGTGCAGCAGTTGCGCGATCCGCTCTTTTCCCACACCTGTCTCGCCCCGGATCAGGACGCTCGTATTGAAATCGGCAACCGTGTCGACTTCACGAAGTAGTGCCCGCATGCATTCGGAGTGTGCGACCATCGCGCTTGCGTCAGGCGTTCGGGCAGCGCTCGCACGCAACCGCACGGCGAGATTTCCGACCATCGTGCGTAGCCCCGCGCGCGAAAAATCGAGCGGCAATGCGTGGAAATCTTGCGGCAAGAGTTGACCCGGCCCTCGCGGGACTTCGCCGATCCAGATGATCGGCATCGAAATGGCGCGCTGGCATTCGCCGATCGCGGCCGCGGATCCGTCGATCACGGTTGTGCTTATCATCGCCAGTGACGCGCGCGACGGACTTGCCGCCGCCGGGATCGTCAGCTCGTCGGTCGGAATGATGTTGATGTCGACACCATTCAGGTAGCGCGCAACACGGTCGGCGAGGTCGACGTCCCCTCCCAGTACGTAGATATCGAGTTCGCCAATTTGGTCAGCGCCTTTCATCTTTCGCTCGTTAATGGAGGGGCCCGCTCGAGCGACTCGTAGCGAGCGTTACCTCTCGCGAAGTCGGCGCGCAGCCCCGGGAACCGTTTTCAGCCGATTGATTCGGATTGTTTTTGTGAAAAAGTCAACCGAAAATTAATCAGCACCCATGTCAGCGGCCGCTCGCATAATACTGACTCGCGCTGAACGGTATTCCGCCGGTGTTATGCCAAATCTTTTCAAAAATTGCTTGCGCAAATGATCGCCGTTGAAGAGGCCACAGTGACGCGCAATTTTGTCCACCGGCAGCGCCGTATTGTCCAACAACGACCGGGCGCTCTCCAACCGGACCTTGGATAGATATTCATGGGGGGTCATCCCGACTTCGCCCCTGAATCTTCGCTGGAAATTCCGCTCGCTCATCAACGCCAGCTTGGCCATCCCCGATATGGATACACGCTCGCCGTAGTGCTCTTTCAACCACTGGACCGCAGTCTTGATCCTCTCGCTGACACCGCAAATTTCGGGTTCGTCAGCGCAGACCTCCAGGCTTCGCATACGCAGCGCGATTGAAGCGCTCAATGCCGGTTGCTGCGCGCTGCGCTCCGTTCCAGAAGCGATCTGCCAGGTCTTCGCTACTTGCCCGTTGCGTTCGGTGCCGTCGCGATGCAGCGCCATCGAAGCTCGAGGCAAGCGTGGAACACCTGCTACCATTACCGCTCCGGCTTGCAAAAAAAGCGGGATGATCTCAGTCTTTCCGTCAGCGTCCGCGAGCCACGAAAGGATTTCCGCGTCGCAAGTGGCCGAATCGGGAAATGGCTGCGGCACGACGATCGCGTCAAAATCGGCCGGATCGACGTCGCTAACAGCGACAGACCATACCGGCATCGAGGAATTTTCCCGAAAAACAAAACCGGCGCGGCCGGAGACAACTGTAATGCTTCCGTTTTGACAATAGCTGGCCCGCTCCTTTCCGACACCAACCGCTCACAGGTCCTAGCCAAGGTTTGCGCGACGTCGATCAATGGAAACTCATCATGCACGAGAATGGCCACACGTAGGCCGTTGCCGATGCTCGCCGTGAAACAACCCGCGATGTCTTGTTGACCGGCGACGGGTCGGTACCCGTATCTGGCTGATGGCTGGCTTTCGCTCTTACTTGAAGTCATAAACTCCTCGTATGGCTAGCATGTCCGACGTTCCGCACTGCGTCATAAGTCTACCTATATCTTTTTCCGCCCACAGGCGTTTTGTCGGAACGGTAGGTTTTCTTGGCAGAATTTGCGGGAGTGAATCTCATCCCCGCCAAGGCAAAATCCGGAAATTCTTTCCAATTGTTAAAGCTAAACGAGCCATTATATCTATGTAATATTTATCATAAATCAGAACCCGGGAATATACGAACCTGTCTGCTCTCCTTCCGCTGGCTGTGATGTGCTTCCCTGCGGCACGGGTATCAGGCCCCTTGCCGATAGACCACCCTCGACGCGATCGATCCGTACTGGTCCGCTGTATCGGCGAGCGTCAAACCATTGAGCCGACGTTCGGCTCTCTCCTGCTGTAACGCCACGACGAGCGCGCGCGCATAGGCCATCGTGTCGTTCGCTTCGATCAGTTGGACATTTGTCAGTCGCTTCGCGAATGCAAACGACGGAATCGCGTTCGCAACGATGGGGACCCCAGATGCGAGCGCTTCGATAAAAGCAATGCTGTGCGCTTCCGAAAGCGATGGCATGGCGAATACATTTGCTTCCGACAGCAGCTGCGGGATATCCGATCGCGGACCTTCGATCACCACGTGGTCTGCAATGCCTAGTTCGTGCGTAAGCTCGATCACTGATCGGTGGTAGGCCGGGTCTTCGATCACGCCATACAACCCGAGGCGAGCCGTCGGCACTTCTGTCAGCACCTCTCTAAAAGCGCGCACGGTTTGCAGTTGGTTCTTGACTGCCGTATAACGTCCGACTTGCACCACATGAGCCACCGGCTTGCTCCTCAGCGGGCGGCCCACCGTTGAAAAGCGCGCGACATCCACGCCGTTCGGAATCACCGACATCACAGGATGAGCGCCGACTGCCGCCACATAGTCGTCGACGTTCGCCTGCGAGACGCCGATCACCGCGCGCGCGCGTCGGCGCAAGATGCGCTCTACCCAGCGGAATACCGGATAGGCGAAATCATTCGTGGCCGAATGCATGACAAACACGATCGGAACAGTGATCGGGAGCGCGCGCGCATAAAACGACGGAATAGTCGCGTGCGCAAAGACTACGTCGGGCCGAAAGCGCCGAGCGACTCGGAACAGATGCCACAGCTTTCCTATCAGAGGATATCGTCGCCGCGGAAACCGGCACACCACGCCGTTTTTATCGAGCGCTGCGCGCAGTGCGGTGAAGTCCTCCTGTTCGGGCAAGAGCGAGGTGACCCACACGGGGTGCCCTTGACCGCGCTGATAGGCAGCAAGGTCCTTTACCAGCACTTCAGCGCCTGACAATCGAGGCGCCAACACGAGATGAAGTATTCGCATCATGACCTCTTCAGGACCCGATAGAGCATCAGCGCCGCTGCAGCGCCCAGACCTGCTGTCATCGACCACGCAAGCCCCACTACGCCGTAGTGCCTTGTCGCGATCGGCACCGTCACGGCAAGCATGATGATCTGAAGCAGCGAACCGTGTGTTGCCGCTTTCGCATCGCCTACTGCGCGCAGGTACGCTACCAGTACCGCAATCAGAGCACCTACCGCCATGTTCACAACAAAGACTCTGAAGAGCGGAACAGCAACCAACCACGATTGGCCGAGCAACAACGATAAGAACGGTGCAGCGAACGCACGCAATAGCAGGACGATCGCCGCCAATCCAAAGGTCGCGAGCGCAAGATATCGCTTGACCAGGCGCGCCGCCTTTGCTGGATCGCGCCTATGATTTGCGGAAAACGTCGGGAAAAGATATTGCGACATGGCGATCGCAGCGTCCGCAAGCAGCATCTGGGCGAGCCTCGACGACATTTGATATGCCCCTAGCTCCGACGGCCCAAGCAGCCTTGCCACGATAACCTTGTCGAACTGGTTGAGGAGCAGACTGACTACACTGGACGCCCAGATCCAACGACTGAAGTGGATGTAATGCCCGATTCCCGACCACGAGAGACGAATCTCTGGTCTCGGGGTCATCGTCGTCCAAGTCAGCGTTGTCTTCAACGTCTCCCCGGCGATCGCGCCGAACAGCGCCGAATAAGCCCCTATGCCCCCCAAAGCCATACCGATGCTCGAGCAGCAATCCACGAGCGCTACAGATACTTCGACGCCGGCGACCTGCGAAAACCGACGCTCGCGTTGCGTAACGAAGTAAGCTGGCGATGCTAGACCTCGAATCAGCGGAGGCATAGCCGCAAATTGCAATAGCATCAGCGCCCCGCCGAGATGAAACGCGCTTGCCATCACCGGAGCGACCAAGAGGAGGCAAAGCGCGATGCATAGGCCGCGCGTCGCGAGCGTCGTCAGGACAGCACCGAGTTCTGCTCGCGTAGGATCGTTTTGCCCTTGCACGATCGCCTGCGCGAGCCCTGTATCCGAAAGCGACTCGGCGATCGCGATTGCAAGCAGCGCGACGCCGATGCTACCGATCGCCGCGGGTCCGAGAATGCGTCCGAGCAGCAGGAATTTCGCCGCAACGAGCACACGCACGAATGCCTGCTGCAAAAGCACCCAGGTCGCGGCGCTGGCGCCAAAGCCGGCTCGCACGGAGACTTGCGGCAACCCGATCGACCGCAATAAGTTGGTTAGCTGCATGGATCAGAGCGATGCGCGTGGGTCTCGTGTCGATTTAGCGTAAGTTCGCGGGACAAACGCTGGTCGGGTAACTGCCGCATCCGCGCAGCGATACGGGCTTCTTGACTTTGCGAGCAGCGCGGAAGGGATTGCTCGGCAACGGCGGCGCATGTTCGACGGACAGGTTCGCGAGCGACGGCACGAGGTGCCCGCTACCGTTCGATATCGACGGTGCAAGCAGGTCTTGCTGCCTCTGAGGCGTCGCGCCCGCTGCCGCGGCATGGCTAAGTTGCCGCATGTCGTTGCCGATCGCGCTTCCCTTGCGTGGATGGACAAGCCCCGGATCGGTCGACCGATCGATCTCGGGGTAACCCGTGCCGCCGTATGCAAACGCGTCGCCACGGGCCCCCGAATAGGGCGACGAATCTGCGGCCGAGCAGCAAGCAGCATGAACGACCAGTACCAGTACGCAACAGATGGGCAACAGCTTCGTCATGGAGACCTCGTAAACGTACGCCAGCTACGCCGCGGGGAGGCATGGAAGCCCCCCACGCCCTCAGTCAAACCTTGCTCTGGTTCCGATAGATGTAGTAAGCGTACTGATCGTGCCGAAAACGGCTGTATCGGGAGCCGTAGGTGCGATGGCTCGTATTGAGCTTGATCCCGTTGAGAACGACGCCCTTCACACCGACTCCAGCGAGCGCGAGGCGCCTCGTCGACTCTTCAATTTCGCCGAGCCGGTTCACCTCAGCGCGAGTGACGATGAAGACCGTGCCCGCAAGCGCACCTAGCGCCTGCGCGTCCGACACAGGCAGAACCGGCGGCGAATCGATGAGCACGATGTCGTAGCGCTTCCCGACTGTCTCGAGCCCGACGCGCAGCGCCGGCGACAAAACGAGCTCCGACGGATTCGGCGGCAAAGCGCCCGTCGGGATGAAATCGAAGCCACTCCCGATGTCACGTCTCGTGACCTCTTCGATGTTCATCTTCCCGTCAATCCATTCGGATAGGCCGCCCTCACGCGCCACCTGCAGGTACTCGTTCAGGTTCCCTCTATGCAGATCGCCATCGATCAGCAGCACTTTCTTGCCAGCCGCAGCCAAAACCTCGGCGAGGTTCGCAGAAATGAATGACTTGCCAACGCCGGAGAGGGGACCCGCCAACATCACGACATTATTTCGGGCACCGAGCATCGCGAACTGCAAAGCCGTGCGCAAGCTGCGCAAACTCTCGACCGCGGGGTCGTGCGGCTCGCGATCGACGAGCAAACTCAATGGCGCGCCGCTGCGCCGGGATTCGTTCGAAAGCGCTTCCTGAGGGGCGCTGTACGGAACGGTCACCATCACGTTGAGGCCGGTAAGCTGCTCTATTTCGTGAGGATCCGACAGGCCTCCCACGAAGAATTTCCGTATGAGCGCGACGACCACACCCAACACGACCCCCGCAATCAGAGAAACGCCGATGACGAGCGGCGCTTTCGGCTCGACCGGCAACTCCGGCGCCGCGGCATCGTCGACAAGGCGCACCGTACCGGTCTTGCCGGCTTTGATGACTCTCAACTGCTGGGCGTTATTCAGAAGGCCCGTATAGAGCTCTGTGTTCACCTGAACGTCGCGCATCAGCCCGACCGCCTGCCGCTCGACATCCGGCAACTGCCTGATTGCTTCCTCTGATTGCCCGGCCGACGCCTCGAGCGCGTGGATTTGTTCGTCCAATGCAAGCACGGTCGGATGCGTTGCCGAAAAGCGAGTCAACAGATCTTGTCTTTGCACGCGCAGGTCCAGCAATCGCTCCCGGACCCCCGAGGACTGCTGAAGCATCTGTTGTCCTTCTGCGCTGAGGTCGATCGTTCCGTGCTCGTCCCGGAAGCGCGTGTACTTTTCCTCGGAATCCTCGAGCTGCTTCTTGAGTGCAGGCAACTGCTCGTTAAGAAATGCCAGGGACTGCTCGGCGTCGGCGACCTTCCGCTCGATATTCTGTGCGATGTAAGCCTTGCCGAGCGCATGAAGGAGGTCCCTGCACTGAACACGCTGCGCGCAATCGAGTGTCACCGCGATCACCCCCGATTGGGTGGTCTTCTCGAAGATGTTCAGACGGCCCTGCAATTGCTCGATCGCTTGCAGCCGCGAAGCGCGCCTCAGCGTGAAGCGAATACCAGGCTCGGCGGTGACGGACACGACTTTCAGGGAAATGTCGCCGGCGGGAAGATGAAATGTTTCGAGCGCGCCGACACTGCCCTGGAATACCTGCCCGCCCCCCGGGATTGTTAGCTGATACGCGCCGTGGCCAAGGTATTCAAGATCGAACCGTTTGCCGTAAAGGCTTTCGGGAACGTCAAAGGCGCCCACGTCGATCTGCTCTCGCCCCCACGCGAAGCCTCCCCACCCCAAGATGCCAGGGTTGGACAAACCTTTGGCCCTCGATGCGATGAACGTACCGATCACAGGAAAACGCCGAGGCTCGGCACTGAAATATAAGTGAACCGCATCGACTGCTCGCGACACCACGAGCCGAGATCGCAAGATCTCGATTTCGGTCACCGCCTCCGTCTTGATATCGAAGAGCGAAGAGAGATCGCCGAGCAAACTCTTCGCCGAATCCGAAGAAGTTTTTTCGACCTGCAGCAGGAGATCCGCTCGATACACGGGTTTAGCGAACATCGTATACGCCGTCCCCAATAGCAGGGCGACAATGGCTGAAATCAGAATCGGCCAGCGGGCGCCGATCAGGAAATCGACGTAGTCCGTGATGGAGACCCCATCTTCCTCGCGTTGCAAAAAATTGCTCTTTGGCTGATCTAGTGGTTTCATCGCTTTTCCTAAATAGACAGCGCTTGCTCTCAGCTGCTGCACAACTGCACGAGAGAACTCACGAAACGCTCCATCACACGCCGGCGATCGAGATTCGCCATCGCGTACTGACGCCCTTGCATGCCGCACCGGCTCGCAAGTTCGGGCTCGTCGATCATCGCTTCGATCGCCGCGATAAACGACTCCAGGTCGCCTGGCGCCACGGCGACGCCGCATTGCGATGCCACGGTGCCGACCTCCGTTCCTTTCTCCGCGATCGCGACGATCGGCCTGCCGCTCGCCAGCATTCCGGCCAGCTTCGAAGGCATCACGAGATCAGCGACGTCAGCGCGCTGCGGCAACAGATGGACGTCGGCCCAGCGGAGTAATTCCGACAAATGATGAGCGGGCTGCAACGGGAGAAACGTCACGTTCGGCAACCCCGCACAGCGCTCAACCAAGCTTTGCCGTCCCGAGCCTTCACCGCAAAACACGAATCGAATGTCCGTGCGCCGCGCGAGACGTCGGGCGGCGTCGGCCATCACTTCAAGGCCTTGCTTCTGGCCCATGTTTCCAGCGTAGAGACACACCTTCGTTCCGGCGGCAAGGCCCAGCGCTTCGCGATACCGCCCACCATGACGATCGCCGCGATCGCTGCAGGGTTCGGCAATGTCGACCCAATTGGGAAGCGAGACGAGCCTGCGCGAATCTACCCCTTTCGCCTTTGCACGCTCGATCATCTTCGTGGAAATCGACGACACCACATCGAAGCGGCGCATCAACCACCGCTCGACTCCGAGCGCCATTCTCTTGAACCACGTCGATTTCACGAGTCCGAGCCCGATCGCTGCATCGACCTCGTAATCCTGCACGTGGAGCCAACATTTGGCGCCGACGAGCCGCGCGGCAGCAAGCGCGATCGGCGCGCACATCAGGCTCGGCTCGACCACCCATATGACATCGGGCCGCCAGACGAGAAGGCGCGCCATGACCGGCAAAGTGGCCGTCACGAAGCTGGCGTGATGAAGGAGACGTTTGGCTCCGCTCGGCCGAGCCGGCACATAAAGCGGACATCGGTAGACCGTGACGCCTGGCCTCGTGCGCTCGATCGCATATCGATTGCGAAACCCGTCAAAAATCCTCCACCCCGGGTAGTACGGTTGCGCAGCAACAACCGCCGCTTCGCCGCCATGCTCGGTTAGCGACTCGACGAGTTCGCCCGAATACTTCCCTACGCCGGTCAGCTCCGGTGCATAGTTCAAGCTGTAGACGAGAACCCGCAACGGTGTCGTAGCGACGCCCGCGTTCTCGACATGCCCGTGCGCGTGTTCTCGTGCGCGCCGTCTAATCCTACGGTCGACGCGTCCGCTTTTCTCGACATGGCTCACTCTTCGCACTCCAATTCAGCCTGCGACCTCTGCAGGGAACTTTGCCCGTACCTGAGGGGCGGAGAGCGAGTCGGCTTTCCGGCGTCCTCACTCCGGGATTGAGTGCGGAGCCGGTATTCCGTCGGCGACGCGGCGAAGCGTTTGCGGAACATCTTCGCGAGCCGATCGCCATTGCGCATCCCCGTGCACCGTGCAATGTTGTCGACCGGCAGATTCGTCTTCGCAAGCAAGTGGCAAGTCAGGTCCAACCGCGTCTGCAGGAGAAACTCCGACGGTGCGACGCTCATTTCACGCTTGAAGCACCGCAGGAAGTTGCGCTCGCTCATGGCCGCGATTTCCGCGGCATCGGCAATGGTGACGGGTTGCTCGCAATGCGCAAGGAGCCAGCGCGCCGATGCGCGCACCTTGTCGCCAACCGTTTTGCCGTTGGCCTGACTCAGCAGTGGAGCGAGTTCGCTGCCGAAACCCGGAGACAACCGCTCTGCCACCGCGATGGCGACATCGAATCCCCAATCTCGCCTCACTTGCACCAGCGCCGCGCACATCGCCTGATAGGGATCGTCGTTGACGCTCGGTCGCCCGTGCTTGATTTGCCGCTCGACGCTGATCCGGTGACCGAACCCGGACGCATGCTGCCGCCTCGTGCTAGCGGCTCCGAGCGCAGTTCCAGCTCCGAAAGGATCCATCGGCAATGTATTCGGATAGAGAAGACGCACCAACTTGATGAGCCGCCGATCGCGTGCCGCATCGCTCTCGCCTTCCTTGCCCAGGACGAAGGCCGCATGCAGTTCCCCGACCTCGCGCGGATCGAGCCGATCCGTGCATGCCTTCGCCGAAGAAGCGCAGGCGACGTCTCCCCCATCCAGGGATAGTAGGCGAAGGTCGTAGCGCCGGGCCTTGCCCGTCTCGGTATAAACGATCTCATTGGCCGCCTGGAAAACCTCGGTCACCATCGCCAAAGCCAAGAATGAGAAATCCTCGAGCAACAGCAGTCCGATCCGACTGCTATGCCTCGCCACGTTCGGTGCCAAGGCTATCGACCCGTCGGCCCCGGCAGTCTCAACATCGATGTAAGCCATATTCGATCCCCACGATTCAACGGTAGTGCTGCGCCAGAGAGACCCCTTTCTCGTCATCAAACAAACCTGCCGCCCCTGGGCTCGCTCGACCTCCATCTGCGACCCGGGTCCATGCCTGTCACTTCGCCAACACCGCCCCTGTCAGCCCCGCGTCGATCCCCGGCAGGAGCAAGGTGAGGAAGCGGCTGAATCGGACGAGCCCGTTGCCGTCCACGTACACGATGTCCTTCGGCCGTAAGGTGAACTGATTCGCAAGCACCATGGCGACCGGCGAACGTGCATTCAGGTGATAGACCTGCGGCTTTCCGCCGAGAGAACCGCGAATGACGAATATCTGAGCCGCATCGGCGCTTGCGGGATTGATGCTGCCCGCTTGCGAGATCGCTTCACTCAGCGTGAGCTCGCCATTGATCGTCGGCACGGCCGTCGTCGGCTTGTTGACTTCTCCGAGCACGTACGCTCCGTTGTCGTTGCGCGTCGATACCCGCAGCAAATCACCCTTTTTCAAAATGATGTCGGCCGGGTTCTGCCCCCGCGCGATCATTCCGACCAGATCGAGCGGATACGACACGCCATTGCGCACGAGCTTCACTTGACTCTCGTCCGCATTGGCTGTGAACCCCCCAGCCCGGTTGATCGCTTCATACAACGTCATGGGCACATCGTTGATCGGCACGGCACCTGGCGTGCGCACCTCCCCGTCGACGTAGACTTGATTGGACCGGTACGACTCGACGCGCACAGTCACCTGCGGATTCACGTAGCGACCTGGCATCGAAAGCAGTCCGCGCAGGCGCTGCTGGACTTGCTGCACAGTCAGACCGGCCACGTGAAAGGTACCAACGTAGGGGAATTGCAGATCGCCGGCTTCGTCAATGACGAATCCTTGGCCGGGATCGGACGGCCGCGTGGTGGTCTGCTGCTGTGCGCCCATTGCCGCCGCGAGTTCCGGGTGGTCCCAGACGGTGATCTGTAACACGTCGCCCGGGCCCAATAGATAGGGATGCGCAGGCGCAACGAGCGATCGGATCTGATCGGACTCACCGTTCTTCGTTCCCGAGTTCAATTCCTTGATCAGATCGATGGTGATGTCTTCGATCGTCACGGGAAGAGTGACCGGCGGAGTTTGCGCGGTGCCACTCGATACGGGCAGGGTCGGGTTGTCCGTCATCCTCATGCCGGGCGCAACGCCGCATGCGGAAAGCAGCGCTGCGCATCCAATGCCAGCCATCGTCAAACGCTTCATAGGTTCTTCTCCACAACCAGTCAGTCATACTGGTATCGCCACATTGCGACAACCTTCCTGAAAATCACCCTGGGCCGGCCGCCCATGCTGGCCATTCGTCCAGCACGGGCTCAATAGGCGTTCGGATGCACGAAGCCCTTCACGATCGTCGCCACGATGATGCGTATGTCGAGTGCGAATGACCAATTGCGCAGGTAATAAAGGTCGTGCTCGACACGGCGCTGCATCTTCTCGACGCGATCGGTTTCACCTCGCAGCCCGTTGATTTGCGCCCAGCCCGTAATCCCCGGCTTCATCCTGTAGCGATGGATGTAACCGTTGACGATCCGTCCATAGAAGTCATCGTGCTCGAGCGCATGCGGACGCGGTCCCACCACCGACATTTCCCCGCGCAGGACATTGATGAATTGCGGCAGCTCGTCAAGGCTCGTGCGGCGCAAGAACGCACCGATCTTCGTGATGCGGGAATCTTTGCGTGTGGCCTGACGCACTTGGCCAGGCGCCTCCGTATGCACACGCATCGTACGGAACTTGTAAATGGTGAACACGTGTCCGTCCGCGCCCTTGCGCCGTTGCTTGAACAAGACCGGCCCCGGCGACGAAAGCTTGACGGCGATCGAGATCACGAGCAAAAGCGGCGCGAGTGCAAGCAACGCGAACGCAGCGAACATGCGGTCGAATGCTTCCTTTTGCATGCGCGCCCCGGGCGAGAGCGGCGAGGCGACGAGGTTGATCGCCGGCACCCCAATCAGATCGACCATCCCTCCGTTGAAGACTTCGAGACTGCGCACGTCGGGAAATAGCCGAATATTCAGGAGATCGTCACGGAACTCGTTGAGACAATTGAGAATCGTGGATTCATCGGACAGCGGTAACGCTATCCACAGCTCGCGCACACCAGTCGCGCGCACGTGCCCGGCGAATCGCGCGAAATCATCGAACGCAGCTAGGCCCGCGGAGACAGCAGCGGAGATGCCGACGCCGCGCGCATCGAACACCGATACGGCTCGAAAGCCGCTCCCGGTCGAGGCCTCGATCTTGCGAATGATCTGCTCGCTGTGCTCACCGCCGCCGACGACGGCGACCGACCGCAGATTGAGCCCGGCATGCCGCACTCGGGCGAGCGCGGCACCCGCCGCCAGACGCGAAGCGATCATCGCGCTGCCCGTCAGCGTGCTCCAATCAAAGAACCACAGGCGGGAAATCGCACCGCTCGCATGCAATGAAAACATCAGCATGAGGCCCGACGCCTGGACCACCAGCCACGCCAAAGCGACGCGGCTCGCAAGCCCCGTCAAGGAACGCCCCCGCCATGACTGATAGACGCCGAACACCGGGAACATGGCTAACGCCCCAGCCTCGGCGAAGGCCACGAACCCCGCATGGTTCGGGTTGGCAGCGAGCGCATCGAGGCGTATCAGTGAGGCGATTTGCGCACCTGCGAACACCAGTACGACGTCGAGAATTCGCGCAAGCGATCCCGGAATGGCCATAACCCCTCTCCAACATCCACAGTGGATCAGGCGAGAGCACGCCTGCCGCGGCTCGTGCTCCTGCCAGCGAACGACTACGCTTGATTCGCGAGTCAGGCTCTTCCGTAGCTGTCATCAAAGCGCACGATGTCGTCTTCGCCGAGATAAGCGCCCGATTGAACCTCGATGATTTCGAGCGGAAACTTTCCGGGGTTTTCGACACGATGGATGACGCCGACCGGGATGAACGTCGATTCGTTCTCGCTGACGAGGAATTGCTCAGTGCCGCGCGTCACGAGCGCCGTCCCTCGAACGACCACCCAGTGTTCGGCGCGATGATGATGCCGCTGCAACGACAGCCGGCATCCAGGGTCGATCACGATGCGCTTTACCTGGAAGCGCTCCCCTCGATCGAGCGAATCGTAGTAGCCCCATGGTCGCTGGACCTTTCGATGATGATCGGCCTCAGGAGCCGCCTGCGCCTTGATGCGCTCGACGAGGGCTTTCACGTCTTGCACGTGGGCACGGTCCGCCACGAGCACGGCATCATCGGTCTCGACCACCACGACGTTGGTCACGCCCACGCACGCAACGAGCCGTCCCTGCGCATGCGCAAAGCTCGACTTCGCGCCCTCGAAAAAGACACGGCCTTTCGAGACATTTCCATCGGCGTCTTTGTCGAGCGCATCCCAGACCGCGTCCCACGAGCCGAGGTCGGACCAGCCCGCATCGAGCGGCACGGCCACGGCCGGCGCGAGCGCCTCGTCTCCGGCCAGATGCTCCATGACAGCGAAGTCGATCGAGTCCGAAGGCGCTTCAGCAAATCGCTGATCATCGGGGTGGAAGAACACGCCCTCCCGCGTACCGGAATCGACCGCCGCCATGCACGCGTCGTACATGCGCGGCTGCAGCGCCTGGACCATATCGAGCCAGACGGTCGCGAGGACGACGAATATGCCGCAATTCCACCAGTAGACGCCCGATTCAACATATTCGAGGGCGAACTCCGCACGCGGCTTTTCGATGAAGCGCTCGATGGCGAAAGCGCCATCGCCGACCGGCGCTCCGACGCGCATATAGCCGAAGGCGGTATCCGGCCGCGCAGGCGGCACGCCGAGCGCGACCACCGCACCGCGCTGCGCATGATTCGTCGCAATAGCGAGCGAGCGCTCGAACGCATGCAGGTCAGCAATGGCATGGTCGGCCGGCATGGCGATCAGGATCGCGTCGTCACCCTGGGCGGCGAGCACCGCCGCGGCCAATGTCAGTGCCGGCGCCGTGTTGCGACGCATCGGCTCCACGATGAAAGACGCCTCGATCCCGCATGCTCGCATTTGCGCGGCAGTAGCAAAGCGTTGATCGGCGCCACAGACGACAATAGGTTCAGTCGCCGCGTGCCTTGCGGCGAGCCCCAGCGTTCGCCGAACCGTTGCTTGCAGCAACGTATCGTCGCCCAGCAGGTCAATCAGTTGCTTCGGATATTGCTCTCGTGAAAGCGGCCACAAACGAGTCCCTACACCTCCTGCCAGAATGACCGGGGCTAGCGGAAACGCAAAGGGCATCGCAATGCGGCCACTCGTCGAGCCGGCCAGCAGCCCCACCTTGGCCAGAGGGTCGTCTGGCGCGCGATCGTTGTGCAAACCCCGTTGGCTGCCATACGTGACGATGTCAGTTAACCCCTGCTTCATAGTGGCCCTCGTTCGTGGTTCGATCGTCTAAGTTGTGCCGCCCGTCCCCGACGGGCGCTTCTCCGAGCGGTTGCGATACTCGGCGACCCCGGTGTCTCACTGACAATCTGCAGAATGTGTGCCAACGCTCAGGCGATGCGTCCGGAAAAAAAGCGTGAAGGCCGCGATCGCGGCTTCAAGATTGGCGAGTTCTGTCGACCCCGCTCGAAATGGAATCTCAACTGTGATTTATTTTTTCTCGAACGTGTCGACTCGTTACGTAACGATCTCGTAACTCCATGGGTCACGCTCGGAAAAGAATCGTGCCGGCATTCGCCTTCACCTAATCTCGCGCGCACGCGGAGCAGCCGTTCAGGGGGCAAAGTTTGACCATGGCGGGCAACCATCGCGCGGCCATCCTGGCGCCATAAATTTCGGGCGAACGCTAAAGACAGCTGCGGTAGCTGTACCCGCATAGGCGTCGCCCGCCATTTTTTTTCCTTGCCTTGCAAGGCGTCATGCGGGGCGGCATAGTTCGCCGAAACAAGTCTTCGGAGTTGATTCTCCGACAGGGTGACGGGGCTGCCTTTATCTAAAAAATGTTAATGGGGGTCTGCGTGAAAGTCGCATTAATTACAGGCGTGACGGGTCAGGACGGTGCTTATCTGGCCGAATTCCTGCTTAACTACGGCTATACGGTACATGGCATCAAGCGCCGTACATCACTTTTCAATACCGATAGAATCGACCACCTTTACGAGGATCCGCACGAGCCCAATCCCCGCTTTTTGCTGCACCACGGGGACCTGACCGACTCGTCGAGTCTGATCCGCATCATTCAGCACGTCAGACCCGACGAGATTTACAATCTGGCCGCTCAGAGCCACGTGGCTGTCTCGTTCGAAGAACCGGAATACACGGCAAACTCTGACGCGCTCGGCACGCTTCGCATTCTCGAAGCTATCCGCATCCTGGGGCTCGAGAAGAAGACGCGGTTCTATCAGGCGTCGACCTCCGAGCTGTACGGTCTTGTCCAGGAAATACCCCAGAACGAGACGACGCCCTTTTACCCGAGGTCTCCGTATGCCGTCGCAAAGCTATACGCATACTGGATCACGGTGAACTACCGCGAGGCATACGGCATCTATGCCTGCAACGGCATCCTTTTCAACCACGAATCGCCGCTCCGGGGCGAAACGTTCGTCACAAGAAAGATCACCCGGTCGCTTGCGCGCATCAAGCTCGGCTTACAAAAATGTCTTTACATCGGCAATCTCGACGCCAAGCGCGATTGGGGCCACGCGCGCGACTACGTCGAAATGCAGTGGCTGATGCTCCAGCAGGACGAGCCCGAAGACTTCGTCATTGCGACCGGCGTCCAGCACAGCGTGCGTGACTTCATCAACGCAGCCGCGAGAGAGCTGGGCATGCCCATCGCCTGGCGCGGCAGCGGCGTCCACGAGCGAGGCTACGACACGAACGGGAACGTGATCGTCTCCGTCGATCCACGATATTTCAGGCCGACGGAAGTCCAGAGCCTGCTGGGCGACGCCACAAAGGCCCGCGTACGGCTCGGCTGGGCGCCGCGCACCAAATTCGCCGATCTCGTCGCCGAGATGGTCCGTGAAGATCTGCGCAGCGCCGAGCGTGACGAGCTCGTGCGTGAGCACGGCTATGAAACGTTCGCGTTCAATGAATGACTTGCGAAGAGGCCATCCATGAATCAATCGATCGACAGAGACGCGCCGATCTATGTCGCCGGCAACCGAGGTATGGTTGGGTCGGCAATCGTCAGGCGCCTGCATACGCTCGGCTACTCGAACATCGTGACGCGTGACCGCGCTTCACTCGACCTGCTCGATCAGCAAGCCGTTCGGCGCTTCTTTCTGCAGGAAAGGCCGGCGTGCGTCTTCCTTGCCGCGGCCAAGGTCGGCGGAATCTACGCCAATAGCACCTACCCGGCCGATTTCATCTACAACAACTTGTTGATCGAGACGAACGTCATTCATGCCGCGAAGGAAGCCGGCGTCGACAAGCTCATTTTTCTGGGTTCGTCGTGCATCTATCCGCGCGATTGTCCGCAGCCGATACGCGAGGAGTATCTGCTCACCGGGCCGCTCGAAAAGTCGAACGAACCTTACGCCATCGCCAAGATCGCCGGGATCAAGCTATGCGAATCATTCAATCGCCAGTACGGAACGCATTACATCAGCCTCATGCCGACGAATCTGTACGGCCCGAACGACAACTATGACCTGCAGACGAGCCATGTGCTGCCCGCTCTGCTGCGCAAGGCACATGAGGCCAAGCTTCGTGGCGACTCCAGGATCGTGGTATGGGGCACCGGGACGCCGCACCGCGAGTTTCTCTTCGTCGACGATATGGCGGACGCGAGCGTCTTTTTGATGGAGTCCGGCGTGACGGAAGGGATCTTCAACATTGGAGTCGGAGAAGACGTCACGATCCGCGACTTGGCCGAGCTCATCATGCAGACAGTGGGGTTCAAAGGCGACATCATCTTCGATGCCAGCAAACCTGACGGTACACCGCGCAAACTGCTTTCCGTGGAGCGGATGCGGGCACTCGGCTGGCGCGCCAATACCTCTCTCTCGGATGGAATCCGCAGGACTTACGAAAGCTACCTCGACGCTTGCAGCGTCCGAGCCGTCGCTACAGCGGAACATGCACCGGCATGAAAGCAGTTCAGCAGTCGCGGAACATCGTCTCGAGCGCAATGCGTTGTACGGTCCTCTGCGTCGAGTCATACGTCAATAAACATGGCCTCGTATGCGCGTCTTATTCGTCGTCTGCAATCTTGCCGATTACCAGATACCGCGATATCGTGCCATGGCTCAGCTTGCGGCGCGGCGCGCACACGATGTTTCGCTAGTGGAGATTTTTGGGCGTTCGAGGTCAAACAATTATCCGCAGCCCGCGCGCGCCAAATTCTTTGCCGAGGGTCGCGTTAATGCGGTCACCCTGTTCAAGAATCAGGCTCACGGCGACGAGCACTGGCTATCGATCATCGGGCGACTCCGTGAAGTTCTCCGCGCGCGAAGCCCCGATCTCGTCGTTACACTTGGGTATCAGACGAGCTACTCGATCTATCTTTGCGCCCTAAGAATATTCACACAGCGCTTCAAGCTCGTCTATATGTCCGATTCCAAGGCCGACGACGGCAAGCGCCCGTGGCTCAAGGAACGATTGAAGAAGCTACTCGTATCCCGCTTTGACGGAGCCTTGGTCGCGGGAGAAAAGCATCGCGTCTATGCGCGCTCGCTCGGCATTCCCTTCGCGCGCTCGCGCATCGGCTTCGATGTCATCGATGTCGATTATTTTCGGGAGACTGCGCAGCGAGCCAAAGCGGATGCTGCGTACGAGCGCACACGTTTCGGGTTGCCTGAACGCTACGCAATCTGCGTGAGCCGCTTTGTCCATCGCAAGAATGTCTTGCTCGTTGTCGATGCGTTCGCGCGATCGTCTCTCCCGCACCGCGACATTTCATTATTGCTCGTAGGCGAAGGCCCACTGGAAGAGGCCGTTCGAGAGCGGATCAACGCGCTCGGTTTGCGTGAGCGAGTCGTCATCATCTCGAAGATGCCCAATCAGGAGATGCCGACGCTGTATGCGCTTGCCGATTTCATCATTCTCGCGAGCACGTTCGACCAATGGGGTCTCTGCATACATGAGGCCATGGCGACAGGGTGTCCGGCGATTGTCACGTCCACTTGCGGATGTGCCCATGAACTCGTGTACGACAGCGTGAACGGCTTCGTCGTGAGTCCAGGCGATGTCGACGAACTCATACACGCGATGTCCCTGCTTGCCGAAGATCACGGCCTGCGTGGCAACTTCTCGCTCAATGCCGCGAAGGCGGTTGAAGAGTGGACGCCCTCGCTTTTCGCCGAGAATGTTCTCGCGCTTGCCGATGCGGTGGGGGCGGCTCCATGACGGTTCGTGCGCTCGTCATCGAGCCCAATCTTTCAGGCCATCGCTGGCGATATGTCGAGTGGACGCTGGAGACGCTCCGCGAAGCCGGATACGAATGCACCTTGTCGACGGATGTGCGCAACTTCGAGCATCCGCTGATCCAGTCGTACCGGAGCGGTCGATCCGCAATCTCGTTGTCTTGGCTCGAGGACGACCCTGGACCATCGACAGCGCTACGCGCGTTCCTGGCTCGCGTAAAGGACGAATTCGCCTTTCACGCATTGTTCGCATCGGTCTATCGTTCTGTCGCCGAGACGCAGCCCGTCCACCTGGTCGTGGTTCCATACGGAGATTACATTCTGAAGAGCGTGGCGCTCCTCGGTTCTCCGTTTTCCACGACGCCCTGGGTTTGCATCACGATGCGGCAGTCCTTTCATCTGCACCAGATGGGCGTCAAGGTGCCTCGCCGGCGGTACGTCGACTTCGTCAACAAGCATCTGTTCGTCCGTGCGCTTCGCAATGGGAGCCTCAAGGCAGTGCTCTCGATCGACCCTACGCTCGCCCGCTGGCACGCGTCCTCTCCGTACGCCGCACTCCGGACTCGGGTCGACTACTTGCCCGATCCGTTCCCCGAAGTGAATTCCGTCGAAAAGGCGAGAGCCAAAACGCGCCTCGGAATCGACGCGCAAAGGTCAATTCTCGTCTACGGCGCCATATCCGAACGGAAGGGAGTCATAGAACTGCTGAACGCGTGCCTGGCGCTGGATGCTCATCCCCTCGTCATCATTGCGGGCGAACAGGACGAAACTGTCCGCGCCTATCTCCGCTCATTCAGAGCCGTACTCGATGGCCGTGTTAGGGTGTTCGACCATTTCATACCGGCGCAAATGGAGACGGACCTCTTCTCGGCCTGCGATGTCGTTTGGGTCGGCTACAAGCATCACTACGGCATGAGCGGGGTCCTCGTTCAAGCACACCGCTTCCGAAGGATCGTGATCGCGACATCCGCGGGATTGATCGGCTGGTTTGCGAAGCACGATCAAATGGGTCCCCTCCTTCCCAACCTGTTGCCGTCGACGATCGGCGCCGCGATCAAAAGCGCGATCTATCACTGCGAATGGAACATCCCGTTCCGCTGCATCGAGGATGACACGCGAATGCTCGCCCAAAACACCCTCCACGGCTTCAAACAAGCGCTCGCCGCCGCAATCAGTACGGACCGGCCATCTGCCGATGTCAACCACCCCGACGCGAGCCGCCCAGTGGAAACGACCGCAGATGCTCAGGCTCGCGCCGATTGATACGAGGCATCGATCATGAGCTTACGTATCCTCCACGTCGTCGCCACCGTGAATCCCGCGAGCGGCGGGCCAATCGAAGGAATCCTTCAGATGGCGCGCGGACACAAGCGTAACGGCGATACGGTCGAAATCGTCTCGCTCGATAGCCCGAGCGATCGCTCCGTCATAGCTTGCGAGGTCCCCTGTCATGCAGTGGGGCCCTCATTGGGAAAATATCGCTATACGCCCAAACTCATGTCTTGGCTCAGCGACAACGCATCGAGGTTCAATGCCGTCATCGTCAACGGAATATGGAACTATGCGTCGCTAGGCGCATGGCGCGCACTGCATGGCTCGACGACCCCCTATTTCGTCTTCACCCACGGGATGCTGGACCCCTACTTTCGCAAACGATATCCGCTCAAGCACCTAAAGAAATGTCTGTACTGGCCATGGGCCGAATATCGCGTGCTGCGCGACGCAAATGCCGTGTTCTTCACCTGCGAGGAGGAAATGCGGTTGGCGCGCTACTCATTCTGGCCATATGACTGCAAACCGGTCGTCGTCAACTACGGCACGGCGGGTGCCTCCGGGGACGCCATACAACAGCGCGAAGCATTCTTCTCGAAGTTTGCGCATCTTCGCGGCAAGCGCAATCTGCTCTTTCTCGGGCGCGTTCACGAAAAGAAGGGAATTGACCTCACACTTAACGGGCTCGCGCAATGTATGACCGATGCGTCCATTGCGCAGACGGAAGATATTCGTCTGGTCATCGCAGGCCCCGACGACAGCGCATACGCATCGACGATCAAGGATCTCGGCAAGCGTTTGGGCCTCGAAAGTCGAATCACGTGGACGGGTATGCTGAGCGGCGATTTGAAGTGGGGAGCTTTTCATGCCTCGGACGCCTTCGTGCTGAACTCCCACCAGGAGAATTTTGGCATCGCCGTCGTCGAAGCGCTATCCGCAGGACTGCCCACGCTGATCACCAAGAAGGTCAATATCTGGCGCGAAATCGAGCAGGCGCAAGCGGGGTTCGTCGACGAGGACGACGCCTCGGGGACGACCGGGTTGCTGCGTCGATGGCTGCAAACGCCGAGTGAGGAACGACTGGCCATGCGCTTGCGCGCGCGTGAATGCTTCAACACGCGGTTTCACATATCGGCAACATTGCGATCGCTGCAGCATGCCTTTGCAACTTATGGCGTTTATCGCTAGCGATGCATGCGCCTTGGCGAGTACGTCGCCTTCATGTGCCGCGCAACCGGACCGAAGCTGTGTCCAACAGCCGAGTCCGGCAATTGCCGGCGCCCCACCGGGACGCCTCGGAGGATAGATGATCGAACAACCCCAAGCGCATCCATCGAGGCAAGTTGACGCCTTGATCGGATCCAGAACTGGCTTCGACGGAGCGACGTTCACGCTGGGCAATCGCTCGAAGCGTGCCGCGTGGCAAATTTTCCGGCTGCTGTTCTTCAGATTCTCGCCTACCCCCTTCCACCGATACCGATTGTGGATCCTGATCTTGTGGGGTGCGCGAGCATCCATTCGCTCGCGAGCCCATGTGTATCCGGATGCAAAAATATGGGCGCCCTGGAACCTGGAACTCCACGAATACGCAACCATCGGGCCCGGCGTCAATTGCTACAACATCGGGAAGGTGACAGTCGGCAGACGCGCAATTGTCTCCCAAGGCGCTTACCTCTGTACGGCGAGCCACGACTATGAAGACTCAGCGTTCCCCCTCTATGCGCGGCCCATCACCTTGAACGCAGATTCATGGATATGTACCGAAGCCTTCGTCGGTCCGGGGGTTACCGTACATGAAGGCGCCATTCTCGGCGCACGCGCAGTGGCGATGAAGGACCTCGATGCGTGGAAAGTATTCGCCGGTAATCCGGCGACCTGCTTGAAGCAGAGGCGGCGAACGCCGCCGCCGTGAGGTTGTGCGTGACAGCGGCGAGCGGCGCTCCGAGTCCTCTATATCCGCACCTCACCGCTTGCAAAGGTCATTTTCGCGGCGCCGGACAGTGAATCGAACGAACGGTGGCCGCATCGCAAATGAAATTCTGGGAGAGTGACTATGAGCGGGATCTCGGTGCTTATTCTGACCAAGAATGAGGAAAAGGACCTTCCAGGGTGCCTCGAGAGCGTCATCGCCTGGTGCGACGATATTCACGTCTATGATTCGTTCAGCACCGACGGCACAGTCGAAATCGCGCGACTGCTGGGCGCGCGCGTCACCTCCAGGCAGTTCGACAACTGGGCCAGTCATCAAAACTGGGGGCTCGCGAACATCAATTTCAAGCATGATTGGGTGCTCTACATCGATGCCGATGAACGGGTCACCGCGGACCTTGCAACGGAAGCGATCGCTACCATCGCGGAGCCTCAGGATCATGTCGCCTTCGAGGTCAGGCGCAGGGACTTCTACAAGGACCGGTGGCTGAAGCACGTTCAAGCGTCGCCCTACTATGTTCGACTTTTCAAGCCGGCATATGTCCGCTACGAAAGGGTCGTGAATCCCGTTACGATTGTGAACGGGAAAACTGGGCGGCTGAACGCGTACCTCGATCATCAGCCTTTCAGCAAAGGCATCGCACACTGGATCTCGAGGCACAACTCATACAGCTCGCTGGAGGCCGATCAATTTCTGATCAACGCTGCCTCCTCCGAAAGGTTCGAGTTATCTAAAGCGCTGCTCGCGCGTAACTTCCAGGTCCGCCGTTATCATCAAAAAGGGTTGTTTTCCAAATTTCCTTTTCGACCGTTGGTCAAGTTCTTGCTGCTTTATGTGGTCCGCGGCGGCTTTCTGGACGGCAAGCCCGGCTTCTCGTACGCGTTGCTGCAGTCGATATACGAATACCTTATCGTCTTGAAGGTCGAGGAGCGACTCAAGCTGAGGGAAGAGCGCGCGGTCATGCCGGACGATTCGCGAAGTGCGATGCCTAGCGATGCGAATACTTGAGAACGCGTGGCGTCATTGCAGCGGCCAGGCGCCGCCTCGCTCC
This sequence comes from Trinickia symbiotica, assembly GCF_003028655.1. Classification (GTDB taxonomy): domain Bacteria; phylum Pseudomonadota; class Gammaproteobacteria; order Burkholderiales; family Burkholderiaceae; genus Trinickia; species Trinickia symbiotica_A. Next base: position 287,134 of record NZ_PYUC01000005.1, read on the forward strand.
ACGAACGCTGATGGAGACCATTGGGTCGGGGGCCGGCGTCGTCGTTATCCGCCATATTTCCGCTTCTTGTTGCATGCTCGCGAACGAGTCAGCATATTCTCTGGTGCGGATACGCGAAGGCTATTGATCGCGAGCGGAAGCGAAACGTTCGAGTAATACGACGATGACAAGCGCATACGATCAGCAAGTGCTGCCAAGGCAATCCCTCAGGATCATGGCAGCTCTTTCGGCACCGAGCGCCTACTCGCCCGCCGTCGATCGCCTGGCACCTCCCTCCATATTCCACGAGCCATGGTGGCTCGACCTCGCAACCGGCGGGCGCTGGGCCATGGCGAGAGTCATGCACGGGAATCAAGTGCTCGGAGAAATGCCCTATTACCTCGCTCGCAAGGGAGTATGGCGCGTTTCCCCACTGCCACCGCTCACGCGCACGCTTGGGCCGGTCATCAGGCCGATGGGTCTCGATGCGGCGCATGAACTGCGGCATCGCCTGCGTGTCACCTCGCAACTGATCGAACAGCTGCCCGCTGTCGATAGCTTCTTTCAGGTGTTCGATTGTCACGTTCAGGACGCGGTTGCTTTCGCCCTACACGGCTTCACAGTCTCGGCGCGCTATACGTTTCAGGTGGGTGCTCCTTCTACGGCAACGGACGTATGGGACAGAATGCACAGCAAGACGCGGAACGCGATTCGTAATGCAAGTCGGACATTGAAGGTGCAGCCGTTCGACGCGCCAAGTCAATTCCTCCAGTTTTACGAGTCCAACCTTGCCTCACGATCGCGCTCGAACGCATATGGTAGTGACGCCATGAGCGCCCTCTTGCATGCCACCCTCGAGCGTCGTGCGGGGCGTCTCATCGGGGCATACGATAGCGGAGGCCTGGTTGGTGCGATCGGGCTTGTCTGGGATAGGCACACCATGTACTACCTGCTCTCGTCGCGCGCCGCGCGTGCCCATAGTGGCGCAATAAGCCTCTTGCTCTGGACCGCGATACAGGATGCCATCGAACGCAAGCTCACTTTCGATTTCGATGGGTTCGCTGGCGCGTCCGGTTTCAATTTCCTGAACGGCTTCGGTGGAACACTCAGACAAAGACTGGGCGTCGAACGCCTGAGCACGGGCTACGCGCTCGCGCAAACCCTCAAGCGCAGAATCGTGGATGGCCCGCGGCCCGTATTCATGCCTAACCTCTAATCTCAACTCAATATCGTTGATTTCTCGCTGCCTGCGGGGGAGACAGACGGGGGCGTGGCCGGCGTCGACACTCCGGCGAGCGACTCCGCGAGCTCGATTGCGTTGGTCGCGAAGAGCTCCGGCATCCAGCGACGAATTGACGATTTGGCGTTCTCGGAGAACCGTCGGCGCAACGTAGCATCCGTCGCCAATCGCTCGATGCGATCCGCCAATGCCGTCGCATCACCAGGCTCGATGACAAAGCCGTTCACGCCGTCCAGCACGAGTTCGTCCGCCACGCCGCACGTCCCCGTGACGATCGCGGGCCTGCCCGCCGCGAAAGACTCGTTGATGCAAAGGCCCCACTGGTCGTATGCGCTCGCGAGCACGACGAACTCGGCGAGCGCATAGATAGCCGGCATGTCCGGATTCGCCACGGAGTTCACGATGGTGACGCGATCGGTCAACTGCCGCCGGCCGATTTCGTCACGTAGCTCACTCTCGCACGGCCCTTGCCCGACGAGCACGAGGGAATAGCCGTCCTCGTATATCCCCGACCGATGGAATGCGTCGATCAAGACATCGATGTTCTTGCGCTTCACGAATCGACTGACACACAGGACGTAGCGCTCGGGTAGCGCGAAGCGCTGCCGAACCTCCGCCGCATTTGCCAGCGCCGCATGCGACGCTCGGGAAAAATAGTCGACATCGATCACATCGAATCCGATCCTCGAGCGCGTCAGCGGAATGCCGAGCGATCTTGCGTAGGCCCGGTGCTTCTCGCCGGCGACCAACGCACCGTCGAACGTGGAAACGACCATCCGCTTCAAACGTTCCTTGATCGCGTATCGCGTGCCGTCGTCGGATTTCGAGTCCGACATATAGATCAGTGCGAATCGCCGCCTCAGCAACCTCAGCAGCCAAAGAACGACGGAATAGCTCGTGTTGTACCCGAGCGTCACGACGACGTCGGGCTCGAATCGTTGGACGGCCGCAAGCAAGCCGGCGCCGACGCGGTACCAGTGCCCGTCATCCTCACCGGCATCTTCAATCAGCGTGACGACATTGGACGGCTTGGCGCCAAAAAACGCGGCACGACGCGCTTGCGGAAAGCGGTACGGCCCGGATCGTCCGAATACTTCGACGAGCGCAACCTCGTGCCCGCGAGCGATCGCTAGCTCGGCAAGCGCTTCATATCGTGGCACGTGATAATCACCCAGATTGCCGATCACGAAGAGCAGACGCATTGACTCATCGATCCTTGAAGTGAAGTGGGAGACGCTTGGACGTCGTTTGCATCTCGCGGACAGCGGCCAATGTTGCCGATGCTTCCGACGGCATCGCCAAGCCGCCATGATGAAATCTTAGCCGCAGGTGCTTGCCATACCCTCGGGCGGCCCCCGATTGGGACACAATATGGCGTGTCATTCAACGCTCGGCAACTACGATCCGTTAAAAGGCGGATACGTACTGTCGACCTCCTAATGAAGCGTCGATGCGCTTCCGTTTTCGGCCGCTCTCGACGATCGCTGCAGGGTTTGAAAGTCCCCAGGCTCGCGATATGAGAAGAAGACTTCCTTCCAACGGTGGAATCGCTTCTCGAGCAGATGCCAGCTTAGAAGCGCCATCAGAACCGACGCGGCAAGGCATGCTGCCGAGAAAGCAATCTGCCACGGGATCTGGCTTCCGAACAGCAGGCGCGGCGTCCCCAACGCCTTGACAGCGGCCTCGCGAACAAGGGGATGGAGCACGTACAACGCGTAGCTGTACTTGCCGAGAAAAGTGAGCGCGGGATGACTAAAAAGGGGGTGCCGTTGCGACCCGTACGCTGTGTAGACGAGACCGACCGCTACGAGCGCAACAACGGTCAGGCCAACCGTATAGATCCATGGGCTCGATTCTACGTGCCCACCCATTACGGCGAGCCCGCATACAAGCGTCACAAACGCCAGCGGCATACCTCTCATTAGCCACCCTTCAAAAACCAGCCCACGCTGCACGGCGATCGCCAGCAAGGCGCCAGCCAACAGTCCGTCCAGCCGCGCGAGAGTGAACACCCAAATGGTATCGGCGCTAACACCCGAGGCAGCCATGCCGATGCGCAGCACCAGTGCCAACGGCAGGAGCACGAGGCAAACGCGACGAACGACAGCCACCGGGAGATACCGGATTACCAGTGGCCAAATCACATAGAACTGCTCTTCGATGGCGAGCGACCAAAGATGCCCCGCCCCTGCTCCAAAGAAAACGCCGGCGAATGTCTGCTTGATATTCGACAGGTAAAGAACGAACCAGGGCCAGCTCGCCTGCACAGCTTCGGCCTTGGCCCGCTCGTCCCCTACGCCGTGATGCGAAACCAACGGAAAAATCACCCAAAAAAGCAGGGCAAGATAGCCGTAGTACAACGGGAAAATACGCAGCGCCCTTCGCCCATAGAACACGCCAAAATAACGCGATGCCTCCTTGGAGCGCAGAAGGATGCCCGTTATCAGGAAGCCCGACAGCGCAAAAAACAGATCGACGCCGATCCAACCCGTCATCGCCAGTCGATAGAACAGTCGGTCCGCCGGCAGTTCCGACACAAGGTCAACGTGTGCAAAGTGATACAGCATGACCAATAGCACTGCGAGTCCGCGCACACCATCCAAAGTGGAAACATGTGTCCCGTGTTCTCGCATCTCGAAATCCCTTGATGATGTGCCCTGTCAGACAGTTAAGAAACCCTCATGCGGCCTTCATGCGTGGCTAGCCCTTGTAGACGGTGTAGTGGGCAGACGACGTCGTTCTATCCGGCGGAATCTTCGAGAGCAAAAGGCGTGCGACTTTGTCGACTGGGTGTTGCACCACCGCGCTACATAGCCGCGCGCATCCGTATGACAGCACGATAGTCGCCGCCACGACTAGCGGATATCGAATCAGTGCGTCGACTTCACTGTGTGCTGCAAGGGGGCCGTCCGCACTGAAAAGCCGCATGCTTAAGAATATGAAAATGAAATGTGAGACATAAATGCCGTAGCTTTCCCGTCCGATTGACAGGAGCGGACGCGCATTGAGCCAATTCGGGCGATTTCCGGAGAGAATGGCGATGATGCCCGCGGCTCCGATCGCCGACGCAACCGGAGCTAACACCGGGCATTGCTCACGCCCCGTTCCGAGCACCAGCGTTGCCGTCAGCCCGGCCACGATCAACGCGAATGCAGTTCCTATTCCCATCGGTCCGAGGGGAGCGCCACGCAGGACCGTCGGACGCGCAGCGAACCATAGCCAAATCCCGATGACAAAACAAGGGATCTGCGTTGCCGGCCAAAAGTAAAGATACGAATCATTGGCGATAGACGAAAACCGCCCGCCGGACGCCCAGGAAATTGCCATGAAGCAGGCAGCGACAATACCAGCCGCCGTCATGCCCATCCGCAGCGGCGATTTGATGAAAAAGAACAGGAGCGGCGCGGCTGCGTAGAACAACATCTCCTCGCCAATCGACCAGCCACCCGGCACTACGTCGTTTACCGCGCTCGGGACGAACGTGTGCACAAACAAGATATTCGCCAAAATATCGGATATATCATGCTTTGCCAACACAATGGTAGTGGCGTGCAGCTTCGACCTCGCCAGCCAATCGACGCAGGCGTATAGCGCGATCGCGCAATAGTATAACGGCGCAGTTCGAAAAAACCGTTTGACATAGAACCGCAGTGTCACTTCTCGAGTCGTGTAATGTTTTTTGACATCGGCATCAAGCGTCATGAAGATCGTGACCGCGCTGATGACGAAGAAAAGTTGTACGCCGAACTGGCCCATTTGCGCGAGCACCCGCGCCCATCCAGGCAACAATGGAAAGCAGAGGCTCACGTGTACCGCGATGACGCCCATGGTCGCAAAGGCCCTTCCGATATCGAGCCCAGGCTGTCTATTTTCCATCCCGACTTTCCTCGTTTACGAGACGCGGAGGGACCGCCATCAAGCCGGTCGACGCAAATAAGAAGCGTTATTCAGCGAGCGGCAACTGTAACGATGAAAATGACGTATAGGAGCGGTAGCATCTTTGACACGTCGTCCGCGGCTCTTTACCCGTCGCTGACCGTCCCCATCACCGCTGAGACTTTGGCGAGAATCTTACCAACGATTTAATGATCGACGACCGATCCACCGACGAGCCGATACGTTCCCTGCGTCTAGTTAGTGATCCTGCAGAACGCTTTATAATGTCCCTTGCTGGCTCCTCGAACCAACGATAAACGAGGATCGATAGTACGATAAGGGCGACGGGATTGATCGCAGCGCCAAGCGACTCATTGGGCACCACCATCTTCAACCATGCGCGGACAGGGCCTTGCAACAAATAGAACGCATAGCTCGCCCCACCAAGGACCAATGCCCACCTCTGAGAGAGCAGCGAGCTCAACCACGTACGGTCGGCAGCCAATTGATAAATCAGCAACCCGAACAAGACGGCAGCGAGCGACAGCCAGTGCGAATTGACCGAGCTGGTGAGCAATCCAACAATCACTAAAATGTTTGCCGAGACCGCGAAAGAAGATGTGAGACGGGAATGATGCCAGTGCGTCACGGTCGAGAATACCTGGCACAAAAGCATTCCATAAACAAACTCAACCATTCTCAGCAGCGGCAGCGGAAATCCTAGCAGCGCATCAACAAAATCATGATGGACAGCGGCTTGTGGGCTGATGAGGGGTAGCGCGAACGCTACCATCAATATAGACGCGATGACGACGCCGATCACTGCATACCCATTGGCTATTCGACCGACGATCGCAGATAAAATTGGAAAGCAGAGATAGAAGGCTACTTCCACGGAAAGTGTCCATGCCTGCGTTACCCAGAGGTAGCCTGCATCCGACCAAGCGGGACCCCACGACTGTATCATCAACAAGACGGTCGCCCCGGAGGCCAGAGACATACGCTGTGTCAGCGGAAACGCCAGAGCCAACGCCAGCAGGTATACGGGATAAATGCGTGCGACTCTCGACGTATAGAAATATACAACGTCACGCACTCCATTTAACCTTCCTGCATATTGGTGAGACAAGATGAATCCAGAAAGAATAAAGAATACACTTACCCCAAAAAAGCCGTGCTTTAAAAAATCAGTTACAGCGCTCGGGAAATGGGCCCTCTCGGACCAACCAGCGCCGAAGTGAAAAAGAAAAACCGCGAGCGCGGCAACGAATCTTAGCCCCGTCAGGGCTGGGAGCGCACGACTCATGAAACCCCCAATTTTTGTCAATACCGAACGCTCACATCCAGCACTACAATCTGCAATATTCGCTCGCGAGCTCATTTGCATGGATGGCTGGATCATACCCGGATAAATATGGCACCTCACTCAATGTGAAGCAATGGAGGATTTAAACTTGTCCGATCGAGACGATGACGTCTAAATGGATCGGGCTGCGGCTCGCTTCGTATTGCTCTCTTTCCTGACCCGGCAAACACCTTGACGTCATGCGTGTGGGGGCGGCGGCCGTTCGGCGCCCAAGTCGGGACGCGTGCATCCCATGCGCATGAGGTAGGAGATACGCCACGCGAATCCTCGGGCAACGTGGCCGAAACCGCCTATCACAGTCCCGCAACGGCTGACCGCATTCATTCAGAAACGCAATTTTTTATCTCTATGTTGCACGAACACGGTCCAGCGCTGACAATTTCGAACGTTAGCGAATCTACGATCACAAACTCGCCTGCCGAGAAGCACAAGATTTCATCTCGATGTTGCGGGCGTGCATGCAAATATACACGTCTGTCTATAAGCGCGGGAGATAGCATGCCCCCTACGCAGCAGTTCAACCGCCCAATCGTTGCGCTAACCAGCATTCGATTCTTTTCAGCCCTTACGGTGGCCGTTGGCCACTACACTCAGATGGGGCTGCTCCGCCTCCCTGCTGCAATCGTGGACGGCGGGAGACCAGCCGTCTCGCTTTTCTTCGTGCTGTCCGGGTTTGTCCTTGCGTATAACTATCACGGATCTATGGGACGAGTGGGCGTATCTCGGTTCTATCTCGCGCGCTTTGCGCGGATATATCCCGTTATGCTGCTTTCGCTGGCTTTGGCAGCATCAGTGACGGTATATTTGCTCGCGCAGCACGATACCGATCTGCTATACGGTTGGTATGCCATCAGAAGCCATGCCGGCATTAGCCTGTCACTTAGTCTTTTCGCCCAGTTACTTCTTTTGACTGCTTGGTTTCCGATAGCATGCATCAACCAGCCATGGAACGGACCTGCCTGGAGCATCTCATGTGAAGCGTTCTACTACGCGATATTTCCGTGGCTGCTATCTAAGTTGCATAAAAAGTCAAACATCTCGGTATCAATCGTTTGCCTCGCGGCATGGTGTCTCGACGGCGGCTGGATTTTTCTCACACTAAATTATCTTCCGGCAAATCGAAGTGGATTTGTCGTCTCTCAATTTCCGATTAGTCACCTGGCCGAGTTTGTAATGGGGATCGGGGCGGCACTGTACTTCGTCCGTGTCAGAGCGAACGGCTATTCAACGCATCGGCGCGGCGTGACGCTTGTAAGCTCGGCCCTGATCGCGTTTCCGTGCATTGCTGCCTACCCCTCTCCGGACCTCCTCTTCTTCTTCGAAGCGCCACTACTCGTAGCGTTCATTCTGGGGCTGGCGCTACTCGAGCGTCCCGTACTCGGATTGCTCGATCGGCGTCCGCTTTTACTGCTTGGAGAGGCAAGCTTTTCCTTATATCTCATTCACATTCCGCTGGCACATTGGGCGCATATTGCCGGCTTCACGAGAGACAACGGATGGATTGCGCTCGTCGTCGCGGTCGCCTTGAGCGTCGTGATTTTCGTGTCGTTCGAACGGCCGATGCGCCGACGAATCCTGCAGGGAGCTCTGCCGGCCGAGCTCCCGTCCGTCGGCCTGCGCGGTACCGCCGCGATACGCCTACCACCCAATACCAGCCCCGCTCAGGACATTTAAACCGTGATTGAGGGTAGCGCCTGTGCGGCGGACGCTTGCCCGACACGCGCACTCCGTCCGCAGGGAACCACATAGGGAGCCGATTCAATGGCAACAGTACCGTGCGAATCCACGTTTGCCACGCACCCCTCCACGGGCCGCAACCGGAGTGCAGCCCTGTGGATTTGGCTTTTCATCTGTCCGATGGCGATGGACTACAAGGCCGCCAGCGACAACGCGGATCATCTCGCGCAGATCCTGGTCGTTGCGCCGACGCTGTTCGCAGGTGCGGTTCTGATACTCACCGGGCCGCGCTTTGCCGAGCACTCGCGCCTGCGCGCGCTCGTATCGCTCGCGCTAATGCTAGCAGTGCCCGCAAGCGCCATCACGCAATGGGTCAATCGCAACGATTTCGACGAATACCTGCGCGTGTTGCTGCCGTTCATCCTCTTTCAACTTGGCTTCATCGTGGCGTGTCGCCCTTGGCGGGAGGCGCACATCTATCGAATGGAAAGGGCCATCTTCTGGGCCAACGCCATCAATCTCGCCTTCACGTTCGTCCATGGTATGCAGACGGGCGGCCCGCTCGCGGACGTGCGCTACCACATCGTTTCCGTGACATTGCTGGGCCTGCAGGGCGTTTTGCTGCACGAGTTCGTCATCGCGAAGCGCTTCACGACACTGACACTCGGACTGTTCTTCGCTACCATCCTCGTCGAACTCCTGAGCGTCACGCGCAGCCTCCTCATCGGCACGGTCCTGCTTTTCATGCTCGCCGTCTGGATGAGTGCGCCGTCATCGCGCCACCTTGTGCGCGCGCTGCTGCGTGCGGCGTTCGTGTCGATCGTGCTGGGCGGCATGGCGTTCGGCGCCGTATCGATGTTTCCCGCCGTGGCCCAGCACTGGGTACAGCGGATTCACGCCAAGGACAGCACGGCGACGGGCGAGGACCCAACGACGATCTCGCGTCTCGCCGAACTGAAGTACCAGTACGACGAAGTGACGTCGTCCATGACCTCGTTGCTCATCGGCGAAGGGTATGCCCACGAGTACGGTTTCTCGCCCGCTTACTTGCCGGATCTGGCGGGCCAGGTAACCAAGAAGGACTTCTATGCCACGCACACACGGGCGGCAGGCCACAACTTCTGGGTTTATCAGTTCTACGCGGGCGGACTGCTGTTCGGCATCGCATTGCCGTTTGCCATCGTCTACGCGCTCCTGCACTGCGCGATCACCTATCGCCGATGGCGCAGCGCCTTGCCGAACGCGCCATGCCTGTCCGTGCTCGGCCGCGCCATCCTGCTCACCGCCGCCCTACCAGCGATGTCGATCGGCGGCAATCCGCTTGGTCCGCGCTTCTCTGGTTTGATCTTCGGCCTTTCGCTTGGCCTGATGGTCGCCATGCACGGGCAACTGCGACGGCTCAGCGCGCACATGCGGCCAGCACCGCCGGCACAGCCCTGAATTTCCAATTCAGAGCGGCCCTGCGAGCCAGGCGGTACGGGAGCGCCCGTTCTTTTTGTCGAAGGGTTCTGAACATGACAGAGAATGCTGTGGAAGACTATGGCTGGGCCACCGAGAGCGGGCCGGAGTCGTGCGGCTATGTTGCGCCCCGAATCTTGGAATTATTGGGAGTTCTGGACGTACGCCGCGTGTTGGACATCGGTGCAGGAAACGGCGCGCTGTGTGCTGAGTTAGCCAAGGCAGGTTACGAGGTAGCCGGTGTTGAATACGACCCCAAGGGCGTCCAGTTGGCCAAGAGCGCCCACCCCAACATCCCCTTCTACAATTTCGGCGTGGAGGACGACCCCGCGCGTCTGCTGGCACACGAGCGTGCGTTCGATGCGATCGTATCCACGGAAGTTGTCGAGCATCTATTTTCACCGCACCTGCTGCCCATCTATGCCAGCCGATGTCTCAAAGCGGGCGGCTACTTCATCCTGTCCACGCCTTACCACGGATACTTGAAGAACCTTGCCCTATCGGCCCTCAACCAATGGGATGCCCACCATACGCCTCTCTGGCACGGCGGACACATCAAGTTTTGGAGCCGCGCAACGCTGACTGCGCTCTTATCGGCCAATGGCTTTCAAGTTGTCGGTTTTTCAGGCGTTGGTCGCCTGCCGTACCTATGGAAAAGCATGGTGCTCGTTGCGAGGAAGGCCTAGGCCACCCAGATCTCAAGGTGATGAAATGGATAATATTCAATCAAGAATTTACCCATGCACGCTTGTTTACATCAAGGCCTCAGTCCTTGGAAGCCCCAACAATAAAAGCAAAGACCCCCTGTCATATGTCCACCAATCGATATCTCTGAACAAAAGCCTCCATAGCGCCGGGATGCCCCGTCTCAATATTTATACGAATGAGCCGGATATTGTAGCGCAGGTGATATCGCATATACCAGCAGCATTGAGACCGGCCATCCACCATCTTGTTGCAAAAACGAGCGTGCCGGCGGAAGTGCGCTTCCATGCTGCTCATTTCAAACTCGACCTGATGGAATCGGTGGCCAAACAAATACCGCGCGATATTCTGATGGCGCTCCTCGATACCGATATGGTCGCGCTCAAGCCGCTGAACACCGCCATGCTCATTCGCTGCTCAGATGCCGGAGTTGGAGCCTTCGATATTTCGGATCAGGTTTTTCCCGCCTATGGATGTGATCGCGTGATTGGTGATCTGGAGATCGTGGCAGGCGGAAAATTGAAGAATCCTCGTTGGTACGGCGGTGAATTTTTGTTGACAACCCAACCGTTCCTGGAGACCCTCGTAAAAGAAGCCAGGTTGCTGTACGGTCGATATATTGATAATGTTGGAAGACTTCATCATCAAGGCGATGAGATGTTTATGTCTGCCGCTCTCAACACTCTTTCTGATTCCGGGCAAGAAATTGTTGAGGTTGGGGCGTACCAGGCCATTGGGAGGCACTGGAGAGGCAATACGCATAGAGACATGAGATGGTTTAAAAACTGCTCACTGGTTCACTTGCCATCCGGAAAAAAAATCATTGAAGAGGAATCCAAAATGATCCGGTTCGATGCCAAGCGGGTGCTCAGAAAGGTATATCTTTCACATCTTTCTGGAAGAATGTCGTTTATAGCGAGACAATCGCCTCTTTTCAAAAAGCTGCGGGCGGTCTGAGGCGCCGGCCGACTGGCTGGTGCGTGCCGCGCATAACCGCTGCCTGCCTGAGGGGGACAAGCTGTGGGAGCGAACCACGCGCGGCGAAGCGGTGGGGGAAATCGCCTTCACGGTGGCAGCGCGTCATGGCATCAAAGCGCGCACAGTGCACCAGCGCCTCGGGCGGCAGCATGTCGAATTGCCTGTGTGTGGCCTAGGCTCGTCAACTAGCTTGGCATTGCTCGGGTAAACCCGATACCCCCATTTATAGACCGCATTCCGCTCCCGGGCGATTCGCCGGATACGTGTCCGTTTGCACACGAAGGCGAGCCAGTCGTCAAAAGATTTGCAGAAACGACAACATGTTCCAACCGCGCCGGGACGGAGGCCGCTCCCAGCAGGGGCGGCATGACGTCAGGCGCTCGCCTTCCCAGCGATTATCCACATCGTTTTCCGTCCCCCACCAGCCTACCGCCCCCTGCGGCGTAGGAAAGCACCGACATTGCGGTCTCGATCGCTACGAGATCTTCGGCAACTCCTGATATTAACGAATATCGTCCACTGCCACGTAGGAAATCACCGACGCCGACGTCATCGATTACGACAAAATCTTCGGCGATTCTCGCCATTAAGTAATCCTCTGCGCATACCGATCCAGAAATATCCGACATCACCCTTATCAACCAACTACAAATCTTTCGCCGACTACCGAGATTGGCGAATACCTCCCCAGCGACGTAGGAAAGACCTGACATTGGCGTTATTGACCACTACGGAATCTGCCGGCGCACCCTGATATTGCAGAAATGTGATCTGGGTAACACTAACTCAAACGAAAGGCGCCGCTTCATCGCTTGATCGTTAGATGCCGTCAAGGCAACTAAACATCATAAACGAAGCAATCCGCGAGATTCCTCGTTTTATTAGCCATTTGTTGGCAATGGAATCCTTTTGTCTTTTGATTATCCATTACCTGAACGGTCATTAAATGAAAACCTCTTTCCTCTCGTCATCTGTCTTACGTTCGACGCCTGCCGTATCGATCCCGGCACCGAAGCGTCTGGTCGCAGCGCTGTACAGTATGGCCATACTCGGTTTGCCCGTTGCCCACGCGGCGGTGCCGACGAACTCAGTCATCTGCTCGGCGCCAACAGCGACCGCAGGCGGTACCCCCAATGGCTTGATCTCTGCCGATACGTTGAGCGCGGACAGCACACGCACGTTCACCGAAGGCAGCGCCTTCAAACTGTCGTTTGTGACGGCTGCGCCCGCGGCGGACAACGTCGTGTGGTCGGTTCAGGACTATCTGGGTAACATCCGGGGCAGCGGCACGTTCGCTGTCGCGGGTGGCACGCAGACCTACACGCTCTCATGCAAGTCTTCGGCGGCTGGCTATTTCGCTGTGACCGCGACGCTGAGCCGAGCGGGCGGGACGCTGCCCGAAGCCGGTACTCGCCCGACAGGGATCGCTACGTTCGGCATCCTGCCCAACGTGTCCGCCGTCCTTCCTGCTGTCGTGTTCGCCCATCAGGAGCAGCATCGCTTTGGCATGCAGGGGTTCAACGACAACGCGGGGGCACTCTCCGCGGTCGGCGTTTCGCAAACGATCGACGATCGCGAGCTCTCGTGGATGGAGCCTAGCGGCCCCAACACGTGGACGCCGTCGCTCTCCGATCTCGATCCTTTTTACACGAATGGCAAGATAATGCGCCTTGTCCGCCTCGACGGCATTCCAGCATGGGCCAGCCCGACCGGTGCCATGCAGGACGACACGAACGCCCCGACGGACCTGAGCTACTACCAGCAGTACATGGCGCGTGTCGGCCAGGACTCGGCGGCCATTCGGCAGGCCTATTTTCCGAATCAGCAGAACGATTACTACCAGGTGACGTGGGAGCCGGTGTGGGCCGATGCGCCGTCGAAACTCGTCGACATGTATAAGGCCGTCTACACCGGCTTGCACTCGACGGACCCGAACGCGGTCGTCATGGGCACGACCAACCCTTACATGGCCGACTGCCAGGGGGCATGTACGGGGGGCGTTCTGCAGACCTACGCAGCCCTGGGGCTCGGCCAGTACATCGACGGCGTCACCACGCACGGCTACTACAACGCCGGCACCTACCCCTCCCACCCGCCAGAGTTGAACGACACCAACCCGGATCCCGCCTGGGTCCGCACTTCGCTCGACAAGCAGATGCAGGAGTTGCGCTCGGTCATGCAGGGCATCAAGCCGAACATGCGGCTTTGGCAGACGGAGCTTGGCATCCAATACGACCCGGGCGTGACCTACGGTCCGAATTCGCCCTCGGCCAATCAGCTCTTCGCTCAAGCCGCTGTCGCAGCGCGCGCCCACCTGATCATTCTCGGCGAAGGCGCGCAGGTGACCTACTTCTTCTATGGGTCCGATTACCCGGGCGATGTCGGTTACGGCACGTTCTTCGACCTCGTTCACCCACAAGGACAATGTGGCGCGTCGAACCTCAGTCCGAAGCCCGAAGCCATGGCATTCGCGGCGATGACGCGCATCATCGACGGCACCCAAACGCTCGGTCGATTGAACGGCTTGCCCTCCATGGTCTATGGCTACGCCTTCCAGCGCATGGGCGGCGGTAAGGTCATCACGGCCTTGTGGACCCACAACAACGCCGCTTGGCCGACTTCGACGGGCGCCTACAGCCCCACCTATAGCACGCGCTATGCGCTCACGGTCGATGCGCCCGGAACGAGCGGCGAAGTCATCGTCTACGACATGATGGGCAATCCGACGAAACTCGCCTATACGAACGGCGTCGTTCAACTGAAGCTCACCGAAACACCGCAATACGTCGTATCCACGAACGCCAGCGTGATCCAGGCCAACGTCACCGCGCCGGTCGGCTACACCGGGCAGTAATATCCCGCGGCCCAGCGGCAACGTCGGGCCGTTCTTCGAGACCTTCTGAGGCGCCGCGTCCGCGGCGCCTTTTTATTTAGCCTTACGGGCCATGCCGTCTAACGTCTATCCCTTCAGCCCAACTTTGGCTGAATATTCTGGGTGAATGCCTACAATTTCGCCATCTCCACGGTCGAGACGGTGATCGCAAGTCCGATTTAGCTGGGTGGAATACATGAAATCGGAGTCCGGTACCTCCTCTAGCGTCAGGAGGCATCACTACCACATTAATGCTCACCGTGATTCACTCCGCGCTCGGCAAATACACTGAGCGCGATCTATCCTGAACGTCGCATTAGCCTGCTTGTCACACGCCCGCGCGCGTCTATACTTCACTCGATCAATCGCGGTTTATCGGTTCGTGCCAAGCGTGCTTTACGGCCATTGTCCGAGGGGCCTACGATGAAGGTGAAGCCTATTACGAGGGCCGGTAGAAGAACACCGATCTATGCCATCGTTGGCTTTGTCGCGCTCGTGGGAAGCGCGGCCTTCGCATGGTTCGGTCACCGCTCGCCGAAGCCATCTGACATCGAGCCCCCCGAACGCGTCGTCATCGCCAATATCGTGTACACAGGTTCTTGCCCCGTCGTCGTCGCGCAAGCCAAGGGATACTTCAAGAGCGAGGGCATCGAGGCCACGGTGCCGCTTTACTTGAGCGGGAAGGCAGCGCTCGATGCGCTGCTCAGCGGCAAAGCCGACCTGGCCATATCGGGTGACCTGCCGGTCGTGCTCGCCGTGATGAACGATCAACCGTTATCCGTGGTCGCGACCGTTGCCCGGGCGGAGAACGATATCGGCGTAGTCGGCAGAGTCGACAAGGGGATCACCACGCCCGCCAGCCTAAAAGGCAAGCGAATCGGCGTCACGCTCGGGACCGGTAGCCACTTTGTGCTTGACGTCTTTCTCGCCAGACACCATCTGGCGCTTGGCGATGTCACTCTGCGCGATCTCACGCCAGCGGCGCTGTCTGGCGCGCTCGCCCGAGGCGAAATCGATGCGGCATCGGCGTGGGAACCGATCCTTGGGGCATTGCGAAGTCAGTTGGGCGCCGATGGCATGACCTTCCTGGCAGGCGACATCTATAGCACAACGCTCAATCTGACAGGCATGCGCGCCTATGTTGCCGGGCATCAAATGGTCCTCCAAAAAGTCGTGCGCGCCCTGATTTCTGGAGCCCGCCTCTGCCGAAATCAACCGGACGAGGCGCGCGCGCTGGTCCGCGCCGCATTCAATGTCGGCACGGCCGAGTTGAATGCGACGTGGCCCGACTATCGGTTCCGCGTGACGCTCGATCAAAGCCTTCTGCTCGGACTCGAGGACGATACACGGTGGGCGATCAGGGACGCGCTGACTCGACGCATGGACATGCCCAACTACCTCGACTACGTCGATCTGCATGCGCTGGAGGCGGTGGCGCCCGCGGCGGTGACTCTCATTCATTGATGGCGCGCCTATGAAGATATCGACTCGCCTCGCGCTGACCGGGCTCTTTGCAGCGCTTGCCATGGCGATCATTGGCACCATGCTGTTCATCGCCGGTCAACAGGTGAAGTCGGACCTCGCCAACAACGAAACCGCCAGCAGCATTTTGAATGCGGTCAGTTCGCTCCGGTACCTCACGCTAGAGTATGTGCGCGGCCACGAAGCGCGCCCGCGCAACCAGTGGCAATTGCGAAACGCGTCCCTCGCGAAACTCCTCTCAGATGCGACGGGATTCGCCGGCGGCCAGGAGATGGCCACGATCGACGACCTTCGTCATAGACAAGGGAACATTGAAGCATTGTTTGCTGAATTGCTCCAGGATCGTAGCGGAGTGCAAACCGTCGGTACCAACGACGCGGTGATGCAGGAACTCGAGATCCGACTGACAGGGCAGATCCTGAACCGCACACAAGACATGATTTCCGACGCGCTCAGTCTTTCCGACAGCACCAGGCGCAGCGTGCGGAATGCCCAGCGGCGGATGAACATAGCGGCCGCGCTATTCGCGGCCGTAGCGGTGGTGACGCTCCTGGCGACATTGAATCTCATGCTGCGAAGCGTGATTCGGCCACTCGCGCTGATGCGTGAGGGCACGGTCATCGTCGGGGCGGGCGACCTCGAGCACCGGCTCGCCGTCACGTCGAGGGACGAGATCGGGGAGCTTTCGCGGGCGTTCAACGAGATGGTCGAGGCGCTCAGAAAGACCACTGTTTCGCGAGATCAGCTCGAGCACGCAAACGAATTGCTTTTGAAGGAGGTCAGCGAACGCAAGCAGGCCGAGGAGCGCTTCCGACGGGTCGTCGAGGCAGCACCCAACGCAATGATCATCATCAACCGCGACGGCCGCATCGCGTTGGTGAACTCTCAAACCGAAAAGGTGTTTGGCTACGCCCGCGACGAACTTGTTGGGCAAGGCATAGAGCTGCTTGTGCCCGAGCGGTTTCGGCGCGACCACCCCGGCTACCGGTCCGCGTTCTTCGAGAATCCGGGCAACCGCCCTATGGGTGCAGGCCGCCACCTGTACGGCCTGCGCCAGGACGGTACCGAAGTGCCGCTGGAGATCGGCCTCAATCCGCTCGAGACAAGCGAGGGAATGCACGTCCTGGCGGCCATTGTGGACATCACCGAGCGCAAGCGGCAAGAGGAGCTCTTACGCGCAACTGTCGAATCGGCGCCTACCGCGATCGTCATGGTGGACCATACCGGACGTATCACGCTGGTCAATGCGTTGACCGAATCGATTTTCGGATATGAGCGCGATGAGCTGATCGGCCAGCCTGTGGAAAAGCTGCTGCCGCAACGTTATCGCGCGACCCATCCAAAACTTCGTGGAAGCTTTTTTCTGGCCCCAAGCGCGCGTCGGATGGGCGAAGGTCGAGATCTCAACGGTCAGCGCAAAGACGGCTCGGAATTTCCGGTGGAAATCGGACTCAACCCGGTTGAGACCTCCACGGGCTCATTCGTGCTTGCCGCAATCGCGGATATCACGGAGCGAAAAAGGGCCGAGGAAGAGTTGCGCCGGCGAACCGAGGAGTTAGCCCGCTCCAATCGCGACCTCGAACAGTTCGCCTACGTCGCCTCGCATGACCTTCAGGAGCCGTTGCGGGCCATCGCTGGGCCGCTTCAGCTGTTGCAACGACGCTATCTTGGACAACTCGACGCACGGGCCGACGAATATATCGGGCACGCCGTCGACGGAGCGAGCAGGATGCAGACGCTAATCGACGATCTGCTTGCATTCTCGCGCATGGGAAGGTCCGCGGAACCCTGGGAACCGACGGAATCCGCCCAGGCGCTCGAGTATGCACTCGGAAATCTGAGCGCCGCGATCGAGGCGAGCGGCGCCCAGATCGTCCATGAGGATTTGCCTGTGGTTCATGCGATTTCCACGCAGATCTCGCTACT
Source organism: Trinickia symbiotica (assembly GCF_003028655.1). Taxonomy (GTDB): domain Bacteria; phylum Pseudomonadota; class Gammaproteobacteria; order Burkholderiales; family Burkholderiaceae; genus Trinickia; species Trinickia symbiotica_A. Next base: position 304,693 of record NZ_PYUC01000005.1, read on the forward strand.
CTTCCAGAACCTCGTGGGAAACGCGATCAAATTCCGAAGCAAAGACCGCCCTTTGCGAATTCACGTGGGAGCCGACGCTCGCAGCGATGCCTGGGTGTTTCATGTCAGGGACAACGGAATCGGCATCGATCCGCAGTACTTCGAACGAATTTTTCTCATTTTTCAGCGCTTGCACACGCGTCGCGACTATCCCGGCACGGGAATCGGACTGGCACTGTGCAAGCGCATCGTCGAACACCACGGTGGCCGTATCTGGGTCGAGTCCGATCCGGGCAACGGCACGACGTTCCTTTTTACACTGCCGCGCGACCCGGGCAGTCCATCGAAATAGCCGTTCAACCGGATAGAGGTAGTCCATGCTTGTCGATGCAAAAGGCAACTTGGCCGACATCCTGCTGGTGGAGGATAGCCCGACCGATGTCATGATGACCCGCGAAGCCCTCGAGGATTACAAAGTGCTCAACCCGCTTCATGTGGTGGAGGACGGGGTGACTGCCATGGAGTATCTCAGACGTCAGGGGATGTATGCGACGGCTCGCCGACCAGGCATGATCATTCTCGATCTCAACTTGCCGAGAAAAAGCGGTCGGGAGGTGCTCGAGGAATTGAAAGCCGATCCGGAGCTCGGCACGATCCCGGTCGTGATCCTGACCACGTCCAGGGCAGAGGAGGACGTGATCCGATCTTACGGCCTACATGCGAATTGCTATATCAACAAACCGGTGGATTTTTCGAAATTTACGGAAGTCGTTCGCAGCATCAACGATTTCTGGCTCGGCGTGGTTACCCTGCCCCCGATCAAGCAGCCTTGAGTCGCGAAGCAAGAAGAAGACGCGCTCAGCAGGCAACGAGCGCACCATGACTAATGGTGCGTGCGTCGTACTCGGCTATCAGAGAGAATCCCGCTTCCTTCAACCAACGGCGGTGGTCGCTGGCGGGATGGTATCGGCAGGATCATTCTCGGAGACGAGCTGTGACTTGAGCTGCTCGATGCGCGCTCGTATACGCGCGATCTCGCCATCTGGTAAGAGCTGACCCGCCGAGCTCAGGTAGCACTCGAGCTCATGAATGCGTTGACCAGCGGATCCTGATTCTCGATCGATGAACAAGATGTCATGCGCAGTCGTCGACCGTATGGCAAAAAATGGCACGTCCGCGCGCAAAGGAAATATCGTGTCCGAATGCACCCCACGGACGGCACTTAGCGGATGGAACTCGCCGATCATCAGCCCCGCGCTCATATAGATCGGCTTTAGTATCGAGTGCGCACAATCTATGAACTTGTAATACGCAGCCGCAGACAGGCCTGTCGGAAAGACGCACAGCGACAGTAAATCCGATCGGCCGGAAAAGCCGGCTGAGATTCGCCTGTAGAGCTTCGGTACCTGCAGCATGATTTCCACAAACGTCTCGAAGTTCATGTCACCGCAGTCGAACGTACAAAAGTATAAAGCTGGCTCCTCATGGACCGGCCGTGCGAACGGACAGACGGCTCCCCTACGCCCCAGGTGAGGGTTCGGTCGCATGACAAATCGCTTCATCCATTCGAGTCCGGCACGAAACGTCGCCGCGACCTCGGCATCCGGGATCGAGTGAATTGAGGTTGACAAGTAAAGCGACCGTTCGATTTCGATAAGCGCGGCCTCGATCGAAGATTGAGCTCGATCGGAATTGCTGGCAATGTTCATCATGTCGGTCGTCAATCAAGTCATTGCCTTGAAAAGACGCCCCCACTCGTAGTCATAGCGATCGGGGGAAAATGGAAAGATCCCTCCACCGGGCGTAAACGTCAGCTCGCCGAAGTAGATTTTGTCGTCGAAGACATAAAGATCCACGCGGGCGTAGCCAAGCCCTTCCACCAAGCGCGTGGCAACTCTGATCACCTCTTCCCAATGGGGCGGGGGCGGTGGAGGAACCCCGCTTCCGGAAAATTCGCCCAGTTCCAAATCGAGCGGACGCCACTGCGCGTCGTAGAGATCGATGCGTTCATTTCCAAAGCGATCTTGCACGACGCCGGTATAGATGACCGGCCCCTGAGAGGTATTGCCGAACATGTTCATCTTGAAGTCCGGCGGAATCTTGCCGGAGCTGTCGAGAAGCAGTGTTTCGAAGAGGATACGTGGCTTGATCGCACGATAGTGCCGCTCTCGCCCTTGGCGGTAGTAGTCAGTGCGAAGCCACCTGTCAGCTATTGCCCGTAGCTCGCCGAATGATCGCTTCGACTTGTCCCAAACGACTTCGACGAATCCCGACCCGTGATTCGCTTTCATGACAAATGAAGCTGGGAGCGAATTGAAAATCTCTTGCGTGAATACGTCCGGCGCCGCAATCAACGGAATCAAATATTTCTCACCGATCCTGTCCCTGACGTAATCGCGAACAGCCAGCTTGTCGGCCAACTTGCTCCACCGCGGATTCGGATGAAGACATCGAGCCAGAATCATCTCGTTGAATGTCTCAGGATTTCTGAACCTGGGAAACCGTCCGATCTTCCTGCGATGCGAGATCGCCAGGAACACGTGATCCGGTAACAGGAGTTTCGCTCGACGCAACCATCCATCGCCTGCATCGCGCAAGACCTGCTTCAAGCGTTCCGTGCGCTCGTGCAAATGCAGGAAGCCGACGCGCGCCCCTGAGACCTTTTCGATTGGCCTGGACATGGAGCCGCCCGTCATTGGAAGCGTACGCTGCAGCAACCGAGGTGCGCGTCGTGCGCGAGTCGCCGAGGGACTCCTCCCCAGTTGCTCATATGCGTCTGCCGATCTTTCCCCGCCATTGCAGCCCCCGCTTTGTTCAAATTGTCCGCAATCTCGCAGCGACTATCGCTTATGCGATCGCTCTTTCTCTCCGCACTGCCGAGAGCACTGCGCTCGTGTTCCGCAGAAACTGTGCCAACGTTTGCGTACTTGTTCGAGGAAGCGCGTGAGCGCGACAGCCACGACGGCCCGATAAACGGAAACGCGCCAGCGCGCCTCCCAATCGATCGCCCAATGAAAGCCTTGCCCGCTCGGCATGTGGCGATTCGTTACGTAACGATGACGTAACGCCGAGCCATATTTCGCGCAAGCAGGAGGCATGGAGTGCAAGGGTTGTGGGCGTCATGGAGAACAGGATATCGGCGCATTTCACTATCCCGCGAGTCACCGATTGCGACGTTCAATAAATGCGCCGCCGATATGCGGTGTGCTTCTTGCTCGTTCCTTGTTTCGTTACGCTGACATTGAACGGGCGATACCGTGCGTACCCGATCCGCTTGCGCTGCGATGGTTCCGCGTCACGTCACATGGCGATCGCTCATCGCTGGTTTGTATTTGCTTGCGAGCCTTGGGTTTCCCCGCATGGATGCGCAAAGCGGAGAAAGCGCATTCGTCGGGTTATCGTCACGCGACAATCTCGTTACAAGCATGCCTCAGCGCTCGGCGCCCGCATCGGCGTCCGGCTCGATGCCGCAATCGACCGCGGCGATCGCTTGCAAGCTGCGATCGACGACATCCGGCGGCTTCGCCAATGGATTGATCGCAGCCGATACACCAAGCACTGACGGAACACGCCTGTTCCCAGAAGGCAGCTCATTCCACGTATCGTTCGTCACGGCGGCCCCGACAGCCGACCACGTCGTATGGTCCATCCGAGACTACCTGGACAATGTCGAGGTCAACGGTACGTTTCCCGTCGCGGGCGGCACTCGCACGACCACGCTTTTGTGTCGGTCCAAGGTAAGCGGTTATTTTGCGGTGTCCGCGACGTTGTCCGCGGCGGGGGGAGCGTTGCCGCGCGCCGGCACCCGCCCGTCAGGAATCGCAACGTTCGGGATCTTGCCGAATGTGTCCGCATACCTGCCTGCCGTCACATTCGCGCACCAGGATCAGCATCGTTTCGGTATGCAAGGATTCAACGGCTACGCTCGAATGTTGGCGGCCCTGGGGATATCTCAAACGATCGACGATCGTCAGCTCTCGGTCATGGAGCCAAAGAGGCCAAACGCTTGGAGACCATCGGTGACCGGGGTAGCGTCCGTCTATAAGAACGGAAAGGTAATGCGCCTTATCCGCCTCGACGGCATTCCAGCATGGGCCAGCCCGACCGGTGCCATGCAGGACGACACGAACGCCCCGACGGACCTGAGCTACTACCAGCAGTACATGGCGCGTGTCGGCCAGGACTCGGCGGCCATTCGGCAGGCCTATTTTCCGAATCAGCAGAACGATTACTACCAGGTGACGTGGGAGCCGGTGTGGGCCGATGCGCCGTCGAAACTCGTCGACATGTATAAGGCCGTCTACACCGGCTTGCACTCGACGGACCCGAACGCGGTCGTCATGGGCACGACCAACCCTTACATGGCCGACTGCCAGGGGGCATGTACGGGGGGCGTTCTGCAGACCTACGCAGCCCTGGGGCTCGGCCAGTACATCGACGGCGTCACCACGCACGGCTACTACAACGCCGGCACCTACCCCTCCCACCCGCCAGAGTTGAACGACACCAACCCGGATCCCGCCTGGGTCCGCACTTCGCTCGACAAGCAGATGCAGGAGTTGCGCTCGGTCATGCAGGGCATCAAGCCGAACATGCGGCTTTGGCAGACGGAGCTTGGCATCCAATACGACCCGGGCGTGACCTACGGTCCGAATTCGCCCTCGGCCAATCAGCTCTTCGCTCAAGCCGCTGTCGCAGCGCGCGCCCACCTGATCATTCTCGGCGAAGGCGCGCAGGTGACCTACTTCTTCTATGGGTCCGATTACCCGGGCGATGTCGGTTACGGCACGTTCTTCGACCTCGTTCACCCACAAGGACAATGTGGCGCGTCGAACCTCAGTCCGAAGCCCGAAGCCATGGCATTCGCGGCGATGACGCGCATCATCGACGGCACCCAAACGCTCGGTCGATTGAACGGCTTGCCCTCCATGGTCTATGGCTACGCCTTCCAGCGCATGGGCGGCGGTAAGGTCATCACGGCCTTGTGGACCCACAACAACGCCGCTTGGCCGACTTCGACGGGCGCCTATAGCCCCACCTATAGCACGCGCTATGCGCTCACGGTCGATGCGCCCGGAACGAGCGGCGAAGTCATCGTCTACGACATGATGGGCAATCCGACGAAACTCGCCTATACGAACGGCGTCGTTCAACTGAAGCTCACCGAAACACCGCAATACGTCGTATCCACGAACGCCAGCGTGATCCAGGCCAACGTCACCGCGCCGGTCGGCTACACCGGGCAGTAACTTCCGACTGGGCCTCGCGTCTCTCGCCGAGCCCCCTCCGCCGATCAGCTCGATTCTTGGTGATGATCTTCTCCTCCGAACGCCGCGGAGCGTCGAGGTCCTCCTTCCTCGGCCGGTAGCAGCACCGTATCTGCGGGCCCCAATAGTCTCCCGTCTTGCGAGCGAACCTCGAGGCGCTTGAGCGGCAGGCCCTGCTCTTTGTCGACGAGTCGCACGTACGACTCGGAGGGTTCGAAGAAATAATCCTCCCCCCACTGCCTCAATGCGACGAGAAGCGGAAACAGCCCCTGGCCTTTTTGCGTCAACACGTATTTCTGGTAGGGGCTGCCATCGGACGCCGGAACGGACTCGAGAATGCCATGTTCGACGAGCGTGCGAAGCCGTGCGGACAAAATGTTCTTGGCGAGCCCGAGACTTTTCTGGAATTCGCCGAAGCGCTCGAGGCCGTTGAAGGCATCGCGAACGATGAGCAAAGACCACCAATCGCCGATCGCATCCAAGGGCCGCGCTATCGAACAGGGCACGTCCCTGTGACTCGTTCGCTTCACCATGACGCGCCTCCGCACGACCATCTAAATCAGGCATCTATTCTAAATGAGCGCGCAAGCGTCACGTACCGGCAGGCTGCCGCGCCCCTCTAGCGCGGAAAATGATGGCGCTGATCGCACCGAGCACCCATACACCCCCAATCCGCCATAGAGCATGACCCAGCGAAAACCGTGCACCAACGCGGCACGAGCGATCGCGCCGGACGCGTCGATATGGCTGAATTCCGGGAAGCCGTGAGCAAGCCCCGGCAGATTCCCCGCCGCGATTCTCTCGGCCAGCGCCCGCAGTTGTGCGGCATCGAAGGAGGCTGGCAACACGCCTCGCAAATAGCCGGCGATGCCGGCGACGAGGACGAGCCCCATCAAAGCGATGTTGATCGCAAGCGTGATCAATCGTGCGCTGATGTCCATGCCCGAGGCCATGCCCGCGCGGTTGGACGGAACGGAGCCCGTGGTGGTGTTCGTGGTGGGCGTATTGGTCAAGCCTAGCCCGACACCGGCGATCAGCGAGCCGGGAAGCATCGTCAATCCGCCGGCGTGCGTGAACCCTGCACCGAACCGCATCAGCATGAAGCCCAAGCCAATCGTGAACATGCCGAGCGGAACGATCACGGCCGGCTGGTAACGATGCGAAAGACGCTCGGCGAACGGCGGGACCACGAGCGTGGGAAGCGTATAGGCCAGCAGCGACAAGGACGCGGCGACGATATCGTAGTCCAGCGCGCTTTGGTAATAGATCGGCAAAAAGATGATGAACGGCCAGAAGCTGAAATTCATGCCGATCGAACCCATGATGGCGCCCGAAAACCTTCTGATGCGGAAAACCGAGAAATCGAACATCGGATGGGGGTTGATCTTCTCGACGAGCAGGAACGCGATGAAGCTCGCGATGGTGGCGGCGATGACGTACAAAGAGATGCTGCTCGCAAAGCCGAACTCCGAACCCTGCGTGATGTAGTACGTGAGGCCGAACACGGCGAGCGAAAGCGTAACGATGCCGAGAACGTCCAGTTTCTTCGCCTCGGGATCGCTGGATTCGTCGACGCTGCCGAGCGCAAGAAGGAGCGTAATAATCGATATGGGCACATGAATCAGAAACACCCATTGCCACCCCGACAGCGCGGCGATGGCGCCTCCGACGATCGGTCCGAAGCCCAAGCCGAAGCCGAGAAAGATGCCCCAAATGCCGAACGCCTTGATCCGCTCCTGCCCTTCATTGAACTGGTGCGAAAGAATCGCGATCAGGCAGATGAGCATCGCGCCGCCTCCCATCCCCTGGACGAATCGCCCCGCGATCAAGAGCGGCGCACTATGCGTCAGGCCGCAAAGCAACGACGCCAGCCCGAATACGATCACGCTGATGACGAAAAGACGCTTTCTGCCGTACCGGTCCGCCAAGGTTCCGGAGGCCATCAGCACGGTCGTGCACGCAATCGTGTAGGCGTTCATGATCCATTGCAGGTCCCTGAAGTCGGCCTGCAATACCTTTTCGAGCGTCGACAAAATCACCGGCACGCTCGAGATTTCGAGCGCGAACATCAGTTGGGCCAGGCACAGCGCCGCCAAGGCAATGACGTTCTTGCCGGAGCGGGAGTAGGAGATATCCATGGGTCATTCTTCCGAGAGGGTTGATGGACCGACACCGCCACAAATTGGCGCGGCGCGAAGGAGTTGCGTGCGACGACATGGTTTCAACATGAAACCCATGGAATGCTAGGTAGAGAAGTTTTAATTTGCAACCATTCTCACGTAAGGGGAATGGTCTTCGGTTTCCCTACCGATCCGCCTACCGGCCGCCCGCCTCCAGACGGCATATCCGCCGGCTCCGGTACAATTTGACGAATCGCTCCGCCCGCGCGGTGCATCGGCTTTGCAGTCCGCCGGTCCGCCCCGCTGAGCCCCCTTACCTCGACGCAGGCCCCATCTCATGACCAGCAACGAAGCTCTTTTCGAACGCGCCCAACGGTCGATCCCAGGCGGCGTGAACTCCCCGGTGCGCGCGTTCCGTTCGGTCGGCGGCACGCCGCGCTTCGTCGCACGCGCGCAAGGCCCCTACTTCTGGGACGCAGAGGGCGTGCGCTACATCGACTACATCGGCTCATGGGGGCCGATGATCCTCGGCCACGTTCATCCGGAGGTGCTCGAAGCAGTGCAGCGCGTGCTCGCCGACGGGTTCTCGTTCGGTGCGCCGACCGAGGCCGAAATCGAAATCGCGGAGGAAATTCGCAAGCTCGTGCCGTCGATCGATCAGGTGCGCCTCGTATCGAGCGGCACCGAGGCGACGATGAGCGCACTACGTCTCGCGCGCGGGTTCACGAAGCGTGAACGTATCGTCAAGTTCGAGGGCTGCTACCACGGCCATGCCGACAGCCTGCTCGTGAAGGCGGGCTCGGGGCTGCTGACGTTCGGCAATCCGACGTCGGCCGGCGTGCCGCCTGACATCGCGAAACATACGAGCGTGCTCGAGTACAACAACACGGAGGCGCTCGAAACGGCGTTCGCGGCATTCGGCGACGAGATCGCCGCCGTCATCGTCGAGCCCGTTGCGGGCAACATGAATCTCGTGCGCGGGAATCCCGATTTTCTGCAAGCGCTGCGGCGGCTTTGCACGCATCACGGCGCCGTGCTCATCTTCGACGAAGTGATGTGCGGCTTTCGCGTCGCATTGGGCGGGGCCCAGGCGCTCTACGGCATCGAGCCCGACCTCACCTGCCTCGGCAAAGTGATCGGCGGCGGTATGCCCGCGGCAGCGTTCGGCGGCCGGCGCGACATCATGGCGCATCTCGCGCCCGAAGGCGCCGTTTATCAGGCCGGTACGCTGTCCGGCAATCCGATCGCGGTCGCCGCGGGCTTGAAGACATTGCAGCTCATTCAGGCGCCGGGTTTCTACGAGCGTCTCGGCGAGCGCACGGCCAGGCTCGCCAACGGCCTCGCCGCCGTGGCGCACGAAGCGGGCGCGGCATTCTCGGCCGATGCCGTCGGCGGCATGTTCGGCATCTATTTCACCGACAAAGTGCCGGCGAGCTTCGCCGACGTCTCGCGCAGCGACATTTCCCGCTTCAATGCGTTCTTCCACAAGATGCTCGATGCGGGTGTCTACTTTGCGCCGTCGGCCTACGAAGCAGGCTTCGTTTCGATCGCGCACGACGATGCCGTCATCGACGCCACGCTCGACGCCGCGCGCAGTGCCTTCGCGGCGCTTGCCGCATGATGCGCAAGCCGCACTCGATGTTTTCCGAAGACGACTTCAGCCACATGAAGCGCGCGCTGGCGCTCGCGCGGCGCGGTCTCTTCACGACGACGCCGAACCCGCGCGTCGGCTGCGTGCTCGTGAAAGACGGTGCCACGATCGGCGAAGGATTTACGCAGCCGGCCGGACAGGATCATGCGGAAGTGCAGGCATTGAAGGATGCGCGCCGGCGCGGCCACGATCCGCGCGGCGCCACGGCTTACGTTTCGCTCGAGCCATGCAGTCATTTCGGCCGCACGCCGCCGTGCGTCAATGCGCTGATCGAAGCACGCGTCGCGCGCGTAATAGCGGCGATGGAGGATCCGAACCCGCAGGTGTCCGGGCGCGGGCTCGCGATACTGCGCGAAGCCGGCATCGACGTGCGCTGCGGATTGCTCGCCAATGAAGCGCACGAGCTCAACATCGGCTTCGTATCGCGGATGACGCGCGGACGACCTTGGGTGCGGATGAAGGTCGCCGGCTCGCTCGACGGCCGGACCGGCTTGCCCACCGGCGAGAGCCAATGGATCACGGGCACGGCGGCACGAGCGGACGGTCATGCTTGGCGCGCGCGGGCCTGCGCGGTTCTGACCGGCGTCGGCACCGTGCGCCAAGACAATCCGCAACTGACCGTGCGGGAAGTCGAGACGCCGCGTCAGCCGCTGCGCGTGCTCATCGACAGCCGGCTAGCCTCGCCGCTCGAAGCACGAATTTTCGAAGGCGCGCCGCCGCTCGTCTTCTCTGGACGCATCGATGCCGATAACGCCAGCCGCGCCGATGCGCTCGCGGCGCGCGGCATCGAAGTCGTCGCGCTCCCGAACGAGCAGGGAAAGGTCGACCTCCCCGCCATGCTGAAGGCGCTCGGCGCACGCGGGATCAATGAGTTGCACGTCGAGGCCGGGCACAACCTGAACGGCTCGCTGTTGCGGGAGGGCTGCGTCGACGAGTTGCTCGTCTACCTTGCGCCTAGCCTGCTTGGCGTCGATGCGATGGGCATGTTCGATATCGCTGCGCCCGCTACGCTTGAAAACCGCGTGCGGCTTGCGTTCCACGCGGTCGATCGCATCGGCGACGACTTGCGCATTCTCGCGCGCGTGACGGCGCAAACGCCGCAAGCGCCGCAATCCTGATCAACGAGGGAAAACACGATGTTCACCGGAATCGTCGCGGCCGTCGGCCGCATCGAAGCGATCAAGCCGCTTGGCAACGACGAGCAAGCAGGCGTGCGGCTGACAGTCGATGCCGGCTCGCTCGATCTCGCCGATGTTGCGATTGGCGACAGCATCGCCATTCAGGGTGCCTGCATGACGGTTATCGCGAAAACGAACAAGACGTTCGACGTCGAGGTCTCCCGCGAAAGCCTCAATTGCACGGTGGGGCTCGCGGAGCATGATGCGGAAGTCAATCTCGAGAAAGCGCTTACGGCACAGGAGCGGTTGGGCGGGCACATCGTCTCGGGGCATGTCGATGGGCTCGGTACCGTGACTCGCTTCGCGCCAGTCGGCGAATCGCATGAACTGCGAGTGGTCGCGCCGAAGGAAATCGGGCGGTACCTCGCTTATAAAGGCTCAGTTACGGTCAACGGTGTAAGCCTCACCGTCAATAGCGTCGATGACCGTGAGGACGGGTGCGAGTTTTCGATCAATCTGATTCCGCATACCGTCGACGTGACGACGCTCAGGTATCTTGCGCCGGGTAGCAAGGTCAATCTCGAAGTCGATTTGATTGCAAGGTATGTGGAGCGGATGCTCGGGGCGTCTCAGGATGGCTCTAAGCCATTGAAATGACCGGCCAACGCGTTGACGTTGCGCCTATCCGTCTCACTAGAGGGGCCTCGACACGACGGTATTTCCGACGGTGCCCGACATGCACTGCCGAATCCCGTGCCTTGCGGGACAAGCCTCTTCCGCGGGCGGCCCCGGACATCACGGAGCCTCGACGCCGAGCGCCTCGAGCAACGGATCGAGATAGCGCGCATACGCCCGCCAGCGGCCCTTCGAGGTCCGGTAGATCGGCTGGCGCACTTGGTTGACGCTCGCCGTGCGGACCACCCGGCGGTTGTGATGAAAGTTCAGGCAGGCATCGTCCCACGGCAGCCCGAGCCAGCCGATCAAACGCCGCGCTTCGCTTTCGAGATCGTCGACCACCGCCTCGTATTCGGTTTCGATGAAAACATCGCGAGGCAACAGCTCGCGCCAATGCGCCATCAGGCGTTCGTAATGGCGATAGAACGCGCCAAGCTCGGCGAGGTCATAGGCAAACGGCTGGTGTCCGGCGAACAGCTTCGTGTAGCAGGACACGCACGTATCGACGGGATCGCGCCGAACATGGACGATCCGGGCGCCCGGCACGATCAGCGGGATCATGCCGGCATACAAGAAATTGCCTGGCATCTTGTCGATGAGAAGCGATCGGCCTCCGGCAAGCGGAGCCACGCGAGCTAAATAAGCTTGCCCACATCGGCGCAATCGGGCCTCGGCGCCGGGCTCACCATCGAGCGCAACGACGCAGTCGGGAAAGTCGCCGATTTCATCGATCGACAGACGCAGCGCGGACAGTTCGCCCGCGCCCGCCACCTGCGGGTGCGACGAGAGGATCTGTTCAATCAGTGTGGTGCCTGAGCGCGGCATGCCGATGATGAAGACGGGCAGCGTCGACAGTTGGCCGAGGCTCGCGAGCCGGCCATACCGTTCCGGCGTGAAAACCGTCGCGATGTCTTCCATCCAGCGGCCGACCTGCTCGCCGTCGTAATGGAACGAAGCGCGCTTGCCGCGGTTGCCGGCCTCCAGATGACGAAACGCGTGTTCCGCATCCTTGATGTCGAGGTACGCTTTGCCGAGGGCGAAGTGCGCTGCGATGCGACCGACGAGCGGGCGTCGTTCGCCTTCAGCGACATAGGCTTCCAGCTTGCCGATGTCGGGATCGCCGCGGCTGAATGTGCGCACTTCCGCGCGTGCTGCGAGCGCCTGCGCGGAATCCGGGAACCGCGCGAGCGCCTGCTCGAAGGCCGCCAGCGCTTCCTTCTGGCGCCCTGCTTCGATCAACAAGGTGGCGCGTCCCACCAGCGCCGCTTCGGCTACCGTGCCGGGCAATGTGGCCGCCTGCCCGTATGCGTCGAGCGCTTCGTCGGTCAGACCGAGATCCTGCAGCGCGAGCGCAAGCGTGTAGTGGGCCTCTGCGTTGCGCGGCGCTAACGCAACGGCGTGCCGCGCGATGGCGAGCGCCTCTTCGATATGGGCGATCTGTCTGAGCGCCTTTGCGCGCGCCGTCAGCGCAGCCGGATGCTCGGGAGCGAAAGCGGCCAGCATATCGAGCGCGCGCAGTGCGGCGTCGTGGCGCTGCCGAGCGCTCTCGACATCCGCGAGGTTCAGGTACGCGTCGACGAGGCGAGGGTTCAGATCGATGGCCTGCCGCGCATGCTGCTCAGCTTCGTCGTAGCTGCCTTGCGTCGAGAGCAGATAGGCGAGATTGCTGTGCGCTTCCGCATAGGACGGATTGAGCGCGAGCGCCTGACGATAGCAAGCCTCGGCACGATCCATCTGCCCGAGTCGCCGCCACGTATTGCCGAGGTTATTGTGTGCTTCGGGCCATTCGGGACTGAGCGCGATAACTTTCTCAAGGCATACGCGGCTACGCTCGAGCTTGCCGCCTTCTTGCAGCACGATGCCAAGGTTGTTCCATCCGGACACGAGCGCTGGATCCATCGCGACGGCACGCTGCGCGGCTTCCTCGCCTTCCGGCAGCATCCCTTTTTGGCGATACATTTCCGCGAGATTGCTCGAATATACGGCCGACGCACCAGGGGCAAGGCAAGCCTGCCTCAAGTGCGAGATCGCCAGATCCAGGTTGCCGTACGCGTGGGCCATCAGCCCGAGCAAGTGGAGGGCGTCCGGCTGGCCCGGCCAGGCGGCAAGCACACGCTGGGCCAGCATTTCGGCTTGTTCCGCTTGACCTGCGTTCCAGTGCCCGTAGGCGCGCGTGAGCGCTTCGTGGATGCTGATGTTCTCCGGCGGGGCGGCTGTGCTGACCATGCTCGAAATATTAGAACAACTGCCGCAGACGCAGGCTGCCGGCTTGGGAGACAAAGCCCGGCCCGAGCTGCACGTTATAGCGCGCGGTCAAGCTCAGGTTTCTTTCTTTCAGCAGTGTGACGCCTGCGGTCAGCACGGCCGAGTTCGTCATGGGGCTCGTGCCGAGCACCGTGAAGCTGGTCTGGCCGCTCGGATCGGCAGCGAAGGTTGCGGTGGTAAGCGCGCGTGTGTTGTTGTACTCATGTCGCCATGCGACGGTCAGCTCCGGCACCAGCACACCATAGGAGGTCGGCACCTCGCGTTCGATCTTCGCGCCAAGGTCCGTGGTGACCGAGGTCAGGTGCGTGGCACCGACCGAGAGCGCAGCACCGTTGCCCCCCGATTCGGTGTAGGCATTTTGATGCAGGTAGCTGTAGGTGAGGCTCGCCAGCGGCGTGACAGTCGCGATACCGAGCGCAAGCGGATAACCGACCTCACCCCTCGCGACATACTGCTGACCGCTGAAGCTGCCGCTGGCTTGGCCCGAGAACCCAGGGAAGTTGACCAGGCGATTCGTGTCGTAGCGCTGAACGATCGCGCCCGCGGACAGATTGGCGTACCAACTGTTGGCAACGTAGCTGCCGTAGCCGATCAGGCCGTAAGCGTTGATGCGGGTGTTGTCCCCCGCCGTATCGCCCGTGTTGTTGACGGCGGTGTTGCTGTAGCTGAATGCGCCGCCGACGCGCCATGACTGCGATACCGCGCGATCGACACCGAACAGCAGGCCGCCGTAGTTGGCGCTGTATCCGTCTACTTGATCGCGCTCGTTCTGGCTTGCATGTCCGCCGAACGCCTGGCCCCAGACGCCCCAGGTCGGAGGGCCCTCGCCGGTCGAAATGCCGCTGCCCTCCCTTTGGGCCAAGCGCAGCCCATTGGCGTGGCTCGAGATGATATTGAGGACGTCCAAGGTCGGAGCGGCCGCCGCGCGGCTCGAGGAGGTCTGCGACGTCGGGCTGAGCTGCTTGCCCGCGGCGTTGAGCGCTTGGGTCGAGCCGCCCGCTTCGAGTGCGAGCGAGGCGTCGAACAAGTTGAGGAGAGCCGGACTGATGCCCGTATAGTTCCCCAGCCCGGTCAACGCCGATACGGCATTGGGTGCGGTTGCGACTATCGGTGTTGGCGTCGACGTGCCGGTTTCGGTCCCAGTGCCAGTCCCGGTGCCAGTCCCGGTGCCGGTGCCAGTCCCGGTGCCCGTACCCGTACCCGTTCCTGTACCTGTTCCCGCTCCCGTGGAGTTGGCAACCGTCACGACCAGATCGCTGTTCGAGCCATTGGCCACGGCTGCCCCGGTGACGACCAGCCCGGTGACCCCGGCGATCGAATAACGCAGCGTGCCCGCGTTGTAGTTCGTCCCTGTCCCGGCCGCGTCGACGACGACGAAACGCTGGCCAGCCGCGAATCCATAGGCATTGAGCTTTTGCAGCGTCACGGCCGAGCCGTTCGCGATATTCGCGGTACCTGAGACGACGAGCCGCCCATAGCCGGCGTCGCTGGCGATCGATCCGCCTGCGACCGCGCTGTCGGCGACACCGACCAGCAGCGTGGCGGATGCGCCTTGCGTGTAGTTGCCGGTGATCGTGATGGGATTGTTGACCTGGAGCGTGGCGCCAGTGTTATTGACGGCGTGGCTGCCCACGTTGACGTGGTCGTTGAGCAGCACGTTGCCGGACCCAAATACCACGTTGGACGATGTATTCGTGATGGTGCCCGCATTCGCAGCGGCGATCCCGCCGCTCAGGCCCGTCAGCGTGCCGAATACCGCGCCGCTGCCGCCGCCGATGCTGAGATCGCGAGAACCGGTGTTATGGATGGCGCCCGCGATCAAGCCGCTGTTGCTGATCTGACCGATGGTGCTGGTGCTGTCGATATTGATGGCGTTGAGCAGGCCCGTAATGGTGCCGCTGTTGATCAGCGAGCCGATCGTCGCGCCGGCCAGCGCGAAGAGTCCGGTGTAAGGCCCACTCGGGAAGCCGGTGACGGTTTGCGTGGTCGCGCCGCTGATGAGGCCGGAGTTATTGATGGTGCCGATGGTGCCGGACTGTGCGACGACGCCGGAAAACGTGCTGGTGATCGCGCCGGTATTGGTCAGCGTGCCCAGGTCGGCGCCACTGCGGATGAGGACACCGAGTTCGTTGGTGATGGTGCCACTATTGTCGAGCGTGCCGATCAGAGCTGAATTTTCGCCGAGCACCCCGTAGCCGACGATCGTTCCGGTGTACGTGGAGCCTTTGATGGTGCCGCTGTTCAGGATGGTGCCGATGCTGCCGCCGTTGTTGTCGATGCCGAATATGCTGCCGCTTACCGTGCCGCTACCGGCGAGCAGGCCCATGTTGTTCACGGTGCCGATGGTGCCGGAGCTGGTGTTGTAGATTCCCCTCCCAGCGCCGGTGATCGTCCCGGTTGCCGTGTTGGTCAGCACTCCGATCGTGCCGCTGTTGTTGAGGCCGGCCGCGATGGTGCCGGAGATGTTGGTCGTGCTGATCAGGCCGCTGTTGACGAATGTGTCGATCGAGGCGGTGTTCCTGATGCCCGAATTGCCGCCGACGAAGTTACCGGCACTGTTGTTGGTCAGTACGCTGATGATTCCGGAACTGACCATCCCGTAGGTAATGCCCGCGATGGTGCCGTTGTTGGTGAGCGTGCCCAGCGAGGAGCCGGTCGCCAGCAAAGCGGTTGCGGTGTTGAAATTGGAGAGGACGACGTTGGGGGCGATCGTGCAGTTCCCCGAGGACCAGCCGATTTCGGTGGTGTTGGCGCTGATCGTCCCATTGATCCCGCAGTCGGCTTTTGCGACGAGCGGCGCTGCCCCGGTGAGCGCGCTGGCGAGGGCTGCCGCGATCGCGCGTTGTTTCGGTGGCACGTTCTTCCGGTTCATGGGCGCCCCCAATGGAAGGTTCCGGAAGCAATTATGGAAGAACAGCAACGACTTTCAATGACTATTCAACTGAAATTCAAATTCAGGCTTTTTTTTATGTGTTTTTATAAACATATAGTGACCGAAATATATTTTTAAGCTCCCCTCAATTCCACTACAGATAAGTCATTAGCTCACAGCCCACAGGGGCGTGCCAGGGCTTGCTCGGTGATCAGTCAGGGCTGCCGACGCCCCGCTAACGGATGAGCGGTTGCATCGACGATTTCCTCGAAGCCTTGGAGCAAGAGGCTCGACTCGCGCGGGACGCCCAGCATGTTGAATGAGTAAAGTTGTGGATAGCGGTTTTCCGCACTGCCCCGGAAATTCTGTGGATTGAATAGTGGGCTGATGTGCCACCACAGTCGGTAACCGTGCCTCCACAAATATTGGATGAGCGCAGAAGAGTTGGCGACACGATCATTCTCGACATACAACAGGGGACGGTGGTTCGTGAGAACGTCCTGGGCGCCTTCCAGTACCTGTAGCTCGAATCCTTCGACGTCCACCTTCAGGAGGTGTACGGTCCGCTCGCGCGTCATATCGTCGAGTCGTACGCACGGTACCTGAATGCTATTCTCCAACGGTTGCATTTGAACCGATACTGCGCCGAAGTTGCCTGCTCGCCGGTAATCTGGGGAGGTGAACCAAACCGTTCCCGGATGCGATGCGCACGCGAAAGGCCACGCCGCCACATTGTCCACTGCGTTCAATGCTAGATTCGCACACAGGTTATGGAACAGAAACGGCTGCGGTTCAAAGACCATGACGTCCGCACCGACTGCTTTGGCCGCTTTTGCGAGGGGCACCGTCTGGCTGCCGATATTGCCGCCGACTTCGACGACGGTGCCCGGCCGATTGATACATTGCAAGAGCAACTGCGTTTCAAGCTCGGCGTACTCGCCATATTGGATCAACGCTTGACCGATATATTCGTCAAAGCGATTGGCAAGCATCGTTCCGTGTCGCGTGTCGATGAGAACGTAGGGGTCTGCGGCTTGTGGCATCGGCTGGCTGCTGACCTTGAAGGGCGGGAGCGTCGGGAAGGGACGCGGTCGCGCGTATTTTATCTGGGCGTGGCACAGAAGATCGTGACCACAAGCCAATCGCAAGCGCTGCTTGACATGCTTGAGTTGCCGAATTGCATTGCTTTCGTGCCCCGGGGGCAACCATGAGTCCCGATATTCACGCGATCGAACGTGAGGTCCGCCCGCTCCTCGCTGCCGGACACTTCGAGCAAGCAGAGGCGATCGTGCAGCCTCATCTGGCCTCGGGCAGCGGACCGCTCGCACTGTGGAAACTGCTCGCGACGGCGCTTCGGGCGCAGGGACGCATCGCCGAGACTCGCGCGATCCAGGAGATGTTGGTTGAGCACGCGCCGGGCGACTTGCCGACGCGCTTCGATCTGTCCGAAACCTTGCTGCTGCTCGGCGAGTTCGAGCGCGGCTGGCGCGAATACCGCTACCGCTACAGCCTCGCACACACGACGCGCATCGAGCGCAAGGTGCAGCGCCCGCGCTGGGACGGCCGCCCCATGCCCGGCAAGACGCTGCTGATTCACGACGAACAGGGATACGGCGACACGTTCCAGTTCATGCGCCTCGTGCCGTGGGCCAAGGCAAAAAGCGGCGCGCGCATCGTCCTCGAGATCAATGCGGAGACGCTGACGCTCGCGCGGCGCACCACGGGTTTCGACGAACTTCTGGCGCGCGGGACGCTACCGCCCGCGTTCGATATGCACTGTGAAATGATGAGCCTCCCGATGGCCCTGGGCCTGAAGCTCGACGACCTGCCCGGGCCGGTTCCGTACCTGAGTGCGGATCCGGTGCGCCTCGAGCGTTGGCGCCGGCGCCTCGCCGATCTGCCGCGCCCGCTCGTCGCCCTTGTCTGGGCTGGACGCCCAACGCATTTCAACGATGCGAACCGCTCAATGAATCTCGCGCAACTGGCGGGCCTTGGCCAAACCGGCGCGCGCTTCCTGTCGATCCAGAAAGGGCCGGCGGCGATACAGGCGGCGTGCCCACCCGAACGAATGTCGTTGCTGTCGCTGAGCGACGAGATCGAGGATTTCGAGGACACCGCGGCCATCCTCTGCATCGCCGACCTGCTGATCTCGGTCGACTCCGCTCCGGTCCACCTGGCCGGGGCCTTGGGCCGCCCAGTGTGGGTCATGCTGCCGAAGGTCCCCGACTGGCGCTGGATGCTCGAGCGGACCGATACGCCTTGGTATCCGCAGACGCGTTTGTTCCGTCAGGACGCACGCGGGGATTGGACGAGCGTCCTTGCCCGAATGGCGAACGAACTAGCGCAGCTCGTAGCTCGGTGAGCATCGCGATGCGAGCTATCGCGTTACTGCGCGGGTAAGTTACCGGTCGCCAGTTGCCACCGCAACACAGGGTGAGTCCAGCCGGGCGGCATGACCCAGACACCGTTCGGGCCGAAATCCCACCCTACGAAGCTCGCGGGATTGCTCATTTGCGCTGTCGTCAAACCGTTGGCGGCAGGCGCGCCCCCGCCGTTTGTCGTCCCTGTCGTCTGGACGTTCCAATAATTGTCGGCCGTGACGGTACCGAAATTGACGGCCGCGATCGCGCCGGGATGGGGATCAGTGATCGGATCCCTCGAGATCGGACCCGTCACGAACGACTGGCTGATCGTCCCGTTGTTGGCGGAGACGAGCCCGCCTGGCACGGCGGGACGGGGAACACCCGTGACGGCGCCCGTCGAATAGCTTTGCGTGATCGTGCCGTTATTTTTCCCTACCAATCCGGCCAGATTGCTCTCGGTGGCCAGCACGTAGACGTCGGTGCCCGAGCGCTCGATAAGGCCGTCGTTCTCACCCACCAGGCCGCCGAGATAGGCGTAGTTGCTAATGCTCAATTGTCCGCTCGCGAACACGTTGGTGATGTGGCCTCGATTGATCCCGGCGAGCAGGCCCGCTTCGGTCGTCGAGGGGTTGTAACCCGCGTTCCCCAACTCTCCGTTCGTGAGGTTCAGGTTGCGAACCACGCCCATGCTGCCGATGATGCCGAAGAGACCCGAAGGCGAGAGCGTGCCGCCAGCCGCAACGACGGGCACGATCGAAACGTTGTTGATCGCATGAAACATACCGTCGAACTGACCGGTAAATGGCGTCGTGGCATTGCCGATCGGCGTGAAGTTCGCACCCGCGCCATCGACGTCCCTGCCGAGCGCATAATTGCCGGCCAAGTTCTGCGAGATGTTTTCCAGATCGGCAATCGAGTTCACGAGCTCGTAGCCAGTGATCTGCGTCGTCAGTCCGCTGCCTTGCGCGGGCGTCCATGCCGCATTCGACAGTAGCGTGCCGGGCGTGTACGCGCCGTTCATGTCATAGAGCGCACTCACGGTTCCCGTGCTGTTCGACCAGTCGACGATACCGTTGTTGACGACGCTCCCCTGATTGTCGATGCCTGCCGCATCGGCGCGCAGCGTCAGATTCCCGCCGCCCTGGTTACTGATCTTCACGCCCTTGCCGACGGTCAGCGTGTGCCAGGCGCCGAGCGTAAGCGATGCGTCGTGTTTCCAGCGGAGGTTCGACGCGACGGTGATGTCTCCGGTCTGGCCACCGGCGCCCGTCGTCCGCAGGTTGATCGAGGTGCCCGCGTTCAGGCTGCGTGTGAAAACGGCGGCGGCCGAAGTGCCGATCGTGAACGCCGGCGTTGCGATGTTCCATATACCGGCCAGCACCGCCGCCGCGGACGGGGAAACAGTGAGCGTACCGGCGGCCGTATCGACGGTGCCGCCGCTGCCGTCAGCATTGGTTGCCCTGACCGGGTTATCGAGCGCTACCGTCCCCGTGTCGGCGACGAGCCAGACATGACCGTCACGCGTGGCGGTACCTGTCGCGCGCAGCACATCATGGTTGCCCGCCAGCGCGAAGACGTTGCCATCCGCGGCCTGCAGGCTGATTTGCGCCGCTTCGATGGTGCCGCCATTGAGGACCGTACCGCCGCTGCCCGTCTGAACGAAGACCTGCCTGCTGCCCGACGAATCCTGCAACAACACGGTCTTCCCGGCGGCGAGTTCGGCGGTCCCCTTCGGTGCGCCGATGCTGCCAAAGTTGTCGACCTCATTGCGGGCGATGAGGAACACGTCGCCGCCGCTCGAAGCAATCTTGCCGAGATTGATGACGCTCGCAGTCGAGTTCCCCGAGAGCGTGAGCGGACCACCTGCCATGAACGCGGCGTTGTCGGTATCGAGCGTGGAAGCGACGAAGCGACCGTTGGTCGCGATGACACCACCGGAGCCAATGACGATGCCTTGCGGATTGATCAGGTAGACGCTGCCCGTAGCCGTGAGCGTGCCGAGAATCGATGAGGGACTGGCGCCGGTGACGCGGTTCAGCGTGGCGCCCGTGCCGTTATTGAAGTTGACGTGATTGCCGCCGCCGATCGAGAAGCTATTCCAGTCGATGACGCCGCGGCTCGACGTCTGGTTGATCGTCAGCCATCCGGCATTGCCGTTGATCGACCCCGTTCCAGCAACGAACTGCCCGCCGCCCGGCAACGGCCCGGCCGCGTAGGAGCCTGCCGGCAGGCCGAACCATAGGGAGAGGAAAATCAGTGATAGCGCTGACTGCGTCGTATGCCGCGAACGCGGGTGTCCCATCCATGAAGCGTGAGCCATCGCGGTTACCTCCTCTTTCATCGGGCGCGAACCAGCCCGGCAGGCGCAGGTATCTCCGCGCTGCTCGACGCCCCTCGACGGGCTGTGTCGCTCAACGTTATAGGTTGATCAGATGAATAAATGAAGAGAAAATCGCGCCAAAATTCGGTCGAAAATATCTGGGTTGGCCGACGACAAACCGACATACGCCTGCCGGCCGAACTCTGCCCCGCCTTGCGCGAGTGCCTATCGCAAACCTTCCTGTTTTGAGCGTTGGAGGACAAATCGCGGCGCCGTGAGCCAGAAGGAGCCAGACAGGCCGAACGAGTCGGCCCGCGCGGGGTCCTCTACTTTGTCGAAGCGCCCGACAAGGCTTTCCTTCACGCCAAAGACAGCGTCTTCGACCAGGTACGGACAATCGGGTGCGAACACGTGGGTAATCACCGTTTCGTAACCGGGCGCCTGAATGATGAAATGAATGTGGGCCGCACGGTTCGGATGCCGGCCGAGCTTCGCGAGCAGCTTTCCCACCGGCCCATCGTCCGGAATCGGATAGTCGCGCGGCTTGACCGTCCGGAACCAAAAGCGGCCTTGCGCGTCGCTTTGAAACTTGCCGCGCAGGTTGCCGTCCGGCTGCAGCCCCTTTTGCTGAACGTCGTAGAACCCATCGTCGTTCGTCTGCCAAACATCGACGACCGCCCCCTCCACCGGATTGCCTTCGATGTCCGCGACTTCCGCTTGCACGACGAGTGGCTCGCCCTTCCCGTCCAGGCAGATGTTCGCTCCCGACGGCGACAACGGAACCCCCTCGACGAAGAACGGGCCGAGGATCGTGTTTTCCGTGGCGGCTCCTGGGCGGCGATGGTTGATGGCGTCGACGAGCATCGAGACGCCGAGAACGTCGGAGAGCAGGATGAACTCCTGTCGCCAATCGGTGCACATATGGCCCGTATCGGTGAGGAATTGGATTGCTGCAAGCCACTCTTCATGGGTGGGCTCGATCTCCTTGACCGCCGCGTGCAAATGCTTTACGACGGTTTCGGCAATCCGACGCGTTCGCGGATCGACCTCGGTCCCAATCCTGGCGTTGACGATGTCGGCCGAATGCGCCTCATCGAATAACGGAAATGCCGCCTTTCCATGTGCGCTCATGATCCTGCTCCTTGATTTACGCTCAGATCAATCGACGGTGCCTCTCCAAGATAGGCACGCGTGAGGAGCCCACGAAGCTGTCCGCGCTCCAATGGCCGCGGATTCCAGTACGGGTTCGCCAGCGCCAGTTCGACGCATCGGTCGATGCCGTCCTCCGGCATGCCGAGCTCGCGTAACCCGCGCGGCGCCCCTATGGCGCGATTAAGGTGGTAAAGCGCCGCCGGCACGTCCTCCACGCCCAATGCATCGCACAGCCGCGCCATGACCTCCGGTATCGCCGGGGCGTTATAGGCCAGTGCATGCGGGAGAACCACGGCGTGGGTCTGGGCGTGTGGCAAGTCGAAACTGCCGCCCAGCGTATGGCAAAGCTTGTGATGAAGCGACATGCCGACCGCCCCCAAGCAGATGCCGGCAAGCCAAGCGCCGTAGAGGGCGCCCGCGCGAGCGCCGCGATCGCGCGGATCGGCGCATATGGCCGGCAGTGCCTTCACGAGTGCGCGAATGCTCTCGAGCGCGAGCACACCGACGATCGGGTTCGCGTCGCGCGCGTAAAGCGCCTCGACCGAATGCGCGATCGCATTGATGCCGCTCACGCCGCTCAGGGGCACCGGCAAGTCCATCGAGAGATCCACATCGTAGATCACCGTCTCGGGCAACACTTTCGCGCTACGCTGAGTCGTCTTCACGCCCTCCTTCGTTTCACCGAGGATGGGCGTCATTTCGGATCCTGCGTAAGTCGTCGGCAATACGATCTGCGGGAAATCGGTGCGAAGCGCCAAAGCCTTGCTCAGGCCCGTGGCGGAACCGCCGCCGATAGCCACGATGCCGTCGCAACGCAGCTCGCGCGCAAGTGCCAGCGCTCGCTCCGTCACTTCGACGGGCGTATGCATCCGTGCACCGGCGTACGTGCCTGCATGCAGGTCGTCCAGCTCGCGCGATATCTGCCGTGCAACGCCTTCATGGGCGGGACCGCAGAGAATCAGCACGCGCGACATGCCGAGTCTCAGCGCTTCGTCGCGCGCGCTCGAGCGCGTGCCCACGCCAAACAACACGCGCATGGGCAACGCTTCGTAAACGAAGGGTAGGTTTGAGATCATCGCTTCCCCACTCATGGTCCTCACGCTCGTGCCGCACTTGTAGTCGGCTCGTCGGCCTCGCCTTGTCGTGGCTCTTGTTCGGCATCGCTTTTCGTCGCAAACATCACGCATGCGGCAGCACCCGCCGCCGCAACGGCGATCGCGGCCAGCATCGCTTTGGAACCGCCGAACACCTGTTGCAGCGCGCCGCCGATGAAGGGGCCGAGAATGGCCCCCAGCCGCCCGATCGCGAGCTCCATTCCGACCGCGGTTGCCCTCATTTGCGTTTCATAGGAGGCCGCCGTGAAATTGTTCAGCACGAATTGCCCACCGATGATACAAAAGCCCGCCGCTGCGCTGAATGCGAAATTGATCCAGTGCGTATGAAAGAAGACGAGCGCCAGCACGGAAAGCGCCCCTGCCGCCCACCACGCGCAAAGCCATTGACGCGGACGATTCGAGTGATCGACGAGGTGACCGCAGACAAGGCCGCCGACGAACGACATCACCTGCATCATCGCGCCGAATGCAAAGCTCGCGGCGAACGTTTCGCCACGCGCCTGCATCAGCGTCGGAAGCCATCCGGAGAGTCCGAATATGCAAAAAAGGCTCAAGAAGCTCGTGGCACAGATCGCGATAGACTGCCTGCGGTAAGGCGCCGCCAGCAATGCGAGCACCGGGGCTCGCGCGAGCGCGCGATGCCGCGCCACGCCGCGGTCGCGATATGACGCGGCGCGCTCGGGGCGAAGCTTGCTTAGAATCGCTTTGAGTTCTTCGTCGCGCCCGCCGAGCAGCAGGAATTTCGGCGATTCGGGCAAATAGCGATGCACGAAAGGGATTAGCAAGATCGATAGCGAGCCCACCCAGTAAAGCCCTTGCCAACCCGTGCGAGGGGTCACGAACACCCCCACGATGCCGGCGGCCGCGCCGCCCGCCGCCCAGCCCAGCGCCACGCCCCAGAGCGCGAACGTATTGGCGATTCGCCGCGGCGCGAGTTCATTGATGTACGTGGTCGAGAGCGGCAGCAGCACCCCGAGACCGAGGCCTGTCAAGACGCGCAGCGTGCAAAAGCTGGCAAAGGAATGGCCCGCGATAGCGGTCAGCACGGAGAAAATCGTCGTGATCCATAAGCCGCCGAGCAGTGTGATGCGCCGGCCGCATCGGTCCGCAATCGCTCCATGCACGGCCGCGCCGAGCAGAAAGCCGACTAGGCCGCTCGAGACGAGCATCCCTGCCTGCTGCAACGACAGGCTCCATGGCCCGCGCACGTAGTGAATGACGTAGGCCGGATTGAATGTGTCATAGCCGTCGAATAGCGTCAGCAACGCCAGCAAGAGGCCGAGCTTGACGTGCATCGGGCTGACCGGCGCGTCCGATAGCTCTTCATGCACGTCGATGAATTCCTCATCCATGGTGTCTCGCTCCATTTATTGTCCTGATGCGCAAGCGGCATCGGTCGCGTTCGGTCTCTTCTCGTAGCCCCCCCTGCCGCAGTGCTGCCCGTGAGTTAAGCGTGGGCGGCAAGCGGAATGCTCGCTGCAGCCGCCCATGGGCTCCGCGGCCTGGCCTCGATTCAGACGTCGCCTAGCTTGAAAAGCCGTGCCGCGTTGGTCCGGCCGATCTTGATCCGGTCGTTTTCGCTGATCGACGCGTCGTCGAACCATTGCGCCGCGTGATCCACGTTTTCGAAGGGCCAGTCCGCCGAAAAGAGGATGCGGTCGGATCCGATCTCGAGCATCGCATCGATCAGCGTTTGGGTGCGGAAATTGCCCGAAGTCGTCAGCCAGAAATTCGCGCGGAAGTATTCGGCGATAGGCTTCTCGGCCGGGTAACTCGGTTTGGTCTTCACCCATGCGTTCCGGTTGTCGACACGCCACATGCTGTACGGCAGCCCCTCGCCCATATGGCCCAAAATGATTTTCAAGCGCGGATGCTCGTCGAAGAGTCCCGAGCCCATCATGCGTAGCGCGTGAACCGCCGTCTCCTGACCAAATGCCCATGTCGGGCCAAGCAACCATCGGTGGCCGTCGTAAATCGGTGCATGCGCGGGGAGCGGATTGCGCGGGTGCAAGTAAAACGGCACGTCCAATGCCTCGACCACCGCCCAGAATGGGCGAAACTGCGGCAGATCGTAGTAGAGCACGTCATCACTGCCTTCCGTTTGCGAGAAACCGTTGACGAGGGCTCCAACGAAGCCGAGCTCCTTCACGCAGCGCTCGAGCTCACGGGCCGCGAGCTCGGGCGATTGCATCGGCAGTGCGGCAAACCCTTTGAAGCGATCAGGGCGCTTCGCGATCTGCTCGGCAAGAAAGTCGTTCGCCCGCCGAGACAGATCGTGCGCCGCCTTCGTGTCGGGAATAGCCTGCACGGTCGGTGCATTGAGAGAGAGGATCATGAGCTCGATGCCGTTTCGATCCATTTCCTCGATACGGCGGCCCTGGATGTCGAGAAGTCGGCTCTTCAACTCGCCCCAATACGAGGGCGGCACGAATCCCGCCGAATCCTGGACGGTCTCCTCGATGGCAAAGTGCTCTTCGAGCGCGATCTTGCGCGTTGCTTTAAACATCATCGATGCTCCATTCGCGTCAATATTGACCTTTAGGCTCGAGGCCGAGCGCCATCTGCCCGTACATCGTGCCCACGGTGTCCCAATTCATGCTGATGTGCCGGCCCACCGCATTGGCATCTCGCCAAGCGCGCTGGATCGGATTGGCGAGGTCGAGCCCCTGCCCTCCCGTCGACGCATTCAACGCCTCCGTCGCGCGAATGGCAAGCGAGACGGCGAACGCCTGGCCGAGTCGGCTCTTGATTCGATCTTCGACGGATACTGCGTCGCCGGCGTTGACGGTTGCCTCGCGATCGCGCAGGTCGGCAATGAGAACCCGGCGCGCCGCTTCCGCGCCTGCGGTCGCTTCCGCCACGCGCAACTGAATCGTCGCGAACTCGGCCATGCGGTTCTGCCCGCCGGCGACGGCGCCCCGCGTGACACGTCGAGCCGTTCGCTCCAGGTAGTCCTCGAGCGCGCCTTGAGCAGCGCCCACGGCGACCGATGCCAAGCACGACGGGATGGCGCTCAGCATCGGAATGGAAAATCCGGGATGGTGACGATAGAGCTTCGCGCCGGGCGTCTCGCCGCTTGTCGTTTCGGAAAAGAGAAGCGCTCGATGCGCCGGCACGAATACCTTGTCGAGAACGAGCGTTTTGCTGCCGGTCCCTGCAAGGCCGATGACGTGCCATGTATCGTCGATCGTGTAATCCGTCTCCGGCACGAGCAGGAATGCGGGCGCCGGCTTCTCGCGGTCACCCTCCGCAGGCAACACCGCGGCGCACAGAGACCACTGTGCGCATTCGCATCCGCTCGCGAAGCTCCAGCGGCCGCTGATCAGATAACCGCCGTCAGTTGCCTGCGCTTGGCACGCGGGCGCATAGGAGCCGCAAACGAGCGCGTTGGGGTTGGCGGCCCAGACGTCATGCTGGGCTTGGGCCGGAAAGGAACCCACGAGCCACTGGTGCGCGGCGAGTAGCCCGGCCACCCATGCCGTCGATGCACATGACTTGGCCAAGTCGATGTTCAGATCGACAAGCGCGGAAAAGTCACCTTCCCAGCCGCCGAAGGCCTTGGGCTTGACGACATCGAAGTACCCCGCGTCGCGCAGGGCATCGATGACGTCCATCGGAACCCGGCGCTCGGCTTCCACTTGAGCGGCGCGGGCCTTGATCGATGCCGCAAGCGCAGCGATGCGCGTGCGCAGATTTTCAACCGAGGGACGGTCGGCGCCGCGCTGCGCGGCCGCCCCTGCTTCTCGTTCTACAACGATCATGGGTCACCTCCAGTTGTCAGTTGTGCCGGCAGCTTCGGCGAGGCGGGCACCGCCAAGCCGTTGCGAACCGCCGGATACGGTTACGATGCGCGCCCTTGCACTAGCAATAGGCGGCGTTGCGGTAAAGGAGCGGCCGCGCGTCATCCCCGAGCATCACGTCGTCCGCACTGCCGATGAAGATCGTATGGGTGGCGAACGGAATGGCCGCATGCTTTCGGCAAACGATATTGGCCTGGGCATTCGAAAGGTAGTGCGTGCCCGATCCGTGCGTAAGCCACTCGCCTACGGAGAAACGCTCCTCAGGCGACGATGCGCCGCTGAATGCTTTCGACACTTCAGCCTGATCGTGCGTCAGCACGTTCACGCAAAAGTGCCGCGCAGAGATGAGGATGTCGTGCAAAAACGTGGATTGGTTCACGCAGATGATCATCGATGGGGGATCCATCGAAAGCGAGCTGACCGCGGTCATCGTCATGCCGTGGCGACGATGGCCATCGCTGGCCGTGATGATCGTTACCGTCGATGCGATGCGACGCATCGCAGCACGGAACGACGTGCCGATGGGCGGCTGATGTACGGCCAGGGTCTCCATATCGTCTCCTTGATGTCCGGGCCTCGAAGCGCCGTGTTGAGTTCACTATACTTTCACTTGCAACTGTTTGCAACGCAAATAATGCATCCGAAACTCTTGCTTTGATAGAATGGGGCAATCGTGCGAGAGGGATGCCCCATGTACAAGTTCACCGATTCCTTTCCCTATCTGCTCAATCGCGTCGGCGTGCGGATGGGGGAGTTGTTCTCGCGCCGGATCGCGGCATACGGCATCACATTGCCGATGTATCGAGTGATGGCGGCGCTACGAGAGGTGCCCGATCAGCGGCTCAACGACTTGGCGGCCATGACGACGGTCGAGCTGTCCACGCTGTCGCGCCTCATCGGCACGATGGAGAAGATGAAGCTCGTGTCCCGTAGCAGGCTGGAGAACAATGCACGAACAGTCGCGATCAACCTGACCGAAGCCGGCGAAAGGACATTGCAAGAATTGATGCCGATCGCCCGGCATTTCGAGGAAGTGGCGGTAAGCAAGCTTTCGCCCGCAGCGCTGAAAACGCTGAAGAAGACGCTCTCCGACATTTACGATCTGCTCGACATCCTCGAAGAGGAAGCGACGGTCGCGGCAGAATGAGTCGGGGGGCGCAGAGACGGTAAACGAAAAAAGGCTGTCGCGAAGAACCCGCGACAGCCTCCCGCCAGCAATCGTGCGAATTGATCTCGTCAGAACGCCGAACGCCCCACCCGTACATACGCGTCTCGTTCGCCACGATAGGTCGAATGCGTCGCGTTCACTGCCGCACTTGCACCGCTATGCGGCGAACCGGCTTGCACGCCACCGACATCCGGGTTGGCTGCGACCTGCTCGGCGGCGAGCGTTTGGACGCTTTGGCCACGTTGCGAAGCGGGCGCGCCGACTTCCGGGCGGTAGGAAGGCGCCGGGCCAAGGCCGCTGGCAAAAGCCGGGGCAGCCAAAGCGGCGGACGATGCGATCAACAGCGCGGCGATAAGCTTGGTCTTCATGGTGATACCTCCGATGAGTTTTCGTGTCTTCCGGGAAGTGCCAGGAACCTGGTTTGGTCCTTGCAGCACTCGGTCTTGAACTTCGATGGAGGCAGTGTAGGGATTCGCCGGCGTGCGACAAAGAGGGCTAAACCGATATCACTTTTCTTTGCGGATGAATAATCGGGCAATGCCATAAGGCAAGCACCGCCTGTGCAGCAACGTATGCATCATCGGCATGTATGACGCCGAGGTTGCGTCACCACTGATGGTGGACGAACGGCGCTATCGTTTCAAAATACATCGCCCGCAGGGTGGTCATCGCAGACTCCGTCAACGCTGGCACTTCACTCGCCGCGCAATTGGCCTTGGCTTGTTCCGCATTCTTAGCGCCGGGAATGACGGTAGTCACGCCCCGATTCATGAGGATCCAACGCAGCGCAAATTGCGCCATCGTTACGCCTTCTGGGACCAACGAGCGAATTCTGTCGACCGCTTCGAGCGCGACATCATAAGGTACACCCGCAAACGTCTCGCCTTTGTCGAACGCTTGACCCTCGCGGTTGAAATGGCGATGGTCATCGGCCGCGAACCTGGTATCGGCTGTCATCTTCCCGGTCAGCAGGCCGGATGCGAGAGGCACGCGGACGATAACAGCAATCCCTCTGTCTTGTGCCTCACGCATGAAAAGGTCCGCCGGCCGCTGCCTGAAGAGGTTGTAAATGATCTGCACGGACTTGACGCCCGGGTACTCGATTGCTTTGAGACCTTCCTCGACTTTCTCCACTGAAACGCCGTAGTGACGGATCTTCCCCATCGTGACCATGGCGTCCATGGCCTCAAACACTTCGGGCCGGTAATAGACCTCGGTTGGCGGGCAATGCAGTTGCACGAGGTCGAGACAGTCGGTATCGAGGTTCTTCAGGGATCGATCGACGAACGCGTTCAGATTGGCCGCGGTATAACCCTGTGCCGAATGAGGATCGAGACGGCGGCCCGCCTTTGTAGCGACGAACGGCCGTGGCCCGCCGCGCTCCTTAAGTACCGCCGCGATGATTCGTTCGGAACGCCCATCGCCGTACACATCGGCGGTGTCGATAAACGTTGTACCGCTGTCTAGCGCCGCATGCAGCGCGGCCTTGGCGTCGCTTTCCGAAACCTCGCCCCATGAGCCGCCGATGGCCCAAGCGCCAAACCCGATTTCGGAAACTGCCTGTCCTGTCTGCCCAAATGGTCGTTGATTCACTTTTCTTCCTCTTTTATGGCATGAGTTGTCCGCCGTTCACCTCGATAACCTGACCGGTGATGTACCCAGACAATGCGGGGGATGCCAGAAAGAGGAATGCGCCGACGCATTCCTCGGGCGAACCTGCTCTCCCCATGGGTATCGAGGCGGTTTGCGATGCCCAGATATCGGGCGGAGTGTATTTGTCGTGGAACGGCGTCTGAATCAGTCCCGGCGCCACGGCGTTGACGCGAATTCCGTCGCCGACGAATTCCTTCGCTTGGCCGCGCGTCAAGCTGCTGACGAAGCTCTTCGTGGCCGCGTAGAGCACGGCGCCAGCCCCGCCACCTGTGCGTGCGGCGATCGACGATGTGTTGATGATGTAGCCGCCGGTTTTTTTCAAAAACGGATAGGCAGCCAACGTCGCGTCCCATACCGAACGGGCGTTGAGGTTCACGACCTCGTCAAAATGACCTTCAGGCGTCTCCGCCGTCTTGATCCGCCCCAACATGCCGCCGGCGTTGTTGATGAGCCCATCGAGCCCGCCAAGCATGTCTGCCGCCGCCTGCACGACATGCGATGCGCCGCCAGGTTCTCGCACGTCGCCTTGAATGAGGCTGATCCGCTCCGGCGATTCGGCGCGCAGCGCCTCTGCTTGCGCGTCGCTCTGGTTGTAATGAGCGACGACCTGGGCGCCCTGTGCGGCAAACGCGCGGACAACCGCTGCGCCGATTCCCGTCGACCCGCCGGTGACGAGAACCTTCGTACCATTCAGATCGCCGATTCGCACGTGCTCGAAACTTGGCATCACATCCTCCGCAAAAGGTCCCATCACGGCGTCACGAACCGTGCGCCGCCATGACATCCGCTGGATAGGGATGATTGCACGGAGTAGAATGAATTGAATTCACTGACCTGCTGAACCGGATTCACCTTGGCAAAAACGGAACGTGTAGACTTCGCGGACCTGAAGTCATTCCTGACGATTGTGAGGTGCCGCAGCTTTCGGCTCGCTGCAATCGAACTGGGACAAACACCGTCGGCTGTGAGCCATGCGATGCGCCGACTCGAAGAGCGTCTCGGTACAAAACTCTTGAACAGGACTAGCCGAGCCGTTTCGGCCACTGCCGTCGGTCGTGAATTGGCAGCGCGGCTGGAAGATGGCTTCAACCAGATCGGCGCTGCGCTCGAAACGCTCGAAGCGCCTGGCGCCGCGCGACTCGGAGAGGTTCGGCTAAACGTCTTTGCCGATGCGGCGCACTTGCTCATTGCTCCCGCGCTCCCGGAATTCGTGCGTCGCTGTCCCGACGTGCGGCTGACCGTCGTCGTCGAGGACCGTCCTATCGACATCGTGGCCGAGGGCTACGATGCAGGGATTCGATATGGTCACTATGTCCCGGAAGACATGGTCGCCGTACCGCTCACTGGACCTCAGCGATGGGTCATGGCCGCTTCGCCCGGCTACATCGAACGGCACGGCGTGCCTCGACGTCTCAATGAACTGGCCAACCACACGTGCCTGCAACTTCTGCTCGGCGACAATTCGGGCTACCGGTGGGAATTGAACGAGAGGGGAGCGGCGCGCCGTCTGCGAGTGCCCGGCTTGCTCACGATCAACGATACGTCGACCACCATCAGTGCGTGCAAGGCGGGGTTGGGAATTGCTTACCTACTGGAGGCCCGCATCGCCGACGAATTGGCGCGCGGTGAACTGCAGGTCGTGTTGAAAAGGAATGCTTACCCCGAGGACCCGTTTCACTTCTACTACAGCAGCCGCCGTTACAACCACCCTGCCCTTCGTACGTTGATCAACATCATCCGGGAACAGCAGTCCCTGCCGCCGCTCGCGGGCGAGAAGCCAGCGAACCGAAAGCGCTAGTCGAGCGATGAGGCGAAACAGGGGGAAGGAGTGCCTTACGGGGATAAAATCCGCGGCGCTCACGATTCGAGCCTCAAGGTCGAGGCCGTGGCGGTTTTGTAGCAGAAATAATCCATATCGAGCTCACTCACGCTCGCTGCCGACTATCGAGCGGCATTCCAAATGTCCGGACCACGAAGTCGACGAAGCTGCGCAGCTTCGGGGTCGGCCGGCGATCGGGCGCCAACAGCAGATGCATCGGCCGGGACGGCGGCTCGTAGTCCGGCAGCACTCTCAAGAGGCGGCCTGAGGCCAGATCGCCTCGCAGCATGTCGCAAGGCTGCAGGATGATGCCGAGCCCTTCGATCGCGGCTTCTCGCAACGCCTGCCCATTGTTGATCGACATCCGGCTTTTCACGCGCACCGCTTGCGTGCCGTGCGCGCTCGTAAACTCCCATACGCTATCGGCCGGCCGCGTCCAGTACGCGAAGCCGAGACACTCGTGCGCCGCCAGGTCAGCGGGATGTTGCGGGGTGCCGCGCTCGCTCAGGTAAGCCGGCGACGCGCACGCGACCAGCCGGTAAGGCGCCAGCGGCCGCGCGATCAACCGCGAATCGGGTAGCGGCGCGATGCGGATCACCGCTTCGTAGCCTTCGTCGATCATGTCGACGACGCGATCGGTCAGTGTCACGTCGACGCTCACATCCGGATGCTCGCGCAGATAGAGCGCAAGCATCGGTATCAGGCTGTACGTGCCGAAGCTGACCGGCGCATTCACCTTCAGCTTGCCACGCGGCACCGCCCGCAGACTGTCGGCGAGCGCCTCGGCGGCTTCGACTTCCGCGAGCACGGCCTTGCTGCGCTCGTAGAACGCCCGCCCCGCTTCTGTCAGGCTCTGGCGCCGCGTCGTCCGGTTGATCAGTTGCATGCCGAAGCTCGCTTCCAAAAAGCGGATGTGCTTGCCGATCAATTGCGACGATAGCCCGAGCGCCACGCCGGTCGCCGCGAACGACCCGGTCTCGGCCGCCTTGACGAAAATCGCCATGCTGGTGAGTCGATCCATGATCAGGGTATTAGAAACAAATCGTTTCGAGAGATCGATCGATTACGCCATTTATCGCGCAGTCGGCTCTAATTATATTGAGGCTGCCCATCACTCGCTGGAGGTCGAATCATGTCCCGTATCGTGCGTTTCCATCAAAAGGGCGGTCCCGAAGTGCTGAAGATCGAGGAAGTGGAGGTGCCCCCGCCGGGCCCCGGCGAGATTGCGGTAGAAATCAAGGCACTCGGCCTGAATCGCGCCGAATCGATGTTTCGCTCCGGTCCGTATGTCGAAGAGCCGGAGTTTCCCGCACGGCTGGGCTACGAAGCCGCGGGCATCGTCAAGGCGCTCGGCCGCGACGTGACGAATGTCGCCGTCGGCGACGCGGTCAGCATCATTCCGCCGTTGTCGATTACACGCTGGGGTGCTTATGGCGAGCTAGCGAACTTCCCGGCCGAACTGGCGGTCAAGCACCCGGCCTCGCTTAGCTGGGAAGAGGCCGCGGCAACCTGGATGCAATACGTGACCGCGTACGGCGCACTCATCGATATCGCTCGTCTCAAGCAAGGAGAAGCCGTCATCGTCACGGCGGCATCAAGCAGCGTGGGGCTCGCCGCGATTCAGATCGCGAAGATCGTAGGCGCGACGGCCATCGCCACTACCCGAACGCACGCGAAGCGCGACGCGCTGCTAGCATTCGGCGCCGATCACGTGATCGTCACGCAAGAGGAAGACCTCGCCGCACGCGTCACACAGATTACCGGCGGCGCCGGTGCGCGCGTGGCATTCGATCCAGTCGGCGGCCCGGCGCTGGAACGGCTCGCGGAGGCGCTTTCGGTGGGAGGCATCATTTTCGAGTACGGGGCGCTCAGTGCGGAGCCCACGCCGTTCCCGCTCTTCCCGGTGTTGGGGAAAATGCTGACGGTGCACGGCTATCAGTACAAGGAAATCGTCGGAGATGCCGAACGACTCGAAAAAGCGAAGCGCTTCATTCTCGACGGGCTGACTTCGGGTAAGCTGAAGCCGACGATCGATCGGGTCTTCTCACTCGATCAGATCGTGGACGCGCACCGCTACCTCGAGTCCAATCAGCAGTTCGGGAAGATCGTCGTGACGGTGTGACGCTGCGCGCGATGCGTCGGCCCGGCAACACAAGTTGCCGGGTAAGCATGTTCCGCACAGGCGAGCGTTTCAACCCAGTCCAAACGATTTTCTCAAGCTTGCATCGACGGGGCCGGCCGGCATGAAACGTCGCAATTTGCTCAAGAGCGATGCCTGCCCCGCCGGCGTGCGACGCATGCGCCAAGTGCCGAGCGCCGCTTCGATAATCGCGTTTGCCACGCCGTCGGGCTCGGGTGCGCCTTTGACACTATCTACGACCGCGCTTGAAGCAAGCGCACGCTCGCGATCATAGTCGGCGATCTTTGAGCTTGCTTGAGGCGCGTTGATGTCCAGATTGGTCCTGGTAAACGATGGTTCGACCAGTGTCGCGCGGATACCGAACTGACGCACCTCATGGTCCAGGCTTTCGGTCAGCCCCTCGACAGCATGCTTGGATGCCGAATAGAGCCCCATGTACGGTGCCGGCAGAAAACCGAGCACGGAACTGACATTGACGATCCTTCCGCTACGCTGTGCTCGCATGTGAGGCAGTACCGCCTGCGCCGTGCGCAGGATGCTCAAGACATTGGTATCGAATAGCGACGCGGCCTCGGCTGTCGCCGTTTCCTCCACCGCGCCAATCAGGCTCATTCCCGCGTTGTTGACAAGCACGTCGATTCGCTTGGCTCGATCGATGATGGATTGAATTCCGGTCTTGACGGAAGCGTCGTCGCGAACGTCCATCTCGACGAGCTCGACGCCAGGCAATGGAGCGGCCTTGGCGATGCTGCGCACGGTTCCAAATACGCGGCATCCCCGCTTGGCAAACTTCTCGGCGGCAGCGCGTCCAATACCCGATGACACACCGGTCACAACGACAACAGTGGAATTCGACATAGCGTTCCCTCGATACGAGTCAGTGGATAGATATTTAATTGGGGGCGTCTAGCGCATCTTGCAGCCTCTGTTCCGAAGACGCTGACTGTTTGCCGCGGCGTTCGCTCGAGCCAGCGGTACTGCCGGGCCGGATCTTGAACCAGATCGAATACATGGCCGGCAGGAACATCAGCGTCAAAACCGTTCCTGCAAGCGTGCCGCCGATCAGCGTGTAAGCAAGCGTTCCCCAGAACACCGAATGGGTCAGCGGGATGAAGGCAAGGATCGCCGCCATGGCCGTCAGGACCACGGGACGGGCACGCTGCACCGTGGCCTCGACGACCGCGTGGAATGGATCCAATCCGGCCCGCTCGTTCTGGTGGATCTGTCCGATCAGAATCAGCGTGTTGCGCATGAGGATGCCCGACAGCGCAATGAGCCCGACGAGCGCATTGATGCCGAAAGGCTGACGGAACAGGATCAGCGTCGGCACCACGCCGATCAAGCCCAGCGGGCTCGTCAGAAACACCATCACCATCGCGGAGATCGAGCGCACCTGGAAGATGATGATGATCAGCGTCACCGCCAGCATGATCGGGAAAAGCGGCAACATGGCCTGCGTCGCTTTGGCCGATTCCTCGATGGAGCCCGCCTGCTCGATGCGGTAGCCGCCAGGCAGCTTCGCGATGATGGGCTGAAGCTGCTTGGTGATTGCCGTCGATACGTCAGGAGGCTGCAAGTCGTCGGCGATGTCGCCGCGCACCGTGATCGTCGGCACGCGATCGCGCCAGCGCATGATCGGCTCCTCCATGCGCACCTCGACTTTGCCCACCTGCGAGAGCGGGATGCGTTGTCCGCCCGCGCCAGCTAGCGTGAAGTCGCCGATCTTCGCCGGATCGAGCCGAACGTCGCCCGCCGAACGCGCCACAACCTGTACGGTTCGAATATCCTCACGCACGGCGGTGACGGGAACGCCCGTCAGGAAGAATTGCAACTGTTGGGCGACGGCACTGGACGTCAGCCCGAGCGCCTCCAACCGATCCTGCTGCAAGGTGAAATGCAGGGTGGGCGCGCGTGTGCCCCAGTCGGAATTGACCGTGCGCATCATCGGGCTGGCATGCATCACCTGCTCCACTTCGCCCGCAATGCCGCGCAGCTTGTCCGGGTCGGGGCCAGTGATGCGGTAGGCGACCGGGAACGGCGAATACGGACCAAATACGAGTTGCGTGACCCGCACGCGCGCTTCGGAGGCGAGACCATTGGCGATGGCCTGACGCAGCCGCTGTTTCAATGCGTCGCGCTCATCCTGACTATCCGTGCGCACTACGATCTTGGCAAACGACGGATCGGGCAGTTCCGGTCCCATCGCCAAGTAAAAGCGTGGCGCGCCCTGACCCACGTAAGCCGTGACGATCTTCGCTTCCTTCTGATTAGCCAGCCACGCCTCCACTTTCTTCGTAGCGGCGCTCGTTTGGGAAATAGACGTGCCATAGGGCATCTGCACCTCGACGAGCACTTCGGGACGGTCGGAGATCGGGAAGAATTGCTTTTTGACCACGGCCATGCCGAGGATAGCCAAGACGAAGAGGCCGACGACCGAAGCCGCGACCAGCCATTTGCGCGCGATGACACGCGTGAGCAGTTGACGGAAGCGGTTGTAGCGCGGCGTGTCGTAGATCGCGTCGTGACCGCCTTCGATCTTCTTGAAGTCCGGCAGCATCTTCACACCCAGGTACGGCGTGAAGATCACCGCGACGAGCCACGATGCGATCAGCGCGATGCCGACGATCCAGAACATGTTGCTCGTGTATTCGCCGGCGGTGGACCGGGCAAAGCCATTCGGCATGAAGCCGACGGCCGTCACGAGCGTGCCCGATAGCATCGGCGCGGCCGTATGGCTCCAAGCATAGGCGGAGGCGGCGACGCGGCTGTAGCCTTCCTCCATTTTCACCACCATCATTTCGATGGCGATGATGGCGTCGTCCACGAGTAAGCCCAGCGCGAGGATCAGCGATCCGAGTGTGATGCGATCGAAGTTTTTGCCCGTCGCGGCCATCACCACGAACACGACAGCCAACGTCAACGGCACGGCCGCCGCGACCACCAGGCCGGCGCGCCAGCCCATGCTCACGAAACTCACGAGCATGACCACCAGCAACGCGGCGAAGAACTTGAGCATGAACTCGTCGACGGCCGAGTGAATGTTGACGGCTTGATCGGTGACCTTCGTCAAGCTCATGCCGAGCGGCAGTTCGGCGTTGACCGCGCGGACTTCACTGTCCAACGATTTGCCGAGCTCCAGCCCGTTCCAACCTTCGCGCATGACGATGCCGAGCAGCAGCGCAGGCTCGCCGTTGTTGCGGATCATGAAAGTCGCCGGATCTTCATATCCGCGCGTAACGGTGGCGATATCCGACAGCTTCAGCGTGCGGCCTTGCGCCACGATGGGCGTGTCGCGGATCTTCTGCAGCTTGTCGAACGCACCGTCCAGACGAATGAACACTTCCGGTCCCTTCGTTTCGACGGAGCCGGCCGGCGTCAGCGCGTTCTGGCCATTGAGCGCGGCGAATATATCTTGTGGGCTTACGCCCAGCGTGGCGAGGCGGTCGTGGGAGAACTGGACGTAGATGCGTTCGGCCTGCTCCCCGATGATGTTGACCTTCTTCACGCCCGGCACGTGCAGCAACTGTTGGCGCAGCCTCTCGGCATCGCGCACGAGCAGGCGCTGCGGCTCACCCTTGGCCTTGAGCGCAAATAGAGCAAAGGTGACATCCGCGTATTCGTCGTTGACCATCGGCCCAATCACGCCGGCCGGAAGGTTGGCAGCCTCGTCGCCGATCTTTTTCCGAGCTTGATAAAACTCTTCCTGCACTTCCGATGGCGGGGTGCTATCGAGCAGCGTCAATGTCGTGAAGGCCAAGCCAGGGCGCGTGTAGGTCTCGGTTCGGTCGTACCAACGCAGCTCCTGCATGCGCTTTTCGATCTTCTCGGCGACCTGATCGTGCATTTCCTGCGCCGTGGCGCCCGGCCATGCGGTGATGATGGTCATCACCTTGACAGTGAACGCGGGGTCTTCCGCCCGGCCCAGCTTGAAGAACGAAAGGAGCCCGGCCAGCGAGATCAGGCAGATCAAGAACAAGGTGATGGAGCGCTCGCGCACTGCGAGCGCCGACAGGTTGAAGCGGCCTTCGCTCACGGACGGCCTCCCTCGGAAGCAACTGCGACGGCTTGACTTGCCACCCGTACCTGCTCGCCCTCGCGCAGCAACTGCGCACCCAGCGCGACGACGCGCTCGCCTTGCTTCAATTGGCCGGACAGGCGCACGTTGTCGTCGTCCAGATGTTCGACCGTGACCGGCCGCCATGCGACCTTGGCCGGCTCGCCGTTGACGACCCACACGCCGGGCCCTTTGCCCGCATCGAGCAGCGCGCCGATCGGCACCTGCAAGCCACCTTCGGCCGGCGAACGCGCGTCCGGAATCTGGATGGTGACGGTTGCGCCCAACGGAGCGTTGGCCAACGCGCCTTGCAGCACATACCGCGCTTCGAAGGTGCGCGTTCGCGGATCGGCCGCATCCGAAAGCTGGCGCAGCGTGGCCGGTTCGCTCGCGCCGCCGTTGCCGAACAGCGCGGCTTGCGCGACGGAACCGATGACCGGGCGCAGCGTTTCGGGTAGCTGGATCACGGCCTCGCGGCGCCCGGCGTGAGCCAGGCGCACGACGGGCTGCCCCGCGCTGACGACTTGCCCCGGCTCGGCCAATGTTTCCATCACGACGCCATCGCCGTCCGCCACGAGTTCCGCATAGCGGGTTGCATTGCGCGCAACGTCGGCATCGGCCTCGGCCGCACTGAGCTGTGCTTTGGCGGCATCGGCCGCCGCTTTGACCTGGTCATACGCCGAAGCCGATATCGCGCCGGTGCCGCGCAGATCGCGGTAACGCTCCTCATCCTGCGCGGTCTGCTGCGCTCGCGCTCGAGCGGCGGTGACCGCGTCCTGCCGCGCCTGCGCGGCAAGCTTCAGGTCGATGGGATCGAGGCGCATCAGCGGCTGACCGCGTTTGACGGTTTGGCCGGCATCGACGAGCCGCTCGAGCACCTTGCCCGAGACGCGAAAACCCAAATCGCTCTGCACTCGAGCAGCCACCGTTCCGGTAAAGGACCGGGATGCGGGAATCGCGCTCTGAACGATGGCGGTCCGCACCAGCGGCGCCTCGGTGCGCGGATCGGACGGTGCCTTTGCGCCGCAAGCGGCTAGCGCAAGGGGCAGCGCAGTGACGACTGCGGAGGTAGCGAGGCGACGCCGGAGCATGAAAGACCCATTGACGAAGTGATCGGGGCTTTCATTGTCGGTCTAGTGACCAAAATAGTCAACAGTCACAAACAAATTTGCTCAGGGGGACAGACTGCGCAGCACCAGACTCGCCAACTGCGTCGGTGCCACGTCGGTGGTATCGAGGTTGTACTGCAGCAGGAGCGGATTGAGATAGGGCCGCATCACCAGATAAATCGCCGTCGCGGTTTCGTCCAGCGGCGTCTTGCGCTCGAAGTCTCCGCTTTGCCGACCTTCCTGGAGCACCTCCTGCAGAAGCTTCTGCACGCGTGCCTCGTACGCCTGTACGGCCTGCCAGTTTTCCGTGGCCGCCGATGCGGCGATGTCGTAAAGCTTGCGGTCCCGGAAAAATAGCCGAAGGCTCGCCTCCGTGGAGACCTTGAACATCCGCCGCAGCTTTTCCGGCGGCAGCCCGGCCTCCTCGACGGCCGCACGAACGTCGGTTTCGATCTCGTGCAGGCAGTTCGCGCAGATCATCTCGCCGATGGCTTGCTTCGACTCGAAGAACTTATAGATGTAGGCCTTGGAAAAACCGATGGCCTTGGCGAGGTCGGAGACCGTCGTTTTCTCATAGCCGTATCGGCTGAAATGCTCGGTGGCGGCGGCAACGATCTGATCGCGCACCTCGTGGTCGGCCGGGCCGCGGCCCGAGACCGGATAACTAGCGGCTGTTTTCATGGGCTCAAGCTTACCGCCACTCTCCCCTATGGACAACTAGTGACTATTTGGTATTATAGTCACCAACTCAGCCTCCATCGTTGGAAGAACCCATGTCCCCGCCCAAACGCCTTCTCTCAGCGCTGATCGCCGCAAGCCTATTGGCAGGTTGCGCGGTCGGCCCCGATTACGTCCGGCCCGATATCGCGATGCCGCAACGGTTCGAGGGCCAAGCCGCGGTCGATCAACGGCATGCGAGCGCCTCCGCGGACCTCGCCACATGGTGGACAGGCTTTGGCGACCCGCAACTGACACGGTTCGTGACACTTGCGTTGGAACAGAACCTCGATCTTGCGCAGGCGGCCGCGCGCGTCGTTCAGGCGCGCGCGGGACTGGGGGCCGCCAACGCCGCGCTGTTGCCGTCCGGCAATGTGAGCGGCCAGGCAGCCAGGGTCTATCAGTCCGTCGAAACGCCTTTGGGACGCGTCTTGAATTCGACACCCGGCTTCGATCGCTACGGCAACGACTACGAGGCCAATTTCAACGCAAGCTGGGAGCTCGACCTATTCGGGGGCCTGCGTCGCGGACGACAAGCCGCGCTCGCCGAATATCAGGCGTCCGAAGCGGGCGCCGCGGCGACGCGATTGGCCGTGGCCGCGCAAACGGCCGATATCTACATCACCATTCGCGGTTTGCAAGCGCGTCTGCAGGTTGCTCGAAATCAGGTGCGCACGCAGCAGGATCTGCTCTCGACCATCAAGCTTCTGTATAGCAAAGGGTTGGCGGCCGATCTTCAAGTGAGCCAGGCCGAAGGCGCCCTCGCTCAGGTTCAGGCATCCGTCCCCGTCCTCGAGGCGGGTCTGGATGCGGCGATGAACGCACTGGACGTCATGCTCGGCTCACAGCCCGGCACGCATCGGGCCGAGTTGGCCGAAGGGGGAGACATCCCAGCCGCCCCACGGATCGAAGCCACCGGATCGCCGGGCGAGCTGCTCAGGCGCCGGCCCGACTTGATCGTGGCCGAGCGTCGCCTCGCCGCATCGAACGCGCGCATCGGCGTGGCCATTGCCGAGTATTACCCGAAGGTGTCGCTCAGCGGACTGATCGGGAGCGCCACCTCGGTGGCCAGCGGCAACCTCTTCACTAGCGGCGCCAATCAGGCCGCTGGCGTGCTGGGCCTGCGCTGGCGTCTGTTCGACTTCGGCCGCATCAATGCGCAGATCCAGCAAGCTAAAGGCCAGCAGGCCGAAGTGCTAGCCGCCTATCGGCTTGCCGCGCTGCACGCGACCGAAGATGTGGAGAACGCTTTTTCGGCGCTCGTGAAGCGTGAGGAACAGGCCGCCGTGCTCGCCCAGGGAGTGGACTCGCTCAGCCGCGCGCGATCAGCCTCGTTCGCGGCATACCAAAAAGGTGTCGTCAGCCTCATCGAAGTGTTGCAGGCCGATGACAACGTGCTGCGCGCCTCCGATGAGCGCGCGCAGGCTCAAACGGAATCGGCACGCGCGGCGGTCGCCGCCTTCAAGGCACTTGGTGGGGGTTGGCAACCTCGTGGATACGAGGCAGTGGCCGTGAAGTAGCAAGGTCCGGTGATCGGTCACGCTCGCTATTACGAGGTGTAGGCTCGCCTGGTTGACCGGACGCGCATCTTGGACCTCTCATCGGAGACAGCGACCATGGCTGCTTATCGTGCGAGCGTCATTGCTCTGGCAAAACGGCCTAGTGCATTCATCCCGATCCTGACGTCTCTCGCGGCCTTCGCGCTCACAATGGGAACGATTGCCGTTGCTGGCCCCGTTCGCGAGTCCGACGAGGGCGCCATCGCACACATCTATCAGTTGCTCGTCGTCGGCGAACTACCTGTGCTGGGCTTTTTTATTCTCAAGTGGCTCCGAAGGGATGTGCGGGCGGCGCTGACGGTCTTGGCGATTCAGGGGGCCGTCTTGGGGCTGGCAATGTTCCCGGCGTGGTACTTCGGCCTATAAGAGGTCTTGCCGCACCGCGGGAAGAGCAGTCGAAGCAACGCCTCAGCCGTGCGTCATGGAAGCCGCCCAGTGACCCCGCTGCCGAAAGGACGCCTACCGCGTCCGCGCTATCCTTCCCCGGCCTGAAGGCCGAGGCTTGCCACGCACGGAGTCAACCTCGGGTGGTCCTTGACCGGCGGCCTATTGCGTCGGGCAACTTAGTTGCCGGCCATCGTCAATTGAGCGGCATGCAGCGTCAGCTTCCACTGTCCAGCGGCTTCGCAAGCTTCTCATCGCAATACCAACTCCTGTCCCGTATCGCCGCGACTTGCGTGATGGCCGGGCTGTGCCATTCGGGTGGCAACTTGCAGATGTGGCTCGACGAGCGCTTCGCAGCATGATCGCCGTCGCCGGGCGGATCGTAGCTGTCGTGTATGTCCCCCGTCAACGCGTTGACGCTCGTATGGGATTCGCCGCCTCCGTCCGCAGCGCTATGCATATCCGAACTCTCTTCGTCCCATCCCGCGACGATCCATTGGCCGTTGCGCATCGTCAAATGCCATGTTTCGGTCCAGCCCTCCGTACCGCCACCGCCCGCGTTTTGCACGATCACAGATCCGCCGCGAATTTGGAGCGGCTGAAATGGATCGCCCCTCACGCCGCCTTCGTCCGGTCCCATTGCCACGGCATCGTCCGAAACCACTCGCTTGCCCCCCACGAAGATACGTAGACGGCGCGGTCCGTCATCTTGCGCGTGCGAAACGTCGATGCATGCCTCCACCGGGCTCGGTGACCCAAACGTGCCACGCACGCTGTCGTCGAATGCGTATCCGGCGTCGACCTTTGCGCAAGGGCCTTTTGCCAAGTCCGTATCAGTCGCATGTGCATACGTGCAGCCGGCGAAAGCGATAAATGCAAGCAACGCGCGTGCGTAATGCGCAATGCGTGCGGCCCTTGATCCGCGAGTTCGGCGCGCCGGCCAGCTTGCGCCCCCCGTGACGATAAGCACCCCCTTTGACGACGTGTTCTTCTGGTTCTCGCGCAGCATTGATGATCTCCGCTCATAAGTGCTTGTACATTTTACGGTCTAGTCGGACGCCCGAATCGTCCTGACAATGTGGTCATGTCATTCACTGCTTGGAGAAGGGAGACCTGCATGTCCACCAAACCTACCGCCGCGCGCCAGTCGTTCGGCAGCGTGGCGCCCAAACTGGCCGAACTGAGCGACGACGTGCTGTTCGGCGATGTCTGGGAGCGCCCGCAATTGTCGAAGCGGGATCGCAGCCTCGCAACGTGCGCGGCGCTGATCGTGCTCGGCAAGACCGAGCAAATGAACTTCCATTTTCCGCGCGCCGTCGAGAACGGGGTCACACGAGAAGAACTCATCGAACTCGTCACCCATCTGGCGTTCTACACAGGCTGGCCCAATGCCATGTCCGCGGTAGCGAAGTTCAAAGAGCTCTTTCCGTCCCCGAGCAACTGAAAAGAAGTAGACGATGCAATTGAAGAGGCCAGGCTCACAGCCGTCGATCAAAGGCCCCGCCGAGTGGTTTACCGGCACGGTACGCATCGATCCTCTGAATGCGCCGCCACCGCCCTCTCGGGTGTCGTGCGCCAGCGTGACCTTCGAGCCGGGTGCGCGCACGAACTGGCACACCCATCCGCTCGGCCAGACGCTGCTCGTGACGGCCGGCTGCGGCTGGACCCAGTGCGAAGGCGAACCCATCGCGGAAATTCGTGCGGGGGACGTGATTTGGTGTCCGCCGGGCCATAAGCATTGGCATGGCGCTTCGCCGACGACGTCGATGACCCATATCGCCATCCAGGAGGCACTCGACGGCAAGAACGTCGAGTGGCTGGAACCGGTGACGGACGAGCAATACTCCGCCGGGCCATCGCTGAGCACCTGAGAGCAAAGCCGTGTTGCGCCGCTCCCCGTTAGCAGCGCAGTTACGACTTGCGCTGAGCCTCGTCCGATGACCGCGAGATTTCCGCGTCGGCGACCTTGAACCCGCTACAGCGTGGCGTCGATGAAACCCATCATGCGCGCGGTATCCTCCGCGGGCAGCGCGGTCCTCAGCGCGGCGATGAGCATCAGCCCGCTCCAGACCGCGACACATACCACGCCCCAGGTGAAATCCAGTACACCGATGCCGCCACCGATATCGCTGAGCCACGAAAGAATCCACATGCCGCCAAACCACGGCA
The DNA here is from genome assembly GCF_003028655.1 of Trinickia symbiotica. Lineage (GTDB taxonomy): Bacteria > Pseudomonadota > Gammaproteobacteria > Burkholderiales > Burkholderiaceae > Trinickia > Trinickia symbiotica_A. The sequence continues at coordinate 348,162 of NZ_PYUC01000005.1, forward strand.
GCAGCCACGAGATATGGCGCCAGCCGAACTCGTCCGCGGGCTTCTTCGCCACGAAGTGATGATGCAGCGCGTACAAGATGAACCCGATCGCCACGATCCCAAACAGGAATGAGTTTGTCCGGAAACCCGTCCAGTAAATCACCCAGTTGCTGCAGATGAATGCCGCCGGCGCGATGAACCATGCGCCCTCGAGTCGGAACGGCCGCTCGAGGTCCGGCATGCTATGGCGCAGAACCAAAAGCGCGACTGGGCCCAGGCCATAAGTCAGCACCGTGATCGACGTGATGTAGTTGACCATCTGCTGCCATGCCGGGAACGGCAGCAGGAACACCGCGCCGACGGCCCACATCACGAGCACGGAGACCCACGGCACCTGGTTGCCGTTCAGCTTGATCAGCCCATGCGGCCCTGCTTCCATCTCGCCGATCGCGAAGAGGATGCGGGAACCGCCCGTCACGTACATCAAGCCCGTGCCGCCCGGCGAGACATATGCGTCGATATAGAGCAGCGTGGCCAGCCACCCGAGTCCGAGCGTGGCCGCCAGGCCGGCGAACGGCCCCATCTGCCCCGTGAAACTGAGATGCGCCCAGCCGTGGGCGAGATCGGCCGGTGCGAGCGCGTAGAGGAACGCCACCTGCAAAAGAACGTAGAGAATCGCCGCGAGCAGCACGGAGCCGATGACCGCGAGCGGAATGTTGCGGCCGGGATTCGCGCTTTCGCCGCCAAGGTCGATTGCCGTGCGAAAGCCGAGATAGCTGAAGATGATGCCGGCCGCCGGCAACGCCGTGAAAATGCCCGTCACCTTGTACCCCGTCGGATCGGCGCTCATCACGTTCCAGTGCGTGCTGGCGGCGAAGAGCGCGATCACCGTCAACAGCGGCACGGCGATCTTCCACCAGGTCACGATCGAGTTGACGTTCAACAACCAGCGGACCGTCATCAAGTTCAGCAGCGCCAGGATGCCGAGCAGCACGACGCAAGTCACGAATCCTATGACCGTCAGCAGCCCCTGCCCGCCCGGTTGAATGAAATAGGGAAGATAGTTGTTGGCGTACGTGACGATGGCCTCGGCCTCGACGGCCGGCACGGGCACATACGCCAGGAACAGCATCCAGCTCCAGATCCGCCCCATGCCGTCACCGTGACTAGCATGGCTCATGTGCACGAGGGCGCCGCTGCGCGGAAAGAGCGCTGACAGCTCCGCGAAGCACAGTGCGATCAACAGGATGATGATTGCGCCGACCACCCAACTCCAGATGCTGAGCGGACCCGCGATTTTCGAGGCGTGAAACGCGCCGAAGAGCCACCCCGAGCCGACGATGCTCGTCGTGCTCGCAAAGAGCAGCCCGATCACACGGGCGTCTCGACGCAGCGTTGCGGTAACGCCTGCCTCGGTTGCTTCACTCATCATTGCCTCCTGCTGTGCATTCCCTCTTCACCGAGCGTCGATCCGTACTCAGCGGAACGCTTGCTCAGCGGGATGCTTACAGTCCCCAAATGATGTCGGCACTCTGCTTCTGGGCTTCTCGCATCATGTCGAGAAACGGCCACGCCCGCCGCGAGAGGCCGTTTCCGGACCGTTGCTCGCCGCCGTGAGAATGCTGGAATGCTTCCAGTACCCGTTCGGCCTTCTCTTCGTCGGCAATCGCAGTTTCGAGCCGGCGGATGGCAACGGGCAATTCGTCGTGCAAGATGACTCCGCGCGCATCGAGGCGCTTGCCGACGAGTCCCAGCAGATACTGTGCTAGATCCCTGAGCATGAGCACGTCCGGCGCCGCGGACGATTTGAACGTGACCATCATGATGTGTCCCCCTCCCCGACTTGCCGCTCTTCGAACGCTCCCGCCGAGGTCTGGGGCGGGATACGTCTTTCCGGTATTTTATATCACATTGTGATGTATTTGGAATCGTCGCTCCGAGCTGAAAACAAGCATCAGGCCTGTGTCTCGTCTTTTGGCAGGAAGTAATGAAAGGCGGTGTGCAACATGCCGATCGAGGCGAGCACCCAGGCCACGAAGGCAACCGCAATCGTCACGCGCGGTACTTCGTTCAGGAACGGCGCCGACGCGACATGTGCGTAGCTGTAAGTCGCGGCGGTGTACATCCCCAACGGAAACACCATCGACCATTCCGCCGATGTGTAGTGAATCGGATCGCCCTGGACACCGTGCTTGGCGATGAACAGAATCACGAGCAACGGGATCCAGAACGTCGCCATGGCCCAGCATGCCGTGGTCAAAACGTACAGAATCGCTTGCGCATGCAGCGGCAGCGCGATCGACTCGCGATCGAGCAGGATAAGGCGGCTTCCCGCGAACGCGGCAATCGCCATGGCGCCCATGTTGATCCACCACGGTTCCGTCATTTCCGCGGCACTCATCGGAACGAAACACCAGCGATAGAAGATCAGCGTGATCAACATCACATAGAGGGCGCAGCCGAGCAGCCATGCCGCGAGAGAGAGGAAAGCGAGCGGCGCCGGGCGGCTCGCGAGCCGAGCTTCGAATGTCGCCAGTATCGCAATGGCCTCGGTGGCGACGACGAGCAGCAACCAGGTGCCGTCGAAGCCGGTTTGCAAGCCCGGTTTGCGCTGTCCGATCGTCATCGCGGCGAGAAACGCGTAGACGATCACGACCCAGAGCACGATTGCGAGGCCGAGGAGCCAGGGCACCGCGGCGGGAACGAGGTTATAAGCGGCGATCTGGCTCCCGAACACGGCCGTGCCGGCCACCAGCGCGAGAAATCCGGGGCCCCGCCCGTGATCGCCGATGTCGACTCGTATCGCGTGCGGATAACGCACGAACCGGCAGACCGCGATCAAAAGAAACACAGGATAGGCCACCGCATTGACGCCTAGCAGTGCCCACCCTGCGACGCCATAGCCGAGCAACCGTGCTGCGATCGACACGATGCCGGTGGCCATCACCATTGCGAAAGCCGCCGGAGGGAACGCCTCGAGCCAGGAGCGGCGCTCGCTCATCGGCGGCACCGTTCAATGCGCTTTTCGCTCCTTGACCAGATCCTCGACCACACGCGGATCGGCCAAGGTCGAGACGTCACCGAGGTTCTCATACTCGCCCGCGGCGATCTTGCGCAAGATTCGGCGCATGATCTTGCCGGACCGCGTCTTGGGCAGGCTCGGCGCCCACTGGATGAAATCCGGGTTCGCGATCGGGCCGATTTCGCGGCGCACGAACTGAGTCAGCTCCTCTCGCAGCGCGTCGCTCGGCTCGAGGCCGGCTTTCAGCGTGACATACGCGTAAATCCCTTGTCCTTTGAGATCGTGCGGATATCCGACCACGGCCGCCTCGGCGACCTTGGGATGCAGCACGAGCGCGCTTTCCACTTCGGCCGTGCCGAGGCGATGCCCCGATACATTGATGACGTCGTCGATGCGGCCGGTGATCCAATAGTCGCCGTCCTCGTCGCGATAGCACCCATCGCCCGTGTAGTACATCCCTTCGACCTGGCTGAAATACTGTTGCCGCATGCGATCCGGATCGCCGTAGACGTACCGCATCTGACCCGGCCACGAATCGAGCATGCAGAGACTGCCTGTGCCGGCGCCCTCGATCACGTGACCGGCCTCGTCGACGAGCGCGGGACGCACGCCAAAGATCGGGCGTGTAGCCGAGCCCGGTTTCAGCGTCATCGCACCCGGCAGCGGCGCGATCATGATGCCGCCCGTTTCGGTCTGCCACCAGGTGTCGATCACAGGGCAGCGCTTTTCGCCGACGACCTCGTAGTACCAGAGCCAGGCCGCCGGGTTGATCGGCTCGCCCACCGTACCGAGCAGCCTCAGCGATTCGCGCGATGTCTTTTTCACCGGCGCCTCTCCATCTCGCATCAGCGCACGGATAGCCGTCGGCGCGGTATAGAGGGTTCGCACCTGATGCTTGTCGCATACCTGCCAGTAGCGGGAACTGTCGGGATAATTCGGCAAGCCTTCGAACATCACCGTAGTCGCGCCGTTCGCAAGCGGCCCGTAAACGATGTAGCTATGCCCCGTTACCCACCCGCAGTCGGCCGTGCACCAGTAGACATCGCCGTCGTGATAGTCGAAGACGTATTGGTGCGTCAACGCGACGTAGGTCAGATAGCCACCCGTCGTGTGCACGACACCCTTTGGCTTGCCCGTCGAGCCCGATGTATAGAGGATGTATAGCGGGTCCTCCGCTCCCATCTCCTCCGGCGCGCAATCGGCCGAGCTGCGGCTCATCAGGTCCTCGTACCAATGATCGCGGCCTTCGCGCCAATCGACCTTTCCGCCGGTGCGCTTGACAACGATGCACCGGTCGACTTTCGCGCACCTCTCCATCGCCTTGTCGGCACTGGCCTTCAACGCAATCGTTCGTCCGCCTCGCATGCCTTCGTCGGCGGTGATGACGATGCTGGAGTCGCAGTCTTGGATGCGATTCGCGAGCGCATCGGGCGAGAAGCCGCCGAAGACTACCGAATGAATGGCCCCGATGCGCGCACATGCCAGCATGGCGACGGCGATCTCGGGAATCATCGGCATGTAGATCGTCACCCGATCGCCGCGCTTGACGCCAAGGGTCTTCAAGACATTGGCGAACTTGCAGACCTCGGTATGCAACTCGCGGTAGGTCAACGTCCGCTGGACGGTGGGATCGTCGCCCTCCCAGATGATCGCGGGCTGATCGCCGCGCGTTGCCAGGTGGCGGTCGAGGCAGTTGGCGCACGCATTCAATGTGCCGTCGTCGAACCAGCGAATATGCAAGTCGCGGCTGGCGAACGAGACATCCTTCACCTGCGTGAATGGCTTGATCCAGTCGAGTCGCTGGCCCTGCTCGCGCCAAAATCCCTCCGGATCCTCCACTGAATGGCGATACATCGCCTCGTAACGGGCTGAGTCGGCCCAGGCATTCGCGGCCCAGCCGGCGGGCACCGGAAAGACTCGATGCTCAGACATGGTTTGGTCCTCCTTCGCAATTGAGCGCCGCCGGCGCCGGCCCGCCGGCGCGCGATGCACCGGCGGCCGGCGTCACGTGACTAGGCGGCACGCGGGTGGTGTTGCGCCCAGTCGTGGGTCGGAAGCACGGTATGTCCGAGGCATTCGTTGATGATCATGGCCGCGGACGCATAGAAGGCGAGGACAGCCGTGATCAGGCCGGTGTAGCCGCCGATCTGCGTGGCGATGACCGAGCCGGTCCATGCGCCGATGGCCAGGAGCAGGTAGGTGATCCACAGCACGAGGAAAACGAGCTGCACCGATGTGCTCGTATGCATCGAGGCGAACCAGAGGTAGAACGTGAATACGCCCCAAACCAGCAGGTACCAGCCGACGAACGACTGGGGCACGTTGGCGCCCAGGAACGCCGCGAACAGCGCAAAGGACCACCAAAATGAGCCGTAGCCGAGGAACGCCACTGTCCCCAGGGTGTTGCCGCGCGGATACTCGAGCACGCCCGCGATCATCTGTGCGGTGCCGCCGAAAGCGAACGCCACTGCCAGCACGAGCCGCAATGCGTCCACGCTGTACCAGCCCGCGTTCACCATGCTCAACATCCAGGTGGTGAATGCAAACCCGGCGAGACCGAGCGGTGCCGGGTTCGAGAACTTACTTTCCATAAACCGCCTCCGTGGTGGTTTCCCGTTGAAATGCCCGGAGGCGATACCCCTCGGTCGCCGCCGAGCGCGACCGTGTAATGCTTGCCTTTGGATGCCTGTCGGCCGGGGCGATGTGGCCCCACTGGCGGCGCGGCATGCTGGAAGCCCACGCGGTTCAACCTCACCATGAGGCAACTCGCATGCCGAAGCGGGAATCCATAATTCATGTAGGGCGAATCGCGGAAAGGCCCGCGCCCCGTCGATGGCGCATCCTTCTTGCTTCATGAAGCTGCCGGCTTCGGCGCATATCCTGCGCGAGCGTGCGACAAGTCCGCCACGTGAGCGCTGCCGCATGCTCGAGTCGCCGAGGGAGGAGCTATGCGAGGAATCAATGACAACGTACGCGCTGTAATTCTTGCCGCGCTGATTTCCTTGCTTGCGGCATGCGGTGGACATGGAAGGATCTCGGTCACCGACGGCGGCGGCGGCGGCAACAACGGCGCAGCGACTCCCGCGGGCGGCATTCATCTGCAAGTCGTCTCGTTCGGCGACAGCCTGTCGGACGTCGGGACCTTTGCGCCGATCGCGAGCGCGGTGGGCGGCGGACGTTTCACGACCAACCCCGGGCAGGTCTGGAGTCAGGACGTCGCGCAATACTACGGCGACACGCTGAACGCCGCGTTTACGATCGACTTCACTCACAAGCTGAATGCGCAAGGCGGGTTAGGCTATGCCGAGGGCGGCGCGACGGTGGCCACGCCGGCCAACCTCTACGACTTCCTCACCGATGTGATCGGGAACATCGAAATGCCCGTGACTCAGCAAGTCTCGAGCTATTTGAGCACCCACGCCGGCTTCAACGGGGATCAGCTGGTGCTCGTCTGGGTGGGCTCGAACGACGTGCTTCGCGCGGGGACGCCCCCGGCCGCGACGCAGATCGTGCAGACGGCGGCCACGACGCTCGCGCAAGTCATTGGGCAGATCGTCCAGAACGGTGCGACGCATGTCGTGGTGATCAACGTGCCGAATGTCGGACTCTCGCCGAAAGGGCTCGCCTCGCCCGACGCCGGCGCCAACCTGACGCAGCTGTCGCAACTCTTCAACGATAGCTTGAACGCTGCCTTGCAAGCCGATGGTCTGCAAGGCAAGGTGATCCAGATCGATTCCTATACATGGATCAATCAGATCTTCGCGAACTTTCAGGCGAATGGCTTCACCGTGTCGAATACGAGCTTCGCCTGCGATCCATCGAAAACGCCGGATCAGACCTCGTTGCTGTGCTCGCCGCGTACGTACGCGACAGCCAATGCCGACCAGACCTACATGTTCGCCGACGATCTCCATCCGACGACGCGCCTCCACGCGCTCTTCGCCCAATTCGTCGAGCAGCAGATCGCCAAGACCGGCCTGGGTCACTGAAGCGGCAGGCCCGGCGGCCGGGCGCCCACGACGTCAGGATTGCGGCACGATCTCTTGATAGAGCGCGAGATAACGCTCCGCGGCGCTTTGCCAACTGAAGTTCTGCTGCATCGCGCACTGCTGAGCGCGTCGCCAGTCGGTCCGCCGGGCGCGCAAGGCGAACGCTCGGCGGATCGCGGCAACGAGCGCGTCATGCTCGAATCGCTCGAATACGAAACCCGTCGCCGCATGATCGGCGAGGTTCTCCAGCGACGCATCCGATACGGTATCCGTCAGGCCGCCGACGCGGTGAACGAGCGGAAGCGATCCGTATGCGAGCGCATAAAGCTGGGTCAGTCCGCAAGGCTCGAAGCGCGAGGGCACCATCACTACGTCGCTGCCCGCGATGACGAGATGCGCGAATGCCTCGTCGAAGCCGACATGGATGCCGACGGCCTCGGGATGGGCCTGCACCGCGCGCCGCATGCCCGCCTCGAGCGCCGGATCGCCCGTGCCGAGGACCGCGAGCTGGCCGCCGCGGCTCACGATTTCCGGTATCGCTTCGAGCAGGAGGTCAAAGCCCTTCTGCTCGGTCAACCGGCTCACGACGCCGAAGAGCAGCGCATCCGAATCGGCCTTGAGACCGAGGCGTGCCTGCAACTCCGCCTTGTTTTTCGATTTGGGGTGGAGTCGCGTCGGGCCGTACGTCGCCACGATGGAGCGATCGCTGCGCGGATTCCAGACCGTGTAATCCACCCCGTTCAAGATTCCGGTCAAGTCCCGCGCGCGGTGCCTGAGCAGTCCGTCCAGCCCGGCGCCATGCGAGGTTGTCTGAATCTCGCGAGCGTAGCTCGGGCTCACGGTCGTGATGCGATCGGCGAAATAAAGTCCCCCCTTCAGGAACGAGACCTGGCCGTGAAACTCGAGCCCGTCGATACCGAAATAGCGATCGGGCAAGCGAAGCGAGCTCCATTCATGCGCGGGGAATAATCCTTGATAGGCGAGGTTGTGCACGGTCACGACGCTCGGCAAACGGCGCACGCCGCTCGTCTCGTGCGCGGCCTGCACGTAGGCCGGTGCCAGCGCCGCATGCCAGTCGTGAGCGTGAACGACCGCCGGAGACCACGCCGGGTCCGCCGAGCCCGCCAGCTGCGCGGCGCTCCAGCCCAACAGCGCGAAACGCAGCATATTGTCGTCGTAGGGCCGGTGCGCCTCGTCGACATACGGATTGCCGTCGCGCCGATAAAAACGATCGGCACGCACGACATAAACGCCGAGACCCGCGACGCCTCCGTCGGCGTCTCGCAGTGTCCCGAATTGGATGGAGGCGTCGTCGACGCCGAACGCAGCGGGCAATCGCGCGACCTCACGCAGGTCCGCCAGGCCGTCGACGACGGACGGAAAGCCCGGCAACAGCACGCGGGCATCGGCGCCGAGTTCCACCTGTGCGAGCGGCAGCGCGCCGAGAACGTCCGCCAGCCCCCCGGTCTTGAGCAGCGGATATAGCTCGGCGGCCACATGGAGCACACGGATGGTCACGCCGCCCTCCATTGCAAAGGGCATATCGTTGACGGACTCAGCAGCGAGGACCTATCGGCGTAGGCGTCGTCGATCATCGTTGCAAACCCTTTGCGAGACTCGCCGCGGTGACGAGCACGACGCCATCGTCGGTGCGATAAAAGCGCGCCGCATCCGCGGCTGGATCTTCGCCGATCACGGTTCCCTCCGGAATGGTGCAGCCGCGATCGATGACCACGCGCTGCAGCCGGCAACTGCGTCGGACCGTGACTTGCGGCAGCAGCACGGTCTCGCTCAGATTGCAGAACGACTCCACGCGCACCGAGGACGAGAGCACCGAGCGCGAGATCTGCGAACCCGAAATGACGCAACCGCCACACACTAGCAGGTTGGTTGCGACACCTTGTTGACCGTTGAGATCGCGCACGAACTTGGCCGGCGGCAACTGCTCCTGATTCGTCCAGATCGGCCAATTGCGATCGTAGAGATCGAGCGTCGGCACGGTCGATGCCAAATCGAGGTTGGCCGCCCAATAGGCGTCGATCGTGCCGACGTCGCGCCAGTACGGCGCCGCTTTCGGATCCGACGAGACGCACGACATCTGGAACGGATGGGCGATCGCTCGCTTTCGCGAGACGACGAGCGGAATGATGTCCTTGCCGAAGTCGTGCTCGCTGCGGATATTGGCAATGTTCTCGTCGAGCAGCGCGTACAGATAGTCCGCGTTGAAGAGGTAAATGCCCATGCTGGCGAGCGCGACGTCCGGTTTGTCCGGCACCGCGGGAGGGTCGGCCGGCTTCTCGACGAAGCCTGTGACGTTGCGGCGCGCGTCCACGGCCATGACGCCGAAGGCGGTCGCTTCCCGTCGCGGCACCTCGATACAGCCGACGGAGCATTCGGCTCCGGTTTCGACATGATCGAGCAGCATGCGCGCGTAATCCATCTTGTAGACGTGGTCGCCGGCCAGCACGACCACGAACCTCGGATTGATCGAGCGGATGATGTCGAGGTTCTGATAAACCGCATCGGCCGTTCCGCGATACCAATGCGCCCCGTCCACGCGCTGCTGCGCGGGCCACATATCGATGAACTCGCCGAACTCGCCGCGCAAAAATCCCCAGCCGCGCTGCAGATGACGCAAGAGCGAATGCGCCTTGTACTGCGTCACGACCGCAATCCGGCGTATGCCGGAGTTGAGGCAGTTCGACAAGGCGAAGTCGATGATTCGGTACTTGCCGCCGAAATGAACGGCCGGCTTGACGCGTTTGTCGGTCAGCGGGCCGAGGCGTGTGCCTCGCCCCCCGGCCAGCACGATGGCGAGCGTGGACCTTTGCAAGTCGTTGAGGCTTGCCGACGTCTCCATGAGTTGTCTCCTTCATGTTGCCGCCCTTGCCGCTGCCAACGGATTCTTTTCGTATGATCAATGGGCGCGTTTTGGGTGCTGACGCTCTCGCATCAAACCACGGCAGCCCGTTCAGAACAATCGCTGCACGACGCTCCGTTCGTCACCGCCATGCGCGGGCAGTCAATGATGGCACCGCGCACCCGTCCAAAACGGAAATCGTCTAGCCGATTCCGCATTAAGGAGGGCTCGATTGCGCTTCGTCTTCACCGGTGAGCACTCACTCGCCCACCCACGCGCCGCGCAAATCGCTTTCGTGCAATAGCTGCAAAAGCGTGGCCGCCGGCCGCGAGAGCCGCCTTGCGGCCAGCGCGATGAATTCGACGTCGGGCAGCGCAGGCAGGCTCGCGCGATTGACGGGCGGCGCGAGCCCCCGGGCCGCCAGATATTCGGCGCGCACGGTCACGCCGAGTCCGGCACGCGCCGCCGCGACGCAGCCGGCATGGCTGCTGCTCGTGCAGACGATTTGCCATGGCACGCCCGCTTGCGCGAGGGCGTCGAGCACGACGGCACGCGTCACACTCGGCTCGGCAACGAGAATCAATGGCAGCGGCTCGCCGGGATCGACGACGGTTCCGGTCCGAGCCAGCCATTCGAGCCGTCCGGTGAAAAGCGGCACCCCGCGGCGGTCGCCGAGACGACGCTTGCCGATCAGCAAATCGATCGCGCCCGCGTCGAGCAGCTCGTAAAGCCGGCCCGTCATCCCGATCGTGATCTCCAGCTCGACGTCGGGATGGGCGTCGCGAAACGCGGCGAGTACGGTCGGCAACGGCCCCAGCGCGACGTCGTCGGACGAGCCGAGCCGCACGCGCCCTTTCAGCTTCGAGCTGCGAAACTGCGTCTCCGCCTTCGCGATCGACTGCAGGATGACGCCCGCGTGGGCCAGCATCGCTTCGCCATCGGCCGTCAGGGCGACCGAATGCGTATCACGGACAAAGAGTCTGCGCCCGAGATGCTGCTCGAGACGCCGAATGTGCTCGCTGACGCTCGATTGCGTGAGCATCAATTGCCGGCCCGCCTCGGTGAAGCTGCGGCCGCGCGCGACGGTGACGAAAGTCTTGAGCCAGATGGGATTGAGCATGGGCGATTGTTATCGGCAACGCCGATAACAGTCAACATCTTGAGGGTGGTTCCCGATCGACGAGGCTGTCCCTATCATTTAGTGGTCCCCGCCGAGCCCAAACGCCCAAATGAGTCGAAACACCCAAGGCCTGTCCGAAACCGCATTGCTCTGGATCGTCGCGGGCGGCTTTTTCATGCAGTCGCTCGATACGACGATCGTCAATACGGCCCTCCCATCGATCGCTCAGAGCCTGCACGAAGCGCCGCTTGCCACGCGTCCGATCGTCGTCGCCTATACGCTGACGATGGCAATGCTCACGCCGGCCTCCGGGTGGCTTGCCGATACGTTCGGCACGCGCCGCGTCTATTTTTCGGCGATCCTCGTTTTCGTGATCGGCTCAATCTGCTGCGCGAGCGCACACACGCTTCCCGAGCTCGTGATCGCGCGCGTGCTGCAAGGCATCGGCGGTTCGATGCTGCTGCCGATCGGGCGGCTCGCGGTGCTGCGCAGCATCCCCGGCGAAGCTTACGTCGCGGCGCTCGCCTTCGTCTCGATCGCGGGACAGGTGGGGCCGATCCTCGGCCCGACGCTCGGCGGCTGGCTCGCGCAATCGGCCTCGTGGCATTGGATCTTCCTCATCAACGTGCCGATCGGCGCCGTCGGCCTCGTCGCCGTGCATCGCTTTCTTCCGTCCGACGCGATGCCGGCGAAGGCTCGGCCGTTCGACTGGATCGGCTGCGCGCTGCTCTCGGTCGCGATGGTCGCGTTCTCGCTCGCGGTGGAGCCGCCCTCGCAGGCACACCGCGCCGTCCTGGCCCCGCTGCTGTTCGCGCTCGCCGTCGCAGCCGCGCTCGCTTACATTCCTTACGCGAAGCGGCGCCGCGATCCGCTCTTCGAGCTCGCGCTCTTTCGCGAGCCCAATTTCAGCTTGGGGCTCGTGGGGAACCTCGTCTGCCGCGTCGGCTCGAGCGCCGTGCCGTTTTTGCTGCCGCTGCTCTTGCAGCTCGAGCTCGGCTACACGCCGCTGCATTCGGGCCTCATGATGCTGCCGGCCGCATTGGCCGGCACGCTCGCGAAGCGCTGGATCGCCCCGCTCATCAAGCGCTATGGCTACGATGCATTCCTCTTCGTCAACACCTTGATCGTCGGCGGCTCCATCGCCGCGTTCGCGCTCGTCTCGCGCGGCGTGCCTATCGTCGTCGACATCGTCGTGCTCGCCGTCTTCGGCGCTTCGAACTCGATGCAGTTCGCGGCGATGAACAGCGTCACGCTCAAGGGCCTGTCGAGCCGCGACGCAAGCAGCGGCAACAGCCTCTTCTCGATGGTGCAGATGCTCGCGATGGGGCTCGGTGTGTCGATCGGCGGAGGCCTCGTCGAATGGTTTTCCGAGCAGTGGGGATCGCCCGTCCTCGCATTTCGCATCAGCTTCGTGAGCGTCGGACTCATCACATTGGTTTCCGCGCTCGTCTTCCGCCGGCTCGAGGAAACCGCTTCGCCAGGGGCGCCCTTGCACGCTCGGTAGGACGCGTTGCGAGAAGCGTGCGCGAGGCGCGCTTCGGGCGGGTTAAAATACCCCCCTTTCCCTGATCGAGCCCATCGATATGTCCCTCGCCTCCACGCCCGAGATCATCGCCGAACTGAAGGCCGGCCGCATGGTGATCCTCGTCGACGAAGAAGATCGCGAAAACGAGGGCGACCTCGTCCTGGCCGCCGACTTCGTCACCCCGGAAGCGATCAACTTCATGGCGCGCTACGGCCGCGGCCTCATTTGTCTGACGCTGACGCAGGAACGCTGCAAGCTGCTCAACTTGCCGCTCATGACCTACAGAAACGGCACGCAGTACGGCACCGCGTTCACCGTCAGCATCGAAGCCGCCGAAGGCGTGACGACGGGCATCTCCGCTGCCGACCGCGCCCGCACGGTCGCGGCGGCCGTCGCGCGCGACGCGCGTCCGGAGGACGTCGTGCAACCGGGTCACGTGTTCCCGATCATGGCGCAGCCGGGCGGCGTGCTCGTGCGCGCCGGGCATACGGAGGCCGGCTGCGACCTCGCGGCGCTGGCCGGGCTTACGCCCGCCGCCGTCATCTGCGAAGTCATCAAGGACGACGGGACGATGGCCCGGCTGCCGGATCTCGTCGAGTTCGCGGAGCAGCATGGCCTCAAGGTGGGCACGATCGCCGATCTGATTCATTACCGCAGCCGCACCGAGTCGATCGTCTCGCGTGTCTGCGAACGCACGATGGAAACGGCGCATGGCGCGTTTCGCGCGGTGCTCTACCTGGACCAGCCGAGCGGCTCGCCGCACCTCGCGCTCGTACGCGGCACGCCCACGCCCGATCGCGAGACGCCCGTGCGCGTGCACGAGCCGCTTTCGGTGCTCGACCTGCTCGAAGTGGGCACTTCGACGCACTCGTGGACGCTCGATGCCGCCATGAAAGAAATCGCGGCGCGCGATCTCGGCGTCGTCGTCTTGCTGAACTGCGGCGATACGAAAGAGCATCTGATCGATCTCTTCAAGGCGTTCGACGAGAAGGAGAAAGCCGAGCAGCTCAAGCGCCGCCCGGTCGACTTCAAGACCTACGGCGTCGGCGCGCAGATTCTGCGCGAGCTCGGCGTTGGCAAGATGCAGGTATTGTCGAATCCGCGTCGGCTCGGCAGCATGTCGGGCTATGGCCTCGAAGTCACCGGCTTCGTGTCCATGCCGGGCGCCGCCACGGCGCGAAGCGCATAATCTGCCGTCGATACGCTCACGTCCGCCGCGCTGGCGCGTGCCCTCTCCCCTTATTCAACGGACTTCTTCATGGAAATCGGACAATATCAACCGAACCTCGACGGCGACGGCCTGCGTGTCGGCATCGTCCAGTCGCGCTTTAACGAGCCGGTTTGCAACGGGCTCGCCGACGCCTGCGTCGAAGAGCTCGAACGGCTCGGCGTGGCGGGCGAGGACGTGCTGCTCGTCACCGTGCCCGGTGCGCTCGAAATTCCGCTCGCGCTGCAAAAGCTCGCCGAGAGCGGGCAGTTCGACGCGCTGATCGCGCTCGGCGCCGTCGTTCGCGGCGAGACGTACCACTTCGAGCTCGTTTCGAACGAAAGCGGCAACGGCATTTCGCGCATCGCGCTCGATTTCGGCATTCCGGTCGCCAACGGTGTGCTTACGACCGATACCGACGAGCAAGCCGTGGCGCGCATGGCCGAGAAGGGCCGCGATGCCGCGCGTGTCGCCGTGGAAATGGCGAACCTTTCGGTCGCGCTCGAACAGCTGAGCGGCGACGACGAAGAAGACGAAGACGAGGAAGAAGAGGACGAGGCATGAAAAGCGCCCGCCGCCGCTCCCGTGAACTGGCCATGCAGGGGCTGTATCAGTGGCTGCTGTCGGGTGCGCCCGCAGGCGAAATCGACGCGCAGCTGCGCGGCGCGCAAGGCTTCGACAAGGCGGACACGGAGCACCTCGACGCGATCCTGCACGGCGTCATCCGCGAGTCGGCGACGCTGTCCGCCGATCTCGCGCCGTGCCTCGATCGGCCGATCGATCAGCTCTCGCCCGTCGAGCGCGCGGTGTTGCTCGTCGCCGCGTACGAGTTCAAAAGCCACCTCGACATTCCGTACCGTGTCGTCATCAACGAAGCCGTCGAGCTCGCCAAGACGTTTGGCGGCGCGGACGGCTACAAGTACGTGAACGGCGTGCTCGACAAGCTGGCGCTGAAGCTGCGCCCCGCGGAAACGCAGGCGGGACGAGGCCAGCGCGGTTGATTTGATCATGAACGCAGTGGAATCGCTCGCCTCGCCGGAGGACCTCATGGGCGGAGTCGGCGCGGGTCTCCCACACGAAGCCCGGCTCGCGTCTCCGAAACTCGCCTCGCGAATCGACGCGATCGCCCCCTTCTACGTGATGGAGCTCGCCAAGGAGGCCGCGCTGCTCGAACGCGCGGGACGCCGGATCATCCACATGGGAATCGGCGAACCGGATTTCACGGCGCCGGAGCCCGTCATTGCGGCAGCCACCGAGGCGTTGCGGCGCGGCGTGACGCAATACACGGGCGCGCTCGGCATCACGGCGCTGCGCGAAGCCATCGCGGCGCACTATGCGAGCGTCTACGGGCTCTCGATCGATCCCGCTCGGATCGTCGTGACGGCGGGCGCGTCGGCGGCATTGCTGCTCGCCTGCGCGGCGCTCGTCGATCGCGACGACGAGGTGCTGATGCCCGATCCGTCCTACCCGTGCAATCGGCACTTCGTCGCGGCTACCGAGGGCAAGCCGGTGCTCGTGCCGAGCGGGCCGCAGGCGCGCTTCCAGCTCACCGCGGACGATATCGCGCGGCACTGGGGGCCCCGCACGCGCGGCGTGCTGCTCGCCTCGCCGTCGAATCCGACCGGCACTTCGATCGCGCCGGCCGAGCTCGAGCGCATCGTCAAAGCCGTGCGAGCACGCGGCGGCTTCACGATCGTCGATGAAATCTATCAGGGGCTCTGGTATGACGCGCGCCCCGTTTCGGCGCTCTCTTTCGGCGACGACGTCGTCACGGTCAACAGCTTCTCGAAATACTTCAACATGACCGGTTGGCGGCTCGGCTGGCTCGTCGTGCCGACCGCGATGATCGGGGCATTCGAGAAGCTCGCGCAGAACCTTTTCATCTGCGCTTCCGCGCTCGCGCAGCACGCGGCGCTCGCCTGCTTCGAGCCTGAGACGATCGAGATCTATGAAGCGCGTCGTCTGGAGTTCAAGCGCCGCCGCGACTACCTCGTGCCGGCACTGCAGCAACTCGGCTTGTCGGTGCCCGTCATGCCTGATGGGGCGTTCTATGTCTATGCGGACTGCCGCGGCGCCCCGCATCCGGCAGCCGGCGACAGCGCGGCGCTGACGAAAGCCATCCTTCACGATGCGGGCGTCGCGCTCGTGCCAGGCCTCGATTTTGGCAGCTGCGCGCCGCGCAACCACATTCGCATTTCATACGCCACCGCCTACCCGCTGCTGGAAGAAGCCGTCGCGCGGCTCGGGCGGCTCTTCGGGCGCTGAGTTCGGCGTAAGTGCCGTCGGGATACGTACCGACGGCATTCTTTCGAGGGGTAAGCGAACCGCGCGCCGAGAGGCGCGCAAGAGAGGAGGAGCCGAGCGCTTGCGCGCGACAGACGGCGAAGCGTCTACTTACGACGCAAGCTCGGCTGAATTGACGTGCGGCGCGCTCGCGCTCGTATCGTCGGATTGGGTCGACGAGGGCGCCGGCGAGTTGGCCTTCGCCGGCCCCGCAGCGGCAGCGGGATGGCCGCCATTCATCGCAACCTGCACGCGCTTCGAGGTCGACGCGACGACGGGATGCGTCGGCGCCTGCGGCGCATTCACAGGCACCTGCCGGCCACGCGCGACGTCGCGCAGGCGCGAGCGCTCGGCCATCACCTTGGCGCCGTAGCCGCCGTCGTCGCTCGACGTCGATCCCACATAGAGACGAAGTCCGTCGGGGAGCGAGCCGCCGCGTGCGATGCAGTCCTTCAGCACGAGCGCCCCGACCGTGATGTTCGCGAGCGGCTGGAGCGCAGCGGATTGCCCGCCGAAGTACTGGAACTTATCGGAGTGAACCTTGGACATGACCTGCATCAGACCGCGCGCGCCGACACCACTTTCGGCGTAGGGATTGAAGCCCGATTCGATCGCCATCACGGCGAGCAGCAGGAGCGGGTCGAGACCGACTTGGCGCCCCGTATCGAAGGCCGCCTTCACGAGATCGCTGACCGGCTCTTGCGCGACGTGATAGCGCCGCGCGATGTACGACGCGACGAGGGCCTGCTCACGGACGGAGACGAGCACGCGGTCGTCGCGCGCGTCGGGGGCGACACGCTGCGACGAGACCATCTTCGCGAGAAAATCGAGACTCGCGGCCGAACGGCCGTCGACCGCACCGGGTGCGCTCACGGGGAGCCCGCTCGCGCCGCTACCGTCGAACGCGCCGTCATAGCGCGTGTTATCGATACCGGGCTCGGCCGCCGCGACCGAGTCTTCGCCGGCAACCGCGTTCGCGGGGGCGAAGGGCGGCAGCGGGTGCCCGCTCAAGAGCCGCGCCGGGCCGGCCTCGACGGCAGCGCTCAGCACGGGCATGAGCTTGGCCGCGAGCGTGCCGCGCACGGTCGGCAACAGCCAGAGCATGAGCGAGATCGCGATGGCGCAAGCGCCGACGACGCTGAGCAGAAGGTGGCTGACACGCGTCCCGCGGTGCAGCGCAGCGCGAACGGCAAGCGCTACACGCGCATCGGGACGCCACGATAACCAAGCATTCATTCAGTTCTCCCATTGAGCATGGCTTGCCGAGCGATGAAGCCGAGCATCGAGCGCTCGTGTTGCAAGCCAAGGCGTCGCGGGCCTTGGTCGGGACCGCGGCAACGCCGGGATACGGCGAAGTGTCGTTGGTTACGACACCGACCGTGTGGAGAGCCACGTCGGAGCAAAAGGACCGGCGGCGCGCCGTGCGGCGTGCACGCGGTGGCTCTCACGCAAAAAACGCCAGCGGCGACAACGAGGCGCGCTGGCAATGGCAACCAACTAATCGGACCGTGTAACGTCGTGCAGGGGCGGCGTACGGTGACGCGTTGCGTCCATGACCGGGGGAAAGTGAACTCGAACCGCATTGGCCCTGCAGCCAATGCGGACGGATTCTAGCAGGGTTTTATAGATCGTCAATGCTACAAAAACCAAAATCTATGACAAAAAGTAATTAAAGTCTCGCCGGAATCGGCCGAAAACTACGCGCCGCGCGCGTTTCGGCGACTTTTACCGGGTGGGCCGATCAGGGTACGAACATGCGATCGATCCCCGCCGCGGGTAGAATCGCAGGCCACTCAGCGCCGGTCATCGATCGTCTGAAACCGCCGCTTCACCGCGCCGCCGATGCGGCCGCCAAAATCGTAAGCCCATGAAATACAAAGATTTGCGCGACTTCACCGGTCGCCTCGAGGAAGCCGGCGAGCTGCGCCGCATCCGCCAACCCGTCTCGCCGGTGCTCGAGATGACCGAGCTCTGCGACCGTGTGCTGCGCGCCGGCGGGCCCGCCCTGCTCTTCGATGCTCCGCCCGGCTACGCATTTCCGGTCCTTGGCAATCTGTTCGGTACGACGCGCCGAATCGCGCTCGGCATGGGCATCGACGAGACGGCGGCCGCCAGCGACGACGCGGCGCTCCAATCGTTGCGCGACGTTGGCCGATTGCTGTCGGCGCTCAAGGAACCGGAGCCGCCGCGCGGGCTGCGCGACGCGGGCAAGCTTCTCACGCTCGCGAAGGCAGTCTGGGACATGGCGCCGAAGACCGTCAGCGCCCCGCCCTGCCAGGAGGTCGTGCTCGAAGGGGACGACGTCGATCTCGCCAAGCTGCCGATTCAAACCTGCTGGCCCGGTGACGCCGCCCCGCTCGTCACGTGGGGCCTCACGGTTACACGCGGGCCGAACAAGACGCGGCAGAACCTCGGGATCTACCGGCAGCAGCTGATCGGTCGCAACAAGCTCATCATGCGTTGGCTCGCGCACCGCGGCGGGGCGCTGGATTTCCGCGAGTTCGCGCTGAAAAACCCGGGCAAGCCTTATCCCGTGGCGGTCGTGCTCGGCGCCGATCCGGCGACGATACTCGGCGCCGTCACGCCCGTACCCGACACGCTCTCCGAATACCAGTTCGCGGGACTCTTGCGAGGCGGACGCACCGAGCTCGCCAAATGCCTGACGCCCGGCGTCGATACGTTGCAGGTGCCGGCGCGGGCAGAGATCGTTCTCGAAGGGTTCATCCATCCGCAAAACGGCGAGCCGACCGCCGCGCCGATCGGTGCGCCGCCACGGCCGCATCAAAGCGCGACCGCTCCGTACGAGCATGCGCTGGAAGGACCGTACGGCGACCACACGGGCTACTACAACGAACAGGACTGGTTCCCCGTCTTCACGGTCGAACGAATCACGATGCGCCGCGACGCCGTCTACCACTCGACCTACACGGGCAAGCCGCCCGACGAGCCCGCCATGCTCGGCGTCGCGCTCAATGAAGTCTTGGTGCCGATTCTGCAAAAGCAATTTCCCGAGATCACGGACTTTTATCTGCCGCCCGAGGGATGCAGCTACCGGATGGCGATCGTGCAGATGAAGAAGAGCTATCCGGGTCATGCGAAGCGCGTGATGTTCGGCGTCTGGAGCTTTCTGCGTCAGTTCATGTATACGAAGTTCATTGTCGTCGTCGACGAAGACGTTAACGTGCGCGATTGGAAAGAGGTGGTGTGGGCCATCACGACGCGCATCGATCCGGCGCGCGATACCGTGCTCGTCGAGAACACGCCGATCGACTATCTCGATTTCGCGTCGCCCGTGTCGGGCCTTGGGTCGAAGATGGGGCTCGACGCGACGAACAAGTGGCCTGGCGAAACCGATCGCGAATGGGGCCGTCCGATCGAGATGGACCCGGCCGTGAAAGCGCGCGTCGATTCGCTATGGGAGCAGTTGGGCTTCGGCCGTTGACGCACCTGCGGCGAGAGCCGAATAGGGCGAAGCAGCGCGCTTCGCGCCGCCGCGGCCACACCTACGATCGAACAGATAGCAGCAGATAGCCGATAGCGCACGCATGCATTCCGCCTCCATGTTGTCGAACGGATTCTTTCTTTCACTCTCCCTTTGTCTCGACATCGGGCTCGTGAATGTCGCGATCTTGTCGCTGACGCTCTCGCGCGGCTTCAAGCCCGGGTTCTGGCTCGGGCTCGGCTCGTGTTTCGGCGATCTCGCGTACGCGATGCTTGCGCTTGCCGGCATGGCCGCACTGCTGCGCTTCGACGCGGTACGCTGGCTCGTATGGGTCGGCGGGGGCGCGATGCTGCTCTATCTCACGTGGAAAATGGCGCGCGAAGCGCTTTTCTCGAAGGCCCCGCACGCAGTCGCGGCACCCGATCAAGCAACACTCCCCGAGGTATCGACGGGAAGGTCCTCGCGAGCGTTCGCGCGCGGCGTGATGCTTGCCATCTCCTCGCCCTCGGCGATCGTCTGGTTCGCGGCCGTGGGCGGCGCGCTTATCGCGAAAGCCGGTGCAACCGATGCGCGCGCCGCGTCGATCTTTCTCGGCGGCTTCTTTCTCGGCGGACTTTGCTGGACGCTTTTTCTTTGCACGCTCGCCAGCCAAGGCCGCAAGCGCGCCGGCGCGGGGCTGCTGCGCATCTGCCATATCGCTTCGGCCGTGCTGTTCGCTTATCTATCCTATAGCGTCATCGTCGACGGATACCGCAGCCTCGTGATGCAAGGCGCCTGACGGACGAAATGAAAACGGCGCAGCGCGGCTTTGGAGGCCGCGGTGCGCCGGTCGAGAGCGGCGTTTGCCGCAGTGTGCGGTACCTTGTCAGGTCCCGCTTGAAGCCTTACCACTCACGCCAGTGGCGATGATGTCGCCAATATGGACGTCCCCAATAGCCGCCGACATACACGCCGGGCGGAGGCGCGTAATAGACAGGCGGCGGAGGCGCATAGTAGACGGGTGGCGGAGGCGCGTAATAAACAGGCGGCGGTGCGGCATAGACAGGATACGCGGGCGCCACCGGCACGCCGATGCCGACCCCGATCGAGACATGCGCCTGCGCCGTCGCGGCGAACCCTGCACCGAGCGCAGCGACAGCCAGCAACGAGACGAGCTTTTTCATTTGTTTCCCCTAGCAGCGCACGCATGCGGCAGCAATCGACAACCTGCCGCCGCACGGCGGCTCACGTCTCTAATGTATAGAAAAAGGGGCGTCGCCGCCGTTTTCATGTGTTTCAAAATGCAATCGGGGGCGGATGCCGAGGAGTGCGCTTTGCGCGGGAGAAGGTCGAGTGGGAGGCGGTCGATCAGCTTTTACCGATCACCCGGCGTCATCGCCCAAACGATCGGTAATGTTTGATTACAAAATGATGGGCGCAGGCAGGCGCCGACAACGCGCCCGTGCTCATGGGCGCGTGCTGCGCCCTGTCGCGGTACGGCCATGCGCTGCGTGCGAATCGGATTGAGAGGCGTGTCGCGTGCACGTCATCCGACCTTCACGTAGGTGAATTCGCGCGTGATGCTGGGCGGCACGTAGGCTTCGCCGATTTTTACGCGCGGGGTCAGGCGTTTGCGCTGGTCCCACCAGAGCCGGCGTTGCGAACGGCTGAGAAACCTCAGGTGCTTGCGATAGGAAAAGACGTTCATCGCTACCTCCACAGGTGACTGCACACAGGAACTCTCCGAGGAACGAAATTGCGACTTCATCCGTACCTTCATCCACCTACTGGGTGCCGCGCGATCCGACGATCGCACCACTCATCGGGCAACCCAACCGGCGCCTACGCACTGCATGAGGCATGCCAGGTTCCTGCCGAATGGCGCGCCTCCACCTACATACGACCCTCGACTGCAATCGGCGAGTATCAGCACGAACCCCGTGTTGCGCTGCAACCACGGCGTCAGCACAGGCGACTCGCCTTTCGCGCCGACCCCGCGGCGAAACGTCACTTTTTCCGTCGAACGGATCCATTCATGGCACGTATTCCACGCTTCTCGTGCACTTTTTTACCAATCTTCGCCGTCGATTTCTTCAACGCGCCGCGTCGCCGTGCCGCCGTCGCGGCCCGCCGGTGGACGGTGCGCGAAACGCGGCGGCTGGCCCCGTCAGCCCACCCGGAGTTTCCCGAGGTGACTTTTTCTCGCCTTTATCGTTAAGAACGTTCACCGCGTTCGCTCGCCGAACTTTCAGCTTCGTCTTACCGATGTCGTCTTTTTAGACGTTCGCGGCGGGGGGATCGGTACGATCGCGAACAGATGTGTGGTTCGGCGCAAGGACCGCTGACAGGCACAATCGCCCGCACGAGATGCAAGCCTGAATTAACCCGTGATATGGTGACGGCCAGCGCCCGGCGCGCATCGGACGCGGACCGGACGCAAACCGACGCAAATTGGCCTTTCCGCCACGATAATCCGACGAAAACGCAAGAATAAGGACCCAAGATGTTCGGCGATATCGCCCGCTTTCTACTCAATACGGTATTTACCCTGTTCGGCGCAGCGCTCCTGTTGCGCGCGTGGATGCTCGCGGTTCGGATGCCGCCTTATAACCCCGTGGCGCACGCCGTGATGCAGGCGACGAACTGGCTCGTGCTGCCGCTCAGGCACGTCTTCAAGACCACGCGCGGGATCGATTGGGCCAGCCTCGTCGCGGCCTTGATCGCCGCTGTCGTCTATGTGGCGCTGATGGTGTTCATTTCGGGCGTCGATCCGCTCGGGCTCACGCCCATCGTTGCGGTGGTCGCGCTGCTCACGCTCGTCAAGTGGGCGCTGAACCTGCTGATCTGGCTGACGATCCTGATGGCGCTGCTGTCGTGGCTCAATCCGCACTCGCCCGCCATGCCGATCCTCTATCAGCTGACGGCGCCGTTTCTCGATCCGCTGCGCCGCGTCCTCCCGCATTTCGGCGGCATCGACCTTTCGCCGATCCTTCTGTTCGTCATCGTTCAGGTGTTGCTGATGATTGTGACGCGCGTGGCCGTCTCGCTGACTTTTTTCAGCATTTGAGGTCGCGGCCGTTCGGTTTTCACACCGATTCGCCGCCACCGATGACGCCGAAGCGCGCCGGTATGATCGCGTAGATCGCGCGCGCTTTTTCTTGCGCGACGCGATCGATGAGCCGCTGCGCCTCGGCCTCCGTCACGACGAACTCCACTTCGATCGCGAGCGAGCCTTGTAGCTCGAAAAAGCGGTCTTCGTGCAGGACCCGGTGCTTGCCGAAACCCGCCATCGCCCGAAAGGCCGAGCCGCCTGTGACGCCCATCTGATTCGCTTCATCGAGCAGCCACTCCCAAAGCGGCTTCCAGTGCAGTCGATGGTTCTCGTGAACGTAAAAGCGCAAAAGCACATGGTCGTCCATGATGGTCTCCCGCCAGCGGCGGCCGCCCCCGCATAAGCGAGGGCAGCGCAATTTCAGCCGATCGTCAGGCCGCGACTAGCCATATGCGCGCCGTCCACATACCGAGCGCCGTCAACGTGAACGATCCGAGCATGTGCACCGCCGATGCGGCGATAGCCCATCCGATCTGACCTTGAGACAACAGTGTGACAACCTCGGCCGAAAACGTCGAGAACGTCGTCAACCCGCCCATGAATCCCGTGATGATGAAGAGCCGCCATTCGGGCGGGATGCCGGCCTTCGCCGAGAAAAAAACGATCGCCACGCCGATCAGATATCCGCCGATCATGTTCGATGCAAGCGTTCCGAGCGGCACCGTCGGGAACACGGCGTTCAGGCTGAGACTCAAGACCCAGCGCAGCAATGCGCCCAAGCCGGCGCCGATGAAGATGGAGAGTATCGAGTAGATCAACGTGGGTTCCTGGTTCGAGTGATGTTGGTAGACCGAACCAAGGCCAGCGGCGCGATGTGCGCGAACGCCTACCGTCCCCGGCTCGGGGTGGGGTAGGCATCATCAGCCACGCGGGCGGTTGAAGGAGGAATGCCATCTCCTGAAGCGCAAGCCGGTGGACGGCCGGCGCGGCGCCAGGCTCGAGGCCGGGCGCAACGACGCGATACTTTATGCGGTTCGGGCGCGCAAGGCAACTGCGCGGGCGCGAGCGGCGCAATGCCCGATGGTGGTCGGAAATGTCACCGGTCATCGATCAATGCCCGCTTCGGCAGACCGGCCGGCAAATGCCAATCAGCGTCACTTCCGCGAACACTGCCGAGCCGTGGACAGCAAATGTCATTCAGAAGACATCGCTGCCCGATCGCCGCTCCTACACTGCGCAGCAAGCCGGGTCGAGCCCCTCGCCCCGACTGCCCGTAACGAGAAAAAAGGAGACGCGATGCGCTACGCCAACAAGGTTATGTCCGTGGACGAGGCGGTTGCTCACGTCCGCGGCGGCAGTCGCCTGATGCTGGGCGAGTTCGTGGGCGCCGGCGAGCCGGCGTGCTGCATCGAGGCGCTGCTCGCCAGTGGCGTCGGGGAGCTCACGCTGATCACCAATACGCCGGGGCTGCGCGGCGGCTTTCTGAAGGCGCGGCTGTTTGCTTCGGGTCAGCTCGCCGAATTCATCGGCACGCACGTCGGCACCACCGATGAGTCGACGCAAGCGTACTTGAGCGACAGCGTCCGTGTGGCCGAATTTTTTCCGATGGGCACTTGGGCCGAGAAAGTGCGCGCGGGCGCGATGGGCCTGGGCGGTGTGCTCGTGCCGGTGGGCGTCGGCATTCTCGATCAGCCGGGCATGTTCCGCGCGCGTGGCGGTCCCAAGCCGACGATCGCCGTGGACGGCCTCACCTGCTTCGTCGAGCCGCCGTTGCGCGCCGATGTGTCGATCATCAAGGGGTGGCGCGCCGATACGTTCGGCAATGTGGAGTTTCGCGGCACGGCGCTGCAGAACCAGCGCGACATCGCCATGGCCGGCGAGTACACCATCGTGGAGGTGAACGAGATCGTGGAGGTGGGCGCGATTCCGCCCGAGCGCGTCGGCTGCCCGGGCGTGTTCGTCGACGCGGTCGTGCAAGGGTTGTCATTGGAGGATCAGCACACGTTATACAAGCGGCACTGGACCAAGCTGGGGCGCCTGCCGGCCGCGGCCCCCGCCGTTGCCTGACCCCGGAAACCAAGGAGACCGCCATGCCCGCCCTGCCCGATCATCCCAAGCAACGCATCGCCGCCCGCTGCGCGCAAGAATTACGCGCCGGCGAAGTCGTGAACCTCGGCCTGGGAATTCCCACGCTGACGGCGAACTACCTCGACGCGGACGCCGGCGTCATCTTCCATACCGAGAACGGCGCATTCGGCTTCGGCGGCCGTCCGGCGCTCGATGCGATCGACAGCGACCTCACCAACGCCGGCTGCGAGCCGATCACGCTGGCGCCCGGCGCGGCGATCATGGACCTTGCCACTTCCCTCGGCGCCATGCGCAACGGCTATATCGACGTGACCATCCTCGGCGCCTTGCAGGTGGATGCATTAGGCAATCTCGCGAACTGGGCCTGCAATCGCGGCGGCAAATGGTGGCCGGGCATCGGCGGGGCGATGGACCTCTGCTACGGCACGCGCAAGGTAATCGCGGCGCTGGCGCATATCGACAAGCATGGCAACTCGAAGATTCTGCCGCGCTGCACGCTGCCGCTGACGGGCAAGGGCTGCGTGAAGGTGATCGTCACCGAGCACGCCGTCTTCGACGTGACCGAGATGGGACTCGTGCTGCGCGAGATCGTCTCGCATGCGACACTGGACGACATCCGCGCCATGACCGCGGCGCCGTTTGCGCTGTCGCCGCTGCTGCAAGCTCGTACCGCCTGAGGAACGTCCATGCCCGATACCGTCGATTGGTTTTTCGATGTCGTCTCGCCGTTCGCCTACCTGCAGTTGGAGCAATTCGACAAGCTGCCGGCAGGCATCGCCATCCGTCCACGCCCCGTGGTGCTGGGTGCGATCCTGAACCACTGTGGCCAGAAGGGCCCCGCCGAGATCGGCAGCAAGCGCACGTTCACGTACCGGCATGCGCTTTTTCGCGCCCAGCAGCTCGGCATTGCCTTCCGCATGCCGCCCGCGCATCCGTTCAACCCGATCAAGGCGCTGCGGTTGACGATCGCGATGGGCGGCTCGCTCGACGCCGTCCGTGCGGTGTTCCGGCATATCTGGCGCGATGGGCACGACGTCGCTTCGCCAGAGGGGTTTGCCGCGCTGTGCGATGCCGTCGGCTTTCCGGAGGGCAGAACGGCCGTCGAGGCGCCCGCCGTGAAAGACGCGCTGCGCCACCACACCGACGAGGCGATCGCGCTCGGCGTATTCGGTGTGCCCACGCTCGCGCATAAGGGCGAACTGTTCTGGGGCGAAGACGCCACCGCGCTTTTCCTGCAATGCCTGGAGACCGATTGGCTGGATACGCCCGAAGTGCGGCGCGTGAGCTCGTTGCCGATCGGAATCCAGCGTGGCTGATCACAGTCCCCACGCGCGCCCCGGCATCAGCCGCGCGCGCCTCGCCCACATCGCCGCATGGTCGATCGAGCTGCCCGGCGACGAGGCCGATCGCGCCTGCGCCGGCATCATCGAGAAGACGTATGCACGAGGCACCTGCATTTGCCCGAAGAACACGATTCTGGAGAGCTGGACGGGTGTGGTGACGGGGCTGATCAAAGTCGGCACCGTATCGCCCGAGGGGCGCGGCATCACATTTACCGGCGTGCCGGCCGGCGGCTGGTTCGGCGAAGGCACCGTGCTCAAGAATGAGCCGCGCCGCTACGACATCGTCGCGCTGCGCGATACGCGCATGGCCTTCATGGACCGCGCCACCTTTATGTGGCTCGTTGAAAACAGCGTGGCGTTCAACCGCTTCCTCGTCCGCCAGCTCAACGAGCGGCTCGGTCATTTCATGGCCCTGCTCGAATACGACCGGCTGCTCGATCCCACGCCGCGATTGGCGCGCTGCATCGCCTCGCTGTTCAACCCGGTGCTCTACCCCGGCGCGGGCAACCATCTGGAAATCACGCAGGAAGAGCTCGGTCTGCTCTCGGGCATGACGAGACAAGTCGCCAATCAGTCGCTCAAGGCATTGGAGAAAGACGACGTGGTGGTGCTGGAGTACGGCGGGGTAACCGTGATCGATCTTGAACGGCTGCGCAGCTACGGGGCGTAGCCACCAATCATTCGCAACCGGACGAGATCAGCGACCGAACTCGCTTCGAGCTTTTCGAACATGGATGCGCGATAGGCCTCCACTGTCCGCTGCGATAGGTGCAGGCGGTCTGCAATCACCTTGTTCTGCAAGCCTTCACAGACGAGATCGAACACGGCCCGTTCGCGCGGCGTCAACCGACTCATCCGGGCACGCGCATCGTTGATCTGCCGCCTCATGCCTTGCTGTTCGCGGCCGCGATGAATGGCCGTCTGCAAACTTTCGATCAAGGCAGTCTCGTCGATCGGCTTGGTCAGGAAGTCCACGGCGCCCGCCCGAAAAGCGCGTCGACATTGCGCCATGTCGCCATGCCCCGTGACCATGATGATGGGCAGGCCGCACCCCATCGCATCCAATCGCTCCTGAACGGCAAACCCATTGAGTGCGGGCATTCGGATATCGAGCACCAGACACCCGATCTCGTCGCCTGAGAGTTCCGCGAGAAACGCCGCGGGGTCTCCGTAGGTCTTGACCTTGAGCCCGATCGATTGAATCAGCAACGCCAAGGCATCTCGCACCGCCGCGTCATCATCGACGAGATAGACGATGGTTTCGTCGGCACATGTCATGACGCATTCCTCCGTTGGTTGATCGGCAATCTCAGCTGAAATTCCGCGCCGAATGGAATCGAAGGATCCTCGATCACGCTTCCCCCGTACGTTTCCGCAATCGACTGGCAGATGGTCAGGCCGAGCCCCATGCCATCAGCCTTGCTCGTCCTGAACGGATGGAACAGCGTTTTGCGCATCTCTTCGGAGACACCCGGCCCCGTATCGCGCACGGATAGCGTCACCACGCGCTCGTCGCATTTCAGACCCAGCGTCAACACACGATTGTCGACGGGCGTCGACTCCATCGCCTCGACCGCGTTGCGGATCAAGTTGAGCGCGACCTGTTCGATCTGCACGCTATCGGCGAGCACTTCGGGAAGATCGGTCGCCATATCGAGGTTGACCACCACCGAACCCTGCCTCAACCACGGCTCGGCCAGCGATAGCGCATTCCGCACGACCTGCCGCATATCCAGTGGTAGCACCTGGGCCGGATGCTTGCTGACGAACGCTCGCAATCGCACGATGATGTCGGCCGCCCGCTTTGCTTGATCCGTCATCGATTTCATTGCACCTTCGATTGCCGTCAGGTCCGGGTTTGATTCACGCAACATGCGTACGCACGCCTGGTTGTAGCTAAGGATCGCGGCAAGCGGCTGGTTCAATTCATGGGCAATTCCCGAAGCCATTTCTCCGATCGTATGCAGGCGAGCAACCTGTACCTGCGCTTCGCGCCGATCCGCGCGTCGCTGGTTCTCTCGTGCAATGCGCCTGCTCACGACTTGCTGCTGGTAGACGACGAGTGCGAGCAAGGCGATGACAAACGTAGCAATCAACGCGAGCGCAACCGGTAGAACGGGGATCGCTTCCGCCCCGAGCTGACGCCGGGTTTCGAATATGAACGGCTGTATCTGGCTCGGTAGTATTTCGCGGTACGTGAACTCGGGCAGCAATCGCCCGAGCCACGAGGCAACAGGCTTGGCATCCACGCGATCGATCAGCCCTTCGGGCTGATCGTAGCCATATCCCTGCTCGTAGATGTGCATCGACACCAACGGCGGCGGCTTCTCTCTGCTGCTCAGAAACTTGCCGGTATGGATCAGCATCGACACTACACGCGTCGCCAGTCGTGGCCTCGAGGCCTGATCCTGCGGCGTTTGCGCATAGACGACCTTGAAGATCAGATAGGCCCGGCCGCCTTCGTACAGGTCGAACGGCGTGGACAGCGAAGGCTGGCCCGTCCGAATCGTCTCGTCGATGGCCGCTCTAAATTTGTCGTCGGCATACACGTCCAGCCCGAGCACAGGCAGCGCGGCCTTCGTCTGCGGCTCCATGAATGTGATCGGGTAATAGACGGGGCGCTCGGCTACCGGACGCCATTGGCGCACGTCACCATAGCCGTAGTCTTTGACGAGGTATCCACGGGAGATTTTGGCTTTCGCCCATGCCTCGAATGCCGGCAGCTCCGCGCGCTCGACGCGCGGCTGCAACTCGATCATGTAAATGTGCGGATAGCGGACCAGCATCCGGTGTGCGTAGTCACGCAGTCCTCGGGAGTCGACGCCCGGAAAGGTATGCAGGAGCGAATCGATGCCGGCCATAACGGCCTCGTTTTGATCGAGCCGCTGGCGGATGATTTCGTAAGTCGCGGCACTCTGAACGACGAATTCGCGCTGCAGGCGATTGATCTCTGACGCTATCAATGCCGCAACGATGATGAGCGAACTCACGAGCCAGAGAGCGAAGGCGGTGAGTATCAGTCGAACAGCGCGGCGATGTCGAGCGAGCAACAAAATGTAGATCTGAGGTAGAACGGGCGACGACGAGCCATTCTACGAGGAAGCCGAGCCGTGCGTAATGACGTGACCCTGGAGCTACGGCAATGCCTATGAGTATTGCGGGAACTACGGTAGAGACGCGCGGCAATCCACACTAGTCTCGGCCACGCACCGTTCGATATCTTTGAGGTGCCCATTCCGACGAACAATCAGCGATAAAAAACCATCGGGGACGGCGACAACAGGCATAGCGCTACGGGGGCTTAACGTGTGGTGGACAGGTCCCTCCCGGCAGTCATGGAAGTTCGGCGCGCCGGGAGGGGGAACCTGAAATTCAGAAGAGATGAGGCTGCTCGCGCGCGGAAATAGCCAGCAATTTCGCAGCGTGACCAGAAACTAAAGTCAGACCAGCGGGATGTAGATGTCGGTCTGCCACTCGTCCTGAGGGGTCTCCGGATAAACACTCAGGTAGTGAAAGAACAACGGGTGGTCCCGCAGTTCTTCCCCGCTTGCAGGAAGCCAGTCCCGATAGATCGGGTAGATGGTCTCGCCGATATGGTCGGTCGATCCCGAATGCCGAACCACCGCGCACCGACCGCCCTGAATAACGAATTCGCGAACGCCGTACCCGTTCGGCTTGACCGGCTCGTCGATCTCCGCACAGATGTCAAAGCGGAATTCGTCCTCCGGCATCGTGTCCGGGTTGCCATGCGGGATGCCGAAGGTCCTGCTCGACGCCACTGGGGCTTGCCCGCTTTGCTTGCGCCAGTCGATGAACTTGCGCACGCTTTCGTTGAGGAGTCCGGGCGGCCCACGGTGTTCGAGTGCGGCGACATGGATTTCGGCAAAATCGACGATTTGTACTTGCATGGTCAGTTTCCTCGAGATGTATGGGACAACGAAGGTCGCACTCCAGACCTGCCAGTTCGGACGCTGCCGGAATGCGCTCGGCGCGGCGCCGAATGCACGCTTGAATGCCCGGGTGAAGGCCTCAGGGCTGTCGAAGCCGGCGTCAAGTGCAGCGTCAAACACCGAGCAGGGTTCGCGCGAAGCCAAACGGCGGGCCGCTTGACGCAAGCGCATCAGTTGCACATAGCGAGCGACCGGTACGCCAACGTACGCGACGAACTGTCGATGAAAATGGAACTTCGAGAAGTTCGCGACGCGGCTGAGCGCGTTTACCGATAGGTCGCCCTCCAGATTGGCATCGATATGGGCGAGCACGGCGTCGAAGCGCTTCGCGTATTTGGTTGTGCTGTCGGTATGTGCGTCCATGGCCTAGATTGTGCGATTTGCCATATGGTCGCCCATCATCAAAACATTTCGCCTAGCCGCGCTTGCTCAAGGCTCGCGACTTATTTGATCGATGATTACCCCGATTCAAATCGGTTTTTGAATGGAACTTAGGCATTTGGCGCGAAGGAGGCAACACAGCCGCGGCCCTCGAACAATGCGCGTTCGCGCGAAAGGCCATCGCCGACCACATCGAAGAATGCCCTGACCCGTGCGGTACCTTTCAGATCGGCATGCGCCACGATCCAGAGCTCACCCTCCAGATCTGGCACCGGCTCCGGTGTCGCGCGCACGACGCCGTCCTCGCTATCGCCCAGATAGCACGGCAGTAACGCGAGCCCGATTCCCGCGCGCGCCGCGACGAGTTGGTTCACAAGGCTGTTGGTCCGATAGACGAGAGCATCCTCGGGCACCACCTGCGACAGCCACTGGGCGGCTTGAATGCCAGTCGCCCCGTCCTCCCATCCGATCACCGCATGGTGGGCTAGCGCGTTTGCACTCGCCGACGGACTTTCGCGCGCAGCCAAATAAGCGGGTGTCGCATAGAGCCCCCATGCGATCCGCGCGAGCCGGCGCCCCCATAGATCGCCCTGCCTGGGCCGAACCGGGCGCAACGCGACATCGGCTTCGCGGCGCGAAAGGTCGAGCACGCGATTGTCGATGAACAAATCAACAGAGACGCCCGGGTGCGCCTGCCGAAATGCGGCCAGGTGCCCCGTGAGCCGGCTATACGCGAGCGTCTCGGACGACGTCACGCGCAGCCGCCCGGAAACCCGATGATCGCGGCCCGTCAGATCACGATCGAGCGCCAGCGCTTCGTCTTCCATCCGCTCCGCGGCGGCGGCCATCCGCTGCCCTGCCTCCGTGGCCTGATAGACACCGCCCGGCAGCCGCTCGAAGAGCCGCACGCCGAGGCGCGTCTCGAGCGCCTTCAGCCGACGAAACGCGGTTGAGTGAGCCACGTTCAGCCGCGCCGCCGCGACCGTCAAATTTGCCGCGCGATGCACGGCCAGCACGAGACGCAAGTCGTTCCAATCGTTCATGCCGCGACGTTAGACGATCGTTTGCACCGATGCAAATACAAATGCCAATTGCGCAATGGACGTTGCACCAACGCACACCGTATGCTGAGTCCGCTGTCCATTTCGTCATTCCCTTCAAGAGGCCACCCGATGAAGCTCTATTACTCCCCCGGCGCATGTTCGCTGTCGCCGCATATCGTTGCCGCCGAAGCTGGTATCGCGCTCGAACTGGTGCGCGTCAATCTCGGCAAGACGCCGCACACCACGGCATCGGGCACGGACTTCTCAGCCGTGAATCCGAACGGCTATGTGCCTGTGCTCGAACTCGATGACGGCCAATTGCTGACGGAGGGACCGGCCATCGTGCAATACCTGGCCGATCAGAAACCCGAACGCGGGCTTGCCCCGGCTGCGGGCACCCTTGCGCGCACACGATTGCAATCGTGGCTCAATTTCATCGGCACCGAGCTGCACAAGATGTACAGCCCTTGGCTGTTCCATGCCGAATACGGCGAGCAAGCGCAGACGGTGGCGCGCGGCAAGATTGCCGAGCGGCTTGGCTTCGTAGACCGGCATTTGGCGGCCGGGAGCCGGTTTCTGATGGGTGAGTCGTTTACGGTGGCCGACGCCTATCTGTTTACTGTCGTCAGCTGGTCAAAATTGGTCGATGTGGATCTCTCGGACTTCGCCGCTCTGCGCGCCTACCTCGAACGCGTGGGTCAACGCCCCGCCGTGCGCGAAGCGATGGTGGCCGAAGGGCTGAAGGTTCACGCGTGATGAACGCGACGAGCGCGCCGGCTCATACGTTGCCGAGGCAGCTCCACTTTTGAGCCATGCCAGTTTCGATGCCACAGGCCAGATTCTGCCGCTTGCCATCCCCACTGAAATGGCTAGGTTGAGCAACAGGCTCGGCTCGCTTTACGCAGCGAGTTCGGCCGTCAGCTCGGGATGCTTGATTATCAGGCGTAGCAAACACAGCACAGCACCCGATGGCGCGAAGCGGCCCTGCTCCCAGTCACGCAGCGTGGCCACTGGCGTACCGATTCGCTCCGCAAACGCTGGCTGAGTCATGCCAGCCGCCTCGCGCGCTTGGCGCACGATCATCTGCTCGGGCGTCGTCACGCGACCGACGCGCGCCTTGGCTTCCTCAAGCGCTTGGCGCAGATGCGGCAGCGGCTCACCGGCGTCTGCCTCGACCGCCTTGGCGATTTTCTCGATGTCCATCACACCACCTTTCGGATGTCCTTGGGAAGCATGTTCTCACGCTCGGCCTTCGCATAGACCGCCACAAGCAACACGATTTCCTCATCGGTCAGGTTGAAGTAGATTACACGCGCGCCACCGGACTTGCCGGTGCCTGCACGCTTCCAGCGAACTTTGCGAGCGCCATCGGCACCCGGAATCACATCCCCAGCATCCGGATTGGCGGCGATCCAACCAATGAAGTCGAGACGTTCGGCATCTGACCAAATGCGCTCGGCTTGTTTCTGGAAGGTTGGGGTTTCGATCACGGTCCGCATACGCGGCATTATACGGGATTCCCGTAGAACATCAAGTACTGGAAGCTCTTGCCTCTTACATCCCTTCGGCGTTGATGCCACCCGCCGGACGGGCGATGCGAGCAAGAAACCCTCAAGTAGATAACTTTTCAAGCCAGCAGCCACGACATCGCATTCCACAACCCACCAAAACCCTGTAGAATTATGGGCTCTGCGGGCGTCGTATAATGGCCATTACCCCAGCTTCCCAAGCTGGAGACGTGGGTTCGATTCCCATCGCCCGCTCCAACCCGAGTCACCCCCTCCCCATCAAACGCACTCGCTCACCGGCACAGCCCCGGCCTGGCGGACGCATATCTTTATAACTAAACTCTCCTATACATCTTTTCGCCCTAGACAGATAATTCATTTGGGATGCAGATCCCGAACCATCCAGCCTCGCCATGTCCGACATTTCTGTCGCAAGTCGCACAGCGCGCCCCAGCATTCACATGGGTGCGCTCGGCATCGCATCGCTCGCGTTTCTCGCGGGCCTGATCTATCTCGATTCGACCGTCAGCGGTCGCCAGGCCGCGCTTTGGATCGTGGGTGGTCTGCTCGGCGTCTCGCTCTATCACGCATCGTTCGGCTTCACGTCTGCATGGCGCCGGTTCATCTCCGATCGCCGCGGCGCCGGGCTGCGCGCGCAAATGGCCATGCTTGCCCTCGGCGTGGTGCTGTTCTTCCCCGCCTTGTCTTCAGGAACGTTGTTCGGGCATCCGGTGGCAGGCCACGTGTTGCCGGCAGGTACCTCCGTCATCGTCGGTTCGTTTCTCTTCGGCCTCGGGATGCAGCTCGGCGGCGGTTGTGCATCGGGAACGCTCTTCGCGATCGGTGGCGGCAACACGCGCATGATCGTCACGCTGTTCTTCTTCGTGGTCGGTTCGTTGATCGGCACGCAGCATTTCGCCTGGTGGGCGGCGCTGCCAGCACCCAAGCCGTTTTCGTTCATCACGACGTTCGGCGTCGGCCCGGCGATCGCAATCAACCTCGCGCTCTTCGGTGCAGTCGCGTGGCTGACGGTCTTTGCCGAGAAGCGCCGACATGGCACTCTGCAGTCTGGCAACACGGCTGGAAGCGATAATGGTCCCGCTTGGCTCGTCGGCCCATGGCCGATGTGGGTCGGTGCGATCGCGTTGGCCGTCCTGAACTTCGCGACGCTCGCGCTCGCCGGCCGGCCCTGGGGCATTACCTCGGCATTCGCGCTCTGGGGCGCGAAGGGCGCCGCGGCGCTCGGCGTCGATGTCGCGAACTGGTCCTACTGGCAGCATCAAGCCAAGGCGCTTGCCGCGCCGTTGTCGTTCGATGTAACGACGATCATGGACATCGCAATCATGATCGGCGCGCTTGCCGCTTCGGCGCTGGCGGGCCGCTTCCAGCCGGGCTGGCGCGTGCCGCCGCGTTCGCTGGCCGCAGCCGTTATCGGTGGCTTGCTGCTCGGTTACGGTGCTCGACTCTCATTCGGCTGCAACATCGGCGCTTATTTCAGCGGCATAGTCTCGGGCAGCCTGCACGGATGGCTCTGGGCGATCTGCGCATTCGTCGGCAGCGTCGTTGGAACGCGCTTGCGGCCCGTGTTTGGTCTTGCCAACGAGAAGACGGTCAGACAGACCGCTTGCTAGCGCTCGTCCGATAAGCGGTTTTCGCGCGCGTTGCCGCGAAAACCGCTTTTCAGATCCTCACATCCGCTCACTGCAACAACCCAAACACCGCCACGCCGTTCGTCGCGCCCACGTACACATGTCCAAGCGCGATCATCGGCGTGATGAACTTGTTCCCGGCGCCCCACTGATCGCGAGCACCGGCCTGGTTGCTGTTGTAGAGCTCGTTCCCGAGATTCGCCGCATCGTAAGCGTGTAGCGCGCCCGTCGTCCCGTTTTCGGCCGCCCAGACAATGCCGTTCGTCGCACCATTCGCCGAGATGGCCGGCGTCGTGCCGGGATAAGCAAACGTCGTTGGGCTCCTCGACGACGCCGTCGTCGCGAGAAATCCGTTAGTGATCGGCAGCGCTTTCAAGTTGTCGTTGAGGCCGCCGTAATACACCACGCCGTTGTAATACGCCGGCGAGCCCCATATGCCGCCGCCAAGCGTACCCGGCGGAATTTCCTGCCAGATGTTGTCGCTAGTGGCATTCCACTTGCCCATCGAATCGCGATCGACAACGTAAATGCTGTTGTTCTTCCCGGCCGCCACAACGAGGTGCTTGACGGCGCCCCCGGCCGCCGTCTGATCCGGCAGCACCATCGCGCCGCCCGAGCCCAAATCGTTATCGGCGTTCGATTCGGTCACGGTATCCGTCATCGTGAAGTAGTCGGTCGCGGTCAACGAACCGATCGGCAGCTTCATGAGTGTGTTGCCGAAATCTCCGCCGGCCGGCATCCCCTGGGCATTGAGCGTCGTGTCGAAGGTTCCATTCCCGTCCGGCACAAAAATCGACGCGCCATCGGACGCCATACCCGAGCCAGCCATCCACACGGACCCGCCGCTGCCGTTTGGCGTAACGAGCATCGCACCGGTCTGCGTGAGCGTGGCCGCGTTATAGGCCATGATCCAGCCGTGATAATTCCCCGACATGCAATGCGATGTCCACCCCATATAAATGTTGCCGCCAACGAGCGTCAGCGCCGCACGCTCCGTCTGCAGCGAGGGATCGAAGGTGATGACGCCGTTCGCGCTGCCGGACCCGCCGCCAGGAGCACTCGCGGTGATTTCAGTGGGGCCGCCCAGCATCTCGGCTCCGGTCGCCAGATCCAGCGCATGCAGGCGATGGTGATAGCCGCCGCTCCCATCCTTAGTCATCGCCACCACGTAGATGACACCGTCCGGACCTCGGCTGCGGTCGATGACAGGTGTGGACGTGATGCCGATCTCAGGCGTGATGTCCTGGCAGCCGTGATCGTCGCTCGGTGTCTCGCCGCCGCGGATCAGGGAATCCTGCCAGAGGAGTGCGAACGTACTCGCGTCGTAAGCGTAGACGCTGTCGTGCTCGGTCACGACGTAGACGACGTTGTGCAATGAGCCGCCGATCGAGAGCTGCGTGACGAAGAGCGGCTGCCCGTCCACCTTGCCGTCGGCCGGCAAAAAGCCGACTTTGCCGAACGTCGCCGCTCGAACATTAGCCGGCGTCAGCGTCGTCTCGGCCAGCATCTGACCGGTGCGGGCAAGGTCGTTGTGATGCATGAGCACGTCCGTCGCCATCGCCGATGCACCGCCGCCGCTCCCTGCGGACCCCGATCCTGCCGCGCCGGCGGCACCACCCGCGCCACCGGCTCCACTCGACGCCGCGGCATTACTGCCGCCACCCGACCCTCCGCCGCCGCACGATACGCAGCCGCCCGCAATGATGAGCCATGCGCAGATCTGCCGAAGCCAGTACCCACAGCCGCGCAGGCCTGCACGGGGCGCGTGCTGCCATGTTCGCATGCTCGCCTCCCAACCGCCCATCTCGCCCCTGACAACTGAAGTGGCGACGGGCGCTATTCGCGTGTGACAGATATTAAGAATCGATCGGCTCGAGCTACGGCCATTGCAGCGCATCTTTCCGCCACGTTGGAACCGGGTTTCGCGCGCGTGTCGATGCGCGATCGCACAATTCGCGCGACAATTGCAGGTCTCTCCGCGTTTTGGTCGTTTTCTCCTTGGCAATGGAACGCCATTTCATGTCCCGCACGAGTGCGGTAGCGCTGCTCGTCGATGCGCGCGCTGCGCTCACGGAGCTGCTTCGCGAATCATCCGCACACGAAGCCACTCAGCACGAGCGAATGCTCAAAACGATCGAGCGATTGCTGCTAGACGTACGGGTCGGTCGAACGAACGAGTTCGACCTCGAATACCCGACTTTCGTCCACGTGATCGTCTCGGATTGATCGCCCGGCGAGCAGTTCGCCGAAGCGAGTTCCGCAACCACCCGCTCTCGTCTAAAATCTCGCGCACGTCGCGCAACGGGACCGCCCGAGTCGGGCGTGCCTCGATCAGCTCTTATTACGATGACTCACGATCCCAACGAAGCGGGCCAGCCGTCCGGCACGCCCCGCCCTGCTGCTGACACCGCGACGCCGGCCGAAACGGCAGCCGCCACGCATTCGGACCAGACGGCGCCTTCAGCCGAGCAAACCCCGTACCTTCGCCGTATCCGCAGCTTCGTCACGCGCGCCGGCCGCGTATCGACGGGTCAGCGCCGCGCGCTCGACGAGCTCGGTCCTCGCTTCGTCGTGCCCTACTCGGACGGATCCACGGATTGGGACACCGTCTTCGGACGCCGTGCGCCGCGCATCCTGGAAATCGGCTTCGGCATGGGGGCGACGACGGCCGAAATCGCGGCGCAACGCGTGGACGATGATTTCATCGGCGTCGAAGTGCATGAGCCCGGCGTCGGTGCCCTGCTCAAGCTCATGGGGGAGCGCGAACTGTCGAATATCCGCATCGTGCAGCATGATGCGGTGGAAGTCGTCGAGCGGATGATCGGCGCGCAAACGCTCGACGGCGTGCACGTCTTTTTCCCCGATCCTTGGCATAAGGCGCGCCATCACAAGCGCCGGCTCATTCAGCCGCCGTTCGTCGCCTTGCTCGCTTCGCGGATGAAACCGGGCGCGTATCTGCACTGCGCCACGGACTGGCAGAACTACGCCGAGCAGATGCTGGACGTATTGAGCGCGGAGCCCATGCTCGAGAATACGGCGCGCGACTACGCACCGCGCCCCGCCTATCGGCCCGTCACGAAATTCGAATCGCGCGGCCTGCGCCTTGGCCACGGTGTGTGGGACCTGGTCTTCAAACGGCGCGAGGCCTGAAAGGTCAACCCGCCCACCGAACGTCGTAGCCGTAGCCGACGACGAGCACGAGCATGCCGAACGCGATCCGGTACCAGGCGAACACGGTGAAATCGTGAGTGGCCAGGTACCGCAACAGCCAGCGCACGCAGGCGAAGGCGCTGACGAAAGCGGCGGCGGTCCCCACGCTGAATAGGCCGGCCGCGTCTGCGATCGCACCGTGACCATGCTTGACGATCTCGTAGCATGACGCGCCCACGATCACCGGGATGGCGAGGAAAAACGAGAACTCAGTGGCGACACGCCGTTCGACACCAAGCAGCATCGCCCCGACAATCGTCGACCCGGAGCGCGAAACACCGGGAACCAACGCGCAGCACTGCGCCAGGCCGACCTTGAGCGCGTCGAACGGGCTCAGCTGATCGAGCGAGCCGATACGCGCGGCCGTGCCCTGGACGCCCTTCGCGCGCTCGCGCGCTTGCACCCAGAGAATCACGGCGCCGCCGACCACGAGCGCCAGTGCGACAGGCATCGGCTCGAACAGGACGGCCTTGATCTGTGCTTCGAACATGAGGCCGAGCGCGACGGCCGGAACCGTTGCGATGATGACGTTGAGCGCGAAACGTCTGGCATCGACGCTCGTCGGCAGCCCCGCGACGACGCTGCCGATCCGCTGCCGGTACTCCCAGCAGACAGCCAGGATGGCCCCGAACTGGATCACCACGTTAAAGGTCTTCGCGCCGTCGCCATCGAATCCGAGCAGGTAGCTCGCCAGAATCAGATGCCCCGTGCTGGAGACGGGCAAAAACTCGGTCACGCCTTCGACGACGCCGAGAATCAGCGCCTTGCCGATCAACGTCCAATCCATCCGTGGCCCCCTTTTGAGAGTCTCGCGTGCGATCACCTTTCAACGATCTGCACGCGTATGCCATTTGAAAGGATGGTGATTGTACCCGGTTCGTAATTGACGCCGGCGAATTGCAGCTCTTCCGGCTTGAACGTGTAGATCGGATAGCCGTCGAGCCATTGCGCGGCGGCGAGCGCGCCCGCGGCCTCGATCTGCTGTCGGTAGGCCCTTGCCTCGCCCGCCACATCGACATGCTCGACGCTCGGCGAGCGCAACACGACCGCGCGCTGGGTGCTGTCGTATTCAAGCGTGCTCGAGAGCGTAAACGCCCCGTCGACGGGCTGCTGCAGGAACGGGCTCGTGACATGCGCGTCGAGACGCACTGTCACACGATTGGCCTCCGGCTCGAAACCGACGAGAGGATTCGTCAACGCGACATCGAAAAGCTGCGACACCGAATGGCGATAGGGAAACTTGCGCGACACCGCTTCCTGGACTTGCCGCTGCGAGAACGTGTAGTGATCGGGGATGAACGGGAAAGTCCTGCTCGCGCACGCGGCGAACGGCGCGGCGATGCCCGCCGCGATACCGATGCCGAGCATCATCCGAAAGAACCGGCGCCGGTACGGCGCTGCGGCATGCGTCATGCGTGACCTCCTTGCGCGGGCTGCGTCAGTTTTTCGAGTTCGGTGAGCCAGAGGAGCGCCTCGCCGCGCGAGTCGCCGCACATCTGCGCGTGCGGCTGCAGGCCGCTGCAGCAGGCGGGCCGCTCGGGGCGGCCGAAGATTTTGCATCGATCGTCGTCGTCGAGCTGCACGCAGCGCACGCCGGCGGGCTTGCCGTTCGGCATGCCGGGGATCGGGCTCGTAATCGACGGCGCGATGCAACAGGCGCCGCAGCCGGGGCGACAGGCGTGATCGACGGCGCCGGGCAACGAAAAAGCATCCACGAAAAAACTTCCTGAATCGAGCGATGGGCGGCACGCGATGCCGAGAACGCGAGCCAAACCTGCATTGTGCCTGCGTTCGTTCGTCGTCGCGTGCCCCGCCCTGCTCAGCGCCCTGCTGCGCTCCCGCTCCGGCTCGTTTCATGTCGCATGAGCAGCGGACTCGGCGTACTTGGTAAAGTGAGCGTTTTTCTCTGACTTAGAGAACGGAAGGACATCATGCGCGGCACCCGAGCCATCACCGCCGTCGAGCGCCTCAAGGCGCGCAGCGGCAACCCAGGGTATACCGCCGTCAGCCTGCCAGGCGGGCGGTTTCGTTTGATCGACAAGGCCGGCGGCGGCGACCGCCAGCTGGGCGAACCCATGCCGCTCGAGGAATTCGTTGCCTTCGTCGACGGAATCGAGCCCGCCAAGCCGAAAAAGGCGAGCAAGCTCGACGAGGCCTTCGCGGCGCAGATCAAGCGCAGCGGGACCTAGTGCCGCCACCTAGTGCCGCCTTGCCGCAGGCCGCGCTCCGGCCGCGCGCTCGCCGCGCCGGACCTGCCGGGATGCGCCGAGCGACGGACGCGGTTTGGTACAATCATGGAGTTTTCCTCCATAGTCATCCATGCTTCATCGAGCCTGTCGGCGCCCGCATGTGGCGTCCGATCCGGTCCGAGAGCAGAACCGATTTAGCAGTCGTCGAGAGTCAAGACGCCATGAACATCGAGCAAGCCCGTTTCAACATGATCGAGCAGCAAATCCGCCCCTGGGACGTGCTGGACCAGGAAGTGCTGAATCTGCTCGCGATCGTCAAGCGTGAGAACTTCGTGCCGGCGGCCTACCGCGACCTCGCGTTCGCCGATCTCGAAGTGCCGCTGCCTGCCGGCCAGCATATGTTCCAGCCGCGCATCGAGGCGCGCATCCTCCAGGAGCTGGCGGTCAAGAAGCATGAGAGCGTGCTCGAGATCGGTGCGGGCTCCGGCTATATGGCCGCGCTGCTCGCGCATCGCGCGCAGCATGTGCTGACGATCGACATCAAGCCCGAGCTCGTCGAGCTGGCGAAGGGCAATCTCGCCGCGAACGGCGTCGTGAACGCCGAAGTGGCGGCCGGCGACGGCTCCCGCGGCTGGCCTGCCGCGGCGCCGTACGACGTCATTTGCGTGTCGGGCGGCTTGCCCGTGCTGCCGCAGGAATTGCTCGAGCAGTTGAAGATCGGCGGCCGGCTCGCCGCGTTCGTCGGCACGGCGCCTGTCATGAAGGCGCAAATCATCACGCGCATCGACGAGAAGCAGTTCCGCGTTGCCGATATCTTCGAAACCTATGTCGAGCCGCTCGCGAACGCGGTGGAGCCGCCGCGCTTCAAGTTCTGACATCGTTTCGAGTCTTCGAGTCGTCCACCATGCAAAATCTCACCCCCTCCGCGCTCGCCGAATGGCTCGCCGACACTTCGCGGGCGGCGCCCGTCATGCTAGATGTGCGCGAGCCTTGGGAAATCGCAACCGCGAGCATCGCCGGGTGCGTATCGATTCCGATGCGCGATATCCCCGCGCGCAGCGAAGAACTCGACGACGAAGCGCCGATTGTCTGCATCTGCCATCATGGTGCGCGTAGCGCCAACGTCGGCATGTTCCTCGAGTCGCGCGGATTCAAGCAGATCTTCAATCTTCAGGGTGGGATCGACGCGTGGTCGCGTCAGGTCGATGCGTCGGTGCCGACGTATTGACCCGTGGCGCGCTTAGGCATAGCCGACATCCGCGCGGAATTGCGGTTGCTGATCTGAAGCTCCAGCCATAAAAAACGCCGCCGGGATCGTTGCCGGCGGCGTTTTGCTTTGAGCTATCTACCTGATCTCGCAAACGCCCACAGTGATCAGTCGTTGTACTTGAACAGATTGTAGAAGCTCGTCTGTCCGCCGTTCCACGACAACTGCACCAAGCGCGATGCCCCAGCTTGCAGCGCGGGGAACGGACAGGCCGACGTGCATTCCTGCACTCCCGACTGATCGACGCCCGCCGTCACCGTCGCCGAATACTGGCCGTTGGCTGCGAATGTCGCCGGCGCGCTCGCCCATCCATCGACCTCGGTCGACGGTGTAACACCGGTGCCGGGCGTCGTCTGGATCTGCACTCTCGACACGAGCGGCGCCACGTTTGCCGTGCCCGTGTTGGTCGACCACGCGATGCCGACTGAGGACTGCGTGCCCGCAAGCGCGCCGGCAGGGTTCAGGAAGTCGTTGAGCACGCTCGACGACAGGGTCTGCCAGGGCACGCCCGCACCGGCCGATGCGGAGAGCGTCGGCGATGCGTTCGTCACGTTGAACGGCGGGGCGATTTGCGTGCCCGTCGAATCGTAGAACGTCACGATGTAGGTGGCGAACTGCGGAACGGTTGTCACGTCGATCGGCGACGGCGTGTAGAAACCGCGGCTGTTGGTGCCCGGCGAGAACGTCCCCGTCGACCCCGGCAATGCGGTCCACGACCAGCGATAGAGCGTCGTATTCGAGTTCGTCGTGGTGGGCGCCGTCGGCACGCTCGCGAGCGCCGTGCTCGTCAGCGCGAGCGCGTTATTGCCCGTGCCGCTGCGCGGTACCAGGTAGGCGGTGCCGTTGATCCCGGGCCCTGTGACCGAAGCCGCGGCCAGGTTGGTCGCCGCGTTGGCCGGTATGTTGATGCCGATTCCGGCCTCATAGCGTCCGAACTGTTGATCAGCCGTATCGACGAAAGTCCGCCTCGCCAAAAACGAATTGATCGTCACATTGAAAGGCTGCTGATTGCCGACTATGTCCCAACCCGCCGCGGTCTTCTGGACCACCGTCGTCGCCGCTCCGTGGGTCCCGCTCGACGTCGTATAGCGCAGCTCCACGAGCGCCTCTTGCGTGCCGTTCGTCGACGTGAAGAACTTCAGCGTTTGAGGCAACCCGAGCGTCACGCCCGATGCGGCGAGCCCGGGATGCGCCGTCGCAAAGCTCGTGAAGCCGTTTTCGAGGTAGCTAGCATCAATGGCCTGCGTGCAGGACGCGCTCGTGCCCGACAGGCACTGTGCCAACTCGGACATCAGCGATTGCAGGTAGTCCGCGGCGGCCGGCGGCGGCGCGAGAGGAGAAGGCGTGCTGGTGCCGCTGTTGAGCGCGATGCCCGACCCTGGGTTGCCGGTCGAGACCAGTTGCATCCCGCCCGATACCGCCGCAATGAGCTCCACCGCATCGATCACGGCGTCCGCGCCCTGCTGGTTGGGCGTGAACGCGGTGGCGATCGGATCGAACGAGGTCGCGCTCAAACCGTTGTCGGTGAGGATCGAGGAAAGCATCGCGTTGAGCTTCGCCTCCGCCGACGCCACATTCGACGACGTCACGAGCGAGCTCGCGTTGCCGCTCGACAAGACATCGAGCGGATTGCCACTCGTTGTCAGCAAGGCGGCAACGGCCGTCGTCAACGTCGTCACATTGGCGGTGATCGGCGCCGAAGTGCCCGTCGGCAAGGTCGCCACGACGGACACGAGCGTCGAGCTGGTGCCGGACGGATCAGTCGCCACGATGACGAAAGGCGCGGTCAATCCGGTGATCGAAGCCGTATAAGCGCCCGACGAATCGCTTGTCGCGCTGACGGTGGCGCCGTTGGCGCCGATGATCGTCACGCTTGCATTGGCGACCGCGCTGCCGACAGCCACGGTCCCCGATACAGTGGTTGGTGTTGCATTGGCAGTGGGCGCGCTCGTACTCGTCGACGCGCTCCCGCTACTCCCGCCGCCCCCGCACCCCGAAATGAGCGATATGGCCAATATCGCGATCGAACTTAACGCCAGCCCCGTCTTTCTTTG
Source organism: Trinickia symbiotica (assembly GCF_003028655.1). Lineage (GTDB taxonomy): Bacteria > Pseudomonadota > Gammaproteobacteria > Burkholderiales > Burkholderiaceae > Trinickia > Trinickia symbiotica_A. The sequence continues at coordinate 391,302 of NZ_PYUC01000005.1, forward strand.
ATGTCTTCTCATTTTTGATCCGTAGAGGTCGTTTTAGTAAAACCGCAACTGCTTTCTTCTTTTCTCGTTGCACGTTTCCTTCTTTGCATTGCAGCGATATGCAAGAGGCCCTTTTTTGGGCGCAATGATTATAGGCGGAGTATTGTTACAAGTCGTCAATTGAGATGTGGCGCAAATGCGGCCGCCGAGGGGCAATCATTGGTTTCCCCATTCAAGCGCATCGACGCATCATCGCAACGCACGACGCACCGCCATGAAACGTGGACCGGTGCGCCATGCACCACCATCGCCCGCGGGCCGCTTACGACGCCACGTTCATAAGCCAGATCGGTCCGTGCGACGCGTACCCATTCTCACTTGGCATGAGCCTTGCACTTGTCGCCCCCGCAGTCGACGCGGCGGCGCATCGACTGCTCCGATCTCAAACAAATCGATTTACCCACGGCAAGGGGAAGCTAATGAAACGTCGCAGCCTGTTGAAGCTCGGTTCGGTCTCTGGCGCAATGGCGCTCGCAGGACAAAGCCCATTCGCCCGCGCGCAGTCCAATAGCGGTCCCATCAAGGTCGGCATCCTGCATTCGCTCTCGGGCACGATGGCGATCTCGGAGACATCGCTCAAAGACACCGCGCTCATGACGATCGCCGACATCAACAAGAACGGCGGCGTGCTCGGCCGCAAGATCGAGCCCGTCGTCGTCGATCCGGCGTCGAACTGGCCGCTCTTTGCCGAAAAAGCGCGGCAGTTGCTCACGCAAGACAAGGTTGCCTGCGTATTCGGCTGCTGGACATCGGTTTCGCGCAAATCGGTTCTGCCTGTTTTCGAAGAGTTGAACGGGCTCCTCTACTATCCCGTTCAATACGAAGGCGAGGAAATGTCGCGCAACGTCTTCTATACGGGCGCAGCGCCGAATCAGCAGGCCATTCCCGCAGTCGAGTATTTGATGAGCCCCGAAGGCGGCGGCGCGAAGCGCTTCTTCCTGCTTGGCACCGATTACGTTTACCCGCGAACAACAAACAAAATCCTGCGCGCGTTCCTCCATTCGAAGGGAGTGAACGACGCCGACATTCAAGAGGTCTACACGCCTTTCGGTCACAGCGACTATCAGACGATCGTCGCCAACATCAAGACATTCTCGCAAGGCGGCAAGACAACCGTCATCTCGACGATCAACGGCGATTCGAACGTCCCGTTCTACAAGGAACTCGGCAATCAGGGGCTCAAGGCGACCGACGTGCCCGTCGTCGCGTTCTCGGTCGGTGAAGAAGAACTGCGCGGCATCGATACGAAGCCGCTCGTCGGTCACCTCGCGGCATGGAACTACTTCATGTCGGTCAAGAACCCCGAGAACTCCAAGTTCAAGGCTCAGTTTGCTTCCTGGGTCAAATCGCAGAACCTGCCCGGCGGTGCGAAGCGCGTGACGAACGATCCGATGGAGGCGACCTTCGTCGGCATTCACATGTGGAAGCAGGCTGTCGAGAAGGCAAAGAGCACGGACGTCGACAAAGTGCGCGTCGCGATGGTCGGCCAGAGCTTCAACGCGCCATCGGGCTTCACGCTGACGATGGACGGCAATCACCATCTGCACAAGCCCGTCATGATCGGCGAAATTCGCGGCGACGGTCAGTTCAACGTCGTCTGGAAGACGAAGACGGCCGTTCGTGCGCAGCCGTGGAGCCCGTTCATCGCCGGCAACGAGGGCAAGCCCGACGTCGTCAGCTCGATTCCCGAGTTTCTGCGCCGGCGCAACGTGGCGTGATGCCCTGCTGCGTCGAACCGTTGTAACGCGTCACTCGATCGTTAGTTGAACGAAGCATGCGCGACGGACAGGACTCCGACTGGTCGTCGCGCATTGCGTTCGCCCCTCATATCCGAGCTTGCTCGGAAAAAACCCGGATGAAGCCGATATTCATGATTGCTCGTGCAAGCTCCAGCCTCCGGCAATGCGCGTCACTGCCAGCACGCGTACCGGCGCTCGCTCGCGCATGGCTGTTGACGCTCGTCTGCTCGCTCGCGAGCTCTGCGGCGCTCGCGTTGACGCAAGACGACGTTGCGCCGCTCGCGGGCGACGACTTCGAAGCGAAGTCGGCCGTCATCGACAAGCTCGTCGCCGAGCACGATGCGCGTTCGTTAGCAGTCCTCAATGCGCTCGCCAACGATCAGGCGTTGGCCACGTCTTCCGGTGAAGTGCTGATTCAGCCGAACGATGCGGGCGATCAGGCGCAGGATGCCGTTACCGGAAAAATGGTCGCGGTCGGCGATGCGCAGGCCATTACGTTGAACAACTCGCTGCGCACCCAAGTTGCCGGCGCACTCGCTGGCCTGCAACTCGCCTCGCCCGACGTTGCCACGCGGCGCGCGGCCGTCGACGCGCTGTTGAACAATCCCGATCCGGCCATGAAGCCCCTCATCGATAGGGCCCGGGCCAAGGAGACGGACCCGGCCCTCAAGCACCGGCTCGATACGCTTTGGGCCACCACGGCCCTGTCGGATCGCGATCCGGCCAAGCGGCTCGAAGCCACCGAGCTCGTCGCGGCGCGCCACGATCCCGACACGTACGCGCTGCTGCGCCCGCTCGTCGCCAAGCGCCCCGATGGGACGTTCTCCGAGCCCGACGCGCGCGTTCGCGAAGCGGCGCAGCGCGGCATCGACGCGCTCGATGCCGTCGAACGCGAAAGCCGCATCGCCGGAACGCTGTTTGCCGGCGTCTCACTTGGCAGTGTGCTGTTGCTGGCAGCGCTCGGCCTCGCGATCACCTATGGCGTCATCGGTGTCATCAACATGGCACACGGTGAATTCCTCATGATCGGCGCCTATGCCACGTACGTTGTGCAGAACGCGTTTCAGCACTACGCACCCGCGGCGTTCGACTGGTATCCGCTCGTCGCGGTACCCGTTTCGTTCGCGGCCGCGGCGGCTGTCGGCATCGTCATCGAACGCCTCATCATCAAGCATCTTTACGGGCGGCCGCTCGAAACACTGCTGACCACGTTCGGCATTAGTCTCGTGCTTATTCAGGCCACGCGGACACTATTCGGCGCGCAAAACGTCCAAGTGGCGAACCCGCATTGGATGACGGGCGGCATTATCGTGCTGCCGAACCTGATCCTGCCTTACAACCGAATCGCGATTCTTGCCTTCTCGCTTGCCGTCATCGCGATCGCATGGGCCGTACTCACGCGCACGCGGCTCGGCCTGTTCGTGCGCGCGGTCACGCAGAATCGCAGCATGGCGGCCTGCGTCGGCATCAAGACGGCACGCATCGATTCGTATGCCTTCGCATTCGGCGCGGGCATCGCCGGGCTCGGCGGCTGCGCGCTTTCCCAGATCGGCAATGTTGGCCCCGACCTTGGCCAGAGCTATATCGTCGATTCGTTCATGGCGGTCGTGCTAGGCGGCGTCGGCCAGCTCGCGGGCACGGTGCTCGGCAGCTTCGGGCTCGGGGTGCTCGCCAAAGCGATCGAGCCGCTTTCCGGGCCCGTCCTCGCGAAGATCGCCGTGCTCGTATTGATCGTGCTCTTCATCCAGAAACGTCCGCAGGGGCTCTTCGCACTCAAGGGGCGCAGCGCTTGAGACACGCTATATGACCATTACGACTTCCACTTCGCCGCTCGCCGGCCACACCATCGCCGAGGCGAGCGTGGCCGGCGACCCCACGTTGTCGGGCTTTGCGCTCGGACTTCCTCCGCGCCGTGCGCTCCTGCCGCGCCCCGCCTGGGCCGCCCTCGTCGCGCTGATCGTTGCGGTAGGTGTCGGCGTGCCGTTCGCCGCCCTCGTGCTGCCGCAATCGAGCGCGTTTCATCTGTCCGCTTATGCGCTGACGCTCGGCGGCAAGTTCATGTGCTACGCGATTGCCGCACTCGCGCTCGATTTGGTCTGGGGCTACTGCGGAATCCTGAGCCTGGGGCACGGCCTCTTCTTTGCGCTTGGCGGCTATGCGATCGGCATGTACCTGATGCGCGCAATCGGTCATGACGGTGTCTATCAGAGCGATCTGCCCGACTTCATGGTGTTTCTCAACTGGCACGAGTTGCCCTGGTACTGGCACGGCACCTCGCATCTCTGGTATGCGCTCGTGCTCGTCGTGCTCGTGCCGGCCGTGCTCGCCTGGACGTTCGGCTTCTTCGCGTTCAGGTCGCGCGTGCAAGGGGTCTATCTGTCGATCATCACGCAGGCGCTGACGTATGCCGCGATGCTGCTCTTCTATCGCAACGAAACGGGATTTGGTGGCAACAACGGTTTCACGGACTTCAAGCGCATTGCCGGCTTTCCGATCACGCATCCAGGCACGCGGACTATGCTGTTCCTACTGACGTTCGCAGTGCTCGTGCTCGCGTTTCTTGCGGCGCGCGCGATCGTCGTTTCCAAGCTCGGGCGCGTTGTGACCGCCATGCGCGACAGCGAAACGCGGCTCATGTTCCTCGGCTACAGCCCGCTCGCGTACAAGCTCTTCGTCTGGACGCTGTCGGCCGTGCTTTGCGCGATCGCCGGCGCCCTCTATGTGCCGCAGGTCGGCATCGTCAATCCGAACGAAATGTCGCCCGGCAACTCGATCGAAATGGCGATATGGGTGGCCGTAGGCGGACGCGGGACGCTGATCGGGCCGATCGTCGGCGCATTCGCCGTCAATGGCGCGAAGAGCTTCTTTACCGCTTATTTCGCCGAGTATTGGCTCTTTTTCCTCGGCGCCCTCTTCGTCGTCGTGCCGCTCGTCATGCCGCGTGGGCTCGTAGGGCTCGCCGAGCGTGTTTTCTCCCGGAGGACGCAGCGATGAATGTCGTTACGGACAGCGCTGTGGCCGACAACCACGCGCTCTCGGGCACTGCCGCAATGGGCCATGCCGTCGCGCAAGGCACGATCGACGTCTCGCACGGAACGATTCTTTACGTCGAGGATGTCACCGTCAGCTTCGACGGCTTCCGCGCGCTCAACAGCTTGACGCTTACGCTCGACGTCGGCGAGCTGCGATGCGTGATCGGGCCGAACGGTGCGGGCAAGACGACGATGATGGATGTCGTCACGGGCAAGACCCGGCCCGATCACGGCAAGGTCTTTCTCGGACAGACGCTCGATCTTACGCGCATGGACGAGCCTTCCATCGCACGCGCGGGTATCGGTCGAAAGTTTCAAAAGCCGACCGTGTTCGAGCAACACCCTGTTTGGGAGAATCTCGAACTCGCGATGCAGGCCGACAAGGGATGGTGGGCGTCGCTGCGCGCCCAATTGAATCGGGAAGCGCAGGCGCGGATCGAGGAGACCCTCGAGACGATCGGGCTGGAAGCGAGCGCGCGTCGGCTGGCCGGTGAGCTTTCGCATGGACAGAAGCAACGGCTCGAGATCGGGATGCTGCTGATGCAGCGGCCCGCACTGCTGTTGCTCGACGAGCCGGCGGCCGGCATGACCGACGACGAGACGATGGCGCTCGCCCAGTTGCTCGATCGTCTGCGCGGGACGTGTTCGATGCTCGTCGTCGAGCACGATATGGAGTTCGTCGCCGCGCTCGCGGGCGAGCGCTCGCGCGTGACCGTCATGGCCGAAGGGCGGGTATTGGCCGAGGGAACACTCGACGAAGTGAAGCGCGATGAAGCGGTAATCGAGTCGTATCTTGGGCGCTAATTAACAAGGAATTGGATCGATGCTCAACATCGACAGGCTCAATCAGTTCTATGGCGGTAGCCATATTCTGCGCGACGTTACGATGGAAGTGCCGCAGGGATCGCTGACCGTGCTGCTCGGGCGGAACGGCGTAGGCAAGACGACGCTGTTGCGCTGCCTCATGGGGCTCGTGCGCGCGAAAAGCGGCACGATCGCCTGGGGCGGGCAATCGATAGAGGCGCTGCCGCCGCATGCACGCGTCTCGCGCGGGCTCGGGTATGTGCCGCAAGGGCGAGAGATTTTTGCGCGGCTGACCGTCGAAGAGAATCTGCTCGTTGGCGCAGCGAGCCGTAAGCCGGTCTCGGAAGTACCCGAGCGCATTTACTCGCTTTTTCCCGTGCTGAAGGATATGCGGAAGCGGCGCGGTGGCGATCTTTCAGGTGGACAACAGCAGCAGCTGGCGATCGGGCGTGCTTTGATGAGCGAGCCGCAGCTTTTGATTCTCGACGAGCCGACCGAGGGGATTCAGCCTTCGATCATTCAGGAGATCGGGCGGACGCTTAGGAGGCTCGTCGATGAGACGGGGATGACGATTCTCCTTGTCGAGCAGTATTACGACTTTGCGCGTGCGCTCGCCGATCGGTATTGGGTCATGCGGCGTGGCGAGATCGTTGCGGGTGGGGCGGGAGACGAGATGGATGAGAGGGGGGTGCGGGAGTTGATTGCTGTTTAAGCGATTGAGCCGCCTGCGTCATGCAGGCGGCTTCGTTCATACGCGCCCTGAAGATGAAAGGCTCGAGATGAGCGTCGCACCGCAAGTCGTCTTGTGGCCGTCGAAAGCTGCAGGCTTGCCGTCGACGATGAAGTCCGGGTCGCCTTCAGCGACGACGCAAGACTCATGGCCAGCGATCGGACACGAGCAGCGGTCGCCGAGTCTTGCGACGGCACGGCCCATTACGTCACTCATGTCGCTGCCCGTTTCAACGCTGCCACCGTGACTCGTTGCGTCACCTACTCGGATGATGCCTCGCATTTCGTCGCTCCTCGTTGTCACCAAGACCAACCCTGCCAGTCGTTATAGGTCGAGTCGTAGCGGCGCCCCCACCACGGTAGGTAGGCGTACCCCTCTCCTCGTGCTCTAAACCAGTCCGCGTCGGGATCGATTGGGTTTAGCTTCTTCGGAGGAGTAATCACGACGGCGACCGGCTCCTCTGAATTCGTCGTGCCCGCCACGAGGACATTGCCGCCTAAATGATTGGCGCGCCCGATCGCAAGGACGACGTTGGTGAGTGCCGTCCCGGCGCCCATGTAGCCGAGCAGCCCAGCGGTGTTGAATGTCTGGTTCTGGAAGTCGAATTCCGGCAGTGTTTCGGTGAGCGTACGGCCAAGCGCGCCGATGCGCTGCGAGGCGTCATCACTGCCTTTGCCTGCGTCGTGAATGACGTAATCGATGTCATTGACCGATATGTTCGCGTTGTTTGCCGCCGCCGCAATCGCCGCTTTCCATGCCTGGATTGCTCGTGTCGTGCCGGCAGTTTTTTCATAGTCGTTGACGTGGGCTGCCGCTGCCTTGCCGATCCAAGCGAGTGGCGCTCGCTCGGTGTTCATCTCCGGTCCGGCGAGGATCAGCAGCACTATGTTTTCGTTGAGCTGATTATCTTTAGGAGGGAAACTCGGCGCGTCCCAGTTCATTACCCAGACGCTTTCCTGCGGGTGCGCCTGGAGGTAATCGAGTGCTGCGTTCAGTGAGGTGAAGCCCGCGTTAGGACCTCCCTGAGTAACACGGACATCGGGTGGTGTGCTTTTGCTCCATAGGTCCCGGAAGGCCTTGCTGCCAATTTCGAAGGCGTACACCATTTCGTCGCGCAAAAGCGCTGCCGCTTCAACCGGGTCGAGACGGTCGGAAGGTATCGCCAACTCAACATGGATGCCGGCCAATTCCCGCCATTGTTTTCGGTCGTCTGGCTTAACCGTATAGAAGTACTTCCCGTTCATTACGTATCTTTCGGCGAAGATTGGAATGAGTTTTTCGATGTACTTGTGGTAGAAGCCCCTGAATGTTTCAGTGCCGTCATTGCCATAGGCGATTCCCGCGACAGGCTGAAGCGTCGTAAAACTTGCGGGATCGGTCCTCACCATGTCGTCGTTCTTGTTCGGCTTGACTAGACCGAGCGTCCATAAGATTTGCCACTCCGTTGGATAGTCGCGACGCTGCAGCGGATTCAGCCATTCGAGTCCTACCACCTGAGCAACGAACGGCTTAGGGGCTTCTGCCGGTATGGGTTTCGTCACAACAGTTTGTGCAGCGGCCGTTTCAAACACGCAGAGCGCAAAGAACGTGCTCACCACGAACGCGCATACACCCATCCAGAAAGGAAAATGCACCAATCGCTTCATGAAGTCCTCATCGGTAAAGTATTGCGGGCCGCGCTGATCCGTATAAAGCATCCACGCCAGCATGGCCGCGAAGGTCACCACCACAGCGACGACCGCTAGCAAGAGCCGGCGAGGCCACGTGCCGATTAGTGCGTTCATACAAAGTCTCCCGCGTTCAGGAACACATCGCCCTCGCGCTGGCCCTGAATCGTCACCGGTTTGACGGCCTCGGGATCGGCGCGCGCCCAGTCATGCAAGGGCTCATCGCGATAGGTCCCGTACTTGAAGTACGTGCAGTACTTCTTATTGGGATGACTGTCGCTCAAACCATCTCCGAACCGCCAATCCGCCTCGATACGCAGCGTCTTCCAGTCGCGCTGCGACAGGTAGCACAAGCCAATCGCGATGTCGTATGCGAGCGCTTTCTCTGCATGCGTCGGATTGGTCAAGATCGTCGAGTGGTTCGTCGGATTGTTGTTGCTGCCCTCACTCAGAATCTTGCCGATCTGCCCGTTGCGCCATGCTTTGTATTCGATCGTTGCGTTGGCCAGATTGTCTTCGCCAACCACCTTGCCGTTGTTGTCCACCCACCCTTTGGTACGGCCGTGGCGCTCGTTTCGGCGTGCCTCCTGACGCATGAGCGCGTGGTCCTCGTAGCGTTGCGCCGCCTCGGATTCCACCGTGCCTTGTGCTTGCAGTTCCGGTTCTTGCGACTTGAAAGTGTCGTAGGGGTCGTCCGCGTTCTTCTCAGCCTCGGCCTTTTGCGCATTGCGCGCGGCGGACGGCGGGTCATAGCTCTCATTGAACCGGCTCTTCAAGCCATCAACGACAATCTGTGATACCCGCCCATAGCGCATCGCCTCGGGCTCGAACGGCTCGTCCAGCTTCGGCGCGGTTACAGGGATGGTCCAGTTCTCTGGCGGATCAGCGTTGATGCGCGGCTTCGCGATGAGCCTGGCGAAATAGAGAAGCGGCGCACTTGCCAACGTGCCCAGCGCGGCCAACGGATTCTCGTTCGCGTTCAATGCGCGGTAGAGCCCGAACTCGGCACTCGGCGACGGCGGATACCAAAATCCCTTGCTCCGGTTCACCGTCGCCCGCCAGTCGTCTTCCCAATAGCGATACGTAGGGCTATCAGTTGGATCCTTTCCGACTACCCACCCCGATGCGAAGACGCGCTGCGTGAAGACGCCATGACCGCCAGTCCGCTCGATCTCCTCGGCGCTCATGCCACGCCAGCCAATGCCTTGCACGGTCGTCGCCGAGATCACCTGATCGTGCGGACAGCAATAGAGCGTCACGCGGCCTAGCGTATGGCCGTTCAGGCCGTGACTCGTGCGGTCCTGCCCGGCGCTATACGGCTTCCCTTTCGCGGAGGGCCGTTTGTTGCCCATGTCCTCATCGAGTTCGCGTGCATCGGGCTCCAGCGCCGCGCGCTTGCGCAATATCTCGAAGAAGGCTTTCAACGTCTCGGCCCGCGCGTTGAACGTCGCGCGGCCGCGGTTGCCATCGGCATCGCGCACCGTGCGCTGCGCCCAGTTCTCCATGCCCAGCTTCTCGACGAGGCTGTACGGCGCATTGGCCAACACGTAGGCGTCCGCCACGCAGCTTCCGGCCTTGCCCCACGGGTCAGTCACATCGGACATCCGGTCGCCGAGAAACGCGGCCGCCATCCCGATCATGTTGCCCTGGCTGTGACAGACGACGGTGATCGGCACATCGGCTTGCTTTTCTCGTATCGACTTGATCAGTTTGGCGAGCCGCAGCGCGGCCATCACCATGTAGGCGCGCGGGGGCGTCTGATAGACCAGGCGCGGCGTGGAATTCAACGCCTGCACCGTGAGCCAGCCGAATATCCGATCGTCGAGCCCCGGGCTCCATAGATCCGCCAGGCTCGAACAGCCATTCGCAAACGGGCCGCCGCCCCAGTAGTTGTGCTCGTTGAGAAACAAGTTTGCGCCGTAGTCCTTCAAGTCCTGCTTGTTCGCCTTGTAGCCCCAACGGAAATGGATGACCGGAGAAAACGACGGATCGGGCTTGATATAACTCTCAGCCCACATCTTTGGATTGACGTAACCATCAGGCGTCAGACTCTCGATATAGCTGACGGGCGCCATCTGCCCAGCCTTGACGCCCGTATAAGCCAGCTGGTCGTCCAAGCGGCCCAACCGCCGGTTTAGCCCTTTGCAGAGCCCCTCCTCCGCGGCGGTGTACCACTCGCCCTCGGAGTTCACACCGTGCACGAAGATCACGACGCCCGGCAGCGGCATCTGTTTGACGCAGATCAGTTCGTTTCGAGCGCCAAAGAGGGTGACGCCCTGCACGCGGCCGACTTGAATGCGCGGCGGGTCGGTGACCGCCCCAGCTGGTGACACAGCCGTATTCAGATTGAAGTCGCTCATATTCTTGTTGTCACGTTCTTTGATCACGTGTTCTTCTTGAAGAAGATCGCGTCCAACTGCTCGAATTGGTCGCTGTTGATTGGTTCAGACCATCCCGCCGCATCGGTCTCACCCTTGGCGATCTGCCCCGCGGCTCGCCGAACTTCAGCGTCGTAACCGGCGATGCCTTCCGCGTCCGTGGCACGAACGAGTTTCGGCATGCGGTCAAGCGCCGCGTCGTCAAATGACGGAAAGTCCGCGCTCATGCTCGCCGGCCCATCCCATGTATGGCCTGCCGCCTTTACCGCGAAGCGGCCGGGACAACCCAATTCGATATCGCCACCCCGAAGCTTCAAGTACGCCCCGCCGGAGGTGACAAAGACCACCTCGTCGGTCGCAGTGCCGGCGAGTTGGCCGTCCGCAGCCATGAGCCGGATGTTCTTCGCCGACTCGATCTGCGTATCGTCGGCCTGACTCTGAAGCGTGACCTTGCCTTGATTGGCGATGGCCGAGACACCCTCTCGATGCGCGAACATCGCTACGCCATGTCCGGCTTGAAGATTGACCCGATGAGCACTCGCGAATTGAATGTTCCCCTGCGCGACCGAGTCCACATTGCCGCCCGCATGCATCGCTATCGTTTTCGATGTCGCGGCGCTGATGCCGGCCGGCGCCGTAATGCCGATCGCAGCTTGTTCGGTCGAACCGTCTCCATCAGCATCCGGCCAGCTCTTCACCGTTGAAGCAAGTTCGTCTTGCGGCTGCATATCGAAATCGACGCCACGATGCGCCGCCGCGTATTCGCCGAGGCTGCGCGAAAGCGCCATGCATTCCTGCATCAAACGAAGATATTCATCGCGCGACAATTGACCGCCGGCTGCATTCAGTCGCTGCCAAGCCGAGATCAGCAACGCTTTCCCACTGCGGATGGCCACGCTCGCGTCGCTGCGCAACTCCGCCCCTTCGCCGCGCGCTTCCGCCCACCCGTCTTCGCGCGGATGGGTGAGATAACCCAAATTGAGTTCGCTGCTCGCGTGCGCGCTGGCGAGCTGGCTGCTTATCTGCCCCGTGGTGTCGTCGAACCGCAATTGGTTATAGCGCGTGCCCTTGATTTCCTGGGTCTTGATCCCGGACAAACGGCGGTTCGCAGGCAGCGATCCCTTGTTGCTGAAAGCAGCCGGCGTTTTCGCGCCGTTGTAGAACACACCAGCGACGAACATCTTATCGGGATCGCCATTCATGAAGTCGAGGATGACTTCCATGCCTCTGCGCGGCAGCAGGCTCTCGCCGAAGCGCGAGCCCGCCCACCGCGTGCTCACCGGTACAGCCGCGCTATCCGCGGGCGTGCCGCTCGTACCGGCCCCTTTCGCATGTTCGTGATCATCGGCGTTAAGCCCCTCAATCCGCACGCGGATTCGTCCAAGCTCGTCACAATAGACCTCATCGCCTTCGGGACACACTACGACACCCGTAATCGGATGCACGCGCGGCAAATGAACCCGAGGATCGTAGAGCGGCGTCAATGGCGTATCGCGCGAAACGCAACTAAACGTGTTCTGGTAGCGGCTTTCCGGTGTGCCTGGCCATGCGCTCGGCCGAGCGTGCGTATTCACCGAGCTGGGCGGAGAATCGAACAGCCACTGGCTCGCAGCAAAGAGCGCCTGCGCGCGGTCGGTCAACTCCTTGGGAAGATTGTTTTCGCCGCGATGATGAAGGGACGTCACGATGACCCATCGATTCCACTCGTGCAGCCGGTCGAAGTCGGGGTGCCCGGCGATGCCGATCCTATGGCCCACCGCAAGGTCGCGCACATTACTCGCGCCTTCGATGCACATGCTCCGCGCGAGATAGGCATCCGCGCGCCACGTGCCGTGTTGGTCGTACTGATCCCAGGAATCGGCGGTATCGGGCGGATCGATGCGAGCATCCTTCAGCAAGCTCGCGAGGTCGTTGCCGGCTTCACCCTGATCGACTCCCGTCCGCATTCCAACATGATCCAGTCGCGCCTGGTCCCGATTCCAGCCCACGTTCCGTGTCGAGCCCGGCACGATCCGGCGCCCCGAAGAAAGTCGAGTGATCGTGTCGCGCTGCTCGTGCGCATCATGCGATCGATAGTGAACACACCCTGCCGAAGAATCGTCGAGACTATGAGACCGCTCGAACAGGACGAGCGTATGTGCGACCGCCTTACGGTCGTACCCGCTTCCGTGATTGCGCTTGCCCGCTTTGATGAACCAGGCGATACCTTCCCGCCGGCACAGCCGGCGAATGAAATCGGCGTCGGACTCCTCGAATTGGATCGTCTGATCGTGGCTCCGATATCGGTCGCGCTGCAGCCGGGACATGTCGAGACCGAACGAACTCGCCAGCGTCGAACTCTTGCGGTGCCACTCCGCGACGAGCGTAGCGACGATCCCCGGCACCGTCTGGTTTCGAAAAATCCGTGTGTTGACGCGCCGCTCGAGAATGCTCAGTGCATCGCGAATGACGAGCTGATAGGCGATCAGCCCCAAATCGGACGCACCCTTCCACGCGTCCGTCACGATCCCGCAAATCGAATGCAGGTCGCCGCGGTCCGTCACGAGCTGGACGGCGACCGGCACGCCGAGCAAAGCAGTAAGCGATATGCCGTCGATGCCGGTCACGCAAGACAGCCTGCCCTCGATACCGCCGCAAACTTCCTCGCGGATATCGATGCGCTGCGGCAGGATGAGCCCATCGAACTCCTTCTCGTTATCGCGCCACTTCAATCGAAAGGCGCGATTCGCCTGGGACGGCAAAGGCCCGTACCCAACTTGTACTAGCACTCGGTTCTGCATCGCCTACTCTCTTGCTTTGTTATTGCCTCTGTTGGTATCGAATCGCTCCAATTGCGCATATGCGATACGCATGAAGCGATCGCATGTGAACGAGGCGAACGATGCGCCGCGAACGCTATCGCGATCTTCTAGTGCGATCAAACTAGGACGAAATAACCGGACGGACGACTCGGGTCGGCATCAACACGGGCGATGCGGACTGGGTAAGGGCGCTGGCTCGACTGCCTCGTCGAGCAGTATTACGACTTCGCCAGAGCGCTGACTGACCGGTATTGGGTCATGCGGCGTGGCGAGATCGTCGCGGGCGGAGCGGGAGCCCGGGTGGGTGAGAAGGGGGTTCGGGAGTTGATTGCTGTCTAAGCACCTCCCTCGTTGCTCATCTGCGCACTAGCAACACGGCCACTCGCTTGAGGAACGCAGAGTTTGAGAAGCAGCGCGCCGAAGAGGCCAACTACCCCGCACATGATCAGCAATGAAGATGGCGATACGCCCATTGCTACGCCGAAACCGAGCATGGCCACGCTTGCCGCCGATGATAGTCGAGCGCAAACCTTTGATAACGCCGAGTAGCTCAGGTATTGAGGACCCTTCAGCTTCGAGATCAGTACCTTCTGAACAGCGCCAAGCTCGAATGCATACAGTAGGCCCATCGAAGAACAGAGCGTGATATCGAGCCAGAAGTTCGTACACGACCCGATCGCTATGGTCAGTCCTGCCGTCAGGGCAACGATACCGACAATGCCGCCCAGCCTCGTTACCGGAATGGCGCCGTCACCCATCAGCATGACGGCGATCTGATAGACAAAAAATAGAAGATACAACGCACTGATGCCATTCAAAGCGATGTTCGACGTCGGCTTTAGCTCAACGATGAGCAGGTACGTTACCCCTCCAAAAGCAAAGTTAACGACAAGCTGATAGACCAGCCCCCATCGCATCAATCGGTTCCTCATGACCGAACTGAACAGCCGCTTGGAACGGACATCGTCGCTTTCGGACCTCTCCGCAGAGCCAGATTCGAGCACTGTCTCATCGACAGACTGGAGCGCGAACAGGCTGAGACCCAACAAAACAACTATCACCGGCACGAAATAGAAGATGTCCACGTCGCGATTGACGATGCTTAGAGCGAATGCCGGCGCAACAGCGAGCGATCCGCGCCAAATGATGTTTTGTATGCTCGCGCTCTGAGTCAGATCGAGCGCGAATGCTTGCTGCGCGACAAACGGGAAATCCGCACTGAACGCGCCGTCGACCAACAGGACAACCTTGAAGGCGATAACGGCTGTGATAACAAGGAGATCACTGCCTTCGCTGTACAGCAATGAAATGGCGGCGAGCCACGCCACTGCCAAAGCCGGACGTAGGTAGCGACACCAGGCAACTCGCGTCGGCAGCCCGGTTCGCGCGGCCACCGCGGAACCCGCCACCGCAAAGACGAGTTTCAACAGCGAATCCCCCGTCGACACGGCTGCAGCAAGCGCGAAGTGGCCGCCGTGAGCGAGATATATGGTGAAGAAGTGCGTAATCGTCGTGTCGAGCGCCAGATGCCAGTACAGGGGAATTCCCCTCGCTAAGTTCCACATATATCGAAGGTGGACTAGTGGGAAAAGGCGTCGTGGCACCGACAGCTGTGGTGATCGTTCAACATCTGCTTGTTCTGCTCAAGCGGCCCTCCATCGTGCAAGCGACTCGCGCTCATACGCGCACTGACGATGAAAGGCTCGAGATGAGCGTCGCACCGCAAGTCGTCTTGTGGCCGTCGAAAGCTGCAGGCTTGCCGTCGACGATGAAGTCCGGATCGCCTTCTGTGATCACGCAGGATCCGTGTCCGGCGACCGGACACGAACAGCGATCGCCGAGTCTGGCGACCGCGCGACCCATCACGTCGCTCATGTCGCTCCCTGTTTCGACCCTGCCACCGTGACTCGTTGCGTCTCCGACTCGGATGATGCCTCGCATTCCGTCGCTCCTCTTTCTCACCAGGACCAACCCTGCCAGTCGTTATAGGTCGAGTCATAGCGGCGCCCCCACCACGGTAGGTAGGCGTCGCTCTCGCCTCGCGCTCTGAACCACTCGGCTTCGGGATCGATCGGGTTCAGCTTCTCGGGAGGTCTGATCGCGACGGCGACTGGTTCGTCTGAATTCGTCGTGCCCGCCACGAGAACATTGCCGCCTAAATGGTTAGCGCGCCCGATCGCAAGGACGACGTTGGTGAGTGCCGTCCCGGCGCCCATGTAGCCAAGCAGCCCAGCGGTGTTGAATGTCTGCTTCTGGAACTCGAATTCCGGCAAGCTTTCTGTGAGCGTACGGCCGAGCGTGCCGATACGCTGCGACGCCTCGTCGCTGCCCTTGCCCGCGTCGTGAATGACGTAGTCGATGTCATTGACCGATACGTTCGCGTTGTGCGCCGCCGCGGCGATCGCGGCTTTCCATGCCTGGACTGCTCGCGTCGTGCCGGCCGTTTTTTCGTGGTCTTTGACGTTGCCGGTCGCCGCTTTACCGATCCAGGCGAGCGGCGCGCGCTCGGTTTTCATCTCCGGTCCGGCGAGGATCAGCAGCGCGATGTTTTCGTTGAGTTGATTGTCCTTCGGCGGAAAGCTCGGCGCGTCCCAGTTCATCACCCAGACGCTTTCCTGCGGGTGCGCCTGGAGGTAATCGAGTGCGGCGTTTAGCGAAGCGAAGCCCGCGTTGGGGCCGCCCGGCGTTATGCGTACGTCGGGTGGCGTATCTTTGCTCCAGAGGTCGGGAAACGACTTGTTACCGATTTCGAAGTACCTCATGATCCTACTACTTAGATACGTTTGCGCTTCGGCCGGATCGAGACGATCAGAGGGGATCGCAAGTTCGACGTGAATGCCGGCCACTTCCCGCCACTTCCTTCGGTCATCTGGCTTGACCGTATAGAAGTATTTCGCGTTCATCACATATCTTTCGTCGAAAATCCCGAGAAGCTTGTCAACGTACTTGTGGTAGAAGCCTTTGAATGTTTCCGTGCCGCGGTTGCCATAGGCGATTCCCGCAACTGGCTGAAGCGAAGTAAAACTAGCAGGATCGGTCCTCACCATGTCGTCGTTCTTGTTCGGCTTGACGAGACCGAGCGTCCATAAAATTTGCCACTCCGTTGGATAGTCGCGACGCTGGAGCGGATTTAACCACTCGATCCCTACCACTTGCGCAACGAACGGCTCGTCCGCCTCCACGGCTCCGGCTTTCGTCGCGACTGTTTGCGCTTTCGCTGTATCGAATATGCCGAGTGAAAAAAATGTGCTCACCGCCAAAACACATACGCCCATCCAGAAAGGAAAATGCACCAATCGCTTCATGAAGTCCTCATCGGTAAAGTATTGTGGCTCGCGCGAGTCCGCGTAAAGCATCCAGGCCAGTGTCATCGCGAAGGTGAACAAAGTGGCACCAACTGCGAGCAAAAGCCGCCGGCGCCAAGTGCCTATCAATGAACTCATACAACACCCCCCGCGCTCAGGAACAAATCGCCCTCTCGCTGATCGTCGATCTCGGCTGGCTTCACGGCCTCAGGATCGTTGTGTGCCCAGTCATGTAGTGGCACGCCATTTTTAGTCCCCATGTCGAAGTATTCCCAGTACATTTTGGCCGGATTGGTGTCGCTCAAACCATTTCCGAACCGCCAATCCGCCTCGATACGAAGCGCCCACCAGTCATCCTCCGACAGATAGCAAAGGCCGATCGCGATGTCATATGCGAGCGCTTTCCTGGCATGCATCGGATTGGTCAGAATCGTCGAATGGTTTGTCGGATTGTTTTTGCTGCCCTCCTTCAGAATCTTGCCGATCTGCCCGTTACGCCATGCTTTGTATTCGATCGTCGCCTTGGCCAGATTGTCTTCGCCGACCACCTTGCCGTCGTCGGCCACCCACCCTTTGGTGCGGCCGTGCCGCTCGTTTCGGCGAGCCTCCTGGCGCATCAGTGCGTGGTGCTCGTAGCGTTGCGCGGCCTCCGATTCCTGCGTTCCCTGTGCCTGGGTTCCAGGCTCGTCCGATCTGAATGTGTCGTAAGGGTCGTCCGCGTCCTTATCACCCTCGCGCTTTTGCGCGTTGCGTGCGGCAGACGGCGGGTCGTAGCTCTCATTGAACCGACTGGTCAAGCCATCAACGACAATCTCCGACACCCGCCCATAGCGCATCGCCTCGGGCTCGAACGGCTCGTCCAGCTTCGGCGCGGCTAGCGGGATGCTCCATTTCTCCGGTGGATCCGCGTTGATGCGCGGCTTCGCAATGAGCCTGGCGAAATAGAGAAGCGGCGCACTTGCCAACGTGCCCAGCGCCGCCAACGGATTCTCGTTTGCGTTCAGTGCTCGATATAGCCCGAACTGGGCACTCGGCGACGGTGGATACCAGAATCCCTTGCTCCGGTTCACCGTCACGCGCCAGTCGTCTTCCCAATAACGATACGTAGGGCTATCAGTTGGATCCTTTCCGACTACCCACCCCGATGCGAAGACGCGCTGCGTGAAGACGCCATGACCGCCAGTCCGCTCGATCTCCTCGGCGCTCATGCCACGCCAGCCAATGCCTTGCACGGTCGTCGCCGAGATCACCTGATCGTGCGGACAGCAATAGAGCGTCACGCGGCCTAGCGTATGGCCGTTCAGGCCGTGACTCGTGCGGTCCTGCCCGGCGCTATACGGCTTCCCTTTCGCGGAGGGCCGTTTGTTGCCCATGTCCTCATCGAGTTCGCGTGCATCGGGCTCCAGCGCCGCGCGCTTGCGCAATATCTCGAAGAAGGCTTTCAACGTTTCAGCCCGCGCGTTGAACGTCGCGCGGCCGCGGTTGCCATCGGCATCGCGCACCGTGCGCTGCGCCCAGTTCTCCATGCCCAGCTTCTCGACGAGGCTGTACGGCGCATTGGCCAACACGTAGGCGTCCGCCACGCAGCTTCCGGCCTTGCCCCACGGGTCAGTCACGTCGGACATCCGGTCGCCGAGAAACGCGGCCGCCATCCCGATCATGTTGCCCTGGCTGTGACAGACGACGGTGATCGGCACATCGGCTTGCTTTTCTCGTATCGACTTGATCAGATTGGCGAGCCGCAGCGCGGCCATCACCATGTAGGCGCGCGGGGGCGTCTGATAGACCAGGCGCGGCGTGGAATTCAACGCCTGCACCGTGAGCCAGCCGAAGATTCGATCGTCGAGCCCCGGGCTCCATAAATCCGCGAGGCTCGAACAGCCATTCGCAAACGGGCCGCCGCCCCAGTAATTGTGCTCGTTGAGAAACAGGTTCGCGCCGTAGTCCTTGAGATCCTGCTTGTTCGCCTTGTAGCCCCAACGGAAGTGGATCACAGGCGAGAACGACGGATCCGGCTTGATATAAGTATCAGCCCACATCTTCGGATTGACGTAACCGTCAGGCGTCAAACTCTCGATGTAACTGACCGGCGCCATCTGCCCGGCCTTGACGCCCGTATAAGCCAGCTGGTCGTCCAAGCGGCCCAACCGCCGGTTTAGCCCTTTGCACAGCCCCTCCTCGGCAGCGGTGTACCACTCCCCCTCGGAATTCACGCCGTGCACGAAGATGACGACGCCCGGCAGCGGCATTTGTTTGACGCAGATAAGCTCGTTGCGAGCGCCAAAGAGGGTGACGCCCTGCACTCGACCGACTTGAATGCGCGGCGGGTCGGGGACGGCCCCAGCCGGCGAAGCAACAGCGCTTTGATCCGATTCGGTCATGTCCTTGTTAGCCCGTTCTTTAACTCGGTTCTGCATCGCCTACTCTCTTGCTTTGTTATTGCCTCTGTTCGTATCGAATCGCTCCAATTGCGCATATGCGATACGCATGAAGCGATCGCATATGAACGAGGCGAACGATGCGCCGCGAACGCTATCGCGATCTTTTAGTGCGATCAAACTAGGACGAAGTAACGGGGCGGCCGACTCGGAACCGTATCGGCACCGGTGATGCGGACTGGGTAAGGACACTGGCCTCGACTGCCTCGTTCGTGTAGATTCGCGGCACAGCCCCCGTTGCCGCTTTCCCCGTCGATGCTCTCACCGCAACACAATTCATTCGTCACCGCGCCATCCCCGGCTGTCTCGCCGCAGCTTCCCGGCGCGCAACCGATACCCGCGAATCGCTGGGACGCCAGCCTCGAGCTCCGCTTCACGCATAACGCCGATCGCACGACGTTATCGAAGCGCCTTCATAGCGGCCCGCTGCTCGTGCAGCGGCCGCTCTACCCCGAAGGCGATGGGATCTGCCATGCGGTGATCGTCCATCCGCCCGGCGGTGTCGCCGGCGGCGACCGGCTCGTCATTGACATCGGTGTGGGGGAAGCCGCACACGCGGTCTTGACGACACCGGGCGCAACGAAGTGGTACAAGGCCAACGGGCAACGCGCCGCGCAGAAAATCCAGATCGACGTAGCCGCAAACGGAAAGCTCGATTGGCTGCCGCAGAACAACATCGTCTTCGATGATGCGCGAGCCGACCTCGAATTCGCCTTCACCATCGCACCAGGGGCAACGGCCATCGGCTGGGATGCGATGCAGCTCGGCCGGCAAGCGGCCGGCGAACGGTGGGCGAACGGCGAGCTGACTTCCATCACCTCGATCGCACTAGAAGACGGCGACGACAGCTCGCTCCTATGGCATGAACGCGCCCAGTTGGACGCACACGATTCGCTGCGGGATGCGCCCCAAGGCCTGGCCGGGTTCGCTGCCTTCGGCACGCTGTGGGCGCTCGGCGCGGCCTGCACGCCGGAGCTCGCCGAAACGCTAGCCGAGCAGTTGCCATTCGAACCAACGTTGCGCGCGGGCGCCACAGCGCTGCCCGGCGGGGTGCTGCTCGTGCGCGTGCTCGCCTCGTCGATGGAGCCGTTGCAGCAGCTCATGCACCAATGCTGGACCACGCTGCGGCCCATCGTTCATGGTGTGGCCGCTCGCCCGCTGCGGCTCTGGGCAACGTAGGCCGGCTCAAAACGCCATGAAACGGGGCATGAAAGCACCAAAATGAAGCGAACATCGGGACACTCGGCCCGATTCGGTGCACTCAATGCTCTAGCCGGCTGATACAGGAAGGGCCTGACAGGCCAGACCAGTTGCAACCGGCGTTGGCATAGCCCTTGCTCAATCCGGCGCTCAAATCGGCTACGGACGGTGTCGCATTCCCCGCGGCGCGAGTGGCCGCGTAGGAGACCGTTCCATGAAGCAACGTTTCATCGGGCGCGCTTTTGCCGCGCTCGTCGCGGCCGTCGCTGTTGCCGCCGCGACATCGAGTCAGAACGCCCAAGCCGATGCGCTCGACACCATCGCGAAGAGCGGCGTGCTGCGTGTCGCCGTTCCCGAGGACTATCCTCCGTTCGGATCGGTCGGCACCGATATGAAGCCGCAGGGCTACGACATCGACATGGCCGGCGTGCTCGCGAAGTCGCTGAACGCGAAGCTCGAGCTGGTGCCCGTCAACAGCGCGAACCGGATCCCCTACCTGACGACGAACAAGGTCGATCTCGTCATCTCCTCGCTCGGCAAGACGCCCGAGCGCGAGAAGGTCATCGACTTCTCGCAAGCCTACGCACCCTACTACCAGGGCGTCTTCGGCCCGGCCGACATCAAGGTCGCGAGCCCGGCCGATTTGACGGGCAAAACGGTAGGCGCGACGCGCGGCGCGCTCGAAGAAGTCGCGCTGACTCAGATGGCCCCCAATGCGACTATCAAGCGCTTCGACGATAACAACGCCACGATCGCAGCGTTCCTCTCGGGACAGGTCGAGCTGATCGCCGCCGGCAACGTCGTGGCCGCCGCCATCATCGCGAAGAAGCCGCCGCGCCTGCCCGAGCCGAAGTTCGTCATCAAGAGCTCGCCCTGCTACGTGGGTCTCAACAAGAACGAAACGCGTCTGCTCGAAAAGGTCAACGCCGCGATCGCCAACGCAAGGCATGACGGCACGCTGGACGCGATCTCGAAGAAGTGGCTCGGCCAGCCGCTGCCGGCTTCGCTGTAATGAGCTACGCGCTGCAATTCGGCGACCTCGCGCAATACGCGGGCATGTTCGCGCGCGGGGCGACCTTCACGCTCGGGCTGACGGCCGCCTCGACAGTGCTCGGCGTCGCGATCGGCATCGGCGGCGCCGCCGCGCGCGACGCGCGCTCGGCTGCGTTGCGCGCGGTCGCGTCAGCCTATGTCGAAGCGATTCGCAACACGCCGTTCATCATCCAATTGTTCTTCGTCTTCTTCGGCCTTCCGGCCCTCGGTCTACGGCTCGACGAGATCTCCGCATCGGTCATTGCCATGACGCTGAACCTTGGCGCCTATGCCACGGAGATCATTCGCGCAGGCGTGGCCGCGGTGCCGCGCGGACATCTCGAAGCCGCAGCCTCGCTCGCCATGACGCCCGCGCAAACCTATCGGCATGTCGTGCTGCCCCAGGCTCTTGCAAAGGTGTTCCCGGCGCTGTCGAGCCAAATCGTCATCGTCATGCTCGGCTCGGCCGTCGTTTCGCAGATCTCGGTACCCGATCTGACCTACGCGGCGAGCTACATCCAGTCGCGTAATTTCCGGGCGTTCGAAACGTATCTCGCGATTACCGTGGCCTATCTCGGGCTTGCCGTCGTCGTACGTGCCCTGCTCAATATCGCAGGCCGGCGGCTCTTCCTGCGAGGTTCACGATGATCGAGTTCAGCCTCACACAAATCCTCGAGAACCTGCTGCTCGCCGCGCGCTGGACGGTCCTGCTCTCGCTCGTCTCCTTCGGCTCGGGCGGCATAGCGGGCTTTCTGCTGCTGCTCGCACGCGTGTCCCCGTCGTTCGCGCTGCGCAGTGCCGCGAAGATTTACATCGAAATCTTCCAGGGCACGCCGCTTTTGATGCAGCTTTTCGTCGTGTTCTTCGGACTGCCGCTCATCGGACTCGACGTCGACCCATGGGTGGCCGCAACGCTCGGTCTCACGTTCTTTACGAGCGCTTACCTCGCCGAAATCTGGCGCGGTTGCGTCGAAGCGATCCCGCGCGGGCAATGGGAAGCGTCCGCAAGCCTCGCGATGAACTACTTAGAGCAATTGAGGCATGTGATCCTTCCGCAGGCCTTTCGAATCGCCATCGCACCGACGGTCGGCTTTTCCGTGCAAGCGGTGAAGGACACCGCGCTCGTCTCGATCATCGGCTTCACCGAGCTCACGAAGGCGGGAACGGTGATCTCGAACGCAACGTTCCGCCCGTTCCTCGTCTACGGCTGCGTCGCGCTCATTTACTTCGCACTCTGCTATCCGCTGTCGCGCACCGCCCGTGCGCTGGAGAGAAAACTCAATGTCGCTCGTTGAAGTCACCGCGCTCCATAAGCAGTTCGGCTCGGCCCATGTCCTGAAGGGCATCGACCTGAACGTCGAAAAAGGCCAAGTGGTCACGATCATCGGCCGCAGCGGCTCGGGCAAGAGCACGCTCCTGCGCACGCTGAACGGGCTCGAAAGCATCGATTCGGGATCGATCGATATCGACGGCGAACGCATCGATGCCCGTCATGCGGATTTGCGGCGCTTGCGGCTCAAGGTCGGCATGGTGTTCCAGCAATACAATCTGTTCCCGCACCTGACCGCCGGCGAGAACGTCATGCTCGCGCAAACCGTCGTCAAGAAAGCGCCGCGCGCGAAAGCACACGCTTGCGCAGAGCAAATGCTCCAGCGCGTTGGCCTCGGCGACAAGTTCGACGCCTACCCGAGCCAGCTCTCCGGCGGCCAGCAGCAGCGCGTCGCGATTGCACGCGCGCTTGCCATGGAGCCGTCATTGCTGCTGTGCGATGAAATCACGTCGGCGCTCGATCCGGAGCTCGTCGGCGAAGTGCTCGGCGTGGTCGAACAATTGGCGAGCGAGGGAATGACGCTTATCATGGTCACCCACGAAATGCGCTTCGCGCGCCGCGTGAGCGATACCGTCGTCTTCATGCATCAAGGGCGCGTCTGGGAGAGCGGCCCGCCCGAGCAGATCTTCGGGTCGCCGCAGAGCATAGAATTGCAGAAATTCGTCCAGTAACGGAACGGCAACCGCGCTCGAGCACCGCTCGGCAAGCAGGTAAAACGATGAAGCTCACCCCACGCGAAAAAGACAAGCTGCTCATCTTCACGGCGGCGCTGCTGGCCGAGCGTCGCAAGGCACGCGGGCTCAAGCTCAATTACCCGGAGGCCGTCGCGTTCATCACGGCGGCGCTGATGGAAGCGGCGCGCGACGGCCAGACCGTCGCCGAGCTCATGCATTACGGCACGACGCTGCTCACGCGCGACGACGTGATGGAAGGCGTGCCCGAAATGATCCCCGATATTCAAATCGAAGCAACGTTCCCCGACGGCACCAAACTCGTGACCGTCCACCATCCGATTCCGTAAGCGTGCGAGGTAAGGTCCCATGATCCCTGGCGAAATCCTGACCGAGCCCGGCGAGATCGAGCTCAACTCTGGCCGCGAAACGGTCGTGCTGACCGTTGCGAACACGGGCGACCGCCCCGTGCAAGTCGGCTCGCATTTTCATTTCTACGAAGCGAACGCCGCTCTTTCCTTCGATCGCGAGCGAGCGCGCGGCTTCAGGCTCAATATCGCGGCCGGCACGGCCGTGCGGTTCGAGCCGGGACAGGAGCGCACGGTCGAGCTCGTCGCATTGGCCGGAGACCGCACTGTCTATGGCTTCAACGGCAAGGTGATGGGCCCGCTCTGACGCGTTCTCGCGCCCGCGACCGACTGCCGCCGCACCGCACCGCCCTGCCGACACACGCGCTATACGCCCGACGCTTATCCTTTCGGACACCGAAACATCATGACTCTTCGCATCGATCGCCGCGCCTACGCGGAAATGTTCGGCCCCACGACGGGCGACCGGATCCGGCTTGCCGATACCGAGCTGCTGATCGAAATCGAGCGCGATTTCACCGTCTACGGCGAGGAAGTGAAGTTCGGCGGCGGCAAGGTCATACGCGACGGCATGGGGCAATCGCAGCGCGTCGCGGCCGAAGTGGCCGATACCGTCGTGACGAATGCGGTGATTCTCGATCACTGGGGCATCGTCAAGGCCGACATCGCGATCAAGAACGGCCGCATCGCCGCGATCGGCAAGGCCGGGAATCCCGACATTCAGCCCGGCGTCACGATCGCCATCGGGGCGGCGACGGAAGTGATCGCCGGCGAAGGGTTGATCGTGACGGCGGGCGGCGTCGATACGCATATTCACTTCATCAGTCCCCAGCAGATCGACGAAGCGCTCGCGTCGGGCGTGACGACGATGCTCGGCGGCGGCACGGGGCCCGCCACGGGCACGAACGCGACGACCTGCACGCCCGGCCCCTGGCACCTCGAGCGCATGCTGCAGGCGGCCGACGGTTGGCCGATGAACCTCGGCTTTCTCGGCAAGGGCAACGCGAGCCTGCCCGATCCGCTCGTCGAGCAAATCAAGGCCGGCGCCATCGGACTCAAGCTGCACGAAGACTGGGGCACGACGCCGGCCGCGATCGACAATTGCCTCTCCGTGGCCGACTCGACCGACACGCAAGTCGCGATTCACACCGACACGCTCAACGAGGCCGGCTTCGTCGAAGCGACGGTGGCGGCCTTCAAGGGCCGCACGATTCACACCTATCACACCGAAGGTGCCGGCGGCGGCCACGCGCCCGACATCATCAAGGTTTGCGGCGAGGCGAACGTGCTGCCATCGTCGACGAATCCGACGCGCCCCTACACCATCAACACGCTCGACGAGCACCTCGACATGCTGATGGTCTGCCACCACCTCGATCCTTCGATCGCCGAGGATCTCGCGTTCGCCGAATCGCGGATTCGCCGCGAAACGATCGCGGCCGAGGACATCCTGCACGACCTCGGCGCGCTGTCGATGCTTTCGTCGGATTCGCAGGCGATGGGACGCGTCGGCGAGGTCATCATCCGCACCTGGCAAACCGCGCACAAGATGAAGGTGCAACGCGGGGCGCTGCAGGAAGACAGCTCGCGCAACGATAACTTCCGGGCGAAGCGCTACGTGGCCAAGTACACGATCAATCCGGCCCTCACGCATGGCATCGCGCATGAAGTGGGATCGATCGAGGCCGGCAAATGGGCTGACCTCGTGTTCTGGGAGCCGGCGTTCTTCGGGATCAAGCCGACGCTCGTCCTTAAGGGCGGAATGATCGCGCTCGCGCAGATGGGCGATCCGAACGCGTCGATTCCCACGCCTCAGCCCGTTCACTATCGCGAGATGTTCGCGACACGCGGTGGCGCGCTCGCGCGTACTTCGCTGACGTTCGTTTCGCAGATGGCGGCCGATGCCGGCATTGCCGAACGGTACGGTCTCGACAAAGTCGTCGTGCCCGTGCGCGGGTGCCGCGACATCTCGAAGGCGGACATGATCCACAACTCGTGGCAGCCGTCGATCAGCGTCGATCCGGAAACGTACCAGGTGGTGGCGGACGGTCAGTTGCTCACCTGCGAGCCGGCCAAGGTGTTGCCGATGGCGCAGCGCTACTTTTTGTTCTGAGTCCTAAGCTTCATTTCAGTCATGCGCACGATCGACAAACGCCTCGCCCCCAACGTCATCGCCCGTTCGCTCGTAGCGCGCGCGCCGACGCTCACGCTCGCCTATGACGCGCGTTGCAAAAGCCGCCTTGCCGCCACGCTCGACAACGGCGAGGAAGTCGCGCTCGTCCTGCCGCGCGGCACCGTGCTCGCCGACGGCGATGTACTCGTTGCCGACGATGGCGGGCTCGTGCGCGTCGTCGCTGCCAACGAATCGGTGCTGCTCGTGCGCGCGCCCGATGCGTTGACGCTTACGCGCGCCGCCTACCATCTCGGCAATCGTCATACACCGGTCGAAGTCGGCGCGGACTACCTGAAGCTCGAGGCGGATCCCGTACTCGAAGAGATGCTGAAGCGGCTCGGGGCACGGGTGGAAACCGCGTCGTTGCCGTTCCAACCCGAATCAGGCGCATACGGCGGTGGGCATCGCCATGGTCACGATGCGACGTTCCGCGAAGACTATGCGATCGCGCAGCAGGTGTTCGAGGAACACCACGGACATGAGCATGGTCATGCGCACGAACACGGCCATGCCCACGATCACGAACATGGACATCACCATCATCATGGTGGCGATCATTGTCATGATCACGATCACGGCTGCACGCACGCTCACGGCGAGCACGACGACGGTCATGCGCATCGCTGAACTGACTGCCCTGCTGCATCTCGCGTCGCCCGCGCTGCCGGTCGGCGCCTTCAGCTACTCGCAGGGCCTTGAATCGGCGATCGATGCGCAATGGGTCACCGATACGGAAAGCGCGCGCGCATGGATCGAAAGCGGCTTGACGAACGTGCTCGCGCGCTGCGAGTTGCCGTTTCTCGCACATCAGATCGAACGCTGGAATCGACACGAAGCAGCCGCAATCGCTTCCGCCGATGCTGCGTTTCTTGCGAGCCGCGAATCGGTGGAGCTGAGGCGCGAAACGGAGCAAATGGGGTGGTCGATGAAGCAGCTTTGCCTCTCGCTCGAATGGGGCGATGCCGAGCGCAGGGAGACCCTAGCTGCCTTGTCGCCCGTCGCTCAGCCCACTGCGTTTGCGTTCGCTGTCGCCGCGCACGCTATCGAAGCACCAGCCGCCCTCGCCGCCTATGCGTTCAGTTGGGTGGAAAATCAAGCTGCCGCCGCGCTGAAGGCTGTGCCGTTGGGCCAGATGGCGGGACAGCGCATCATCGTCGCCTTGCGCGCGCCGATCGATATGGCCGTGACACGCGCGCTCGAAACGCCGCCCGAGCAGATCAATACATTTGCTCCGATGCTCGGCGTGCTGTCGGCGCGACATGAGTCGCAATACTCGCGGCTTTTCCGGTCTTAGTTTTGGAAGAGAGGTATCGCTGTTATGAGAACGAAGAAATTGCCGCCGCTGCGCGTCGGTGTGGGCGGGCCCGTCGGCTCCGGCAAAACGACGCTGCTCGAGATGCTGTGCAAAGCGATGCGCGATCAGTACGACCTCGTCGCAATTACGAACGACATCTACACGAAGGAAGACCAACGTCTGCTGACGATCGCGGGCGCCTTGCCGGCCGAGCGCATCATGGGTGTCGAGACGGGCGGCTGCCCGCATACGGCGATTCGTGAGGACGCATCGATCAACCTCGAAGCCGTCGATAGGATGCTCACGCGTTTTCCGGATGCCGATATTGTGTTCATCGAATCGGGCGGTGACAATCTGGCGGCCACGTTCAGCCCAGAGCTTTCCGATCTGACGATCTACGTGATCGATGTGGCGGGCGGCGAGAAGATTCCGCGCAAAGGCGGCCCGGGCATCACGAAGTCAGATCTGCTCGTCATCAACAAGACCGATCTTGCGCCGCTCGTGGGCGCCAACCTCGACATCATGGCGTCGGATACGAAGAAAATGCGCGGCGACCGACCGTTCGTTATGTGCAATCTGAAAGCGCAGCAAGGCCTGTCGGATGTCGTCTCGTTCATCGAGACCAAGGGGCTGTTGAAGGTCTAATCGTCTGCTCGGTAGAGCTCGCGAAGCAGTGTTCGGTCTTCCGCCGCGAGCCCTACCCCTCGCTGCCCAGCTCGTCCCCCAACAGCGCCATCAACACCTCCGCCGTGCGCGCGGTGGCCCCGCGATGCCGCGCGGCAAAAGCCGACGCGGCCGCCGCCATCGCCACGCGTCGCGGCCGATCGGCAAAGAGCTGATCGAGCGCCCGCGCGAGCGCTGGGGGATCCTCGACCTGTACCGCCGCGCCCGCCGCGACCGCGTCGGCCGTTGCTTGCGAAAAATTGAAGACGTGCGGCCCGATCAACACGGGCACACCCACGCCGCATGCTTCGATCAGATTCTGCCCGCCAAGCGGCAGCAGGCTTCCCCCGATAAACGCGAGATCCGACGCGGCATAGTAAGCGCCGAGCTCACCCATCGAATCGCCGAGCAGCACGTCGACATTGGAGGGCAACGGCGCATCGGCAACGCGCTCGGCCGCCGCGGCGGCAACAGCCTCGCCACCCCATGCCGAACGCCGCACGCAGCGCAGACCGCGTCGCTGAACGAGATCGGTCACCTCGTCGAACCGCTGAGGATGCCGCGGCACGAGAATCAACAACGAACCCTTGGTCGCGAGCGCTGCGAATGCATCGAGCACGAGCGGCTCCTCGCCTTCTCGCGTACTCGCCGCCACCCACACGGGCCGTGATCCGATCGCTGCGCGCCAGGCGCGCCCGCGCGCGAGGAGTTCCGTCGGCGTCGCCATATCGAACTTCAAATTGCCGAGCACGGCCACCTGCCGCGCCCCAAGCGCCGTCAACCGCTCCGCATCGGACGGGCTTTGCGCCAGCACACGCGCAAAGCCACCGAAGACTTCGCGCGTCGATTTGCCGAAACGCGCGGCGCGCTTGAACGATCGCGCCGACATTCGCGCATTCGTGAGAACAAGTGGCATATCGGCGCGCCGGCATTCGTCGATGAGCGTAGGCCAGACTTCCGTCTCCATCACGATGCCGAGCGATGGCCGCCAGGCCCGCAAGAAGCGGCGCACCGCGCGCGGCATGTCATAAGGCAGATAGGCGCGCGCCACGCGGTCCCCAAAAAGCTGCTCGCCCGTCGCGCGGCCGCTCGGCGTCATGTGGGTCAGAAGCACGCGCGCGTCGGGTCGCGCTTTCATCAGCGCTCCGATGAGAGGCTGCGCCGCGCGCGTTTCGCCAACCGATACCGCGTGGACCCAGATGAGCGGCGCATCGTCATCAGGCGAACGCGCGCGCGTGTGGCCGAACCGCTCGCCGATATGCTCGCGATACCCGCGCTCGCGCCGCGAACGGATCAACAATCGCAGCACCGCGAGGGGCGCGACGATCCACCAGAGCAGGCGATAAACGATCCTCAAACCAGCGCCCGTCCCGTGAGCCGCTCGAGGATGCCGAGCGGCGCACACTCAGGCTCGGCCATCGCACGCACCGGCAGAAAAAAGGTCTGCTCGAGCATGAACTGACCGGACATCGCCGCATGCGAAGTCTGATCCGAGAAGCAGATCCAGACGCTGCCCGGCGGAAACGGCATCGTTTGCTGCGGGCTCGACTTCTGGTAGTCGAGGTCGGCCTTCATGGAATCATGCAGATGAAGCATCAGATGGTCATACTCGCTGCGGCGCGACTTCGTGATGTGAAGCTGTTCGAGCAGCCACGCCGTGCCCGGGAGCTGCGGCTTGATGCGCGGCAAGAAATGCTTGGCCATCTGCTCGAACGGCTCGCCGACGCGCCACACACGCGGCGTGCCATGCGGATTGACGTTTGCGAACACGCGCAGAATCCGCTCGCCGCGATTCGGCCGCGACGGAAAAGCATCGACATGCAGGCGGCTGTCGTCCTTGCGCCAGGAGGTGTGGCGCGTCTCGACCTGCATGAGACGCAGGCTCGTCGGCGCCGCTCGAAGCTTGCCGCGGTACTCGGGGAAGAGACCATCGACGAGCGAAAGTGCGTTGATCTGGTAGCGCGTGACGAGCGCCCGCACGGCCGATTGCCTATCCGCATCGCCGATCACGCCGCGCAACGCGCCGCCCTTCGGCTCGAGGCTGATGTTCTTGCGCTCCGGATCCGCGAGCGCCGGATCGAGGAGTGTCGCCTCGCCGCCTTCGATGGCAAACCGCAGGTTCGGAAAATAGAGCACCTTGCCGCGCTCCAGCGCCGCAAGCAGCGCCTCGCGACGGACCGAGAGCGCTTGCCCTTGCCAATCGCCCGCGGCAACTTCGATGATTTGCGATTCGTTCATTGGGTCGTTTGAGCGCAGTCCTAAAGCAGGCCGAATCCTGCGAGCGCGGACTTCACCTGTTGCAGCGAGGGCGGCGCGCCCCCCTCGCCGAGATTGACCACGTTGGGCGACCAGTAGCCGCCCGTGCGCCACGCGGTCGCGAAATTGTACAACTCGATCGTCGGACGTTTGAGCGCGGCGGCGATATGGACGAGCCCCGTATCGACGCCGACAGTGGCCGCGGCCCCCTCGAGCAAACCAACGACAGCCGGCAACGACAGCCGCGGCGGCACGATCGCGGCGGCGCCGAACTCCTTGGCGAGCCGTTCGCTCGTCGCGCGCTCGGCTTCGTTACCCCATGGCAGCACGAGTGAAGCGCCGCGCGCGACGAGCGCGCGACCGAGCTCGATCCACGCGGATTCGGGCCATTGCTTATCGGCGCGCGACGTCGCATGAACGAACGCGACGTAAGGCACGGGAAGGTTCAAGCCGAGCTCGGAGATCGCGAGCGCCGCCCGCGAGGTATTGAAGCCGAAGTCGATATCGTCTTCGGGCGTAGGCGGCGGCAAACCGAGCGCCGCCGCGACGAGTTGACGCGTACGCTCGACGACATGCGTGCGCGGCGCAATGGGCACTCTCCGGTCGTAAAAGAAGCGCACCGGCCATTCATAGCCGGCACCATCGGTCCGATTGCCGAGACCGACGAGCGGCCCGCGCGCCCAGCTCGCGACCCAGGCCGTCTTGATCAGCCCCTGGCAATCGATCACGAGGTCGTAATGCTCCCCCGCGAGATCGCGGCGAAACGTCGCAATCTCGCGCCATGTCGCGGGCGACAGCAGCCGCTTGCGCCAGCGTCGCAGCGAGAACGGAATCGCGCGATGCACGCCCGTGACGAGCTGCACGAGATCGGCAAAGCTCTCTTCGACGAGCCAATCGATTTGCACGCCCGGATAACGCCGCCGGATATCCGCGACGGCCGGCATGTTGTGGACGACGTCGCCCAGCGACGACACTCGGACGATCAGTATCTTTTGCACAACGAAAGAAAAAAGAAAGGTACGCAACGCGGCGGCTGAACCGCCGAGAGCGGAGAAAGTCCAACCGCTGCGCGAAAATTCGCAAGAACGCGGGGGAATCAGTCCAAGCGCGCGATTCTACCCTGCCCGAGGCGTTTTTCCGCGCTTCAGGGCTGCATCACACGCAAACGCGCCCCTTTTTGTGTCGATGCGAGCGTCTCAGTGTTCGCCGGCCAATCCCTTTACAATGCACGTCGCCGTCATCGCGTCGCAGACGCGAATGCATCAGAAACGTCTAACCAAATATGCAGAAACTCTATCGATCCTCCGTTTTGCGCGTGACGCTGCCGCTTGCGGCAGCCGTCGCGCTGGGGGCGCTCGCCGCGTGCTCGAGTACCAAGCCGCCGTCGCCCCAGCAGGAATTCTTCGAGACGGGCTCGAGCCCGTTCTCGCGCACGTTCAACGCGAACAGCACGCAGACCTGCGAGGCCGCGCGCCGCGCGCTGCTGAACCAGGGCTATCTCGCCACCGCGACGCGCCCCGACACGATCGATGCCACGCGTGACTTCCAACCGAGCGGCGACAAGCACATCACCGTGGAATTTCACGTGGTCTGCACGCCCGGCGACGACCCCGAGAGCACGAGCATCGTCTACGCAAACGCGGTGCAAAGCGGCTACGCGCTGAAGAAAAGCGATACGTCGGCGAGCGTCGGCTTCAGCCTGCTCGGCTCGGTCTCGCTCCCGATCCGTTCAAGCAGCGATTCGATGGTGAAAGTGTCGAGCGAAACAATCAAGGCGGGCACGTTCTACAAGCAGTTCTTCGAGTACGTCGACCACTACCTGCACTCGGCGCCGAAGGCGCTGCGCGTCGCGCCTACGCCGATCAAGGAGGCGCAATTGCCCGGCGGTCCGCCCGCGGCGGCGGCTCCGGCAAGCCCTGCGGCGGCCCCCGCCACGCCCGCGATAGCTGCGGCAGCCTCGCAGCCGGCGGTTGCCGCGCCCGCGACGCACTCGGCAGTCACGGCGCCCTCAACGCAGCCAACGGCAACAGCGCCGGCGGCCGCGCCAGCGGCAACGGTGCAGCAAGCGACGATGGCGGCTGCAAGCACAGCAGCGTCAGCAGTAGCGGCACCTGCGCCGCTATCGACGCCGACAACGCCGCCCGCAACGGCAGTGGCGGCCGCTACCGTGGCGACAGCGGCGGCCACGGCTCCCGCGTTGCCAACGCTTACGGCTCAGCCAGTCAGCTCAACCAAGCTGTCCGAGCCGGCGCAGGCCGCGGCAAGCCCGGCGGCGGCGCCTGAGCCTGCCTCCGCCGCCGCGCCGGCCACGACCACGCCGTAACCGGCGACCGCCCTCAGAACGGCAGCTTCGCGTCAGGCTTCGCCGCGAGAATCACGCGGCGGAAGTCTTCCTGGATCCGCTTGAGCGCGTCCGCGCTATCGGCCTCGAAGCGCATGACGACGACCGGCGTCGTATTCGACGAGCGGGCAAGACCGAACCCGTCCGGATACTCGACGCGCAGACCGTCGATCGTGATGACGTCGTCGGCGCCCGTAAAGCGCGCTTCTTTCTGCATCTTGGCGATCAGCGCGAAGTTCTCGCCTTCCTCGAGCTTCAATTGCAGCTCGGGCGTCGAGAGCGAATTCGGCAGATCGTTGAGCGTCTTGCTCGGGTCCTTCTCACGCGAAAGCAGCTCGAGCAGCCGGGCACCCGTATAAAGACCGTCGTCGAAGCCGTACCAGCGGTCCTTGAAGAAGACATGGCCGCTCATTTCGCCGGCGATCGGCGCGCCCGTTTCGCGCAGCTTCGCCTTGACGAGCGAGTGCCCCGTCTTCCACATCAGCGGCTCGCCGCCGTGATCACGGACCCATTTCGCGAGATTGCGCGTGCACTTCACGTCATAAATGACCTTCGCGCCGCGATTGCGCGAGAGAATCTCGCTCGCGAAGAGCATGAGCTGACGATCCGGGTAGATGATCTCCCCGTCTTTCGTGACGACGCCGAGACGATCGCCGTCGCCGTCGAACGCGAAGCCGATCTCGGCATCCGTTTCCTTCAGCGCGCGAATGACGTCTTGCAGATTCTCGGGATGTGCCGGGTCCGGGTGATGGTTCGGAAACGTGCCGTCGATCTCCGTGAAGAGTTCGACGAGCTCGCAGCCGAGCGCCTTGAAAAGACGCGGCGCCAAGCCGCCGGCCACGCCGTTGCCCGTATCGACGACGAGCTTCATCGGCCTCGCGAGCTTCACGTCGCCGACGATGCGTTCGATGTACTTGTCCGCGATGTCATACTCGACATAGCCGCCGTCGCCGGCGCTGAAGTCGCCATCGACGATGCGCTTATGGAGCGCCTGAATCTGCTCGCCGTAGATCGCCGCGCCGCGCAGCACCATCTTGAACCCGTTGTAGTCCGGCGGATTGTGGCTGCCTGTCACGACGATGCAAGAATCGACCGAACGCTCACCGTCGGGAAGCGCGAGCGGCACGCTTGCGGCGAAGTAGCCGATCGGCGTCGGCACCATGCCGACGTCGACGACATCGACGCCCGCCGAGCGCAGCCCGTCAGCCAGCGCCGCCGACAACGACGGGCCCGACAGACGCCCATCGCGCCCGATGACGACGGCATCGCCGCCCTGAGCGCGAATCTCACTGCCGAACGCCCTGCCGATCAGACGGGCGACATCGACATCGAGCGTCTTGCCGACCACGCCGCGAATGTCATACGCCTTGAAGATAGATTGCGAAATCATGGTGGATAGGCTCTCTTGGCTACTCAATAAAAAACTCGGATCGACCTGCGGCAAGCGTAGCGTCCTTCAGAAAAAAGAAACGTAAAAGACGCCCAAGCCAAGTACAGTACGGCGGCCGATGCACCAGCCACCGGCTTCGGCCGCACCGCCGCCGCACGCGAGTGCGCAGGGATTTCCCACATATAATTGCCGTTTTTCGACTGACGCACGACGCGCCCATTTTAATGCCAAGCCGTTTCCCCGCCGGACATTCGTTAGCCGACGCCGTCTTTCCGGCTCCATCCGCCGTGCGGGCCGGGTTCGACGGAGCGGGCGCCACGTCGAAGCGGCGAGCAAGATTCCTGCCGCGCGCCGCATGCTGAAACGCCTTGCAAATCCGGACGTCGCGAAAGCCGTCGCGAACATCGTCTGGCTCGG
This sequence comes from Trinickia symbiotica, assembly GCF_003028655.1. Lineage (GTDB taxonomy): Bacteria > Pseudomonadota > Gammaproteobacteria > Burkholderiales > Burkholderiaceae > Trinickia > Trinickia symbiotica_A. The sequence goes on from NZ_PYUC01000005.1 coordinate 425,370, forward strand.
GCTCGAACGGCTCACGCAGATCGCCGTCGCGATCGCCATCAGCGGCCTGCTGGCCCGCTACTTTGGCCCCGACGTCTTCGGCAAATGGCAATACGCCAACACGCTGCTGCTCGTGCTCGCCCCCATCACATGGGTCTGCGGGGCCGAAATTCTCGTCCCGACGATCGTACACCGCCCGCCCTCTGAACTCGGCGTCGTGCTCGGCAGTGCGTTCGTGCTGCGAATGACCGTCTCCGCGCTCGCGCTCGCCGCGACGTGGACTGGCATCGCCGCGGGCGCCACCGATCCGCTCGTCGGCGCGATGCTCGCCGGTCTCGCCGTCACGATGCTGTTCCGCGAGCCGTTCATCGGTGTCATCAATTCGTGGCTGCAAAGCATGACCTACAGCAAGCCACAGCTCGTGACGAGCATCGCGACCGCTCTCGTCAAGGCCGGGCTCGTGTATCTGTTCGTCCGCATCGCCGTTGCACCGGCACGCTTCGGCTGGCTCTGGGCGGTGGAAGCCGCCGCGATCGGCGGTGTGCTCGTGCTTTACTACATGCGCCGCCACGGCGGCACGCTTGGATGGCGTGTCGAACGGCCGCTCCTGCGCCACTTCGCGAACGCAGGTACCGTCTTCTGGGCCGGCCTCATCTGCATGTATCTGTTTCTGAAGCTCGACAGGCTCATGCTCGAGCGGGCGATCTCGTTCGCCGATCTCGGCCGCTACTCGGCCGCCCAGCAAATCAACGAGAACTGGATCGCGCTCGGGCTCATGCTGGCTCAAACGATCGCGCCGGCCTTCGTCTACCGCGTGCAAGACCTGCGGCATCTGCTGCGCAACGTACGCCGGCTGGTCGTTTTGGCGGCGGCGTTGATGGCCGTTGGCGCGTGCGTGCTCGACCTTTTGGCGAGCTTTATCATTACGCGCGTGTTCGGCCCGGACTACGAAGGCGCGATATCGATCTTCCGCTGGTGCGTGTGGCTCTCCGTGCCGGCCGGGATCGAGGCCATCGGCAACCTCGTCGTGCTGAAGTATCAAGCGAAGTACGTGCTCCTCGCGAAGTGGGTACTCGCGCTTGGCGTAGCGTTTGCCGTCAATCTCGTGGCCATTCCTCGCATCGGCTCGTACGGTGCATTGGCGGGCCTCGCCGCGGGCTATCTCGCTGCCGCAGCCGTGAACCTTTACTACATCCGCTTGAAGTTGCAGTTGCGCACATGACAACGCTCGAGGCCCGCGCCACCCCGCAAAATTCGCTCGCCGACGTGACGGTGCTCATGCCTGCGTACAACGCTCAGGTCGACGTCGAGCGCACGCTCGCGTCGTTCGACGAGCCTGCGACGGTGCGCGTCCTCATCGTCGACGACGGCAGTGTGCCGCCCATCGTCGCGCCAGAGCTGCCGAACGTAACCGTCGACATCCTGCGCATGCTGAAGAACGGCGGGATCGAGCGCGCGCTCGAAGCGGGCATCGAGGCACTCGCCGCGCGCGGATGCAAGTACGCGGCGCGCATCGATGCGGGCGATCTTGCGGCGCCGGGACGCCTCTTCAAGCAGCGCGCCTACCTCGAAGCACACCCGAACGTGGCGGGCGTCGGCATGTGGACTCAGGTCGTATCGCTCGAAGGCAAGCCGCTTTTCCTGTTGAAACCGGCGGCGGCCCCCGACGACGTACGTCGTCTGAGGTTTTTTCGAACGCAGCTCGTGCATCCCGCGATGATGCTGCGCGTCGATGCCGTGCGCGCAGTCGGAAGCTATCGCGCGAACTACCGGGCCGCCGAAGACCTCGATCTCTTCGTGCGGCTCATGGAGCGTTATGACTGCGCGAATCTGCCCGAGCTCGGCCTTTACTACGAGATCAACGAAGGCGGCATCAGCGCGAAGAAGCGCCGCCGTCAGGTCGTCTCGACACTGAAGCTGCAGCTGCGCTACTTCAATGCGCTCAACGTCTACGACTGGCTAGGACTCCTGAAGAATCTTCTGCACCTCGTGACACCCTACACGCTGCTGCAACGAGTGAAGGCAGCGGTGTTTGCGAAACGAGCCTGAACCGATGAATGCATCGAACCGCCCTCTTTCGGTATGCCTCGTCTGCAATACGGCGTGGGCCATTTACACCTATCGGCATGGTTTGATTCGAACCCTCGTCTGCAAAGGCGCAACGGTCACAGTGATTGCGCCGCGCGACAGGACGTTTGCGCTGCTCGAAGAAATGGGCTGCCACTGCATCGACCTCTTCGTCGCGTCGAAGGGCACCAATCCGCGCGACGACTTGCGCACGCTGTCCGAGCTCTATCGGCATTACAGAAAAGTTGCCCCCGACGTCGTCTTCCACTACACGATCAAGCCGAACATCTATGGATCGGTTGCCGCATGGCTCGCACGCGTGCCGTCGATCGCAGTGACGACTGGGCTCGGCTACGTCTTTATTCAGAAGAGCCGCGCGGCTGTCGTAGCGAAAGCGCTTTACCGATTCGCATTCCGATTCCCGCGTGAGGTCTGGTTCCTCAACCGTGACGACGAAGCCGCGTTCCTCGACGCGCGGCTGCTCGCGCACCCTGAACGCGCGCGACTATTGAACGGCGAAGGCGTCGATCTCGATCATTTTGCTTACGCGCCGCTGCCGCGGAAACAGAACTTTACATTTATCCTGATCGGGCGCTTGCTTTGGGATAAAGGCGTCGGCGAATATGTCGACGCGGCGCGCGCGCTGCGCGCCCGACACCCGCAGGCTCGCTTCCAGTTGCTCGGGCCGACCGGCGTCGACAACCCGAGCGCCATTACGCTCGAAGAAGTCCGCGCGTGGGAGCGCGAAGGCATTGTCGAATACCTTGGCGAGGCGCACGATGTTCGTGAGCACATCGCGAATGCGGATTGCGTCGTGCTGCCCTCGTACCGCGAGGGCGTGCCGAGGACGTTGATGGAGGCGTCGTCGATGGGCCGGCCCATCGTCGCGACAGATGTACCAGGTTGTCGCGACGTCGTCGATGACGGCCTGACCGGGCTGCTCTGCGAGGCGCGTAATGCGGCGAGTCTTGCGGAGAAGCTCGAGCGAATGATGGCGATGAGCCATGACGATCGGAGCGCGATGGGAGAGCGAGGCCGCGTGAAAGTCGCCGCGGAATTCGACGAAGCGGCTGTCGTGGCGCGATACTTGAAGACGTTGAACGAACTCACCGGCGTATCACTTTGATTTCGAGGGAGCACGGCGATGGCGAACAATGGCACGATTCTGGTCACGGGCGGCGCGGGGTTCATCGGCTCACATACCGCGGTGGAATTGCTCGACAGCGGGTACGACGTGGTGATCGTCGACAATCTCGTCAACAGCAAGCGCGAGGCCGTTCGCAGGATCGAGAAGATCGCGGGGCGCAGCGTCGCTTTCTATGAAGCCGATGTGCGCGATGCCGTCACGCTCGAGCGCATCTTCAGCGCGCATCCGATCGAGGCGGCTATCCATTTCGCGGCGTTGAAAGCCGTCGGTGAATCTGTTGCGAAGCCGGTCGACTACTATCGGAACAATCTGGATGGCTTGCTCGTGCTGCTCGACGCGATGCGTGCGCATGATGTGAAGCGTTTTGTATTCAGCTCGTCCGCGACCGTGTACGGCGTGCCTGAACGCTCGCCGATTGACGAATCGTTCCCGCTGTCCGCCACGAATCCGTATGGGCAAACGAAGCTGATGTCGGAGCAGATGCTGCGCGACGTCGAGCGCGCCGATCCGTCATGGCGCATTGCCATCTTGCGGTACTTCAATCCGGTTGGGGCGCATGAGAGCGGGCTCATCGGCGAAGATCCGGCCGGCATTCCTAATAATCTGATGCCTTATGTCGCTCAGGTGGCTGTCGGGAAGCTCGAGAAGCTGCGCGTGTTCGGCAGCGACTACGAAACGCCCGACGGCACGGGCGTGCGCGACTATATCCATGTCGTCGACCTTGCGCGTGGACATACGGCGGCCCTCGATGCGCTGAAGAAGCGCGATGCGAGCCTCACGGTCAATCTCGGTACGGGCCGTGGATATTCCGTGCTCGAGATCGTGCGGGCGTTCGAGGCGGCCTCGGGGCGCCCCGTGCCTTATGAGCTCGTCGCACGGCGGCCCGGGGATGTCGCGTCTTGCTTCGCGAGCACGACGGAAGCGGAAAAGCTGTTGGGCTGGCGAGCGGAGCATGGGATCGAACGCATGTGCGTCGATCACTGGCGGTGGCAGTCGATGAATCCGGATGGGTTTGCTTGATTGATCAACAGAAGCTCGTACCGTCAGCTAGAACCTTTCAGCTAGCGACATGCCGCTCGAAGTGTCGGCAGTAGGGGCAAGCCGTTTCGCCACCCCTACGCCGATTCTACGCAGCGACTTTTCTATATTGCTCGTCGCCGCGGTGGATATCAGAAGTCATTATTAGCAGCGCAGTATTAGCCGCCCCTGTAGTGACCTGCAGTTAACGTCGATTGGACGACCGGTGGGCTCCAATCGATTGTGTCTAGCAGCGCGGCGTGCAATTCACGCGTGCATGCCGCCACACAGGACTGTTGATTGTGTGGACTGATATCCATCAAATCCGTCATCCCCATATCGTGGCCGTAGGCGTCGGTGATCGTGACGCCTGCCAGCTTGGCGAGAAACACCGCCGCTGCAATATCGTACGGAAACAAGTGGAGTATCGACCCGCGACCAGCCATCTTAAACGCCGACTCCGTACATGGGTGATCCTTGAGTAGGCGATTGCCGATGTCGACGTACGCATCGACCTGTCCAGTGACGATCCGCGAGATAGAGTAAGTTGCGCTGTTGAAAACGAATACACCACCGCTATTCGCCGACATGTCAACGAGCTGCCCATAAGCTGCGCTCATGAGACGCATCGGATGCCCGTTGAACTCGATGGACCAAAACATCTTCGCGAGGTCGGTATTGCGACTAAGGTTCGGAATCGGAGCTGGTAACTTGCTACCCGATAGTCCGTTTTGCAGATCACCATAGAGCAATCCGCCCCCCTTTATTTCCAGCAGCAGTGCCGCATCGACGTCACCGAGGCGCGCTTGGCCATTTATAAACGGCGCGCGCGCGATCGAGACCATTCCCATTTCGAGACCTGCGGAAGCTGGACGGGTGCCGTCAATGGGATCGATGACAAGCAGCGCTCTAGGCGCAGGTCCAGTCTCGATGAGAGCTTGGTCCTCCGTGTAGATCGCTAGCGGCTCCGGGGCGTGCGCGCGCGCAAACGAGATGACCGCCTGTTCAGCAATACGATCGATGTCAAACTGCGCGTCGCCGCCAGGTGAATCGCCGTCCACTCGGCGCGCGAGCCGCTTGCCAGCATATTGAAGCAACTCGCCGCGTACGTGATATGCGAGGCCAACGAGGAACTCCTTCATTCCAGATTCTCCCCAATAAACAGCGCTTCTAGACGATCGCAGATGAGATCCGCTTCCGCCATCGTTAGAATCAACGGCGGACGAACTTTGAGAACGTTACCAAGGCCATAGCGGGACGTACGCAGAATCAGACCGTAATGCATGGCGGCCTCGGCTAGGCGGTTCGTTAATGCAGTGTCGGGTGCTCCGTCGGAGTCGACTATTTCAAAGCCAATCATCAAGCCGACACCGCGCACGTCACCAATCGCACCGTAGCGCTTCTGTGCGTCGCGGAGCCGGGCCATGATGTGATCGCCCGTTGCGCGAACGTTTGCGAGAAACGCTGGTTCGCGTACGATGTCGAGGGTCGCGTTCGCGGCTGCCGCGGCGAGCAAATTTGCGCCATAGGTGAAGGAATGGTGATGCGATGGCAGTCCTGCAAGACGCTCGTTCGTTATGATCGCTGCAACCTGCGCGCCTGAACCGCCCAGGCCCTTGGCCGTCGTGATCACACTGGCTCAACGCCAAAGTGCTGCGCGGCGAAGATATGCCCAGTACGGCCGATGCCCGTCTGGATTTCGTCGAAGATCAATACAATCTCGTGTTTATCGCAAAACGCGCGTAGCTTTGGAAAGTAGCCATCGGGAGGGACAATGTTGCCGCCATTACCGGAAATCGGTTCAACGATGATCGCGGCGACGCGGCCGCTGCTCGCGTATTCGAGGAAATCCTCGATTCGGTCTACGCAAAGGTGGCCACAACTACTTGGCTCTTTCTCATAGAAGCAGCGCTTGCAATACGGATCCGGCACATGCAGAGATCCCGGATACACAAGAGGAAACGGTGCCTTACGAAAGGCGTTGCCCGACAGCGATGTCATCATCATTGTTTGTCCGAGGTGGCTCCGGAACAGCGTGATGATTTCCGATCGGCCAGTTGCATACTGAGCCATCTTGATGGCGCCTTCGTTCGCCGACGAACCGCTGCACACTTTTGGATGAACTTTGCGCATATTCGCTGGCGCCACCGCAAGCAACCGCTCGGCGAGGGCGCTGACCGGATCGCTGCGAAACGATGACGTAATGTGGATAAGCTCATCGAGTTGCGCCCGTATCGCAGCAAGTACCACCGGGTGAGAATAGCCGAGACTCAGGTTGAAGGTTGCCGATGCGCAATCAATGTAGGCATTTCCATCTTCATCGTAAAGATAAATACCCTCTCCGCGCACCATCTTCTGCCTGCTAACCGGGTAATACAGCGATTCCACTTCGATTGCCGTTTCCATTTCGCCTCTCCTTTGTTGTTCACAACGACTCGAGTTCAGCTTTCGAATCGGCCCGAACGAAAGCTGAGCAGGAAGTTCCTGCACAGTCGACACTAGCGTCTGCTGCTTCTGTCAAGCGAAAGAGAGCCGCTTTTCGGACGAAATAACGGGTACTGGCAACGGCGTAGCGGTGTGCCGCGCACCGGAATGGGCTGCTAGCTCCGCGTCGCTGAGCCTGCGCATGGCCATACGGCCGCCAGCGATGTGCGAAAAAACACGAGATGGCCCACCGTCAGCCTCGGCACGGCACGCGGGTGCCGGTAAGGTTCCGGCAGTCGAGCAGCAAGAAGGCGAAGCGCCAGTGCGTTGATGGCCATTGGCCCATATGGGCAACGGGAAAATGGCGGATAACATCCTTCTCTGCGGGTACCGGTGTCATCCCGGTCGACTACCTGGACCAACACTAAGGAAGTTCTATGAAATCAATGCACAATCCCTCGCACCCCGGTCTGGTGTTACGCGATTACCTTGGTGACCTGAGCGTCACGACAGTTGCCGAGCGTCTGGGCATCGCGCGCGCTGCGCTATCGCGAATTTTGAACGGGCGCTCCGGCATTTCAGCGAAGATGGCCGTCTTATTGGGCGAAGCGCTAGGCACCTCAGCGGAAATATGGGTCATCATGCAAGCGCGCTACGACCTGTGGCAAGCAAAGCAAAAACCGCATCGCAAGATCGACACTTTCCCAGAGCTTTTGCACGCTGCATAGCGGGCGCGCGTAGCGCAACACGCAGCCGTCGGACGGCCATCGCCGGTTGCTCCTCGGCAGCCGGCGCGCCATCGTGCTGGCGCTCGGCGTGCGCTCGCGCAGCCCTCGCGGCAGCAATCAATGGGCAGGCATCGCTCGGCGGACCTTCCGTGAGCTATTCGAGGCCAAACGCCACCGGACCAATCCCCTGTCGCAATTTCGCTACGCTGCCAAATGCGGGCAAAGGCGTGCTGTATACTGATAGTAAGAATGAGTGCTTTGCACCATATACGTCCGCCAACGGGGAAGTTCAGATGGACAAAAAGAAATATTGGACTATCGACCAACTGCTCGATCAGAGCCAGTTAATCCGCAAGACCCACTGTAGTCGGCATTAGCGCTCCGCGGCGTTCGCGCGCGATGAACTGAGGCGTGCACGCCACCCTCGGTCAGCGCGAAGTCGATGTGCGCCTGCCGCACGATTCCCTTACCTGCACTGCTGCGCCCGCGACGAGCGCTGGCATCCGCCTGTGCGTCCTCGATTCACCCGCCAGAATCCGTTATTTAGAGTGTCCAAAAAATGACTAAAAAGACGCTGCCCAAGGTCTACGACTGCTTCTGTTATTTCAACGAAGACATGTTGTTGGAACTCAGGATGGAGATGCTGTGGGATCACGTCGATTACTTCGTCATCGCGGAATCGCGCTACACGCAGGTCGGGGCCCCGAAGCCGCTGAATTTCGACATGAACCGATTCGAGCGCTTCAAGGATAAGATTCGCTACCTCGAGGTCGATCACCTGCCGCCCGGCCCGCCGGATCACTGGAAGAACGAGAACTACCAGCGCAGCTACCTGATCAACGGACTTCATGACGCGGCCCCCGACGATCTGATCCTCGTGTCCGATCTCGACGAGATTCCGCGCCCCGAGTGTATTCGCCTCTACGATCCGCGCCGCTACCTGCGCGGCGACTTCCACCAGTATTGCTACGCCTACTTCCTCAATAACCGGCTGCTCGACGGCGGTGGATACGCGGACTGGATCGGCACGCGAATCACGACCTTCCGTCACCTCAAGCAATTCTTCGGCAACGTCAATGCGGTTCGCTCGTACAAGTCGTCCGGCCTCTTGCGTTCGCTCAAGCGCGCGTGGTTTCGCCGGTTCGGCGTGCAGCATGTGCTCGACGCAGGCTGGCATTTCTCCTGGGTGACCAGCCCCGACAAGATGATCCTGAAGATGAAGAGCGTTGCCGACCAGAAGTTCATGAAGCCTGAGTTCCACGACATCGCCTTCATCGAAAGCCGGATCCGCTCTGGTTTTGACGTGCTCGATCGGCCACTGCGCTACGCACCGCAGCCCATCGAAGAACCGCAGTTCCCGCCGCAGATCGCTGCCGCTCGCGACAAGTACTCGACATGGCTGCTCGAGCCGGTCGAGACCTGAAAGCGGTGCCGCCGCTCTGCCAGTGCCTTTAGAATACCGCGAGATTAAATATTCTCCGGGCCGATATCCCACATGATGAAAAAGTGCATTGCACGCTACGTCGGGCAGACCGGCGCCCCTTGGCTCGACGCGTATGTTCTCGCGGTCACGGCATTGAGCATCGTAGGCCTGCTCTCGCTGCGCGCTACGACCAACACGTGCCTGTTCCTGCTGCTGCTGCCGGCTCTCGCGGCAGCGGGCAAAATCTGGCGGGACGCTCGTGAGCATGGCCCTGATCCGACGCTGCGGTGGATGTGCATCGCGCTCGCGCTCCCGATCGTCTCTGTGCTGATCGGGCAAGTGCTGCGCGGCGAGTGGATCCCGAAGGCATACGACGCACCGTCGCGCATACTGATCTCGATCGGCGTGCTGTTGTACTTCCGCTACAAGCGAATAGACTTTGTCGGTCTTATCCGCATCGCGGCTCCTCTCTCGCTGCTGGTCCTCGTCGCGGAGGTAAAGCTCGATCCGCAGCCGACTGCGCTCTGGGGAGGACGTTTCGCGACTTACTTCGCCGACACCGATATGTTCGGCGTCTACGCGTTGCTTCTGGCAATGTTGAGCCTGTTCGGGATTGGGCCGGACCAGTCGCGGCTCGCACGCGTACTGTCCATCGCGGGTATCCTGGCCGGCTTGTATCTCGTCGCTGGCTCGCAAACCCGCACCGCGTACCTGCTGGTCCCGCTCGCCGCGGCACTATGGCTGTGGCTGAAGCGTCCGTCGATTCGCCGCAAGCATTTCGTCGCGCTCATCGCGCTCGGCATCGCCTTGCTCGCTGTCACCCTACTCTGGCATGACGTCCTGTCGGTACGGCTCGTCAGTGTCTACCGCGAGACCGAAATGTGGCTGAATGGGTCGAACCGCGACACGTCCGGCGGGCTGCGGCTCACGATGTGGCACATGGCCTGGGAGCTGTTTCGGCACAGCCCCTGGTCTGGCTACGGTGACACCGGATTTCGCGCTTTTCTCGATGAACCGTGGATTACCTCTTTCGCGAGCGAAGCTGCACGACAGACCATTTACGACGGCCCGCACAACGAACTCCTTGCGAACCTGCTGCGCTCAGGCATCGCGGGCGGCATCGCCATCGTGGCGCTTTTCGCGGCGCCAATCGTAACCTTTTGGCGTGCGCGCCATTACGGCCCGCGCGCGCGCATCGCAGCCGACATGGGGCTCGCATTCGTGATTTGCTTGATGTTCGCGAGCGTTGCGTTCGAAACGTTCACGCTGAAATATACGGCGACGTTCAATGGCCTGCTGATCGCGGGCCTCGCGGGCCAAGTGCTCGCCGAGCGGGCAAAGGCTGGCAGTACTGCCGGGCGGATGGCTCAGAAAGAAAAAGCGCTGGACTTGGCTACTGGCGCATTGAAAAGCGCCGCTTGAGTTACTTCGAGACATTCGCATTGGCGCTCGGCCCGTTCCGAGCGCCTTAAACACTTGCTTCGCTTCAGCGGCGCTTCGACGAGTTTTCGCCTAGAATTCAGAGGCAAGTTTCGTTTTTCTTTACATTAAGATTAACGCGACAGCCGGAGGCCCACGCCGAGAGGATGCAGTTCGCACCAATGCTTGCGTCGGGCGTCACAAAGATTTAACGATACGTAAAAAAGCCGTCGCCCGGCGGCTTAGCGCATCGAGTATCCTCCATCGCATCGTGCCACCGCCCGGATGCAAAACCCGTGCGAATGGGGTCGATGTGAGCTTGCATCTTTTCGTAAGGCAGGGGCAAGGTGGCTACACTTTTAGCGGCGGACGACGACGAACTACAGGACACTCTCGAATCAGGAATTGCGGCGACGAGAACCGCGCCTGACACAGCGACTCTGATCGTCGTGCTAGGCATGCATCGTAGCGGCACAAGCGTCATCATCCGCGCGATGAATACGATGGGTGCAGAGCTCGGCGACAACCTTGGCAACGCGGTAGCCGGCGAAAACGACAAGGGGTTTTTCGAGGATCTCGATATCGTCGATATCAACGAAGGCCTTCTCGCGGCAGCAGACGCGAAATGGCATACGTTGGCGCCGATCGACTTCAGCAGGATCGACCTCGAGAAGCTCAACACACTGCGGGCAAAGGCAGTATCGGCGTTGCGTGCGAAATGCTGCAATCGAATCTTCGCACTCAAGGATCCCCGTCTGTCGCGACTACTGCCTTTCTGGCAGCCCATATTTGATCAGCTGGGCCTGCGAGTCGCCTATGTCATTGCCGTTCGCAATCCCATCAGCGTCGGCCGGTCTCTGCAAAAGAGAGACCGTTTCCCATTGGACCGGTCCTATTTGCTTTGGCTCAATCACATGGTCCCGGCGCTTAAGGCGACGCGCGATAGGCTGCGCGTAATCGTCGAATACGACAAGCTCATCGATTCTCCCCGCGACGAGTTGCTGAGGATTGCCGAACATCTCGGACTCGAAGTTGACGTTGACCGTGCGAGCGACTTTGAACGCGACTTTCTCGACAAGGGCCTTCAGCACTGGCGCTTTGAAGCGAGCGACCTCGAAGGGATCCATTCGGCGCCTCACGAAGTGCGCCAACTGTTTTTGGCGTTGCGCTCGACCAGCGGTTCCGATGGCGAACAGCAGCCGGCCGCACTCGATGCGGCTGTTGCGAACGCGCAGTGCCACCTCGACGAGGCAGTGCAGGCGAAATCGCGTCAGCGCGCAAACGATAAGTTCACATCGGTATTCGAGCGTCTGGCGGCGCCGTTTCGAGCGATGCGCCGCCGACTATGCTCATGAGAGGCGGTAGCTGCGCGAGCTGATCGAATTGCTGGCGTAAAGAAGGGCAAAACGAAGGCCTGTGAGGGCACCGGGCCAAGCGCATGGCGGGGCGAGCCCAGTCTGTATAATTCGCCACTTACCTCTCACGCCCCGCGTCATGCTTAGTTTCGCGCTAGGTTTTCTCGTCTCGCTCTTCGTCACGTTGTTGATCGTGCGCTACGCGCACCTTCATGAGCGGTTTTCGACCGACAGCGATCTGGCCGGCGTTCAGAAATTCCATGTGCAGCCAGTGCCACGAGTTGGCGGCGTCGGTATCGTGATTGGGCTCGTCGCTTCGACGCTGGAACTCCTCGGCCCGTATCCCGCCGTTTCCCGCGGCATCCTTGCGCTGATCGCCTGCGGCATCCCGGCCTTCGCTTCGGGCCTCACCGAAGACATCACCAAGCGCGTTTCGCCGACCGTGCGGCTCGTGGCGACGATGGGTGCCGCGGCTCTCGCGTATTTCACGCTGCATATCGCCGTCGTGCGGATCAGCGTGCCGCCGCTCGACTTCCTGCTCTCGTACGCAGCCATTTCATGCATCGTGACCGTGCTCGCCGTGGCGGCACTCGCCAATGCAGTCAATATCATCGACGGCTTCAACGGCCTCGCTTCGATGGTCGCGACGATGATGTTTGCATCACTGGCCTATGTGGCCTTCCGGCTCTCGGACCCCATCGTTCTTTCCGCATCGCTGATCATGATGGGCGCCGTGCTCGGCTTTTTCATCTGGAATTTTCCGGCGGGGCTGATCTTTCTCGGCGACGGCGGGGCTTATTTCATAGGCTTCATGCTCGCCGAGCTTGCGATTTTGCTCGTCATGCGGCATCACGAGGTGTCGGCTTGGTATCCCGTGCTGCTTTTCGTGTATCCGATCTTCGAGACCTGCTTCTCGATCTATCGGAAGAAGTTCGTGCGCGGCATGTCTCCAGGGATCCCGGATGGGGTGCACCTGCACATGCTCGTTTATAAGCGGCTCATGCGCTGGGCCGTGGGGGCGAAGACGGCGCATGAGATCACGCGGCGGAATTCACTTACGTCGCCGTATCTGTGGCTGCTTTGTTTGATTGGGGTAATCCCCGCGACGCTCTTCTGGCAGCACACAGTTCACCTTTTCGCGTTCGTCGTCCTGTTTGCAGTGACTTATGTGTGGCTCTATGTGAGCATCGTGCGGTTCAGATCACCGAGGTGGCTGGTGTTTCGACGGGGGCATCATAAGCAATGAAGCAGCGCGGTAGATATGAACCTGGGATGCGACGAGAACTTGCACGGTTTCTCATGGCCGGCGTGGTTGGCTTTCTCATTGATACGGGTATGCTCTATCTCATGCTCTGGCTCGGCCTGGGTTACTTCGCCGGCCGCGCGGTTTCGTTTCTTTGCGCGGTGTGGACGACTTGGCAAGTCAATCGCCGATATACCTTCACGCCGGATAGACGTCAATCCATCTGGGCTGAATGGTGGCGCTACCTCACCGCCATGTCCGTGGGCGGCGGCGTGAACTACGCCGCGTATAGCGCCGTAGTGTCACTACTGCATCCCGCTCCATGGCTACCGCTCCTTGCAGTGGCAGCCGGTTCAATTGCCGGACTCCTCGTCAACTTCGCGACCGCGAAGTGGTGGGTCTTCAAACGTACGAAGCCGATTACCGATGAAAGTTGTTAAACGCCGGATGCCTCGCGTCAAACAAACGCGGACGCTTTCCAGCCACTGGACGAACCGGACTTATTCAGGCGATCACGGGGCATTCGCAGCTGCTCGGGACGATACCACCTGCAGCGACGGCCCAAGAGGTGGCTGATACTCCGGCACCCAGCGCCGCAGATCGCGGCGCACTTCCTCGTCGGGGGGCACACGATGCTGCATGAGCCACGGCAACAAATCATCGAGCAACTGGTCCGGCACCTCGCGCGCGCGCGCGATACGTAGCTTAGGATGAGGCGTGCGAGTGGTCGCTTCGTCGTCAGCGAGCAGTTCCTCGTAAAGCTTTTCACCAGGACGCAACCCGGTGAATTCTATGCGGATTTGTTCTTCCGTATATCCGTAAAGGCGGATCAGGTCGCGCGCAAGGTCGGCAATACGGACCGGTTGTCCCATGTCGAGAATGAAGATCTCACCGCCTTGCCCCATGCTCGAAGCCTGAAGCACTAATTGCGACGCTTCCGGGATAGTCATAAAGAAGCGCGTGATCTCGGGATGGGTAACAGTTACGGGGCCGCCCTTTGCAATCTGCTGCTGAAACTTGGGGATCACGCTACCCGCACTGCCGAGCACATTGCCAAAACGCACCGTTTCTAACCGCGTTCCATTACTCGTTTGCTGCAGGGCTTGGCAAGCCATCTCCGCGAGGCGCTTACTCGCCCCCATGACGTTCGTCGGATTGACAGCCTTGTCCGTCGAAATCAGCACGAATCGTTTGACGTCATTGCGAATCGCCGCGCGTGCCACACGGTACGTTCCAAGGACGTTGTTTCGGACCGCCTGCCAAGCATTGAGCACTTCCATCAGCGGCACGTGCTTGTAGGCGGCCGCGTGATAGACGATATGGGGAACGTACCGCGACATGACTTGATCGAGAAGTAGCGAGTCCTTCGCATCCCCGACAATTGGCACAACCGACAACTCGGGGTAGCGCTCGCGCAACTCTTCCGTGAGCCGATAGACGGCGAACTCCGAGATGTCGAGCGCCACGAGTTGCGCCGGACCGAAACGGAGGATTTGCCGACATAGCTCTGAGCCGATGGATCCGCCCGCGCCCGTGACCATGACTACCCTGCCGCGAAGTAGCGCTTCGACCGGCGCCGTATCGATGTTGACCGGATCACGGCCGAGAAGATCTTCCAGATCGATCTGACGGACCTGGGATAGGAACCCCTGTCCTGGCAACAATGCCGTCAGCGACGGCACTACCATCGCCCGTACGCCGGCGCGTACGCAAAGAGTAGCGACACGACGTTGCGCGTCGACCGAAGCTGACGGAAGTGCGATAATCGCATGCTCAGCCTTAAACCTTGCCGCGTAAACAGGCAAGTCGCTGATCGAACCAAGCACCTTGTAACCGTAGATTTCCCGGCCCGACTTCACTGGGTCATCGTCCAACAGTCCAACGAGGCGCCATTCCTTTGACCGTGACAACTCACGCGCCAGGCTAGCCCCGGCGCCGCCTGCCCCAAGAACGAGTACTGGTTTGCCTTGAGCAACGAGTCCGCCATAGAGGTAAAACTCCTTCGTCGCGCGGTAGGCCGCTCTCGCACCGCCCATTACGAGAAAAAGAAGCAGCGGTGAGACCACGAGAACCGAACGCGGCGTGATAGGCACCGGCTGGACCATGACCGAAGCGACCATCGTCAGTACGGCACCCGCTGCTACGGCCTTTGAGATGCGCAACAGATCAGGCAAGCTCGCGAAGACCCACATCCCACGATATAGGCCAAACATCCGGAACGTTATGCCATAGAGGGGCAACACCCATGCGAGCGCTCGGAACGATCCGGCAAGGAAGTCGGGCGGGATGGGGCCGTTAAAGCGGATGAAGTAGGCGGACCACCATGCGCCCGCCACTGCGCAGAGGTCGAATAAGAATGCACAAAGCGGCAACCACCACCGAGCTTTGCTGCTTTTCAACATTGACGTTACCCCCGAGCTTGTCCGGCCGATTGGAAACGGCGCCAGCGAACGTCGATCGCCATACCTACCAACATCAGCACCACTGCCCATGCAGCTACGACAGTCCATTGCGCGACCGCCGGCTGCGCGAGGGCCCAAACAGCAAGCATTATGCCAATCAACATCAGTACGTACCAGAAAATGGCGGTTCGAGCGTGGCCAAGCCCGGAGCGAACCATTCGTTGATAGTAGTGCTCGCGATGGGCCTGCCAGAACTTTTCGCCGCGCGCGAGGCGGCGCAGCAATGTTGCCGATGCGTCGGCGATGAACGGCGCGAAAGCCATCGCAGGAAACCAGATCGGCCATGCGCCTGTCCGCCATCCCCAATAGCCAACTACTCCAGCCAGGAAGCCCAAGGGAATCGACCCGATATCACCAAGGAAAATACGCGCAGGATGAAAGTTGAATAACAAAAAGCCTGCGGCCGCGCCCGCCATGGCTGCGCAGGCGAGCGCCAGTTCAGGGGTCGGTGGGGAATTCGTCAGCGCGGCCACGGCGTAACCACCGAAGCCGAAGAAGGCCATGCCACCTGCCAGCCCATCGGCGCCGTCCATAAAGTTGTAAAGGTTGACCAGCCAGACGAGAAAGAGCGCAAGCGCCGCGAGCATCCACCAGGGCAAAGTTGCCGGATAGGCGATCATGACCGCAGCCACCGCTCCTACATGTGCAGCGAAGCGTACTCTCGCAGACAAGCCGCGTCGGTCATCGATCTGCGAGACTGCGGCAAGACTCAAGGTAGCGAGGGTGATCGCCCACATACGTGGAGCAGTAATTGCCAAGCCTATGACTGTCACGGCTACGACACCCCATCCGCCGACGCGCGGTGTCGGGCGTTCGTGCAGCGAACGTTCGTTAGGGATATCGGTGGCCAAGCGCCAAGCAAGTCCTGTCTTCAGTAACAGCAAAAGAATGGCCGCACACGCGACAAGAGCGCAGGCGAATGCAAAAACAGTGGGGGTAATCGAATTGGCGACCATTTCGGTTGTCAATGAGCAGACCTATACCATGCAGCGGTCTTATGCAGCCCTTCTCTCACCGTACACGGCGCGGACCAGCCCAAAACCTCGCGAATGTGCGAACTATCGAGCCTTAGCTCACCCACGAGCCGATCGACCTGATCTGATCGCCCCGTCAAGCTTCCGGCAAGACGAAGCCACGGTACGGGCACGCTCCACAGGCGGGCCGGCACCTGCAGTTCATCGGCGAGCGCTCGAGCGAGTTCAGCTACGGTTAGATCGACGCCGTCAGCAACATGGAACGTCTGCCCCGGGGCGAGCGGGTGCGACAGACAATGCATGAGCGCGTCGGCAAGGTTATCGACAAAAAGCAGGCTGCGCCGAGCGCCGACCGCTCCCAGCGGCAACGGTACACGATTCGCAATCGCGCGCATCAGACTGAGGAAGTTCGCTTTGACGCCAGGCCCGTAGACGAGCGGAGGGCGCACGATTACGACCTCAAGCCCGGATTCACGACCATATTCGAGCAACGCGCGCTCGGCCTCTAGTTTCGAAATGCCGTAAGCGTCGCCCGGCTCCGGCAGATCGGATTCTTTTATCGGCTGGCCCCTGCCCTTCTCGGCAACCGCTTTGATGCTGCTCACAAATACAAACCGCTGCGCGCCTGCGCGCCGCGCGGCCTTCGCTACGCGCAAGGTACCCGAGACGTTTGTAGATCGATAAACCGAGAGAGACTGCTGGCTGGCGTCACCCACGACGTGCACACGCGCCGCAAGGTGCACAACGCCGCCGCAGCGCAACCGTTGTGGCCAAGCCGCTTCAATCCTTCCGAAGTCATCGCCAACAAAGACCTTTTCCTGGATACCCTCGGCGACATCGTGTCCGCTCCGCACGAGCCCAACAACCCTGTGGCCTTGGCTCAACAGCAAACGCGATAACGCTCTTCCGACAAATCCGTTAGCGCCCGTGACCGCGACGACTTGGCTCATTGCCGCACCCACCGCCTCCTTGAGCCAACGCGTGGTGCCTGCGGCATTCGAGAGCTCGCGGAGCTAGCAAGAAACAAGGTTGCTGTCAAAGGCGTCATGATGTGGAACGAATACTTTTCTCGTCTGGAATCAACGGGTAAGGAGCGCGCTATAATACGCCCTTCCGTACGGTAGTGGCTGAGCAGGGCGCGTAAGCCGCGCCGCGTTATTGTAAACGGCTTATTCCCCTGGGGCTCGTGCGCCGGGGGCTCTCTTGAAGGTACAGTTCCCCAGCTATGAAAGTGCTGTTCGCTACGTATCCGATGGCGTTCCATACCCCAGGAGGCGGGGAAATACAGTTGCTTGCCTACCGGAAATATTTGCCGGCACATGGGGTAGAAGTTACGCTATTCGATCAGTGGAATCCGCGATTTCTCGAGCACGATATCGTCCATTTTTTCTCGTGCGTCGGTGGGTCGGTTCATTTTTGCAACTTTATCAAGCAGCTGGGTATTCCGCTCGTTGTGTCGTCTAGCCTCTGGATCACCGAGGAAACAAAGCACCTTTATCCGGTCGGGGAAATCAAGCATCAATTTGCGCTCGCCGACCGAGTCGTGGCGAACTCGGATACCGAATGCGAAGCGCTCGCACAAGTATTCGAATTGCCGCGCGAGAAGTTTGCGACGGTATACAATGGCGTCGAGCACACATTTTACGAGCCGGTCGCACCGGAACTTTTCCGTGACCAATTCGCAATCAGAGGGCCGTTCGTTCTAAATGTCGGGAACATCGAACCGCGCAAGAACCAGTTGACGCTGGTCCGAGCGTTGAAAGCCACTCCCGAAGTCAAGCTCGTACTCATCGGGCACCAGCGCGATCCAGACTACGCGCGTGCCTGCTTCGAGGAGGGCGGTAACCAGGTGATGTATCTTGGTCACCTGCCGCACGACTCGGTGCTGCTTCGATCGGCCTACGCGGCCGCCGACGTTTTCTGCTTGCCGAGCACCTTGGAGACACCCGGCCTTGCCGCGCTAGAAGCCCACGCCGCTGGTTGCCCGGCCGCGGTGACCGAGGTGGGGTCGACTCAGGAATACTTCGGTGACAGCGTGTCCTATCTCCATCCCACTGATGTCGAAAGTGTTCTGAGTGCCATCCAGTCAGCCCTGGCAACACGGGGCTGCAGCAGGCGCAGCAATTCGCTCTCAATAGAAAATCGGCGTCTCGATTGGCAGTCGGCCCTTGCGGCCCTGCATACTATTTATCGCTCGTTAGTCTGAGAAATGAAATTCCAACTACGACCTCTAAAAAATCTCGAGAAAACTGCCAACACTGCTCACCAGTGGTTGGCGATTAACAACGATCCCCAGTTCTGGATCAAAGGCTGGAAAAAGATGGTGGGCAGGCACGCCCGCATCTCGTTCCAATTGCTTACCGACAAACTGCCGGCCACGGCATGTATGCTCTACTATGATGCGGGCCGTGGAATGTCGGAGGCAACGACGATACTCCTGGACGTTGACCGCGATGGCACGGTCAATCAGGAAATCCTTTTACCGTTTACGACGCAGGCGCTCAGGCTCGACCCGATCGCACAGCCCGGGCTTTTTTCGATCAATAACTTCAAGGTCGAATTGCTCGCACGCGCGACCCCGTTCGTCTATCACCGGCCTCGCCATATGCTCGTGTTCGCCCCATTGCCGAACGGAACGTCGGCGGTACCCGCAATGGATAAACGAGTCGACTACGAAAAGTGGCTCCGATCGCATGAGATCAAGCGATCGATGTACCCGGCGCTGCGCGAGCGGTCGGCGCAGTGGAGCCGCAAGCCCCTCATCAGCGTGTTAATGCCCACCTATAACACGCCCGAGCGTTGGTTGCGCAAGGCCATCGACTCAGTGAGAACACAGGTCTATGAGCACTGGGAACTTTGCATCGCAGATGACAATTCCGCAGACACGACTGTGCGCAAAGTTATCGAGGAGTATGTTCGCCTTGATTCCCGCATCAAGGCCTTTTACCGCACCACCAACGGCCGGATCAGCGCTGCGAGCAATAGCGCGCTCGAGCTAGCGACCGGCGACTTTTCGGCATTGCTCGATCACGACGATGAGCTTCACCCACTGGCGCTCTACTGCGTCGCCGAAGCGATTCAGACCCATCCCGATGCGGCACTGATCTACACGGACGAGGACAAAATCTCCGTCGACGGGATCCGCTCACAACCTTATTTCAAGTCAGACTTCAACTACGATCTTTTCCTTGGCCAGAACATGATCACGCACCTCGGCACCTACCGGACGTCGGTGATGCGTGAGATCGGCGGATTCCGCGACGAATTCAACGGCTCGCAGGACTACGATCTGGCGTTACGGTTTCTCGATCACAGTGGTGAGCGTGCCATCCACCATATCCCGCGAGTCCTCTACCATTGGCGCGAGCATCAGGAGAGCACGGCATCCACACACGAGGCAAAGCCGTATGCGCACACCGCGGCTATGCGGGCAATCGAGGAGCATCTGCAACGAGCCGGCGTGAAAGGCCACGTTGAACCTGCCCCCGGCGCCAGCGGATACAACAAGGTATGCTACGAACTTCCCGAGAAACAACCGTCGATTGACATCATCATTCCTACGCGCGACGCGGCGCACTTGGTTAAGCAATGCGTCGCGTCGATTCGAGAGAAGACTACCTACACGAACTATCGTATCACCATAATCGACAACGGCTCGGTTCAACAGGCAACGCACGACCTGTTTGCCCGGCTGGAAGCTGATGGAAGTGCTACGATTCGTCGCGATGATGCGCCATTCAATTACTCTGCGTTGAACAACCGCGCGGGCTTTGCGAGCCAGGCCGATTTCATCTGTTTGATGAACAACGATATCGAGGTTATCGTGCCAGAGTGGTTGAGCGAAATGGTCTCACTCGCACTTCAGCCTGGCGTGGGATGCGTGGGCGCAAAGCTACTTTATCCGAATGATACGTTGCAGCACGCAGGAGTGATCATCGGCATTGGCGGTGTCGCAGGTCATTCGCACAAGTGCATGGATAAAAGGCAACCCGGTTATTTCTCGAGAACCCTCTTGCGCAGCTCGATGTGCGCAGTCACCGCCGCGTGCCTCGTCGTGCGGCAATCGATTTTCAAGCAGGTCGGCGGACTCGACGAAGAATTGCAGGTTGCATTCAACGATGTCGACTTCTGCCTAAGAGTCCGCAAAGCCGGCTATCGTAACGTGTGGACACCTTATGCCGAGCTTTACCATCATGAATCAGCCACGCGCGGACTCGAGGACAACCCCGAAAAGATCGCGAGATTCGGCCGCGAGATCCAGTTTATGCAAGAGCGCTGGGGCGACTTCCTGTTGCACGACCCTTGCTACTCGCCCAACCTGACGTTGGAACATGAGGACTTTTCCTACGCATGGCCGCCCCGCGCCGTGTCTTTGATCTAGTAAAACATGAACAATAACGTAACCGCGTGGCTCGGACAGGCGCGACATCCCGCCGAGGATGAGCTGTTTGCTCTGCCGGATGCCATCTACTTCCTGCTGAAATTTCGCCCCGACCTGCCGGAGTTCAGCAGCAAGACGCTGGCCGACCGAGTCGCTCTTTATTTTTGGTGGGAAGCGCTAGCGCACGTCGTTTACCCCGATTTCGATTGGACGCTCAGGCCCCAGGACATTGAGCATCTATCTCAGCTGGACGATGAAACACTGATTTCCGACTACGGGCGGGCGATTGCTTATTGGCTTAGGAACACCCGAGAGAGCGTTCTCGATAGAAAACAACTCGTGCTGACGTTGTCGCGGGGCGTCAGTTCTGACAGTAGGGACCGCCTTGTTTTCCCGCGCTTTCTCGAGATGATTGTCGATAGCCGCTCTGATTTGAGGCGGGCGTTCCACATGAACACCATCTCTGGACGCCTGGCATGCTTCGCTTGGTGGCAAGAGCACGGGCAAAACGAATACCCGAAGATCAGCTGGTCGCCCGCAGACACACTGAGCGACCTCTTGCGCGCGGCGCCGCCGAACGACACCGGCGAACTTGCGTTGCCTCGCTTGCTACACCTTGTCAGAGAGGAGCACCATAACTTACGACAAGCGTTCGATGTGAGCACGTTCACTGGTCGCCTCAACTACCTTGGTTGGTGGCGCGAACATTCGCACATCGTCTGTCCTGGTATTCGCTGGACGCTGTCATCGGCCTCCCAGCAACTCCCTCGCCTCGACGAGGCAGGCAGGAACTATATCGGGCTGCCTCACGCACGCTTTTCCGATCTGCTTCGGCAATGTGAAGCCAGCCGCCGCAGGGGCGCTGCAAATGATCAGCTGGAGGACTTGGAAGCGAGCCTGACTTGGTGGAGCGGCACCCAAAAGTTGGCCAGCCCGTTGGCAACAATTACGACTAACATTCTCTCCACTCGAAACGCGAACGAACTGGGCGACGGTCGCGTGGCTGCGGCTCAACTACCCGAATTCCTCGTTTCGATATGGAAGGAGCGAGGCGATCTTCGGGCAGCATTCGACCCCACCAACCTAGCTGGCGTAGCGAGCCTGGTGAACTGGTGGCAAGCTCACGGCAAGAACGAATATATTGCCCTCAATTCTGTTTCCGTCATCAAAGTCGATGGCGACGACAAGTTTATCGCCGTTGCCCCGGAGACCCCCTGGCACGAACTCCCGTTCGGCGTGAACATCGTAGGATTCCCGCAAGGCGTGCTGGGCCTCGCTGAGGACGCGCGCATGGCTGCTCGTGCACTCGAGCTTGCGTCGATACCTCGCGTACTTGTGAACGCGCCAATGTCGGGTCCGGCGCGGCTGGATACGTCCGTCGACCACCTCATCAGCACGGATCTCAAATACGGGGTCAGCCTTTTCTGCCTACCGCCACCAGAAATGTTTCGCTTGGCTCTTGAGGGGGGGCGCAGCCTCATCGAGCGCGATACTTACAAGATTGGCGCATGGCCATGGGAACTGCCTCAATGGCCAACGGCGTTCGGCAAGTTGCACCGATTCGTCAACGAAATCTGGGCTCAGAGCAAGTTTGTCCAGTCTGCGTTTTCCTGGCAGACGGAAGCCCCGGTCTACCACATGCCGATGGCCGTCGAGGTACCGGCACCTGTCGCCCCCGTACGGGAGCGATTCGGACTTCCGAATGGGAAGTTCTTGTTTTATCTGATGTTTGACGGCCACTCCTGGCTCACTCGGAAGAACCCGCTTGCAGGCATCGAAGCATTCCGCAAAGCGTTTGGAGATGGCGCGACGGACGTCAGCTTGGTCGTGAAAGCGATGAATGTGCAGGACAGCGATCCGACGTGGCGCACTGTCAAGGAATGGGCGTCTATGGATTCGAGGATTCAAATCATCTCAGAGCGGCTATCGCGTCAGGACACTATCGACTTCATGGCGTCGTGCGACGCATACATCTCCCTTCATCGGAGCGAAGGGTTCGGGCGCATCATCGCAGAAGCAATGCTTCTGGGTCAGCCTGTTGTCGTGACGAATTTTTCCGGAAACGTCGACTTTTGCGACGAGGACACCTCATTCTTGGTGCAAGGAGAACTTGTTCCCTTGCGTGCCGGAGATTACCTGTTTTACGAAGGGCAATACTGGTGCGATCCTGATACTTCGATCGCGGCCGATCAGATCAGAACCGTCTTCGAAGATCAAAAAAGGCGCGATCGGGTTTCGCGCGCAGGCCAGCAACGAATCATCCAAGACTATTCGATCGCATCCGTGTCCCGTGCCTATGCGCAAAGGCTGTCCGACATCACGGGATTGGTGGAAGGGCGATGAAAGTCCTTGTGTGTGCGCCCGACATTTTCATCGGAGATGCGGTCGGTAATCATTGCCTCGGCATCGCACGAGCCTGCGAGCGTCTGGGCCTTGCAGTCGAATTGTACGCAGAACGATTTGATGCCGCGAGCGCGCGCGTGCGGCCTCTTGCGGAACTCTTCGCCGAGTGCGAGCCCCAAGACGTGCTGCTTGTAAGCTACTCGATCTTTGATCCGTATCTGGATAAGCTTGCAAAGCTAGATTGCAGAAAGCTCTGCTATTTCCACGGTGTCACAGATTCTGAGCTGCTCGAAGCGTTCGAGCCCCGTACCGCACAGCTTTGCCGCGACGCAATGCAACAGCTCCATCAGTTGAGCACCTTCGACCTGCTTATTGCCAATTCGCGCTTCTCCGCGCGCGCGCTTGCACAGCACGCAGATGCCTGCGCGATCAAGGTCTTACCGCCAGTGTTTGCCGATATGCCGGCATTCAGGCACGAACGCCGGCAAGACATCGCAACCGACCGAATTCGACAGTTGCTCGTGGTTGGCCGCGTCGTTCCACACAAGCGCGTTGAGGACGCTATTGCGCTGCTGCCCAAGCTGAGCGAACTCGGAGCAGACGCCCTGCTATCGGTTGTTGGCAGTATGCCTAACTACGACTATGCGAAGTATCTGCTCAACTTCGCCCGCAGCCAGGGCGTTTTGACCCACGTCGATTTTAAAGGCATGCTGGACGACGCGGACCTCGTCGACTGCTTCGCGCGCGCCGACGTTCTACTCGTGCCGAGCCGCCATGAGGGCTTCTGTGTCCCGGTACTCGAAGCGATGCATCATGGTAAGCCGGCCCTCGTGCGCGCTGGTACCGCAGCCGAGGAATTGTGCGCACCGAGCGACATCCTGCCTAGCGATTCGTCTGCGGATATATGGGCAGCGGCAACGCATCGGTTGCTTAGTCGCGACGCCAACGATACATCGAAGGCAGCCTCCATGTACCACGCTCGCGCCCAGGCGATTCTTTCGACAACCTCCGACGAGGAGTGGCTAAAGCTGCTGACGCACGAAGGCGAATCGATAGCTACGTGAGCCCCCCCCGATGCTCCGCGTTCCTGGGCGTGCGGCGAAGTTGACTCAGCTTATGCAATATCGAACTATCTGAAGCGTTAGAAGGAACTGAGGCGTTACATGATAACCGGTGCAGAAAGGATCGTAGTTTTGTTTCTCGTCTACGGCAATACTCATGTGGCCGAAGGCATGTCCATGACCAAAAAAATCCTCGGGCGCATGTTCCCCGAGAGCGAGAAGAAGCTGATCATCATCAACAACAAGGCGACCGAAGCTTACCGGAAAACCGATGACCCTATCTGGGAGATCAGCGGCGATAATCGCCTTTCCGAATTTACAGGATGGGATCACGGCTACGCTTTTGCGAAGTCTGCGCTAAACCTTACTGCCAACGATCTGATTCTTTTCGCCAATGACACGTTCTTTCGACGCAGTTATCGCGAGGGTGGCCGGAGCTTCCTCGATTTCTTCAATCGACCGCTAATCGAAGGACATGATCTTACGGCCGAATCTATCGGCTACCTCGATGACTTTCCGCGCGACGTGGAACTCATGGGGATTCGGTACCGCCAGTGGATACGAAGCAACATCCTCTTCCTCCCCTTTAATGTCTGCGAGCGACTTGGAAAGTTGACGTTTCCGTTGCCCGAAAGCGAGATCTTCTCTAGCGCTCCGGAAACCTTCTGGAGTGACTCCGACAAGATCTCCGATAACTGGAAAGCATACATCAGCAGCTGGTTGTTTGGGACAGTGAACCCCGACTATCCGGAATACCAACTTCACTGGCACAGCTCTCAACCAGTCAATCATGAGAACTTCTCGTTCTTCAAGAAGAAGGCACGAGCTATCTTATCGGAACATTTTCTCTCCGCGCGCCTGTTCGCCATGAATTGCCCGATAATCGACGCAAATTTCTTCGAGAAGTTGCCCGATCGCCATATCGCGCCCTATTACTCCTAGCTTGCGGTACACTGATTGCGACGCGAGCAGCCCCGACTCTGCCCGGCTCCCCTAGTACTTTTCATCGCATGATTGTCACATGGACACGGTAAGACTTCTGATAACGACCTACTACAGTGCGTTCCTCAACCCAGGCGGAGGGGAGACTGAGTTGCTCGGCCTCATCGAGGGTTTGCGCATGCTAGGCATCGATGCTGACGTCTACGGGCCTTCTAGCCGGCCCCTGTCATCATACTCCAGTGTCCTGCATTTTTCGGTACAGGCTGACGGACTCACCATGCTTCAGCGGGCCAAGTCACAAAAGAAGTCGGTCTTTCTTTGGCCAAACCTCTGGTGGGATCAGCCGCCTGCGTCTGAAGAAAAGAATCTCGTAGCCAGCTTCTTTGAGCTCGCCGACAAAGTGATTTTCAAGTCTAAATCGGAATTAGCTCATGTCCGACAATACATTTCGATTAAGGACGAAAAGACGCTACACGTTCCAGTACCGCTAAGCGCGAATTTTTTGCACCCGTCCGATCCCCGACTTTTCAAGCGAATTTACGACCTCGACAAGTACATCCTTTGGATTGGCGTATTAAATAGGAAAAAGAATCAGCTTACCGCAATACGGGCTTTACGAGATATCGATGTGCCGATGGTTTTTGTCGGACACCCAAACGATGAAGACTACTTCGAGGAGTGTCGATCATCTGCGCCATCGCATTTCATTTTCGTACCGCAGATGCCGCCAGCATCGGAAATATTGTGCTCTGCCGTTCAGGGTTGCAGCGCGTTCCTCGAGGTTCCCCTCGAACCGCCTGGCGCCTCGGCTCTGGAGGCCGCGTTGGCCAGCCGGCCACTCATTTTATCCGAGGGGCCTTGGACAAAGGAGCATTTCGGCTCCCATGCCGTGACAGTCAATCCGCTTGACGAAGAAGCCATCGCCAGGGCTGTTAGAAACGCACTGCAGCAGCCCTTCCATGGTGAAGCGCTGTCTAGGGAAATACAGCGCAAGCACCTGGCGCCACACTCCTTGGTGCCAATGGCGGAAGCGATAAAGCGTAGTGCGAGAGCGAGGACTGGGCACGACGTATGAGCAAATCAGCTGTAATGAATATTCGACGAGTTGATTTTTCTGTTGTCGTTCCCTGTCATAACGAGGCAGCATACATCGGAAACCTGCTTCATGATCTAACTAAGCAGACAATCGGGCTCCAGCAGTTTGAAGTTATTCTAGTCGACAATAGCTCGTCGGACGCGACCAGCGAGGTGATCTGGGAGTTTGCGCGCGGCCATAAAGAGCTTAACGTTAGACTTGTTCACGAGTATCGCATGGGCGTCTCGCGTGCCCGAAATGCTGGAGCAGCCGCCGCAAAAGGAACGACGCTAGTGTTCCTTGATGCGGACAACCGCGTCTCGCCCACATTTCTATCCGGCCTGTCACACCATATGCATGAAAAGGACAGCGTCGCAGGTACGATCCGGACACTCCCTGACATAGCGGACGTGCGGGCCTTTTTTGTTTTCTGGACGCTTGAACTCATCAAGATGCTGTTGCGTCGTCCGTTTGGCAAAAGCTATGTCCACAAGAGCTTGTACAAGGATAGCGGCGGCTACAACGAACGCGTAGCGCTAGGCGAGAACGTCGAATTTCTCGTCCGGGTAAAGAGCCTAGCAAAACGAAACGGAAGAGTGTTCGGACACATTCGGCGTCCGATATATTGCTCTTTGCGACGCTTCCACAAGCAAGGTTATTTTCGGATACTTCTGCCATGGCTTGTAGCGTATTGTGGCTTTTTTAGCTTGCAATACCAGACAATGACTTCCATCGAGGGTCGAGACCCTGCGTAGTGACATTGTCGGGGGGAGATATATGGATCTGAAGGTCGCGTTGGTAACAGGCGGCAATCGAGGGCTGGGCCTTGCCTGCGTTCGGCTACTGGCCGAGTTGGGGTATATCGCACTCCTCGGAGCACGTGACGTCGATTGCGGTCGGACAGAGTCAGAGAGACTTCGCACATACGGCCTTACGGTTCGGTCGGTTCGGCTAGACATTGCCGACGCTTCAAGCGTAACCGATTGCTTTCGAGAAATCGACGAAAGCTTCGGGCGGCTTGACGTATTGATAAATAACGCCGGGATTTATTTGGAAAGCGCGTGTACGTTCTCTGAGATAGATGAGAAAACGCTGCTCGATTCGATCAATGTAAACACATTAGGCGCTTGGCGCACCTGTAAGGCGGCTGCTCCTTTGATGATTCGACAGCGATTTGGTCGGATCGTCAACGTGTCGACAGGTTGGGCGTCCCTTGCTGAAATGTCAGGTAATGCAGCGGCCTATCGCATCTCGAAGACTGCACTAAATGCGGTAACACGCGTCGCAGCGGCAGATCTCATCGACAAAGGCGATATCAAAGTGAACTCGGTTTGCCCTGGCTGGGTAAGAACTCGAATGGGTGGGTTGAACGGTGAAACCGCGCCCGATGACGCGGCACGCGATGTAATATGGGCGGCAATGCTAGGCTCGGACGGTCCAACCGGAGGATTTTTCAAGAACAGAGAACCGATCGCATGGTAGGCGAAATCCAGGTCAATCGGGTAATTGCATTACGGCGCCGGTATGGGGGTGCGGATGGTGCGCAAAATATTCAATCACGTATCTCTGATACAGACTGCAAAGAAGTTTTTGCATGCAAATCAATTCGTCCGAAAAGCTTCCTGACGCATCTGCCGCGCGCACCCACGGCGCCATCTCTCGAACAATATCCCTCTCAAACTCAGTTTGACAGTACATCATGATGTTCACGTAGGGAGCTTCGTGCGCCACAACTTTGATTTGCGGATTGATCGAAAGAAAGGTCGTGAAAAGTCGCTCCACAATGAACGGCAAAAATGGAGCCGACGTATAATGAGTCGTCGCCTGAAGTACATCAATCGCGACTGGATGCTCCGGATTTTCCTCGAGAAATCTCGCAATTGGATCGAGAATCATTCCGACGTACATATCCCAAAAACCAGGAGTTCCTACCCAGAAGTTTGAATAGCAAAGGGTAGACGCTGTATGACGTGGCACGGACGCGATATCCCATCCGATCCCGCAGATATCGAGCAATGCCTGGGCTTTACTCGTCAACCCGGGATGAAACGCTTCACCGTGCATCCACACATTGAACGATAGGAAGTTAGTCGACGGATACGGATTGAACAGGCAAACATCTGCATCGTCGTTTCGCCTGACGAAATCAATGAATTCATCGCCTGAAATCAAGGACTTCAGCTGAAATTTCGGCGAAAAAATACCAGTAAACCTATCCCGCTGGTACAGCCCCTTGCGGTAAAAGTCAATAATTATTCTAAATTCCCGCCAGGCCTCGAAATTTTCACCCACCACAAGCGGGTGGAACGCATTATCTGCCAATGTTTGTTCTGGCTTATAAAACGGTTCATAAATCGAGACCACATTCCTCTCCTCATTCTCGTGACACTATGCAGGAAACGTGCCGGCTTGTCAAATAACCGTGGCGCTACAAATCCGCATGACCACTAGTGAAACGCGAGAGCTCGATGCCGTGCGCTCGGTCGCAGATCCACACTGATCCTGTTGGTGCTATTATGCAACATACCCTTGTACCACTGCAGGCAATTTGAGGCGGTATCTTTCAACATTCTTCGAGGGCACGAAAGATGACACCAAACTCGATCCAGCAGCTAATAGAAAAATATCCGGAGGTGAAGAAACTAGTCGAAGAGCGCGACCAATATTTTCGCGAACTGCAATCATACTGCCCGAACGTCCCGACGCTTGGTCGCATCCCCCCTGGACACTTTTACTCCCCCATACCGTCCCTAGATGAAGTCCGCCACGACACTGTCAGGCTCTTCGATATGAGCAAGAAGGAGATGCCTGGCGTCGATCTCAAGGAGCAGGAACAGCGAAAACTATTAGACCTGTTCTCTGAGAGATACTACGACGAGATTCCTTTTCATGAAAGTAAGGAAGAAAACTTGAGGTACTGGTTTGATAATCCGATGTTTTCCTATGGCGACGCGATCTCACTCTACTGCATGATACGCGATCTGGCACCGCACCGAATCGTGGAGATCGGATCCGGCTTTTCGTCCGCCGTAATGCTTGACATAAACGATCTATGTTTTGACGGCAAAATTGAGACTACTTTCATAGAACCAAACAATGAAAGACTTCTTTCCTTGCTAAAGGAAAGTGACAGAGAAAATTGCGAGATCATTCGGGCTCGCGTTCAAGACGTCGATCTTGCCACGTTTTATGAACTCAACGCCAATGACATACTGTTCATCGACTCTTCGCACACAAGCAAGATCGGAAGCGACGTTAACACGATCTTTTTCGACATTCTCCCTTCCCTTCGTCCCGGCGTACACGTGCATTTTCACGATATTTTTCTGCCCTTCGAATATCCTTCTGAGTGGATCTATCAAGGAATCGCGTGGAATGAGGCGTATGTGCTGCGCGCATTTCTTCAATTCAATCGGGCGTTTGAAGTTGTGTTGATGAACGCGTTTATGGGAAGCGTTCATGCGCCGTTTCTTTCGGCAAAGATGCCCCTTTTTATGAGGAACATTGGCGGCAGCTTCTGGCTCAAACGGGTACGTTGAGTTTCAGGTCGTCTTTCAAGCTGGGGCGAGAGTTCTGCGGCGGCATACGCAGCGAAAGCCGATGCGGAAACGCTCGGGGAATTCCAATGGCAGGGCCAGCGCCTGATCGTGGCACATCACTCGGAATTCGCCGCGGAACAAGGGGCGCCAACTCTTGGACAGCGGGGCCAAGACACACTTCTATCAAGCCGTATGCGAGGCGAAGCTGGCCTCGATCATCAAGGTTAACTTGAAGTGGGAAGTCGGATCTGTTCACTTACGGCAGCACAAGACACTGGCTGATATCGAACGTGGCTTCCCGCCTTGAGAAGTCCGCTTCTTTCCTCCTATTTGTGCTTTTTGACGCCCATGGGACTCCCCTCGGGACGGCCGTGGTGAACAAAATGTTGGAACGGATCGCGAACGCCTGCTTCGACAAGATCCGGGTTCGCCTCCAAATAGGCTTGAGCGTCGAAATCCTGCTTTGTGGACATCGTTCGACCTTCCAACTTGCCACGGGATACGTAATGAAGGTACGGGTCAATGCCGGTAACTGCAACGTCCGGATTTGCTGCCAGATAGGCTTCGGCATCAAACACTGCCGGAGTAACCCACGCGGGCATCCCGGTCAGATCATGATAGCACGTGCAGCCCTTAGCAAAAAAATGACAGACAAGCGCCTTTCGGCTCACCTGAAGAGGATCATTCAACTTGCTCCCGCCGTGCAGCAAATTCGCGTGCCAAAGCAGCACATCGCCCTTCTTTGGAACTAAGTATTTCGTCTCTAGTTTATGGTCCTGGATAAGAAGCTGAAGCTGAACCGCAGGCTCGTAAACTTTATGGTACGCGGCGTATCCAACATCGAATGAAATCCCGAGGTTATCGGCCATCAAATAAGGCAGCTTATGGCTACCCGGATGGTAAACCAGCGGCCCCGAATCCGGGTGAATATCCTCAAATGCAATCCAGTTGGCGACCAGATATCCCGCCGGATATGTCGACATATGTATTGAATCCGAGTGCTGAAGTTGTTCGCTACTCTTATGACCGATGATTGTCTGAAACGGCAAGGCCTTGACACCGAGCAGCAGGCTAACGATATCACTCATCCGGTCATCGAATAACATGTCCCGGACGGCATCCACCTTGAAATGCGGATTCAATACGCGAGCCGGCGTGGTATCAGCCTCAAACAAAGGCTCATTTGGAGGCACGCCGGACCCGCTGGCAATCGCTTCCTTATATGCCTTCCAAGTTGAATGCACGACCTCTTCGGAAAAGAAGCCCTCGATGATGAGGTAACCGTCCTTCTCCATTTCCGGCAAAGATCCGCTTCGTCCGCAGTTATTTCACCCGCGGTTAACCTTCGCTCGATTTGCTCCAGTGCGTCAGGCCGATCGAGCCAGGGGATAAGACCCGCAGCGGGAAAGTCCTTACTTCGGAAAACCTGCGTCGCCAAATCGACAGATTCCTGCGGTTTGACAGGCAAATCAAAAAAACGTTGCTGCTCGGCAGCATTTACTCTGTTATTCATTTTTTCCCCAATAGTTTGGGCGCGTGGTATCGGCAGCAATTCGGAAGGCGGATCGGCACGCATCAAATGGCGTCGGAATTTAGCATGTTATCGAAAGGGACACACGCCGGAAATCGCTGACGGCAGTCCTCATGGCCAGTCGCTGGATCGCTGCCGCCCCGTTCATTGCGATTGTTGTCAGCATTTGCGCTATCTCGTGGCCCAAAGCGCAGAAGCGGCTGCCGAGCCATGCATACGCTTGCACCTCATCGCTCGACGTAAGCCCTTGCCAGCCAGCGTCTGAGGGAGCAGTGCTGACGCGGCGCTTCACGTCAGCCCGATCTCCCGCTACTTCATAGCCCACGGTCAGCCCATTGTGCACGCGCACAATCAGCGTCGGGCTGTTCCTATCGCCGCGCGGATCACTTTCGCCTTGATGTAAGCGGTAAGCGGCGAGCATTATAGATCTCGTGTAGATGAGATCGCACAATGCTCCTCGTTCAATTCAATCGGGAGCAGGCGATGGCGGCATCAGCTAGAGAAGAACAATCGGAAGCGTGGCGGCAGAGGCTGGAGCGCTTTGTTCAGAGCGAGCAGACGGTCACGGCATTTTGTCAGCAAGAGTCGGTGTCGGTGTGGAGCGTCTATCATTGGCGTCGGCGCTTGCAGCGGCCCGCATCGCCGAGCAATGAGGGTGCGGGCGCTTGAGGTGGAAGTGCGCCGTGGGGCGACGACGATCACGATACGTTGGCCGTTGTCGGCCGCCAGCGACTGCGGCGTATGGCTGCAAGGTTGGCTGCGGTGATTCGCATCGAGGCGATTTGGCTGGCGACCGAACCGCTGGATATGCGCGCCGGCACGGAGACGATTCTCGCGCGTGTCGTCAAGGTCTTCGGCGCGGCGCGCCCGCATCACGCGTACTTGTTCGCCAACACGAAGCCATCGACGCCGACCTGGCCGCACTGGAAATCGAGCTCGAGCAGTTGCAGTCGAAGACGCCCGCAGATAAGCAGCGCGAGCAGCCCAAGCGTGCGCCGTTGCCGGCACACTTGCCGCGCACCGACATCCTCCATGAACCCGACGACATCACGTGCGCCTGCGGTTGCCAGCGCGTACGTGTCGGCGAGGACATCGTAAGCGCGCAGAAATCGACGTCTAGCACTCAGGGATCTGACCATGCAGGCTATGTCCACTGATTTTCAGTGGACACCTTATGACAGAACAACACTCAGAATCGTCGTGCCTAAAGGTCGTCACCGTAGGCAAGGACGGCAAGCGCCGTTTTGATCGGCGAACTAAGCAGAGGCTGGTCGAGGCGTGCCTTGAGCCAGGGGCATCAGTAGCGGGCCTCGCCCTCAGGCATGGCGTCAATGCAAACCTCTTACGCAAATTGATAAAGCTGCACCGGCAGCGGCTGGCCGACAGCCCAACTCAGTCGGCGACTGAACCGGCGTTCGTACCGGTCGTGACGATCCCAACCGAACATGCGCTCGTCGAGCGCAAAGCCGCGATCCCTGTTTCGCCAGAAGCGAATCGTGCGGCTTCATCGACGCTGACGGTGCAGATGCCCAATGGCATTACGCTCAAGCTCGAATGCGTCGGCAACGACGTGTCGCTACTGTCGGCAATGATCGAAACGCTTGGACGGTGCGATGTTCCGGCTGCACGATGAGCTGAAGGTCTATGTGCATCGCGACGCCGTTGATTTCCGTAAGAGCATCAACGGCCTTGCAGCGATCGTCGAGCAATCGATGAAGCTCGATCCATTTGCGCAAGCCGTGTATGTGTTCAGCAATCAGCGACGTGATCGCATTAAGATGCTGCTGTGGGACCGAAACGGCTTCTGGCTGCTGATGAACTATCTGGTTTCATACTACAACTCCTTCTGTCGAATCGGAGGGTTTTGATTTCTTTGTCGCCGACGCCGCCGCGGCCCGGTCAACGAGGCGATCCCATCGACTGCAATGTTTCATCGGC
>NZ_PYUC01000060.1:0-481 GCF_003028655.1 Trinickia symbiotica
TCTGACTATTATGCCGCGGGTGGCCGGATCACCGGCTTTCAAAACGGGTTAGCCATTGCCGGCGACTACATGTCTGCCGCCTCGTTTCTGGGAATTTCCGCGCTGGTGTACACCTCCGGCTATGATGGCCTGATTTACTCCATCGGCTTTCTGGTTGGCTGGCCGTTGATCCTGTTCCTGATCGCCGAACGTCTGCGTAACTTGGGGAAATACACCTTTGCGGATGTGGCCTCATACCGCCTCAAGCAAAAAGACGTGCGCATTTTGTCGGCCTGTGGCTCTCTGGTCGTTGTGTCGTTATACCTGATTGCCCAAATGGTAGGGGCCGGTAAGCTGATTGAGCTGTTATTCGGTCTGAACTATCACGTCGCCGTGATCTTAGTCGGTGTGTTGATGGTGATGTACGTACTGTTTGGCGGCATGTTGGCGACCACCTGGGTGCAGATCATTAAAGCGGTTATGCTGCTCTCCGGTGCTAGCT
>NZ_PYUC01000061.1:0-459 GCF_003028655.1 Trinickia symbiotica
CAATGGTATAGCCACCTTTATTGCGACTTAAAGCAAACACGTAAACGCCTCGACAAGCTCGTTCTAGTACCCCGAATTTGATCAAACGCGATAAACTTTGCTTAAAAGCTTCTTCACTGTCATCAAAAAATACTCTTCGCAAGTTGCGCTTGGTATATACGTAAATGCGTTGCCTATCAAATTTATGCAGACGCTCTAACGCCGTTTGAATATCCATATTGTTTAGTTTGATAAGTAGACGGTAGTGGTAACTATAGCATACTTTAGTGTCCACTTGATGAGTCATCGACAGCATCACAAATGGAGTCAGTTTCTTCTAAAAAGTACGTAAGCTGCTTTTCAAGTTCATGATTTGCAAGCTTAAGTTCTGAGATATTGGATTGAGACTCATGTAACTTACTCTCTAAGATTCGATAATTTACTGAAAGATCGGTATATTCATCCTGGACAGTGCTTAAC
>NZ_PYUC01000062.1:0-458 GCF_003028655.1 Trinickia symbiotica
GGAGCTGGGGAGAGTGGTGGGTGGAGGAAGATCGTTGCGGCACTCTGCATGTCGGAGGCCCAGCGCTTCGCCACTCAGAGACCCTAGACGTAGGGCATGAAGGTCGCTACGAATAGGCTTCCGTCGTGACCCTTTGCCGCATTCTTAAAGCCGTCACAGAGTTGCGGCCGGTCGAGACATTCGAAATCCTCGTAGTTCAGCACCGTCACCCCGTACTTCGCCTTGTCTGCGGACTTGTCCCCGGACAAGAGCAAGGGAGCAGCGCCCCCGGTGCTTGTTTTCCAACCCGCCGATCGAAGCGCGCTGTCGATGTCGCCGACCGGGTCTCCGCCCGGGGACACCTTCAGCAGAACGTACGAGTCCTCCCAATCGTTGCTGGGACTGGAGTCGTGCCCTCGGGCCACTATGTGTACGTCTTCGGAAGCGACGGACTTCACGACGCTGTAGGGGACACCGGG
>NZ_PYUC01000063.1:0-456 GCF_003028655.1 Trinickia symbiotica
GGCACGGGCCGTGGCATCCACGGTCACCACGTCGAAGGACTCGGCGGCCACCTCCCGACCGGGATACGGCCGCCTGCTGCGCACCCGCGGCGCGTGGACGTTCCTGCTCCCCGGCTTCGCCGCGCGTCAGCCGTTCGCGATGCTCACCCTCTCCATCGTGCTGCTCGTCCAGCACACCACCGGCTCCTACGGCGCGGCCGGCGCCGTCGCGGCCGTCACCGGCGTCTCCATGGCGCTGTTCGCCCCGTACACCGGCCGGCTCGCCGACCGCCACGGCCAGCGCGCCGTGCTGGTGCCGGGCGTGCTGGTGCACGCGGCGGCAGGACTCGGCCTCACCGCCCTCGCGCTGAACGGCGCACCCCTGTGGGCGCTGTTCGCCGCGGCCGTCCCCACCGGCGCCTCGGTGCCGCAGGTCGGGCCGATGGTCCGCGCCCGCTGGGGCGTCCGCCTCAAGGG
>NZ_PYUC01000064.1:0-450 GCF_003028655.1 Trinickia symbiotica
GGTCCGGGCGATACGGGCCTGCTCGTCCAGGTGCACCCGCACCAGCAGGTCGCCCGCGGCCACCGCGGCCTCCACCAGGTCCGGCCGGTCGAAGTAGGCACCGGTCTCGGCGAGCGCGGCGATCGCCAGGCCGTTCCAGGCGGCGACCACCTTGTCGTCCCGGCCGGGCGCGGGCCGCCGGCCGCGCGCCGCGAGCAGCCGCTCCCGGATGCCGTCGATCCGGGCCGCGTCGGACACCTCGTCGCGCTGCGGCAGCTGCAGCACGGACGCGCCCTCCTCGAAGGTGCCCTCCTCGGTCACCCCGAAGTACCGCGCGGCCAGATCGGAGTCCGCGTCGCCCAGCACCTCGCGCAGCTGGTCGGGCGTCCACACGTAGTAGGCGCCCTCGACGTGCCGCCCAGTGCCGTCGTCGCTGTCGGCGTCCAGCGCGGAGGCGAAGCCGCCTTCCGG
>NZ_PYUC01000065.1:0-436 GCF_003028655.1 Trinickia symbiotica
CTACAACTCAAGAAGTTAGTGCTTCAGCAGAAGAAATAGGAAATGCAACAAATGAATTAACAAAGAAATCAAATATTAGTTTTAAGTCTGCAATTGAAATTAAAGAAAGAGCTATTAAGATAAAAGAAAAGGCAAATGATAATATAGAACAAGGAAATATAATATATGAAGAAAATAGGAAAAATATTTTGAAAGCGATAGAAGATGGAAAAGTTGTGCAAAGTGTTAAACTTATGGCAGATTCAATTGGCGAGATAGCTGAGCAAACAAATCTGCTTGCACTAAATGCGGCAATTGAAGCAGCAAGAGCAGGAGAAATGGGTAAAGGTTTTGCTGTAGTAGCGGAAGAAGTAAGAACCCTTGCAGAACAATCTTCAAATGCTGTTGTAAGTATTCAAAGAATGGTTTATAAAGTACAAGAAGCATTTGATAATAT
>NZ_PYUC01000066.1:0-434 GCF_003028655.1 Trinickia symbiotica
CAATGCACATCATCAAACTTGTCTGCTAAATATTTCATTTGGAATTGGATATAACATATGATGCCATCTTGTTGAAGTTGAAATCGATACAAGTCGCGGTGGTTAATGATGAAAATGTCGCCACTGTTGCATTGCGTCATATTATGTTCATCATAAATATGTGCCTCACCTTTAATAACAAAACCAATCATTAAACCATTGAGCCTTTTGAAATCTGACATGCTTTCAGTTTCTACTCGAATTAAATAATCACGTTGCATACTATCCCTCAATTCAGTAATATGAATACGTTTATTTTACATTATTTTACAGCAACATATTTGAATTTCATATTGAATCGTGTGGGAGGCAGTGAGGTTATTTATCCTCACTCGGTTTAAAAAGTAAGTTAGCAGCAATTTTGTTTACTATTAAAAATAACCATCCTTTACGAA
>NZ_PYUC01000067.1:0-433 GCF_003028655.1 Trinickia symbiotica
AAATTATATAGTAGTATACATAAACTTATTAAAGTAGGAGGAAAAATTATGTACGATAAAATAATGGAATCAGTAGAATACATTAACAGTAAGGTTAATAGAAAGCCTAAAATTGCAGTAATCCTTGGAACAGGGTTAGGAGATTTGGTTAGTGAAGTAAAAGAAGTAGAAGAAATTCCTTATGAGAATATTCCAAACTTTCCTGTGTCAACAGTTAAAGGACATGAAGGTAAGTTAGTATTTGGAAAAATTAATGGAATAGAAGTAATGTTAATGCAGGGAAGATTTCATTACTATGAAGGTTATACAATGAAGGAAGTTACATATCCAATATATGTGATGAAAAAATTAGGTATAGAAAAAATCGTTGTAACTAATGCTTGTGGTGGAATAAATAAAAGTTTTGAGCCAGGAACATTAATGATCATTAATG
>NZ_PYUC01000068.1:0-424 GCF_003028655.1 Trinickia symbiotica
CGGTTTTCAGACGGCATATGTTTTTTCCTGTTCAAGGCGACAACCGCTCGCGTATCCAGCCGCCATCCAGCAAACGGTATTGGATGCGGTCGTGCAGCCTGCTCGGCCTGCCCTGCCAAAACTCAATCAAATCGGGAATCACAATATAGCCGCCCCAATGCGGCGGACGCGGCACGTGCAAAGGATGTTTGAGTCCGACCGCCGCCGCCTTTGCCACCAATCCCGCCTTGTTCGGAATCACCTCGCTCTGCGCGCTTGCCCACGCACCCAAACGGCTCTGATACGGGCGACTCTCAAAATATTCGTCCGACAACTTCTCCGCCAGCCTTCCGACACGCCCTTCCACGCGCACCTGACGCTCCAGCTCCGGCCAAAAAAACGTCATCGCCGCAAACGGATTGAGTTCCAGCGAACGCCCCTTGCG
>NZ_PYUC01000069.1:0-416 GCF_003028655.1 Trinickia symbiotica
GTATTACAGGGTCTACTGCCCTTTTCCATACAAAACAAATGCTTGATTATGGTACGAAAATAGTAGCAGGTGTGACGCCTGGTAAAGGTGGTCAAGTTGTTGAAGGCGTTCCTGTTTTCAACACTGTTGAAGAAGCTAAAAATGAAACTGGGGCAACGGTTTCAGTCATTTACGTTCCAGCACCATTTGCTGCAGACTCAATTTTAGAAGCAGCTGATGCAGACTTAGATATGGTTATTTGTATCACTGAACATATTCCTGTATTAGACATGGTTAAAGTTAAACGCTACTTACAAGGTAGAACAACACGTTTAATTGGTCCAATCTGCCCAGGTGTCATTATAGCAGCTGAATATAAAATTGGTATTATTCTGGTATATGTTAACATAGAAGGTCATGTCGGTGCAGTTTCACGT
>NZ_PYUC01000006.1:0-403252 GCF_003028655.1 Trinickia symbiotica
CGTGCACGAGCAGATAGGCAATCTCCTCGAACTCGCAGGTGGTGGCGATATCGAGGATGTCGTAGCCGCGATAGTGCAGATCGTTGCCCGTGCGCCCGACCGTGCAGAGCGCCGTGTTGCCGGCCGTTACGCCCGAAAGCGCGACGGATTTCTTTGGTTTGAAAGTGGGGGCCGTCGCCGGGGCCTCCTTCGTTGCTTCCATCATTGTTCCGTCTCCGAAGTGTCGAACTTGTTTCATTGCCGTGGTCGTTGCCGCCGGTGCTGCCGCGGGCCAGCTTTGGGCTAGCGAAGTCGCTCCGGCGTACGCAAGTGCTGGGCCAGTTTGCAAAATGCGCCGCAACTCCTTGATCTATAGGAAGAACTTTGATCCGGCGGTCAGTGGTCAAATTCATCAGTGAGATTTCAAATTTCACAAATGAAATGGAACGTTCATAATGAGGCATCCTTTCCTTAGCACCGGAACGCTCCCACCTTGAACGACCCTGATCGTGACGTCCGTGCGCGGCCCGTCGTCTGGGCATTCGGCATCAGCCGTTTGCGCGACCTTTTCTTTCAAATCGCCGGCGAATACGACGGTCGAGCCGATTTGCGCATCATTTCGCGCGCCTACGACGACGCGGTTCGCGAGATCGAGGCGGCTGAGCCGCATTCGCCCGACGTCGTGGTCGCCGGCGGGTCGAACGCGGCCTACCTGAAGACGCGCGTCGCCGTACCCGTCGTACAAATCGCGCCGACGGGGCTCGACGTCATGCATTCGCTCGCTCGCGCGCGACGTCAGGCGGAATCGATCGCGTTGGTGAGCCCGGGTGACACGCCACCCGAGATTCGCAACTTCGTCGCCGCCTACGGGCTCGATATCGTTTTTGCCTCGTACCGTTCGGTGCAGGACGCCGAGGCGTGCGTGCTCGAGCTCAAGGAGCGCGGCGTCGGGGTAGTCGTCGGGCCGGGTCTCGTCACCGATCTCGCGGCCGCGGCGGGCATGGGCGCGGTATTTCTGTACTCGCATGCTTCCATCCGTTCATCGTTCGAGACAGCGCTCGAAGTGGCCGAGGCGATGCGTGGCGAAGCGAAGCGTCGGCAGCAAATCGACAATCTGCTGCAGCATTTGCGCGATGGCGTCGTCGCGCTCGACACACAAGGCCGTGTCGAGGCGATCAATCGGCGTCTCGCCGAGGCGCTGGGCCTCGATTCCGCGCGTGCCGTCGGCAGACCCCTCGTGGAGGTCGCGCCCGATCTGATCGATGCGTTATCCGATGCGGATGGCGACGCGCTCGTCGCGATTCGCGGCGTCAGCTATGTCGTTCATCGCGGCCCGCTTGCCGGCCACGAAGGCCAAGGCGGCGCGGTATTGACGTTCCAGGAGTCGCGCGCCGTCGAGCGGCTCGATCGCACGCTGCGATCGAAGCAGCTTACGCATCA
The DNA here is from genome assembly GCF_003028655.1 of Trinickia symbiotica. Taxonomy (GTDB): domain Bacteria; phylum Pseudomonadota; class Gammaproteobacteria; order Burkholderiales; family Burkholderiaceae; genus Trinickia; species Trinickia symbiotica_A. Next base: position 1,420 of record NZ_PYUC01000006.1, read on the forward strand.
GTTTTCGGCGCGCTACAGCCTCGAGGACTTGATTGGAAGCAGTGCGCCCGTGGAGCGCGTGCGTACGCTCGTGCGGCGATACGCCAAATCCGATGCGACCGTATTGGTGCTCGGCGAAAGCGGTACCGGCAAGGAGATGGTCGCGCAGAGCATGCATCGGCTGAGTGCCCGGCGCAAATTTCCGTTCGTTGCGATCAACTGCGGGGCGTTTCCCGAAGCGCTGCTCGAGAGCGAGTTGTTCGGGTACGAAGAGGGGGCATTTACCGGGGCGCGCAAAGGCGGCAAAGCAGGGCTTCTTGAAGCCGCGCATCGGGGCACGCTCTTTCTCGATGAAATCGGCGAGATGCCGTTGCCGCTGCAGAGCCGGTTGCTGCGCGTATTGCAGGAGCGCGAAGTGGTGCGGCTGGGGTCGACACAGCCGACACGGATCGACGTACGCGTGATCGCGGCGACGCACAGGGCTTTGACGGACGGCATCGCGAATGGGACGTTCCGCGCGGATCTCTATTACCGGCTGAACATTCTCACCATCGCGCTGCCGCCGTTGCGCGAACGGCCGGCCGATGTCATGCCGCTCGCCGCCGAATTGTTGCTGCAGGCGATGGATCGCGAGCCTCGCTTGGCAAAGCGTGTGCTCGACGGTGAGGCGGCGACGCGGGTGCTCGCTGAAATCGAGGGCCCGTTGCGCGCGTACCGGTGGCCCGGGAACGTGCGCGAGCTGCAGAATGTGATCGCGCGGATTGTCGTCGAATTGGCCGATGCCGAAACCGCGGGAGCGGAATTTGCGCCGGTCAGTTCCGAAGTCGTGCGTTCGATTGCGCCTGAACTCTTCGATCGATCCGCGCCTTCTCCGGAACGCCGCCAAACGCTGCGTGAACGCAGTCGCAGCGTCGAAGCCGGCGAAGTGCGCGCGGTTCTGGCGGCATGCAATGGCGATCGCGACGCTGCCTGTCAGGCGCTCGGCATCAGCAAGACGACGCTGTGGCGGAAGTTGCGGTGAACGGCACGGGATTGGATTCGCTGATTACATCATGTTGTGATATATATACACCCCGGGCGCAATAGATTGTTGGCTGCAATCAAGGGGAACCATGAGCGAGCATGAGCACAAGGGCGATTTCGCGACGGATGTCCGACTCCTGCGCATTAGTGTCATCGCGGCGGTCGGTGGCGCGCTGAGCACGGTGGCCGCCGACTTTTTGTTGCATCTCATCCGCTTCTTCACGAATCTGTTCTTCTTCCAGACGTTTTCCACGGCGAACCATTCGCCGGCGGAGAACACGCTGGGGCAACTCGTCGTTTTAGCGCCCGTGATCGGCGGCCTGCTGGTGGGATTGATCGCGCGCTTCGGCTCCGAGCAAATTCGGGGGCACGGAATACCCGAGGCCATCGAGGCGATTCTGTTCGGAAAGAGCAAGATGTCGCCGAAAGTCGCGGTGCTCAAGCCGCTCGCTTCCGCGATCGCGATCGGCAGCGGCGGACCGTTCGGTGCCGAAGGCCCGATCATCATGACGGGTGGGGCGATCGGTTCGCTCGTCGCTCAATACTTTCATTTGTCGAGCGCGGAAAGGAAAACGCTCCTGGTGGCGGGCGCGGTGGCGGGTATGACGGCGGTCTTCGGGACGCCGGTCGCTGCCGTGCTGCTCGCCATCGAGCTTTTGCTGTTCGAGTTGCGGCCTCGCAGCCTCTTGCCCGTTGCCATCGCTTGTTCCGTTGCGGGGTTCACGCGGCCGCTGCTGCTCGGCAGCGGCCCGTTGTTTCCGTTGCAGACGATGCCGCTCGGCCCCATCGGCATCGTGTCATCGGCGTTCGCGGGACTGATTGCCGGCTCGCTCTCCTGGGGATTGTCGTCGTGGCTCTACAAGGTCGAGGATGCCTTCAACAAGCTGCCGATCCATTGGATGTGGTGGCCGGCGTTGGGGGCCATCGTCGTCGGTATCGGAGGATATTGTCAGCCGCGCACGCTCGGCGTCGGCTACGACGTCATCGCGGACTTGCTGCAAGGCCACCTCGCGATGCACGCCGTGGTCTCGATCGTCCTCGTCAAGGCCATCATCTGGGTCATTGCGCTGGCCTCGGGCACTTCCGGGGGCGTGCTGGCGCCTTTGCTCATGATGGGCGCGGGCGTAGGCGCCATTGCCGGCCCGTATATGCCGGGAGGCGAGCCAGCGGTTTGGCCGCTCATCTTTATGGCTGCCGCGCTCGGCGGCATGATGCGCGCGCCCGTGATGGCGTCGGTGTTCGCGTTCGAGTTGACGGGCGACGCAAACGCCTTGCTTCCGCTGCTCGCGGCCGCCGCGGTGGCGTACGGTTTTACGGTCTTGCTCATGCGCCGCTCGATTCTGACGGAGAAGATCGCTCGCCGCGGTTATCACATCTATCGGGAATACAGCATCGACCCGCTTGAGCGGCACTACGTCGACGAAGTGATGACGCGCAATGTGCTGACGATCGACGCCAAGGCGACGGTGGCCGATGTACTCCGAAATTATTTTGGGGCGCGGCAAAAGTATCGCGCTTATCCGGTCACCGACTCCGGGGTTCTCGTCGGAATGATGGACCGGGCACTGCTCGATCGAATTCCCCATGAGCAGGCGGATGCTCCGCTCGGAACCTTCTTTACGCAAACGCGGCCTGAAGTCGCGTTGCCCGGCGAGACTTGTAGAAATGTGGCCGCGCGTCTGGCCGTGAAGGGGCTCGACCGTGTACCGGTAGTCGACGACGAGAAGACGTTCCGGCTGATCGGAATCGTATCGCGGCACGACTTGCTCAAGCCGTCCATGTCGGTGTTCACCGAGGAGCGCGAACTCGAGCAGTTCCGCCGCGTATGGATTCCGAGAAGCACGCGCTTCGCGCCGACGAACAAGCCCGGACAAACGCGGAGCGAACAAGCCGACGTCAGCCGGTGAGGAATAGCTTAAACCCGCAAGTCGGCATGCCCCTCGGCGAGCTCCGTGAGCCATTCCATGAACGCCCTAACTCGCGAACTGACGTTCTGCCGATGCGGATAGAGAATCGAGAGCGGCGTGGACGGTGTCGGATACTCGACGAGTATCTCCTGCAGCTGCCCCTCGGCGATCAAATCCGCGACCATGAACCGCGAGGGCTGAATGATGCCGTAGCCGAGCACGCCAGCGGCAATATAGGCCGAACCGTCGTTGACGGATAGCACGCCGTTCATCGGAACGGCCACGGCTTCGCCGTCCACGATGAACTCGAACGGGAAGGTTCTCCCCGTGCGTGAAGACATGTAGTTCACGCCCTGATGTTTGCTCAATTCCTCGAGCGTCGTCGGCGTGCCGTGCGCCTTCAGATAAGCGGGCGAAGCGCACGTCGTCATGCGCGCGTCGCCGATTCGTCGTGCAACGAGGCTCGATTCCTCGAGATTGCCCATCCGGATCACGCAGTCGACGCCATCCTGGATGATATCGATATTGCGGTCGGTCAGGCCGAGCCGCAAATTGATGTGCGGATATTTGCGGTAAAAATCCTCGAATGCGGGCAACAGCAATGCTTTCGCGATCGTGCCCGACGTATCGACGCGCACGGTGCCGACCGGCCCGCTGCGCTTCTCGGAGAGCAGCGACTCCGCATCCGCGATCTCCGACAAGATGCGCACGCAACGTTCATAGTACAAAGCCCCGTCGTCGGTGAGGCTGACCTGGCGCGTCGTTCGATTCAACAAGCGCGCGCCGACGTACTCCTCGAGAGAACGGACGATATTGCTGACGGACCCGCGTGGCAGCTCGAGCATATCGGCCGCTTTCGAAAAACTGTTCGTCTCGACGACGCGGGTGAACACTTCCATTGCCTGCAGGCGATCCATGGCTGGGCTCCTCGGACAGGTAGCGCCGCCGCGGCGCCGTTCAGTCCGCGTGCGAAGATCGCAACCTCTTTTCCCGGCAGAAATTTAGCATAACGAATCGTCCGGCACCCGTTCGGTGTGTTTCGCGTCAATGAGACGATCGCAGCCAGTCGGGGAGCTCGTCGAGGCCCGACACGATGTGATCGGGCTTCTGCCCCAGCTCCTCGAACGTATTGCCCGCCCGGTTGATCCAGCAGACGGGGAACCCGAAGTGGCGAGCGCCCGATGCGTCCCAGGCGTTCGACGAAACGAAAAGGATCTCCGTGCGCGGCAGGTTTAGCTTGTGTTCGGCCACCGTGTAGACGGCGGGATGCGGTTTGAAGACTTTCACCTCTTGCGCATCTTCCACGCTGAGCAGATGCGCGAATCGCGATTCAAGTCCCGAGTGGGCCACGACGCCACGGATCGATCGCGCCGATCCGTTCGACAGGATCGCGAGCGGCAAACCCATCGCTTGAAGCTCGGCAAGCGCGGCGGGTACTTCGCGAAAAGGCTTGATCCGCGAGTATTCGTCGCTGAGTTCCACGAGCTCAGCCTCGGAGAGCATCAACTGAAGGCGATTGCATGTATAGCGCAACGCATGCTCGGTGATGTCCTCGAAAGGCGCATATGCCCCCATCAAGCTGCGTAGCCAGGTGTATTCGAGCTGCTTTTGTCGCCAGACGTTGCTGATTTCCTGACCACGCCCCGGAAACAGCGCGTCGCAGCGAGCGACGACTGAGTGGACGTCATAGAGCGTGCCATAGAGGTCGAAAACAACTGCCCTGATCGGATTCATCGAGCGTCTCCTGGTTGCCGCCGCTGGCGGCGTGATTGTCCGGGCGTAATGCCGTTGCGCTTACCGGGGCGAGGCGGGCTGGGCCGTTTCGCCGCCATCCGCATAGGGGCTGAGGATGTCGGCGATCACCCTGTTGCATGGCGTAGGCACGTTTAGCGCTTCGCCGAGCGACGCGACGCCGCCGCTCAACCAGGGCAACTCGAGCCGATTGCCGCGCTGAAGGTTGCTATACATGGACGAGATCATCGACGCGGGCAACGTATCGCAGAACGACAAACGATCTTGCGCGAAGTCATCGCGCAACGCGACACCTTTCGCCTTGCCGACGGCGACGACCTCTTGCATGACGTCGAGCAGAAGTGCGCGCGTCCTGGCGTGCTCGCGAATCGCGCCGATTGACTTGCGGACCGCACTCGTCATGCCCGACAGGCCTACCAGGAAGACAAATTTCTCCCAGATGAGGCGCTCGATGTCGTCACTGATCTCCGCTTCGATGCCGGCCTTTTGACAAGCGTCATATAGCGCGCCCACGCGGGCCGAGCGGCTGCCGTCGTATTCGCCGAATACGAGCTTCTGCATGGTACCGCTATGGACGATGACGCCCGGCTCGCCGATGACCGCCGCGATATAGGACACGCCGCCGATGATCGACGCTGGCGGAAGATACTTTCTCAACGTCTCGTCCTTTTGCACGCCGTTCTGAAACGAAACGACCGAAGCCCCTCGCTCGACGAGCGGGATCAACGCTTTGGCGGCATCATCGGTATCGCAGAGCTTGACCGTCACAAAGACGAGATCGACTTCGCCGGCTTCCGAACTGGTTCCGACCACCTTTACGTCTTTCAGCAGCATCAGATTGCCGAGTGGGCTCTCGATGCGCAGGCCGCGCTCCAGCATCGCCTCCCGATGTTTGCCTCGCGCGATGAACGTCACATCGCAACCGGCCGCCGCGAGGCGAGCCCCAAAGTATCCGCCGACACCGCCGGCTCCCAAGATCGCAATTCGCATCGGATTTCCTCAACGGAAAGGCAATGACGCTGGTCGTGCTTCACTGCCGGGTTTGTCTACATACTACTAGGTACAATTCCGGTCAAAAAAATGGCTCATGTGTTCAGCGCGAGCGCAAGCAGCGATTGCAGCGCAACGCGTAAGTCCGCGGTGCGCGACGTTTTCATCGCGCGGCTCACCGCGAAACCGCCTTGCACACTGGCGATGATCAACAGCGCTATCTGTTCCGCCGGCATTTTCAGCTTGATACGCCCATCCGCCTGCTCGGCCTTCAAAATCTGAATCAGCCGTTTCTCGAGATGCTTGAAATACCGATTCATCGGCTCGCGCAGTTCGTCGCTCTCGATCGCGGCGTCCCAGACCAGCCGGCCGATGCGGCAGCCGAGCATAGGGCGCTTGTTCTGGGCGAGATAGCTGATGAGGCGCTCGCCGAAGCCCCCGGGCCGCCCCATTGCCGCTTCGAAATCGGCAATCCGTTCGTCGACCATCTCGTCGATGGCCACACGCGCAAGGGCTTGCTTGCTCGAAAAGTGATGGTAGAAGCTTCCTTGGCCGGCGTGACTTCTATCCTGAATGTCGCGCGGGCTCGTTGCTTCGTAGCCCTTTTCCCAAAGCAACACCTTGGTTGCTTCGATGATGTCTTCTCTCTTTCCCATGTAGCGTCGATCTACTGTCGCGGTAGCGATGAGAGTACATACTAGTAGGTACAGAATGCCGGGTCAAGCCAGGATCGGTCGGCTTGACGGTTCCAACCTCACTTGACCTCGACCGATATGAAGCTGCGCACGCTGTCGCGCTGAATCAGCAATGCCACGTCCTTGCCCGCTTTTTCGATCAGCGTGCCGAGTTCTTCCCGCGACGTCACGGGCGTGCCGTTGACCGACAGCAGCAGGTCGCCCGGTTGTATGCCGGCGCTTGCCGCCGGCCCAGCCGTGCCGTCGACCATGAGGCCCGCTGAATTGCCGGTTGCGCGCCGCTCCGCATCGGTGAGCGCGTGAACGGTCAAGCCCAGCTTTTCGGCGCCGCCTCCACCGCCGGGACCGGGTCTGGCAGTCGGGATTTCGTCAGACGTTCCGATCGCGATGGTCACGATCATCGGCCGCTTGTTGCGCACGAGCCTGAGCGTCGCTTTCGTTCCGGCCGGCAGGTTTGCCGCGTAGTCGAGCAGCTCGGCGGAGCGGTCGATCGCTTTCCCGTTGATCTGCGTGATGACATCGCCCGGCTTCAACCCGCTCGCGGCACCGTTCGCCGCACCACGCGAATTCGGCGAGGACTGAGCCGGCGCGACGGAGGTAACGAGTGCGCCGCCCGGGCGCGGCAAGCCAAATGCGATTGCCAGACCCGGGTCGACATCCTGCACCTCGATGCCGAGACTGCCGTGCGACGCCTTGCCCGCCCCCTGCAATTGCCTGCGGAACGCTAGCGCCGCATTGATCGGGATGGCGAACGTGATCGTCTGATATCGCTCGCTATCCGAGTAAACCTGAACGTCGATGCCCACGACCTCACCGGCTCGGTTGAAGAGAGGGCCGCCCGAGTTGTCGGGATTCACGGCGATCTCGGTCTGGAGAAACGGGAATGATGTGCCATCGGCTAGCGTCCGCGGCATCGCGCTGACAAGACCGGCGCTGACGGTGTTGTCGGGACTGTCGGGCGCCCCGATCGCGAGCAATTGCTCGCCGACGCGCACGCGCGACGAGTCGCCGAGCTTGACGACGGGCAGCTTCGTTGCTCCCTCGATCTGCAATACGGCGACGTCGGTCTGCGGATCGGTTGCGACGACCTTCGCTTTGAATTCACGACGATCGGTGAGCCTGACCGAAACCTCCTCGGCGCGATTGACCACGTGCGCGGTCGTCAGCACGATCCCATCGGGACTGACAATGAAACCTGAGCCGCTGCCCCAGGTCACTCGCGGCGACCCTGGCTGACCGTCCTGCGACTGTTGAGTCACGCGTTTGAAATACGCAAGGATGGGATCGTCAGTCGCGATGGCGTCGAGGGACGGTCCCGAAGCTTGCTGATCGGTGTCAGCCGGCGCGGCGCCGATATTGACGACAGCCGGGCCGTAGCGCTCCACGATAGTAGGGAAATCGATCGGCCCCGCGGCCGCGCTGGGCAACGGACGCGCCGTTTTGGCGGACGGCAGCGCAGTGGCCGGCGAGGTCGCGGCGATAGCCGAGGGCAGGGCGCAGAGGGTGACGGCGAGCCATAGTGTCGTCGCCGTCGCGTCGCGCGCGGCTCGCGCGAACGCGTTCGAGGGCTGAGAGATCACGGCGCGTCTCCAGATAGCCGTTGTGCGGATAGCCGGGAGGGTGCGCAGCGCCGGAGGAACGGGCGTCGCACATATCGATCACCGGCCGATCGATTCTCGGCCACGGCGGCGGGAAGTGCTGTGATGCATCGCACAGATCGAAATCGAAATGGCGGAAGGCAAGTTCGTGCTGGCCTTGCCGCCAATTAATCACAACCTGGCGAATGCATTTTGCCGCGGGTCGTCAAGGCGCGGCGCGTATAATCGCGGTCGACTTGCCGCTCCGTTTTTTATCCATGTCCAACGTCTATTCGATCAAGCGCCACAACGCGTCCATGTCGACGTTTGCCGATACCGAGTCGGCGAGTCTGTCGATCGAAGCCAGCCGGCGCGCGTCGTGATCGATCCGTTCGGCGTCGTCGAGTCCGGCCCAGCGAAGCAGCGCCTGGCATGCATCGGGAGAATCGAAGAGACCGTGCAGATACGTCGCAAGAATCTGTCCGTCTTCAGACACCACGCCCTCGGCACGCTCAGCATCGCCGTCGCGCAATTGCATCGCGGGGCGCGCGAGCGCGGGGCCATCGGTGGCCCCCATATGAATCTCGTAGCCGCGCACGGGCACGCCGCCATCCATGAGCAGCGTCCCACCGGCATTGAGCAGGCGTTTTTCCGGTTCGAGCGTCGTCACGAAGTCGAGCAGCGCGAAGCCGCGCTCGCACGCGGCATTGCTTTCGAGGCCGAGCGGATCGCGCAACTCGCGACCGAGCATCTGCATTCCGCCGCATACGCCGATCAGTTTCCCTCCGTAGCGCAAATGCCTGCGCAGGTACGGCTCCCATCCGTTTGCGCGCAGCCACGACAAGTCGCGCTGCACGCTCTTGCTGCCGGGCAGGACCACGAGGTCGGCCGCGGGCAACGGCTCGCCCGCACGCACGTAGCGGAAGTCGACTTGCGGATGCGCGCGCAGCGGATCGAAGTCGGTATGGTTGCTGATGCGCGGCAGCGCGGGCACGACGACGCGCAACATGCGTTCGCGTGCCCCGGAGGCAGTCTTCGCGGTGGGCAGCATGTCTTCTGCGTCGATCCACAAGCCCGGGACGAACGGCACCACGCCGAAAACCGTTTTCCCGGACCGGGCTTCCACCCAATCGATCCCCGGTTTCAGCAGCGCGACGTCGCCTCGGAACTTGTTGATGATCACGCCCTTTACCCGCGCACGCTCCGCATCGTCGAGGCACGCGAGCGTTCCGAGAATCTGGGCGAAGACGCCGCCGCGGTCGATATCGGCCGCGAGCACCACCGGGCAATCGACGGCCTGCGCGAAGCCCATGTTCGCGATGTCGCCTGCGCGCAGATTGACTTCTGCGGGACTGCCCGCGCCTTCCACGAGCACGAGATCCGTCTTCGCGCGCAGTCTTTCGAACGACTCGAGCACGGCACGCATCGCCACCGGTTTGTAGGCGTGATACTCCCGTGCGTCGAGGTTGCCGCGTGCTTTGCCGTGAACGATGACTTGCGCGCCGATGTCGCTGTTCGGCTTCAACAGAACAGGGTTCATGTCGATTTCGGGCGCGATTCCGGCGGCGAGCGCCTGCCATGCCTGCGCACGGCCGATTTCGCCGCCGTCGACGGTGACGGCGCTGTTCAACGACATGTTCTGCGGCTTGAACGGCGCGACGCGAAAGCCCGCGCGCGCGGCGATCGCGCAAAGGGCACCGACGAGCGTGCTCTTTCCGCAGTCGGAGCTCGTGCCTTGAATCATCAACGTGCCGGCCATGGAGGACATCCTGAGCGCATGAGAAGACGAGCGCGCGCCAATGGGCGCGGGCGCGGGCGATGGGCCAGCATTATGTCATCGACGAGCGCCTTGTTGAAGGCAGCAAGCACGTGCGTGACGGATCGAGCGCACGCTCGGTCGTCATGAAGGGGCGCGCGAATTGATAGGACACCTATCTATTGGGGCGATGTGCGTGCTCGCCGTTGTTGGCGTCGCGCTCGATGCGTTTCTCGGTGAGCCGCGCCGGGCGCATCCTCTTATCGCGTTTGGGCGCTTGGCGATACGGCTCGAGCGAGCGATGAATCCCGATCACGACGCGATGTCATCATCCGGCGACGGGATTGGGCTACGACGCCGTTTTGATGGGCTCAAGCGCCGCGGCATCGGTCTCGCCGCGTGGATGGCCGCTGTCGTTCCCCCCGTTGCGCTTGCGGTGGTGCTGACGCGCTCGCTGCCTGCCGTGCTTGCGTGGCCATTGCACGCGTTGGCGCTGTGGTTCGCGCTCGGGGGGCGCAGCCTCGCCGACCACATCGCACCCGTGGAAGACGCGCTGCGCGCGCGCGATCTGGTGCGCGCAAGAGAGCTGACGTCGCGCGTCGTCACGCGCGATTTGTCCAACGCAGATGAGCCGGCCATCGCGCGCGCCGCGATCGAGTCGGCGCTCGAAAATGGCAACGACGCGGTTTTCGGCGCGCTATTCTGGTTCGCCGTTGCCGGAGGTCCCGGCGCATTGGCGTTTCGGCTCGCCAACACACTCGATGCTATGTGGGGCTATCGAACCGCGCGCTTCATCGATTTCGGATGGGCGGCGGCGCGGCTCGACGACGTCGCCAACTACCTGCCCGCCCGGCTGACGGCGTTCACCTACGCGCTATGCGGCGACATCCGCACCGCGATCGACTGCTGGCGAACGCAGGCGCATCGATGGGAGAGTCCGAACGCGGGCCCCGTGATGGCGAGCGGCGCGGGCAGCCTCAACGTATCGTGCGGCGGCGCGGCCCGGTACCATGGCGTCGACGAGCTTCGGCCCGTGCTCGGTGCCGGCTGCCCGCCCGGTGCGCGCGATGTGGGCCGCGCACTTCGCCTCGTGCGGCGCTCGCTCGCAGTGTGGCTCGTGGTGTTCGCACTGTCAGCCTTTGTTTCGATCATCGTTTGAATCCTGTGAAGACCTCGCCCAACATATTCGATTCCGATCTGCCGCCCCTCGTGCCGCATGGCGGCAATCTTGGCGATGCCGTTCGACGATACGGCATCGCGCGCGAGCGATGGATCGATCTGTCGACGGGGATCAACCCCCACGGCTATCCGGTGCCGGCGGTCGCGCAGCAGGCGTGGCTGCGCTTGCCTGACGACGAGGACGATCTCGAGACGATCGCCGCACTTCATTACGGCTCGCCGCGCGCGCTGGCGATGGCCGGGACGCAAGCGGCGATCCGCCTGTTGCCCGAGGTGCTGCCGAAAGGCCCTGTTGGCGTGGGCTTGCTCACGTATGGCGAATATGCGCCAGCGTTCGCGAGGGCAGGTTTCGACGTCGCGCGATTCGTCACCGGGCCGTTCGCCGATAGGCAAGGTCAAGCGGCTTTCGTGCTCGAGCCAGGGCATGCATTGCCGGAAAACCTCAAGCATCTTGTGCTCGTCAACCCCAACAACCCGACTACCGAGCGCTTCTCTCCCGACGTCGTGATGGATTGGTATCGCCAGCTCGCGGCGCGCGGCGGCACGCTCGTGGTCGACGAGGCGTTCGTCGAAGCGCTGCCGGAGCTTAGCGTCGCTTCGCGCGCGGATGGAGAGGGGCTCGTCGTGCTGCGATCGATCGGCAAGTTCTTCGGGCTGGCCGGTGCGCGTGTGGGCTTTGTGCTGGCTTCGGCGCCGATCGATCGCGCGATGCGGCGTTTGCGCGGGCCCTGGAGCGTGTCGGGCCCCGCGCGCGTCGTCGTGCGAGCCGCGCTGCTCGACGCGGCCTGGCAGACCGAGACTCGCGCGCGTCTCGCTGACGCGAGCAAACGCCTCGCCGAATTGCTGGGGGCGTCCGGCCTCGAGGCGAGTCACACACCGCTGTTCGCTTGGGTGCGACAGCCCAATGCGCTGCAGTGGCAGGACTGTCTTGCTCGTCAGGGGATATGGGTGCGTCGCTTCGAGACAGTGGCTGGGTTGCGTGTCGGTCTCCCTGCCTTTGACGAAGCGGCGTGGAGCCGCCTCGAAGCAGCGTTGCGAAACGTACGTTCTGAAATCGACGGCCGCTGAATCAGCGGCGATGGCGCGCGATCATTCCTCTGTCCATCGATTCTCGAACACGCAAGTTTCCAGCGGTCTGCGCGTTGCCCAATGTTCGGTCTCGAGCATCGGCGCATCGTAGAAGCGCTCGACATGACCGAGGCAAAGGATGGCGATCGGTTTTGCCCCGGCCGGCATGCCGAGCAATGTACGCACATCGTCGGGATCGAAGATCGAGACCCAACCCATGCCGAGCCCTTCCGCGCGCGCGGCGAGCCAGAGGTTTTGGATCGCGCATGCAACCGAAGCCAGGTCCATCTCCGGCATCGTGCGGCGGCCGAATACGTGGCGCTCGCGGCCGTCCATCAAGGCCATCACGAGCAGCTCGGCGCATTCGCGCATGCCTTCCACCTTCAGCTTCATGAACTCGTCGCGGCGTTGACCGAGTGCGTCGGCCGTATTCACTCGCTCGCGTTCGACCGCCTCGTGCAGCGCGGAGCGCAGCGCGCCATCGGTAATGCGAACGATGCGCCAGGGCTGCATATAGCCGACGCTCGGCGCATGGTGCGCGGCGTCGATGAGACGTTGCAGCACCTCGGGTTCGACGGGGGCGGCGACGAAATGACGCATGTCGCGTCGTTCGTAGATGGCGCGATAAACGGCCGCGCGCTCGGCTTCGCTAAAAGGATTCGCCATGGAAGAGTGCGGCCGTCAGCACGGGATTCGAAGGCCAGTAGCTGTGCATGTAGGTTGCGGTAATCGAGCCGCGACGAAACACCGGCTCACCGGCGGCGTTGCTCTTCGGATGAGTGGCATGACGCTCGGGCGCGAGCGCGGTCGTCATGCTGGAGTAGTGGAACGTGTGACCGGTCATCGTGCCGAGTCTCGTATCGAGCTGCTGCATGCCGAGTGCCGCAAGACGCGTTTGCATCGTCGCGTGTCCGGGCAAGAGGCCGAGCATCGGCGTCGAGCCGCCGTCGGTACCGGTCAGTTCATCGAGCAGATAGACCATGCCTCCGCATTCGGCGACGATGATCTTGTTCGCCGCCGCATGCGCGCAAATCGACTTTGCGCTGCGCGTCGAGCCAGCCAGCGTGGCGGCGTGCAGCTCGGGGTAACCGCCCGGCAGATACAGTGCATCGGCCGCGTCGGGAACAGGCTCGTCCGCGAGCGGCGAAAAGAAGCTGACGCGTGCGCCGAGCGATTCCAGCAGCGCTACGTTCGCGGGATAGATGAACGAGAAGGCGGCGTCACGCGCGATCGCGACATGCAGGCCCGCTAGCAGCGACGGCATCGTTCGTGCCGAAGCGTCCGGAAACTCGACCGGGGGAGGCGGCTCGGCCAGCGCAGTGGAGGCGAGCGCGTCGGCCGCGCGTTCGATACGTGCCTCGAGGTCCCCGATTTCCTCGGCTTGATGAAGTCCGAGGTGCCGGTCCGGCAATTCGATGCCTTCAGAGGGCGCGATAGTGCCGAGCCATCGAAGGCCGGACGGCAGCGACGTTTCGAGCATCTGCGCATGACGCGCCGAGCCGACATGATTGGCGAGCACGCCGTGAAACGGCACGTCGGGCCGGTATCGCGCGAGCCCGAAAGCCAGCGCCCCGAACGTCTGCGCCATCGCTTTTGCCGAGATCACGGCCGCGACGGGCACGCGGAACGTTGCGGCGAGGTCCGCGCTGCTCGGCGTGCCGTCGAAAAGACCCATCACGCCTTCTATGAGGATGAGGTCGGCTTCCCGCGCCGCCTCCGCCAGCATACGGCGGCAATCTTCGAGACCCACCATCCAGAGATCGAGCGAGAGCACGGGGGCGCCGCTCGCATGAGCAAGGATCATCGGATCGAGAAAATCGGGCCCCGTCTTGAAGACGCGCACGCGCCGGCCCTGCCGTCGATGGAGCCGCGCGAGGCCGGCCGTGATCGTCGTCTTGCCCTCGCCCGATGCGGGCGCACTGATGAAGAGCGCGGGACACGCCGGCATCGTCAGAACTCCACGCCTCGCTGCGCCTTCACGCCTTGCTCTCGGTAGGGATGCTTGACGAGCCGCATTTCCGTGACGAGATCGGCCGCATCGATGAGCGCGTCCGGCGCATGGCGCCCCGTTACGACGACGTGCAGCATCGGTTCGCGGGCTCGCAACACGGCGAGCACTTCATCCAGCGGCAGATATTCGTACTTGAGCACGGTGTTGAGCTCGTCGAGGATGACCATGCGGTATTCGCCGCTTCCGATCATCTTGACCGCTTCGTCCCAGCCCTTACGCGCCGTCGCCATGTCGGCCTCGCGGTTCTGCGTATTCCATGTGTACCCGTCGCCCATCGTGACGAAGTCGCACGCGGGGTGGCTGCCGAGAAAATCGCGCTCGGAAGTATGCAATGCGCCCTTGATGAACTGCACGACGCCGGTGCGCTCGCCGTGCCCGAGCATTCGCACCGCCATGCCGAAAGCCGCCGTGCTCTTGCCTTTGCCGTTGCCGGTGTGGACGATCAGCAAGCCTTTTTCGACCGTGGCCGCCGCCTGTTTTTTCTCGTGGCCTTCGCGGCGACGTTGTGTCATGCGCTGATGCGATTCGGGATCCGTCTTCATCGGAATATGATTTCGTGTAGATGTGCAATAGTATGAGCCCCGCGATACACGTTGGACAAGGCCGTTTCTTGACGCGGCGGGCCAAGGAACCTACACTCGCACGCAATCTGGTGCTCGCGCGCGCAACTCCTTTGCGCGCGCGGTTAAACGGGAAACAGAGACTCCACGCGGCGAATTTCGTCCGCGGCACGAGCCAATCTGTGCTGCCCCCGCAACGGTAGGCGAACGCATCGTGCCAAACGATGCAGAGCCGGCTTCGATGCATGCGCGCAAGGCCGCGTATGCAGGCAACCACTGCGCAAGAAATGACATGACTTGCGCGGGAAGGTGAAGCGGCGCTTTCGTCAGCCCGGATACCGGCCAGAGGAGAAGGGTGGGCGCTGCGGGTAGGCGGTGTCCCGGCCAAGGCTTTGTTGCGTCTCGCCGCAACGCGCGTCGGTATTGTCGCGCCATCGCCCACCTTTCTCTTCGTTCGTCCGCCGTGCGCCTCGCGTCGTGCTCCAAGCTCGTCAGCTCGGACCGAAGGGGCACGCGGCCCACTATCGACTGCGAGCGAGGAGCCGCATGCAATCACCAATGCGCAAAATACCCGTCACGATCATCACCGGTTTTCTCGGCAGCGGCAAGACCACCCTGCTGCGACACGTGCTCGCGCAGGCGAAAGGCTTGCGTATCGCCGTCATCGTCAACGAGTTCGGCGAGCTCGGCATCGATGGCGAGATTCTCCGTGGCTGCGGGATCGGCTGCGATGAGGCGGGCAGCGAGACCGACGGCCAATTGTATGAACTGGCGAACGGCTGCCTTTGCTGCACGGTGCAAGAAGAGTTCTTCCCCGTCATGGAAGCGCTCGTCGAGCGCCGTTCGCAGATCGACCACATCCTCATCGAGACGTCGGGTCTCGCCTTACCGAAGCCGCTCGTTCAGGCGTTCAACTGGCCTTCGATCAAGAACAGCTTCACGGTCGACGCCGTGGTGACCGTCGTCGACGGGCCGGCGGCCGCGAGCGGCCAGTTCGCGGCCGACCCGGATGCCGTCGACGAGCAGCGAAAGGCCGATCCGAATCTCGATCACGAGTCGCCGCTGCACGAGCTTTTCGAGGATCAACTGAGCGCGGCCGACCTCGTCGTGCTCAACAAGACCGACCTGCTCGACGAAGCGCAACGCGTGGCGGTCGAATCGCTGATCCGCGCGGAGATCCCGCCGCACGTCAAGATCGTGCCGGCCCAGCGGGGCGCGCTCGATCTTCATGCGCTCCTCGGGCTCGAAGCGGCGTCCGAAGAGACAATCGATCAACGTCCCGATCATCACGGATCGGCCAACGATCCCGATCACCATCATCACGACGAATTCGATTCTGTCGTCGTCGCGGGCTCGCCTCTTTCGCGCGAAGCCGCGATCGCGGCGTTGCAACGGCTCGTCGAGCATCACACCATCTACCGCGCGAAAGGATTCGCCGCATTGCCCGGCACGCCGATGCGGCTCGTGATTCAGGGCGTCGGCCGCCGCTTCGACAGCTACTTCGACCGACGCTGGCGCGAGGACGAATCGCCGGCGAGCCGGTTCGTGTTGATCGGCGAGAATCTCGATCGAGACACGCTGCAGCGCGCATTCGACGAGGCGTTGAGCGCGCAGTCCGGCATGCGCGTCGCGCAGGCCTGAGCGCGGCCGCTCCGCCATGCATTTGCTGCGCACCGTACCGGGCGGCTTCGTCGACGACACGGCCGGCGTCGTCCGCATCGACCAACGTCCCGCGGACATCATCGTGCTCAGTTCCGCCGACACGACGCTGTCTTTGCTAGCGAGCGTCGTCGATCGGCTCGGCCCCGGTTACCCAAGCGTTCGCCTCGCGAACGTCACCTATCTGCGGCAGCCCGCATCGGTCGATTTCTACGTCGACGACGTGTTGCAGCACGCGCGCGTCGTCGTGGTCGACCATCTCGGCGGAGAATCGTATTGGCCGTATGGCATCGAGCGTGTCGTCGCGCTCGCGAGGCGCAATGGGCAGATGCTCGCGATGTTCTCGGGCGATTTGCAGGAGGACGCCAACCTCATTGCCAAAAGCACGGCTGACGCCGCGCTTTGCACGCGATTGTGGCGATACCTGCGCGAGGGCGGCACCGCCAACGCCGAAGCGTTCATGCGCACGATTGCCTGGCATGCGTTCGGCTGGGACCGCGAACCGCCGCCGCCCGTGCCGCTGCCGGCGGCGACGCTCTATCATCCGCAGCGCGAGACGCCTACGGTCATGGACTGGCGCAGCCGCTGGGTCGACGGTGCCCCCGTCGTTGCGATTCTCTTTTATCGCGCCCATCTGCAGGCGGCGAACACGGCAGTATTCGATGCGCTGATCGATGCGCTCGAGGCGCGGCGGATGAATCCGCTGCCGATTGCCATCACCTCGCTAAAGGATGCGGTGAGCTTGGACGTGGTCGCGCAGCTTTGCGCGGAGCACGACGTCGCCCTCGTGCTCAACACCACGGCATTCGCGGCGTCGACGCTCAACTCTTCCGACCCGGTCGCGATCGCAGGGGATGCGCCTGTGATGCAAGTCATTCTGAGCGGCGGCAACCGGGAGGACTGGGTCGAGGACGACCAAGGCCTCAACTCGCGCGACATCGCGATGCATGTCGCATTGCCCGAAGTCGACGGCCGCATCATTACGCGTGCGGTCAGCTTCAAGGGGCTCGCCTATCGTTGTCCGCACACCGAAGTCGATGTCGTCCGTTATCGGCCTGACAATGAGCGGATCGGTTTCGTCGCCGAATTGAGCCGTCGCTGGTGTCGCCTGCGCAGCCTCGGCAACGAGGACAAGCGACTCGCGCTCGTCCTCGCGAACTATCCGACGAGCGAAGGGCGGATCGGCAATGGTGTGGGGCTCGATACTCCCGCATCGGTCGTGGCGATCCTCAAAATGCTGAGCGACGAAGGCTATTGCGTCGAGGACTTGCCCGAAGACGGCGCCTCGCTCATGGATCGGCTGACGCGGGGCGTGACGAACGACCCCGATGTGCGCGACCTTCGTCCCGCTTTGCAAAGCTTCGCCCTCGGCGATTATTTGCAATGCCTTGCCGCGCTGCCTGACGAGTTGCGCGACGCGCTCAATCAGCGCTGGGGACCTCCTGAGCGCGATCCGACCGTTCGGCGCGGTCGATTCATGATTTCGGGCTGGCGCTGCGGGCGGGTCTTAGTCGGCATTCAGCCCGCGCGCTCGCGCGAAGTGAACGACTACGCGAGCTATCACAATGCGGACCTCGTGCCGCCGCATGCCTATCTCGCGTTTTATTTCTGGGTGCGCCATGTCTACGGTGCCGATGCGGTCGTGCACGTCGGCAAGCATGGGAGTCTCGAATGGCTGCCGGGCAAGAGCGTCGCGCTCAGCGGGCGCTGCTGGCCCGATGTCGCCCTTGGGCCGATGCCGCATCTCTATCCCTTCATCGTGAACGATCCGGGCGAGGGCAGTCAGGCGAAACGGCGCGCACAGGCCGTCATCATCGATCACCTGATGCCGCCGCTGACGCGGGCGGAAACCTACGGCCCGCTGCAAGATCTGGAACGGCAAGTCGATGAGTACTACGAAGCATTGATGGTCGACGCGCGACGCGCGCGGCTGCTGCGCAGGACGATCCTCGAGACCATCGTCGAGCATCGGCTTCACGAGGAATTGAGTCTGGCGCAGCCAGCGAGCCAGGATGAGGAAGACGCATTGCTTACGCGCGTCGACGCTTGGCTATGCGAATTGAAGGAGGCACAAATCCGGGATGGCTTGCATACCTTCGGCCGCTCGCCCGAGGGCATTCAGCGGCGCGATACGCTGCTCGCGCTGGCTCGCTTCCCGGTCGGTGACGGACAAGGTGCCAACGCGGGCTTGATCGATGCACTCGCGAAAGATCTGCGGATCGATCATCTGTTCGACCCGCTCACGGCTGAATGGTCGACGCCGTGGACCGGGCCGCGCCCGGCTCTCCTGGAGCAAATCAGCGATGCGCCGTGGCGTCACAACGGCGATACGCGCGAACGTCTCGAAGGCTTGGCGGCGTTGCTGCTCGACGCATTTTGCCGTGGCCGTGACGGCTGCGATGCTCGGACGACGACGGCGTTTGCAATGCCGACGGCCGGCACGTTGCCGCATACCGAGCGCGTAATCGATCGCGTGCGCGACGACGTTCTGCCGCGCCTCGACGCCTGCGGCCCGGAGGAATTGCGCCAGTTGAAGCGCGGCCTCGAAGGCCGGTTCGTGCCGCCCGGGCCGAGTGGTTCTCCGTCGCGCGGGCGTCCGGATGTTTTGCCGACCGGGCGCAACTTCTATTCGGTCGATACACGCGCCATCCCGACGCAGGCGGCGTGGGCGCTCGGCCTCAAATCCGCACGACAGTTGATCGAACGTCACCTGCAAGACAACGGCGACTATCCGCGCGCGGTGGGCTTGTCGATATGGGGGACTGCAACGATGCGAACGGGCGGCGACGATATCGCTCAAGCGTTCGCGTTGCTCGGCGTACGGCCGAAATGGGCACCCGGCAGTCATCGCGTAACCGACTTCGAGATTCTTCCAGCCGGTGTGCTCGAGCGGCCGCGCATCGATGTGACGCTGCGCGTCTCGGGTTTCTTCCGCGATGCGTTCCCGAACGTCATGCACCTATTCGACGCGGCCGTGCAGGCCGTTGCCGAACTCGACGACGAGCCCGAGGACGTCAATCCGATCCGCGCGCGAGTGCTTCGCGAGCGCGACGCCTGGGTGGCTCGTGGCCTTGATGCGCAGGAGGCGCGCAAACGGGCCGGCTGGCGCGTCTTCAGCGCCAGGCCAGGTACGTACGGCGCCGGCTTGCAGCAGATGATCGATTCGCGGCAATGGCAGACCGACGAGGACCTCGCTGAAGCGTATCGCGCCTGGGGCGGCTTCGCCTATGCGCAGACGAGCGCGGGCGAAGCGGCGCGAGGGGTGTTTGCCACGCGCCTCGCGACGATCGACGTGGTGCTGCAGAATCAGGACAACCGCGAGCACGATTTGCTCGATTCGAACGACTATTACCAGTTCCAAGGTGGGATGGCGGCAGCGGTCCGGCATTTCGCCGGCGCTCAACCGCGGATTTATCACGCCGACCATAGCAATCCGGCCGCACCGCGCGTGCGCCCGCTCACCGAGGAAATCGCGCGCGTCATACGCTCGCGTGTCGTCAATCCGAAATGGCTGGAAGGCGTCAAGCGTCACGGCTACAAAGGTGCGGCCGAAATTGCCGCGACAGTCGACTATTTGTTCGGCTATGACGCGACGGCACGCGTGGTTGCCGATCATCAATACGCGCTCGTCACCGACGCCTACTTGAACGACGGCGAGACGCGCGCGTTCTTGCAACAACACAATCCCCATGCTTTGCGTTCAGTCTGCGAGCGATTGCTCGAGGCGATCGAGCGCGGCTTGTGGCAAGCGCCGGGCGCCTATCGCGCGCAAATCGAGTCGCATCTGCTCGCCAGCGAGCAGCAGATCGAAGAGAGATCATCGTGAACGAGCATTCATCCTCCTCCGGCGTTTTGTCGAGACCCTATCCATTCAGCGCGCTAATTGGTCAGGAGTCCTTACAACGAGCCTTGTTGCTTGTCGCTGTGGACCCGGGGATAGGCGGCGTGCTCGTCAGCGGACCACGCGGCACCGCGAAATCGACGGCGGCGCGGGCGCTGGCGGAGCTGCTGCCCGAAGGCCGGCTCGTGACGTTGCCGCTCGGCGCGAGCGAGGAGCGGCTCATCGGGACGCTCGACATCGACGAGGCGCTGCGTGGCGGATCGGTCAAGTTTTCGCCGGGATTGCTGGCCCTTGCTCACAATGGCGTGCTCTACGTCGATGAGGTCAATCTGCTTGCCGACACGCTGGCCGACGCTTTGCTCGATGCCGCCGCGAGCGGTGTCAACATCGTCGAGCGCGACGGCGTATCGCATAGTCACCCCGCGCGGTTCGTGTTGATCGGCACGATGAATCCCGAAGAGGGAGAGCTCAGGCCGCAGTTGCTCGACCGGTTCGGGCTGATGGTCGAGCTCGACAACTGTTTCAATTCGGAGGTGCGGCAGCGGATCGTCAGAGCGAGGCTCGCCTTCGACGCGGACCCCGATGCGTTTCGCCAGTCGTATGCGGATGAACAACAGTCGCTCGCGCGGCGAATTCGCGAAGCGCGCGAGAGGTTGCCCGCGCTTTCGTTCGATGATGCCGTTTACGCGGATGTTAGCGCGCGGTGTATCGAGGCGACGGTCGATGGAATGCGCGCGGACCTTGTCATGTTGCGGGCCGCACGGGCGCTCGCGGCCATCGATGGAGCAGCAAAGGTTACGACGCAGCATGTTGAGCGCGTAGCCGAAGCCGTGCTGAGGCACAGGCGGCGCGAACGACCGGATGAGCGCCCGAGTGAGGCGGGCGATGAGGTGCAGCGCCCGGCGTCGAATCGTGAGAACGGCGACGCCTTCGCGAACGAAGCCGGCGATGGGCAGACGCCGCATTTGCCAATGACGGCACGATCGCCCAACGATAAGCGCGGCCGCGACAACGAGGATTGGGGCTATCTCCCTCCCGAGCCGGCTGGTATGGTCGACGTGAAAGGGGTCATCCCGCTCGCCTCAAAAAAACGCTGAGCCATCGGAAAGGCGCCACTGCTGCCGATCCGCGCAGCGGTTTTCGATGGCCTGAGGGCGCGCTCGCGACTCGCGGCATGCGGGCCGGCGTGCGGCCTCGCTCCGGCAAACGCATCGCCTGGCCGGCCACGCTCGAGAGAAAGCGGCAAGACCGGTTGCGAGCCGAGCACCTGCGCTTTGTGCGCGAAGAATCGAGAACCGGCGTACTGCATTGCTTCCTGCTCGATTGCTCCGCATCGATGCTGGGTGGCGCGCGGCTCGCGACGGCGAAGGGGTTGCTTCTCGCGTGTTTCGATCGCGCCGCATCCGAGCGAGCCGAGGTGGCGCTCATATGCTTTGGCGGCGCGCGCGCCGATCTGCGTTTCGGACCTGCCGTTCCGCGCTGGTGGAACGAACGGTGGCTGCGGCCGATCGGCGGCGGCGGCGCAACGCCGTTCCAACTTGGCATGAACACCGCTACTCGTTTGCTCGAACGCGCTGCGCGAAACAAGCCGGGACAAGAACGCGTGCTTTGGGTGGTGACCGATGGCCGAAGCGGCGACTGCCCTGTGAAACCGTCTGCAGCCGATCGGGTTGTGCTCGTCGATTGCGAGAACGTCGCGCCTGCGCTCGGCCGCTGCCTTCAATTAGCGCGAGAATGGGACGCGATGTACGTGCGGGCGGAAGAAATCGCTGCTCGGTAGGACTTGCACTGTTTGCACCCCCGCGTTGAGGTTGTGGCGGAGAGATACTTCGAGATCGTCGAAACCGATCGGATGAGCCCGCGGGGCTAACGCCGGGAACTCTCAGCCCAGCTTGAGTTCAGCATGATGCTGCACACATTTACCCTGACGAAACCCGGGTCCTTGTGCGCAAGGAAGTCATCGTTGAACGTGCCGAACGTAGTCCCCGGGCGATGCTTCATGCCATCGTAAAAGGCATCGATCATCTTGCTGGCGAAATCGGGGCCGCGCGGATATGCCTCGATCACCGCGGCGCGTTGTTCGTCCGTGAACTCTTCAAAGCCGCGTCCCGCCACGTCCATTCCCGCTCCGGCTTGCACCAGCGCGATTTCGCCGTGCATATGCTCGGGAATGCCTGGCGTCGTATGGAGCGCAACGGCCGTCCAAACCTTTGGTACGTCTGCCTCGTCGATATGATGGCTCCGGAGAAAATCGCGCGCGGCGTTTGCGCCGTCCACTTCGAAGCGCAGGTGGCTTTCGCGAAAGACAGAGGTGAGGCCGATATCGTGGAACATGGCCGCGATGTAGAGCAGTTCGGGATCGAAGACGAGGTTCTGTTGTTTGCCGAGCAGCGCACCCCAAAGGTACACGCGCGTGGAGTGGTTGAACAGCAGTTCGCTTTCCGTGTCGCGAATGAGCTGGGTCGCCTCACGCGCCAGTTGGCTGTCGGGAATCACGATGCCGAGCATTCCGTTTGTCGGCACAGCTTTATCTTCAGTCATTTGGTAACTCGGTCTTCAGAGCGCTTACGTCCGATACGGTGCTGTTCGACCCAGAACCGCTTCGCGGCGTGACGGGATGTGCGCCAGCACTGATTGGGCACATTGCACCGAGGAGGTTACCTCTCTCACGGATCATGCAACAGGCCCAAGATCGGACAATCTGAATGTACCAGCGCGCATAGGGCGACTCTCGCTATGTGCCGATCGCTCCAGTCTTCGATGGAATCGATCGGGCGTCGCCGGCAATGCATGAGATGCATTTTGCTGCTGCAATACATTCGCTTCATCAAACAGTTTCAATATGGCATCCTGGAAATCGGTCAAGCACGCCGACCGTACGCAGCTGACAACGGTCGTCTGAACGGCGTCAAATCAAGGAGAAAGCAAATGTCCGAAGTCCAAGCTCTAACCTCAAAAGACCAACTGATCGCGCGTTGTCTGCCGTTTCTGAATGAAGTAAAGGACATGACGGCGGGTACGCAGGCTGAACAATGTCTTAATAAACACTACGGCATCGATAGCGAGCTATATAGGGACCTCGCACGTCTGATTAAGCTGGGCGTTGAAGAGGGCTGGGCCGCTGACGTCGAAATCGCCGGGCCGAAGTATCGCCGTGCGCGACTTGTCGCGCCAACCGCTGAAACGTTCTTTTTCAGCATCACCGCCGTGCTGATGGACAGCACAGGCAACAGGCAGGGCAATCCGGAAGGCGCGTTCCGGGGCGATTACCACTCGCATCCTTACGGCGAGTTCAATCTTGTCGTGCCGCTCAATGAGGGCGCGGCACTAGCGGGTCCGAACGGTTGGTGCTACGGTGGCTGGACCGCGCCCGCGCCGGGAAGTCATCATTTCCCGGAAGCGAAAGGCGGCGCGGTGATTGCATTGTTCTTCTTGCCCGCAGGGCGAATTGCCTACAACGTTAAGCCCTCCGCTCACTGAATTTCTGAGCACCGCAGGCCTCGCACGAGGCCCGCGGCAATCGACGCAGGGGCAACAAGCGCGCTAGCGCCGTTACGCCCCGGCAGTTCGCGAACCTCTTTCCGGCGCCGATTCAAAATCCGTGGAACGACGCGAACTCTTCGACGGGTGCCTTTGGCATTTGCGGGCGTCGCCGGGCCCAGTCCGGATCGCCATAACCCATCGCCATCGTGCATACCACCAATTCCTCAGGCCCGAGGGGCAGATTGGCGCGAATGACAGCGTGGTAGCGCGAAAGGAACTCTTGCGTACACGTGTCCAGGCCACGCGCCTTTGCCGCAAGCATGATGTTCTGAATGAACATCCCCAGGTCCAGCCAGCTGCCTTTCTCGAGGCGCCGATCGATCGTGAAGATCAGGGCGACTGGCGCGTCGAAGAAACGGCAATTTCGCGCGGTATTTGCTGCTCGGGCTGCAACGTCTTCCCGGGCGATACCCAGGGATCCGAAGAAAACCGCGCCGAACTCCCGTAGACGCGCGGCGAACGGTTCGGGCAAAGTCTCCGGAAAGTAGCGATACTCGGACGAGTGATCGCCTGCCGAAGTTTCGTGCGCCGCACTGAGCGCACTGATTAGCCGCTCTTTTGCGTCGCCCGTCGTGACGTGGACGCGCCAAGGTTGCACGTTCGCACCCGTCGCCGCATAACGTGCGGAATTAAGAATTCCCCGAACGACTGCAAGGTCGACTTCGCGATTCAAGTAAAACCGATTGGCAAATCGACTCATCATGATTTTTTCGAGTTCGGTCAATTCATGGGTCGTTTCGATATCGTCGATGAACATATTGGTAGCCCTTCAATGGATTGTTGGTGAAAGGCTACATCGGCGGTTCGCGTTCAGGAAGTGCATTTTTCGGACGAGCCAAATGCACGATATGCAGTTTAGTGTGCCCGCCTGCTTCCCATCCACTCCGCGCTTGCGGTCGCTAGATCCCGCGCGGCATCGGCCAGCATCGTCCGCAGCCATATATGGCCTTGATCGTGGGTGTGCCGCTCGTGCCAGATCATCTGCAGGGCGCGGGCCGGGGCCTTCCATGGCAATTCCGCCGCGTAGACTACGCCCGACTGGCTGAAAAGCCGTGCGAGAGATGCCGGCACAATCGCAGCCGTTTGCGTCCCGGCTAGCAGACTCGGGATGGCCAGGAAATGAGGTTGGACGATCCTGAACTCCGGCCTCTTGCCAATCGATTCCAATGCAGCCACCAGATGAGCGCGGTCGAACATCTCGGTCCTGCGCGTCAGCCCTCGCTCGGATAGGAAGCCATCCTCGGCCCCTCCCGTAGACACAACCAGCAGCGGCAAAGATGCGAACTCGGTCAAGCCGATTTTCCGCCGTGCGAGCGGGTGATTGGAAGCGATAACCATCATGTCCTGCTCTTCGAACAACGTCTGCTCGTGAATACGGGGCGGCACGTTAGAAAACGACCCGAGCGCAATCTCGACCCGGCCGACATCGATCTGTGTGGTCAAGTCGATCCTGCTCGCAGGTAATAGCGTGACACTGGCTCCCGGCGCTGCGATCGAAGTTGCACGGAAGAACTGCGGTAGCACGACGGCGGTCATGTAATCCGTCGCCGCGATGCAGAATTGCCGCTCCGCGCTGCCCGGGTCGAATTGCTTCGGTCCGATCGCACGGTCGATGATGACGAGCGCATCTCGTACGAGCGGCGCCATCTCCAGTGCTCGGGCCGTGGGCTCCATTCCGCTGACCGTTCGCACAAACAAGTCATCATTGAGAAACGCTCGCAGTCGCGACAGCGCATGACTGACTGCCGACGGGCTTAGGTTGATCGCCTCGCTTGCACGAAGAACGTTCCGCTCTCGGAGGATCGCGTCAAACACACGCAGCAAATTCAAATCGAGATTACTCATCGCAACCTTGCGCGTGCAATTTACTAGTATTGGATCGCCGATGTCATGAAGATCAGCGAGGTAAAGCTCGCAAATTGTGGACGATCTGGGGGCTACTGTCGAGCGGATGTCTGCTCGCCACTCCAATCGGCGCCTGTGGCGGAGCGCCATTCCCGCTCGGCATCAGCACGGCCGCTCGTGTGCTTGAACGCGCTTCGTCACGCTGTCCGCTCGCTGAAACTTGAGCACCGCAGACCTCGCACGAGGCCCACGGCAATCGACGCAGGGGCAAAAAGCGCGCTAGAACCGTTACGCCTCAATTGGTGAAGATCAGACCGCGGCCCTCACCGTTGACATAGATGCGTCCATAGGTGTTCCAATCGGCCGCGATGTGGTGGATGCCGCCGAACTGATGAGCGTCATCGTTGAAGCGCGACCAGGTCACACCGCCATCGTCGGAGCGATATACGCCCCACACGCCGTTCATCGCACCCACCACATAGATGGCGGCCGAGTATGAGCTGCCGTCCACCGCTTTGCCCAAGGCGATCAGGCTGGCTCCCGGTGCGCCGTTGGCGGACGCAAACCCGTTGAGCTTCGTCCAGGTCGCCCCCGAGTTCACCGAGTGATACACGCTGTTGCCGTCGGCCAGCCAGATGTCTCCTTCGGCGTTGGGGTTGACCACCATCGAGGTGTCCGCCCAGTCGTTCGGGGCCAGGTTCGCCGATACGGAGCCCTGACTCAGCGTGAACGTATGGCCGCCATCCGTCGAGACGTAGACCCTACCCGGCGAGGCCCATGATGCGCCGCCCGAATCGTAGGCGTAGACCTTGTTCGAATTCTGGCGATCAGCCGCCAGACGATAGCCGCGAGGCCAGCCTTGGCCGACGACGGCGAGCGTCGGCAGGTTGGTCGAGGTCCAGGTCGCGCCATTGTCCGTGGTGTACGACGGGACCGTGTTAGGCGGCGCCCAGACCACGTTGTTACGGGACGTAGCGACAAGGTTCCCTGTGTTCGCCGTGTTCGCTTGGGCCCCGGCCGGAAGCGTCGCGAAGTTCGCCCACGTGTTGCCGCCATCGCCGGACCAGAAGCCGAAGCCGCCGGCACCGGACCAGTTCGCGACACCGGCACCGACGATGTAGAGCGGATCTGACCAAGCCATATCAGCCGAGTTGCCGCTGCTCCAATTCGTGGTGGGCCCCAAGACCGGCTTCGTCGAGAGATCCGTAATGACCCACGTGCCGATATCGCCCGCGCTGTTGATCAGCTTGTATGGCGCACCGGCCGGCGGCGTGACGACGGACAACGTCGCGGTTTCCTCCAGGTTGTTCAGCTTGAGGTTCCAGGTCGGCGTGGCTGAGGAGGCGTTCGTGGTTTCCCAGATGCCGCCGCCGTAGATGTGCATGATGTGGTCGCGGTTGGCCGGATCGATCACGGTGTCTTCGTTCCAGCCCGAGTAGCTGTTGCCTGTCGTACCTGTGTGCGTCATATTGGCCTCGATCTCGCGCCAGGTAATGCCGCCGTCGTCGGATAGTTGGGTGACCTGGCCAGGGTTGTCGCCCCAGGTGCCGGTCACACCCAGCGCGATGCGGGCACTTGAGCCGACGCCGGAGACGGACAAGCCTCCATAGCCCCCGACGGTGCTGCTGCTGAGCAAGGTCCACGTGTTGTTGTCGCTCGCACCGAATCGATAGAGATAGCCAGGACCACCGGCGCCTTGGCCGGCGTTCTGGTTGAACAACACGTAAAACATGCCGTCGCCGGTACGCACAATGTGTGGGATGTAGTAGCCCGACACGCCAGCCGGGACCGGAACCGGAGCCCACGTCGCCCCGCCGTTGAAGGACTTATACAGCGTCGACGTCAGGCCCGCCGCGTTGGCGTAGTCCGGCGCGATGGAGGCCCACATGATCCAGGTTGGCTGGCCGCTACCCACGCTCGAGGTGTCGAATATGACCTGCTCGACACCGATCGGGGTGCCGGTCATCGTGGCGGACGACAGCCCCGTTACTTGGTACCAGGTATGGCCCGAATCCGAGCTCTTCCATAGGCCGGCCGTACGCGAGGCGTAGAACAGCGTCGACGGATTGTTGGGGTCGACCGCCAGGCGTTCGCCGACGGCCCGGCCGTTATCGTTGCCGCCTACCGGGAACGGCAGGGTGTACCACGACCAGGTGTTGCCGCGATCACTGGAGATGTAGATGCGACCATTGTTGCCCCAGTACGTGGTGTCGCCGGTGGCCATGTAGACGAGCTGGTCGTTGGTCGGGTCGAGGGCGAGGCTTTCGACACCGTGGTATCGGCTCTCGGTCGCGCCGAAACCCGGACCGTCGGTGAGCGGGATCCACGAGGATGTCGTCGGGTCCCAGCGGTAGGCGCCGCCGACGTCGGTGCGTGCATAAAGCAGGCTTGCGTTGGTCGGATGGTAGATCAGGCCGGTGACATAGCCGCCGCCGCCCCACTTGACGCTGGTCCAGCTCGTGGCCGGAACCGCCGCGGCCGCAATCGTTTGCGCGGACACGTGCGGTGCGCTGCCAGCCGTGCCGGACGATCCTCCGCCGCTGCACGAAACGAGTGGCAACACCGCAACGGTGGCCCAGAACCCTCGGTGAATTCGACCTTTCATCTTCATCTTGTTTCCTGTTCGGTCATACTGCGTTCGGCAGCCTGTTTCGACGCAATGCATCCCTTCTTGCGTCGATAGTGCAGCGCCCGGAGTCGATAGATTTAATTGGAGCAACGTCACAGGTATGTCATCGGCCACCTCGGTCAGCAGCGGGCCGGAAAGCGAGCGTGCGCGCGCTTTTCGGCTGACCTGCATCAGCGTAAGAAGCCTATTCAATTAGCAGTCCTAACCGGGTGGCCGCGCTAATCTTAATTGCCTTATTGTGAAAAAGCAGCGACTGCGGGGCGAAAAAAAGCGTAAGGAAATCCGTATTTTTTTGGGCGATTTCCTGGAATATGCGTAAGCGGGTAGGTAACGTCTTGACGCCGCCGTTGTTGCTTGGATCTGCCGATTGGCGCGCCGCGAAAGTTCGAAACCTAGGCTACCGAATGATGCACATACGCGATTCATCATCGCGGGATCGAAGCACCAGCTTGTCGGCCCCGGCTGCAAGCCAAGTGAAGGAACGATAGTGCTGCCTACCTTGGCGACGTCATCACGAGCAAATGGAAGTCGGAAGTCGCCGCGGCGCTGGCTCGCAACCGAGGATGATAGGGACAGTTGCGTCAAAGCTTGCAAATTGCTGACAATGAAGCTTTAATAAGGCTGTCTGCATCCCGAGTCGCTCATCGAGCCGCCCGATTGAGGCCATAGCCGTGCATTTCGTCCCGAATCCTCCTGTCCCTGCGTGTTTTCTTTTTCGGTGCTTGGCCGAAAAGAACGGCTGTGGGGTTCGAATTCCGGGGACTGAGAAACGCACACGGAGCCGCGCTATTCCCGCGGACAAGTCAGCACTTCCCTTTGCCCGGTTCTTCGCCTAACAGCGAAGAGCCGGGCCTCCCACCAGACCTGACGACCCACGACGACACGCTGTCGCGCCTCTCCTGAAGACGCGCGATGCAAACGTCGCGCGTGAGATGCGCGCGCTCGTCTGTCGCATACAACAGGATCCCCGTTGCGCTGCTGATGCGCGGCCATCTGCCGCGCTTGAAAAGCGGCGGGGCTGACTACGTGTACGGAAAACGG
Source organism: Trinickia symbiotica (assembly GCF_003028655.1). Lineage (GTDB taxonomy): Bacteria > Pseudomonadota > Gammaproteobacteria > Burkholderiales > Burkholderiaceae > Trinickia > Trinickia symbiotica_A. The sequence goes on from NZ_PYUC01000006.1 coordinate 30,475, forward strand.
GAATGCCATGGCAACACAAGCGAAACATCCATTTGAGGCGCTGCCAGCCGAGCGGCGTCTGCGCTTCATCGTGCGGGATGCGACTCACTCAACGGCAGCATTGCTTTACTGGCTAGGGGCGGACAAACCATCGACGGACGCGAGCTTTGCTGAAGCCACGCAACGCTTTGCTCCGCTGATGCAGGTCGTCTTTGCCGAGGAGCGTCCCGGCGCGTTCGTCAACCGGTATGCCGTGCGGGAAGCGCATCGCTCCGGCACGGCCACGCGATTGATCTTTCTCGACGGGTCCTGGCTGGATGTATGGGATGACAGCCATTGCGCGGACATCTGCAATCTCTATCCTTGCCGGAGGCAATCATGCTGCGCTCGCAAATTCAATCTTCCCTGGATGTGAAGCGGCTCACGGAGGCCGAACGCATCGTGTCCGAAAGCGACTTGACTCAACTGAAGGCCTGTTTATCTCTGCCGACGGTGACGCCACAGCAGCGAGCGATGGTGGAAAATCTCGAAGCCACCGCTGTATTGGTCGACCCGGAGCAGATTCCGCCGGACGTTGTCACGATGAACACGACCATTGAGTGCACGGTCGTCGGCAGCGCCAACACGTATCATTGGACGCTGGTTTATCCCGATAAGGCGGACTATCTGATGGGGCGTCTGTCAGTCCTGTCGCCCGCAGGCATTTCGCTTTTGGGCGCGCGGTGTGGTCAGACGGTGGTATGCCGGCCGCCAAGCGGCGCGCAGATCCGTTACTTCATCAATGCAATACTGCTGCAGCCGGAGAGTCGCCACCTGGCGCTGTGACGTCGTGGGCTACCACCTGACTCGCGAGGTGGTAGCCAGACAACTGCGCCATTACGCGCGGCTTCTTGATACGGCGGCGCGTCATCGCGCGGTCGTGCGACGAATCAACTGTTCAAACGTGTCGGTCTCGCTCCCCGGGGCGTTTCCGGATAGAGCGCCCGCGGTCGGCGACCTATATTGAAAGCTGCCTCGCATCAACGCAGCGCAGCATTCATCAAAGGATTGGCCGACTCCGGGGGGACCACGATGAACGACGAATGCGGCCTCATGCGACGGCGTGTGCTTCATGCGCTCGCGGCAAGCGGCGTCGCGAGCGCCGCCGGCGGCTGGGCGAGCCTGACGCTCGCAGCCGACGCGATCACCTTTCCGTTCGAAAACGGCCTGCGGGAACTCACGTCAGCCTTCCCGCAAAAAGGCGAAATGGTACTCGTACGCAGCCGGCCACCGTTGCTCGAGACACCGTTTTCGGTCTTTGACGACGGCGTATTCACGCCGAACGACCGTTTTTTCGTGCGATGGCACCTCCCCAGCATTCCCGTCAGCGTCGATGCTCGCACTTTCCGGTTGAAGATTCACGGCTCAGTCTCGCGCGAACTGGATCTCGGACTCGCGGACATCATCAACGGCTTCGAGCACATAGAAGTCGCCGCCGTCAATCAGTGCGCGGGCAATTCGCGCGGCTTCTTCAAGCCGCGTGTCGCGGGCGGGGAGTGGGGCAATGGCGCGATGGGCAACGCGCTTTGGACGGGCGTTCGCCTCAAGGACGTCCTTGATCGCGCAGGCGTCAAGGCCGGCGCCGTGCAGGTCCGCTACCGGGGTCTCGACAAAGGGCTGCTGCCGGCTACGCCGGACTTTGTCAAGGCGCTCGACATCGATCACGCGCGCAATGGCGAAGTCATGCTCGCGTTCGGCATGAACGGCCAGCCTCTGCCGCTGTTGAATGGCTTCCCGCTGCGGCTCGTCGTGCCGGGATGGTACTCGACGTACTGGGTAAAGATGCTGAACGATATCGAGGTCATCGATACGCCCGATCAGAATTTCTGGATGGCAAAGGCTTATCAAATTCCCGATACGCCGGGTGCGAACATGTCGCCGCAGCAGACCGGCGTGAAGACGGTCGCGATCAATCGGATGGTGCCAAGATCATTCATCACCGATCTGAGCGACGGCTCGGTGCTCGACGCCGGCGCGCCGCGCCGGGTGCGCGGCATTGCGTTCGGCGGCGATACGGGGGTGAGCAAGGTGCTTTTTTCCGCGGACGGCGGCACGTCATGGACGCCGGCCCGCCTCGACCGCGATGTCGGCAGGTACAGTTTCCGCCGCTGGGAAGCGCGCTTTGTGCCACGGCACGCCGGTGAGTATGTGCTGAAGGTCAAGGCGATCAACGACAGAGGCGAAGCGCAGCCAAGCGAGCCGAATTGGAATCCTGGGGGGTATATGCGCAATGTCGTCGAATCGCTGAAGGTTGTCGCGGCGTGAGAGAGCCATGAGAGTCCCAGCGATCGTTCTGGCCTTGTCTGCTGCGATGGGCGGCACCGCATCGATCGCAGCGAATTCCGGCCAGCCAACGGCGAATACGGTCATGCGCGCAGTCGAGGTTTCGCTGCCGGCCGGCGCGTCGACGTTTCCGCCCGGACGAGGTGCCGATCTCGCCAATCAGCAGTGCGTGATGTGCCATTCGGTCGACATGGTGATGCGCCAACCGCCGCTTTCATTTGACACCTGGAAAGCGGAAGTTGCGAAGATGCGCACGGTTTACGGCGCGCCGCTACCGCCCGAACAGATTGACGACATTGCACGCTATCTGACGACGATCAATGGAAAATAGCCGGCTTTCCAGCATGCTGAACAATCGATGTGGCCGACGAAAGCGGAAGCTTTTCGTCGGACGATCGATCGATCTTCCCGATTCCGCCTCGAACTACCGTAGGCGACCCTAAGCGGCCTCCCGCGCTAGTGCAAGAACAGCCCCAGCAAAAGCAAAGCTGGCTATCCGTCTTTCAAGGTGCTGTGGCCTCGCCCGACCTGCTAAGCTGTCAAGCAGTGCTGCGCGCAAATTAGCGTGCGATCGATTGCTTTTCTCGGATGCGTGAGGAGGAGAGGCGACCATGAAAATTCTATGGGTCGATGACCACGAAATCCTTTGCGTTGCTCTTGCCGAATATGTCCAGACACACGCGTCCGAGCTGAGCGCAACTCCAATCGAGATCACGCCCGTCTTTACGCTCGCCAGCGCGCTCGAAGAAGTCAACAAGACACCTCCCCCGGACCTCGTATTCCTGGATCTTAATTTGGATGGTGAGAACCGCGGTGCGGCGACGCTCGAGCATTTCCAGGCCGGGAATCCATCCAATGTTCCCGTGGTCATCTGCACAGGACTTGCGCCTGGAAACGATCACGAAGTCGAAATTTTGCGAATGTGCATGCGTGACTACGCCGCTCGAGGAATCCTCTTGAAAGGAGGCGCGCACAAAAAAATGTTCATTGGACTGAGCAGGATCTTGGGAGGTGAGCTCTGGATTCCAGAAGAAGTCTTGCTCCGCTTTGCCTGCGCGACACACGCGCCCTCTGCTAGCCGCAATCAGCATCATCTTGGGCTCTCTCCGCGAGAGTGGGACTTGGCGCGTTGTATTGCACGTGGCCTATCAGGGAAGCAAATCGCAAGAGAGCTTGGCGTCTCCGAAGGGCATGTCAGACAGGTTTCTTGTGTTATTTACGACAAACTTCAAGTCAGAAACCGCGTTGAAGCTGCACTTCGAGTCAGTGCCGAACTGTCCCTTGGAAGGGGCGAAGCAGATCCGCGTCTGTCGTGAAGATCCCCGCTACATCGGTCTTCATGTTTCCCAGCCATCAAATTCAACCGCTTTCGGTCGAGGTTTTTGGCTTATGTTTTGCAAGTGCGCTCAATAACGTTCGTTCCGAAACCGGTTTCGATAAAAACTTCAGGCCACTGACAGCTACTTTTTTGAGCACCGCTGACGAGGTGTCCCCGGACCACAGGATTGCGGGGATCGAAGCGTCGGTAGCAGCGCGGACCGCCGCAATCGCGGCAATACCGTCTTCGTTTTCCAGCCGGTAGTCGGAGAGGATGAAGTGCGGACCGCTTGCCAAAGCTTCAATGCGCAACTGCTCGATGACGTCGGATGACGATTCACCCGCCACGACGTAGCAGCCATGCTCGATCAGGCGCATTGATATTTCGATTCTTAAGTCGCTATTGTCCTCGATGATCGCCACGACCATATTGGTCAGGTCCGGGTCGCCGTATTCAACCGTTTGCACCTCGAGCAACTCCGGCGGTATGTGTCCCATAAAGGGAACCGAAACGGAAAAACGCGATCCCCGTCCTGGTGTCGAGTCCACGTCGAGTTTGTGACCCAGAAGGTTCGCGAGACCCTGGACAATGGACAGACCCAGACCGAAGCCTTTTTCGCGATTCCTCTCGGGATTATCGACCTGGACATAGCTTTTGAAGATATCCGCCTGTCGATCTTCCGGGATACCGATCCCGTTGTCCCAGACGCTTATCTTGATGCGGCTGCCTCGCCTCTGGCAGCTCAGCAGAACATGTCCCTGCTTTCCTCCCTGCCCGGAAGGCGTGTAACGAAGCGCATTGAGAACCATATTCCGGACGATCCGGTCCAACGCATGTCGATCCGTACGGACCAGATAGGGGCGACTATGGAGCCTTAACTTCAGCCCCTTCGCCTCAGCCAGCGGCTGCATATCCACGACTATGCTGCGTAAAAGGGAAGGCAGCGCCACCTCCTGAACTTCTACGTTCCAGGTGCCGGATTCGAGGCGGCAGATATCCAGTGCCCCGTTAATCATGCCTTCCATCGCATCGACTTGCCTTTGCGCAATCGAGACGTCTTCCAACAGGCTGGTCGATTCAATGCTCCTCTCCATAAAATTCAACTTCAGGCCGAGCGTTGTGAGCGGTTGGCGCAAATCATGGCTTATCGCAGCGATAAGCAGGTTCTTCTCCGCTTTTGCCGCCTCAGCGCGCTCTCGTGCCTCATCGAGAATAATCTCTTTAATATATCCTCGTTTCTGACTGTAAAAAATAAACCACGCGAGGAAGCAATAGCCAATTAATTGAGCCGTATAAAAACCGAGCATTGCTGGTCGGTAAATAAACAGGGGTGGTCCCAGGCTAAATCCGAAGGGGATAGCGCCGAGCAAGAATGAACCTAAATTAGCACGAAGACTGGGTGCGAGCAGCAACAACGTAAATGTATGGCTAATCAGCGTGTACTCGAGAAAGCCAGAACTGGCCAATTTGACGTACGGAGCATGGCCTGAGAAATCCGGTGGCGTCAGCCCAAGGCTACCCGCCGCCCACCAGAACGATGTCAGTGTGACGGCTGCAGCCCATGCCCAATGCAACCGCTCGACCGCGTTGACGCTGGCGTGCTTCGGAAGCGCCATCGTCTTTCTCAGTAAGTATGCTGCCAAGGGAGCGGCAATCCCCCACAGTCCCAAGACCCAGAAGACGCGGAACAAAACATAGCTATCCGACGTTTTAATCCACGATCCATATATGCACAATAGCGAGGCTCCGACCGACACTAACGCGGTCCAGCATACCGCTCGACGGGACAGCGATTGCAATAACTCGCGCTTGATAAAGAGATTCTGCTCGGCGCTGAGTGATGCAACCGGCCCCAGAAAAGGATTCATAAACTCAGCGAATCTGCGGCGCGCGATTATGTAAGCAGCTACGTGTACACGTGCCATCTCGTTCACCCACCTGCGGTCAATGTTTTTGGCTTATGTTCAGCAAGTATGGTCAATAACGTTTGTTCCGAATCAGGTCTCGGCAAAAGCTTAATTCCACTGACGGCTACGTTTTTGAGCACCGCTGACGAGGTGTCCTCCGACCACAGGATTGCGGGGATCGAAGCGTCGGTAGCAGCGCGGACCGCCGCAATCGCGGCAATACCGTCTTCGTTTTCCAGCCGGTAGTCGGAGAGGATGAAGTGCGGACCGCTTGCCAAAGCTTCAATGCGCAACTGCTCGATGACATCGGATGACGATTCACCCGCCACGACGTAGCAGCCATGCTCGATCAGGCGCATTGATATTTCGATTCTTAAGTCGCTGTTGTCCTCGATGATCGCCACGACCATATTGGTCAGGTCCGGGTCGCCGTATTCAACCGTTTGCACCTCGAGCAACTCCGGCGGTATGTGTCCCATAAAGGGAACCGAAACGGAAAAACGCGATCCACGTCCTGGTGTCGATTCCACGTCGAGTTTGTGGCCCAGAAGGTTCGCGAGACCCTGGACAATGGACAGACCCAGACCGAAGCCTTTTTCGCGATTCCTCTCGGGATTATCGACCTGGACATAGCTTTTGAAGATATCCGCCTGTCGATCTTCAGGGATACCGATCCCGTTGTCCCAGACGCTTATCTTGATGCGGCTGCCTCGCCTCTGGCAGCTCAGCAGAACATGTCCCTGCTTTCCTCCCTGCCCGGAAGGCGTGTAACGGAGCGCATTGAGAACCATATTCCGGACGATCCGGTCCAACGCATGTCGATCCGTACGGACCAGATAGGGGCGACTATGGAGCCTTAACTTCAGCCCCTTCGCCTCAGCCAGCGGCTGCATATCCACGACTATGCTGCGTAAAAGGGAAGGCAGCGCCACCTCCTGAACTTCTACGTTCCAGGTGCCGGATTCGAGGCGGCAGATATCCAGTGCCCCGTTAATCATCCCTTCCATCGCATCGACTTGCCTTTGCGCAATCGAGACGTCTTCCAACAGGTTGGTCGATTCAATGCTCCTCTCCAGAAAATTCAACTTCAGGTCGAGCGTTGTGAGCGGTTGGCGCAAGTCATGGCTTATCGCAGCGATAAATTGGTTCTTCTCCGCCGTTGCTGCTACAGCCTGAGACCGCGCCTCCTCGAGAACAACTTCTTTTGCGCATGTGCGTTGCTGATCGTTGCAAATAAACCAAGCGATGACACAATAACCAATTATTTGAGCCGAATACCAGTCAAACATTCCCGGTCGGTAAATAAAAAACAGTGGCGCGATGTTGAATCCGAATGGGATAGTGCCGATCACGAGTGCACCTAAAGCCGCACGAAAACTGGGTGCTAGCAGCAGCAAGGTAAATGCCTGGCCGATCATCGTCAGTTCCAGGAAGCCATACCTGGCAAATCTAAAGTAATAGCCATGGAGGACCGTGAAGTTTGGTGGGGTTAGCCCAAAGCTGGCCGCCGCCCACCAGAAGGATGTCAGCATGATCAATGCAGCCCACGCCCAGTGCATCCGCTCAAGCGCGCTGACGCCGGCATGCTTGGGGAGCGTCACAGTCTTTTTCAGTAAGTATGCTGCCAAGGGAGCGGCCATCCCCCACAGCCCCAGGATCCAGGCGGCGCGAAACGAAAGATAGCTATCCGACGTTTTAATCCACGATCCCAATACGAACCAGAACGGGCTTCCGACCAACAGTAGCGCGATCCAATATACCGATCGGCGGGACAGCGATTGCAATAGGTCGCGCTTGACGAGGAGCTTCTGCTCAGTACTGAGCCCTGCAACCGGTCCCACCAATACATTCATAAATTCAGCGAATTTGCGGCGCTCGATTGTGTGAGCTGGTTCACCCATGCACAGTGATGTTCTGGCCCCGGGCGTTTCGCCGGCGTCGGAATCAAGTGGTGTTCGGGTAGAGGACGCCATAACAGGCCTCCGGGAGTCCGGTACAGCTACACGCCATTGTGCTAGCGGTCCGCCAGCAAGTCGATGGACAAGTGTTCTGTTTTTTTGCCGAACAAAAGTTCGTGATCCAGGCCGGGGGGTGCCCACCTGAGATTTGCTCGCGCTGCGCCGAGCATTGTATGAAAAACCGTCAAAGCTCCTGAACGCGCAAGCATGAAGCATGATTTCCCGCGCTGCGCAGTACCTTAACTCGAAGTTATCCTGATCGAGCTCGGCTCGCCAATTGCATGTTGGGTGCTGGCTGCGTGTTTGCCGCGTCCAACTGCATCCGGTCTTGTAACCAGGCGTGCGCCGTTCTCCCAAAGTCACCGTAACGATTAGTCGTAAAGCGAGACCGAACATTTATTCGCCCGCAAGGGAACATTTAATGCCGAACATCAAATTATCGGCGCAACTACAACTGACACGGTTACACGGCGTAATAGTGCACCATAATTCGACACAAGGAGGGCATCAATAACCGCACAATGGCTCGCGTTCTTATCTTGTCGAGTGCCTGCTACGTAAGGCTCCATAACCGGCCGATGCGGAAAGCGCAGTGCGTACAGCGCGACGTTTCCCCTTTCTCAGGGTGAATGACATGACGCGCAATTCGCCTCCGAGTTAAGCCAACTGAATCGCGGACGAATCCATATTCATATCGACCAAATTCCAATTTGTCTGCATAGATGGCTTCAGTTCGCTATCAGGTTCTGATCGCAAAGTTAGCCATATATCAAGGAGCGCCGTTATGAAAACCCTTGCATGCGTAGTCCTCGCCAGCTGTGCGCTTGCCAGCCCAGTCGTCAGTTTCGCTCAGAGCACCGCGCCCGTTACCCGTGCGCAAGTGCGTGCGGAACTGATCCGTCTCGAGCAGGCGGGCTATCGCATGGGCGACGGCGATCAAACGAAGTATCCCGAGCAAATTCAGGCTGCCGAAGCGAAGATCGCCGCACAGGACAGCCAGCAGGCGGGCAACAGTGGCGTTGGCGGCACGACGACCAGCGGCGTCTCAGCTTCCGGCACTATCCCGCATGTGTCGAATCCCTCGCCATCGTCGTGCGTCGGCCCCGCAAGTTACTGCGACCTTTTCTTCGGCCATTGACAGCCGCTGCTCGCCCGACACTGACCCGACCATCCGGCTAACGTGCCTGGATCGTCTGAAGGCGTCCACAACGGAGGCATTCGGATCTTCGGAGTCTCCGCAACGAACAGCCAGTGACATGATGAACCGGCGGCCGATAGGCGTTGCCTGCGACATGGTGTTGACCTTGTTGACACCTTTCAAAACCAATCGCTTATTGTGACGAGGTAGGAAATGAGAAACAAACTTTTATGGCTTCCTGCCGCGGCGGCGGTCACCCTTCTATCCCTCAGTAGCACGGCCTGGGCGGGCAACGCCTGCTCAGCGCTCACTACGCTTTATACGTCGGCGCCACGCGCAATCACGAAGGCGCAGTCAGGAGCGAAATCGCTTCACGAGGCCATGCGAGCTTGCCGTTCGCAGCTGAATGCGCCATCAGCGTCGCCTGACGTGCAAGCCGCGGCGCCTGCCGCTGGCGGGGAGTTTGCCATCTTCGACATACCAGGCAACCCTGATGGCCCGGTTCCGGTAGCCATCAACAATGCCGGCGCGGTCGCCGGGTACTACTTCGATACGAGCGGCCTGCAGCACAGCTTCCTGCGTGCGCCCGACGGTAACGTCATCGCGTTCGATCCGCCAGGAACCGTGTGCAACCCTGCGGTGTCATCTTTCTGCAGCGGGGCTGCGGGCATCACGGCAGGCGGCGTGATCATAGGATCGTACGTTGACGTGGCTGGGGGACACGGCTACCTGCGAACCCCGGATGGAAAGTTTCAGACATGGGACGTTCCTGGCTCGAACAACAGCACCAGCCCAACCGCCAGCAATCCGTCGGGCGCGGTCACCGGGCAGTACACCGGAGGCGACGGCCTCTTTCACGGATTCGTGTTGCAAACAAACGGTATCTACACGACCTTTGACCCACCCGCTTCGGCTTACACATTGCCCACCGATGTCAATTCCCCGGGGGTGATCGTCGGCGCTTTCTTCGAGTCGGTTCCGGGCGTTCCCGTCGGATTCATCCGCGCAAAAAATGGATCAATGACGCCGTTTAACGCGCCCGCCAGCGGAGTCATCAATACCTACCCGACAATCGCCCTGAATGCGCAGGGAACGGCTGCCGGAAGCTTCTGCAGCGATGCGCAATGTGACGCGGTCCACGGGTTCCTGCGTGCGGCCGATGGCACGATGACCGTCGTCGATGCCCCGGGCGATAACTACGCGACCCAACTCGATGCGATCAATGAAACCGGTGATACCACCGGGTCGACCATCCCCTCGGATTTCTCGGCGCAACACGGTTTTGTGCGCACACAACAGGGGACGTTTGGCACCATCGACCCGCCAGGGTCGGGATTTACGTCTCCATTTGCGATCAACGATCCGGGCGCAGTTGCGGGCAACTTCTGCGATCCGACGGTTGCGTCGTGTCATGGCTTCGTATGGATTCCGCACCGTTAATTAACCCTGCACAAGCCTGCTCACGTGGCAAGGTGAGCAGGTTTTTGACCCACGGTCTGTCAACAGCAAATCAAACCGGAACCCGCGATGCTTGGCCAGGGCACGCGAGGTGTGCTGTCGGCCGAAGTCGGCCGTTTTCCGCCGGCAATCGTACAAGGTATGGAGCACACCGTGGAACGGACTGGGTGCGAACGCGCTGTCGCGAGTCATGTTGTAGTCATGGGGACGCTTATGCCTGCGCCCACGTCGAGCTGCCATGACGAAGCACGAGGCTCTGCAGCCATTGCGAGGGCTCTTCGCAGTCGCCCAGGTCGATAACGAACTCCTGCCCCTTGCAAACCGTTTGCACGATGGCGCATTCGTCGTCGATACGCCACCGGGCAGGATCGCGGTGGTAGCTGAGAGTCGGCTGATCGGGGTTTTTCAGCAGCCAGCGTGGCACACGCCAGACGGAACGGGAACAACCGGGCGCAGTAAGCTGCAAGTCAGCACCCCAGCCCCGGAATGCGCCGGCCGCCGGTACTCGATGGCGCACACCTACCAGACGCTCGCCGGCGACATAAATAGTGTTGTCCATGCCGATGCGGGCGGCGTGCTGTACGTGCGGATGATCTTCAAGCCACGCCGGGCATCCAGCTGCACCCACCTTGTGTACGTGTCCGACCTGAAGCCAGCCGAAGAGGGCGTGGACATTCGGCGCACCGGGTACGTACCGCCACCGCCCCGCGAAGCGCTCAGCTTGACGGAACCACCCGAAGAATAGGAAAACGTCCCCTGGCCCCACGCCCTGTTTGGCGAGGTGCTTCTGCGCTGATCCGACCTGCCCGAGCGACGCACGCCACCCAGGTCGGCGCGCCACACTGCCATCACTCAGATCAGGATCGAGATGAACAGAAGTGCGCGCAGTGATCGCGCCTTCCGTCAGGTCGCTGGCGAGATTGTGCAAAGGGCCCATAGGGCCCCTGATGTCGCCGAGCGGCCGGCCGTAACGCGATGGGATAGGCAAGGTCTGGAGCGACCCGTCCGAGAGGATCGGGCTCGGCACCCGGCCATACTGGGAATCAAATCCTTTGCGGCTAAAGATGATTTTCAAACATCGCTCCCGCCAGTCGCTCGCACCATGCTGGCGAGTATATTCAAATCCGGCAGGCTTGATGTCCGCTTTTGGGCCGCAATGTGATCGCCGACGCCGTCTCGCCGGGGCTGGATCGGCGGACAGCATGCGTTGACCCAGGGCGGCGAGTCTGATGCATCCGACAACGAACATTCAGAACGTTGACTACTGCAACGCCCATCGCCAGTTGCCCGCATAGTCTCGCTCCACGGTTTCCAGCGACTGGAAACTGAACACGAGACGTTGGACGATTGCATCTGGGCACCTGCGCGCCCTAAACACCGCCTTCAATTCCATAAGGAGCGTTTCGTTTTCTCTCAGCAGGTCGCGCTCCGCATCTGTCTTTGTTTCGAAAAGGAACCATGGCCGCATTGGCTCAAGGTCAAGCGCAGTTACAACACAATCCGCTACGTATCGCCGAGCACGTGCGCGCATTTCAGCTTCGGCATATATGGCTATGAGGCGAAAACTGTTTGTCATTGGCATCTACCTATCAACGATGACATTTAGCCGACGTGAGCGCGCGATTAATCAATAACTGTGCGCCGTCAGGCCATCGATCTCATTAGCGTCAGTGTAAGCCCGGACCGCTCGCAGTTCGTCGTTCGTTGAACGCACCCCAGATTCGTCACAGACGAGCCCCAGTGTCCGTCGAATTGAACGTCCCTTGACGACCCGGTGCGGACCGTCAGTGTGGCCGAAAGCGGTCATGCGTCATCGAGCGCCGGGACATGGCTGGCAACGCAGAGTTTATTTCCGTCAGGGTCGCGAAAGTACGCGCCGTAGTAGTTCTCGTGATATTGCGGACGTAGCCCCGGCGGGCCGTCGCAGGTTCCGCCGCTGTTCAACGCAATCTGGTAGGACGCACGGACGGCCGCCCTAGAGGCTGCCGCGAAGGCAACCATTTGCCCATTGCCCGGATGATGCGGTTGTCCGTTAAACGGCTTGCAGATGACGAAAAAGGGGCGCGTTTCGCCCGGACTGTGCCAACCCGCCCATGGCCTCTCTCGGTCACAGAATCGCAACTCAATCCCTAGACTGCCCATCACGGCATCGTAAAAGCGCAAGGCGCGCTCGAAATCGTTAACGCTGACAAAGACATGGGAAAACACATTTACTCCTCAGGCGGTTTCGACTAACACTTCAGCCGTCCGGTATTGGCCGCGCTCGGAATACTGCCCCGAACATCGAAGGCCCCCAGGTTTCGGCTGCGGTGTCACGAATGTCTGGCGCCTATATGGTGCTACCAAGACTGAGGGCAACAAGCAGAAAAATCACGACAGGAAGAATCAGTAGCAAGCTCAGAAACCCAATCACCAAGACGCGCAGCTCAATTCGCACTGAACGTCCGGGCAACAGCGACGCCAACGCTAGGGCGGACAGAATCAGGACCCCTATAGCGAGCTGTCTCTGCCAAGAGTCCACAGGGCCGGTCCATTGAGAGTTATGTTGAGCATTACTTCGCCCGACTGACAGTGGGGGTGACACGCGTCAAACCGCACCCGCTACCGGCCGCGCGACTTGCTTCAACCGTCGTGGGGCATCGATTGTCGACGATCTTCCACCACCTGCTGTCGACTGTCTGATTGTGGCCGACTACTGCCCGACGTGGCTGCCCGGTACCGACCCACTTCGGCCAGGTGAAGCATATCGATGCCAATGGCCGCGTTTCCGATCGAAGCAGCCCTTTGCATAGGCTTCGATGACTGCGTCACCGCCTCTGTTCCGGGAACACGCGTCGAGACGCGATCGCGGGGAACCTAGGGCGAACGCTGGAAGTGGTTGATGGCAGTGAGCGGGGCAGTTGAAGCAGCCCCAACGCGAGGGCCGAGGGGCACTCGTCCTTTCGTGCTAACGCCGTGGCCTATCGCTTCGGCTGAGCAGAAAGGCCACCAGAGTGCCGCGCGCCGCGGCGTGCAAGCCGAGTTTTCCAGCAGAATCGGCCGGACTCGGCCGGTGCCCGCATCACGGTTGGACAACGTCTCCGAGCAAACCCATCAGCGAGCGCGCACTACGCTGGCCTTAGTCTTCCCACCCTTTGAAGGATGACAATTGCCAAGGAGCTCGACCAGCCGTGTCTCGCATTCGGAAAACGAGTACCCGCGCCGGTGCGAGATCATGAACGTGAGGGGACGCATGTGCCATGCGCGCCGTTGGAGTTCGACAAGTGTTCCCTTCGCGAGATCGTCCTCAACCATATGGCGCGGCATGTGCCCCCAGCATAAGCCTCCCCTAAGCAGATCATGCTTCGCGCCGAGGTCATTCACCCACCACTGGCGTTCGCTGGCGACCCCCTGTTGTGTCTTTTCGGCATCGGGCTGATTGTCGGTTACGACGAGCTGTATGTGCCGGCCAAATTCTTCCCGCGGGATCTGCCCCGCGATCGCGGCCAGCGGATGCGATGCCGCACAGACGGTCACCATGTGGGCGTCACATAAATGCTGCCTTTCTATGGTGCCTGGGCTCACCTCCGGCACGTCCGTGATCGTCACCGCCAATGCGCAAGTGCCTTCGAGAACCAAACGCTCTCCGCCCTGCATGGTCGTCATGCGCAGATTGATTGCGACCGTTGGAAAGCCCGCCTGCACGTTGCGCAGGCATTCAATCAGGTGCGCACGAGGAAAGTAGGTATCCACGGCAAGCGAAACTTGTGGAACCCCGGCTTCAGCAATCGCAACCGCGCGCATCTTCATTTCCTCGGTTCGCGAGATCACCCCGCGCGCGTCAGGCAGGAGGCTGCGACCCGCGGCCGTGAGTGTCGCTTTGCGAGTGTTGCGCTCGAACAGCACCACGTCGAATGCGCTCTCGAGCGAGTTGATCGCGTGGCTGATCGCCGACTGTGCACGCCTCAACTCCTGTGCAGCCCCGGAAAAGCTTCCCTGGTCACAGACGGCGACGAAGGCCCGCAGTTGATTGATGGTGACGTTGTCCAGCATATGTATCTAAAAAGTAGATGGCACTTATAGATATTCAGTCAATTGGCTTCATGAATCAAGAGGCCCAGAATCGTGTTTGTCGCTTTTGTTTCGAAGGATGCACGACATGAACAGATTGAATGGAAAGACCGCCGTGATCACCGGTGGCGGCACCGGTATCGGCCGCGCCGCAGCTAAGCGCTTCATAGAGGAGGGCGCAGTCGTCTTCATCTTCGGCCGCCGCCAGGAAGCGCTCGACGCCGGAGTGGCCGACCTTGGGCCGAATGCGCGCGCGGTGAACGGCTCGGTCTCCAACCTGGCCGACCTCGACCGGCTCTACGCTGCGGTGAAGGCGGAGCACGAAACCCTCGATATCGTCTTCGCCAACGCTGGGGCGGGAAGCCCGCTTCCGCTCGGCCAGATCACCGCCGAGCACATTGACGACACCTTCGACACCAATGTGAAGGGGACGATCTTTACGGTCCAGAAGGCGCTGCCGCTGATGGGCGCAGGCGGTTCGATCATCCTGACCGGATCGAGCGCCGGCACCACCGGAGCCCCAGGATTCACGGCCTACAGCGCGAGCAAGGCAGCGGTGCGCAACCTCGCCCGCACTTGGGCGGAGGAACTGAAGGGCACCGGCATCCGAGTAAATGTGCTGTCTCCCGGGGCGACGGCGACCGAACTAGCCAAAGAGGCGCTGGGCGAAGAGGGCCAGAAGGCCTACGGTGCGATGACGCCGCTCCAGCGCATGGCCAATCCGGCGGAGATCGGGGCGGTGGCCGCCTTTCTTGCGTCATCGGACAGCAGCTTCATGACCGCCAGCGAGGTAGCCGTTGACGGGGGCTTGGCACAACTCTGATGAGTGAACGCGCCGAGAAACGAAGGAGAAAACATATGAGTTACGCCATCATTGGCTTCGGCAAGATCGGCCACGCACTTGCCAAGGCGTTCGCCCGCAACGGCATCGAAGTGGCCGTTGCAACGACGCGCGACCCCGAAAGCTTTGCAGCCGATGCGGCCGCGATCGGACCCACGATTATTCCCCAAACCCTGGCGGAAGCCGTCAAGGCGGACATCATCTTTTTGGCAGTCCGTTTTGAGGCGCATTCGGAGGTCGCAAAAGCACTGTCCAACTGGAAGGGGAAGACCGTCATCGACGCGATGAACACGCAAGCCCCGCTTGAGCAATTGGGCGGTCTCCCGTCCTCTGCTTTCATCGCGAAGGTGTTCACCGGCGCCAGGGTGGTGAAAGGCTTCAACCATCTGGTCGGTGCCGACCTTGACCAGGACCCGGCCGTACACGGTGGCAGGAGGGTCGTGTTCCTCGCGAGCGATGATGACGACGCTGCAGCGGAGATTGGTGCGCTTGCGGAAGAGCTCGGTTTCGCGCCCGTCCAACTCGGCGAGCTTTCTGAAGGCGGACTTCTTGTTCATGCGCGCGGGAAACGCTGGGGTCATCTCATCTTCAAGGACTTGATCGCGTTCGACCGATGAACAACCGTTTCCCGATATTTCGCTGATTCGGGGGCCGCTTGCGCGCGAAGCGGCTGTCCTCGAAGTACGCATGCAGCGGCACCCCGCCATACTGGGAATCAAATCCTTTTTTGGGCTACCACCTGACCTGCGAGGTGGTAGCCAGGCCAACCGCATTTAGCAACTCCGGGGCCGGTTGCGCGAGCGCGAGCGGGCCTCGCTAGAAGGGAGCGTAGCTACTGACTTTTCAAATCCTCGAGCAGGATGCGAGCGTCAAGGATTGCCACCCCGCTGGAATAGGCAAGCACTGGATTGAGGTCCAGCTCGGCGATTTCCGGAAATGCCGAGCAAAGCGCCGAGATGCCCATCATGAGTTTGACCAGCGCATCCTTGTCCGTCGGGGCACCTCCGCGTACTCCGTTCAGAATCGCACTGGCCCGAATCTCGGCGAGCATCCGGTGCGCATCGTCCTCGGAGAGGGGGAGCGAGCGGAACACGACATCTCGAAGTACCTCGACCAGGATACCGCCGAGACCAAACATCATGACGGGCCCGTAGGTCGGGTCACGCACGACACCAATGATGATCTCGACGCCACCTTTGGGTGCCATTGGTGTCACGAGGACGCCGGTAATGTCCGGGTCTTGCACATGTTTCCGGCCGTTGGCCACAATGTTTTCGAAAGCGTGCCTAACCTCATCGTAGCTTCCGACGTTGAGCTTTACCCCACCGGCGTCCGATTTATGGATGATGTCGCGTGACACGATCTTCATCGCGACTGGCACGGAACCAAGGCGCTCGAACGCAGCAACTGCCTCATCCAGCGACGTGGCCAGAATCGCGGGAGCCGGCATCGGGACGCCTGCATCCGCGAGCGCCTGCCGGGCCTCGTGCTCGAGCACGACGGTCCGGTGTTCGCTGCGACAGCACGACAGGACTTTCTCGAATGCTGGAGAGCGCACCGGGCGGTCCTCTTCTTCAGCAGGTGGTCGTCTCTGCGCCTCACCAAATTCCGCGAGGCCCTGCATGCAGCGGACTGCCAGCTCCAGCGAGTCGTACACCGGTACACCGGCTTCACGGATACACGTCAGAGGGGCCGGCCGCAGGTCCGAATACAAACTCCCATAGAGGCTGTGCACAATGATTGGCTTGCCACGCGCTTCCAGCATCGCGGCAATGCGCGTCGACGTCTGCATCTCAATGGGCGTCAGCGATTGCGAAAACCTCACGCCATATCCGCCATAGAGCCCCGTGATGAGTAGCCCATCCACCTGAGGGTCATCGAGCAGAATGCGGGCACAGTCGGCAAATACCGCCGGGTTGGAATCCGTTCCCCCTGCAACGTCCACGGGGTTCACAATCGTGGCCGACGGCGGCAGGATCGCAGACAGGCGCTGGCGCGTTTCATGGCTCAGAGGGGCCAGCGTCAGACCATGTTCACTCAAGGCGTCCGCAGCAATCGTCGCGTGCCCGCCACCATCAGCGAGCACCGCCACGCGGCGCGACGCGAGCGGCTGAAGCAGCGAAAGCGCTTCGGCGAGCGAGAGAATCTCGTCGGACTTGCGAGCGAGCACCGCACCCGCCTGACGCAGAACGCCCTCGCTCACCGCGTAGTCTCCGGCCAACGCACCCGTGTGCGACTTTGCTGAACTACGTCCAGCGCTGGTGCGGCCTGACTTGTAGAGTACGACAGGCTTCCTACGTGTGATGCGACGCAGGGCGTCCAGGAACACCTGCCCATTTTTCATCCCCTCGACATACGCGACAACGGCCTTGGTGTTCTCGTCTTCCGCAAAGTAGTCGAGGTACTCGTTGAACTGAATGTCCGATTCATTGCCAATGCCCACGTACGTTGACAGCCCGATGTGTCCGTTGGCCTCGGCCTCCGTCACGAGAGATAGCGCCATGTTTCCGGACTGGGACAGCAATCCGATACCGCCTTTCTTCAGATTGCTAAAGCCGACAATATTGCAAGCCTTGTGGGTATTGAACACACCGGACGTGTTCGGCCCGACGATACGCACGTTATAGGCGCGAGCGACTCGCACCATTTCGTCCTGCAGGCGCCGCCCGTCATCGCCCGCTTCGGCAAATCCGCCCGCCAGGACGACCGCGCCTTTCGCGCCTTTTTTGCCACATTGCTCGATGACCTGCGGAAGGGTGGTTGCCGGTGTGCAGACCAGAGCGAGGTCGATGTTGCCGGGTATGTCGCCAAGACTCGCATAACACTTTAGCCCGAGGATTTCAGGTTCTTTGAGGTTTATGGGGTATATCGCCCCGGCGTATCCGTCCTCCAGCAGCTTTTGAATCGAACGGAAACCCCGCTTCGTCTGGTCTCTTGACGCGCCAACGACGGCAATCGAGTCGGGATAGAAAAGGTCGCGAATAGAGTGGCCGCTCATCCTTATTCTCCCTTGAACACCGGTTCACGCTTCTCGGCGAAGGCGTCGATGCCTTCCTGCCAGTCTTTCGTCGTTGAGCAGAACATCATGCCTTCCAGCTCTGCAGTCAGCGCTGCGTCAAGGGTTCGCTCGCCAGCGAAGTTCAATTGTTCCTTCGCCAGCCGCATCGAGAACGGAGCCTTGCTGGCGACCTTCTGTGCGAACGCGCGTGCGCTCTGAAGAAACCCCTCATCGGGATACACGCGGTTTGCGAGCCCAATGCGGACAGCTTCTTGCCCATCAATGCGCTCACCGAGGAAAACGAGCTCGCGGGCCTTTGCCAGGCCGACCAACCGAGGGAGGAGATACGTGATTCCGCCGCCGAGAAAATTGCCGATGCTTATTTCGGGCAATCCAATCTTCGCGCTCTCGGCCATCACGACGAAGTCGGAGGCTATCGCGATTTCCGCACCGGCTCCCAGCGCGAAGCCGTTGACAGCCGCGATCACAGGCTTGCCCAGCGTCAGCAGTCGCTTGCACACCACCTGCTCGCCCCGCAGGTATTCGCGGCGCTCGAAGGCTGTGCGGCCCGTCTTGTGTTCCTTGAGGTCCGCTCCGACGCAGAATGCGCGTCCCTCTCCCGTGATGAGAACTACCCGCGTGGCTCGGTCCGCCTCAGCCAGGCTCAATGCTTCGCTGAACTCATCGTAAAGCTGCCGGACAACAGCGTTCAGCCGGTGCGGTCTGTTGAGCCTGACCTCGGCGATCCCATCCCGCACATCGTAAATTATCGTTTCGAAAACCATGAACGTCTCCGTCATTGCACCTTGATGGGCTCGCTTACGGGGTGGGGCGTACATCACGGGGCGTGGCGTCTCGGGCAAACATCTCGGACAAACACAGCTATAAACGTATGTTGCATTAACTGTACACGAACGCAACATTTGTTGCAATGAGGCGTTTACCCGCACTCGCGCCTTTACCGTGTCAGCGTCACCCGCGCTCGCAGGCCATCACCTCTTCGGACGAATCCGCACTCGCGCGGGATTCACGCCCCCAATCGCCGGTAGCCGACCGGCGGGCCTTGCCTATTTGGGTGCGGCTCCGTAACATTTGTTGTCGTCTCATCGAGATCCGCGCTGTGACTCCCAGTTTTGAAGACCTAGCAGCTCTCATCCGCGCCAAATTTCCGGAGCTGAGTCCCCAATTTCAGGCAGGGGCGGCCTACCTGTTGAATTTCCCGGATGAGGTTGCGGTATCGTCGATGCGGAAGGTCGCCGAAAACGCAAACGTACAACCGGCGGCCCTCGTGCGCCTCTCTCAACAACTCGGTTTCCCGGGCTGGAACGAGTTTCGGGAAATCTTTGTCGCCCGTCTTCGAACACGCCCGGAACCGCTGAGCAGCAAGGCGCGAACGCTCGTGAAAGGCGGTCACCAAGAAGCCCTCGCCCACGACATGGAGGCGGCGCAGCAACACAATCTCGCAACCGCTTTTGCGCAGAATGGCGCTCGCATCGTGGATGTGGCGAAGCTGCTCAGAAAGGCTCCGCATGTTCATATAGCCGGCTTCCGTTCATGCTTCCCCATTGCGTTCAGTCTCCTTTACGGGTACCGGCTCTTCCGCTCCTCGGTGAGCCTCGTCTCCGGGGAAGCGGGCACGCTCGAAATGCAGTTGCGCAGCATCGCGAAGGGGCATGCGACCGTCGTTATCAGCTTCGCACCGTATTCCCGCGAAGCCGCACGAGTCGCGGAAGCCGCCAAGGAACAGGGCGGCAAGCTCGTCGCCATCACCGACAGCGCAGTTTCTCCCATTGCGCTGAGCGCCGATGAGGTGCTGCTCTTCACGCACGATAGTCCGTCGTTTTTTCCTTCCCTCGTCGCGGCTTCCGCGATCGCCGAGTCGCTGGTCGCGCATTTGCTCGCGCTGGAGGGAAATGCGGCCATCCAGCAATTGTCCGAGGCGGAAGACGCGCTGCATGCGAAGGGTGCATACGTAAGCTGATTCCGGTCAGTAGCGCCGCCATCTGTCACGTTGTCACGCCGCCGGGACTACGTGTTTTCCCTCCCGCAATTTTTATTGACGTTCCTTTTTGGCCGAGTACTATTCGCAGTGACAACAAACGTTGCGTGCAGTTAGCGATCATACATCGCATGTTGCTTAGCACGTAGTGTTGCTGTCATTGGTCCCTCCCCACATCGTGGAGGTGACGTCGCCAATCACTGCGGAGAGAATCATGAGTCGCCGTTCCTTCCTGAAGTCCGTCATTGCTGTCGCGATGCTCGGCGCGAGCATCGCGCACGCGCAGAACAAAGAACTCGTCGTCGGCACCGACACTTCCTTCATGCCGTTCGAATTCAAGCAGGGGAACAAGTACGTCGGCTTCGACCTTGACCTGTGGGCGGAGATCGCGAAGGACCAAGGCTGGAAGTACAAGATTCAGCCGATGGACTTCGCCGGTCTGATTCCGGCTCTCCAAACCCAAAACATCGATGTCGCGCTTTCCGGCATGACGATCAAGGAGGAGCGCAAGAAGGCTATCGATTTCTCGGACCCGTATTACGACAGCGGACTCGCGGCGATGGTCCAAGTCGGGAACACGAGCATCAAGTCCATTGACGACCTCAACGGCAAGGTCATCGGCGCAAAAACGGGCACGGCCACGATCGACTGGATCAAGGCACACCTCAAGCCGAAGGAAATCCGCCAGTTCCCCAACATCGACGAGGCCTATCTGGCCCTGGAAGCCGGCCGTGTCGACGCGGCCATGCACGATACGCCGAACGTCCTCTATTTCGTCAGCACGGAAGGCAAAGGCAAGGTGAAGGTTGCAGGCGCCCCCGTGAGCGGCGACAAGTACGGGATCGGGTTTCCGAAGGGAAGTCCGCTGGTACCCAAGGTCAACGAAGAGTTGACCAAAATCAAGGCGGATGGGCGCTACGCCAAGCTGTACAAGAAGTGGTTCGGCTCAGAGCCCCCGAAGTCGTAATCGCTCGGAAATGAGTGCGCGGCGGTGACGGCCATCGCGCGGGCTACGAAACAACCAGGAGCGGTCTGTGGAATTCGATTGGTCAGCTATTGCGGCGGCGCTTCCGGACTTGCTCGACGGCGTGAAGCTCACGGTCTTCATTGCATTCGTCGGGCTCGTCGGCGGTTTCATCGTCGGCATGATTGCCGGGATGTTCCGAGCGTATGGACCCACGGTGCTAAACGTTCTGGCTCAGGTCTATATCGAGCTGATCCGGGGTACGCCAATTGTCGTGCAGGTCATGTTTTTATACTTCGCGCTGCCGGTGCTTGCGCATCTCCGGATCGATGGCCTGACAGCCGCGATCATCGCTATAACGATCAATTCGGGCGCCTATCTCGCCGAAGTGGTGCGCGGCGCACTGTTGTCCATCTCCAAGGGCCTCACCGAAGCCGGTCTTGCGATGGGTCTCTCGATGCCACGTGTCCTCGCGAAAATCGTCGGGCCGCTCGCCTTTCGCCGGCTGATTCCGCCGCTCGGCAACCAGTGCATCGTGAGCCTGAAGGATACGTCGCTATTCATTGTCATCGGGGTGGGCGAACTGACACGAAAGGGACAAGAAATCATCGCGGGGAACTTCCGCGCCGTCGAGATCTGGACTGCGGTCGCCATCATCTATCTGGTTTTGACCGGCGTGATGACGCTCACATTGCGTCTCGTTGAAAAGAGGATGAGCATTCTATGAACATGGTCGAATTCAAGGGGGTCTCCAAGAGCTTCGGCCATGTGCCGGTGCTCAAGGACATCAGCCTGCGCATCGAAAGTGGGGAAGTCGTGGTTGTCGTGGGGCCGTCAGGCTCGGGAAAGTCCACGATGCTTCGCTGTATCAACGTATTGGAAAAGATCTCTGGCGGGGACTTGCTGGTCGACGGGCAAAGCGTCAGAGGCAGCGCATCCGTGATTCGGAACATCCGCCTCGAGGCCGGCATGGTCTTCCAGCAGTTCAACCTGTTCCCCCAGATGACAGCGCTGGAGAATGTCATGTTCGGCCCAATCCAGGTGCGCGGAGCCTCGAGAGCCGAAGCACGCGACCAGGCAATGGCATTACTGGACAAGGTGGGCCTCGAAGCGCGCGCCAATCATTACCCGTCCGAGTTGTCCGGAGGGCAACAGCAGCGTGTCGCGATTGCTCGTGCCTTGGCCATCAAGCCCAAGTTGATGCTGTTTGACGAGCCTACCTCGGCGCTGGACCCGGAACTCCGTCACGAAGTCCTCAAGGTCATGCGGGATCTTGCCAACGAGGGGATGACGATGATTGTCGTAACGCATGAAATCGGGTTCGCAAAGCATGTCGGCACGCGGCTGTTGTTCATGGACCAGGGCTGCATCGCCGAGGACGGGCACCCCGCCGCGCTCATCCACACCCCGCCGACGCAGCGACTGAAAGACTTTTTGCAGCACGTGTCTTGAGCGAGGTCAGGTTTTTATGCAGGTTCTAACTCCCTCTGTCATTTGCGGCTCTGCATACGACATCGGATATGAGCTCGGTTCGCTGGCCAGGCCCGTGATGAGTGCATATATGGGTCAGAGCGCGGCGTGGCAAGCGGTCAGCAGATGGCGCGGACACTCGTTTGTTGCAGAGCTGCGCCAAGCTGCCCAAACTGTATTCCCCGACTATGTGGCGGAGATCGAAGGCATGGCGGCCGGTATGGGATGGCCCGCCGAGGACATCTTCCTGTGGAACTGCCGGGGGGAGTTGATTCACAACGCGCCGGACGGTTGCACGACGCTCGCTGCCAAGTCAGCTAATGAGCGGCTCATTGCGCACAATGAAGATGGCGACCCCTATCTGCGCGACCAATGCGCAATCGTGGACGTTCGCCCAGCCGGAAAGCCCGGATTCGTGAGCTTCTACTACCCAGGCTCTCTGCCGGGGCATACCTTCGCGGTGAACCGCGCCGGACTGGTGCAGGCGATCAACAACCTGCGAATCAGGCATCCTGCGGTCGGCGTACCCCGCATGGTGCTTGCCCGCGCGGTGCTCGACGCCGCTTCACTCGATGCCGCGCTCGAGGTTCTCAACGCCGTACCGCGCGCAAGCGGCTTTCACCACACACTAGGTTGTGCAGGGGACCCGCGGCTCTTCAGCATCGAAGCAACGGTACGTCGCTGCTCGGTTATGGAGGTGACGCGCCTGTCCGGGCACGCCAATCACCTCATCCACGATGGCTTTGGCGGCGAGGAGCAGATTGTCACCGCCTCGTCCCGCGACCGGCAGACCCGACTCGACGAGCTTCTTCCGAGTCTCCCCGGCGTTGGCGAGTCGAATCTCTTGCAGGTACTTTTCGATCAGGCGTCGAAAGGTCTGCCGATTTACCGCGATGACCCTGCGGACCCGGACGACGAGAACACACTCGCGACTGCTCTATTCGTCATTCAGGAAACCGGCGTGGAATTCGAAGTGCGCCAGCAAGGCGAACTTCGATTCAAGAGATTTGTGCCACGGGAATCGCACGCACCGGAAGGTGAGGCGCGTCAAGCCTCATACCACCGTGGCGTATAGATCCACTCGCCATGCGGCCCACCGGGTATGCCGCGTGTCGTCGATGAGCCGACGATGACCATCGTTCGCATATCGACGCGATCCGACCGCAGTGCGCCGAGCGTCGTTGTGACGAGCGACGCACCGGCCCGGCCGACGTCGCGCCCGAGCACGACGCGGGTCTCCGCCTTTCGGTACTCGCGGACGATCTCGAGCGCCTTGTCGAGTTGCCACGGACGCGCGCGTGATATCGGGTTGTAGAAGGCCATGACGAGATCGGCTTCGGCCGCATGGCGCAGTCGTTTTTCGATGATGCTCCACGGCTTCAGATTGTCGGAAAGCGATAACACGCAGAAGTCATGACCGAGGGGCGCACCCGCTACCGCGGCCGTCGCCATTGCCGCCGATACGCCGGGCACGATGTGCAGCTCTATGGTCGCCCAACGCGGATCGTCGGCTGTATCGAGTGCTTCGAGCACCGCGGCAGCCATCGCGAACACCCCGGGATCGCCTGACGAGACAACGGCGACATTCCGCCCTTCGCTCGCGAGTTCAAACGCATGTCGCGATCGCTGCAGCTCCTCGCGATTGTCGCTGCCATGCACGTGTTGGTCGTCGCGGAATGGACCGGCCATTCTGAGGTAAGTCTCATAGCCGAGTATGTCGCTCGCTTCGCTCAACGCCGTGCGCGCGGCCGGCACCGTCAACTCAGCGCAACCAGGGCCGAGGCCCACGACTGTCAGCCGGCCGCGCGCTCGACCGAGCGCGGAAACATCGATCGGCGTCGATGCGAGGCCGAGCGCAATGCGGCTACGATCGAGCAATACATCATGACCGACGCGCAGTGCGACGCTCAGCAATTGCGCCGCGCCACTTTGATCGGCATCGACGAAACGAAGAGGAACGCCAAGCGTTCGCGCGGCCTCCTCGAGACCGCGTTCTCCGATTCGATCAGCGCGCGCAAGCAACGCGGCAAGCGAAAGCTGCGCCAACCGATGCTCGCGCAGCGCTTCGAGAATCTCGTCTGCCGATGGCGTGGCCTCGTCCCCAATGGCCGCCACCACGCAGCGTGGATGGATCACGAGTTCGTCTTCACGTTCCTCTGACTCCTGAGCTGTCACGCGAATCGTCAGGCGTGACGAGGAGGCGAGGGGAACGTCCACATCGTCGAGCCAGGGGGCATCCCCTTCGATGCGTGCCGTTTCGCCTGCCAGCAGGTCGGACACGAAGCGCTTACCTTGCGCGAGGCTCGCGAGCGCATAACCTTCCGGGGGATCGAGCAGGCAGGTGCCGAAGCGCAGCTCGCCGCTCGTCGTAATGGCTGGCGCTACGTCGAGCACCCGCGCGATATCGCGCGCCATCGCGTTCACGCCGGCTAAGCCGCCAAGCAGCGGCACGACCGCACTACCGTCCTCCGCGACGGCGACCACCGGTGGCTCGACGCCCTTATTCGCGAGCATCGGCGCGACGCATCGAATCACGATGCCCGCGGCGCAAAGCGCGACGATCGGTGTACCTTGACCGTAGAGATCGCGCAGATGCGGACCGAGTTCGGTGTAGGCCACATCGGCGTCAACGCGCGTGCGCAGGCCATGCACTTGCGAGCCTGGGTAGCATTGCTGCACACGGCGTGCCGTTGCCAGCGCGCTATGCCCGAGCACGACGATGGCGGGCGCGGCGGTTATCCTCGCCATTTTTCCCCCGGCACGACCAGCAGAGAAAAATAGGGCGACGCCATCGGGTCGACTTCGTCGAGCGCCACGATCCGCTGATTGGTCATCGTCGCACGCTCGACGTAAAGGGCTCGCCGGGCGAGGCCGAGGTCGTCGAGCACGCGCCGCACTTTGTCGAAGTTGCGACCGAGCTTCATCACCACGGCGGCGTCCGCGTCAGCGAGCCGCCGACGCAGTTCGTCCTCCGGCAGTACGCCCGAGAGCACCGATAGCGTCTGGTTGCGATAAACAAGAGGCGCGCCGAGCACGGCCGTGCCGCCCAGCATCGAGCAGACGCCGGGTACCACCTCGACGTCGAAGCGCGGCGAAAGGCGGTCGTGCAGGTACATGTAGGAGCCGTAGAAAAACGGATCGCCCTCGCAAATGACGGCCACGTCGCGCCCCGCGCCGAGATGCTCGGCGATCAGCGCGGAAGCCGTGTCATAGAAGTCGGCGATGATCGTCTCATACGAGAGGGGCGGCTCGAGCGCTTCGGTGGTCACCGGGTAGACGAGAGGCAGCCGTGTTTGGCTGTCGGACAAATGCGTTTCGACGATGCTGAAGGCATTGCCTTTCTTCCCCTTGGCGACGAAATAGGCGACGACGGGTGCGGCCTTCAGCAGCCGCAAGGCCTTGAGCGTCAGCAGCTCGGGATCGCCAGGGCCAACGCCGATACCATAGAGACGCCCTTGGCTACCGATCATCGTGCCTCCTGCGTGCCCGGCGATGAGGCGACGAAACTATGCGAGCGCGAGAGTTCGGGTTGTTCATTCTTTCTCAGTTGCGAGTGCATTGACGGCGGCTGCAGCCATCGCGCTGCCGCCTCGCCGGCCATCGACGACGACGAACGGCACGTCGAAGCTGCCGCTCGCGAGCATCGCCTTGGACTCCGCCGCGCCGATGAATCCGACGGGAAAGCCGAGGATCAGTGCAGGCCGAGGCGCCCCGTCGGCGAGCATTTCGAGCAAATGGAAAAGCGCGGTCGGTGCGTTGCCGATGGCGACGACGCTCGAATCGAGGTATGGTCGCCAAAGCTCGACCGCCGCTGCCGAGCGCGTGTTGCCTAGCTCGCGAGCGCGTTCGGGGACGCTCGGCTCGCCTAGCGTGCAGATGACACGATTACCGGCAGGCAGCCGCGCCCGGGTGATACCGTCTGCGACCATGCGCGAGTCGCAAAGAATCGGCGCACCGCTCGCGAGCGCGCGTCGGCCAGCCTCACCGGCCCCGGCGGAAAAGCGCAGGTCCTCGACGATGTCGGTCATCCCGCAGGCATGGATGACGCGTACCGCGAGCTTCTCGAGATCGGGCGGAATTCGGGAGAGATCGGCTTCGGCGCGAATCGTCGCGAAAGATTCGCGGTAGATGGCCTGGCCGTCGCGAACATAGTCAAGCATGAGTTTGGCTCCGGGCCGCCGCCTCGCCGAGCAGGCGGGCGGCTTCTTCGATGGTCAGGCGAGCGGCAATGCGCTCGCCGAATCGCTGTGAGGCAACGTCTTTCTCTTGGGGCTCAGCAATTGAAGCGACTTGACCGATGCAATTGTCGCTGCGCTGAGACGCGTGATCGGACGCGGTGGTTTTCCGATCCGATACGGCGGATTGCCGATAAACGTCATAGCAGCCCGGCTCGACGGCGAGAAGTGTGTACGGCATGCAATGAGCGGCTGCGCACGATCGCATGCAGCCGCTGAGATGGACTTCGATACCCACCGGCAATCGCGGTGCGAGCGCAGTCGCATCCGCTTTCGTATCGGCAATACCCTTGGCGCACCCAGCTGAGCCCGCGCACGCGACTAACCGCGCGAACGGCTCGCTCGCATCGCGAACAAGACCTAGTGCATCGAGGCCCGCTTCGACGCTTGGTATTGAGGACTCCCTAACATCGGTCAGCAGCACGCTTTGCCAAGGCGTCACCGTCAGTGACCCATTGCCTTGCCCGAGCGCGAGTTGAGCGAGGCCGCGCAGTGTCGAGCTGTCGATGCGGCCGAGCGGCGGTTGCGCGCCGACATGCCACAAGCCGGTATCCCGCTGCCTATGCGCACCAAATCGCAATGTCGGTTCGGCATTCGCCCTGCGCCATCCGTCGACGTCGGCTCCACGTCGCAGCGGGAAATCGACGCGAGCCCCAATGCGCTCGAGGATCGCTTCCTCGCCGTATGCCGCAAGCAAGTGACGCATCCGTGTATCGTCAGGGCGAGCGAGGTCGAGGAACGTGTCGAGCGAGGCGCGGACGAATGCGGCTGCGTTTTCGTGCCTGACCGCCGCGAGCGCGCAGGGGTATGCCGAGGACGGACAGCCCGCTAGACCGAATGCGAACCAGCCGTCGTCGCCTTGCGGTGGCATCGCCGACAGCCAGATGTCGTGAGGATGATCGATCATCGCGAGGCGTTCGCCGCCGTCGAGTAGCAACGCGAATTTCGGCGAGAGCGCGGAGAACCTCGGTTCGCTTTGCAGCAGTGCGAGAATCTCTTCGGCAAGCGGCCTCGTATCGCATAACGCTTGCGTGTCGCCGCCGGCGGTCGGGCTGACCATCAAATTGCGCACGTCGTCGGTTGCGGCCGCCCGCGCTCGCTGCACGGCTGCCTCAGCGGCCTCGGCGGGCGCCGCGCTCGGCGACGATGGCGCCGCTGCCATGTAATCGAGCGGCGTCTGCGGCGGGCCGAGCCTGGCCTGCATCAGTCGCTCGATCAATGCGGTTTCGTGGCCCGCGCGCACGCCGCGCAGTTGCAAATTGGCTCGATTCGTCAGCTCTATGACACCGGAGGCATGGTGATCGATTGCCTCGGCCAGGGCGAGCGCCTGCTCGGCGCGCAATTGGCCGCCGGGCAGCTTGATGCGGCATAGGCCGCCGTCGCGCGCGGCGACGATGCGCGAAAGCGATGGGCAGGCCGAGGGCCGAAGCGAGAAAGACGGATCGTGGCTCAAGGCTCGACGGAGTTAGGCATCGCGGCGGCAAGGAGCACCGGCGAAGCGGTATTATGCCGCTTTTCGTAGCGTCCACGAAGCCGCGGACTGGCCGGCGGCGAGGGGTTGGACGTTCTAGCAAGCGGAGATCGATAGAAGGTGATGCCATGCCGGCTTGGCTGACCGTGGTGGGAATTGGCGAAGACGGATTTGCCGGTCTTGGGCGGGCCGCACGGCGCGCGCTGCTCGACGCCTCGATCATCATCGGCGGCGATCGTCATCTGGCTTTGCTGCCGGACCGCATCCGCGCGCGTCGCGAGCCGTGGCCGAGGCCGTTCGACGTCGCTCATGTTCTCGCGCATCGAGGCGAGCCGGTCTGCGTTCTGGCTAGCGGCGACCCGATGTGGTTCGGCGTCGGCGCGACGCTGGCCCGCGAGGTACCGGTTGACGAATGGCGCGTGCTGCCCGCGCCGTCATCATTGTCTCTCGCCGCTTCGCGTCTTGGCTGGGCGCTGCACGAGGTCGCCGTGGTGTCGCTCGTCGGCCGGTCGCTCGCTATGCTCAATCGCCATCTTTATGACGGCGCCCGCGTTCTCGCCTTGAGCGGCAATGGCGAAACACCCGCGGCGATCGCGGCATCGCTGCGCGAGCGAGGATTCGGCGCAACGAGAATGACCGTGCTCGAACACCTCGGCGGTGAGCGAGAGCGGCGCATCCAAACGAGCGCGAACGCCTGGCCGGGCGCCGAGGTTGCCGCCTTGAACGTCGTCGCGCTCGAGTGTCGAGCGCAAGGCGGCTTCTCGTGGCCGCTGACCTTCGGACTGCCCGACGAGGCTTTCGTGAGCGACGGCCAACTCACCAAACGCGACGTTCGTGCCGTCACGCTCTCGCGTCTTGCGCCGCGGCCGGGGGAACTGCTGTGGGATGTTGGCGCGGGTTCCGGTTCGATCGGTATCGAATGGATGCGCGCCCATCCGGCCTGCCGCGCCATCGCGATCGAATCGAATCGAGAGCGGCAGCGCTTTATCGAGCTCAACCGTGACGCACTCGGTGTGCCGGGCCTGCAATTGGTCGCGGGGCGCGCGCCCGAAGCGTTGACCGACTTGCCGATGCCTGACGCGATCTTCATCGGCGGCGGCGTCACTGCCGCAGGCGTGCTCGAAACGTGCTGGGCGCGCTTGCGCCCCGGCGGCCGGCTCGTCGCCAATGCGGTGACGTTGCAGGGCGAAGCGGCGCTCATGGCTTGGCGCGGCCGATGCGGCGGCGCGCTCGCACGCATCGCGCTTGGCGTTGCCGAGCCGCTCGGCGGATTCGATACGTGGCGGCAGGCGTTGCCGATCACGATACTCGAAGCGGCGAAGCCTCGTGACGACGAAGCTCGCCCGGACGCGGATGACGGTGATCGATGATGCGCGAGGAAACGCCGGAAACGCAGCGGCCGTTGCGCAGCGGCTATACCACCGGAAGCTGTGCGACGGCGACATCGCTTGCAGCGGCGCGGCTGTTGCTCGGCGGCATCGCCAGCGAGGTCGCGGAAATCGTGTTGCCGAAGGGACAGCGCGTTCCGATGCAGCTCGTCTATTGCCGCTTTGCAAACGGCTATGACGGCGCGCTCGGTGCGGAGGCGGGTACGGTCAAGGACGCGGGCGACGATCCCGATGTCACGCATGGCGCTGTCGTATTCGCGCGCGTACGGCTGAGCGCCGACGCGGGCGTACGCTTCCACGCCGGCCCCGGTGTCGGCATCGTGACGCGCGCCGGTCTCGTCGTGCCTGTCGGCGAACCGGCGATCAATCCGGTGCCGCGCCAGATGATGCGCGAGCACCTTGCCGAACTGGCCGCCGAATACGGGTACGAAGGCGGGTTCGAAGTGGAAATCGGCGTCGAAGGCGGCGAAGCGCTCGCGCTGAAGACGATGAATCCGCGCCTCGGCATCGTCGGCGGGTTGTCGATTCTCGGTACGACCGGCATCGTCCGGCCTTTTTCGTGCTCGGCCTATATTGCGTCGATTCATCAGGGCATCGACGTGGCGCGCGCAAACGGCTACCGGCATGTCGCCGCCTGCACGGGCAACGCGAGCGAGGACGCGATGCGCGCGCGCTACGGGCTGCCCGAGATCGCCCTGATCGAAATGGGCGACTTCGCCGGCGCTGTTCTCAAACACTTGCGTCGCGCGCCCGTCGAACGGCTCAGCATTTGCGGCGGATTCGGCAAGCTGAGCAAGCTTGCCGCTGGCCACCTCGATCTGCATAGCAGCCGATCGAGCATCGATCTGGAACTGCTGGCTCGGTGGGCAGGCGATCACGGGGCTGACGCTGCGCTGCAGGCCGCGATCCGCGCGGCGAATACGAGCCAGCAGGCACTCGTTCTCGCCAAAGAGCAGGACATACCGCTTGGCGACGTCGTTTGCCGGCATGCGCTCGAGGTGGCGCGTCGCGTTGCGCCACCCGAAGTCGCCGTCGAAACGTTCGCGATCGATCGCCAAGGCAATTTTGTCGGGGAAGCACGATGACGCGAATCTTGTTGCTCGGCGGTACGGGTGACGCGCTGCGGATTGCGCGCGGCCTGCTCCCTGAGCATGTCTATAGTCTCGCGGGGCTCGGGAAACTGCCGCACGAACCCGCATGCCTGATACGTGTGGGCGGTTTTGGCGGAAGCGCGGGGCTCGCGCGATATGTCGACGCCGAACGCATCAGCCTCATCGTCGACGCGACGCATCCGTACGCCGCAAGAATCAGCGCTAACGCATTCGCCGCAAGTCGCGCCACGGGTGTGCCGTATTGGGCACTGCATCGTCCCGCCTGGCAACCGCAGCCAGGTGACGATTGGCGCCTGGTCGACGATTGGAGCGATCTCGTGACGGCGCTATCCGGCTTCGCTCGGCCGCTCTTCACGCTGGGACGCGAGCCGCTCTCGCATCTCGGCGAAATCCCTGCGCATCAATACTGGACCGTGCGATGCCTCGATGCGCACGCCGGCAATGAGCGCTGCGTTGTGATCGGCGCGCGCGGACCGTTCACGGTCGAAGGCGAGCGCGCGCTTTTCGACGCGTGCGGAACCGACGTGGTCGTCAGCAAGAATAGCGGCGGCAAGGCGACGGAAGCGAAGCTCGACGTCGCGCGCGAGCGCGGCTTACCGGTGATCATGCTGCGCCGTCCGTCGCTGCCCGAGGGCGATCGCACGTTCGAGGAAGTTTCGGCATTGATGAGCGCGCTCGACGCGCTTGGTGTGATGTCGAGCGAGATCGGCACAGGTGCCGTCAGAGCCGCCCCATAACGGAGTACAGGATGACAGTGTTTTTTATCGGCGCCGGACCCGGCGATCCCGAGCTCATTACCGTGAAGGGGCAACGGCTCGTGCGGACTTGTCCCGTCATTCTCTATGCAGGGTCGCTCGTTCCTCCCGCGGTGCTCGAGGGCAACGTCGCCGAGCGCGTGGTGAATACGGCGGAACTCGATCTCGACGAAATCGTCGCATTGATCGTCGAAGCGCATCGCAAAGGGCAGGACGTCGCGCGCTTACACTCCGGCGACCCGTCGCTTTATGGAGCGATCGGCGAGCAAATTCGCCGGATCCGCTTATTTGGCATTCCTTACGAAATCGTGCCGGGCGTCACGGCGACGGCCGCCTGTGCCGCCGCGCTCGGTTGCGAGCTGACGTTGCCCGACGTCTCGCAGACGCTGATCCTGACGCGCTTCGCAACCAAGACGGCAATGCCGGAGGGCGAACGGCTCGGCGCTCTCGCACGCCACCGCGCGACGATGGCGATTCATCTCGGCGTGCGGCACCTCGCACGCATCGTAGAGGAGATTCGCCCGCATTACGGCGACGATTGTCCGATTGCCGTGATCTATCGCGCCAGTTGGCCCGATGAGGAGCGCGTGCTCGGGACAGTGGCCGATATCGTCGACAAGGTCCGGCAGACCGATATCGAACGGACTGCGCTGATTCTGGTCGGCCATGTGCTCGCGGCCGAAGGGTTCGCCGATTCATCGCTCTATGCGAAGGCGAGCCGCGTAGCAGAGCCGCGCTGACGGATGCGTCATTCGCAGGTTTGCCGGCCGGCGATCTGCGGCAAGCCATCCGCGATTTCGTAATAGTCGCCCTTTTTCGCAACGCATACGTGCCGCGTGAGCCGTAGCCCGGTCGGCTCATCGATCGTCCCCGCGGCGATTGCAATCCGCCGCTTGTCGCTGCTTTCCGAAAACAACTGCGCGCCGCATCGAGAGCAGAAGCCTCGTCGTGCAACAGGCGAGGAGCGGTACCAACGCAGCTTGCCCGTGCCGACGATCTCGATGTCGGCCGAATCGCATTCCGTATAAGCCGCAAAGTGGCTGTGCAGGCGGCGGCAGAGCGGGCAGTGGCAAGCGATGACATCACGCAACGCGCCCCGTACCGTGTATCGCACCGAGCCGCAAAGACAGCCTCCGGTGGCTCGAATCGGTCTTTCCGTGACCTCTGGCATGCGGTTCTCCTTGCATTCGTCGATGATTGGACTATAGTTCTGGAACTATCGTTCAATCAAGGTTCGATCATGTTTGACTGGGTCCGAGACATTTTCGATAATCTGGCCGCGGAGCGTCGGCGTCGCGCAAACCTGCAATTGTTCGGCAGCTTGAGCGACGAAGTTTTGCGCGACATAGGCCTCGAGCCCGATCGGGTCGAAGCAGGGTTCACCTCGCTTCGGTCTCGGCCTCGGCGGGGCAATGACACCGTTCGTTCTCGCCAGACTACGCGGCTGCTCCGTGGTTGAACGATGGAACCCTTGCCAAATTGACGGATATCGCCTTCGATGTCGCCGCGCGGTGCATGGCCGAACTCGGTCACCCGCACCGCTTACAGATCTTCCAGCTTCTTGTGAAAGCGGGAGAGGGCGGCCTTGCCGTGGGTGAGATCCAAAAGCAGGTCGGCATTCCGAAGTCGACACTCGCGCATCATATTGCTCAGCTCGTCGCGACCGGGCTCATGACGCAGGAACGTCAGGGCAGGATCCAGCGATGCCGCATTGCGCCCGAGCGGGCGCGCGCGCTCGTGACGTTTTTCGTCAACGACTGTTGCGAGGGATTGCCGGGGATCGAAGGGTTGTTCGATTGATCCCGGCGAGTTCGGCGATCGCGGGACAGCCGGCACCGTACCGAGGAAAGACGGCTCAGTGTGACGATGACGACGAGCTCGGCATCAGCACGAGTCGATGCACGGCCGGACCGGGCAAGAACGGGCTCGCATTGCCGTGCACCCAGTTCTCGTGGCCCGCGAGAAAATAGGGCGACGCCGGATTCCCCGATTCGCCACCCGGCATTTCGAAGATCGCTTGCGCTTCATGCCCCGGCGATATCACCATGCGCTCCGAGGCACCGAACGAGGGCGACTGGATTCGCGGCATGTTGATGTCGCCCGGCAGCGGATCGCGCGGCGCTTCCAAGCGGGACTCGAGTATCGGAACCCACGATGGAATCATCCGGGCGAACGGGTGCTTGATCGATGCGCGATTGCGATCGCCCCAGCGCGCCTCGTCGAGCGTCGTGCCGTTTTGCGTCACGGACTCGATGGCTCGATCGATGCGGTCGAGCGCGAAGGCATGCCAGCCGTCGAAACGCGACGGCACCCATGCGCGATGTTGCGCAAGCGCCTCCATGACGGCGAGCGAGCGCGAAGTGGCGTGGCGATAGTTGAGATCGGGCTGCGTCTTTGCCAGCTCCGCATCGAGGCCGCCGAACCACGCCTCGTAGAATGCGGAGTAAAACGCGCGCACCAACGTGTAGCCGACCGCATCGGCGTCCGCTCGACCATTCCATTGTTCGATGAGACTCCGGAACTTCGCACGCTGCGGATGCCCCTCGAGCGCGGCTTCGTCGAGCGTTTCGAGCGCAAGCTTCCGCCACGGCTCGATCCAAAGCGCGCGATCGTCCGTTTGCAGCGCGAGCATGTCGCGCTCGCTGAAACGATCGCGCGCGAACAGCGCATCGCGGATTTGCGTGGCACGCGCGCCGACATCGCTGCCGCTGTCGCCGATTTTTGCTTGCTCCACTCCGGCGAGCTGTCGGTTGTTCGCCGTCCATATCCGTCCACCCGGAGGACCGACGAGTCGGGGGTATTCGGGCGGGTTCAGATAGCCATTCCAGCCGCGGTATTCGTTGCTTCGCACGGGGAAATCAGTCAATGCCGTCGTTGACGCATGCGCCGGTACCCGGCGAGGCAGGGGGCCGGCGACTGTCCAACCGATATTGCCTTGCGCATCGACTACGGTCAGGTTCTGCGTAGGAATGCCGCAACTCGCACCGATCGTCAACGCGCTCGCGACATCGTCGGCGTCGGCGAGCCGGGCCAATCCGAGGTTGACTGCCCGCGCGTCATGGGCGACCCATCGTATCGCGTAAGTGTGCGCGCCCGCTTTCAGCATCGGCCCCCATTGAGTATCGGCAACGTCGAATTCGACCGGGGCCGCTCCGCTGACGGCGATTCGCTCGCGATGTACCGATGCGCGCGCCCAGTGTCCGTCGGACGTTCGATAGCGCAGCGGGTCTTGCGGATCGATCTCGAGGTCGATGACGTCGAGGAAATTGCCGTAGCTGTTCGTGAAGCCCCAGGCGATTTTGCCGTTGCTGCCCGCGACGATTGCCGGCGTACCGGGCAGGCTCACGCCGGTGATGCGTCGGCTCATGCCCCGAGGATCCTTCGTGACGACGGAAAGCCGGTACCAGATGTTCGGCAGCGATAACCCCAGATGCATATCGCTCGCGAAAATGGCGGCACCGCTTGCGCCGTGCGCGCCATCGACTGCCCAGTTGTTACTCCCGACCATTGCCGCAGGCGCGGCCGCCATGTCCTCTTCTTCAGATGCTTGCGCATGAACGGGCGGAGAGCCCACCCAATCGGGGGTGGAGGGAGGAACGGGGTAGCTTTCGACGGTTGCTGCGTGGGTCTTGTTCGCGGTGCGGGGGGGCAGACGATCGAGCGGCGCATCCCAATGGCTCGACGTCGGCAAGAGGAACGGCAGCAATCGGGCTGCCACGCTCTCGCGCAGTGCCGCGCGCGAGAGCGTGTGCTGCAATTCTTCGTACTGCAGATCGAAGTACATTGCGTAGATCACGAGCAGCGTGTCTTCGGCGGTCCAAACCTCGGGCCGCCTTTTCAACAGCCAATATTCGAACGGCCTTGCACTGAGCGAGGCCAATCCAGCGTTGACTCCGGCCGTGTACCGATCGAGCAGCCGTCGCGAATCGTCGTCGAGTGACGCGATGATCACGTGCGCGCGGGCGCGGAACCGATGGAGGCGATGAAGCCGATCGAGATCGAGCGCGGAGGGGCCGACGAGCGCGGCGAGTTCGCCAGCCGCGACGCGTCGCAGCAGGTCCATTTGGAAATACCGATCCTGCGCGTGAACGAAGCCGGTGGCATAGGCGATATCGGCGGTGGTGGTCCCTTCGAGTGTCGGCACACCGAGCTTGTCTCGCTCGATGGTGACTTGCGCCTGCAGGGCTGGGGCGACACGCGTTCCGTCGATCGTGGGCAGACTCGAGTGCACGAGCGCGCGTCCGCCGATGGCGATCGCCAAAAGCAAGACCAATAAAACGGCCAGCGCGCGCATGGCGAAGCGGGGCAGGTGTGTTGGCTTATCGAGCGTTGCTAGTGGTCGGTCTGGCGTGGACATCGTCGTTCCACAGTTCTCGTTGACTGACCGCTATAATAGACGCTTCAATCAGAGCTTCTCGTGAAACCATCTATCGCGCTGAACGCGCACCGTGAGGAAATTCGCAGGATCGTGGAGGATAACCGTGCGTCGAACGCACGCGTGTTCGGCTCGGTGGTCCGCGGCGAAGACACCGAAGAAAGCGATCTTGACCTTTTGGTCGAGCCAAGGCCGGGCATGTCGCTGCTCAATGTCGGGATCATTCGGTACAAATTGGCGGATCTGCTCGGTGTCAAGGTAGACGTTCTAACGCCGAATGCTTTGCCTGACAAGTTCCGGGCGCGTGTTCTCGCGGAGGCGCAGCCGGTATGAGCAGCAAAGCGCCCCGCCTTCGCGATTATCTCGGCCATATCGTCGAGGCAATTGACCGAATCGAACCATGAATTCGAAAGCCATCGTTGCGATTCACGGTGGTGCGGGCACGATCCTGCGCCAGGACCTGAATGTCGAAACCGAGGCGCACTACCGCGCCGAGTTGAACGCGGTGCTCGCCGCGGCGCAGGAAGTATTGGCCGGAGGCGGCAGCGCGCTCGACGCTGTGAGCATTGCGGTGCGTATGCTCGAAGACTGCCCGCTTTTCAACGCGGGATGTGGCTCGGTCTACACCGCTGACGGCAAGCACGAGCTCGACGCCGCAATCATGGATGGCGCGACGCTCGCGGCCGGCGCCGTTTGCGGCGTCACGCGACTGCGTAATCCCGTGCTTGTCGCGCGCCGCGTAATGGAAGCGACCGACCATGTGATGCTGGCCGGCGCAGGCGCCGAGGCGTTCGCGATGGCTGAGGGGCTCGAACTGGTCGAGCCTGGCTACTTCGATAGTGACTTTCGGCTCGCGCAATGGTTGAAGGCGCGGCAAGCCACAGGAGCCGTTCTCGATCACGATTCGGGCGCGTTGATGTTTCGCACGGAGAACGGCAAACCAGGCGCACGCACGCCGGAACCGCTTGACCCGGACACGAAGCTCGGCACGGTAGGTGCCGTCGCACTCGATCGAAACGGCCATCTCGCGGCGGCAACGTCGACGGGCGGCATCACTAACAAGCGGCCCGGGCGTGTCGGCGACAGCCCGATCATCGGCGCCGGCTGCTACGCAAACGACGCGACATGCGCGGTATCGTCGACGGGCACCGGTGAGATGTTCATTCGGCTCGTCGCCGCTTACGACGTCGCGGCTCAAATGGAGTATCGCAAAGTGTCGTTGCGCGAGGCCGCGCATGATGTCGTCATGAACCGGCTGCCGCGCATCGCGGGCCGGGGTGGTGTGATCGCCGTCGATGCGCTCGGCAATCTCGCGATGCCGTTCAATACGGAAGGCATGTACCGCGGTTACGCGCGTGTGGGAGAGGCGCCCATTACCGCGATCTATCGCGAAGAAGCGACGTAACGACGCGGCGACACGCGCTCGAAACGTCCGTTACTCGATCCGATCGAGCAAAGCCGCTTCGCGCCGACGCAACGTTTCCTGAATGGCCGCGAGCCCTCGGTTCACTTCGTCGAGATGTTCGAGCAGCCATTCGCCGCCGCGTGTATCGAGCGTCGCATGCAGCAGCTTGCATTGACCGACCAGCCTCTCGTCGCAATCGATGAGGGCCTTGAGCGTATCGGCCTCCCGGCGATAGCGTTCCGTCATGCGATCGTTCTCCGGCACGGGCTGCGATTGCAAGCGGCCTCCGATCATGCTGATGCTCGCGGCGAGCCGCTCGAGCTGCTGCGATGCCGCGCTCACCGAGGGATCGGGGAATGGCCTTTCGCGCGACGGTACGCCGAAATTCGCGCGGCGATACTCGGCCGCGGCAAGTTCCACGCTCGTACGGGCCATGCCGAGCAGCCAGGCGGCTTTGCTCCGCACAAGCTGATCGTCGGCGCGTAGCTGATTCTCGCGCCGGTAAAAGTTGTAGCCCCATCCGTAGAAGAGATTGATCGCGGTTTGCCGCAGCACGCCTTCGTCGTAAAAGCCCGAGTCCATTCTTTCACGCGCCCGTCGGAAGCCCAGTGTCACTTGCGAGCGGATAAACGCCGGCGGCCGGGCCGCCGATCTGGAACGGCACGCCCGCCGCGGCGTTCGGCGCGGAAACAAGGCCTTTTTCGGCCATTCGTAACGCGAGGTAGTAGCGGACGGCTTCGATCGGCGTGAGACCGATCGCCTGAAGCGAAATCAGCTCGCGCATCCGCTCGTCCTTCGGCACGATGAGCACCTTCACGTCGTTGAGCAAAATGCCGAACGTCCGCAGGAAATCTGACAGATGCATCTTCACCGAGTCTCTGATCTCGGTGATGTGCTCGTTGATGCTTTCCATTTTCGTGACCTGGACGATCTGATTGATCGCCTGCTCGATTGCGGGGCCCGCATATTCGGCGACTTCCTGCGTATCGATGAAATTGCCGTTGAACGGCATGTGCGTAATCAGGTCGAGCGCCGCCTCTTTCGAATCGATGTGAATGTAATAGTCGACCTGATAGGCCATCTCGGCCATTTCGGCGCTCGTCGCAACACCCTGGTTGCGAATGAGCAGCTTCGAGCGGTTCACGTAGATGACTTCGAAGACCCACGGCGACGATCCGCCGAAAAAGCCCTGCGCAATCGAGCCGAGAAGCGGCTTGTCGGGCGTGGTCAGCGTGTATTGGCCCGTCTCGTAGACGTTGAGCACGGCGCCGCGTGACTTGAGCACACAGAAATGATTGCTCTCCACGGTCAAAAGCGATCCCGATACGATACTTTCGTCGGCAATCTTCACCGCCAGTCCCTTCGTCCCCAGCATGTCGGTGCCGTCGCGCTGCAGCGACGTGATTACCTGTCTTGTAATGGCCATGCGATGCTCCGTGTGATCGTTCGTTGGATCAACTAAAAGGGAAGCGGTTGCCGCCAGGCTTTTCTCGGCGTTCAAAGCATAGGCTGACAGCGAAAAATGTCAATTGGTCGAATGTGGGGCGACGAACCTGCCGGGCAAACAGACATAACGGTCCGGCCGCAGGCTTAGTCGCGCGAGGTCAGCTGCACGATCGAGCCGGCGATGTCACCACAATTGGCAACCCCGTCATCCAAATGCTAGACTTCGCCGCGCCGGAAAACCTTTCAACGACATGACACTTCGACGACACGCACGCCTGACCGCATGGCTTGGCCTCATCGCCATGTGGCTCATCGTCTGCGCGCCGATCGTGAGTCAGCTCGTTGTCGCGTCTCACGAACGCGAGCCCGTCGCGGCGCTGTGTTCCGCTAGCGAATCGCGGGACGCTTCCCAGCATTCGGCATCCGATTCGCTCTCCGCATGCGGCTATTGCGATCTGCTGGCGACGCATGCGGCGATGCCGGCGTTGCCTGCTGTCGCGGCTCCTGTGCTGACGCTGGTCGTGATCATGACCGCGCCAGTGCTATCCGTTCGCTTCACGCCGCTCGGCGCATTCCCGTCCGGACGCCCCCGAGACCCACCTCTCGTTTCCTGATCGCCGTTCACCTAGACCGTCCGCAGCGCCCTTTGACGGCGCATACGGTCGTTTGTCCAACGCTTTCAGGAATACGCAATGTCCTTGTTTTTCTGGGCATGCGCATCCGCTTGCCGGCGCAAGCGGATTCGGCATGCCACGCTCGCCGTTGTGCCGATCTCGTTGCTGCCGCACTTTGCGCACGCCGATGACAAGACCGCTGAGCTCGTTTTGCCCACGGTGACCGTGACGGGCAGCGCACAGTCCGCCGGATCGTTATCGTCTCCAGCCATCGATCCCAATCTGCCCGCGACCGTCGAGACGGTCACGCGCAAACAGTTCGACAACTGGAACGTCGTCAACACCGAGGACGTTCTGAAATACATGCCGAATCTCGCGGTGCGAAAGCGCTTCATCGGCGATCTGAATTCGATCATCGCGGTGCGCGGCACGAGCAACGCCCAAAGCGCGCGAGGACTCGTCTACGCCGACGGCTTGCTGCTCAGCAACCTGCTCGGCAACAGTTGGTCTTTCGCACCACGCTGGTCGATGGTTTATCCCGATTCGATCGAGAAAGTCGATGTCATTTATGGGCCGTACTCGGCGCTCTATCCGGGCAACTCGCTCGGTGCAACGGTACTCGTCACGACCCGCATGCCGACGACGTTCGAAGCCGACGCGGACGTGAAGGCATTCACGCAGCACTTCAGTCTCTACGGCGTCAACGAGAATTTCAACGGCACCGAAACGACGGCGACGATCGGCAACAAAATCGGCAAATTTTCGTTCCGGCTCGGCGTCAATCATCTCGCGAATACGAGCCAGCCGTTGCAGTTCGCGACGCTCGCGCAATCGTCGACTCCCTCGCGGGCAGGCGATACGCCTGTCAACGGGGCCTACTTCTACAACAATCAGACTATGAGGCCGACGGCGGTGCTCGGTGTCAACGGCGAAGGGATCCAGCACACGGTGCAGGACCAGTTCACGCTGCGAGCGCAATACGACTTCACGCCGACCGTGCAAGGCGCTTTCACGCTCGGCTATTGGCATCAGACCTACAACAGCGGAACATCGACGTTTCTCACCGACGCGAATGGGAATCCCGTCTACAGCGGGAAGGTCGACATCGGCGGCTACGAGTACACCATTCCCGCAGCCGCGCTTGCGCCAAGCCTCGGTTTCAACGAAAACTGGCTCTACGGCCTCACGTTGCGCACCCATCAGGCAACGGGGTGGAACGCGGAGGCGATCGCCTCGTACTACGACGTGACGAACAGCGTGGCGCGTACCGCCAGCGCGGGTGCGCCCGGCAACGGCCCGGGCGTCGTGACCTACGGCGACGGCACCGGCTGGAAGACGCTCGATCTGAAAGCAACGTGGACGCACGCGTCGCCGGCCGCGGGGTGGGGCGCGCATTGGCTGACGTTCGGCTATCACTACGACAACTATTTCGTCGACAACGAGACCTACAACACGACGAACTGGCGCGACGGGGCGGCAGGCTCGTTCGCCAATGCTTTTGCCGGCAGGACGCGGACCCAGGCGCTGTTTGCGCAGGACGCCTGGCGCGTTTTGCCTCGGTGGAAGTTCGTGTATGGCCTGCGCTACGAGAACTGGAACGCCTATGGCGGCCGCCAGGCCGTCGGCGCGGCGGGACTGCCCTATCCCGAGTCGAGCGATCACCACCTTTCGCCGAAAGCTTCGCTTTCGTTCGATGTGACCAACGACCTGACGTTGCGGGCGACAATCGGACGCGCATACCGTTTTCCGACCGTCAGCGAGCTGTTCCAAGGTCAAATCAACGGCTCCTCGATCGTCAACAACAACCCGAACCTCAGGCCGGAAGACGATCTGTCGAAGGAACTTGCCGCCGAATGGGCGCATTGGAATGGCCTCATGCGGATGTCGTTGTTCCAGGACGACGTGAAGAACACTATCTTCAGTCAGACGGACACGACGGTCATCCCGAACGTCACCAGCTTTCAGAACATCGGCAAAGTACGCTCGCGCGGCGTGGAGCTCAGCTACCAGGGCGAGGACGTATTCGCGCGCGGACTCGATCTCGTTGCAAGCGTCGCTTATACGCAATCGAAGATTGTCGCCAACGCGCAGAACCCGGCCTCCGTCGGCAAATACTTCTATCGCATCCCGCTGTGGCGGGCCAATCTCGCCGCGACCTATCACCTCGACGAGCGCTCGGCGTTGACGTTGGCGGCGCGCTACTCGGGGCGCCAGTACAACACGCTGACGAACACCGACTCGAACCCTGATGTGTACGGCGGCACCAGCACGTATACGGTGGCCGACGCACGCTTCAGCTTCAGGCCGACGAAGAAAAGCGAAATTGGCGTGGGCGTCGACAACGTCTTCGATGCTCGCTACTTCGTCTATCACCCGTACCCGGGACGGACGTTCTATATCGACGCGAAGCTGAGGATGTGATGACAACGAACAACGGTTATCGAACGCTGTGGCGCTGGCATTTCTATGCGGGGCTCTTCGTCATGCCGCTGCTGATCGTGCTCGCGGTCACCGGTACGCTCTATTGCTTCCAACCGCAGATCGAGCGCGTGATCTACCGGGACAGGCTCGTAGTCGAACCGCAGGGGCAACCCCGGCTCTCCGAGGAAGCGCTGTTGGCGCGCGCGGCGGGTGTCCTGCCGAAGGGCGCCGTAGCCAGCAGCGCGCGTATCGCGAACGACCCGACGCGCAGCGCGGAATTCATCTTCCGGCTGCCGGATGGCGAACGCGAAAGCGTGTACGTCAATCCCTACACCGGTGCGGTGCTGGGCACGTTGAGCGTCGAGCATCGCTTCATGCAGATCGATCGGATGTTGCATCGCAAGCTGCTGATGGGCAAGCCGGGCGAACTGCTGATGGAGTTGGCCGCGTGCTGGACGATCGTGATGATCGGCACGGGGATCGCGCTTTGGTGGCCGAAGGAGGGCGCTCGCGCAGGCCGTAAGTTCTGGCCGAACTTCTCGATGAAGGGACGGGCTTTGTGGAAGAGCGTGCACGCGGTGCTGGGTGTCTGGCTCGCGGTCGGGGCGTTGGCCTTCGTCGTGACCGGATTGCCGTGGACGGGCTCATGGGGCATGCAGTTGAAGTCGCTTGCGACGAGCGCCAACCTGGGTGCGCCGTCCGGAGCTTGGGGCGGGCTGCGGCTGCATTCGCAGGCGCGCGATGGGGGGAGCCCATCGATCGACTCCGCGGATGCGCACCATGTCGATCATGCCGATGCTGGTGCTGGTGCCGATGCTAGCCGCATGAGTTCGATGGCAGTGATGACGATGGACGACATGCCGCTTGCCAATGTGCCATGGGCCGTAGGGGCCGTCCCCGTGCCGCGCATGCCTGGGCACGCGCATGACCCGCGGGCGCGCCTGCCGCTCGACCGTTTGATCGAGGACGTGCGCAGGTTTGGGCTGGCGGATGCGTACGAGATCGTGTTTCCGCAAAGCCGAGATGGCGTTTATACGGTCACCTATTTCCCGCAGGATCCGCGCGGCGAGCGCACGCTATTTCTCGATCAGTACAGCG
Source organism: Trinickia symbiotica (assembly GCF_003028655.1). Lineage (GTDB taxonomy): Bacteria > Pseudomonadota > Gammaproteobacteria > Burkholderiales > Burkholderiaceae > Trinickia > Trinickia symbiotica_A. The sequence goes on from NZ_PYUC01000006.1 coordinate 73,197, forward strand.
GTGCGGTATTGAAGGACATCCGCTACCGTGACTATGGAGCAGTGGCGAAGGCGATTTCATTTGGCACGTCGCTGCACATGGGGCGCTACTTCGGGCTCGCGAACCAGATCGTCTGCACCTTGATTTCACTGGGGCTCGCCGCGATGGCGGTCACCGGATGCGTGATGTGGTGGAAGCGGCGGCCAGTCGGCAAACTCGGGGCCCCCGGCCGAGACCATGGCATGCCGCCGATGCGCGTATGGAAGGCCGGGCTTGCGTTCCTAGGCATCCTATTTCCGTTGATGGGAGCAAGCCTCGTTGCAGTGTGGGTAACGGACCGCGCATTGTTTGGACGGCCGGCCGAGCGCTGACAGACGAGTGGCTGAAACAGTCCGCGCTCGATCGAGATCCGAATTCGATCGACGTCCGTATTCGATCGCGGTCGGTATTCGATTGGCGGCTCGTCTATCTCGTCGCTCACCTGCGCGTTAGTGGCTGCGAGAGCCTTTGCGCATGGCTGATGAGATCGTCGAGCATCGAGGCACGCTTCTCGGCAGGCGTATCTCGGCTCGTCATGAAGCAGAGCGCGGCAATCGCCTGCCCCGTCCAATCGCGGATGGGCGCGGCCATGCAAAGCCGGAACGTATTCGACAATCCTTCGGTGCAGCAATATCCCTGTTGAGCCGCGCGCTCGACATCGCGTAGGAAATCTTCGAACGCTATGCGTTGACCGTTGTCCAGCACGAAATCTTCGTCGGGAATCAGTGCGCGTATTTCGTTCGCATTGAGATGCGCAAGCAGCAATCTTCCCGTTGCGGTCCAGGGAATCGGCACTTTGACGCCGATTTCGGAGCTGATGTTGAACGGCCGTGAACTATTCTCGGAGAGCACCACCGTGTACTTGTTGCCCTCGAGCGTGCAGAGCTGCGCTGTCTCGTCGTGCTTCCTGACGAGCGCGAGGATGGCCTGATGCGCGCGGCTGATGAGATCGTTACGCGCCGCGTAGTCCGAGCCGTAATAGTGCATGGCTCGACCGAAAAACACCTCGCCCTCCGGCGTCGTCTCGAGCCAGCCCGCCTCCGTGAGAATGGCAACGAGCTCATAGACGCTGGAGCGTGGCGCGCCGGTCGCATCGATGAGCTCGCGCATCGTCAACGGACGCCTCGCGAGATGGAGTTGCTGGCATATATCGATTACACGATCGACGCCTCGCGCTCTCATTGGAGCCGCCGCGGACGTCTCGATTGCGCCTTCGGCGGTCGGGTTCCTCATCGAATTCATGGATCTGTAGTAATCAATTCGGGCGTTCTCACGCGGCCGCCCGCTTCTGAACATCAATCGCGAGCCGGGACGGCCAGCGCCAACGCGATCAGTGTTCGAGCACCCGCTGCAGGAATTGTCTCGTTCGCTCGTTCTGCGGATTCGCGAATATCCGCTCGGGCGATCCCTGTTCGGCGACGAGCCCCTTGTCCATGAACACCACCCGGTCCGCTGTCTTGCGGGCGAAGCCCATTTCGTGCGTGACGACGACCATCGTCATTCCATCGCGCGCGAGACCCCGCATGACTTCCGTCACTTCGCCGACGAGCTCGGGATCGAGCGCCGAGGTCGCCTCGTCGAAGAACATGATGCTTGGCTCGACGGCCAATGCGCGCGCGATCGCGACACGCTGTTGCTGGCCGCCCGACAACTGACTCGGATAGTGCTCGGCACGGTCGGCCAACCCAACGCGATCCAGCGCCTCCATGCCGCGCTTGCGCGCATCGGCCGGTGCCATCTTGCGCGCCTTGATCAGCGCGAGCGTGACGTTGCCGAGCGCAGTCTTGTGCGGAAACAGATTGAATTGCTGAAACACCATGCCGACGTGGCCTCGAATTTCCTTGGCCCGGCGCGACTCGTGCAGCGGCACATCGTTGACCCACACTTCACCGGCATCGGCCGTCTCGAGCCCGCTCATGATGCGCAACACGGTGCTCTTTCCAGAGCCCGAAGCGCCGATCAGCACGAGCACCTCGCCCGGACGAACATCGAGATCGATGGACTTGAGCACTTGCGTCGAGCCGAATGACTTGCTGACCTGCATTAGATTGATGACGGGTTTCGTTTCGGCGGTGGCATTCATGGTCATGTCGGCAAGCTCCTTCGATCATGGCGGCGCACCCACTGCGAGAGCGGGAAGCAAACGATGAAATAAAGCAGGGCAACGAGTCCATAGATCTCGACTGGCTTGCCGATGCGATCGACGATGGCCTGGCCTCCGTGCATCAGTTCCGACATGCCGATCATGCTGACGATCGACGTGTCCTTGATGAGGGACAGGTACTGTCCGATGAGGGGCGGCAGGACGATCTTGCCGGTCTGCGGAAGCACGACCGAGAAGAAAGTCTGGCTCCTCGAGAGGCCGAGGATCTGGGAGGCTTCCCATTGGCCCTTGGGCACGGCCTCGATCCCGGCACGGAAGATTTCGCCAATATAAGCGCCTTGATAGATACTGAGGCCGGCGACGCCAGCCGCGAATACATCGATGGCGTAGCCGAAATACGAAACGCCGAAGTAAATGAACATCAATGTAATCAGGACCGGCGTACCGCGGAAGAGCTCGGTATAGAGCTTCGCGATGCGCCCCGTGCCCCATGGGCCGAACGTGCGCAGCACCGCTGCGAGCAGTCCGGCAATCGTCGAGCCTGCGATCGCCGCGGCCGACAATAGCAGCGTGACGGCCAGGCCCTGAAGCAGAATCGGCAGGCTCGTCGTCAAAAGATCCGTCGACATATCCGCTCTCCGGTTTGGGCTTCAAGTGCGATGTGCCTGGCGCAGAAATAAAAACCCGCGGCGGGTGCGCTTCGGCATCGCAAGCGGCGGATGAAAAGCTTTCGCGCCGATTCGCTCCGCGAGCCACGACAGAACGTTGCTCAACACCAAATAGGCGACGAGCGTGATGGAGAATGTCTGGATATAGAGCAGCGTGCGCGAGTTGATCACGATCGCGGTGCCGGTCAGCTCGGGCAGGGCGATCGCCGAAAGCAGCGACGTCCCCAGCAGTAGCTGAATCAAATTGTTGACGATGGCGGGATAGACGGCGCGCGCGGCTTGTGGCAAGACGACGGAGAGAAAAATTTGCGATCGCTGGAGTCCGAGCAGGCTCGCCGCTTCGATTTGCCCGCGCGGCACCGATTGAATGCCGGCCCGGAATACCTCCGCCAAATAAGCGCCGACATTGACGCCGAGCGCAATGACTCCCGCGGTGTAGGCGCTGAGATGGGCACCGAGCGAGGGCAACCCGAAGAAGACGATGAAAATCTGCAGCAGCACGGGTGTATTGCGGATCAGCTCGATATAGCCGCGCGCGACGGCACGCAGCGCGAGGATCGGCGATGCGCCTGCAAGAGCCGTCGACAAGCCGAGCACGATCGCAAGCAAGAAGGAGAGGAGCGTGACCTGAAGCGTGAGCCACGCGGCGTGGATGAAATCGGGCACATAGCCCCACAACGTGAGCCATTGGTAAAGCATTGCTTCTCCTTCCTTCTCGACGATCCCCCAGCTGACGGCGAACCAGTCGAATCAGCTTCGCTCAGAACTGCGGATTGAGCGGATAGCGCGGATCGGCGCCGAACCACTTCTTGTAGAGTTGAGCGTTGAGCTTCGAAGCGTTGATGTTGAACAGGAACAAATTCAAGTAGTTGAGCCAGGTCTGATCGCCGGCTTTTACCCCGAATGCGTTGTATTCGAGCGGCACGAGCGCTTCGTTCGTGACCGTCAAATTCGAATCGAGGCTGGCTTGATAAGCGAGGAAGTTGTTGTCCTCGATCATCGCATCCGCCTGACCTTGCTTGACCGCCAGAATGGCGGCCTGGGAACTGTCGTATTCCTGGATCTTGATCGGCATGTTCAGCGCGCGCACCTCGTCGCCGTTCGTCGAGCCTTTGACCGTCGCGATCGTGCGGCCCGACATGTCCTTCACGGATTGAATGCCGCTGTTCTTGCGAACGAGCAACGCCTCGCTCGCCACGACGTACGGCGACGTGAACGAAATCTCCTTTGCTCGTTCAAGGTTGCGGGTGAAGTTGCAGAAGACGACGTCCACCTTGCCCGTCTGCAGATTGGGGATCCGGTTCGCGCTTGTCGTGTTGATCACTTCGAGCTTGACGCCCATTTCCTTCGCCAGTTCCTTGGCAAGATCCACGTCATAGCCGTCCGGCTGTCCATCTTTGTTGTAAAAGCCGAACGGCGCGAACGTGAGGCAGTCGCCCACGCGCAAAGTGCCTCGTTGCAGCACGGACTGCAGCGCCGATGCGCTGGAAGCGTCCTGCCCAGGCGTCGAGACCTTCGTACAGGCCGCAAGTAGCATGAGGGCAGCCGCGGCCGCAATAACCAGAAGATTTGCGCTGTGTCTGACAACTCTCATGTTTGCAGTCCTGTCCGGTGCGAGATAATCCGTGGAAGAAGGGGTGACGAGACGCGTTTCGCGGCAACTTGCACAAGGGTGCCGCCCTGTATTCGCCGGCGGTCCGGTATATCGGACTCACGTCCGGTATTGCGGATGCAGGCCAGTCTTTCACGGAAAAAATGTTGTGGCAACGGGGTAAACGCGCGGGTCAGCCATCACCGCGCGGAACGGACGTGTCCGGTTTTCGCTATCGCTGTAGGGCCGACCGATAGTTATCGCGCGAACGGATGCCCATGTCGTCTTCGCTTAGCGAGGCACCAGCGCGTCGAGCACTTCGCCGATTTGCTTCGTCAATCCATCCATTCGCGAGGCACTGACGTTCCCATACCCCAGCACCAGTCCGTTGTAGCGCGCCTGCTTGCCGTCCAGACAAAATCGAGAAAGCGGCCGCAGCACCAGACTTCGGGTCCGCGCGACGTGGCTGACTTCCGTATCCGCCACTGGCAGATCCAATCTTGCCGACAAATGCATGCCTCCCGCCCCGCCCGATACGGTCAACGCACCGCGCAAATTGCGCTCGAGCGCTTCGTGCAGGGCCGTTCGCCGCTCGGCGTACAGCCGCCGCATCCGCCGCAGATGGCGCGTAAAGTGTCCCGCTTCGATGAACTCGGCCAGAGCGAGTTGCTCGGCCACGCGTCCACGCAACATCAGCCGGCTTGCCGTATGCCGCAAGACGGGCGCGAGTGCGGGCGGCACGACCATGAAGCCAATGCGCAGCGCCGGAAACATCACCTTGCTGAACGTGCCGAGGTAGACCACAGGAGCGTCCTCGGCCAAGCCCTGAACGGCGGAAAGTGGCGCGCTGTGATGACGGAATTCGCTGTCGTAATCATCCTCGATGATCCAGGCGCCCATTGCGCTTGCCTGGGCCACCAGCGCCAGCCGTCGCTCCAGGCTCATCACGGCGCCGAGTGGGTACTGATGCGACGGTGTGATGTAGATCAACTTGGGTGGGGTGTCACGCCAGTCTTCGAGGCGCGGCGCAAGGCCGTTCGCATCGACGCCGATCGGTACCAGCTGCAGGTTTGCCGCCTGAAAAGCGTTGCGAGCGCCGTCGTAGCCGGGGTTTTCGATCCAGGCTGTGTCGCCGGCGTCGGCCAGCGTGCGCGCACAAAGGTCCAGGCTGTTTTGCGTGCCGCCGGTAATGAAAACCTGCTGCGCTTCGCAGCGCACGCCGCGTGAGATACGCAGGTACTCGGCAATGGCCGTGCGCAGCGCCATATCGCCCTCAACCGGCATATAGCCGAGTTGAGCCGGGCCGATGTTGCGCCAAGCGCGTTCCATGCAGCGCCGCCATTGCGCAAGGGGAAACTCGTCGAGCGCGGGCGTGCCGGGCAGGAATGGCAGCGGATCGTCCATGCCGGCGTCCTGCCGGATCATGTTCGCCACGCGCCGTGAGAGCACCGGTGCATCGCCGGGCGCGACAAGCGGCGTCCGCTGCACGCCAACCGCGGCCACTATCGTGCCCTGCCGCGTCCCGATCAAGAAACCTTCGGCCGCCAGCCGCTCGTACGCGTAGAGCACCGAGTTGCGAGCCATCCTCAACTCGTCGGCCAGCGCGCGCGATGACAAAAGGCGCGTGCCTTCTTCGATCTTGCCGCTGAGGATGGCGGCTCGCAGGCAGGCGTAGAGGCGCCGTTGCTGAGGCATTCGTGCTGGCGCCTCTTGCGCGGACTCGCGCACGAACGTCGACAGCAAGACACCGTAGTCCATCGTGGCTCCAAATGTGCGGTTGTTGGTGGGTCTATACATGGTGCCATGATTTTCTTATCGTTGGTCGTCGCAACTAATGATCACGATGTCTCGCCATGACCACCATCGAAGCCACGCCTCCGTCCGCGCGCACCCGTGTGCGCCGTGTCGCGAACCGCGGGCACTACGATCGCTCGACTCTTTACGCGATCATCGACGCATCCTACGTGTGCCATCTCGCCTTTGCCGACGACGATGGAGTGCACTGCATTCCCACCGCCTGCTGGCGCGAGGGCGATCATCTGTACATCCACGGCTCCAATGGAAGCCGCATGTTGAAGCTCGCGGCCGCCGGGGCACAGGTGTGCATAACCATTACGCATTTGGATGGTTTAGTGTTGGCGCGTTCGGCTTTTCATCACTCGATGAACTACCGCTCCGCTGTCATCTACGGCGCCTTCGAATTAGTGGACGGGCCAGCGAAGGCCGCGGCGCTAGATGCGTTCGTGGAATTCATCGCACCGGGTCGTTCACGCGAAGTGCGCCCTGGCGACGCCAACGAACTGGCTGCGACCACCGTCCTGCGCATTCCGCTCGACGAGGCAGCATCGAAAATCCGCACCGGTGGTCCGAAGGACGACGACGCCGATATGGATCGTCCGGTCTGGGCAGGCGTGCTGCCGCTCGCGCTGCAGCCGCTAACACCGCTGGTCGACGCTGCGCCTACGGGTACGCCCGATTACGTGAGGCATTGGCAAGGCGAGAGGCATACAGCCGACTCGAAATGAGGCGGTTTGCGTTTCAGCGAATCCGAGGCCCAACGAACGCGCTCAGGAAGCCGCGGCATTAAGCGGGCGGTATCGCGCCACATCTAGCGGAAGCAGTCGGGCCGGGGCCGGCCAAACACTGTTCCTGCCCGCGGCTTTCGCGTTGTACAGCGCCTGATCCGCGGCGCGGATCACCGCGGCGACATCGCTGTCGCGCTCTGGCGTCCAACTCGCTGCACCGATACTGACGGTCGCGTGCCCGAACTCGCTGCCGGTGTGCTCGATCTCCAGCTCGGTGATGGCACGGCGGATTTTTTCAGCGATCAGAACGGCACCGGCGGCAGTCGTGTCAGGCAGTACTACGACGAATTCTTCTCCGCCGTAGCGACCGGCGCTGTCGGCGGGCCGGCGGATATTCTCGAGAATGCATCGAGCGACGGCGGCGAGCACGTCGTCCCCGGCCTGATGGCCGTATGTGTCGTTGTATGCCTTGAAACGGTCAATGTCGATGAAAAGCAGGGAAAACGCGGCACGCGTACGCCGCGCGCGACTCCATTCGCGCTCGACGATCTCGTCGAGGGTTCGCCGGTTGTTCAGCCCTGTGACGCCATCGGTCCTCGCAAGCACTTCGAGCTTTATTTCGAGCTGCATCCGCCGCCGCAACTGCACGGCGAGCATGCACGAAGCTCCGACGAATGCGAAGGCGAGCGCGGCGGTCAACGAGCCGATCGTCAACGCCCGTCGGCGCCAGACCGCGTAGATGTCCGATTCGGCCTCGGCCACCATGATGATCAGCGGCAGATCCGGAAAGTTGCGGAAGTAGTAGAGCCGCCGCACGCCGTCGATCGAGGCGGTGTCGGAATAACTTCCCTCAGGCATCGAAACGAAGTGCCTGTACGTGCTGGCCTTGCTGATATCCCGCCCGATGATGCTGGGATCGAACGGCTGCCGCATGACCATGATCCCGTCGCGGCGGATCAGGGAGATCGCGCCGTGCGGTCCGAGCGATAGGCCCGCGAACAGCTGATGAAAGTACTCGAGGTTGATAGCCATCAGGACGACGCCGGCGAACGACCCATCGGGATGCGATAGGCGATAGCTCATTGCGATACTGGCCGTGCCGTTACGCAGCCGTGACCTGTAGGGGTCCCCGACGAAGAGTCCCGCATGAGGATTGTCACGCTGCACCGTGAAGTATTGGCGGTCCGCGAAGTTGCCCTTGCGCGGCACCTCGCTCCCCGAATCCAAGACGATATTGCCCGAGGCGTCGAGCACGAGCATCGCGCCTAGGTATTTTGCCGTGGTCGCGCGATCGAACAACACCGCATGACGCAGGCGAGGGGGCAAGGCCATCACGTCGGCTTGGTTGAGTCCATCCACGACCGCCTGCATGGAAAGCGAATAGAGCTCGAAATTGCGCTCGATGTCGCGCTCGGCGATAAGCGCAACATTGCGCGACGTTTCGCGAGCGCGGGCGAGCGAATCCTGCCGGCTCTGGTAGAGAACGGTGGCGGTCAAGCCGAGCATGGTCAACGCGATGAGCAAGCCGGCCAAGACAAACACTCGGGGCTCGGCCAGACCTTGCGCCAGTCTGGTTGCCGAAGCCAAGTGCGCGCTATTTCTTTTCGTTGTCGTCTCCATCGTGTATTCGGGGGTTTTTAAAGGCTTCCTGAAATGCGCTGGACAGCGCGCGGAAGACCGGGCCAGTATCGCCGAGCTGCGCGCACTACGATTGATCAAACAGGGATGTTTTGTCCCGCTATTTCCGCATGCCGCGATGGGCTTCGCCGACGTTATCAATCGAGCGTTCGACTATCCGCACGTCGCAGTCCGCGTCGGAGGTCGCGAGGAGGAGTGCTTGCAGGCAGGCGGTGCGATCGTTCAAAGTCCTTCGAGATACCCTTCGCGCCTGAGAAGGTCCGACAGGCTGTGATCCTCCATCGCGTACACGCCGCGCGATGCGCGCCAGACCAATCCCTTCTCCTGCAAGGCGGCCAACGCTTGCTGGACATTCGCCGACGAGAGTTCGCCGTCGCCGGCTTCCCCCCCTAGCGCGACGCCATACTTTTCCATCGTTCGGGACTCGAACGGTGCGTACCTTCTGCCGGCCGCGGCTAAAACGCGTAGCACGGCCGACTGGATCGGCGTGAGGCTGTGGAACACCTCTAGAAAGTCATCGTTGGCTTGCGCGATCTGTTCCTCGACGAGCTGTGAGAAACGTCGTTCGACATCGCCGGGCTGAAGCGCGAGGTCGAACCGGAGCTGGTCGGCCGCGGCGCCGAGGATTTCAGGGCGATTCCCAGCCTCTCTGAAGAGAGGGGTGACGACTTCCGGAGAGAGCTTCGCGGGCAGCTCCGTGGTGTTATCGCAAAACCATTTCACGTAACCTTCATCGAGGGGCGGAAAATCGATCAGCGGAGCACCGAAGAATGCCTGGTCCTTGCTCGAGCGCAGCATCGCGAGCTTGTCCCGGTTCGACCCTGTGCAAACGACTCGCAGCCCGAAGTGCGCCGCGTTCAGTTCGTCGCGCGCGGCCTTGAGCGAAAACATCGCATCGTTGCCGGTCTGAGTCGTAATCGCCTGCTGCGCTTCGTCGATGATCAAGACGATCGGGCCGTTGGCGTCATCGGAAAGCGCGGCGAGCGCCTGCACGAGGGAGACGTCCTTTCCTAGACCGACCCGGTCGAGCGAGAGGTCGACGCTGCCAATCTTGGCGCCCGTGATACCCAGGCTCTTTGCGACCTTGGTTACCACGAATTCGCTTTTTGTCAGTTCGGTTCGAATGGCGGCGACGATTACCTCGCCAGGATCCGCTTTGCGGTCGGCCCACAGGTCGACGTAAATGACGCGAGCGCCAAGCGTTTCCAACGCCGGCGCAAAATCCGCCCGCATGAAAGTGGTCTTGCCCGTGCGTCTCGGTGCGGCTAGAAACAGGCCAGAGGATGAGGCCGATGTCGGAGAAATGTGCAGGACCTGTCGGGCCAAGCGCTCGGCAAGCGCCTTGCGATGAAAGATCTGCCCGCCATCGAAAAGTGGCGAAGTCGCCGCCATAGGAGCCTCCGCGTCGTGGTACGACCAATTATCGACGATTATAGTCAATTATAGATAATTATGTAGCGTGGCGGCTCTCGCCGGGTGAGCGGCCAACGGGCCGACCATTGTGCCTGGCGGTATGTGCAGCCATTGCTGAGCAGCCCTTGGATGCACCGGCCACCTCACAATCGTTTGACGATTCACACTGTTCGTACCCTTTCTCGTGCATAATGCCGCGCGGCTGAGCTGCTCAGTTGCGGTTGGCTCGGCCGTGGTTTGGTGACTTATACGAAAAGACCTATCACAGGGGTGCTACCTCCATGAAAAACGCTTCCAAAGTCAGTCTGTTAGCTGCGACGCTCTTTCTGGCGGCCGCTTCGGCCAGCGCGCAAACGTTTGCGACCGGCGATAGCCGGACGGTAACGGAGCCGACCTATCCGGTGGTTTGCCAGACACTCTACGCAAACTTCTCGAGCGCTCAACGTTCGTCGCCGCCGACCACCGACGACACGACGCGCGTGCAGAATGCGCTGAATCAATGCGCGGGGACGGGCCAGAGCGTCGTGCTCGCGGCTTCGGGCTCCAACGATGCGTTTTATACGGGCAGCCTGACGATCAGCGGCGCGGGCCTCGTCATCAGCTCGGGCACGACACTCTTCGGCAACAACTACGCGAGCAATGCCAACTTGCTGTCCTTCTCTGGGACTAACGCCTCGTTGATGGGACCGGGAACGGTTGACGGCCGCGGCGATCTCATTACGGGAACGCCGAGATTGGTGCAGGCAAGCAAGATTACCAACTTCATCGTCTACAACGTGACGCTCGCCCAAGCTGCGCATCCGAATCTGTACGTGGAAGGCGGTAACGGCTTTACTGCCTGGGGCGTAGCGATTCGCACGCCGGCGACGCGCAAGAACGCCGATGGCATCGACATCGACAGTCTCACCAACGCCACGGTGACCAATTCGGACATCGAGGCCGGCGACGACGGGATCGCCGTCAAGACCAATTCCGGAGACATCTCGAACGTGACAGTCTCCAACACCAAGTTGCACGGTACGCATGGTCTTTCCGTCGGCAGCATCGACAAAAACACCGTCTCGAACATTCTTTTCCAGAACAACTACGTGTATGGAAATGACTTGAGCGGGACTCCGTCGACCAATGCAAACGGCATCAACGTCAAGACCGGCCCATGCACGCTCACCGTGCAACAAGTGAGCTACGTCAACACGTGCATGATCAATGTAAAGCACCTGATCGTCATGGATACCAACTACAACACGTGCACGACTGGCGGCAGCCCGACGCTGTCGGACATCTTCGTCAATGGGGCTTATTCGACGGAGTCGGTATCGGGCGCTTATACGAAGATCGACGGGCGCAATTCGAGCTACCCGGTCAATGCCTATCTGGCTAATGTCAGCCTTGATGCCACCGCGCAAAACGGCGACCAGTACGCAAACGTCGGCTTGTACAACTCGAACGATGTTCCGTCGGGGACCGGCGTGACCACGTCGAGCTTCACGACGACCGGCAGCGTGCCGAGCTGCTCGTTCTGACGCCGTCGTCTTCACCAGCATAGTCATGCAGCGGGATCGATGGTCCCGCCTGCATGGCTCGGTAACGGGATATCCATGCTGATTCAGCGTCAAGCGGAAAAGGCCCGATACGGGCGACACGTCTGCGTCGTCGTTGCCGCGATCGTCGCCTTATCGATAGGTGTGCTCCATTTCAGGCGCGCGGAGCAGCAGCCGTTTGCGACGAGTCAGTCCCGTGCGCCGGTCGAAGGGGCCACGGCTTTCGGGCTCGGGAATTCGGCCGGCGCGACAGAGAGCGTTGCTCTGAGCGAACCAGGCTTGGCAGTCGGCGAAGGCCACCGGTTGATCGTAAATGGCGCATTGCTCGGTCTGATCGACTCGTTTCTGCTGGAGAACTCGGATGACGATCGCGCAGATCAATTGAGGCGCTATCTGAAAGGCAAACTACCGGCGCCGGCTTATGGTGAAGCGATGGAAATTGTCGAACGCTATCAGACCTATATGAAAGCGCATGACGATTTACTTGCGGCGCAAAACCTGGGGCATGGCCGCGACGTATCCGCTATCGATATCGACCGCATTGCAATTTGGCGCCAGCAGCGCGACCGTTTGCGCAGAAGCATACTCGGCGACGACGTCGTGCAAGCCTGGTATCAGAACGACGACGCGCAACTCGATCAGGTCCTGCAGGAGTGGCGGCAGCGCCTGGAAGATAGCGAAGGACCGCTGTCGCGGGCGCAGGCGCAGGCGCTGCGATATCCAGTCCCCCATTGGCACGACAAGCAAGCGGAGGAACATCATCGCCAGTACATGCTGCGCGTACTCGAAAAGGCGGTCACGAGCTTTGCCGATCGGCGGCGAGTGCGCGACGGGAGCTCGGTGCGGTAGCATCACTGAACTTGCTCGAGAGCGGGTCTCTGTGATGACGCCACGAAAACGCTACCTTGCCGCCTTATTGGTCATTCTTCTCATTGGCCTATGGCCCCTCATTTCGGTTTCGATCGCCGGGGCGGTGGCTGACGCCAACGGCTGCGGGCTCGACGAAGGGAGCATTCATCCTTGCGTCGTCCTCGGCCACGACTTCGGTGAACTGCTCTACACCATGGAGGTTCTAGGCTGGGCCGGCTTGGTGACGATGCCGATCGCCACGTTGCTTTTTTGGGTTTGGCTCTTGATGCTGGTTCTTCATCTAGTCAGAAGGAGGAAGCAGGCGGGGCGATAGCGGATTTGACGGCGGGTGACGCATCGCCCATCGCCCTCAACCCCGACGCTTCTTCGTCAACACGATCGTCTCGAACAGCGAGTATTCAGGCGTCGGCGTCTTGTCGGCGCCGACCGCATGGTAGTAGCTCATCGTGATCGTCGTCTTTCCGCCGGGCTCGCCTGGATCGTGATCGAACACGGCGATCCCATATGCACTTGCCGTATCGCGTCGCGCAGACCAAATGGCATCCTCGAAGGCGTCCGCCGGATTTCTAACATAAGTGTTCGGTGACGAGCCCGAAACGGGGCGGTTGGGTTTCGTGAAAACCTTCGCACGCGGCTTCCCGCTGGTCGGGTTCTCGGCATAGACGTCGGAGGGTGCGCTCGTGCCGCCGCCGCCGAGGATCAAATGAATCGTGCCGTGCGTTGTGTCGAAGGTCGAGGTGTTCGGATCCGCCGGCAGCACTGGGCGAGGCTGCAGCGTTTCCACCACTTCGCCAGTCACTGCATCGAAGCCTGAACGATGATTGCAGCCGCGTACCGGATAGCTTCGCTCGTAGTCGTGGTCATGCCCGCATAGCACGAGGTCCACGCCATAACGATCGAAAAGCGGCAGCCACGCTTCTCGAATGCCTTTGTCGCAGCCATTGCCGTTCTTGGCCGTGGTGAGGGAATCCTGGTGCATCTGCACGACGATCCAATCGATATCCTCGTCCGCTGCCGCTTTACGCAGCGTCTTTTCGAGCCAGCGCGTTTGCTCGCCATTGCTGTATCCGCGTACGTAGAACGACGTGCCAGGCTCGATGGGCTGCTTGCCGGTGGCCGGAGCGGGCACGAGCGGGTCGGGGCCCGCGACGAAGGCACCTGCATCCTGATAGACGACATCATCCGCATCGAGCGAAACGAACAACACGGAGCTCACGCGGAAGCTATACCAGCGTCCCGGAAACGCCGTACCGTTGTCCGGCAGCATGTAGCGCGTCAGATACGACTCGAAGCCTTGGGCCCCGTTGTTGAACTCGATCTCGTGGTTACCAGGGCACGGCATCCACGGCCGGTTCGCCGCCGACGCCTGATTGTTGTTGCCGAAGTCGCGCCAAACCTCCGGCTGATGTTGCGGGTTCAGGTTCGCGTAGCAAAGATCGCCGTTCAATAAATGAAAGAGCGGCGCGAATTGCTCGACGGCCTGTACGGCAAATCGGCTTTGCGGCGACGACAGGACCCATGCGGTGTTTGGTGTCGCGAGGTCGCCGTAGCTCGTCCAGCGAAACGGCGCTCGGCCGCGCGGAGCGGTCTGAAAGCTGGCGGTGAAGGGTGTGGCCGCATTGCTGTCGTTGTCGGCGCTCACAGCGTATTCGTAGCGAGTGCCGGGCTTCAGATAACGCACGCGGACGTGGTACGCGAAGACCGTCTCGCCGTTCAACCCGTCGGTGTAGATGCGCTGAATCGCGGGAATCGAGCGAGCTTTCGTCTCGTCTGCCCCGCGCACGCGCGCGCAGGGATTGATGGCTTGCGTAGCGGAAGCCCAGGAGATGACGACTTCCGTGCAAGGGTCGTCGCCCCACGTCAAGTGGACCTGCTCGGGAGTGCCATCCGGGCTCGCCGGACCGGCGTTGCTCGGTGACGGGAACGTCCCTGCCGCCGTCGCAAGTCCCGAAGCGCCCGCGAGCTTCAGAAAGTCGCGGCGGGAGAGGGTGTGGATGCAGTCGCCGAGCTGCTTGCCGAGATATTTCTCTTGCGCCATGTCGAGAATCCTCCGTTGGGAGGGATTCTCGCAAGCGTTCTTGTAACTGAGATGACAGTGCGCGCGCCGGCAACATTCTTGCGCCAACGGTTAGGCGCAGGCGCAAGAGCCAGCGGCTTGGTTCAGCTACTGGAAGACGACCGTGCGATCACCGTTCAAAAACACCCGCCGCTCAATGAAGGCCTTGACCGCGCGGGCGAGCGTGATGCACTCGACGTCTCGCCCAACCGCAAGCAGTTGCTCCGGCCGGTAAGCATGATCGACGCGCTCGACGACTTGCTCGATGATCGGCCCCTCGTCGAGATCGTCGGTCACGAAGTGCGCGGTTGCGCCGATCAGCTTCACGCCCCGGGCGTGCGCTTGATGATACGGTTTCGCGCCCTTGAAACCGGGAAGGAACGAATGGTGAATATTGATCGCGCGGTTAGCGAGCTTCGCGCTCGTCTCGGGCGACAGCACTTGCATGTAGCGGGCGAGGATCAGCAACTCCGCACCGCTCGACTCGAACAGGTCGAGCCACTTCGCTTCCTGCTGCGCCTTCGTCTCCGGCGTGATCGGGAAGTGGTGGAACGGCAAATCGTGCTGCTCGGCGAGGGCTCGGAAATCGGGGTGATTCGACACGATGCCGACGATTTCCATCTTCAGCTCGCCCATTCTCCAGCGGAAAAGCAGGTCCGCGAGGCAGTGCTCGAGCTTGGACACCATGATGAGCACCTTCGGACGCGCATTGACGTCGTGGATCGCCCACTGCATCTCGAAGCCGGCGGCGATTGGTTCGAATTCTTCGCGCAGCGCGTCGATGCTGAGCGCCGTGCCGTCGGTCGGATGGAACATACAGCGAACAAAAAAGCGGTTGCTCAAATCGTCGTCGAATACCGTCAACGCGTCGACGTAACAGTGATGCCGGTCCAGAAAGCCGACAACGGCCGCGACCTGCCCAGCGGCGCTCGGGCACGACAGCGTCAGGACGAATGGGTCGGGGCGTTGAGCAGTCATCTTGTTCCTCTGGTCTCGGTAGGCGGTATCGGGGCGCGCGCCCGCCGGGCGGAGCGCGATGCACAAGTTAATCAGCCCGGCTGAGGAACGGATAGAACCGACCCGTCGTATCGCAGGAACCAGGGCGCCAGGAGGCTACTTATCTTCCAGCAGAGTTTCCGCCGCGACATGCGGGTATCCCAAGTCGCGCGCCACGGCTTCGTGCGTGACGCTACCTTGGCAGACATTAAGCCCTCGGCGAAGGTGAATATCGTCGCGCATCGCATGCTTCCAACCCTTGTCCGCGAGGGCGATCGCGTGCCCGATCGTTGCGTTGTTCAATGCGAAAGTCGAAGTACGAGCTACGGCGCCGGGCATGTTGGCCACGCAGTAGTGCACGACACCGTCGACGAGATACACCGGCTGCGCGTGCGTGGTGGGGTGCGAAGTCTCGAAGCAGCCGCCTTGATCGATCGCCACGTCGACCATGACCGCACCCTTCTTCATGTGCGCCACGTGCTTTCGCGTGACGAGCTTAGGAGCGGCGGCGCCGGGGACGAGCACGCCGCCGATGACAACGTCTGCATCGAGCACGGCTTCTTCGATGCTGTGCGCGTTGGAATACGCGGTACTGATGCGATTGCCGAATACCAGATCCAATTGGCGCAGGCGATCGACGCTCTTATCGAGCACAGTCACGCGCGCCCCCAGCCCGATGGCCATCTGCAACGCGTTAGTGCCGACCACGCCGGCGCCGATGACCACGACATGCCCTGGCGAGACGCCCGGCACGCCGCCCAGCAGTACGCCGCGCCCACCGTGCGCGATCTCGAGATAGTGCGCGCCGGCCTGGACGGCCATGCGCCCAGCAACTTCGCTCATTGGCGCGAGTAGCGGTAAGCCACCGCTGGGACCCGTGATGGTCTCATAGGCGATGCACACGGCACACGAATCGACCAGGGCCTTGGTCTGCTCGGGGTCCGGTGCGAGGTGCAGATACGTGTAAAGGATCTGCTCGGGGCGCAGCATGCGGCATTCGTGGGGCTGCGGCTCCTTGACTTTGACGATCATGTCGGCGCGCGCGAAGACTTCCTCGGCTTGCGCGACGAGCTGTGCGCCGACGGAGCGGTATTGCTCGTCGCCGAGCCCGATTGCCGCGCCTGCGCCGGTCTGCACGAGCACCTCGTGTCCGCGCGAAGTCAACTCTCTTACGCTTGCGGGCGTAAGCCCAACGCGGTATTCATGATTCTTGATTTCCTTAGGCACGCCGACACGCATGGTTTGCTCCCAAAGTTACACACTCCCCAATCATCTGTGGAAAGCGCGCTTCCTATAGTCGGCGAACCCACCCATCTCGCTAACGAGACCGGTTCAGATCAACTCGAGCACGAAGTGCGCGGTCAGCGCGCCGCTTGTCACTAGCGTTGCTAACCAGCATAGCGCGCGCAGCGACCAGTGCATGCTCAAGTCGCCAATCGCCGCGCGTTTTGTGCTTAGCAGCAAAAGCAGAATGAGGACAGGGGCAACGGTCATACCGTTGAGCAAGGCGCTCCAATAAAGCAGCTTCACAAAATTAAATTGCAGCAAAGCGAGCGATACTCCGGACAATGCGCAAAGCGTTGTCAATCCTGCCTGTGTCAAGGCGATACGCCTGTCCCGTTGTTGTCCGCGCCGCCAACGGAACATGCTTGCCGCCGCATTGGCAGCGGAGCCAGTGAGCGGCGGCAAGGCCAGCAAGGCGGTCCCAATCAGAGCGAGGCCGAGGACGTGGGGTGCCGATCCGTGCAGCAGCGGCTCCAGCACACGGGCGACATCCTCGGCGGTGTCGAGCCTGCTCCCCGCTACATGGAGTGTCGCGGACGCCGCAAGCATGATGAAAAAGCCGACGGCGTTCGACAGTGCGGTTCGTACGAGCGTTTGCGCACGAACGCGGCGAAGATGGCGCTCGGTCCTGTCTTCATCGCCGCTCGAATCGTCCTTCGATCTTCCATCCGCGAGTTCTTCGATTTCCTGCTCAGCCTGCGTAAAGAGCAGATATGGACTGACCGTCGTGCCGAGCACGGCAAGCAAGATCGAGAAATATTCCTCAGTGAAGCTCACGCGAGGAATCAGTGTATGCCACGCTACCTCGCTCCACGGCACATGCAGCGTGAACAGGACGCCCACATAGCCGAACATCCCCAACGTCAGCCATTTGACCACGTTGGCATAGCGAGCGTAAGGGACTTTCCACTGAAGTGCGAGCGAGCCGGCGCCGAGCAACAACGTGAACAACGGCACGGATCCGTTCCACAACAAGCGAGCAGCGAACCCCATCGCCACCATATCGGCTGCGATATTGACGGTATTGGCAACCAGAAAGCGCGCAACGGCAATGTAGAACCAGAGCGGAGCGTAGTGCTCGCGCATGTTCGTCGTCAGCCCTTTGCCGGTGATCGCGGCCACACGCGATGAAACGAATTGCAAGGCCACCATCGATGGGTACGAAAGAACGCATACCCAGAGCATGTCGTAGCCGAGCTGCGTGCCCGCGAGCGAATACGTCACGATTCCGCCCGGATCGTTGTCTGCGCCGGCCGTTGCCAATCCTGGCCCAGCATCGGCAGCCCAGCTGTGAGCGACCCGGCCGCTCGCGGTCTTGTCGTTGCGGCGGGGTGACGGACTGCCTTTCCCGACGTTCGAATTCACTCGAGCCTGCCGATCGGAAGCTGGGATGATCGAAAGTCAATGCATGAATCGTTCCCCGCGTCAAAGAAGTCGCGAAGAGTCAATCGGTCCCAAAGGCGATCGTGGAAAGAAGAGCAAGTTCTGCCTGCCGGGAATCGAGGCGTGTGTGCTGTACGATCACGGGCACATCCGATTCCAGCACGGCGGAATACTCTGTTCCGGTTGGGATCCGTTCGGGATCGCTCAAGTCGTTGAAACGCATATGAAGCGTACGTCTTGCGGGTACCGTGAGCCGATACGGGCCTGCCGGATCGCGATCCCTGAAGAAAATCGTGACCTCGACGTGCGCGTCGCGCTCACCCGCGTTCAGGATGCACGCGGCCTCGTGGCTCTCGAGCTCGCGACTATCTCCTGTGCTATACGGCGGCAAATAGCCCTCGGCGATTGCCCATCTCCTCTTTCCGATCGCCTGCATGCCTGCTCCTTTTGAGCGCGGTCCGCGTTGTATCCCGCGCGACCACGGCGCTAATGCCGCAACCGCCGTGCCAAGCGGCAGGTGGTCACGACCATTCTGTCGCCATTTCCGCCAAAGGGCGCATGCTGCAGCGGCAGACGCACTCGCAGCGCATGCCGCATCGGGTGTACGCTGGTTGATTCGAAGCATCCGGTACTGATCGTCATGAGCCAGAACAGGATCGAATCGGAACCGCCTCGCGGCCGTACAGGCGACGCGCAAACGCGGCTGCTCGCGCTTATTCGTGAGTTGGCCGAGGAAACGCGCGGCGATAACCCCCTCTATAACGAGGTAACGCTCCATGCCCATCTCGAGCACGACCTCGGCTTTGACAGCTTGGCGCGCGCCGAACTGCTCGCGCGCATCGAACACGCTTTCGGCGTGCAACTGTCCGTCGATACGTTCGCCTCGGCTACGACAGCCGCCGAACTGCTGCTCGCGGTGACAGGCGAACCGTTGCGCGAAGCGGCAGCCTCCGCAGAGCCACTTTCCCCGGTGAGCGGGGTATCGCCGGACAAAGCCGCTGGCCGACTGGCTATTCCCCATCATGCGCGCACGCTCATGGAGGCTATGCACTGGCACGCAGACCGGCATCCCGAACGCACCCACATCGTGTTGATCGAGACCGATGGTGTCACCGAATCACGCATCGGATACGGGGAGTTGCGGGAGCGTGCCGCGCAGATGGCAGGCGGCCTGCGCACCGTTGGCATCGATCCCGGCGATACGGTCGCGCTGATGCTGCCGACGAACCTCGATTATTTCGTCGCATTCACTGCAATATTGCTCTGTGGCGCAATCGCGGTACCGATCTATCCGCCTCTTCGGAAAGGTCGGCTTGCCGAACATGTGGAGCGCCACACCGCGTTGCTCAACAATGCGCAAATCAAGGCGCTGGTCACTTTCGAGCAGGCCGAAACGGTCGCGCGACTGCTTAGGACGCACGTGCCGACGCTGCGCCACGTATTGACGCCTGAGCGGATAGTCCGATTGCCGATGGATACGCCCGTGGTGACCCGCGCCGAAGACATTGCGCTTCTGCAATACACGTCGGGCAGCACGGGTATGCCGAAAGGCGTCGTGCTCACTCACGCCAATCTGCTCGCTAGTATCCGCGCGATGGGCGAACGCGCGGCGGTAAACGCCGACGATGTGCTGGTCAGCTGGCTGCCTCTTTATCACGACATGGGCTTGATCGGTGCCTGGCTTGCGCCGCTTTATTTCGGCGTACCGCTCGTCGTCACTTCGCCGCTCACATTTCTCGCACATCCCGATGCATGGCTGCAGATGATCTCGCGCTATCGCGGCACCATCACCGCTGCGCCGAACTTTGCGTACGACCGATGCGCGCGGCATGTTTTGGACGCCATACTGCAAGATCTCGACCTGTCATCGCTACGCTTGTCCTTCTGCGGGGCAGAACCCGTGAGCGCGAACGTGATGCGTGCGTTTTCCGAAAGAATGAGCGTGGCGCGCTTCGACGCCCGTGCGCTGGCCCCCGTCTATGGGCTCGCCGAAAACACGCTGGCCGTAACGTTCCCTCCACCCGCGCGCGGACTATGGACCGATAAGGTGCTGCGATCGCAGTTCGTCGACGACGGCAGGGCAGCGCCATCACTCAACGGCGCCGATACTTTGGAAATCGTCTGCTGCGGCCCCGTGCTTCCCGGCTGCGAGATGCGGATCGCCGATAAGCACGGACGCGAACTCCCGGAGCGCCAAATCGGGCGTATCGAATTCCGAGGCAGGGCGGCCACACAGGGCTACTACCGCAACGCTGAAGCGACGGCTCAACTCATGGATGGCGAGTGGCTCGATAGCGGTGACCTCGGGTACGTAGCGAACGGCGAACTGTACGTCACCGGACGAGTGAAGGACATGATCATTCACGGCGGCCGGCACTTTTTTCCTTACGAGCTCGAAGATGCAATAGGCCGGCTGCCCGGCGCGATTGCGGGACGCGTTGCGGTATGCGGAGGCATCGATGCCGCACGAGGCACGGAACGTATCGTCATTTTCGCCGAAACGGCCGAGATGGACCCCGATGCCCGTGCGTGTCTCGTTGCGCAAATCAACGAGACGACCACCAAGTGTTTCGGAACGGCTGCGGGGAACGTCATGCTGCTCGACCGAGGCAGCATTCTCAAGACTCCGGCCGGTAAAATCCGCCGCAGCGCCATGCTCGAGCGATTCGAGCGATCGGAGAGCGAGGGCCGCGAGTTTCGGAAAATGAGTGCGCCCCATGCGCCATGGCGGCAAGTATCGGAAGTCGTGTTTGGCAGCATGAAGCCGTTTGTACGCCGGAGCCTCGACCGGGTACGACTCATCGCATACGGTTCTTGGTGCTGGGCGCTCGTAGCCGCGATTGCACCCGTGCTCTGGTGCCGAGTTGCCCTCGGCGCGGCTGCCGCGCGCAACTGGCATGTCACCGGGCGGGCCACACGCCTTTTCCTTTATCTCGCCGGGTTGCGCACCGAGGTTATAGGCGAAACGGAATCATTCCCCGCTTCCGCCGCCGCGATCGTCGCGGTCAACCATACGAGTTATCTCGACAGCGTCGTGCTGCATGCATTGCTGCCGCACCCGCTGCACTTTGTCGCGAAGCGGGAGTTGGCGCGGCAACCGTTTATCGGAGGCTTTCTGCGCAGACTCGGCGTGCGATTTGTCGAACGCGCGGACTATCGCGCTAGCGTCGAAGACGAAGAACGCATCGTCGCCGAGGCACGCGACGAAACGTTGCTGTTTTTTCCCGAAGGGACATTCCGGCGTGCGGCAGGGCTCGGTCCGTTTCACCTCGGGGCGTTTCGCGCGGCATGTCTTCTGGGGCGGCCCGTCGTACCCATTGCCTTGCGTGGCGTGCGAGCTGTATTGCGCGACGGCGACTGGCTGCCGCGCCGTGGCCATATCGTGATGACCGTGCTCGCGCCGATCAAACCGGAAGGGACCGACCTTCGCGCGATGGTGAAGCTGCGCGACCAAGTACGCGCTGCGATCCTCACGCATTGCGGTGAACCCGAGCTGATTGGGCCGGCAATGGGCATCGCACCATCGGGTATGGAGGCAGCAAGGCGGCCAGGGTCGCACAAGCGAGCTTGAATCGCCTTCGAATTTGACGGTCACCCGTGCCAGTCCGACAGCGACAAGGGCGATCTATGGCAGTTCTCCAGGTATTTCTCGACTCGCAAGGGTTCGAAGTCAATACGCACGGGTGCAGTTCTGTCAGCCTTTCATCGATTCGATCAGCCACCATTTGGGCCTGCTTGGCGATGGACGACGGCCGGATGAACGTGTCGTCAGCGAGACATGGCCGGTTACCAAAGGAAGCGCAAAAAGAGGTTCGGGTTCGGCGATAACATGCGCGCGAGATCGTTTCATGCTGCAATCCTAGTAATTTTATGAGGTCTGCCTTGTCATTAGTGGGTGTAGATTTAGTCTTGCATAACCACTAAGAGATGAGGTAGACATGGACACAACTTGAGACCGCTACATGGAAACGGGCATATCGCCCGACGCGGCCGCAGGCTCGCCTTTTCAAATCATCAGCGATGGTAATTGGTTGCGTTTTTTAATTTTTAGGAGGAAAAATGAATATTAAAAATCTGCAGGAGAAGCACGGAAATATGTCCACGCTTCCTGGAACCTATGATGCGCCCCAATTGGTTATTGATAAAGAACTCGATGACCAAGGCGTATCTATCAACATTTCTTTCGGCGGCGGAAGCGTTTCGGCCGGAAATATCATTTATGTGGGGGTAATCCAATCTGCAGATGGTTCGATTGAGGACCTGAGGGATTTGGACCTCCGGTCTGGTCAATCAACTTTCGAAGTAACACAGGAGATGCTGTCCCAGGCTCACTATACAATCAAGACAAAGGCGGGAGCCTTTTCCAGGGCGAAAGGAAATGGAATTAAAAATGGACGCGCGTTCATTGTGTGGGCAATTTTGGATATGAATTTCGAGGTAATCGGTTTTTCATTTAAAAATCCAATCTACCTCTCTTTGTAATGCGGCTCTCTTAAAGGCGGTTTCGTAAAGACTGCTGATTCCGCTGTAAGCTGTTCCAGCAGATCGAGCGGCAGCCGAGTTTAAGAAAAGCTTCATGGATGTCGGCGCGTCGCTCTCTAGCTCGCGCATCGTCATCGTGATCGTCCTAGTCGCGTTCATCGCCGGCGCTCCCAGATAGCTATCCGGCGATGAACCTACACAGAACACGACATTTCTATTTAGCGGAAAATCGATGGGACAGAAAAGTACTCAGAAATCAGCGCCTGGAACCCTGGTCCCATCAAGCGGCGCCCGAATTTCATGGCCAGTTTATGTCCCTTGGATGACTGAAATTGATCCTCCGTACGTCGTATGGTCACCAATGCTGTATGAAATCTCTCCGTAAGATTTTGGGGACAAAAATGTGTCGGGATCACTACCGGCGCGACACCGGTCAAACCGCCAAGTTCAGATCCCCGCGGGAAAGGAACCAAGTATGTAGCTGTCCGATCCCTTTCGCTTCGATGAAGCCGTGATCCTCGAATCGGAATGGCGGGCCGAGCCTGCGCCGAGTGGCGTCGGTCACTTGCACCCGTCCGGGCACGCCGTGCGATTCCATGCGGCTGGCGCGTAAGCCGTGGCCGGCGGCAGCCCGGTAGCTATGAATGTTGCTCATTGCGGCGCTCGTCTGTTGGAACGATAAAGGTCAGTTCGGGCAAGTTAACGCAAATGCCGCTTGGTCCGTCTTTTCCTTCGAACTTTTAGGCGGTTCGTGGATTTTGGACGCAGAGAATGGACAGTGATATGCCAGCGTTGCACCCCAATGCGTATCCGATAGGGCGGCGCAGCGGGAGGCCACTTGCGCCTGGTTCAGCGTCGTGCGGTTCGGGAGCCGGGTTAACCGTATCAATCTGTAGCAAAAGGACGATCAACCCTTGATGAGAATGCGCCATCTGCGCGTGCCGGTAAGGTGAACTGAAAGACCGCGCCGCGAGGCACGCTTGCACTCGACGACAATCTGCCCCCGTGTGCTTCCACGATCGAGCGACAAATGGACAGTCCCATGCCCATTCCGCCGGCCTTGGTCGTAAAGAACGGCTCGTAGAGGCGGTCGACGTTCCCCGATGCCACACCCGGCCCCGAATCGCGCACCGTGACAAGGACGCCGGTCTGCTCGTGTTGGCTTGTGCCAATGAGGAGTTCTCGCGGTCCGTCATCAGCGGCGCTCATTGCTTCGATGGCATTGATGATCAAGTTCAGCACGACCTGCTGGAGCTGAACGCGGTCGCCGTCGATGAGCGGCAAGTCCTCCTCAAGCTGCGTCCGGACAGAGACGTTGTTCTTCTCGGCCTCGCCGCGCGTCATGGCAATGACCTCACGAATCGCCTCGTTGAGTTGCAGCGTCTCCGTGCACGTCGGCGCATTTTTGACGAGGCCACGAATACGATTCATGACTTCGCCGGCGCGCGTTGCGTCTTTGACGATGTGGGCAAACGCCTGCCGGGCTTCCTCCAGATTGGGTGGCTGCGCGCTCAGCCAACGTAGGCCTGCCGCTGCATTGGTGGCGGCCGCGCCGATCGGTTGCTTGACTTCATGAGCGATTGAGGCTGCGAGCTGCCCCATGGTCGTGACACGGTTCGCATGCGCAAGCGCCATCTCCACCTCACGATATCGCCGTTCGCTATCGCGCGCTTCGGCTTCGGCCCGCTTGCGGTCGGTCAGGTCAAGCACGAACGCGACGCCTTGGTGCCGGCTTTCTTCGAAGCTCGCCACACCGATCAACACGGGCACGCGGCTGCCATCCTTCCTTAAGTACTCCTTCTCGAACGGTTGCACAGTCCCCGTTGCCTGGAGCTCCGGGATCCAGCGTTGCCTGTCCAAATCGAGCCAGTCGGGCGGCGTCAGTTTCGTCCAACGCAAACGACCGTTGACGAGATCGTTGCGGTCGTAGCCGACGGTGGTCAAGAACGCGTCATTGGCCTCGAGAATCTGCCCCTCGAGATCCCATATGAAGATTCCGACAATATTGGCGTCGACAAGGCGCCGGATCTTCGCTTCACGTTCTGCGAGCTCGCGATACAAGCCCGCGTTCTCCAGCGTAACCGCGGCCTGCGAGGCAAGCAGCTTCAGCATCGCGATCCTGGCCGGTGCAAAAACGCCTGGAGCCAGGTTGTTCTCGAGATACAGTGCGCCGATGAGT
Organism: Trinickia symbiotica; assembly: GCF_003028655.1. Lineage (GTDB taxonomy): Bacteria > Pseudomonadota > Gammaproteobacteria > Burkholderiales > Burkholderiaceae > Trinickia > Trinickia symbiotica_A. The sequence continues at coordinate 97,945 of NZ_PYUC01000006.1, forward strand.
CTCGCCCGGCTGATCAAGGGCACGCACAGAATCGAGCGAACTTGACGAACACTGATGTATGGATCCGTCGCAAACGAAGCGTCTGCGGCTGCATCACGGACAATGACGCTCTCCCCGGTACGCAACACTTGGTGGAGAATCGTCTGCGGCAACGCCTGCGCAGCCGCGGGCTCGTCGCAAAGTTCCACGACGACTGCGTCGGGACACGTCGTCGCTCGTGCCTCGATCCGCGGCTCGGCGCCACTCGACATAACCAGCAGTCCGTTCTCAGCACCCGCCTGTTCGATGGCGGTGCGCATGAGCGTGTGGAGCAGCTTGTCCAGGACAATTTCGCCTGAAACGGCCTGCGACACCTTGATCACGGTCCCAAGGTCGAGGCGATCGACCGGCGTCCCGATTGTACTCGTCGCATCGGGCAGAGATTCTTCCTTCTCGAGTTGCGGATAAGCTTCTTCGAGTTGTCGCACCTTGCCGTCGGCTCCCCAGCGCAGATAGCAGTACCGGGCGTTGCGCAGGTACGCATGTGCAATGATCTCGAAGCCTCGCGCGGCATGGAACCGCGCTGCAAGCTCGCTGGCGAGCGCCTCGTTGTTGGGAAAGTCGTTTGCGCGAGCCGAGCGGATTGCTTGCTCGTAGAGTCGTTCGGCGTCAAGCTCGCGCCCTTCGAGGCGGGCAATTTCCGCGTGCACGAGGGCCGCCCGATGCTCGAAGTTCTCCGGACAGTTCTCCGCCCACACGGCAAGCTTTCCGTGGTGAGCGGCGAGGGACGCCAAGTGTTGCTGCCGCTCGGCGGCTGTTGCGTCCTCGCAGCATGCGGCCGCGGAGAGTGCGGCGTAGAAGTGGTACTCCGCTTCCTCGTAAAACGTTTCGGATGTCCAGAGCAGCTGTTGCGCCCTCGACGAGGCATCCATGGCAGCCGCATAGTCGCCGGCAAGATAGCGCCCCTGCAGTTTCCGAATCCAGTACCAACATTCGGCGATCGCCAACGCCCGATTGCCAGATAGGTGCTGCTCGAACCGGTGCTCCTCGAACTGTCCGTCATCGAAGCACCCGAATTTTGATGTCAGGCCGCGAAGCGTCCGGATCAGTGCAAGCTGCGTCGTGATGATGTCAATCACGAGGCCATATTGCGCGCTTTCCGCAAACGCGAGGCCATGTTCAGCTTCGCGTTGCACTTCGACGAGCGGATTACCCGCGAAGAGGAGATCCGTGTTCAGATTGTTGCACGCGTAGGCTGCATACTGGACGTCGCCTATCTTGTTTGCGGCTTCGAAAGCGCGGCGCAACAGGTCTCGGCAGAAGCGCACATGTTTCGTCCAGCGCATCACAAAAGCGGCGAAGCACAAATAGGTGCTCGCCTCGAAGCGCTTCAAGCCACGTCGTTCGACGAGTTCATAGCCGAGCTCGCCGAATCGAAACCCCGTGTCGTAGTTGCCGAAATACGGTCCCGCGATTTTGCCAAGCATGACATAGGCGAAGCACGACGCATCGCAGTTGCCCCGCTCGAGACTCAGATTGACCGCTCTGCAGACGGTAACGGCAACCAGGTTCGCATCCGTAAAAACAGCTGGTGGCAACACCTTATTCAGAACACCGACGGTTGCGAGCGACTCGGGATCGCTCATGAGCGGCAATTCGATGAGGCTCTCGATCGATCGGCTCCCAAGTCGGGACCAGATTTGCTCATACTCGCGCCGCGCCTCTTCCTGTGTCGGATGAGGTGACAAATCGATACCCACATGCCGCAGGTAGTCGAGCGCAACGGCAACGGCTCGATCGCTGCGATCGAGGGTCGTGCACACGTCCATCTGCACGCATGCGACGCTCGCGCGCTCGACTGTATTGGTCGCCCGATCGGAGAGCGCAGTTAAGCGCTCGTCCGCGGCCACGAGCTCGCCGGTCAGGAACTCGCATTCCGCGCGTTCCAGCTCCAGCGCGAAGATAAGGTTGCGTTGGCGCTGCCAGCCATCGTCGCCCAGTAGCGCCGTGCCCACGACGAGGTGCTTGAGCGCCGAGACGTAGGCCGTTGAAGATTTGGCACGCCGGCCTGCGGTCAAATTGAACACAGCGAGCCGTTCGCGCTCCTCACACGAAGTGATCAAGCAGACGGCGCGGTTCAGTTGACTGACGATCTCGAAGATCGACTCCTCGCGCTTCTCGAGAGGCGTCAGCGCAGCGAGCAGTCGTCCTATTCGAAGGTGCGCCTCGCTGCGCAGTTCCTCCGGAATCAGCGAATAGGCGGCTTCCTGAACGCGATCGTGGATGAACCGGTAAGCGCTCGCGAGGCGCTCGACCAATTCCTGATGGACAGCTGGCAATAGCACCGCGTGAACTTCTTTGTCGGTAGTCCCGAGAACGATCGAAAGTGTGCCGATCTCGGCGATGTTTCCAAGACAGGCCAGCTGCTGCAACGCTCGTTGCGTCTCGGCTGGCAGACGGCTCAACTTCGCGACCACGAGCTCGACGATGTTATCGGTGTACCCTTTCGCGTGAATCCGGTCGAGGTTCCAGGACCAGCGCGCCGCACCATGCTCGAAGGCGAGCATTCCCTCATCGGCCAGCGAAGACACGAACTGAATGGCGAAAAACGGATTGCCACCGGTTTTCGCGTGCACCAGTTGTGCGAGCGGCGCGGCGCGCGCCGACTCGCAGCGAAGCGTATCCGCGACCAGTTGCCCGACATCCGCCTCGCCAAGTGGCGCAAGCGTGATTTCGAGCACCTTCCCGCCAGCGGTCTTGATGGCTTCCAGCCTGCGCGTGAGCGGGTGCTCCGGGGTGACTTCGTTATTGCGATAGGCGCCGATCAACAAGAGGTGCTGCAGATCGGACTGGGTCAGCAGAGCCTCGAGCAGATCGAGTGTCGCTGCGTCGAGCCATTGCAAGTCATCGAGAAAGAGCGCAAGAGGATGCTCCGGGCGGGCGAACACACCGATGAAGCGTCGGAATACGAGCTGGAAACGTCGATGTGCGTCCTGGGAACGAAGCTCGGGAACCGGTGGCTGGTCTCCGATGATGAGCTTCAGCTCCGGGACGACATCGACCATGAGTTGCCCGTTCGGGCCGAGCGCCTCGAGCAGGGCGTCGCGCCAACCACGAAGCTCGGCGTCGCTCATGCCGAGAAGCGGCCGCACGAGACTTTGAAAGGCCTGAGCAAGCGTCGAATACGGGATGTCGCGCTTGTATTGATCGAACTTGCCCGCGGCGAAGAGCCCACGCAACGGCGCCAATACCTTATGCAGCTCGTTGACGACCGAGGACTTGCCAATCCCCGAATAGCCGGACACGAGCACGAGCTCCGGAGTCCCATTTTTGGCGACGCGATCGAACGCGGCGAGCAGGGCCTCGACCTCGCGGGCTCGTCCGTACAGCTTCTCCGGAATCAATAACCGGTCGGGCATATCCTGTTGACCCACCGGGAAGTTCTCGATGCAACCGCGGGCTTCCCATTCGGCCAGGCAGCGCCGCAAATCGCGCTCGACGCCGACCGCAGTCTGGTAGCGCTCCTCGGCCGTCTTCGCGAGCAGTTTCATGACGATGGCCGAGATCGCCGCCGGGAGATTTTCTAACCGCTCGCTCGGCGGCACCGGCTTTCTAGCGATATGGCAGTGCACCCACTCCATGGGGTCTGTTGCTGCGAATGGCAGGGAGCCCGTGAGCATCAAATACAGCGTGACGCCGAGCGCATACAGATCGCTGCGGGCGTCGATCGAGCGGTTCATGCGGCCTGTTTGCTCGGGCGCCATGTAGGCGAGGGTGCCGGCGATGGTCCCGGGTGGTTCCGGCGCCTGTCGCTCGCGGGGCAGGCGCGATGCGATGCCGAACCCCGTCAGCCGGGTCTTCCCGTCCGCACAGTTCACGAGAATGTTGCCTGGCTTGAGGTCCTTATGGACAAGGCCGCGCTGGTGCGCCTTGCCGAGCGCGGTGACGACGCTGATGGCGAGGCGCAGGAAGTGCCCCGTTTCCATAGGCGCCCCGATGAGCCGGGTGAGCGGCTCGCCGCCCGCGTCTTCGAGCAAGAGCAGCGTACGACCGCCTTCGTGCACGATTTCCAGCGGCCGCACCGCCCATTCGCTGTCCAACTCGTTTCTCAAGGCGTATTCGTGCGCGAGACGGTCGAGACTGGCAGGCGTAGGATGCTCGGCGGCGGGCCCCATCGCCAGCGCCGAGGCGTAAGTGCCGTCGGCATTTCGGCGGCGTATCCGGTAGCAGATACGTTCGCCGTCGTCCCACAAAAACCGGGAGCTTCCAATCTCAGGCGCGGCGAACCAAGAAGACTGGGTCAAACTTCTCGCCTCCACGTCGAGCCTATTGGCCGCTGTCTGGCCGAGCGGCTGCTTCGCGTCGCGTCGGGTGGGCAGGCCGTTCTGCAACTTAGTCTGCCACAGATGCTGGCGGCCTGATGATGCGAGTTTTCGCGTGACTTGATCGGATTTGGGGAACGCTACCTAATGGGGTGGAGGCAGGACGGAGCGAGCTCCGACATCATTAGGAGTGCTTACATCAGCGAAGCGGTCGTGTCCTTGCTGAAGGGCTGTACCGTCTAGGCGAGGCCCGTGTGCGTATTAGCAGCATTGCCGCATCTCCGATTCTTCCGCCTCCGTGAACGGGCGCTGTCCAGCTCGCGCATCGTCATTGTTATCCGTTCTGTCGCAGCCATCGAAGCCTCCGGCGCCGGAATCGGCTGCCGGCGCAGCTTACGCTGCGCCCAAAAGCGGACAGTATAACTTAGCCGCTACAACCAGTCCTGTTGATAATTTAGATTATGTCAACTTCGTGCGATTCCGTAATGTGCGTCGGAGCGCGTGAGCAACTGCGTCTGGGGCTGAAGCTTCGTGTTCCTTCGCCTGTCGGCTGACGTTGCGTGACGGCCGCTCTGCTTCTGCGCGCCGCAGCGCATCATGCAGGCTTATTCGGGCTTCGGTGAGATACGAATCCTGGACCGTGTTCTTCGGCTCGGCGGCAACCCATACGTCCGCCGGTACATCGCGATAAACGCACTGTCGCTGGCGTAGCCGACCATGTGCGCAACGGTTGTGACTGATACGCCCTCAGCCAGTCGCGTCTGCGCGATCAACAGGCGACATTGTGTACGCCACTGCGAGAACGTCATGCCCGTTTCGCGTACAAAGGCACGTGCGAGGGTTCGTTCGCTGGCGCCAACCTGAACGCCCCAGTCGCCCAGCGACAAAGGTAACGCGGGATCGTCGAGGAGCGCCTGTGCGATTGTCCGCAGCCGCTTCTCGCGAGGCATCGGCAGATGGAGGGGAGCCGACTTTGCTGCAGCGAGTTCGTCGAGCAAAGTTGCGATCAGACGATGTTGTGCGGGCGTTAGTGCCTGATCGGACGACCATCCGGTAACGCTGAGAATCAGCTCGCGCAACAGCGCACTGATTTCCAAAATCGCAGGCGACCCGGGCAAGTCCGGGTAGGTCTCGACATCGAAATAGAGACTGCGGTACGAGAACCGACCGTGCATGGTGGTCCTGTGAAGACATCCAGCGGGCAGCCAGACCGCTTGTGAGGGTGCCAGTTGTCCGATGCGATCGGCGGTATGCAAGGTGACGGCGCCTTCGGCCTGATAGAGCAACTGGGTTCGCCTGTGCGTGTGCCAGCCCGATTCGTGTTTGCGGCTGTCAATCGCGAGGCCGACCACCGGACAGACTGCTGTATCAGGATCGATGGCCTCGTCGGGCCTGTAGCGCGGCATGTCTGTCCTGCGATGTTTTCTGTCTGAACGGCGTGATTATGACCCGTTCGAGCTGAGTATGCTACGGCTCTCGCTCACGAGGGCATCATGAAACTCACCGACATCCGCATCGGCGACGGTAGCGATCTGCCGCCGAAATGGCTGGTCATCGCCTGGCTCGCATTGCCGCAAATCGCGGAAACCATACTGGCCCCTGCTCTGCCGGACCTCGCCCGTGTCTGGCAACTTGACCCGGCTCATACGCAATGGGTCATGGGGATATTTTTTCTCGGCTTCTCGGCAGGCGTACTGCTTTGGGGGCACGTCTCCGATCGATTTGGGCGACGTCCGGCGCTGCTGCTCGGCCTGACACTGGCGCTTGTCGGCACGATCGCGGCAACCGTCGGGTCCACTTACGGACTACTTTTGCTTGGGCGTTTCGTCCAGGCGGTTGGTATGGCGACGTGTTCAGTCACCACCCAGACGATCCTGCGCGACCGACTTGGCGGAGCAGCGCTGACCCGGTACTTCGTAACGCTTGGCATGGTGTTGTCCTGGTCGCCGGCAGTCGGGCCACTGGCCGGACAGATCGTGTCCGACTGGCAGGGCTATCAGGGCGTGCTCAGCGTTATCGCCGCATTGGCGTTAATTCTTGCTCTTTGCGGCGTGGGTTACCTGACCGAAACGCGACCGCCGAAAGCCGCGAACGTGCCGATGAAGAGCCTTGCGGTTCGAATGATGACCGATCGTTCCCTGTGGAGTGCAGCCATACTTGTCGCGGGTCTCAACGCACTTGTGTTCTCCTTCTACGCCGCAGGTCCATTCATGGTCGGCCATCTGCCTGGCCTGGGCTTTGGCTGGATCGGGCTCGCAGTCGCACTGGCCGGCAGTCTGGGGGCAGCCTGCAATCGTCGACTTTCCGACTCCGTACTGCCGGACCGGCGAGTACGCTACGGGCTGCTTAGCGTACTCGCCGGCGTCACCGGTCAACTGCTTTTCGTATTGGCATCGGGGCATGCTGGCGTATTTTGGGCCATCGCGGCGCTCCCAGTCTTTGCGGGATTCGGCCTCGCGATTCCCAACATTCTCGCGCCCGCCCTGCGCAACTATGGCGCTTGCCTTGGGCGCGCCGGTGCGCTCTTCGGCGTGACCTATTACCTGCTGCTTGGCGGGGCGATTGTCGCGACGGCAGCACTACCCTTTCATACGCCTGTACCGCTTTGCGTGTTCTGGTCGATCGTTGCGGTAGGCATGCTTATGGTCCACTGTCGAACGGTCGTGGTGTCCGGGGTGGCTTCAGAATGCGCAAAAAAATCGTAAGCCAGGCGAGGTTATCGCGTCACCGGCGTCTGTTATCTTTCGCCGTCAGCCTTCCCCTTGAGGTCCGAATGCTCCCAAAGCCACTTCGAATGCTGCTCGCCCCCGCGCTGGCCGCGATCGCTGTTCTTGTGACCGCACCTTCGGCCCGCGCCTGCGACATACCGGAGGCTGTCCAAACCATCGATCCCCCCGGCTACTATGACGACGCCTCGGGTTACGCGGAGGCGGTCAAGCCGATGCGCAACTTTGTCTCGCGTCTCAATACGGCGGCAGGCAAAGGCGACTGGTCGTGTGCGTTGAGCCTGCTGGACAGCTGGGCGCGGTCCGACGCATTGATGGGTCACATTTCCGGATATCAGGGCTATTACGAGCGCTCTTGGGCAGGAACGGACTTCGCAATGGTGATCCTGCATATGCCTCAAGGCTTTCGTGACGAGAATAAAGCGCGCTTCGCCGCGATCGGTCCATGGCTTCAACGAATCGCTATTGCGACGCGTGATGCCGAAGCGATCAACCATCTGCACAACAACCTCGTCTACTGGGCGGGCCTCAATCTGATCGCGATCGGTACAGCGACAGGCAACTCGAGCCTTTTCGATTCCGGCCTCATGCGTATTCGCGAGGGCATCCGCGACATCGAGCCCGACGGCGCGCTCGCACGCGAGGTGAAGCGTGGCAATCGGGCGCTGCACTATCACACCTTCGCACTGATTCCATTGGTGTTCGCTGCGGAATTGGCGCGCAGCCGCAATATCGATCTGTATCGGGAGAATGATGGTGCGATCGGCCGTCTCGCCAATCTTGTGATCGACGCAGTAGACGACCCTGAGAGTTTCACGAAGATCACGCCGATCAAACAGGATCTCTTTCCGTGGACGTTCCGCGATGAGCTGTGCTGGATCGAGCCCTACTATGCGCGGTTCAGGGACAGCCGTCTGCCGGCCCTCATCGCGCCACGCAGACCGTTCGACGAATGGCGCCTTGGTGGAAACGTCACGGCATTCTGGGGCGCGCCTCTTCCGTAGGTGTCAGCCGGCCGGCCGCTACGCTGGGGGCACGTGGTGACTCACCTCACTGAGGACCGGTCGGGATTGCGAATTGTGCGCTGCAGAGCATAAGCAGGAATCCGGGCCGCCCCTCACTCGTCAACGGTGAAATCCGAGTTCGTCTCCAGCCACATAGCATTCACGACGGCGAACGCGAGCGCCAGGCCGATACCGAGAATCCAGGTGAAGTACCACATACATCTCTCCTTGTTACCCACGGTTCGATTGAGGCCAATCGATCAATAGAGCGACGAGTCGCGCACGATGTCTTCGGCCCGCACCCGGCCGAACATCACGCGATACGCCCACGTCGTATAGAGCAGCACGATCGGCAGGAAGACGGCAACGGCGACGAGCATGATCTGCAGCGTGAGCTGGCTCGAGGTCGCGTTCCACAGCGTGAGGCTGTCGTCGGGCTTGGCCAACGACGGCATCACGAACGGGAACATCGACGCGCCCGCCGTGAGGATCACGCCCGCTACGCTAAGGCTGCTCCCAACGAACGCAACAACCCGCCGCTCTTGCGCCGCAAACCACGCGGAAGCGAGCGCTCCGCCAACGCCCAGCAAGGGAGCCGTCGCCACCCACGCCGAGCGGCTGAAGTTCTCGAGCCAAAGACCCTCGCGGGTCAACACCTTGCCATCGGTCATGAGCTGATAGCCGTCGACGAACGAGGCCACCACCACGCCGGCAAGCACGAACAACACGACGGTCGAAAAGCCGGCCCAGACGTTGACACGAGCCGCGCGTGCGGCTACGGGTCCGGATGCCTTTAGCTGCAGGAACGCCGAGCCGTGCATGACGAGCATCGAGATGCTGACCAATCCGCACAACAAAGCGAACGGATTCAGCAAGGCCCAGAAGGTCCCGTCGTAGGCCACGCGCATATCGGCATCGAAGCGAAACGGCACGCCCTGCAGCAGGTTGCCGAATGCGACGCCGAACACGAGCGCGGGCACCGCGCTACCCGCGAACAGCGCCCAATCCCACGCGAAGCGCCAGCGCAAGCTCGGCAGCTTGCTCCGATAGTCGAAGCCGACCGGCCGGAAGAACAGCGCGAACAGCACGAGCAGGAGCGCGACATAGAAGCCGGAGAACGCCGTTGCGTAGACTAGCGGCCACGCGGCGAAGGTCGCGCCGCCCGCAGTGATCAGCCAGACCTGATTGCCCTCCCAGGTCGCGCCGACCGTGTTGACGACGATCCGCCGCTCCGTATCGGTGCGCGCGATGAACGGCAGCAGCATGCCGGCACCCATGTCGAAACCGTCGGTCAACGCGAAGCCGATCAAGAGCGCGCCGATCAGCGCCCACCAGATCACTTTGAGCACGTCATAATCGATCACATCAATCCCCTTTCCAGCGCGTCAATAGACGCTTCGCCGGGCAACGACACGCTTGGCGCCGGCGCTTCGTCGTCGACTGCCGGGCCTAGCCGCGCGTACTTGAACATCAGATACATTTCGATGACGAAGAGCGCCGTGTAGAAGAGGACAAAGCCTGTCAGGCTGAAGGCCAGGTCACCTTTCGAGAGTGTCGAGACCGACAGCTGAGTAGGCAGCACACCGGCGATCGTCCAGGGTTGCCGGCCGTATTCGGCCACCACCCACCCCAGTTCCACGGCAAGCCAAGGCAGCGGAATCGCGAGCACGGCCCAGCGCAGGAACCAGCGGTGCTTCGCCAACAGCAGCCCACGCCGCGCGCAGAGCCAGAACGCGAAGCCGAAGGTGGCGAGCATCAGCAGGCCCAGCCCCACCATGAAGCGGAACGACCAGAACAGCGGCGCAACGCTCGGAATGGTGTCGTCCGCTGCTTGCGCGATTTGCGCGGGCGTCGCGTCAAGCACAGCGGGCGTGTAGCGCTTAAGGAGGAGGCCGTAGCCGAGGTCGCCCTCGTGCGCAGCGAATTGCGCCGCGACGGCCGCCGAGGTATCGCCGCCGCGCAGCTTCTTCAAGGCGTCGTACGCAATCATGCCGCTCTTGATTTTCTCGGCGTTCTCCGCCTTCAATTGCTTGAGACCGGGTATCGGCGTGTCGGTCGAGCGTGTCGCAATGAGCCCGAGCATCCAGGGCACGCTAACCGTGTAGCGGGTGCGTTCGCGCGCTTGATCCGGGAGGCCGAAGATGGTGAACGCCGCCGGAGCCTCGACCGTATCCCACTCCGCTTCGATCGCCGCGAGCTTGACCTTCTGCACCTGACCGGTCGTATAGCCGGACTCGTCGCCGAGCACTATCACGGAGAGCACCGAAGCGAGGCCAAAAGCCGCCGCGATGGCGAACGAGCGCAGCGCGAGCGGCGTATGGCGTCGCTTGAGTAGATACCACGCGGAAATGCCGAGCACGAACATCGAGGCGGTCACGTAGCCCGCGGAAACGGTGTGCACGAACTTCACCTGCGCGACCGGATTGAATAGCAAGTCGGACAGGTGCGTGAGCTCCATACGCATCGTGTGGTAGTTGAAGTGCGCACCCGCTGGATTGTTCATCCAGCCGTTAGCCACCAGAATCCATAGCGCGGAGAGATTGGAGCCGAGTGCGACGAGGAACGTGACGACGAGGTGCTGTAGTTTCGACAACCGGTCCCAGCCGAAGAAGAACAGTCCGACGAAAGTGGACTCCAGAAAGAATGCCATGAGCCCCTCGATCGCGAGCGGCACGCCGAAGATGTCGCCTACATAGTGCGAGTAGTACGCCCAGTTCGTGCCGAACTGGAATTCGAGCGTGATGCCGGTGGTGACGCCCATCGCGAAGTTGATGCCGAAGAGCTTGCCCCAGAAGCGCGTCATGCTCTTGTAGACCGGCCTGCCGGTCATCACGTAGACCGCCTCCATGATGACGAGGATCCACGAGAGCCCCAGCGTCAAAGGAACGAACAGGAAGTGATAGAGCGCGGTCACACCGAATTGCAGTCGTGACAGGTCGACGACGGTGTTATCGATCATGGCGGTTCTCTTCTGATGAAGCGGGATGTCCGAGCAGGACTCGGGCGACGGCAGTACTACCAGGATGGCGGCCGCTGTCTTCGCTTCGTGCCGCCAATGTGTCGTACAGCGCTGCGAGAAGCAGGCACTTGATGAGCAGCGCAACGGATAGGTCACGGGCCAACGGGCGTCGGGCGGCGCGGCGGCGGATGCGCTCCAGCCAGGGTTCACCGTGGGCGAGATCGTTCGCCATTCATTTCTCCATGACCGAAACAAGAGATTTCGGATGGAAGTCACTGTAGGCCCGCAAGTGCCGCTCGAATTGACGTACATCAAGCGCGACCATTCATGGCATTTCGCACCTTCGATCTTTCAAGGACAGGTTGCACTGCAGCGCCCGCTCAAGGGCGCGTCGTGGGCTTTCCGGGTTTTTTCAGCCGGTCTCCAGGTTTGGCATGTACCTTGCCGAGCAATTGACAGGCGGCGGGCATCGTCGATGACTTTCCTGCCGACCGGACGACCAGCATTACAGGGAGGCATCCATGAAATTTATCAGGCCATTTATTATCGCCGTCGGCGCGCCACTGCTTATCGCCGGCCCTCTGGCAATGGCCCAGAACAACGACACGCAGTCCGGACAGGATCAGAACAGCGGCCAGAGCTCTCAATCGGGGCAGCAAGCGCCAGGCGCAACGGTTCGTTATGCGGATCCGAACGACAAAGCGTCGTCCACCAAGGGCACTCTGATGCAGAGGCGGGAACAGGGCATGTCGCCACAGGGCGGTGCTTCTTCGGGCAACGCGACCGGCAAAATTCCGCAGTAAAACGAACGTCGGGTGGCTAGTACATCGCGCTTACGACATGTCATGACGACTGACCGTCGGCGTTCCGACGACACAGGAAGGACGTTGCGGAAGCTTAAATTCCGCAAGGTGTCGGGCGGCGACCGGCCGCCGTTCCGGGCATGCTCGTTGCGCTCGTATTGCCACCGCAGCGAATGCGGCCAAGCCAACGGAGGTTCATATGAACAAGGATCAGGTGAAGGGTGTCGCTGAGAAGGCAAAAGGCAAAGTGAACGAATCGGTCGGCAAGGCCACAGGCGACGCCACCCAAGAAGCCAAGGGTGACGTGCAACAAGGCGCGGGCGAAGTCCGCAAGCAATTCGGCAATGTGAAGGAGGATACGAAGCAAGAGCGTCGCGGCCATCATTAGCCTGCCGTTGGATGCGGGGCGGACTTCTCCGTCCCGCGATCACCCGAGCCGGAACACCGCGACCGCCGAGCGCAGACGCGTCGCCTGTTCGTCGAGCGACGACGCGGCAGCGGCGGCTTCTTCGACGAGCGCGGCATTTTGTTGCGTGACTTCGTCCATCTGTGTGACGGCGCGGCTCACCTGCTCGATTCCCGTGCTTTGCTCATCGGACGCGGCCGAGATTTCACCCATGATGTCGGCAACCTGACCGATCGATCGCACGATTTCCGTCATGCGCTCGCCGGCCACCTCGACGAGCCGGCTACCGTCGCTGACTTTCTCGACCGAGACCTGAATCAATTCCTTGATGTCTTTCGCCGCGGCCGCGCTCCGTTGCGCGAGCGAGCGGACCTCGGACGCGACCACCGCGAACCCGCGCCCGTCCTCCCCTGCCCGTGCCGCCTCGACCGCCGCATTCAAAGCGAGAATGTTCGTCTGGAACGCGATGCTTTCGATCACCGAGGTGATGTCGGCAATGCGCACCGACTGCCCGGAGATCTCTTGCATGGTGGCGACGACTTGGTGCACGGCCGCTCCGCCGCGTTCGGTCGCATCTTTTGCGGTCGCGACGAGGGAATTTGCCTGCCGCGCGTTGTCGGCGTTCTGCTTCACGGTAGCAGTGATCTGCTCCATGCTTGCCGCGGTTTCCTGCAGCGACGCTGCCTGCTGTTCCGTGCGTTGCGACAAGTCCAGATTGCCCTGGGCGATTTCGCCCGCGCCGTGTGCAATCGACTGACCCGCCGACTGGATCTCGGCGATCATCGCGGCGAGTCGCTCCTTCATCTCGCCGAGCGCGGCGAGCAGGCTGCCAGCCCCAGCCGTCTGCGCGTCGAACGGCACATCCAGATTGCCGGCGGCGATTTGGGCCGCGACGTTGGTCGCTTGCGCCGGGTCCCCGCCGAGCGTGCGTCTGACGCTGCGCATGACTGCCCAGGCAATTGCCGCGAGCGCAGCACCAACGCCCACTGTGCAGACGCTGAGCACTGTGGCGAGCTTCATGAAAGCCGCATTGATGTCGTCATAGAAGAAGCCGGTGCCGATCCACCAGTCCCAGTCCGGAATCGCGACGACGCCTTGCAGCTTCGGCTCGACGTCCGCATCGGGGCTGCGCTTGATCAGGACGTCGACGAGTGCGAAGTGCGATTGCGCCATCCCGGCCCGGTATGCCTCGCTGTCGGTCATGCCGCTTGTCGTTCGGTTGCCTTTCGCCTTCGTGCCGATGAACTTCGCGTTCGGGTGCACCAGATTAATGCCGTCGGAGGTCGTGACCCAGTAGTAGCTCTTCGTGTTCGCATTGAGCTGCGCCAGCGCTTCCTTGGCTTGCTGCTGCGCCTGATCGCGTGTAAGGGTTCCGCGCGCCTGCAGCTCCCTGTACGAATTGACGAGATGCTCGGCTTTCGTCAGGAGAATGACGATCTCTTCCCGGCGACTATCTATCAGCGCGCTTCGCAGCGTCTGCAGCGCTATCGCGGCAAGCAGCACGACGCCGACCAGCGCCGCGACAACGAGCATCAACAATTTCGTGGAAAACTTCATGCGAGCGCCCCGCTCCGTTAACTAGTCAGTACATATATCGGCACGTCGCGATTCTGACTTGAGGGATAGGACACTACGTACTAACCCACGAAACGTTCGGCAATCGCACATCGCGGGATTGCCATGCCGCGGTCCACTCTCGGCCGATTATGGCGAACTCGAAGCGCTCCACGGGGAGCGCATTGCGTCGAACGCGCTAGCCCGGCAGGAAAACTCCGATTGCCGCGATGCCCATGGCAAGCGTCGCGAGCCACCCTCCCCATGCGAGTGATCCGCTTACCGCGAACTGGCCCATGATGCGGCGGCTGCGCGCCATCAGCATCAGGATGACCATGATCGGCACCGCTGTAAGACCGTTGATGACGGCGCTCCAGTAAAGCGCCCTGACGGGATCGAAGTGCATGAAAGTGATCGCGACACCGCCGACGATCGCGCAGGCAATGACGGCATAGAACTGACGAGCCAGCATCAGATGCAGTGAAAGACTGCTGCGCCAGTGGAAGCTGCCGGCTGCGGCATAGGCGGCCGAGCCGGCCAGAACGGGAAGCGCGAGCAGTCCCGTGCCGACGATGCCGAGTGCGAAAACGACATAGGCAAAGCGCCCGGCAATCGGCTCGAGCGCCCGTGCGGCGTCCGCGGACGTTTTCACGTCGATATGATGGAGATGAAGCGTCGCGGCCGCCGTCAGCATGATGAAGAACGCGATGACGTTGGACACGCCCATGCCGATCCAGGTATCGAAACTGATCCTGTGCAGTTGCCTCGGTGCCTGCTGAGGCACCCAGCGCAACGGCCGTTGACCAATCTTGGAATGCATCTCCTCGAGTTCTTGAGACGCCTGCCAGAAGAAAAGATACGGGCTGATGGTGGTGCCGAACACCGCGATGACCGTGGTCAGGTAGTCCGACGTCGGTGAGATGCGAGGCAGTGTAGCGGCGCGCGCGACCTCGCTCCATGGGATCGGCACGATCAGCGCGACAGCGACATACGCGAGAAGCGCGAGCGCCGTTCCCTTGAGAAAACGGGCATACCGGTCATAAGGAACGAAGATCTGAAGCACGAGCGAAAACCCACCAAGAACGACGACGTAAAGCTGCTCGGGGCCATGCATCAGCAATCCGACGGCCGCCCCCATCGCCGACAGATCAGCGGCGATATTGATGACGTTGGCCGCCATCAGCAGCAAGACCGCCCCATAGAGCAGCCACTTCGGATAGTGTTCGCGCATGTTGGCCGCCAGGCCCCTTCCCGTTACGCGACCGATACGTGCGCTCACGAGTTGGATCGCCGTCATCAGAGGGTACGTCAGCAGGAGCGTCCATAGCAGGTCGAACCCGAACTGGGCACCGGCCTGCGAGTAGGTGCCGATTCCGGAAGGATCGTCATCGGCGGCGCCCGTTATCAGACCGGGACCAAGCCGTCGTATCCACGATCGTTCGACGGGATCGCGGACGGTGTGCTCGGGCTCCAGAAGCTTGTTCCGATTCATGGCTGGGTCCCCTCCTGCAGACGGCGTCTGCAATTACCGGACCCGCCATTCCTGAGTGCGCGAGTACAATGGCTCCTGCTCAACGCTCATTGAATTCGGCGGCAGGTTCGACGCAACTCATCGGTGAATGCGCCCGAGACTTCAGACGATAATCAATTGACCTCCGAAACCCCAACCACGTCGATCGAAGATCGCGATACTGCCACGCCCCTGACAGATGTGACGGCCTCCCCTCATTCCCGCACTCACAGCCTTGCGTTGGCCGCGAGCCTGGCATTGATCGCCTTTTCGCTGCGTACGCCGATTACGAGCGTCGGCCCGATCCTCCTCGACGCGGTCCGGGCGACACACCTCAGTCCTGCCGGCGCGAGCATGCTGACCACGCTTCCTTCGCTATGCTTTGGCTTGTTTGGTCCGCTTGCGCCGATGCTTTCTCGGCGCGTGGGCAGTGAACGCGCGTTGCTTGCGCTGCTGGTCCTGCTCACGGCCGGTACCGCATTGCGTGTCGTACCTTCCTGGCAGGTGTTGTATGTCGGCCAGATCGTAGCCTGCTTTTCGATCGGCTTGATGAATGTGCTGATGCCGGGCGTGGTAAAACGCGACTTCCCGCATCACGTTGCACTGATGACCGGAGTTTATAGCGCCGCGATGTGCGCCGGCGCCGCCTCCGCTGCCGCTGTCACGGCGCCCGCCGCCAATGCCCTGGGACATCTCTTCCTCGGCGACGGCAACGGCGACGGAAACGGCAACGCATGGGCGTGGGCATTGGCGCTCTGGGCGTTGCCCGTTGCATTGGCCGTTCTGATCTGGCTCGGACAGCTCCCTCCGGTAGGCACTCGCGCTGAACGGAGCACGCGGATCGTTCGCGGATTGTGGCGAAGTCGGCTCGCGTGGCAAGTCACCGTTTTCATGGGCTCGCAATCGTCGCTCGCATACATCGTGTTCGGATGGCTGGCCACGGTTTTACGCATGCGTGGAATGAGCGCGGTCGATGCGGGCCTCCTGCTCTCGCTCAGCGTGATCGCTCAGGCGGCGGCGTCCCTGCTGCTGCCCTTTCTGGTTGCACGCCTTGCGGACCAGCGCGCGATCAATGTCATCGCATTGGCGATGACGGGCGTGAGCCTCGTCGGTTGTTTCTTCGCGCCGATATCGACGACGTGGGCCTGGGCGCTCTTGCTCGGCGTCGCGCAGGGGAGCGCGTTTACGCTCGCCTTAACCGTCATTGGACTGCGCTCGCGCGATTCGCACGTGGCTGCGCAACTCTCGAGCATGGCTCAAGGAATCGGCTATTTGATCGCGTCATGTGGCCCGTTCATCGCCGGATCGTTGCTGCACGCAACCGGCTCGCTCTACAGTCTGGCCGCGCTGTGTGTCGCGATCTGCGCGCTGTCGGCCTGGTGCGGTTATGCCGCGGGCCGGCGCGACCATGTCAACGTGCAAACCGAGGCGACCACGGCCTAATCGACTCGAAAACGGGGCACAAGGGGTTGATCGATCGTCATCTTGTTGTAGCACCTTCGACCGGACCGCGACCCGGTAAGCCCTACCACGCCCTGCGGTATTCAGGCGGAGTGCTGGAAGGCCCGGCGCCCGCATCGCCGAGTGCCGGCGCGCGATAGCGATCGTGCGCGATCTACCGCACTGACGCGGGCCGGCCGCGGCGTAGCATTGGCCATGCCCCTGGGCACGGGAAATGCGTTCCCCCTGGTTATGAAAGGCATCGAGATCCCTTCGCCGTCCACCCTTCCCGTTCCGACGGCACGCCCGGCCGGAACGGCGGCGAGGCTTGGCCTCGAGGACGGATCGCAGCAGGCGTCGTTGGATGCCGCGGCGATGCGGCTCGACCGAGCTGTTTACGCCGCGTTCGCCCGCACGTCGGGAGGCGGTTCGCCCGCCGCGATGATGCTCGCATGGCTCGAGTGGCTGCTCCATTTCGCCTGCTCTCCCGGCAAACAGTACTTACTCGCGAGCGACGTGCTGGCGTATTGGCAATCCTTGATGACGGGGGCGCCGCCCGAACACCATGGCAACGGCGACCCGCGCGTCGACGACCCAGGCTGGAGCCTTTGGCCTTTCAATCTGTTGCGCGACGCGTTCGGCCAATTCGACTCGTTCTGGCAACAAGCGACGACGGGCGTGCGCGGCGTTTCACCGCGCAACGAGCAGATCATGCAGTTCGCCGCGCGGCAATTCACGGACATGCTCTCGCCTTCCAACTGCTGGTGGCTCAATCCGCAGGTGCTGCGCGCAATCACGGAGACGGGAGGACGCAACTTTGCCGAGGGTACGCGCAATTGGCTCGAAGACCAGGAGGATCTGCTGGAAGGCCGCGTGCCGGGCAGTTCGAGTCGCCGGTTTGCCCCCAACCAACTCGGGCATGTCGTGGCCGCCACGCCGGGCAAGGTCGTCTATCGCAATCAGCTGATCGAATTGATCCAGTACGAGCCGCAAACACCGACCGTATGGCGCGAGCCCGTCCTCATCGTGCCCTCTTGGATTCTCAAGTACTACGTGCTCGATCTCTCGCCGCACAATTCGCTCGTCCGCTACCTCGTCGAGCGAGGACACACGGTCTTCATGGTTTCCTGGCGAAATCCGCATGGCGAAGCGCGGGATCTCGGGCTGATCGATTACCTGGAGACAGGGCTCTACGAGGCGCTCGCGCAGGTGCGTCGCATAGCGAATGGGCCGGTGCATGCGGCCGGCTATTGCCTCGGCGGCACGCTGCTGGCACTCGCGGCCGCTGCGCATGCGCGGACTCGCCGCGGGGATGCGCCGGAGCTGAAGACCATCACGCTGCTCGCGGCTCAGACGGATTTCAGCGAGCCGGGCGAGTTGGGTCTGTTCGTCGACGCGAGCAGGCTCGCGTATCTCGAGGCGCTCATGTGGGAGCAGGGTTATCTGGACGGAGAGCAGATGGCGGCGGCCTTCCAGATGCTGCGCTCCCACGATCTGGTCTGGTCGCGCCTCGTGCGCGAGTACCTGCTCGGCACGCGCACCCAGCCTTCCGATTTGATGGCTTGGAGCGCGGACACGACGCGATTGCCGTACCGCCTACATCTCGAGACGCTGACGCACTTCTATTTGCACAACGACCTTGCCGAAGGCAGGTACTGCGTGCACGGAAAGCCGATACACCTGGGTGCGTTGAACATGCCGATGTTCGTGGTCGGTACCGAGCGCGACCATGTCTCGCCGTGGCGTTCGGTGTTCAAGCTGCACTTGTTGACGCATACCGAGATCGGCTTCGTACTCGCGTCGGGCGGTCATAATGCCGGTATCGTGTCTGAGCCTGGTCGCGCACGGCGTTTCCGCTTCCGCATCAGGCATAAGGGCGAGCATTACATCGGGCCGGCCGAGTGGTTCGACGTGGCGCCCGTCGAGCAAGGGTCATGGTGGCCGTGCTGGCAGCAATGGCTTGCGCAGCGCTCCGACAGTCAGATGGCCCCCCCGCCCATCGGGGCCGGCGCCGTTCTATGCGATGCGCCCGGGACCTACGTGCTCGAAAGCTGAAGGCAGGCGCCCTGCCGCCCATTCACAAAAGAAAATCCGCCGCGGGATCACTGAAATCGCCGCTCAGATCGGCGAAGCAGGTCGCACAACAAACAACGGCAAATTTCGGCCAGTGATTGACACGCTCTCGGACGTCTTCCTTCAGTTCGCCGCATTCATCGCAGCGATCGAAAACACGCACCTCGAGCGGGCGGGAATGCCACTGCTGCTTCATGTCAGCAGCCCTCGCGCTGGTCCTTGATGCCCGCTGCAATGATATTCGCCGCGATCTTCCTCAGTTCCGCTGAGTTCGGATCATCCCGGCGCAGTTCCACCAGATCTCTTGCGTTCGTGCTCATCGTCTCCCCCGTTTAATAGTCGCGCAATCAGGTACCGCGATGAGAGGAAGATAGTCCGACTGTTGAGAGAAAACGATTCTACGAACGGTCGCCGCAAGACCTCCATGGGAATGCCGCACTCATACGTCCGTATAGGGTACCGACGCGCCCACTTGCGATGTGCTGCTTCGATGGATCGGTACGGTGAACTGAAACACAGCGCCGCGCGGAGCGTTCTGGCTCGCCCAAAGCCGTCCCCCGTGCGCTTCGACGATCGAGCGGCAGATCGACAGACCGATCCCCAACCCGCCTGCCTTTGACGTGCAGAACGGCTCAAACAACCGCTCGGGGTTGTCGATCGCCAGGCCTGGGCCGGAATCGGACACTGAGATGAGGACGCCGCCGGCGTCGTCCGTTCCCGTGCTGATGATCATGTCTCGCGGGCCATCGTCGATCTCGCTCATGGCCTCGACGGCATTGATGATCAGATTCATCAACACCTGTTGCAGCTCGACGCGATCCCCTTCGATGGGGGGCAAGTTCTCCGCAAGATGCAAGCGCGTAGAGACGCGATGCTTGACGACCTCGCCGCGCGTGAGCGCGATGACTTCGCCAATTGCGTCATTGATTTGCAGATGTTCCTTCGAGGGAGGCGCGTTCTTGACGAGGCCATGAATGCGGTTCATGACTTCGCTGGCGCGCTTGGCATCCTTGAAAATCCGCTCGAACGCTTCGCGCGCTTCCGAGAGATTCGGCGGCTGCGCGCCTAGCCACAGCCGCCCGGCCTGAGCATTCGCGCCGACCGCCGCGATCGGTTGCTTGATTTCATGGCTGATCGAGGCCGCGAGCTGCCCCAAGGTCGTCACGCGGTTCGCGTGTGCGAGCGCCGTCTGTGCTTCCCGATAGCGCCGCTCGCTTTCGCGCAGTTCCGCTGCCGCACGCTTTTGCTCGGTGATGTCGCGCGAGATGCCGAGCAGGAACTGCGGCTCGCCGTGCAGGTCGAGGATCGGAATCTTCATCGTGTGCACCCAGCGCGGCCCGTGGCGCGTATGAACCGACTCCTCCGGCACGTCGACCATCTGCCGCGACTCGAGGACGGCCCGGTCTTTCAGCGCGAAGAAATCGGCCTCGTCGGCCGGAAACAGATCGTGGACAGACTTCCCGATGAGTTCCTCGCGGCGGTAGCCCAGCAGTTCCTCGCCCGCCTTGTTGAAGCGCACGAAGCACAACGTCGCCGCGTCTTTGACGAAGACGGTATCGGGGATGTTCTCGATGATGCTGTCGAGGAAGTGCTCGCTCGCACGCACGGCTTCCTCCGCGTGCTGGCGTTCGACGATCTCCGCCTTCAGGTCGGCGAGTGCCGCGCTGAGCTGGGCCGTGCGTTGCGCGACGCGCGCCTCCAGTTCGACGTTGAGCTCCTTCAACGCGGCCTCCGCTTGCTTGCGTTGGCGCCGGTCCTCGAGAAACTGCTCGACCGCGCGCGCCATGTCGGCAAGCTCGTCGCTGCCGCGCACGGGAACGCCGGCTCGCGAGCTGTCGGTGTCCCCGTGCAGCAGCGCGTGACTGACTCGGCGCAACCGTGTCACGACGTGGCGTCCGAAAAACACGTGCGCGATCAGCCACGCGAGCAGCAGGCTTACCGCGACTTCGCCGATGACCCAACGGCGCGTGCGGTCCGAATGCTCGGCCAGGTCCTGAACCGCTTCCCGGTAGGCGCGTGTGAAATAGTCCGATTGCTTTCGCGCAGCGGCGGACAACGCGTCGGCCTGGCGACGCAGATCGTCGTCGAGGCCGGCCAATGGCGCCCCGGCCGGCGCTGGGGGACCCGACGATGTCGCGCCTTGCGTGCCCAGCGCGGTCTCGCGCAACTGTGCCTCGATGTTGATCGTGGTGCGGAAGTGCTGACTCGCCCGATGCAACGCAAGCGCGTCGAGACCGATGCCGTCGCTCGTCGTCGCGGAGGCAAGACGATCGACCAGGCGATCGAACGATGTCAACTCGTCCATGATTTTGCGATGTGTCTCGCGCAGCGAGTCGACCGTATCGTTGCGGGCTAACTCAAACGTCATACGTTCAATCTTGAGCGTATGCTGCGTCAGGTCATGGGCATCTTCCTGGAGCGCCAACCGGTCCTCGGCCAACTGGCGCAGTGTGTAGGACGAGCCGGTCAACGAATAAATGGTCGTGGCTCCGACCGCGACGACCAAGGCGGCCAGGCAGGAAACCACGAGCGCGAATTGCGCGGTGAGCGACTGAGGGAGCGGAAGCTTCACGGTCGTTGCCAGATGTGGCGATAGATATCGCGGTATCCGTTGTCGGGGTCATAGACGAGGCGATCGCCGCCGTCGGCAGTGACATTGCCCGCCGTCACGAGATGCACTGGAAACACATAACCCGTGACGTCTTCGCCGGCAAGGAGCCTGTTCATCTCGTCGACGAGCTGCCAGCCGTGCAGATTCAGCGGTTCGGCCACTGTGCCGGTCTGAAACGTACCCGTCCTGATGCGCAGGAACGCGGACTCGCTGCCGTCGCCGGCAGAGAGCATCGACAGGGCTGAGTTCTGGAGCCCTGCCTGCGTGAGAACAGGGGCGGCATAGTCGAAATAGATGTCGTTGATTGCAAGCGCGTACGACCAGCGTTTGCCATAGTTCTTGAGCAATGCACGAGTCGTGTCCGGCATCAGCTCCCCGGCGCGCGAGATCGCAACGTCGCGTACTTCGAGCAGCTTGCAGCCGCTGCACGCGCGCACGACGGCGGCCATTGCATTGGCCTTGCTTTGGGCCACTTGAAAATTGGTATCAGTGAAGACGACGACCCCCGCGCTCCCGTGGGACTGGACGATGGCTGCCAGCGCGGTGACACGGGCGACCTCGAGCGGGTCTGTCGAGACATTCATCGCCACCGGCGTGCCTGGTACCGGTCCGGCCTTGGCCGCGACGTGCCAGCCGACGATCGGGAGGTGTCGCTCGGCGAACGGTTGCAGCCCGGGCAGCAGCGCACGGGCATCGCCGCCGACGATGATGAGACCGTCCGGACGACTTGCCAGCGCGTTCCCAAGCATCTTCAGCCGCAGATCCGGCATGCCGCCGGCATCGAATATCTTGACGCTCCACCCGATGACCTTCGCGGCCTCGAGCACGCCGTCGACGACGCCGAGGATGCCTCCGTTGCGCAAATCCTCGGCGACGACGGCGATCTGTTTCCCACGTTGAGCGCGCGGCCCGGTGCGTGGCCCGTCCCAGGGCGCCGCGGGCCGCGACGCCGCATCGACGACGCGCTCGGCTTCGGCCAGAAATTTATTCGTCGCGCTGACCGACGCACCTGGCGCGGCAGTCGACAGAGCCTGCGCCGCCGCAATCGCCGGCAAACATACGAGCGTCCAGACCAAAAGCAAGCCCTGGATGCTTTTGCCCAGCGTTCTCATCGGGATCGATCGGCCATTGAAAACGGATCCATATGGCGCTTTAGGGGTGAACTTGTGAACACAAGATAGTAGCCTAACGCCCACGTGTCATAGGGCCCCTCATCAGGGGGGAATAACCCTGATCACCCGCCAGTTCCTCCAAGCGCGGACTCATCGTTTGGACTCCAGTGTCGTACCGCGCGCGCAGTGGAACTCGACGCGTTCCGACTCATCGGTCGCGGACGGCCCGAACGAGATCCAGCCGTGCCCCCATAGCGTGACTTCGTCGCGGCGAAGGAGCAACTCGTGGCCCCCGTCGATGGTGATGCGCGTGCCGTTCGAGCTGCAATCGAGCAACACGTACCGGCCGTCGCGACGTTCGATCGATGCATGGATCCTCGACGCGTGCCGGTCATGCACGACGATGCTCATGTTCGCGCCGCGTCCGATCGTCACTAGGCCGGGCGTGGAGACTTGGCTCATTTCGATGCACCGGTCTGCGTAGCGCAGCGTCAATAACGACGACTCGGCCGAGGAATGCGAGTCGCTGCCCGCAACGGTCAAGTCGGCGCCCAGTTGCCAAATCGCTTCGTAGAGTTCGGTCGGCTGCCTTTTTCCGCGCACTTGTATCGAATAAAGTTGGCGCACCGTCTGGCGCCATCTCGTCGAAAGCAGGTCGACGGTGTCTTTGCTGGTGAGAATCTGTCCCGGCGATGCGAGCTCCCTCAACCGCGCGGCAATGTTCACGGTGTCGCCAAACACATCGCCCGAATCGTCTGGCAAAACGGAACCATGGTGCAAACCGATGCGCAAGGACATCGAAAGTCCGGCTATCGCAGGCAACTCCGCGACAGCGAGTTGCATGTCGATGGCGGCCTGCATCGCGTGCTCGGCCTCCGGAAACACCACCATGACTTCGTCGCCGATGGTCTTGACGATTCGCCCTCCGGATGCCTCCGCCTGCGATTTCATCAGCGCAATGCAGCGCGCGATCGCCTCGAAGGCGGCCATGTCGCCGACGGTCTCGTAAAGCTTGGTGCTGCCGCTGACGTCCGCGAACATCACCGACTTGCAAGAGGTGGCCGGTTTCGGTTGATCGTTCATGGGCAATTCGCCAGGTCGCGCATCAGAGGAATGTATCGGCGATGTTCGTCGAGGAGCGCTGTCCCAAAGCGTCGAAATTCGCTTCCAGCCAGGCATCGGCGCGGGCCCGCCCGAGCTCGAACAGTTCGGAGAGGAAAGCCCAGTCTGCATTGAATTTGCTCGCCGCGCCATACCGTGACATTTCCGCCTCGCCGTCGATGCTGTGGATCAGCATGCGGCGATAGCGCGAGCTGTCCAGCGCTCCGTCGTCGATGAGTCGGGTAACGAAATCGACGGCGCGCATCTCGCGCATCAACGATGAGTTGAAGCTAAGCGTATTGACGCGATCGAGGATTTCATAAGCCGTCGTCGGCACCTTGCCGATGCGGATGGGATTGACGCGGATGATCAGCACATCGCACGTATCGGTCTCGTAGATGAGCGGATAGATCGGAGGATTACCCATGTACCCGCCGTCCCAGTAGTATTCGCCGTCGATCTGCACGGCCTGGAAAAGCTGCGGCAGGCAACTCGAGGCCAGCACGGCGTGCACGGTCACGTCCTTCGTGGCGAACACGCGAATCCGGCCACTCAACACGTTGGTCGCGCACAAGAAGAGTTTCACGCTCGTATTGCGCCTCAGCAAGTCGAAATCGACTGTTTCGTCCAGCACGTCGCGCAACGGATTGAGGTTGGTCGGGTTGAGCTGGTACGGCGAGAAGATGCGCGTGAGAAAGTCGAAAGCGATCCAGGCAGGCGAAAACTCCAGGTGGCCGCCGGCCGTCCATTTCATCCAGGGATTGCAAAGAGGGCTCGCCCAAGCCCGTTCCGAGATCTTGCGCCAGAATGACGCCAGCGCGCGGCGCGCGCCCTCCTGTCCGCCGCTCACGAGACCGTACGCCAGCACCGTCGCGTTCATTGCACCCGCACTCGTGCCGCTGATCCCGTCGATTCCAATGCGATCGTCCTCGAGCAGTCGATCGAGAACGCCCCAGCTGAAAGCGCCGTGGCTGCCGCCGCCTTGCAACGCGACGTTGATTCGCCGCGTCGAGGTGTTGCCGGCAGTGGGATTTTCCGTGTCCATCGGGGTGTTCCTGGCCTATCGAGCGCTGCTGGAGGCAGCGGCGCGCTCACTCGAGGGGGCGCTGGGCTAGCCGCCAGGCGAGGTTCGAGCGGGCCTGCGCTTCGCAACGAGATCGGAACACGTCGGTATGGTAGACGTGCTCGCGAGCCAGCAACTCGTTCAGGAACCCTCGCACGGCCTGATCGTACGCGGCATCGTCGAGATCGGGACGCTCGGCCCTGAGCGACGCTTCGTCTCGGATAAAGCACGCGCGGTCGCTGGCGAGATCGGCCAGGTCGATATCGACGGTGAAACACGCGTCGAGATCGGCGGGTGTTCGTTGATGTGTCGTGGACAGAATTATGTCGCTAACGTGCTCGCAAACTGCGATGCGGCCTTGCGCTTCCGCCCGAAACCAATCGGCACTGCATTGCTCATTGTCGGGTGCGCCCGGGACGTAGATGACGTCGTGGCACCACAAGGCGAGTTCGACCGCATCGGGATCGGGGACGACAGCGCGCGCCCAGTCGAGGTCGCGAAGGCATCGGCGAATGTGGTGCAGCGTGTGGTAGTGGCGTGAGGGTTCGGCGTAACGTCCGACCAGGCACTCGTAGACGGATTCTCCGTCGGCGCCGCCGCAACGTGACCATACCGCGACGAACCGTGCTGTCTCGTTCATTGCCACCCCTTGCGCGAGGCGCAACCGCCGCCAACCCGCAGCCGAAGAGTCGCCAACTTCGCGAAGACCGCCAGACAGCGGCCGCTTCTATCATAATCGTTTGTCGGCGCTATCTGCCGAAACTTGACGAGGCATCTATGAGCTGGGCCGGCTCAGCATCGGACGCACGCGTCGCACGCGCGGCGCGCGCGTTGTCGACGTTCGACCATCTGCAAATCGCGTCGCTGTGGTTTGCGCTCTTCGCTCAATGGATGACCGTTGTACCGGTGCTTGTGCCCGATCAGATCGCGTGGCTGCTCGGACCGCACGCCGCGATGAAGGAAGGCGCGGCCGGATCGGTGATCGCGGCCGGCGCTCTGGTCGCGCTCGTCGTTTCGCCGATCGCCGGCGCGCTCTCGGATCGATGCGTCTCGCGCAAGGGCCGCAGGCGGCCATATCTCATCATCGGCACGTTCGGCATCGCGCTCGCCCTTTTATGGCTCGCCTCGTTCGGCTATCGAGGCAGCATCGTCGTCTACTCGATCGCGTTCCTGCATTTGCAATTCTGGTGGAACTGGGTCTCGGGCCCCTATGCCGGGCTGGTACCCGACGTGGTGCCCGAAACGGAGAGAAACCGGGCGAGCGCGTGGCTCAACGTGATGACGGTGGTCGGCATCGTGGGCGGCAACGCATTGCTCATCGCGCTCTATTCACCCCATCGACTTTATCCCGTCGTCGCCACGTTCATCGCGTTGACGTTCGCTTGCCTCTGGCTGACGATACGCGGCGCGCGCGAGCCGGCCGTTCATACGCCGCGCGAACGTTTCGATGCGCGCGCATTCGCGCGCTCGTTCTATCTCGATCCGCGCTTGCATCGAAATTTCTATTGGGTGCTTATCACGCGTTTCTTTTCCAATATGGGCGTGTGGTCCGTCTTCACATTCATGTTGTATTACCTACAGGACGTCATAGGCGTAAGTCGGCCCGTCAACATCCTCAACGTTCTGCTCGGCGCGGGCACTGTCCTCGCGATCCCCACTAGTCTGCTCGGCGCGCGGCTCGCGGATCGCCATGGGACCGTCGCCGTGGTGCGCGCGACGAGTTGGATCATGGCCGGCGCGGTGATCGGCTACGTGCTGCTCGCGCTTCGCCCCAGCCTCGCGATGGTCGTGCCGGTGGCGCTCGTGTTCAGCGCGGCATATGGTACCTACCAGTCCGTCGATTGGGCGCTGGCCCTCGAAGTCTTGCCCGACGGCGCCTCGGCCGGCAAGGATATGGGCATCTGGAATGTATCGATGGTGCTTCCGCAGATCGTCGGACCCGCCGTGACCGGTTGGATGCTCTCGTGGGTCAGGACGCTCGCCGGTGCTGGCCCCGCGTACATCGTGTCGTTTGCTGTCGCGGCGGGATGGTTCGTGCTGGCGGCATGGTTCGTCTCGCGCATCAGGCTTGCGCATCCAACACCGCCTGATTGAAACGGCAGGCCATCAGGGCCGGACACACCATCGCGCGAACCGAATGGGAATATCGGCGTCGCGGCAATGGTTAACATCCAATTGCCAATGAAAATTCTTCGTTTGAAGAATTAGGAGGCCGCGCCAATTTAGTGCCGTGACAAGCGAAAATTGGCGATATCCGCCAGTCCGAATCGGCTAGATTTTCCTTGTGGCGTTTTGATGAAATTGCGCTATAACGGACGAACAGCGGCCTTCAAGCGCTCTCGACCCACAAGGTCCCTCCAGGTGGCTTTAGGCATACCCAGGTTGTATGCCGACCCGCCGAGTCAGGCGTCATTCATTTCGCTTGACAAAGTAATTCCTCCACAAAAAACATTCCGGCCTCGCCGACAGCGTGCTGCGGCGAGCACATTCACTATCCGATCGCCCTTCTCGACGCCCGCGTCCATCGAGGAATCCTTCGGCCGCGGCAAGCATACGCGAGACGACGTCGTCTCTTGTGAGACGCGCTCGTCCTCAGCAAAGACAGAGGGTGTAACGGAGGAGATCATGCAACGTCGATTCGTAGCCGTCGGTATCGTTTTGCTTTTGGCCGCGGGCGCCGCGGGCGCACAGTCAGTGCCGAACGATCAGCAGCAGAGCGACCCACAACAAGTCACCGCGTCACCGCAGCAAAGCGATAAGGACTCGGCGGTTGGAGGCGTTCCCAGCACGCGAAGCGAGTATGGAAGCCCGATGACGCCCGGCTCCCGTTCTGATTGCGCGTTCCGGCCCGCCTGCGAAATCTACTTCGGCAACTAGCGGCCTCGTCGCTGGGGGAGAAGAGCCCATTCAATGAAAGTCGACGATCGTTGATGAGCGAAGCAGCTCACAATCGTGGCACCGACCGTATGTCCCCCGTCTCGTCGCCTGCGGCCGCCCGGTCGTCGGCAGGCGATGGCGGCACCGCGCCGGCCGCCAACGGCGTCACTACACCGCAATGGACCGCATGAGGCTCGCGCGGATAACGATCGTCGACCGTATCGCCGAAGCGCGCACGCACGAACGCTCGCGATAGCGCGACGCGAACATTCGCGCCTTCAGCTTCGGATGGACCGAGTCGATCGCCGAAGCGCGCGATGCAATGCGCCCTGCCTTCCTGTGCCTGCAGTTGCAAATCTCGGATCCGCTCCAGTATGTCGGCCGCGTCGCGCCACTCGTCGGTCGGCATGAAGCGCTGATTCAGTTTGCGAAACTCGCCGTGCGCAAGCGTCACGACGACGCCGGGCTCCACTTCGGCGAAACGGACTTCCTCTTCATCGTCGACGAGCGCCCGAGCACACCAATAGTCGAGCGCGCGCCCGTCGAGTTCACTGACTTTCATGGCTGCCTCCATCTGATTCGGACCTCGGCACCTCGATCTGCGCCACGAGCGGATAGTGATCGGATGCGCCGCGAGCCAGCGCGCTGCGATGCACGCCCACCGCGCCGAGCCATTCTCCGGGGTGCACCCAGATTCGATCGAGCGCGAATATCGGCCAGAATGTCGGAAAAGTGCGCGGCGCCGGCGCGCGCCGGAAATGCGTGACGAGCGCACGCAATGCGCGCCCGTGCACGAACCATTCGTTGATGTCGCCGAGCAGAATGACCGGAAGCGCGCGCGTATCGAACGCGGCGAGAAGCGTACGGACCTGCATGCTGCGTTCGCCGGCCGACAGGCCGAGATGTGTCGCGACGATTCGCAACAGCGTCGAGCCACATTCGATATCGGCATCGAGTGCGCCGCGGGGCTCGCGCCGGTGAAAGGAAAGATCGAGGACGCGCGCCTTGCGTATCGGCAGGCGGGATAGCACGGCATTGCCATAGCGGCGCCGCGGCGTGTCGAGCGTGGGCCCCTCGACTGCGTGCATGCCCGTGGTGTCGCGCAGATACGAAAGGACGTCGGGCGTATCTGAGCCGCCGAGCGGTACCTCCTGAAGCGCGACGATGTCGGCGTCGATCTCGGCGATCACGCGTGCGATGGGCTCGCCCGCTTCCCGCGCGGATCGCGTCTTGCGCATGCGCAGGCCGCCGTGGATGTTATAGGTTGCAATCCGCAGCGAGCAGACGGATGCCGATGCCCGGGCGGCGGTCTCGCGGTCGGCGGCATCGCCCGTCAGACGACGGACCGAATCGAGGCTGGTACTCATGCCGTCGTCTCGCTGGTCATTTGCGCGGCCTCAGCGAGCGTTGCAGAGCCACCGACACGCCCACGAGTGCGACACCGATGGCCGCCAGCGTCGCCATCGCGCCGATGCTCGGGTGACGAATGGCCGCGAGCAGTTGATGAGCGAACGTGACGGTCAGCACGATGCCGGGCGCCATGCCGAGCAGAGTGCCGATCAAATAATCGCGGAGACTGATGTGCGACGCACCGGCCACCAGATTGACGATCGCGAACGGCGCGATCGGGAGCAGCCGCAGCGCCATCATCGTGACGATGCCGCGCCTGCCGATTCGTTCGCTGAGCCGGTTGCCGCGTACGCCGGCCAGGCGCCGCACCGCGTCTCGGCCGAGCGACATACCGATGCCGTAGGTCGCCGCCGCCGCAAGCAGTGTGCCGACGAGCGAATAGAACACGCCGGGCCACGCACCGTACGCAAGACCGGTCGCCGCGATCAGCAAGGTGATCGGCACCGCGAGGATGGCGGCGATCACGTAAGCGGCCAGCACGATCGCTGGCGCGAACGGTAGCCCATCGATTCGCTTGGCGAAATGGGACAGCGAAGCAAGGTTCAAATAGTCGCCGAGCGAAGTGAAATGCCACAACGCCGCAAAGATAGCGATGACGAGCACCAGTGCGCCGAGCAATAGCAGCCGCGCGGTCAGCGATTTACCCTGCTCTCGCGGGATGAATTCGCGCACCAGCGCATCGGGCTTGAGCGGTTCCTCGGGATCGAGCCAGGCGTTCACGGGGATCACCTTGTCGAGGTCGCTGTTCGTCGCGGGCGCGAAATGCTGCAACGTGCGCCCTTCGCCGCGCATCAGGCTACCGATCGCGGCATTCAGGCGCCCTGTTCGATCGAGTGCCTGCGAAACAGCGGAGGCCGGCACCCCTAGATGCTCGGCGAGCAGCCGATTGCGCCAGGCGGCAATCACCGAGCAAATGCGCGGGTCGCCATTCGCGTCGATGACGATGTTGCACTCTGTGTCGAGCACCATCGACCGGTTGTTGAGGTTGGCACTGCCGACTGTAATCAGCGTATCGTCGACGATCATGCCTTTGCTGTGCACATTCAGGCAGCGATCGCCGAGTCCTTCGATATGTGGGCAATAGAGCCTGTAGTGATCGTACTCGTCCGCCTCGTTCAATACGCCGTGCAGGCGGGCGCGCAGTACGCCCATCGTCGCTTCGACGAGCCAGCCGCTTTGCATGCGTGGCGCTACGACGGCGACATCGGGCCCTCGCGGGTCGCCGAGCCGCGCGCGCAACGCCTCGCGCACGACAGCCGCCGTGAAGTACTGGTTTTCGATGTAGATGTGATGCCGGGAGGCGGCGATCATATCGGCGATGAGCGCACGCACCTGCTGGCGCGGGCCGTGCGAGCGATACGGCGGTTCCGTCAGCGAGATGCCGAGCGATACGTCGCGCAGATTGACGGGCGCCGAGCGCGGCCATGGATCGGCGGAATCTTCGCGCGCGCGTTCGGCTCGTATCGCGATGCGCTTGCCGCACGCGCGCCGCCAGCGCTCGCGCGCCAGCTCACCGATCGCGCGCGCGGCGTCTCCGTCGAACATCGTCTGGATGTCGTGAAACGGCCCATAGGTCGTGCCGTTCGGGTCGCGCCGGCGCGGATCGTCGGGCACATGCTCGGACGTATCCCAACGCGAGCGCGTGAGATCGATGCCGCCGACGAACGCGAGCCGGTCGTCGATGACGACGAACTTCTGATGATGCGATGCCCCGCGCGGATGCACTCCGTCCAGCCGGAAGACCACGCCTCGCTGCGAGCGCCAGCCCGTCTGATAAACGGGCATCCACTCGCGCTCGAAAGCATAGATCATCGCGAAATCCCACGCGAGCACGTAAATGCGCAGCCGGCGTCGAGCGGCCGAGAGCGCCTGCAGGAATTCGCCGAGCAGCTCCGGAAAGCCGTCGTTCGCGCCCTCGGGCACGAGCTTCACGCGGCTGTTGATGTCCCAGCCGACGATGAATACGGTGCGTTGCGCACGCGTGAGCGCATCGCGTAGGACTGCGAAATAATGTTGGGCGTCGACGAGCAGACTGAAACGATCCGCATGGCGGATCGCCTCGCAATTGCGCCCCGCTTCGAGCAGACCATGGCGCGCCATCGGCGCGGCTTGCGCCGATGGCAAGGCCGAGCGTTCGGCGGTATCCGGCGGAGGATGCCTCGATGGCTGCGTGGCGACGTCGGCGGTCATCGGCGCTCCTCGTCAAAGGATCGGCACGCCGCCCGTCACCGCGACCGTTGCTCCTGAAACATAGCTTGCTTCGTCGCTCGCCAGCAGCACGTACACCGGCGCCAACTCGGCCGGCTGGCCCGGGCGCTTCATGGGCGTCTGCTGCCCGAACTGCCGCACGTTGTCCGGCGGCAGCGTCGCTGGGATCAGCGGCGTCCAGATCGGCCCCGGCGCGACGCAGTTCGAGCGGATTCCGCGTTCGGCGAGCAATCCGGCGAGCCCGCCCGTAAAATTTTGAATCGCACCCTTCGTCGTCGCATACGGCAGCAGCGTAGGCCGCGGCTTGTCCGCATTGACCGAGGTCGTGTTGATGATCGCACTGCCCGGCTTCATGTGCGGCAGCGCCGCCTTCACGAGACGGAACATCGCGCCGATATTGACATCGAACGTGCGATCCCATTCATCGTCGGTGATTTCCTCGACCGATTCGTGGTCCATCTGGTAAGCCGCGTTGTTGACGAGCACGTCGACGCGGCCGAATTCCGCGATCGCACGGGCGACTACCTCACCGCAATGCTTGCGGTCCGCAAGATCGCCGGCCACGAGCACCGCCTTGCGGCCGGCCTTCTCGACCCACGACGCCGTTTCGCGTGCGTCCTCGTGCTCATCGAAATATGAAATCAGGACATCGGCGCCCTCCCGGGCGAACGCGATGGCGACCGCGCGTCCGATCCCGCTGTCGCCGCCCGTGATGATCGCCGCTTTGCCTGCGAGCCGGTCATGCCCGCGATAGCTCTGCTCGCCGTGATCGGGCTTTGGATTCATCGGCGCCGTCTTGCCCGGCACGTCGCTTTGCTGTTGCTCGGGCATCGGCGGTGTCGGCTTGCTTGTCATTTCGGCTCCTTTCAGTCGTAAAAGCGAAACTGAGTGAACCTCGACAGCGCAGCAACGTGCGTGCCTCGCTTTGCGCCATATGGAATGAAACCTGGAATGATGCGGGCTCGGGGTTCATTGCCGATCCGAGCTGCACGCGCTTCGGGATATCAACAGGTCTCGCATCGGCTTCCGACATGGCGCAAAAAACCCTCAAGCCGTATAGCTGGCCTTGGCCTCTTCCAGATACTCCGCAACCCGCTTCGCAGGGCGAGCGATGAGCGATTCAAGATGGTCTGTCACGATAGAAAGGTTGCCGGCTCGAATTTCCGCCTCTGCTGAGACCAATACAGGGATAAATTGGCCAGGAACCCCCGCCGCTCTCAGCCCCGCGGCGAACTGTTCGTCGGTCACCCGGACGACGGCAAGAGGCTGGCCTGTGGCCTGGCGAGCGAGGTCGGCGATTTCTTCGTTGGACAGCGCCTCGGGACCTGTGAGCGTATATGTCCGACTTTCAGGCGTCGGCGCAGTCAGCGCTGCAGCAATCGCTTCTGCCACGTCCTCCCGTGCGGCGTAAGACGTTCTTCCACCTTCAGATGCGAAATGCCATTGCCCACTCTTCAGGGCACCCGGGAGCGACATGAGCAAATTCTCCTGATACCAGCTATTTCGGAAAATCACGTGCGGCAGACCGGTGGCCTTGATGGCCCGCTCGGTTTCCAGATGGTCCGGTGCGAAGGTCAGAAGCGAGCTGTCCGGATTGGGCAGCGACGTGTAAGCGAGACGCTCGACACCTGCCGCGACGGCGGACGAGACCGCATTGCGATGCTGCTTCAGTCTTGTGCCGGCATCGTCGAGGGCATCCGTCGAAATGATGAGAACGGTACTGGCACCTTTGAAAGCTTTGGTCAGGTCTTGCGGATCTTCAAAGTCAGCTTGACGAACCTCGATGCCCGCTGCCGCAAGCTCGGCGAGCTTTTCGGGGCTGCGAGTTCCTGCGATGATGCGCTCGTGCGTCACGCCGCGCACAAGCAGGTGTTTGATGACCAGCCGACCCAGTTGACCGGATGCGCCGGTGACGAAAATCGTGTCGTTCATGGACTAGCCTCATTCTAAGTGTTACTCTCATTTTGAGAGCGACTCGATAATCAGGCTTTGGCTCTCTTCCGTAAAGAAGGCAGTTTTTCAGGAGATAGTTACCAAATGGGAACCACCAAAGCGCGGGCCAGTGCTCTCAAAACCAAGCTGGACGACGTCCGAAACAAATACGGCTCAATCACGAACTGCCCGGTGCGCGACGTCATTGACGTCATCAATGGCCGATGGAGCTCGTTGCTGATGATGGCGCTGGCCGAGCACCCGTGTCGATTCGGTGTGCTTCGCCGGTTGGTACCCGACATTTCGCAGCGAATGCTCACGCAGACACTTCATGAGTTACAACGCGACGGCTATGTGCATCGAGAGGTCTTCCCGACGAAGCCGCCGGGCGTCGAATACAGCCTGACCGACCTCGGTCGTTCGATGTTCAAGGCGTTGAAGGTCCTGATCGAGTGGGCCGACGAGAATCATGCTCGAGTCACAGCGGCTCGCCTGCGCTTTGATAACAAGAAGGAAGCTGCGTAAGAGGCGTCGCCCGGCGCTCACTGAATAGGCATGCATGCGGGGTGGTCGAGACCGCGCCGCCGCCGGGGCCGGTGGAGTTCACGATTTTCTGCCCGGCGAATCTGCGGCGAGCTCCTTGTCTGGTCGGGATGAAATAAAGGGCTCGTCGAGCTCATCGCGCTCGAAGCGCCCATAGCGCAGCGCGAGCGTCGGCAGCACGATCAGATTCAGCGCGGTGGAGGTAATCAAGCCGCCCAGAATGACGATCGCCATTGGCCCCTCGATTTCATTGCCGGCCGCGCCGCTCGTGAGCGCGAGCGGCAGCAGCGCCAGCGCGGTAACGAGCGCGGTCATCAGGATCGGCACCAGTCGTTCCGATGCGCCGCGCACAGCGGTATCGACCCGCCATGGCAGCCCATCCACATGCACGAGGTGCTCGTAGTGGCTGATCAACATGATCGAGTTGCGCAACGATATGCCGAAGAGTGTGACGAAGCCGACCATGCTTCCGAGCGAAAGATTGGCGCCGGTCAGCACGACGCTCAGCACGCCGCCCACGAGCGCAAACGGCAAATTCACCATGACCAGCCATACGCCGCGGCGGCTCCTCAACGCGAGGAAAAGCAGCAGCGTAATGCCGATCAGCGAAATCGAGCCATAGGCGATCAGATCGCGCTGCGACTGCGCGCGAGCCTCGCTTTGCCCACCGAATACCGCATAAGTGCCGGCAGGCATCGTGATGTCGCGGGCGAGCCGTGCTTGTGCTTCTTTCACGAAGTCGCTGATCGAGCGATTGCCCAGATTGACCGATACCGTCTGCACGCGTTGGCCTCCGTCGTGCGTGATCTGATAGCGGCCGGAGACTTGGCGAATCGTCGCGAGGGTGCCAAGCGGAACCGCAAGTCCATCGGTATTGCGCACCATGAGCTTGTCAATGTCGCCGAGCGTCCGGCGCGCAGCTGGGGCAAGCGTTACGGTCACGTCGTAGGTGCGGCTGCCCTCGTAAATCTGCGATACGGTGACACCCTCGTACGCCGCCTGGATCGCATCGAGGACTTCGACGGGCCTGAGGCCTAAGCGGCTCAGCTCGTCGGGCTTGAGCTTCACGTCGAGTTCGGGGATGCCTGGCGGCGAAGCGACCTGAACGCTTGCCACACCGCGAATCGTCCCGATGAGGCGAGCAATTTTCTGTGCGGTGCGGTCGATGACATCGAGGTCGTTGCCGAACACGTTCACCACGACGGGAGCCGTCACCCCTGAAATTGTCTCGTCGATGCGTTCGACGAGAAACGTATTGACGGATGTCGTGAGCCCTGGAAAGCGCGCGAGCGCCTGCCGAATCCGGTATAGGGCCCAGCGTTGCTCCGATGCGCTCATCGGCTCGAGATCGACCTCGAATTCGGAGAGCTGCACGCCGGTCGGATCGACGACACCATTCGCGCGTCCCGCTCTTTGTGCCACGAGGCGTACGCCGGGCACTTGCATCAACGCCTTGGATACGAGCGCGCCGATACGCATCGACTCGGCAAGCGAGGTACCGGGTCGAAGCCCCATATGCACCGTGTAGTTCCCCTCGCGCAATTGCGGGATGAAGTTCCCGCTCAGGAACGGCAGCGATGCCAGCGCCACCACGCACACGAGCGCCACAATCGCAATGACGGCCTTCGCATGCACCTCGATCCTCACCAACAGTGCGGTGTAGTACGACTTCAGACGCGCGATCATGCGCGGCTCGTGTTCGGGCAGCGGCGCGCGCACGAGGATCCCCAGCGCCATCGCGGGCGTAAGCGTCAGCGCCACGGCGAGCGAGGCCAATACGGCGAGGATGTAATCGCATCGTCGACCACCTCGCCCAGTGCGATGGCGAGGCCTCCGAGCGTCATCGTATTCATGCTCACGCCGAACGAGACGAGCACGATGATCGCGATGAGCAGCGAGAGCGGAATCGCCACCGCGGAAATCACGGCGGTGCGCACGTTGAGTAAGAAGAGGAACAGAACCGCGACGACAAGGACGGCGCCGACTACGAGCGCCGTGCGCAGATGACCGATCGCCATTTCGATGAAATTGGCCGGCCGGAACACGTTCGCGGTGACGTCGACACTTTGCTTCGCGAGCACCGGCTCCAGCGCAGCCAATTTCTTTTCGATGTCTCGGGTGACGGCCATCGTGTTGGTGCCATACTGGCTTTCGAGCTCCAGCATGACGCCGGGCGTACCCATGATCGGCGCTGCCCCGACAGGCGGTGCGCTGCCCCAAGCTACATTGGCCACGTCGCCCAGGCGAGCGGCCGCCCCATTACTCGTGCGCAGCACCACCCCGGCGAGCTTGCCAGGCGTGGCAATTTGACCGTCGGCATTGACGGCGATGCGCTGGTTGTCGTTCTCGACGAATCCCGCGCCGCGCACACCGGTGGACTGCCGTGCCGCGGCAATCACGTCTTGCATCGACAATCCATAGTGCATCAGCTTGGTCGGGTCGACCTGGATCTGCATCTGGCGCGCCTCGCCGCCGAATACGATGACGTCAGCCACCCCGGGTACGTTGAGCAGTTGCGGCGCGATGGTCCACTGAGCGATGTCGTACAGGTCCATCTGCGAGCGCGTCTTCGATGTGAGGCCGATGATGCGCACGACGCTCGTCGTCGTGGTGAGCGGCAGCAGCCTCGGCGGTCGAACGCCCACAGGGAGGGTGGCGGAGAGCCCGTTGATACGCTCGGTCACGAGTTGACGCACCTGCATTACGTCCGAGCGGTCGGTGAAGACAAGCGTGATGGCGGAAAGACCCTGGATCGATCTCGATCGCATCGATTGGAGGCCGAGCATGCCCCCGAGCGCGTTTTCGATCGGCTGAGTCACGAGGGTTTCGACTTGCTCACTCGTCAGCCCCGGCGCTTCAGTCTGCACGAGGCTCATCGGCGGGGCGAACTCGGGAAACACGTCGAGCTTCGCGCGCGTCATTGCGAATACGCCGTAGCCGGCTGCTATGACCGCCAGCGCGTAGACGATGCCGCGAAGGCGCAGTGAGAAGCGGATGGTCGAGTTGAGCATGGATCCGGGGGCGGCGTTGAACGGGGCTGAGAGCGACGGTCAGTCGTCACACTCGGGCGGATCCTTGCACGCCGCTCCGATCCCCTGTGGCTTGAGCTCCTCGGAGAGCAACAATTGCGCACCTTGCGTGACAACTTCATCACCCATGCGAAACCCGGAAGTCACAATGAAGCCGCGACTTCTCTCATCGCCGGCCGATACGTATCGGCGCGTAAAGCGATCGGAAGACGTGCGGACATACGCCCAGGTCTGTCCGCCGTACCAGACCACCGCCTGATCGGGAATCAAGAGCCCCGAACGCGCCTCGCTCGGCATGGGAATCTTCGCGCTCGTATGCAAGCCGGCGGGCAACGCCCGCGCCGCGACATAGAACCAAGGGTTGCCTTGCACGGCCGGGTCGGCGAAGGGCGACGCCGATAGCTTTCGCGCCGGCACGGGCTGCCCGTCGGGGGCCTGCACCGTGATCAGGGCCGGCGCGGCTTCGGCAAAGTTCGCGGGCAACGTGACACGCACGACGACCGCCTGCCCCGATTGCAACCATTCGAACAGGTCCGATTTCGGCATCGTCGCGGCGTTGGTGAGCGCATCGCCGAACTGCTGCCGCATCGCTGCATCGATCCCATCGAGCGCTGCTTTGGCCGACTGCAGTTTCGCCTCGTCGATCTGCATCGCCGAGCGAGCCTCCTCGAGGCTCTTCTGAGAGACGTTGCGATCGTCCGCAAACAGCGTGCGGTTGCGCTCGTATTGCGCCCGCGAGCTCGCCGCCTGCGCCCTGAATGTGCCCACGTCCGCTTGAGCCGCAGCCTGTCGATTGCGCAGGTCGAAAAGCGGCTGCAGATCGATCACCGTCGCATAAGCGCTGACATCGGGCTGATCGCTGACAGCGGCAAGCGGCGCGACCGTGATGTGGCTTGCGCGCTGCGCGGCTAAGCTCACGACGACCACCGTTTCCCCGTTGACGGTCTGCACGGCAGGCTGCGAGCGTGGCTGCGCGATCGCAGCGGGGGCATGAACAGCCGATGCGACGAGCGTCCGATGGATGTACCAGCCGGCGCCTCCGGCCAGCGCCAGCGAGACGACAATGAAGAGCATCAATCGAGGTTTCATCGTGCTTGTGCCTCGCTCATGGTGTGGCGCACCGCGCCGTGGCCGAACGGCTGCTGCATCGCGTCCTCGATCGCCCCGGCCGCCTGCTGCACGGCGACCTCCGCGTCCAAGCGTGCGATTTCGCTGGTTTGATAATCGGCGACGGCCTGGGTGTACGTCAGGCGGTCGATATTGCCGGCGGCAAAGGCCGAGGCCTCGCTGTTGACCTGTTTGCGTGCGTCGGCCAAATGCGCATCGGACAAGCGCAACGCCTCGAGGCTCGAGCGGTAATGTGCGAGCGCGTGATCGAGATCGCCGAGGATTGCGTCCTGCAACGCCGCCGTGCGCGTGGCCGCCTCTTTGCGCTTCGCTTCCGCTTCGCGAATGCCGCCTTCGTTCCGATCGAAAATCGGCAACGTAATACCGGCCAAACCAAACGCGATCCGGTTGATGCCCGTGTCGTACGAATAGCCCGGACCCAGATGAATGTCCGGATACTGCTTCGCGACTTCCAGCTGCAGTGCCGATTCGGCCGCGGCGTAATCGGCGAGCGACGCGAGCAGGTCGGCGCGATGGAAGATGGCCTCGCGTTGCGCATCCGCGGCCGGCGGTGCCGGCGGCGCCGCACGGAACTCATCGAGGTCGTACTGGACGCCGTCGAGCGCGGCAACAGGCAGGCCGATGGCCACCGCCAGCTGCGCGCGTGCATTCTCCTCGACGCTTCTTGCAGCGGCAAGATCGCTCTGCGCCTGGGTATCGGCCAGCACGGCCGCATCGACATCGGGCCGCGAGAACTGCCCGAGCTCGAGGCGCTTGCGGCTCATCTCGGCGATCCGCCGCTCGGCCTCGGCCTTCCGGGACAGAATCGCGATACGCTCGCGAGCCGCATAGAGCGCAAGCAGCGCGACACGCACCTGCGAACGAACCTTCCATGCTTCGCTGGCGATGGTGAGACGCGCGGCTTCGGAGAGGTGCGATGCCTGATCGACGCGATAGCCTCGCTTGTGCGCGGTCTCGATGGGAATATCGAGTGCGGGACCCGTTGTATAGGGCGCACCCGGACCGGGGTTGGGCGTCGCATATTGAAACGGCAGCGTGAGGACGGGATTGGGAATCGCATTGGCGACGTCGATCCCCGCGTTGGCCGTGCCCCACTGCGCGCGTGCGATGTCGAGTGTCGGGCTGTAGTACCACGCCGCCATGCTGAGCGTCTCGCTGTTCCACCGCGTCGGAGGCCACGGCGCGATATCGTGGCCCAATTCACGTGCGATGTAGACGTGCAGGCCTTCGCTCGTCAGCGAACGATGTTCGAATTGTCGGGCGAGCTCGATCGGGGCGATCGGCTGCGCGTGATAGGTCGCGCAACCGGCGAGCCAAGCGAACGCAATCAATGTCGCTTTGCGCATTGCGGACTCCGTTAGCCCGCTGCCAGTGGACTCGGCAGCTTTCTGGCGTGGATGCTACGGAACCGCGTGTGAAGTTTTCGTCAATAAAGCGTAAGAGCGCGGTTCGGATTCGTTCACGGATCGCGCGCATCGCGCTGCGCCGTCGGCGCCGCTTCGATAGGATCCGTTCGCTGAATGGCCGGGCTCACCGCGGCGGCGGTATGCGCGCTTTTCGCCTGTGCCGCGTGCCCGTCGAACCTCTGCGCCTGCGTCGTATCAGCCGCCGCCCCAGGCGCGGCCGAATTCGCATCGAGCGAAATGTAAAGGTATGAGTTGATGCCCGCATCGAGCGCGCGGGAAATGTACCAGCCTGCCCCCGCAGTCAATGCGATCGAGACGGCCATATAGAAAAGCAGCCGGGAATTCATCAATGTCCTACATTGGGTCCGCGGATGTCGCCCGGTCCAGCGTCATCCTGACCGCAATGCTACCCAACGCGTTGTGAAATTTTCGTCAAGAAGCCCTCTCGCCCGTCCCCTTCCCGTCCGGACTCTCGGAACGGCCGTTGCCGCTCACGGGCAGGCGCAGCCAAAGGCGAGTGCCGCGTCCGGTTTCGCTCTCGATCGAAACTTCCCAGCCATACCTTTCACCAATCTTGCGGACGATCGCCAATCCCAGACCGAAACCGTGAACATCGGATGCGGGCTCGCCGCCTCTGTAGAACCGTTCGAATACATGTGGCAATGCCTGCTCCGCGATTCCACAGCCCGTATCTTCGACGAGTAGCCGCCCACCTTCCCACGCTACGCGGATCTTCCCTTCGCTCGTGTAACGCACGGCGTTATCGATGAGGTTGGAGAGCACGATCGCAAGCGCTGCCGAATTGGCGTAGACGGTCACCGTATCATCGATGTCGACGACGCTTGCCAAGTCTTTGGCTCGCAGCGTGTCCTCGAACGGTTGCAAAGCGTCTTCGACGAGGCGTGCGAGCGCGACCGGCTCCAAGTGCATGGCCGATTCTTCACGCGCAAGCAACAGCAAGGCATCGACGAGTTCGCGCATGCCGTCGGCCGCGCGATCGATCTGGCCGAGCCGGGCGCGCGATTTCCCGGCGATCGCGGGATCCTGCTCGAGCAACTCGCAACTCGTCTTGATCGTGGTGAGCGGTGTGCGCAGTTCGTGGCTGACGTGGCTCGTGAACTCCTTCTCCCGGTCGATCGCGTCCTCCATGCGCGTGTGGTAATCGTTGAACGCATAGACGAGGTCGACGAGTTCCTCTTCGTCGTATTTGCCCGGGTTGATCGGAGCCGAGCCCGCGTGTCGCAACAATTTGACCTGGCGAGCGAGGCCGGCGACCTGCCTCACGAGCAACGCGGAGAGGCCGAACGCAAGCCAAATCGTCAATAGAGCGAATACGCCCGTGCCGGCCATCAGCGCGTTGATGACTGCCTTGAAGTGCTGCTCGTACGCACTGAAGTCGTAGACGCGGTAAAGCCGCGTCGACTCGAACGGAACGATCGCCACATGAATCTCTTGTCCGCCGAGGATGATCTCGTGGATCCCGTTCGACAGGCGGCCGACATACGCGGGCAGCCTGATCTCGATCGGTTGCCGGTAGGCAGCGGAGACGTAACCGCCCAGAGCCGCGTCGAAAGGCGGCAGGAGCGTCTCGTCGGCATGGTAGCGCCGCAGCACGCTGACCATGTCGTCGTGGATCAGCGCGTCGATGAGCCTTTCCTCCTGCCCCTCGGCCAGTACCCTGACACCGAACGCCTGCGCGACGAGGAGCACGATCGTCAGCGCCGAAAATACGAGCGCGACTTTTAAGCGCAGACTACGCCGCATGTTTTCCGCCCGCGGCGAGCCGGTAGCCGAGCCCGTGAACCGTCTCGATGAGCTCGGCCTCCCCGGGCAGGGTTAGCGCCTTGCGCAGCGTATAAATATGAGTGCGCAACGTGTCGCTGCCCGGCAGCGTTTCGCCCCAAACCTCCGCTTCGAGCTCCGCATGCCCGAATACGCGGTTTGGCGATTGCATCAGGATCCGCAGGATCTGTAGACACTTGGGTTGAAGCTTGATCGCACGGCCTGCCCGCTCGACGGTCAGCGTCGCGAGGTCGAGGCGAACGTCGGCGAAACACAGTTCGCGCGTCGCGACCTGGCCGCGGTAACGCTTGATCAGCGCGCCGAGCCTCGCGCCGACTTCCTTCAGTGAAAACGGCTTGACGAGATAGTCGTCGGCGCCGTGCTCGAATCCGGCGAGTTTGTCGTCGAGTCGATCTTTCGCCGTCAGCATCAGCACCGGCGTATCGCGATGGGCCTCCTGGCGCAGCTCGCGGCACAGGGTCAGCCCATCGACTCCGGGCAGCGCGAGATCGAGCAGAATCGCGTCCCACGCCTCGGCGAGCGCGAAACGCAGGCCCGCATTGCCACTCGCGGCAACGTCCACCTCGTAGCCGAGGCTTTCGAGATAGTCGCAAAGATTGGCGGCGATCGCCGCATCGTCCTCGATAATGAGTACTTTCATCGCTTCGCGAAAGTCCGTGGAAACGGCACGTTAGCAGAAAATGCTGCTTGCGGAATCCGCACGCATGCATGCTAACGCGACTTGAATCGAGGGGATATCTGGCCCCCGGCGAGCAACTCCCGCGGCCCTGACCAGATTCCCGGCTTTCAGGATCGGCGCATCTGCCGCGAAGCGCTCAGTGCAACAGCCGCGCACCCGAAGCACAGGCGATCCATAGGGACATGCGCCGAATCGGTGGTCAATGAAAACGCAATGGTGCATTTGCATCATTGGCCGATCCCCTCGTCTGCCCTACCTTCATACACAAAGAATCGGCGGTCGGTGTCCGCTCGGACGATTCGATTTCGCACGAGAAGTTTCAGAAGAACACGTCTGTAA
Source organism: Trinickia symbiotica (assembly GCF_003028655.1). Lineage (GTDB taxonomy): Bacteria > Pseudomonadota > Gammaproteobacteria > Burkholderiales > Burkholderiaceae > Trinickia > Trinickia symbiotica_A. The sequence continues at coordinate 139,962 of NZ_PYUC01000006.1, forward strand.
ATCGACCAAAGGGGAAAGGAAATGGCACAGTTATCGAGCTTTCGCAAGCGTGGTTGGCTGCCGGTCGCCGCCGCGTATGTCGTACTGGGGACGGCATGCCATGGCGGTGGGGATGGCGGGAGCGCCACTGGCGGCGGAGGGAGCACGCAACAAGCTGTCGTACAGGGCACGGTCGCGAGCGGCAACGCCGTGGCGAACGCGGTCGTTACCGCCACCGACATGAACGGCAAGACCGCCCGGGCTGCGGCTGACGCGAACGGCAACTACACGCTCATCGTAACGGGCCTGACCGCACCAATCGCGCTAGTCGCGACTGATCCAAGCGGACAGGTAAGTTCGATGGTGTCCGTGCTCGCGGGCCTTCCTTCCGCCGGCCAGTCCACCGTAGCCAACGTGACGCCCCTCACCACTGCGCTCAGTTCGCTGCTGACTCAGGACGGCAACGCGATGGATTTCGTCACGGCAAGCGGGACCACCACGCTCAGCGCAGTGACCGCGGCAAATGTCCGGAAGGCTGTCAGCACGCTCGACGCGTATCTGGTCAATCTGCTCGCCGCCAACGGCCTGTCCTCGAGCTTTGATCCCGTCGGTACGCCGTTCGTGGCGAATCACACGGGCGCCGATGCCGTAATCGACCTCGTTGCCGTGCAGCAACAAGGTGCGGCGACCTACTTGGTGAGCAAGATTCCACTTCCGAACGGCACCACCCAGGCAAGCGGCTACCTCAACCTGAGCACGACCGGCGAAGCGAATCCGCCCGCGCCGCTGCAGGCTCCGGCGGCAGGCTTTTCCACCAATTTCTCGAACCTTTCGACTTACCTCGGAGCCTTGCCCTCGGCGCTTACCTTATGCCTGACGGGCTCGAGCGCCTCGGCCTGCACCGCGGTATTCGATGCTAGTTACAAAGATAATGGCTACACTAGCATCCAGCAGTACGACACCGACCTGAGTTCGTCATCGGTCTCGCTCGGCACACCATCGATCGTCAAGATCGCAGCCGATGGATCGAACGCGGTGATTCGTGTGCCCTACTCGATCGGGAGCGGGACAGCGCTTTCGCAATACTCGTTCGTGACGACCGTGCAAGCAGTTTCGAGCCCGATCACGTTGCCGGGGGGTACCCAGGTTTCCTGGGACATCGTCGGCAATCAGCTCAAGTACGATGCGTCCGTCGAAACGCGCATCACCCGACGGATGTTCTACGACAACTACCCGAATGGATCCAACAGTAGCGATGTCAATTTCTACGATGCTGGCGTGATCCTGAATTTCAACCTTAGTGGACCCAACGCGACGAATGTCAATTCAGCGCTGGTAACGGGGCCTGGCCTGCCGACGGCAGGAGTCTACATGACGATCTCGGCCGTCACCGGTGACAATTCGCTCGCGATTATGACCAAACAGCCGGCATCGCCTCCGCTGGCTGGAACGACTACGCCGAGCAACACGGGGGAATACCGTTGGTCATGGACATCGATGTCGGCGTCGGAGCCATTCACACCGCCAACGAAGGGCTTCTGGAGCACGACCAACCTCAATGTTACGCAACTGCCTGCGAATGGGACGTATACCTTCACGCTCTACAACGGGAGCGGGGTCCAACTCGATCAATTCTCGGTCTTCAACGCCACCCCTCCGGCAGACTCGACTCTTGGCGCGCAAACGCCATGGGCGACATTGGGCAGCGACGTCCTAGCGAATTTCCTGAGCCCCACTGGCCCGGAGGCTGCAGCGATTGCGTCCGTGCCGGTCGACTTTACGGCCGCGCAGAATCAGCCGTCGCTGTACGGCGTGGAGATCATGACGGAAGACTCGGGCGGTGGCGTGCAGAACTTCGCGCAACTTGCGGCGGGCGCCTCGTCGGTGACGGTCAACGCCCCCGTCTGCAGTCAGGCTTGTCCATTCCTCGCGATCAACAATACGAACGATCCGAGTTATCGCGTCGTCCAGTTGCGCGGTAAGAATCCTCAGGGAATCCGGTTCTATGACAACCAGACTTATCGCAACAGCGCCTCGGCACCCAATGCCTCGTAGTCGGTGCTCGCCATAAGAGTCTGTTCCCCCGCCTGCCAGAGGGTACTGGGGGTGGGGGTGGGGGAACATCGGTTTCGCTATCCCAGGCGGCCCTTGCCGTCCGTATGACGCAAATAAGTCATTGTGATTTTTATTCTCCGTCGTTGGATAACCGACAGACGCAGCCAACTAGATCCGTCCGGAGCCCATTTTGTCCACCTCTCGAGCAGGCGCTGAATCCGCCCCGAATCTCTTTCTCCACGGCGGCCCCGGCCTGAGCTGTATTGCCGAGCGCGAACGCTACGGAAGCGCCTTGCCAGTCGAATGGTGGGACCAACCGCGCGGAGTGGTGCTCTTCGCGCATCCGTTCGGCGAACTCGTAGAGATGGCGACCGACCTCATCGCCGAACGGGCGCGACAGTACGGGCAGCCGGTCGGACTGATCGCCAATTCGTTCGGCGCGCATGTCGCCTTGCGCGTCGCGGCCCGGATTCCAGAGCGGATTCACGCGCTCACGCTGCTCGCTCCCGTCTTCGACGTGGTCGATGGGCTCGCCCGCGTGGCACGCCGCGTGGTTGATCGGCTACCCCACTCGGAGTCGCTCGTCCGTGCACTGGACCTGCTCTCTGCCCAACCGTATAACCGCGATTGCTTCTGGCTTCTGGTCGACGAACTAATGGCCACACCCAATTTCCTGCGCGTCTATTTTAGCGCTCGTGCTGACGCGCAATATGCCGAGTTTGCGGGCCTGATGGCGCGCGAGGCGCTGTTTGACGTCTCGGCATTCCGCACCATCCTTCAAGACTTTTGGAATGCGCCCGCGCTGGAAGGTCCCCCGCGTGTCGAATGCCCGGTCGAGATCGTCTTCGGTCGCGAGGACGTGCTGACCGACTCAGCCAGTGAAAGCAATGTATGGGCGGCGTTCTTCCCGCACGCGAAAATCCGGCACGTCGACGCCGGGCACTTCGTTCATCTCGAGTTGCCGCCGGAGCAATGGTGGCCGCCGGCTAGCCGCGCGCGCGCGTGAGCTTGGCCATTCGCTGCGCGTCGGTGCGCCAGTACTGCTCTAATGCTTATCGATTAGGCGCCTTCAGTGAGTGCGCTCTGAAACCCATAGTTGAGTAGAACCGTTTTTACTTTGGCTGGCGAAGGAAGCCGGCTATGCAACGTCGGCATGGGGACCCGGGCAATTGGTGCCGGAGACAGCACCGCTGATTTCTATGCAGATGACGAAACCGGGACATCAGGTGCTTGACCGTCCTTACTTTCCACCTGAGCGATGTCCCTCCACGAGAAGAGAGCGACAACGGTGCTCGGCGACTTTTCTGTTGTTTAGGACGAGCGCCATAATCGCCAACGCTGCGAAACATTTCCGCAGCTGCGGCGATTCGCGCTGGAAAAAGTTCGTCGCCGGTAGTCTTGGCCTGCAAAGCTATTCATAACCCATCACACAAATCCGCCGTTCCAGCAGGATACAACAACGTTCCCAGAGGAGCTTGCGCAATATGTGCTAGGACGCCTCCAAGGTTAGCCATCCGCGAAAAAGAGCTCGGTAGCAACCGAAAGTTGGCGGTAATTATGAATTAAATCAAATATCGTCTTGGCGCCAAGGTTTTTAACGATAATAAACGTCCACCGTGCATTGATACACCTCATCTCGGAATGCATCTATCGTGGGGCCCGAACACTCACATTCACTAATGCTTGAGATGTTTTTAGTTCCTGCATATCCACTGAGCACGGAATTTTTAGCTGCTTGGCATGCAGCAGCAGCCGTTGGGCCAGTGCCGGAGCCGGACGTAACATTAGCCAGCGCGGCAGCGGAAAAAAGACAAACAAGGAGAAGTGCGTATTTATAATTCACGATTAGCCTATATCGTTGAATCCAATCCAATTGGAAATAGTTGTTCTTCAATAATCAAACTTCCTTGATTATAATCTAGAACTTGTTTTGTTGAACTTTTTGACAAACCCCCTCCAGGTGAACGGTCCTGTCAAAGTTTTTGTTTGGATTGATGAGGTGTTGGTCTTCGCTTACCCTGCCACTTACTCTGTCGACGGTAAGACGAATGTCACTCATTGCGCCGCTTGATGCTTGGACGGTCTCACTTGCGAAGAGTGAGTCTTCGTATACGGACGACGTCTTTTCAATCGAATTACCATCTTTTGATTTTGAGATTGATGGACCATTTACTGTCATTTTTACTGTGTCGACAATGAGAGTAACATCGTGCGTCATACCGATGTTGTTGGGGCCAAGATGACATTCGAGTTTTATTGTTTCAGAGAAAGCTTGATTAATTGAGCTGAGAGTAAGGCTTGATAAGCAAGCAAGTATTCTGACATAAATCATTTTTCACACCTCCATAATTTATTGCAATCTAGCATCATTGCGTTTACGACGAGGCCAGCGCGGTTCTGTCTAGTTGTCTCGAGCCTCACATGCTCCGGCCAAGAGTCTATTTTTTATTTCATCTGTAAACCACCGCCGTTTTTATTGATTAAATATGAGCCGCTTGCTTTTGAAGGGTGGCTATATACGTGAGTAAAAAATTCATCATCTGCGCGGGCTGCCGTATTGACGGACATCGAGACTATTGCGGCGAGGAGGGTACGTATTTTCATGGCGATCCCTTTGGCGAGCGTTGGGGCGGGCGCCCGGCATGACGGAAAGACAATGACTCTACGCTCTCCTTCTGCTGAGCGGACGCCTGATAGCAAGTAAAGCGGTAGATGGCCGGCGACGCAATGATGCAAATGCACCATTGACCCCCGTCGTCACGCGAGATTGAATCGGCAACGCATCGAGCGGTTCCAGAGGCTCCTCGGTTGTCGGCGGCGACGGATCATGGACGGTGAACTATGTCTTCCCCGCGCCCGAGACGCGCCATGGTCGAGCGGCTGCCTCCTTCTGCATCGCTCGTCCATGCACTGGAGCAGCATGCCGCGCAGGCACACGACCGCGGCCGCTTCTATCCGTTGATCGACGAACTTATGGCGACACCGGACCTTCTGCACGTCTATTTTGGTGATCGTGCCGACACGCTCTTCGCCAGCATCTTGAAGCTTGATGGCGCGTGAACCGCTGATTGACGTATCCGCGTTCCGCACCCAGTCACGAGGTGCCGACCGATCCGTCCAGCGAAGTGGCGACCTCACGGCGTCGTTCCCGCGCACGCGGCCCGATGCGTCGATGCGGGGCACTTCTTCCATGTCGAGTTACCGCCGCAGGAGTGGTGGCCCGAGCTAGCCGCGCGCCTGCCTGAGTTTCGCCACCAGTTGCGCGTTGTTGCGTACGTCGAGCCGCTCGTGGATCGACTGGATCTGGTTACGCACGGTCGCGGGCGACAGGGCAAGCCTGCGGGCGATCTCCTTGTGTGTAACCCATCGGCGATCTCCGCAGCGATCGCCCGTTCCCGCGGCGTGAGGCTGTCAGCCGCGACGCGGGAGCGAATCTTCAGGAACAGCAGGCGTCCCGCCACGACCGTCGTGACGACGATCTGGGTGCCGTCGAAGCGTCGACCGGATCGTTCAAGCAGGACATGAATGGCATGCTCCGGCAATCGGTGTGTGGGCATGCCCGGCCATTCTGCCTCAAGTAGCGGCCAGGCATCAGGCTCGACAAAGTGCAGGAAACCCGCAGGGTCGGCCATTGCGACTGTCCACTGACGCTCATCCGGTTCAATGCGGATTTTCTCCGCGTGTAACGCCTGATTGATCGACCATGCTTCCATTAGGTGCGGAAAAAGCCACTGCATGGTTTGCCGCTGATACTCCGCAAAAGGACGCTCCGGCATGGCGCCATAGAGCGAAATCGTGCGGCCGAGACCGGGCGCATCAATCTCGCCGGCAATCAGCGCGTGTGCGTGACGAAAGCGTCGGGCGTAGCCCCAGATGCCCGCTTGATCCGGCGACGAACAACTTTTGCGCTGGTTAAAATTCCCTGTGCATCGGAAATGGGTTCCTACCAAAGTGCTGCTGTGTCGTGCGCGCGAACGGCGTCGTAGTGGATCCCGATTTCCGGATCATTGTCAAAAATATGATTGACCGGAAACGTGCATCCGCCGCCGTCCTGTATTCCAATGCCCCATCGAGCCATATCGAACGGCACGGCTGTCTTTAGCAGTCCCAGTGCCCAGTCAAGAAACTGATCGACAGGGACTTCCCGGGCGCGCCGCGATATAACGATAGCAGGATTTCATGTCCGCTCACGGGAGCCTCCCCCCTAGAGCAGGTCGCCTCACCCGGCGAACCGATGAACGTTCAGTCTGACCGTAGTGCATTGCCGAAATCCCCTTTGCGCTCAATATCCCGCCCGCAGCAGCACGGCGACGAGCTCTGCGTTGGTGCCGACCTCCAGTCGATTGTGAATGGCCTGAATCTGATTGCGCACGGTCGCCGGTGAAAGGTGCAGGAGCCGCGCGATTTCCTTGTGGGTGTAGCCGCGAGCAATAGCCTGCACCACCGACAGCTCGCGCGGCGTCAGGCCATCAGCGGGTACGCGAGGCCGCGCCCGGACGAAGATGATGCCCGCCTCGGCGACGTAGCGCATGATCAGCGTCCGCCCCGTGTACTGTCGGCTCCCATCGCCAGAGGTCAGTGCAACGTGTGCCGCGCCCGGCAGCCGCCGCACGGTACCGGCGGGCCATTCCGCCTGGATGAGAGCCTCGAACTCCGGGTCAGCGAATTGCAACACGCCGGCATGATCGACTATTGCGACTGCCCAGTGCCCTTCCGCTGCCGCACGAAAGCGTGTCGCGGCAAACAGCCGGCTGATTGTCAGCGCCTCGTTCAGATGCGGCACGATGTATTCGATGGCGCGCCGTTCATTCTCAGAAAACGTATTGTCCGAATCGCCCCGATAAATCGACACGGACTGTATGGCACGGTCATCGACGCCGGGTAGACCCGTGATCAGCGCGTTCGAATGGCGATAGCGGCGCGTGTAGTCGGCGATCGCTGAGAGGCCCTCGTAGAACGACGCGAAATGAAAGTTGCCTGTCTGCCCCCGATGGCTAATCGCCCAGAACGCGGCACGGTCCTGATGACGCACCTCGTTATAGACTGCCGCGCCCTCGGGATCATCTTCGTGAAAATGAACTGACTGAAAGAGCACGCCGTGATCATCGATCGCGCTGGCTCCCCACTTGCACCCGTCGAACCGGACGTGCGACTTGACGAGCCGCAGCGCAGCGTCCTGAAATTCGGCTATGGGCGCTTCCCGCGCCGCCCGGTACAGCGATAGCACCAGCGGATTGAGCCGATCCATGACCGTTCCCCGTGTGATGTCGGTCCGTTCAATAGCCGGCGCGCTTCAATTGTGTCGCCAGTTCAGCGTTATTGTGGACATCAGCTCTTTTCAATATCGCCTGGGCATGATTGCGCACTGTCGCCGGGGCGATACACAGCCGCCTCGCGATCTCCTTGTGTGTCATTCCTTGCGCAATGAGCTGCGCGATCTCGCGTTCGCGTGCGGTCAGGCTATCGACCGGGAGGCGTCGACGCGCCTTCAGAAAACACAATGACCTCGAAGGCGTGCCCGTCGCGATGAACGTTCGGCCTGCGTACCGGTTCTGATTCGTGCCAAAGATGGTGTCGTACATCGGCGCAGGGAGGACTATGTGTCGCGACGCGGGCCATTCGGCGCAGAGCATGGATTCAAAATCGCTCTCCGCGAAAACGAGATGGCCCGCCGCATCGGCGATCGCCATGCTCCACCGCGCTTCTGCTGCCGTCGCCCGGATCTGCTCGAGGTGGACGATGTGATTTACGGTCCACGCCTCCATCAGATGCGGAGCGGCGGCCTGCATCATTCGTCGCTGTTGCTCTGTGAACGGCCGGTTACTATAGGCGCCGTACAGGGAGACGGTTTTCAGTAACCCGGTCTCGGGGTTCCGGAAAGCGGTGATCAGACCATGTTCATGACGGAAACGCCGCGCGTACGCGAAAATGCCGGCGGTTTTCCGGCTGGCCCTGTACTGCGCGGTGAGGGCAAAGTTGCCGGTCCGGCCGGGCCGGTCAATGACATACCGCGCAGCGCTATCCTGCTCGCGAATTTCGGCGTAGTTTTCGAGCGTTTCTGGCGGATCCTCCAGCACGCAGGGGCGATGAAAATCCACGCCTCGGTCATCCCTTGCGCTGGTCCCCCATCGCGCCATGTCGAACGGAATCACGGCCTTGAGCTGCCGCAGCGCATAGGCCTGGAAGTCGTCGGCCGGGATCTCGCGCGCACCGCGGTAGACGTCGAGCAACAACTGACCAAATGTTTCCATCTCTCCCCCCGGAAGCGCACGTTGTATGGCCCGACATTGAGATGTCCGTGCGGCTTTCGGTGATGGTCCGTGCGTTGCGCCGTGCCGCTCGAGTCAACGCTGTTGCATAGTTCTTTGCGCGCTGCCGGAATCGCCTTCAGCGGGCAGTCATCGCGCCGGCTACCCCATGCCACCGCCTGCGTTTTTTACGCTTTGCGCAATGATACCGACGAATTATCGGAGGAACAATCATCAATGGCGCGCCGAATTCGGTTTGTTCCACTTTCAATCCAGACCATCGCGGCGGGCCCGCAGTTCGGAACGCAGATCTGCAACGTTGATCTCGATCGGTTGTCGGTAGGCCGCGGAAACGTGACCGCCCAGAGCCGCGTCGAAAGGCGGCAGAAGCGTCTCGTCGGCATGGTAGCGCCAATCAGGCTGCACGTAATCCTGCACAACACGCTGACGAATCGGCCGATCGAGGAGCCGCCGCGAGGAAGGCGGGCACATCGGCGTGCGCCCGGCAAGAAAAAAGGCTCCTCGAAAGGAGCCTCTTCCAAAGACTAATCGGACCTCTTGGCTATCACCACACTTGGGTGGCGACCCTTTCGGGGCGGGAGTAACGCACGGCTTTCGCCGCTCCGTTCATACGCTACCAATAGCAATCATACAAGGCTCCCGCGCTCGCTAGAAAGTGCCCTTCCCCCACCATCCAGCTCGGCGCCGAGCAACCGCTTTGCCAGCACCTCACGGGCGAGCCATATCGGCGTCTCCGGCTAGCGCCGGCGCATCTGCCGAGATGCGCTCAGTGCAGCAGCCGCGCACCCCGAAGCACAGGCGATCCACAACGCCGTGCCAATCGGCCAGCCCGTCGATGAGCCTTTCGCGACTGCCTCGCCCGCCTGGGTGAAATTCACCAGCACGACGGCGACGAGCGCGGCGCCGATCGATTGCCCGAGCGTGCGCGCCGTCGCCAGCACACCCGAGGCCATGCCGGTGCGTGGCTTGTCGACGACGCTGAGCATTTCGCGATTGTTCGGCGTCTGAAACAGTCCGAAGCCGGCCCCTGCTACAGCCGCGCGCCAGATGATCGCCGCCTCAGCCGGATGCGCACCGGCACCGGGCAGCATGGCAAGCGCACCGAGACCGAACGCGAATAGTGCGAGCCCCGTGGTTGCTACCCGACGGCCGTCGGCTCGGTCGGCGAGCCGCCCGGCCAGCGGCGCGGCGACCGCCACCGCGAGGGGCCAGGCGAGCAGGATCAGGCCCGACTCGATAGGCGTGTAGCCATAACCGGTCTGCAGCAGGAACGGCAGCGCGACGAGCGCGGAGCCCTGAGCCACGAAGGTGAGCATCGATGTGATTGCCGCTGTGGAAAAGCGCCGCGAGCAGAGATCCAGCGGAAGCAACGCGCGTGGCCCAGCGGCCTGCTGCACTAGCGCGAAAGCGAGTATCAGAAGAGCGCCGCACGAAAACAGCACGATCGACCCGACGTGCGAGCGCCGGCCCAGCCCATCCACGCCCGCGACGACGAGGCTCATCGCGGCCGCGGCGAGCACCGCGCCAGGCCAATCGAAGCCGCCTTGCAGGGGCGGCGCGACGGTCCGCACGGCGGCGAGCGCCTTGCGCGCGATGACCCAGCCGGCGGCTCCCAAGGGCACGTTGACATAGAAGAGCGCGCGCCAATCGGCCACCGTCAGCAAGATGCCGCCGACGGCGGGTCCCGCCGCCGCGCCGGCTGCCACCACGAGAGCATTGATGCCGAGCACGGAGCCTAACATGCGTGCGGGCACCACACTTCGATAGAGCCCGATGCCCACGCTGACGATCGCGGCACAAGCGAGCCCTTGCGCGGTCCTGAACGCGACGAGCCAACCGATCGTCGGCGCCAGCGCGCAGGCGAGCGATGCGGCCACGAACGCGGCAAGCCCGCGTGCATAGACCGTGGATGGTTCCAGACGTTGCGCGAGTGCCGCGAATGTCAACACCGTCGCGGCGCTTGCCATCTGATAAGCGGTGACGGCCCACGTGGCGGTGGCTGCATCCGTGTGCAAGCGAGCGGCGATCGTCGGCAACGCGATGTTGACGATCGAACTATCGAGCGTGGCCATGAACACGCCGATCAGGATCGCGGCCGCGGCCCAATAGCGCAGCGGCGCACGCAAGCCGTCGGCGGCCTCGTGGCCCGTGCTCTCATCGATGAGTGGCGGTGACACCGCCAAGGATTCGCTGGCGATGTCAGGCTCCTTCGTGCAAAGCCGCTTCGGTCAGCTTCGAGCTCGACAAGCGGTTGGTCACGAAACGACGCGAGCGGCCAAAGCGTGCCGCTTCGACATACTCGTAGCACTGCGGGTCTTTCAGGATGCCGTCCTGGTGAATGCCGGCCGCCGTCGAGAAGACATGTTCGCCGATGACGGGCTTGTTCGATGGGATCGGCTTATCCGCGTAGCGAAATACTTGCTCGCAAGCCGCGACGAGCGCCTCGGCGTCGAGCTTGACTGCGGCGCCATACTGCTCGCCTTTGTAAAGCAGGCACGCGTAGATCTCTTCGAGCGCGCAATTGCCCGCGCGCTCGCCGATGCCGCCGAGCGTCGCGTGCACGACGTCGGCGCCCGCGCGCACGCCGAAGAGCGTATTGGCGGTGGCAAGCCCCAGATCGTTATGGAAGTGAACGCCCCAGCTCACACTCTCGCCGAACTCCGCGACGAGCCCGCGCATGGCCGCCTCGACCTCGGCAGGTGTGCAGTAGCCGACCGTATCGGCGTAAGTGATCATCGATGCGCCGGCCTCGAGCGCGACAGCGATCTGCCGCTTAAGAAAAGCCGGATCGGCCCGCGAGGCATCCTCGAAGATGACCGCCGGCACAAGATCGCCGCGGGACTTCACACGCTCGATCGCCGCGATCAGCTCGATATGCGCGGCGGCTTCGTCGATGCGCCGTTTGCGCAGCAGATGGATCTCGGAGCCGACCCCGAGCAATTGCACAATGCCACCGCTCGCCCGCAGACTGTCCGCGGCACGATCGACGTCGCGCGGGGCAAGACGCGCGAAAGCCACGGGTTCCGAGCGAGTGTGCCGGCGCAGATGCACGGCCGCCCGCTCGACGAACGCGTACTCCGCCTCGGCGGAAGCGGGGTAACCGAGCTCGACATAGTCGGGCTCGATGGAAGCCACGGCCTCGAACACACGCCATTTGTCCGCGTGGTCGAGCAGAAAGCCGATGCCCTGCTCACCGTCGCGCAACGTCGTATCGAACGTCTTGATCGTCTTCATCGTCTATCTCCGATGAGGTCCATGACGGAAAACGCGAAGGGCGCCCACAAAAATCGCGGCGCCACAAACGTTTGCGAACGCCGCGCAATCGTTTGCGCCCTTGCGCGCATTCAAGCGCTAGGCGGCAAGGCCAAGCTCGCCCGAGAGACGCTGCTGATACGGGCCGACCTTCTCGGGGAATTTCCAGCCGATGTATCCGCCTCGCACGGTACCCGGCTCCGTCGAACCGTTGTAGGCATCGACGAACGTGGCCGGCAGCGGCCGACTATTGCGCGTCGCGAACCACAGGCGGTACAGATGGCGCTTGTGGTCCGTTTCCTCGTGATCGTGAAACTCCGTGCGCGAGTGGTAGATCACGTGGTTCGACAGCAATTGCAGGTCGCCAGCCTCGAGGGTCATCGGCAGCGTCAGCTCCGGGTCGCCCGCGATCGTCTCGATCAGCTCGATCGCTTCGCGCTGCGCGTCGGTGAGCCGAGGCGCGTTCGGCAGCTCGGAAGCCGCGTAGATCCGCTTCGCGTAGAACTGGCTCGTGAAATGGCCTTCACGGAAGCCATAGATCGGCGAGAGGTAGTACGGCACCGCTTCGCTCTTGGCGAGCTTGATGAACGGGAACGGCCGATAAAGGACTTGCAGCAAGTCCGGCCTGCGGCGCGCGATTTCATTGTGCACGGTGAGCGAGCTCGTCACGAGGCTCAGTCCGCCCGCCTTCGCGCCGCGGCGGCAGAGCAAACCGACGACGTCGCACGGATCGACGTGATAGCGGATCGCATCCTTCGAACTGTTGCCACGCAACGTGACCGCGCTGTCATACCCCTTATCGCGCACATCGACGATCATCTCCACGTCGTCGTTCTGTGGCAGCGCAACCCCGAGATACATTCCCACGCCCCAGGCGATCAGGCGCGCCTGCTCGGGCGACTTATCCGCGACGGGCAGCCCGCGAATCACGAGGAACCCGTAGCCGCGCTCGAGCTTGTCGAGCAGCGTGGCGAGCTTCGGGCCGAGCGTCGGCAGCGGAAAATCGCTTTGCGCGGCCTCGAGAAGGCCGATCCGTCGATCGGTAAAACGCTGAAACGCCGCTTCAACTTCGTTGGCTTCGGCATCCGTGAGCCGATATTGCCAATCGTCGCGCCCGACGAGCTCGGTTCCTTTCCAAGCCGAGGGCGATTTCAGTTCGCAAGGGAGATTCGATGCGTGCATGGGTTCCTCCGTGACGTGACGGTTCAGAGATGCGATCGATGACGCGGGAACAGCGCGAGCGCCGCCAGCCGACGGCCGGCGACCGGCGGCACTCGCAGGGAAGCCGAACGGCCAAGAACTACTTAGCTAAAAGCGGCTGCATCTTGGGAGCCTTGGGCGAGGCCATCCTCGTGGACGGAGAAATGCCGCGCGACTGAAATCCGCCGCCGGACATCGCCGCGCCCTGCTCGATGCGGAACGAGCCGACCGCCACGGTCAACCCTCGAGCCTGCTGCTCGAGCGCTTGTGCTGCGCCGGCGGCCTCTTCGACGAGCGCGGCATTGTGCTGCGTCACTTCGTCGAGCTGCGCGACCGCACGGCCGATCTGCTCGACGCCCGTGCTTTGCTGATTCGAAGCGGTCGAAATCTCGCTCATGATCGAGACGACGCGCGCATTCGAGCGCTCGACATCGTGCATCAGCTCGCCGGCGCGATCGACGAGCCGCGTGCCCGACACGATCTTTTCGACCGAGCCTTGGATCAGGTCGCGAATTTCCTTCGCGGCCGTCGCGCTGCGCTGCGCGAGCGAGCGCACCTCACCCGCGACGACCGCGAACCCGCGGCCGAGCTCACCCGCGCGTGCCGCTTCGACCGCGGCATTGAGCGCCAGGATATTTGTCTGGAACGCGATGCCCTCGATGACCGTGATGATGTCCACCATCTTCTGCGATTCGCTCGAGATCTCCTGCATCGTCTGCACCGCCTGGGCGACTACGTTGCCCCCTTCCTTCGTGACATCCGAGGCGGCCACGGCCAGTTGCATCGCCTGCTGCGCATTGTCGGCGTTCTGTTTCACGGCTGCCGAGAACTGCTCCATGCTCGCCGCCGTCTGCTCGAGCGAGGCCGCCTGCTGCTCGGTGCGGGAGGACAGATCGGCGTTGCCGCTTGCGATCTGCTCCGTCGCAACCGAAATGCTGTCCGCCGATTCCTTGATGCGAACGACCATGTCGCGCAGCGCATCGCGCATCTGTCCCATCGCGGCGAGCACGCTTCGCGAATCGCCGTCGGCCGTCTCCAGGCGCACGCTGAGATCGCCTTGCGCAATGGTTGTGACGACGTGGCGGGCGTAGGCGGGCTCTCCGCCTAGTTGGGCGTAGAGCCTGCGGCGAATCCATATGCCGCAGGCGACCGCGAAACCAATGCCGATGAAGGCCACGACCGACAACACTTCGATCAGCGTCGACGCCTCCGCGCGCGCCTCCTCGTATTCGGTCTTGGCGGCATCGAGCTGAAGCACCTTGAGCGCGCGCAAAGCCAGCTTCGTTTTGAGCACGAGCGGCGGGAGCGTGACATGCGCGAGATCGGCCGCCTTCGCCGCGTCGCCTGCTTTCAGCGCGGTCACGATCGGGCGTATCCCTTGCGCCACCATCGTGTCATATGCGCTGCGGAACGTTTGCGCGACCTCCCGCTCGTGGGCGTCCGCGGTGGTCTTCTGGTAGCTCTCCCAATACGGCTCGAACTCGGTCAGATCGGTGTCGATGAGCTTGACGCCCTCGCCTACGCGCGAGTGATCGGTATCGATCGAAACGTTCGTTGCGACGGCTGCCGCCTCGAAAAGACGATATTCGAGCTTCGAGAGACTTTGCAGCGCCATCGTGTCGTTTTCGTAGACCGACCGCAGACGCTCATTGGCGAGGCGCATGCCAACGAATGCGATGACGGCGATCACCAATGCGACCCCGCACGCGACGCCGATTGCCGCCGTCAATTGTGCCCTCATCGAGAGCCCTCGATTCATTTCCTGCTTCATTCTTATCCACCTATTGTCCTGCCCGATCAACCCTACCGAGCTTCTTAATGGATATCGGTAACTTCCCTTAATAACTTGAGTTCGGCTACCTACATATCCATGTAGTAGTGGACAGACTCGCCTGCCTGGGAAAATCGTGACGAAGCTCTCACGTCCGCCTGATGGGGCGAACCAGCGTTTGACAGGCCATCGGGTGGCCCTCGAAAACGACCGCGCCGGGCGCACTAAAGCGCGCCCCTGATTTGCCGTTTACATGCTGACCCAGGTGCGAAGTCGAATTGCGTGATCCGTTATACGCTCTTTCGATTACTTCTTTGATTTTTGTCAAACATCGTTCGCATCCTGGCTGCCAAATTTCGAATATTTCCTTGCCTTACGGCTGATTGTGATGCGGGCCTGATCCATGAATGTCGATACCTTGAGCGCCGCGTGCCTGACGGCGTTCGAAGCATGCGAAGACGAGGCCGACGCAAAAACGCGGCTCACTGAAATCTGCCGGTTGTTGAATGTCGACGGCTTTTTGTACTGGGCCGGAGCGGCCGAGGATAAGGCCAAGGCGAGTGAGATCACCATTTCGAGCTACGACGAAACGTGGCACAGGGTCTACGCCGAAAACGATTTCAGGGCCATCGATCCGACGGTCGCTCATGCGCTCACCGGCATCGCGCCGCTCCTATGGGACGATGCGCTCTATGCGGGCGAGGCGCCGCAGGCGTTGCGCGCCGAGGCTCGCCGCCACGGGATGGACTGCGGCGTGACGATTCCTATTCATGCGCCGGACGGCGGGCTCGGCAGCTTCAGCGCATTCGTCGACTCGCGTCGCCTGCCGGTCCCCGCCGCGCGCCAGCACCTCCTCTCCGCGCTGCCGCATCTGTGCCTGCTTTCGGTGCAGTTGCACCACTTCGTGACGCGCTCGGTGAAAGCGCGGGCGGCGCCGACGGTCCACCTGACCAAGCGCGAACGCGAGTGCCTCCGCTGGATCGCAGCCGGCAAGAGCACATGGGAGATCGGCTGCATTCTGAACATCTCCGAGCACGGCGTGACGCATCACATCCGGAACGTCATGCGCAAGTTCGATTGCACGAGCCGTCACGTCGCCGCCGCTCGTGCGCTCGCGCAAAAGCTGATCTGAATCGCCGCGGGCCGACTATCGCAGCCGGTAGTGCCGCGAGGCTTACGCATCACCGGACGTGGGCGTGTAAGCGGGCCGGTGACGCATCGGTATGCCAACGCCGCAATGTCGGCAAATCGATCCACCGGCGGTCGTGTCCGCGAACGACACCGAGAGGCATGTCCGGATCGCCCAAGTGCGCGAGAACCGCCAGCGCTTCATCGAAACGGTGATGACGCGTATAGGCCGTGGGCGTCACGATCGTCGGAACGCCAGCGGCTGTGGCGGCATGCAAGCCGTTTTCCGAATCTTCGAACGCGACGCAGCGTGAACCCTCGATCTTCAATTCATTGAGGACTGCCAAGTAAACGTCGGGCGCGGGCTTCTTGACCGGTGTGGTCGAAGCGTCGCCGATCGCGGCGAAGCGCTTGCGCCAATCGCCGCCGAGCCGTGCGCTCAGCAATACATCGAGGTTGGCCGGCGTCGTGGTCGTCGCGATCGCGACCGGCAGCCCGGCTTCGTTCGCCTCAACGATCAGGCGCTGAACGCCCGGGCGCAACGGCAACATGCCCTCACGCACGCGTTGCGCATAGTGTCGTGTCTTGATCGCGTGAAGCGCTTCGACCGTTTCCCACGCCTTGGGGCCGCTCGCTTCCTCAGGCTCGATGCAGCGCCAATAGTGCAGAATACGTTCCTTTCCACCGGCGACATCCAGCAGTCGGGTGTAGAGCGCTTCATCCCATTGCCAATCGAGCCCCACCTCGGCAAACGCGGCGTTGAAGGCTTCGCGGTGCGCAGCCTCGGTATCCGCGAGCGTCCCGTCGACATCGAAAATCAAGGCTTCCATGCGCTCCTCCCCTCCCCTGGCTCGACCAAGCGCAACCCGCCGCGCGCGCGTGGCCGCATGGCCCCGCTTCGCTCGTTGGTCCCACTCCGCTTCAAAGTCACCAGGATAGGCAGGCTCGGACCGGTCGTGAATTCACGAATTCTTTGGTTCTGCTTAAGAAGCACTGAATGAGCGCGATCGCTACCGAGAAGAGTCGGATGACGACTCCGACCACGATTCGGGACGGCCGCCCAGCTCGCTGCAGACGTCGACGGCGATCGATCGCAGTTTTTCTTCGGAAATCGACCCTGAGAGGGCGTAGCCGAAATGATCGCTGACCCAATAGAATGTTCGCCGGTCGCCGTCGCGCAAGAGGCGGAACGCCGTTTCGTCGGTCGGGATCGAGGCGACGTAAAGCGTGAGCCGCGCCCCTTGCAGACTCTCGTACATGAATTGCGCGGCAGGCCCGCTGTCGCCCGGCAGCAATCGTCCGCCGACGAGCGTGTAGCCGTACTCTTGCAGCGACGGAATCGACAGCGACCGACCGAGCCGTTTGGAGAGCCAGCTCGCGAGATGCGCCTCGTCCTGCGCGCCGACTTCGACGGGATGCCGAACTTCGGGCGCATACACGGCATAGGCGATGTCGGCGCGACGCGCGAACGTGGCCGGCTCGTGCGCACTGTGCAGCGCGCGCGGCACGAGATTGCCGGCTATCGTGCCGAGCGCGATGCCGACGAAGAGCCAGCCGGCGGCCACGGCCATGCGCAGCATCCGCGAATGAGGTCGACGCAAAACCACCACCGAGGGGGCCTCGCGTTCGGCGTCGCCGAACAACGCCTTCAGCGCCGCCTTCTGGGCCCGCCAGGCGGCGACGCGCGCCATCGACTCGGGATCGCGTTCGAGCTCGGCGCCGACGGCGGCGTGCGCCGCATCGGGCAGCTCGCCGTCGACGAATGCGGACAGCGTCTGCAAGTCGAGGCGCTCCGAAGAGCCGGAATCGCGATAGTCGTTCATCACTTGTCTCTCACTACTTTGAGCGGGGCCGCCTTAGGCGCGGCCGGCTTAGGCGGGGCCGCCTTAGGCGCGGCCGACTCGCCCGAGAGCAATGTCCGCATGTGCTCGCGCGCACGCGAGAGCCGCGACATCACTGTACCGATCGGCACGCCGAGCACAGTCGCCGCTTCTTGATAGGTCAACTCCTCCACGCCTACCAGCAAGAGCACTTCCCGTTGCTCGACCGGCAGGTGATAAAGCGCATGCTGGACGTCGCGCAATACGAGACCGTCGACTTCGGTGCGCGGCGCTTCGAGGCTTCGCCACGGCGCTGTTTCATCGTCGACGGCGATTTCACGCCGTGCCCGCAATTGATCGATATAAATGTTCCTCAGAATCGTATAGAGCCACGCACGCAGGTTGCTGCCGTCACGGAACGCCCGATGACGCGCGAGCGCCCGCTCCGCCGTATCCTGCACGAGATCGTCGGCCCATGCGGGGTCTCCCGTCAGCGCACGCGCATAGCGGCGCAGTCGCGGAAGCCCCAATACCACTTCGTTTTCGAAACTCACTCCGTCGTTGCCGGCAATGGCGAGCGATTTCAATAAGCGCCGCTGCTGTTCGAGCTGCCGTTGTTGCCTTGTTGCGGCGGATTGCCGTCCGTCGACGAGCACGCCGTCGCGGACAATGTCGACACGGCCAGCATCAGCGCGACGAAAACGGCGGATAGTATCCGGTGCGATTTCATTTGCATCTCCTTGCCGACCAACGATTGCGATTCGCGCGCGGAATCGGCCGGCGGTTGAAGGTTCAAGGTCGAAGGAGGATCGATGCTTCAAGGGTTGAACGCTACTTCGCAATGGTCTCCTCACGACTTAACGGAGCAACGCCGCCATTTATTCCATTTGCTCTTTGGTCATTCTTTGTCGGCAGGAAATGGAAACCGCCCTAGGTAAAACCCTGAAATCGCAATTCGACAAGCGGCGAATGCAACACTGCGGGTTTTGGCGCCGCTCTCGGTGCCGGACCCCTGTGCTATGCTGCGAACACCTCGCCGGCGTAAGCGCCGCAAGGTTCGCACCAAGCGGAGGAGCGAACCGCACTCTCAATACTATGGACTATCGGCATCTCAAGAATCGCAAGAGCATGCACGCGCGAATCGTGCAGGAACTCGGCATCGAGATCGTTAGCGGCAAATTCGCGCCGGGAGAGCGCCTGCCCCCTGAGCCCGGTCTCTGCGAATCGTATGGCGTGAGCCGGCCCGTTTTGCGCGAGGCCACCCGCGTGCTGGTCGCGAAAGGACTCGTCACGTCGAAGCCGCGTGTCGGCAGCGTCGTGAAGCCGCGTGAAGAATGGCACATGCTCGATCCTGACGTGCTCTTTTGGACGATCAGCAGCACGCCCGAAGGCGATTTCTTCCGCTCGCTGCTGACCGTGCGGCGCATCATCGAGCCGGCGGCGGCCGCGCTTGCCGCGACCGAAAGCACGGACGAGGATTTGGCGCGCCTGCGCAGCGCCTTCGATAGGATGGAACGGGCGGAAACGGCGTCCGAATTGCTGGAGCCGGACCTGGAGTTTCACCGGGCGATCATGGCCGCCACGCACAACGACATGCTCGCCTTCATCGGCAATATGATGTCGCTGGCGCTCTCGGAGTCGATCAAGCTGACGAGCCGCCACCCCGATACGCACGCGCTCTCGCTGCCGCGGCACAAGGCCATTCTCACGGCCATCGAGAACCGCGATCCGCTCGGCGCTCGCCAGGCGAGCCTCGTGCAACTCGAGAACGCGCGCGCCGACGCCGAGACGATTCTCGAAGTCGCCACGCGCAGCGTTCGTTGAGTCAGCCTAGGGCCTGTTCCTTCTAGTGTGAATGCGGCGGCACCTCGGCGCCGCGGCAGCCGACCAGGAAGTCGAAGTCGCATCCCTCGTCGGCTTGCAGGACATGGTCGACATAGAGGTTGCGGTAGCCGCTCGCATCGGCCGCCGACGGCCGCTGCCCTTCCCTCCACTCGGCAAGACGCGCTTCCAGTTCACGATCGTCGATCTCGAGATGCAGCCGCCCGTTCTCGCAATCGAGCTCGATCCAGTCGCCGTTGCGGACCACCGCGAGCGGCCCGCCCGCGCGGGCCTCCGGCGCAACGTGAAGCACGACGGTGCCGTACGCTGTGCCGCTCATCCGCGCATCGGAGATCCGCACCATATCGGTGACGCCCTGCGCGAGCAGCTTTGGCGGCAACCCCATGTTGCCGACCTCCGCCATCCCCGGGTAACCCTTCGGTCCGCAGTTCTTCATGACGAGGATCGAGTCGGCTGTCACGTCCAGATCCGGATCCGCGATGCGCGCTTTGTAGTCGTCGAAGTTCTCGAACACAACGGCGCGGCCGCGATGCTGCAAGAGCGACTGCGTCGCCGCCGAAGGTTTCAGCACCGCGCCGCGCGGCGCGAGATTGCCGCGCAGCACGCAAAGCCCGCCGTCGGCGACGAGCGGCTTGTCGAGCGGCCGGATCACCTCGTCGTTGTAGATCGGTGCCTCTTTGCAGTTCTCCCACAGCGAGCGTCCGTTCGCCGTCAACGCGTCGGGATACGGCACGAGGCCCTTTTCGCCGAGGCGGCGCACGACGGCGGGCAAGCCCCCCGCGTAATAGAACTCTTCCATGAGGAAGCGGCCCGAAGGCTGCAGATCGACGATCGTCGGCGTGCCGCGGCCGATGCGCGTCCAGTCGTCGAGCTCGAGCGGCACGCCGATGCGGCCCGCGATCGCCTTCAGGTGGATGGCCGCATTGGTCGAGCCCCCGATCGCGGCATTGACGCGAATCGCGTTTTCGAATGCCTCGCGCGTCAGCAGCTTCGAAAGACGCAGGTCTTCGAGCGCCATTTCGACGATACGCATGCCCGACAGATGCGCGAGCACGTAGCGGCGCGAGTCGACGGCGGGAATCGCCGCGTTGTGCGGCAGCGTCACGCCGAGCGCCTCGGCCATGCTCGCCATCGTCGATGCGGTCCCCATCGTGTTGCAGGTGCCGACCGAGCGCGACATGCCGGCTTCGGCCGACATGAACTCGTGCAACGTGATCTTGCCGGCCTTCACCTGCTCGTGCAGTTGCCAGACGATGGTGCCCGAGCCGATGTCGCGGCCCTCGTGCTTGCCGTTGAGCATCGGACCGCCGCTGACGACGATGGCCGGCACGTCGCAGCTCGCCGCGCCCATCAGCAGCGCGGGCGTGGTCTTGTCGCATCCCGCAAGCAGCACGACCGCGTCGATCGGATTGCCGCGGATCGCTTCCTCGACGTCCATACTCGCGAGATTGCGCGTGAACATCGCCGTCGGGCGCAAATTCGACTCGCCGTTGGAGAACACCGGAAACTCCACGGGGAAGCCGCCCGCTTCGAAGACGCCGCGCTTGACGTGCTCGGCGAGCTTGCGGAAATGCGAATTGCAGGGTGTGAGCTCGGACCACGTGTTGCAGATGCCGATGATCGGCTTGCCCTGGAACTCGTGATCAGGGATGCCCTGGTTCTTCATCCAGCTTCGGTACATGAAGCCATTCTTGTCGGCTCTGCCGAACCATTCGGCGGAGCGCAGCTTGCGGGGTTTGTCAGTCATGTTGGCGTCAGGTGATGACCTAAAGTAGTATTACTATATATCGACTAGCGTCGCTTGACCACTATTTGAGAAAAGCAAACTTTTCGTAACGGTGAAGCAGTGGTCGGGATCGGATCGGCACGGAAAATGCCTGCTGCTCGCGGATTTCCAGCGCTTCGACCCCCGAGAAATAGCATTACTATTTGCCGGCGTGATCTGGGGAAAACGCTAATCGTCGCCGGGGGCGCGTGTGCCTATAGTTTGGCTATTTCCGAGTTCGTTCTCGTGGGACGCGCTCGGGCCGGGCAGCAAGAGCAAGCAGTAGCAAGAACGACAAACCAACAGAGCTATCGGAGACTTGAAATGAGACGCACCCTACGCCAGGCGCTTCAAGCATTGCTCGCAGTTACCCTCGTCGGGGCAGCCGCCGCCGGCCACGCCGAGGACAAGAAGATCGTCCTCGGTTTTGCTCAGGTAGGTGCCGAAAGCGCATGGCGCACGGCCAACACGGTCTCCGTCAAATCGGCCGCCAAGGACGCCGGCATCACGCTCAAGTTCTCGGACGCCCAGCAAAAGCAGGAAAACCAGATCAAGGCGATCCGTTCGTACATCGCGCAGAAAGTCGATGTGATCGCGTTCTCGCCCGTCGTGGAGTCGGGCTGGGAGCCGGTGCTCGAGGAAGCCAAGCGCGCGCATATTCCCGTCGTGCTGACGGACCGAATGATCGACGCGAAGGACCCGTCGCTCTATGTCACGATGATCGGCTCCGACTTCCTTGAGGAAGGTCGTCGCGGCGGACGCTGGCTCGAGGAGCACTACAAGGACGATAAGGGCCCGATCAATATCGTGGAGTTGCAAGGCACCGTCGGGTCGGCCCCCGCGAACGACCGCCATGCCGGGCTGATGGAGATCATCAAGAACGATCCGAAGTTCAAGGTCATCGCTTCGCAAAGCGGCGACTTCACTCTCGCCGGCGGCAAGCAAGTGATGGAAGCGTTCGCCAAGACGTACGGCAAGCAGATCAACGTCGTCTATGCGCATAACGACGATATGGCGCTCGGTGCGATCCAGGCGATGGAAGAAGCCGGCATGAAGCCCGGCAAGGACGTGACCGTCGTGTCGTTCGATGCGACGAAGGGCGGCTTGCAGGCTGCCGCCGCGGGCAAGATCAACGTCGATGTCGAGTGCAGCCCGCTGCTCGGGCCTCAATTGATGGACACGGTCAAGAAGATCGTCGCCGGTGAGCAAGTGCCGCATCGCATCGTGACGAACGAGACAGTGTTCCCGATGAACGTCGCGGCGCAGGTTCTGCCCACGCGCAAATACTAAACCCGCAACGAGCGAACGCGACCCATGCACGCCGCCGAATCGACTGAGAACTCCGCCTTGATGCGCGCTCCGACGACGGTTGCCCCCGTACTGGAGACCATCGGCCTCACGAAGTCATTTCCCGGCGTGCAGGCGCTTCGCAACGTCGACTTCCGCCTCTTCCCCGGTGAAGTGCATACGCTGATGGGGCAGAACGGCGCGGGCAAGTCGACGTTGATCAACGTCCTGACCGGCGTTCATTCGCACGACGCCGGGGAGATTCGAATCGACGGGAAACCGGTCGGCTTCGCTGCTCCACTCGAAGCCGAAGCGGCCGGGATCCGCACGCTCTACCAGGAAGTCAACCTCTGCCCCAATCTCTCGGTGGCGGAGAACGTCTTCGCGGGCCGCCAGCCGACGCGCGGCGGCGCCATCGATTGGAAGGCCATCCGTATCGGCGCCGAAGCGGCGCTCGCGGAGCTCGACGTGTCGCTCGACGTGACGAAGTCGCTCGATACGTATCCGATCGCCGTTCAGCAAATGGTGGCCATCGCGCGCGCCGTCTCGGTCGACGCGCGCGTGCTGATTCTCGACGAGCCGACCTCGAGCCTCGACGACAACGAGGTCGCGCGACTCTTCGAAGTGCTCAGGCGGCTGAAGCGCAACGGTATCGCGATTCTGTTCGTCACGCATTTTCTCGAGCAGACGTACGCGATCTCCGATCGCATCACCGTCATGCGCAATGGCGAACGCGAAGGGGAATATCTGGCGAAGGATCTGCCGGTCGCGGTGCTCGTCGAGAAGATGGTCGGAGACGCACGCGTGGCCGAACGCCAGGCGAACGCCGCGGCGCGGCAGGCCAAGACGCCGACGTCCGCCGGCCAGACCGCGGCGGGCTTCCGGATGCGCGGCGTCGGACGGCGCGGCGTGCTGCATCCCGTCGATCTTTCCATCGAGCCGGGACGCATCGTCGGCCTCGCAGGCTTGCTCGGATCGGGCCGCACCGAGACGGCACAGCTGCTCTTCGGCGCCGAGCGCGCCGATACGGGGACGGTCAGCGTCGACGGCAAGACCGTGAAAATGGGCTCCCCTCGCCATGCCGTGCGGCAAGGCATCGGCTACTGCGCGGAAGATCGCAAGAAAGAAGGCATCATCGCATCGCTCTCGCTGCGCGAGAACATCGTTCTTGCGCTGCAAGCGCGGCGCGGCTGGTGGCGACCGCTCGGCCGCAAGCGCGAGAAGCGCATCGCGGACGAGTACATCGCCTCACTGGGCATCAAGGCGCGCGACGCGGAGCAACCGATCGAGCTGCTGTCTGGCGGCAATCAGCAAAAGGCGCTGCTCGCGCGCTGGCTCGCAACGGAGCCGCGCATGTTGATTCTCGACGAGCCCACGCGCGGTATCGACGTTGCCGCCAAGTTCGAGATCATGGACCGCGTGCTGGCGCTTTGCGCAAAAGGCCTTGGCATTCTGCTGATCTCGTCCGAACTGAGTGAAGTCCTGCGAATCAGCCATCGCGTCGCCGTCTTGCGCGACCGCCGCAAGATCGCGGAGCTCGACGACGATGGGCTCGACGAAGACCAGGTATATCGACTGATAGCCGGAGGCAACGCCCCATGACGGAAGGCACCGGGGATCCGTTTCGTTTCGTGCGTGCCGTGACGCGCCATGCGTTGTTCTGGCCCGCGCTCACGCTCGTGCTGCTGTTGGCGCTCGATGTCGCACACCGCTCCGATTTTCTCAAAGTGACCGTGATGAACGGCCACCTGTTCGGCGCGCCCATCGACATCCTCATTCATGCGTCGCCGCTCATCATCGTTTCGCTCGGCATGACACTCGTCATCGCCACACGCGGCGTCGACATCTCGGTCGGCACGGTCGTCGCAATTGCCGGCGCGTCGGCGGCGATGCTGCTCGCCGACGATCCGGCGCGCGTTCCGACCGCGCTCGCCGCCTGTCTCGCCGTAGGCCTCGTCGCCGGAGCCTGGAACGGACTGCTCGTCGCGTTCGTCGGGATGCAGCCCATCATCGCGACGCTGATTCTCATGGTGGCCGGGCGCGGTGTCGCGCAGCTGTTGACCGATGGGCAAATCATCCCGATCTCAGGTACCTGGTATCTGCGGCTCGGCGACGGTTACCTCGCCACCGTGCCCTGCTCCGTCTGGATCGCGATCGCGGCAACCGCGCTCACCGCCTTGCTCGTCAATGGGACCGCGCTGGGCCTCTTCATTCGCTCGATCGGCATCAACCCCGTCGCCACGCGCCTCGTCGGGCTGCGTTCCGCGGCCGTCGTCTTCGGCGTCTATGTCTTTTGCGGCGTTTGCGCCGCGCTGGCTGGCGTGTTGATCAGTTCGAACGTGCGCAGCGCCGATGGCAACAACGCTGGCCTGCTGCTCGAGCTCGACGCCATCCTCGCGGTCACGCTCGGCGGCACGTCGCTCGCGGGCGGACGCTTCTCGCTCGGCGGCACGGTCCTCGGCGCACTCATTATCCAGACGCTCACTTACACCACTTATTCGATCGGCGTGCCGCCCGAGGCGACGCTCGTCGTCAAGGCCGTCGTGGTGCTCGTCGTCACTGTCATCCAGTCCGCGGCGGCGCGAGACCTGTTCTTGCATCTGATCCGGCGCGGCATTGCGGCGGGACGGGTGAAATCGGTCGACTCGGTCGGCGAGGCCGTGAAATGAAAGCATTCTTCCTACGCTTCGTCGATCCGCGCGTCTTGCCGATCGCTGTCACCATCATCCTCTTCGCGGCGCTGTTCGGCTTCGGCTCTGCCATGTACACGGGCTTTGGATCGCTCCGGGTCCTGCTCGGCCTGCTCGAAGACAACGCGTTTTTGCTGATCGTCGCGATCGGAACGACATTCGTCATCATTTCGGGCGGCATTGACCTGTCGGTCGGCGCCGTCGTCGCATTCACGACGATCGTCTGCGCGATTTGCGCCGAGCGCCTGCATTGGCCGATCTGGATCATCGCGCCGCTCGTGCTCGCGATCGGCGCCGCGTATGGCGCGGCGATGGGCGCGATCATCCATTTCTTCCGCCTGCAACCTTTCATCGTGACGCTGGCCGGGATGTTCCTCGCGCGCGGTGCCTGCTTTCTGATCACCACGCAGTCGATCGAGATTCACGAAGCGTCGTTTCACGCAGTGTCCGGTTTTCATGTGCCTCTAGGCAGCGGCGAGCTCAACGCGGGCGCGCTCATTGCGCTCGTGACGCTCGCTGCTGCCATCTTTGTCGCACATTTCACACGTTTCGGACGTAATGTCTATGCGATCGGCGGCAACGAACGCTCGGCGCTGCTGATGGGTTTGCCGGTCGCGCGCACGAAGATCGGCGTTTATGCGCTCGGCGGGTTGTGCTCTTCGCTCGGCGGCCTCGTGTTCACGCTCTACGTGCTGTCCGGCTATGGGCTGCAAGGCCAGGGCATGGAGCTCGATGCGATCGCGGCATCCGTCATCGGCGGCACGCTGCTCACGGGCGGCATCGGCTACATCATCGGCTCGGTATTCGGCGTCGGCGTGCTCGGCACGATCCAGACGCTGATCACGTTCGACGGCACGCTGAGCTCCTGGTGGACGCGGATCGTCATCGGCGCCCTCTTGTGTATCTTCTGCCTGCTGCAACGAGTGATCGAGCGGCAGGCGGCGCGTCGCAAATCGAACGGCACGGGGCTCGGGGGGCGGGCGAAGCCCGCACGCGAAGCGAGCCTCGCCGGCGACGGACGGCACGAGCGCGCGATCCCGCTCGGACTGAACGAGCCGCCCCTGAAGACCTGATTCGATGATCATCAAACGGATTTAACGAGGAGTCGTACAGTGGTCAATGTTTCTCGCCCGTTCTCAGGGCTCTTTCCGGTTGCGCCCACGCCATTCACCGAAACGGGCGAGCTGGATCTCGACGGACAACGGCGCGTGATCGACTGCATGGTCGATCAGCAGGTAGACGGCATCTGCATACTCGCGAACTACTCCGAGCAGTTCCTGTTGACCGATGCCGAGCGCGATACGCTCGTGGACCTGTGCCTCGGGCACACGGCGGGCCGCGTCCCCGTCATGGTCACGTGCAGCCATTTCAGCACGGACATCGCGAGTGCGCGCGCGAAGCGCGCCGTCGCCGCGGGCGCGAGCATCATCATGTTGATGCCGCCCTATCACGGCGCGACGCTGCGTGCCGACGAGGCATCGATGTTCGATCATTTCAAGCGCGTCGCCGACGCGGCGGGCGTGCCCATCATGATCCAGGACGCGCCGCTTTCGGGCGTGCCGTTGAGCGTTTCGTTTCTCGCTCGCCTCGCGCGCGAAATTCCGCTCGTGCGCTACTTCAAGATCGAAGTGCCGCAAGCCGCGGCCAAGCTGCGCGCCCTCATCGCGGCGGGTGGCGCTGCGATCGAGGGTCCGTTCGACGGCGAGGAAGCGATCACGCTGATGCCCGATCTCGACGCGGGCGCGACCGGCACGATGTCGAGCGCATTGCTGCCCGACCTGATCCGCCCCGTCTTCGATGCGTTCCGCGCGGGACGGCGCGATGAAGCGCGCGCGGGCTATGCGCGGATTCTGCCGCTCATCAACTATGAAAACCGCCAGTGCGGGCTGCGTGCGACGAAGACCGTGATGAAGGAAGGCGGCGTGATCAAGAGCGACATGGTCCGTCATCCGCTCGAGCCGCTCACCGGCGCCACGCGCAGCGAGCTGCTCGAGCTCGCGCGCGAAGCCAATCCGCTCGCGTTGCGCTGGGGCCTGTAAGTCTCGGAGCGAACATGACGAAGAAACTGACGGTAGGACTCGTCGGCATCGGCAAGATCGCACGCGATCAGCACTTGCCCGCCATCGCCGCGGACCCGGGCCTCGAATTGACCGCCTGCGCCAGCCGCCACGCGGAAGTTCAAGGCGTGCGCAACTATCCGACCATCGAGGCGCTGCTCGCCGCCGAGCGCGATCTCGATGCCGTTTCACTATCCGCTCCACCCCAGGTTCGCTTCGCGCAGGCGCGCGCGGCGCTCGCGGCCGGCAAGCACGTGATGCTCGAAAAGCCGCCTGGCGCGAGCCTGCACGAAATCGAAGTACTGCGCGAGATGGCGCGCAAGGCCGGCCTTACGCTGTTTGCGAGCTGGCATTCGCGCCATGCGCCGGCCGTCGAGGCGGCACGCGAATGGCTCGCGCAACGCGCGGTGCGCTCGGTCGACGTTCGATGGAAAGAAGACGTGCGCAAGTGGCACCCGGGGCAGAAATGGATCTGGGAACCGGGCGGGCTGGGCGTCTTCGACCCCGGCATCAATGCCCTTTCGATCGTCACGCGCATCCTGCCGCATGAAATCGTCTTGCAGACGGCAACGCTCTTCGTCCCATCGAATACGCACACGCCGATCGCCGCCAACCTGGACTTCGTCGATCTGAACGGTGCCTCCGTGCGCGCCGAATTCGACTGGCGGCACGGCCCGCGCGAGCAATGGGAAATCGAAGTGCAAACGAGCGACGGCACGCTGCTCATCGAGCAAGGCGGCAAACGCCTCTCGATTGCCGGCGAGCTCGTCGATGTCGGTCCGGAACGCGAGTACCCGTCGCTTTACGCGCATTGGCGCGAGCTGATCGAGCGCGGCGAAGAGGATGTCGATGTCCGTCCGCTGCGCCATGTCGCCGATGCATTCCTGCTCGGCGCACGCCGCGAGATCGAGGCGTTCGTGGACTGATTCCCGAGTTACCGCAGCGAAAGCATTGGAGCGAGCGCGCCAGCGTTCGGCTCCGCGGCCCATGCTGCGCCGTTTTGTTACCACGCGCCGGCCGGGGCAAGCACTCAGGTACTTGCACCGGCCTCATGCAAAAACCGGCCCGTCGGGGCCACCCCAAGGAGACTGAAGTATGACCAGCAAGCTTCGCCGCTTCACGTTGCGCGCCGCGTTGGCGATGACCTTCGCCGCGCCGTTCGCCCTGCATTCGACTGTTCAAGCCGACGAGCCGCTCAAGATCGGCTTTCTCGTGAAGATGCCCGAGCAGGCATGGTTCATCAACGAGCAGAACGCCGCCACGGCGCTCGGCAAGCAGGAAGGCTTCAGCGTCGTCAAGATCGGCACGCCCGACGGCGAGAAGGTGCTCGCCGCGATCGACAACCTCGGTGCGCAAGGTGCGAAAGGCTTCGTCATCTGTGCTCCCGACGTGCGCCTCGGACCGGCGATCGCCGCTCGCGCCAAGCGCTACGGCATGAAGTTCGTGACCGTCGACGATCAGCTCGTCGACACGTCCGGCAAGCCGCTCGCGGACGTTCCGCACCTCGGCATGTCGGCTTTCAAGATCGGCAATCAAGTCGGCCAGGCCATCTCCGACGAGATGAAGCGCCGCGGCTGGAAGCCTGAGGAAGTGGGCGCCATTCGCATCAGCGACTACGAGCTGCCGACGGCGAAGCTGCGCACGGACGGCGCCACGCAGACGCTGCTCGCCAACGGCTTCAAGAAGGAGAACATCTTCGATGCGCCGCAAAAGACGACCGACGACGAAGGCGGTTTCAACGCGGCTTCGCCGGTGCTGTCGAAGCACCCGAACATCAAGAAGTGGGTCATCTACGCGCTCAACGAAGAGACGGTCCTTGGCGGCGTGCGCGCGACCGAGCAGCTCCATATTCCGTCGAGCGACGTGATCGGCGTCGGCATCAACGGGGCGGGCGAAGCGTTTGCCGAGTTCCAGAAGAAGGAGCCGACGGGCTTTTACGGCACGATCGCCGTGAGCTCGACGAATCACGGTAAGCAAAGCACGCAAAACCTCGTCGACTGGATCAAGGCGGGCAAGCAGCCGCCTGCCGATACGCAGACGACGGGCGTGCTGATGACGCGCGAGAACTGGCAACAAGTCCGCAAGGACCTCGGGATCTAAACGCATGCAAAACGCGAACGACATGATCGAAGCCGCCGCGCCGGGCGGCGCATCGACGCAGTCCGTGCGCCCGGCGTACCTCGAGCTCGACGGGATCACGGTCAGCTTCCCCGGCGTGCGCGCGCTCGATAGCGTGTCGTTGAGCGTGCGGGCCGGCGAAGTGCACGGCCTCATGGGCGAGAACGGCGCAGGCAAGTCGACGCTGCTCAAGGTGCTGTCGGGCGTCAACATTCCGCAAGCCGGAACGTTGCGCCTCGACGGCGTCGAGCGCCGCTTCTCGAGCACGAAGGCCGCCATTGACGCCGGGATCGCGATCATCTACCAGGAGCTGCACCTGGTGCCCGAGCTGACGGTTGCCGAGAACCTGATGCTCGGGGCATTGCCGAGCCGGCTCGGGATCGTCGATGAACGCTCGCTCAGAGCACGCGCCGCCGATACGCTCGCGCGGCTCGGCGAGCATATCGATCCCGATACGCCGGTCAAGGAGCTGTCGATCGGACAGCGGCAGATGATCGAGATCGGCAAGGCGCTGATGCGCGACGCGCGTGTGATCGCCTTCGACGAGCCGACGAGCTCACTCTCGTCGCGCGAGACGACGCAGCTCTTCAAGATCATCAACGGGCTGCGGGCGGAAGGTCACGCGATCATCTATGTGACGCACCGCATGGACGAGGTCTATGAGCTCTGCGACCGCGTCACCGTTTTCCGCGACGGCCACTCGATCGAGACGTTCGAGACCGTCGATGGCCTCGAGCGGGACCGCCTGATCAGCTGCATGGTCGGCCGATCGATTCGCGATGTCTACGGCTATCGCCCGCGCGCCGCGGGGGAAACGCGTATCGAAGCGAAGGCGCTCATGGGGCCGGGACTCTCCGAGCCCGCTTCATTCTCGGCGCGGCGCGGCGAGATCGTCGGTTTCTTCGGACTCGTCGGCGCGGGCCGCACCGAACTGATGAAGCTGATTTGCGGCGCTGAGCGTCCTACGAGCGGGCACGTCGAGCTGAACGGGCGGCCCGTCGCTTTCTCGACACCGCGCGACGCCGTTCGAGCGGGCATCGCGCTTTGCCCTGAAGACCGCAAGCAGGAAGGTATCGTCGCCATCGCATCGGTGGCCGACAACCTCACCATCAGTGCGCGGCGTCACTTCAGCATTGCGCGGTTTCTGCTCAACGAGCGGCGCGAACGCGAACTGACCGACGATTACATCGAGAAGCTGTCGATCAAGACGCGCGACGGCGAAACGCCGATCGGCACGCTTTCGGGCGGTAATCAGCAAAAAGTGATTCTGTCGCGCTGGCTCGCCGAGCAAATCGACGTCTTCGTGATGGACGAGCCGACGCGCGGCATCGACGTCGGGGCGCGCGCGCAGATCTACGAGCTGCTCTACGGCCTCGCCGAAACAGGCCGCACCGTCCTGATGGTTTCGAGCGATCTCGCCGAAGTGATCGGCGTCGCCGATCGCGTGATCGTCATGAAGGAAGGCCGCATCGTCGGCGATCTGCCAAAAGCCGACGCCACGCCCGATCAATTGATCAAACTCGCTTTGCCGCAATAACGCTTCGACCCGACGCGCGGCCACGGCTGACGAGAAGTCCGAGCCCGCGCGCCAACGATTGAGAGAAATCATGCAACAACCTCCGAGCATACGCCCCGCTGCCGAGCCAGCTCTTTCATCCGCGCAGACCTCGCAAGCCTCGCATGGCGCGACGCGCGATGCCGCCCCTGCCCCGGGCAACGCCGCGAAGCTCTGGCGGCTCGTGAACAAATCCGGCATCGTGATGGTCTTCGTGATCCTCTTCGTTGTCCTGTCGCTCGTCGTGCCCGACTTTCTCACGAGCCGCAACATACAGGGCCTGCTGCTGTCGGTGACGCTGATCGGGTCGATCGCGGTCACGATGATGTTCGTGCTCGCGCTAGGCGAGGTCGATTTGTCGGTGGCCTCGATCGTTGCGTTTTCGGGCGTCGTCGCTTCGATGTTGATCACGGCGACGCACAGCGTGCTCTTCGGCGTGACCGTCGGCGTGCTCGCGGGCGGCGCCGTCGGCCTCGTCAACGGGGTGCTCGTCGCCCGCTACAAGATCAACTCGTTGATCGTCACGCTCGCCATGATGGAGGTCGTGCGCGGCCTGGCCTATATCGTCTCGAACGGCGATGCGGTCATGATTTCCGAAGAGCGATTCTTCGATCTCGGCGGCGGCTCGTTCCTCGGCATTTCGTATCCGATCTGGAGCAACATCGTCGGTTTCATCGTGTTCGGTTTCGTGCTGCGCAAGACGGTGTTCGGCAAGAACGTGCTCGCCGTCGGCGGCAATAGCGAAGCCGCGCTGCTCGCCGGTTTGCCCGTTACGCGCATCAAGATCGCCGTGTTCGTTCTGCAAGGCCTCGTGACGGGCTTTGCCGGCGTGATGCTGGCCTCGCGCATGAGCCTCGGCGACCCGAAAACCTCGGTGGGCCTCGAGCTCGGCGTCATCTCGGCCTGTGTGCTCGGAGGCGTATCGTTGACGGGCGGCGTCGCGACGATTTCAGGCGTGCTCGTCGGCGTGCTGATCATGGGATCCGTGCAGGACGCCATGAGCCTCATGAACGTGCCGACGTTCTATCAATATCTGATCCGCGGCGGCATCCTGTTGCTGGCCGTGCTGTTCGACCACGTGCGGCGCACTCGGCGCGTGCGTTGATCCCTCCCGGCGGGATCGTCCCCGCTCAGGCCGGACTGCTCGCGGCGAGCACGTCCGGCTCCTCGACCGGCTCGCGTCGCACTGGCAGTATGACGATGAAGACCGCACCCTGCCCGGGCGCGGTCGCCACTTCGATGCGACCGCCGTGGCGCTTGACGATGCTGAGCGATACCGAAAGCCCGAGACCCGTGCCTTGCCCGACGGGCTTCGTCGTAAAGAACGGGTCGAAGATCCTGCCGACGACCTCGGTCGGTATGCCCACGCCGTCGTCGGCGATCTCAATCGAGACGATGTCGTCCGCCGCGTACGTCCGAATCGTGATCGTGCCGCGGTGAGGAATCGCCTGCGCCGCATTGACGAGCAGGTTCATGAACACCTGATTGATCTGCGAAGGAATGCACTCGACGTGAGGCAACTCGCCGAATTCCCGCACGATCGTCGCCTTGTACTTGAGCTCGTTGTTGACGACGTTCAGCGTGCTCTCCAGCCCCGCATGCAGGTCGGCATGCGCCCAGTCCTCGCTGCCTGGCCGGGAGAAGTCGCGCAAGTCCTGCACGATGCGGTGCACGCGCCGGGCTCCATCGATCGATTCGTCGATGAGCGCCATGATTTCTTCGCGCACGAAGTCGAGATCGGCGTCTTGCCATGCCTGCAGTAGCTCCGCACGCGTCGTCGCATCGAGCTGGCCGACGATCGCCTCTTGCGCCGCCGCGACTTGGAGAAGCCCGCGAATCCAGGGCTTCAGGGTGTTGAGGTTGGCGCTCACGAAACCGATCGGGTTGTTGATTTCATGCGCGACGCCCGCGGCGAGCTGACCGATCGAGGCGAGCTTTTCCGACTGCAACAGCTGGACATGCGCCTCCTCGAGCTCGAGAATCAGTCTGCGCTGCTCTTCCCTTTCGCGTTCGAGACGCGCCTGCGTCTCCTTGCGCTCCTCGATTTCCAGCTCCATTTTTTCGCGCACGAGCTCGAGCATTTGAGTGGTTCGCTCGTAGTTCCGTAGAGTGCCCTCGAGTTGGCTCGTTCGACGCTTCACCTGCGCTTCGAGCGTTTGCGTGAGATCGCGCAGAGACCGGGTACGGGCCGCATATGCGATCAGCGCCACGCTGGCGAGCAACAAGCAGACGAGCGTGGCGTAATGGAAAGAATGCACTATCGGTTCCTGGGTTCGGTTTCCTGCGGCGCGTTCCTGCGCTCAGGCCGTGCGATCGGCAGCCGCAGCGTGAAGCGCGAGCCGACGCCAGGCTCGCTTTCGACGGCAATTTTTCCTCCATGCTTTTCGATGATGCCGTACGACACGGAGAGCCCGAGCCCCGTCCCCTTGCCGACCGGCTTCGTCGTGAAGAACGGATCGAAGATTTTGGCCTGCACGTCCGGCGCGATGCCGGCCCCTGTATCTTCGACGGCGATCGTGACATGGTCGCCGTCGAGGCGCGTCCGGATCGTGATCGTGCCTCGATCGGCAATCGCCTGCGCGGCGTTCATCAGGAGGTTCATGACGACCTGGTTCAGTTGCGAAGGCATGCACTCGACGTGCGGAAGCTCGCCATAGTCCCTGACGACATCGGCCTTATATTTGAGCTCGTTGCGAAGGACGTTCAGCGTTGCCTCGATCCCGCAATGGAGATCGACGATGTTCCACTCGTCACCGCCTGCCCGCGAAAAATCGCGCAAGTCCTGCACGATCCGTCGCACGCGCGACGCCCCTTCGATCGATTCGTCGATCAGCGTATTGATGTCGCTGCGCAGGTAGTCGAGATCGGCATCCTTGCGCGCCGCGTCGATGCGAGCCCGTGCCTCGGGCCCAAGGCCCGTCAGCATCGATTCTTCCAGCGACATCACGTCGAGCAGTTGCTTGACCCACGTCTTCAATGTCCTCAGATTCGAATCGACGAATCCGATCGGGTTGTTGATCTCATGCGCGACGCCCGCGGCAAGCTGACCGATCGAGGCGAGCTTCTCCGATTGCAGCAACTGACCATGCGCCTGCGCGAGCTCGTCGATCAATCGGCGCTGCGCCTCGCGTTCGTTTTCGAGCTCCGCCAGCGTGCGCCGGCGCTCTTCGATCTCCTCTTTCATCAACTCCTGCGCGCGCTGCAGCGCATGGGTGATTTTGCGGTTTTCGTGCAGCGCCGCCTCGAGCTCACGCGTCCTGTGCCGGACCTGGTCTTCGAGGGTGACGGCCATCTGGAACAAGCTGAAATCCGAGCCGCAGACGATCGTGCTGCGCTCGGCACGATCCATCAGCGAGCGCACCATCTTGTTGAGCCTGACGATCTCCTTTCTCAGAGCGGCAGCGTCGAGCGACGCATCGTCGGCCAAGTGGACGTCAGCCACGAGCGGCCTCCGGCGCGCCGCCGAAGACGATGCCGGTCAGCGTCTGGTTCACGTGCACGCCCTGATACTGCTCACCGTACGTGCTGAAGCCGACCGCATGATTGGTGCTGAACAGCTCGCCGGCCCTGTCGCGTGTGCCCTTTTGCACCATTTCGAGGTGGCGCAGGATGCAGTCCCAGGCCAGTATCAGCTGCGGCTCGCCGACGGTATGCCGAAGCTCGCCGAACGTCATCCGCAAGTTTTCGACGAGATCGAGGCCGCGCGCGACGCGAAGCACGAGCCCTTCCTCGATCGCGCAGTAAAACGTGAGGCTGCCGTCGGGGTTCAGCTTCTGGATCGAGCGCACGTAGTCGGTTCCGTCGATCAACACGACGACCGGCGAGGCCGCGAAGAGCCCTGGGCTCAGGTCCTCGACGCGCGCGCCGATGAGCCGCGCATACTCCTGCGCCGCGGGCAGGCCGTTGATCTCGCTCACGGTGCGCCGCTCGGCGTCGGCCGCGGTCACGACGAGCCGCTCGTCGCCGGAACGGAAGTGCTGCGTTTTGAACGTTCTGAACGGGAGCTGAGTGGAAGCGGTGATGAGGACCGCGCAGTCGCTGCGAAATTGCCCGTCGTAAAAAATCGAGGTGTTCTCGAAGCGTAGATCGTCGGCCGCGGAGCCACCGACGAGCGGAATATCGCCAAGCGTGCTTTGCAATGTGCGCGTGACCGCCTCTTCGCGCACGGACAACCCGTCGATCAATAGCAACGCGAATCGGTTCGAATCGACGCCCGGCTCGGGCATCGCACGCTTCTCGAGATCATGCAACGCGTCGAGCGCGCTCGCCTGGCCGCGCGTGATCGAGAAGTCGTGCAAATTGTCGATCAGCGCGGTCCCCGCCGCGAAGAAAGCGAGCGGCAATGCCACCGCCGCGAGGCTGTGCTCGCGGTAGCCGGCCGGCCCGATCTCCCCGGCGGTCGTGCATCCGATTACGCGCGTTGCACCAAACCGCGTGCGCATCTCGTCCGCCAACGCGTCGAGATCGAACCGGCTCGAGCAGAAAAACAGCACGAGTTCGGCCTCGCAAGGCCCGAGCGCGGCGTGAATCTCCCTTACCGCGGCCCGCGCTTCGTCATGGACGGAATGGGCAACGAGGATCTGCGACGAAGATGACGCTGACATCATGACGGAGCTCCCGCATGAACGAGTATGGCGAAAGGCGTCGGCTCCAGCGCTTCGAACCGCCGTATTTGCGCGACCTGATGCGCCGTGACGACACTGCCCTTCGTCATCAGTAGAACGCCGCGACTGTTGTGCAGATCGTCGGCGAGCCGCATGCCTTCCTTCATCTGCTGACCGTTGATTTGCGCGACCTCGCCTTGTCCGAGCGCGGCCGGGTCTTTCAACAGCGCGACGAAGCGATCGATGACCAACGGATCATAGCGAACGCCCGACTGCGAAACGATCGCCTGCAGAGCCTGCTGGCGCGTGACCGGTCGTTTGACGATGCTGCCGCTGAGCAACGCTTCGAAATCGCGCGCCACGGCAAGAATGCGCGAACCCAGCGGGATCTGATCGCCGATCAGACCGTCGGGCGTGCCCCGGCCGTTGAACCGCTCGTACTGGTGGCGAATGATCTGCGCGACGTGGTTCAGCTCGTGGACCGGCGTGAGCACCATCTGCGCGCGCAGCGGATGCTGATAGAAGAGCCGGGTTTCATCCGTCGTCATTCGATCGAGCGATTTTTCGAGCAGCTCGTCGGGCAGGGAAAGCTTGCCGATGCCGTGCAAGAGGCCCGCGCAGAACACCTCCTGCACCTGCAGGCCGCTCAGGTCGAGCGCGACTGCAAGGCTTCGCGCGACCTCGCCGACGCGCGACGATTCGCCGCCGAGCGCCCCGCAGCGCAGCTCGATCATGTTCGCACACACCTGCACCATCGCCGTGAAGTTGCGCTTGAGCTCGCGCTGCGCGTCTTCGAGGAACAGCACCGTTTGTCTGATTTCCTCGGTACGGGACCTCACTTGAGCTTCGAGACCCGTATTGAAAGCGCGCAGTTGCTCGTTCTGACTCCGCGTCAGCTCCGTAAGCCGCGCCGTCTCTCGGCGCAGGCTCTGTTGCTCGATCGCCTGATTCACGGTCAGCAGGAGATCGTTGTCGTCCCACGGCTTGGTCAGATATCGATAAACCCCGCCCTCGTTGATGGCACGCACGGCCGAATCGATTTCCGAATAACCGGTCAACAGAATTCGCATCGAATCGGGGTAAAGCGCTCGAGCTCGGGAGAGAAACTCCGCCCCGTTCATATAGGGCATCCGCATATCGGAGATGATTAGGTCCACCGCATGGGAAGCCAGTATCTCCAGCGCGGCCTCGCCGCCCTCGGCCGTTAGTACCTTGTACTTCGTCGCGCGCAGCAATCGCCGCAGCGACGAGAGAATCGCCGGTTCGTCATCGACGAGCAGGATCACCGGCTCCGGCTTGAGTGTTTCCCGTTCCTCGGGGAAAGCGGGCTGGATTTCGCCGACCTCGCTTGCGCCACCGTCTATCGCAGACATCGATTGTTCCACCGCTTTTTCGCACTCGCCCATCTTGCCCTCTTTTTATCACTCCTTTAAATACGGATATCGGCGAAAACAGTGGAGAATGCAGTAGGGAAAACGTGGTGATCGACTGCGGTTAATATGGGTCCCGATGGACCGAGGAAACGCCTTCTCATGACAGACGCACCGGCCTTTTTCAACCTCTACCGCCACGACTTCGCCCGCATTGCCGTCGGCGTTCCGCGTGTCCGGGTGGCCGATCCGGCTTTCAACGCGCGCGAAACGATCTCGCTGATGCGCGAGGCCGATGCGCGGCACGCACTGCTCGCGCTGTTTCCCGAACTGGGGCTTTCCGGTTACGCGTGCGACGATCTTTTTCAGCAGCACGCGCTGCTCGATGCCTGCCTCGCCGCGTTGAACGACGTGCTCGATGCATCGAAGACCGTATCGACGATCGCGGTCGTCGGCCTGCCGCTACGGATCGACGGCATGCTCTTCAACTGTGCCGCCGTCATCCATCGGGGCCGTCTTTTCGGGCTCGTTCCGAAAAGCTACTTGCCCAATTATCGGGAATTCTACGAGGCACGCCAGTTCTCGCCGGCCTCCTATCTGCGGCGCAGCGAGATCGATTTGGTGGGCCAGCACGCGATCCCCTGCTCCGATGCGCTCGTGTTTCGTGTCGAAGATCAGCCGCTCTTCACCTTCCACATCGAGATTTGCGAGGACGTATGGGTGCCGGTTCCCCCTTCCTCATTCGCCGCGCTTGCAGGCGCGACCGTGCTGCTCAACCTGTCCGCCTCGAACGTCACCGTCGGCAAGGCCGACTTCCGGCGGCTGCTGGCAAGCAGCCAATCCGCGCGATGCCTCGCGGCCTACGCCTATAGCGCGGCCGGATATGGCGAATCGACGACCGATCTCGCGTGGGACGGGCACGGCATGATCTACGAAAACGGCAACGCGCTCGCCGAAACGCGGCGCTTCGCCGATGAGCCTCAATTGATTTGCGCGGATATCGATCTCGACCGGCTGAGCGACGAGCGCCTGCGGCAGACGACTTTCGGCGACACGGTGCAGTCGCATCGCGAGGCCTGCTCGCGATTTCGCACCGTGGACGTTCCGGCGGTACTCCCTCGCTCCATCGAGCTGCCGCTCGCGCGAGCTTACGAGCGGTTCCCGTACGTGCCGGCCGACCCGGTGCGACGCGGCGAGCGTTGCAGTGAAATCTACGATATCCAGGTGCAAGGGCTCGTGACACGCATGCGGGCGGCGAAAGCCGGCAAGCTCGTGATTGGCGTGTCGGGCGGCCTCGATTCGACGCAGGCGCTGCTCGTCTGCGCGCGCGCTGTCGACATGCAGCAATTGCCGCGCGAGGCGATCGTCGCCTGCATCCTGCCCGGGTTCGGCACGGGCCAGCGCACGCTCGATCAGGCGCGCCGGCTCGTGAGTTCGCTCGGCTGCCGCAGCTATGAAATCGACATTCGCCCGAGTTGCATGCAGATGTTTCAGGACATCGGCCACCCCTTTGCACACGGCGAACCGGTGCACGACGTGACATTCGAAAACGTGCAGGCGGGGGAACGCACGAGTCATCTTTTCCGCATGGCCAATCTGCATGGCGCCCTCGTCGTGGGCACCGGCGACCTCAGCGAGCTCGCGCTCGGCTGGTGCACTTATGGCGTCGGCGATCACATGTCGCATTACGGCGTCAATTCGAGCGTGCCGAAGACGCTCATTCAATACCTGATCCGCTGGGCCGCCGACGAGGGATCGCTCGGCAAGCGCGCGTCGGCCGTGCTGCGCGACGTGCTCGAAACGGAGATCAGCCCCGAGCTGATCCCGGCTGACGAGGGCGGCGCCATACAGTCGACGGAGGCGACGGTCGGTCCTTATGAGCTGCAGGATTTCAATCTCTATTACCTCCTGCGGTTCGGCTACCGGCCATCGAAGGTCGCGTTTCTCGCGTGGACGGCATGGCACGACGTGCGCAAAGGCGCGTGGCCCGATCTGCCCGAGGAGAAGCGCCACGAGTACGGCATCGCCGACATCAAGCGGTGGCTTGCGGTTTTCTTGCGGCGCTTCTTCGAGGAGCAGCAATTCAAGCGCAGTTGCCTGCCCAACGGGCCCAAAGTGGGCTCCGGAGGGTCGCTTTCACCGCGCGGCGATTATCGCGCGCCGAGCGACGCGACTGCACGTGTCTGGCTCGCCGACCTCGAGACCGTGCCCGACCAGGAGCCGGTCCAGGAGCCGGGCCGCGGCTAAAGCAATTTATCGCAACGGAACGTCGGCAGGGGTGCGGTAAAGGCACCACCATACCGTCTTGCCGGATACCGGCAAATCGCGCGATAGGCTCACTCTGCTATAAAGTTCACCGTAAGGATTCGGGCTTGCGCTCAAATAGTTCGCCCTATTGATGAAAGTGACATAGTTGCCGGTCCCGAATTCGAGGTGCGATTTCCGATCGCCGTCCGGCAGGACGCAACCATCCGGCGCGGTGCGCAGGCGAGACGCAAAGGCGATGAACCAATTGGGATCACCGTGGCTACATGGCGCCTTTTCCGCCTGCACGATGCTCGGCTCACCCTGGAAGGCTCGAAGTTCGGGCTGGTTCGTAACAATATAGCGGTGATTCCCCGTGTAATCGAATGCTTGTATTCGGACGCGATCGGCGAACGACACCGGATCGCCGCATCTCTTCTTTGCTCCCGCAGCCGGAACGAACGTCCACATATAGTCTTGGTCGGGACAACGGCCTGGCGGAACGATGTCGATCGGCAGCAAAGACGGACTTCTCTTTGCGAACGGACGTCGAGCAATTGCGAGCAAAGCGGGCGCCTCGCTCGCGCAGCTTCCGAAACAAAACAAATCACCATAGCGAACCACGCCACCTTTATAAGCGCTCGGTCCGCCGACTTTATCGTCGAGCGAATACAGCACGTCCATGATCCCCCCTTCCGACAACAATCAAATCGCCGTTGGGCCGGGTAGGCGCACGACGATAAGCGTCTTCTCACCCGCAACTCGGATTTCGGCGGTGAGCATTGATGCAACGCATGAACGGACTTGCCACTAACCTGCAGGGTCGTCGCCGTGCGGTCGGGAAATCAGGAATTGCAAATCGAGATCTCTGGTTCGTCCATGAGGTAAAGCTGGAATCGTGGACTCAAGGATCGTGACAGCGAGCAAAATCATTTAGCGTTTTCATCTCAAGCCCCCCTCGTGAATCGGCGGTGTCGCACGGCTCTCTCGAAAAGCCGAAACGACCCGCCGTCACGTATCCCCTCGTTTTTCGTTGCGCGCCCGCAAAAACGAAGATCGAGCCGCGACCGCGCAACCCTTGTGGCCGGATTAACCCTTTATCGTCGGTGGCTTCCCATTGATACACCAGTTCAAAATGACACCAATTTTGGCCAATCCATTTGTATCGCAGTAAAAGTTACATCAGAAATGTATATTTACAGTTGGCGGGTGTCAAGCGCGAGTCAAAGTTGCTTCACAATTATTTGGAGTTAACTATCAGCCATCAGCTTCCTTTCAATGCCCCGTCACCCGCGAGCGCGGTTTGAAATCGGCCGGTGCCTGTATTTGGGATTTTAAACCGCGGCGGGGGCGAGCCCTCGCTGCTGACACCTCCGGTCATATGCGGGCGCAAGCCGGACCATCCGCGCTGCGCGACCGGCCACGAAACCATTGACACATGGATGGTGTTGAGCTTCGGGCGCCGGTGGCAGGCCTGCGCGGCGCATGCACTGACGTGATGCACGTATGCCAACGCCAATTCTTGAAATCGTGGTTACCCGCCAAGTGGCGCTGCCATTCCGTCGTATTCCATCTTGCACGGGGCGTTTTTCAATAAAAACGTACTGGTTAGTACGGATAACACACACACCAGGGGCTCTCTTCATGACACGCTTAGGCCGTCGTTTTTTTCGCCAACTTCCGCCGCGAACAAGAACGGCATTTTTCAACCACCGAAAAGGGGCCTAGGTATGGAACGCCTGGACAACACTCACGAAGTCGTCAAACTCTCCAGTCTCATCGATGACAAGCCGGAATCCGCTATCGGCGAATTGCGCCCGAACGTCGAGCGATTGCCGTTCACCATTCGGATCGTGCATGATGAAAGCGACCTTGAAAAAGCGGTCGGCCTGCGAAAGGCGGCCTATGGCCGGCATATTCCCGAGCTCGGCACGCAGATGATCGCGGAGGACAGCGATCGCGCAATGGGCACGACCGTTCTGCTCGCGGAGTCGAAGTTCGATCGCGCGCCGCTCGGCACCATCCGCGTGCAGACGAACGACCGCGCGCCGCTCGCCGTCGAGCATTCCGTCACACTGCCCGATTGGTGCGGATCGGGACGTCTCGCCGAAGCCACACGTTTGAGCGTCGTCAATGGCGGGGGAGGAAGAATGGTGAAAACTGCGCTCTTCAAGGCGCTCTTCCTGCTCTGCGAGCAAAAGCACATCAATTGGCTGATCGTCACTGCGCGTTCGCCAATCGATCGGGAGTACGAAATGATCCAATTCAAAGACGTCCTCGAGCATCGGCAATATATACCGATGGCGCACGTCGGCGGCCTGCCGCACCGGGTCATGGCACTCCAATTCGGCATCGGCAGACAGCGCTGGAAGGAAGCAAGACATCCTTTGTACCGCTTCGTGTTCGAAACGCACCATCCCGACATCGATTTGAGGGACGCAAAGTGTTCAACTTTGTCTCCCGACACGGTACGATTCGACGAGCACGCGGTTAATGGGGAGAGCGGCGGAGAAGAACGGACCGATCGCCGCTACGATCCGCGGTACGACTAAACGTCTCGAGCGGGTCGAAGCGCGCGGCCCGCAGTCGTCGACGTGAACTGCGGCGCGCACTTGGGGGAAGAGCGGTATGGCATGGAGCGCGGTTTCCGGTTTCAGAATCAAGC
This sequence comes from Trinickia symbiotica, assembly GCF_003028655.1. Classification (GTDB taxonomy): domain Bacteria; phylum Pseudomonadota; class Gammaproteobacteria; order Burkholderiales; family Burkholderiaceae; genus Trinickia; species Trinickia symbiotica_A. Next base: position 181,633 of record NZ_PYUC01000006.1, read on the forward strand.
ATACCGGATGGCAGCTTGACCAAGCCGTCTTCCTCCTTTCCGTCTATGTCGTGCCGGCGTTGCTCGCGCTCGCCGCGTTGATCGCACTGGTCTTTTTGCCGAATCAGTTCCGTGCCAGTGATGCGACGACGCTGCCGTTCAGCGTATTGCGCGACGACAGTGGGGTTCTGCAGCCAGCCGATGCCCTTGCCCGGCTCGCCGGCGGCCAGCGCGTCATGCGGTTCGGCACGAAACTGTCCGAGGCGCCGGTCTGGTTCAGCTTCACGGCTCCCGCATCGGCGCATTGGAAGAGCGTCGAATTTCCTTCGCGTCACGCGCAAACGCTTGCATGCTGGCGCGCGTCCGATCTCGCGCTGCTCGGCAGCGCCGATCGCAGCCATACGTCAGGCGCGATGCGCGCCGCCAAGGCGGGCTTCGCACTCTCGGTCGAGGAGCCGGCTAGCCGGCAACTCATTGTCTGCCGCGGAACGTTTTCCGGTCCCGCTCAACTCACGGTGCTCGATTGGGATTGGCAGCAACTTTGGAATTCCGAGCTCGATTTTTTCGAGAGCAGTGGCCTGATTGCCGGCGGCTTGCTTACTCTGGCGGTATTCGTTTTTGTCACTGCGCTCATCAACCGTGAATGGACGTACGTGATTTTTTCGGTCTGGCTGGTCGGAAACCTGCGGCTTTGCGCGAATGCGATGGGCTGGGACACCCAATGGCTCGACCGCGCCCTTCCGCCCCTGGACCTCGCGCTGATACGGAAGGTGACATTCGCCGTTTATTATTTGTTGACGGCCGCGCTTTTCAGCCGCCTGTTTCGCCGCGAATTGAGGCAGGTTGGATATCAATGGATGCTTCGCGCGACCCAATATGCGGGTCTGGTATTGCTGGCTCTCGCATTTGCGCTGCCCTATGCGCGATTCATTCCCGTGCTGTGGATCATGGCCGGCGCCGGTATCGGCGTACTCATCTTCCTGCTCGGGCGCCTTGTCTGGAAGGCGCGCTCGCGGACCGTCATGTGGTATGTCGCATCGCTCGCGACCGTCCTCGTCGCAACGTTGTCGCAAGTGCTCGGCGCCGCCTTCGGCATTCCCGCGCTTGCGGCGGGCGTGAGCCCTGTCGCGGCCGCCTTGTCGTCGAGCATGATGGCGGCGTTCGCGATCGCGGAGCAAATGCGTGCCGAGCGCGAGCATCGGCGGCAAGCGCAAATCGAGCTTCGCAACACCTACGAGGTGATGCCGGTCGGGCTATTCACGCTCAATACCAGCGGCCGCTTCATCCAAACGAACCCCGCACTGCGGTCGATGTTGAACATGCTCGCAAGCGATTATCGCTACCGACACTGGAACGACTACTTCCAGCCGGGCGCGTGGGGCTCGCTGCAAGCACTGCTGATGCAAGGACGCGACAGTGAAATCGAGATCAGCGGCAACAAGGAGCGCGGCACGGCCGATCGCCGCTATTTGCTGAAGGCGATCGTCTCGAAGAACGTCATCGAAGGCTCGCTGCAGGACGTGACCGAGCGATCGAAGGCTGTCGAGCGCTTGCGCTATCTCGCGGAACACGACCCGCTCACGGGCTCGCTCAATCGCCGCGGCATCGAGGCAGCCATCAGACATCAGGACGAAAACGCGCTGGCCTGGGCCCTCGCCTATGTCGATCTCGATCGATTCAAGCTGATCAACGACCTCTTCGGCCACCATTGCGGTGACGAAGTATTGAAGCAAGTCGCGTCGAGAGCGCAAACCGTGCTCGACGAGCGGTGTGCGTTCGGACGAATGGGCGGAGACGAGTTCGTCTGCGTGTTCGGGGGCCTGTCGATCGACGAGGCCTCGCGCCGCTGCGAGGCACTGCTCGATACGCTGAACAATGCGCCCTATCAGGTCGGCAAGCGCGCGTTTCAGGTCTATGCCTCGATCGGTCTCGTTGCCTGCTCGCCGGCGATACGCGGCGAGGATGCGCTGTCTCAGGCCGATCGCGCCTGCCGTGAGGCGAAGGAAAGCGCGCACAAGAGGCTCGTCGTCTACCAGAATGGCGCGGCATGGTTCGAGGCGCGCGCGGCCGAGCTGCGCCTCGTCGAATCGTTCCGGCTCAATCATTTGCCGCCAGGCTTGTTCCTCATGATGCAACCGATCATGTCGATGGCCGCGCCGACCGAGTCGCTCAATTTCGAAGTGTTGTTGCGCATGCGCGCCCCCGATGGAACGATCGTCCCGCCAGGCAAGATCATGGCCGCCGCGGAAGAGTCCGGCAACGTGGCCGCGATCGACAAATGGGTGGTGGCCTCGACGCTCGCATGGATCGACGAGCATCGCGCCTCGCTCGCGAACACTCGCTTCATCTGCGTGAACCTGAGCGGCGGCTCGTTGAACGACGAGCGCTTCACCGAGGAAATCTTCGCGCTCCTTCAGAGCCACCGGCCCGCCCTCGACTATCTGTGCCTGGAGATCACGGAAAGCGTCGCGCTGCACGATCTGCTCAATACGCAGCGGTTCATCGCACGCGCTCACGAGATGGGGGCGACCATTGCGCTCGACGATTTTGGCGCCGGCTACACGTCATTCCGCTATCTGAAGTCGCTCTCCGTCGACGCGTTGAAGATCGACGGCGAGTATGTGAAATCGATGTGCTTGCACCCGGCCGATATGGCGATCGTGGAGGCGCTCGTCTCGCTGGCACGCGACCTCGGCATGCGCAGCGTCGCGGAGTGGGTCGAAGATGCCGATACGCTCGCGGCCTTGCACGAGATCGGCGTCGACTACGTACAGGGCTATGCCATCGCCAGGCCGCAAGAAGCGGATGCCATCCTGCTCGCACAGTCGTCGGCAAGCTTCGTCACCGATCCGGACGTCGCCCGCGTCGTTCAAATGCTGACGAAGGAGCCCGGCGGCGTTATCGCAGGCGATACGGACGTCGAGACAGGCTCGGCGAGTTCGACGGCGAGCGCCGAGCCCAGCGGATGACAGCACGGAAAAACCGCTTAGGGCCTACTCGGCGAGTGCGAGGCTGAGCGCTTCAGCCGGCGCCGCGACCTCACGGTACGTAGCCGAATCGCTCTTCTTCAAGCTCTTGCCGGCGCGCGACGGCGGCTGACAGAGCGCGCAGGCTTTGCTGATCGGCCGATCGTACTTGTAGGCCACGAACTTGCCCGAGCATCGGCAGCACTGCGTCATCTGCAGTATGCCGCCGCTGAAGAAGCGCACGAGCGTCCAGGCTCGCGTCAGATCGAGCAGCGTCTCCCCGCCGGCGTTCGTGCAATGCTCGCGGTAGAGGCGGTATGCCTTGGTGAGCGCGTCGAGATGCGTGCACTGCGCTTCGTTCTTCAGGAACAGATAGGTGTTGTAGAAGAGCGACGAATGGATGTTCGCCATCCATGTCATGTACCAGTCGGCTGACGACGGCAGGAGGCCTTTCGGCGGCGATACGCCCGTTACTTCGCGGTAGAGGCGAATCAGCCGGTCACGCGGCAGCGCGAGCTCCGTTTCGAGCACTTGCATGCGCGCCCCGAGCTTGATCAGCGCGATCGCACGTACCATTTCCTGGGCGTCTTGGGCGAGCGTCGTTCTTGGCATGATGCGCTCCGGTGCTTAGCAAAACTGCTCCGCAGGCGCGCCCGCCAGCAGGAGGGCCGTATGCGTGAGTGCGAGATCGGCATGCCTTTCCGGCGCCGTGAGCGCGCGCAGCATGCCTTGATCCTTGAAACGGAAGCGGCACAGCAACTGATCGCCGGCCGCGAGCTTGAGCGTTTGCGTAAGCGAAAGTCCCGACAAGACATCGGCCAGCTCGGCCGACAGTCCCAGTCGGAACATACCTTCCGCACGGTCCTCGCGCAACATGCGCTGCGCGAGAATCAGGTACGACACATTGATTTCCCTGATCGAATCGAGCGTTTCGCGATCGTTCACGATCTTCCCCCAAAAGGCAATGTCGATTAACGACTAACGCCCCCCTATCCTTCAAACCAGCATTTTTGTTGTGACGAAAGTATCGATCAGGGCTAATGCAAAACAAATCAGCGGGGGACTGAAGTTCGCGTAGTCGTCTTAGCGGTCGTGTCAGCGCTTTCCTACAAGAGCGGCGGAAACGAGCGACATCACCGCGCGGAGCTCGCCCCGCACCATGCCGTGCAATCCGGATTCGCTCAGACACCGATCGGCAAGCCGCCGAACAACCTGGCCTGAAGACGGGCGAGCCACCTGCGCAAGCCGGCCCGGCGATCGGGGCATTGGATCGTGAATGTGACGTGGGCTTCGGCGCCGCCATCGACGCTCAACCACACCCGTTCGCCGCGTTTCAAGTTGACGACATCGCCCATGCGCAGCCAGTAGTCGTCCAGTCGCCCCTCGCGCGTCAACCAGATCTGGCTGCCGTGCGCGCGCAGTTGCGCATCGGCTCGCATGCGCCAGCCGACGATGCGATGCGGTGCAAGCGGTACGTGGACGATGATTTTCAATACCCTGTCATCGTCGAGCGAACGCAGGGCGGACACCTCACGACAATCGAACTGCGGACTTCTTTCGGTCATTTCCCTCTCCGTCGATTGAACCGGCAGACGGAGGGCACCACCAAAACGAAAAAGCCCCCGTTTGCCGGGGGCTTTGCATCCATTCGTACTGCCAACTAATGCGCAATTCGTGGCAGAGACAATGCGTACGCCCCCAATGAGCCGCCCCAGCGGGCGTTCATTGGGTGGTTAATCCAGGCGATGTAGATTGGCGTATGCATGCGGACGAGTTTCCCTGCCTGCGCCACGTTTGTCAACGGATTTTTGAGATGGTAGGCGGCGTGCCTGCCTCGCTGCCGCCCAGCTTCACTTGCCACAGGCCGTCCGTCGGGTACGGCAAGCGCGCCAACGCGCTTTCCACCAGATAACGCAGGGAGACGAGGGGCGAAGCCTCGTGATCGCGATTCGTCGCGCTTACCTTGTAGAGTTCCCGGCCGCTCGCGCGCTCGAAAAACCGCAGCGTCAGCGAGTGGACGAACGTATGCTGCCAGGGCCATGAAAGGAGCGCGGGCCCTTCGTGGCCTTCTCCGTCTCCGTTGCTTGGCTTACCTGCTTCGCCGCAATCGCCGCCCGCCGAGCAAACCCCGCCCCCGGCCGCGATCGATTGCTCATGCGTCTCGTACGAGACCGAGAGACGGTAGCGCGCTTCGTCCGCGCCTGCGGCAACAAAGCCGTGCCGATGCAGCGATTCGGCAACGACCGACTCGTATTGCGCCCGCACGCCGTCGGCGGCCGGATAAGGCGCGTGAGACAGGACATAAGTCCGCGGCTGCCCCGTCAAATCCGCCGCCGACGACAGCGATGCACGGACCTCCGATTTGACCGCGCAGCCGGTTAGCGCCGCCGCGACGAGGCACATCATGATCCATACCGATTTCACCGTTTCCTCGCTTGAAAAATGCATTCCCCGTTGGCCCGAAAGGTGGCTATTGACCGCTCAGCGCTTCCATCGCCGCGGAATCGAGCAGCGGTAGCCGTATCGTCACCGTGGTTCCCTGCCCCGGCGCGCTGTCGACCTGAACTTCTCCGCCGTGCCTCACCACGACCGCTTTGATGAAAGCCATGCCGAGGCCCGCGCCGTTGGTAGGCGGCTGGCCTGGCGAATGGAAACGCCGGAAAGGCTCGAACAGGTGCGCCTGCATATCCTTGGGAATGCCATAGCCTTCATCGCGAACCGTGCACCGCACGCGCTGCGAAGCGTCCAAACTCACGCCGACTGCGATGACCGTGCTGCTGGGACTGTACTTCACCGCATTGTTGAGGATATTCGCGATCGCCCGCGTCATCAGCGAGCGGTCCGCCGCGATCCAGTACTCGTTGCCGTCCAGCTTCATTTCCACGCGGATGTCTTTCGCCCGGGCCTGCGGCCAGATCTCGTCGCTTGCATCGATTACGGCGTCGACGAGATTGACGGGCTCGAGCGAGTAGGTCTGTGACTCCGCGCGCGCGAGTTGAACGAAGTCGTCGGCGAGCTTCAGCGCGCGCTGCGCGTGCCGCTCTATGCGCTCGAGCAACACCCGCGTTCGTTCCGATTCGGTGTTCGAGCGTTCAAGCTCGATCAGCGCGAGAATCGACGCATGGCGTGAACGCATATCGTGTGAGAGGAGTCTCAACGCATCCTCGCGGCCGCGCTCGGCCGCGTGCAGCGCCGTGACTTCGACCATGCCCGCCACCCAGCTGCCCGACTCCTCGCCGCGCTGATTCCTGCATCGCTCATAGCGCAACAGGTACTCGTGGCCCATGCGATCGCGTACTTCGATCCCTCGCCTGACGATACCCACGTGCCTTCCGGTCGGATCGAGAACGGCCGGCCAACTCGCACGTATTTCCGCTTCGAGCTCCGGCGAAGTCTCGATCGACTTCGTCAGCGAGAAGCCGCCGAGCGCCTGAGTCAGCGTGCGCCCGGCAGGTTCGGGGCCGCCCAGCCTCGCGAAATGCGCGCGCGCGGCCTGGTTCGCAAGCAGCACGATACCCTGCCCGTCGGCAACCAGCACCGGCTCCGGCACGCTGTTGAGGCTATCCCATACGAATCGCTTCATGTCCTGCAAGCGGTGAGCGGCACGCTCGACAAGCGCGATCTGGCGCTCCAGTACGTCGCCTCCGAACTCGCGCCGCGCGACGAACCGTACGGGCAATAGATCGACGTCGTCGTCGAGTTGCTTCAATTCGTAACGAAGGCGCGACATCGTCATCTCGAGCCGCCGCCAGCTCCAGATCGGATAAAGCACGACGACAGCGACCGCCGCGGGAACCGGCGAAACCCAGATATCGGCGCCGCGCAACGCAATCGCGCTCGCCGCGACAACGGCGACGCCTAGCGCGCTCGTCAGCACGAGCGAGCGCCACGGCGAGAGAAAGAAGAAGCCGGCGAGCAAAAAGGCAACCGGCACGAGCGAAGCGGCGAACGTGACACCGGCCGGCGCGGAATGAATGACGCGGCCCGACAGCAGTGCGCTCAGTACCTGCGCATGCACGGCGAGATCGGGCATGGGACCGACATGCCCGGAGACCGGCGTCGAGAGATGGCCATCGACGCCCGCCGCGGTGACACCGACGAACACGATCTTGCCTCGCAACGCGTCGCGGGGCACGTCGCCCTTGAGCAGTTGCGCGCACGATACCTGCATCGCGGATGCAGTCGTGAAAGGAATCAGCACTCGGACATCGCCGTGCGTGCCTTGCCGCTGATCCTTCAGCCCATCGACGACGTAGCGCCCTCCCGCGAACGTTAGCGAGCCGTCGCGGATCGCCGCGTAGACGGGCACATCGATATAGGGCTTGCGTGCATCGCCGTCGCCCTCGATCAGTGCGACGCTGCGGACGATGCCGTCGCCATCGCCTTCGAGATTGACATGGCCCAGCCCCGCCGCCGCATCCCTGAACGGGGCGACGGGCGGTACGACGGTGCGCGCATCGCCAGGCGGGGCGCGCATGAGCAGCAGCGGGAGAAAGGTCGGCACCGTACGTATGGCGTCGGCGAGCACCTGATCGTCAGGCGATGACTCCGTGAGCAACATATCGTAGACGATCGCCGCCGCGCCGGCTTGCGACGCGGCACGAACGACCTGCGCCTGCAGGTCGCGCGGCCACGGCCAGCGCCCGAATTCCGCGATGCTCGCGTCGTCGATCGTGACCATTGCGATATCGGGCAGCAGCGGCCGTGAGTCGACTCGCAGAAGCCTGTCGTACGCCATCCGGTCGAGGTTCGTCATCGCGTGGGTCATCGCCCCGACCATCACGATCGCCACGCCGACCACGCCCACGAAGATCCATTCGAGCAAATAACGGCGTTCCGGGCGCAACCGGCGCCGAGCCACGCGGACCCAATATCGCAGCAGCGAACGTATGGCGCGAAGGCTCATCGGTGCGATCGTTCAATACGCGAGCGTAAACGAACGCACGCCGGCGGCGGTTTCATAGAAGCGGCCGTTTTCGAACTGCTCGGCGATGACGGTCCAGTAGTAAACACCCGCGGGCAGGCCCGTCACCACGAATCGATGCCCCGAAATGTCGACTGCATCGACGAGCGGATCGCGCAAATCCTCGTTGCGCGAAAGAACGAAACGAAAATGCGTGTCGACGCCGGGGCGGCTTGCGAGCCAGCGGAACTCGTAGCTGCGTGCACCGCCGGCGCGACCAGCCGACGCGTCCACACCGTTGCGGCGCCGCTCGAACGCGTAGACGCGCGGCAGGCCTTGGAGACCTGCGCCATCGATGGCCGAGACGCGAACGAAGTAGGTCCCGTCGGCAACGTCCTCGAACGACGCGTGGGGCGTTTGCGTGCGGGTCTCGCGGATGAGGTCGAGCGTGCCTGCGTCCCGCGCGATATCGAGGCGATAGTGCGTCGCACCCGCCACCGGCTGCAGATCGAACTCGACGTGAGGGCCGTCCTGTATCTTCGCCGGATGCGCGAGCGTGGGCGCCGGCAACAACGCGACGGGCGCACCCACGGCGCCGCCGCGCGTCACGCTGCCATAGCCGGCCGGCACGAGTTGGGACTGCGGTGCCGCCGCTTCTTCGTCCAGTTTGCCCTTCGTGGCCGGCGCATGCGTCTCGGCGTTACCGACCGCCACCTTTCCGTCGAGCACCTCGACCGTCGTCGCGACCGGGTCGTAATTCACGCGAAAATGCGTGCCGCGCACGCCGGCGACGATCGAAGGCGCATGGATCTCGAAATGATCGTCCGGCTTGGTCAAATGTTCGACCTCGCTCTCCACTTCACCGCGAATGAGAGAGAAATCGCGTTCGGTCCGTCCCGTCAAGACCGTTCGCCGCAATGTGCCGAGTGCCAGCGTGCTTCGTGGCGTCAGCGTCAAGTGCGTTCCGTCCTCGAGCTCGATGGTGACGAAACCGTTGGAACCCGTGCTGATCGCATCGCCTTCCCCAAGCGACGCGCCCTCGGCGAGCGGCAAAGGCGGGACCGCCTTCGAGATCCGCTCGGCGTCCCCGCTCGCCGCGAGAACGCGCACCATGAGCGGATCCCGCTTCAGCAGCGCGACGGGAAGCTTCAGCAAAGTTCCGGGCTTGAGCCTGCGAGGCGCATCGACGCGGTTCAATCGCGCGAGCACACGCCAATCGTATGGATCGCTCAAATAGCGGTCGGCGACTTCGTAAATCGTGTCGCCCGGTTGCGCGGCGTAGGAAACGGTCTCCGGCTTCGCGGCCTTATCGACCTTCGCGGCCTCCGCCCGAACGACAGGCGACATAATAAAGAGTGTAAAGCCCGTCGTAAGGATCGCGAATGCGCGGCGCTGCCGTACTACGCTACTCGGCAATCGGCGCATCTCACGCAGAAAAAACGAAAAATATCGTTGTGACATTGCGCCCAAACGAGAAAAAGTCACCAGATATTACGCACCCCTTATCATTTTTTCAACGGCTTGCGCGAACAGTGCCGCGACGCCGCCACGCTTACCGTCCTATCGCGGCAGTAAAAATATCGATCGTCGGTCAATCAGGACGGAGCGTGACGATAAAATGTCATCCTCGCCGCAGCGCCGCAAATGCCCCGTTCGACGAATGCAAACAATTGTCAACTCGCTCCAGTCGGAGTCTTACCTTCGGGCGAAACGGCACTGATTGACGACCGGGCCAGCGATCAGGTCCAAACTCGATGAGCGGATAGCGCTAGAATTCGCAGTTCCACCATGCGACCGCAAAAATCCGTGGTTCGGGCGCATTGCCTCGTGACCGGCGGGAGAACCAAGTGAAGATTGCATATCTGGAAGACGATGAGGGCCAAATCGAACACGTCAACAAATTGTTGGCGAGCCGCGGACACGAATGCTATCCGTTCACCGATGGTAGCCAACTGATCCGCAGGTTGAAGCGCGAAGGTTTCGACATGTTGCTGCTCGATTGGCAGGTCCCCGGCGTAAGCGGACACCAGGTCACGCTATGGGCGCGGGCAAATCTCGGCGAGCATGTGCCCATCATCTTCATGACGAGCCGCTCGCTCGAAGAGGACATCGTCGCGGCGCTCAACGCGGGCGCGGACGATTACATGATCAAGCCGATTCGGAAAGCCGAGCTGATGGCGCGCATCGATGCGCTCGCGCGTCGTATGAATCCGCATTCGCCGCGCAACGCCGAGTCGATCGAACTCGGCCGCTACCGGATCGACCCGGGAACACGCACGTGCTACGTCGGCGGCGCGCCGATCGAGCTGACGAGCCGCGAATTCGATCTTGCCTTGCTGATGTTTCAGCATGTCGGGCGAATACTTTCACGCGAGCATATCGGCGGAACAGTCTGGGGACAGCCGCCGAGCGCGATTTCCCGCACGCTCGACACGCACGTCTCCAGGGTGCGCGCAAAGCTTCAACTGCGGCCCGAAAACGGCTTGCGGCTGACCCCCGTGTACGGACACGGCTATCGGCTCGATCTGGTGCGCGATCCGCAGGAGCGTTGAGCCGTTTGCCTCGACGAATTCGCGCACGGTCGCCAGGCGGCAAGCGAGCGGCTGTGACTGATGCGCGAGCGATGACTCACAGGCACCACTGCTGCCACATTTGCCTGAATGCCTGCTCGACGTTGCGGGCGAAGCGGGCCCCGTCCATCAGCGGCGAACGCTCCATCCGTGCCCGCAACCCCGCGCGCAAGCCGGCAAGACGCGGCAAATCGCGCGCAAGCCCAATCGCCTTGCGCGTGAACTCTTCGTCCGTGAATGCCACGAGCTCGGTCAGGCCGAGGTTGCCGAGCTGACTCAATCCGCCGCGGGCCACTGCGGTCGTGCCCGCGCGCGAAACGACGGGCACGCCCATCCACAACGCGTCGAGGCTCGTCGTGTGACCGTTGTACGGAAACGTGTCGAGCGCGAGATCGATCCGTTGATAGGTCTCGAGGTAGGCCGCGCGCGGCCGGAACGCGACGAACTCGATGCAGGCCGGATCGATTCCGCACGCGCGAGCGCGCTCGGCAAGCCTTTCTCGCGCACGGCCCGGCGCGGCCATCAAAAGGAGCCGTGCATTGTCCAGCGCGGCGAGCACCGGGGCCCACATTCGCAACGTTTGCTCGTTGAGCTTGCAGGGGTTGTTGAGACAGCCGAAGGTCAGTCGGCCTTCGGTTAGCGCAGGCAGCGCATTGACAGCGGGTCCATCGCTGAGCGGATCGTAGCACCAGAACGTCTCGGGCAAGCGGATCGAGCGCTCGCTGTAGCGGTCGTCGCGACGATCGGACGGCGGATCGAGCCACGGGTCCGTTAGCCGATAGCCGATCGAACGACTGCCCGTCGTTCCCGGATACGCGAGCCAAGCCACTTGGAGAGGCGCGGGAGCGCGCGCGAACAGAAGCGGCCGGCCGTCCGCCATGTGCATGGTCAGATCGACGAGCACGTCGATGCCGTCCTCTCGAACCATGCGTGCAAGCGTTTCGTCGTCGATGTGGCGAACCTCGCGCCAGACGTCGGCATACTGCGCGAGTCGGGCCGTCACCGCGTCCGGCCGCTGCACGCTCGAATAGCAAAATATTTCGTACTGCCGATGATCGTGATGCGCGAGCAGCGGCGTCATGAAAAGCGCTTGGCAATGATCGCGAAAATCAGCCGATACGTAGCCGATTCTCAAGCGCTTGTCGGCCACCCGCGCATTGCCGTAAGCAATGCTTGCCGGGACCACGCGGTTCTCATGGCGCTCCGCGAGCCGCCGGCACTCGTCGAGAATGGCGTAGCCATCGTCGACATGAAACGCGAGCGAGTAAGCAAGATTGCAGTGCGCGATGAGATTGTCGGGGTCGTGAGCGAGCGCCTCTCGAAAAGCGGCAATCGCTTCGTCGAGCGCGCCCGTGTCCTTCAGCAAGTTGCCCAGATTGTTGTAGGTCGTCGATCGAGTCGGCGCATCCGTTGCGCCTTCGCGCGACGCGAGCGCCGCGCGATAATGCGCATCGGCTTCATCCATGCGTCCGAGCCTGCGCGCGAGGCTCCCGGCGTTGTTGTGCGCGGCGACGAAGCCGGGGCGGGCCTGCAACGCGCGCGCATACGCAGCGGCTGCCGCGGCAAACTCCCCGAGCGCCTCTCGTGTCACGCCGAGGTTGTTGCACGCGTCGGCATGATTGGGAACGAGCGCGAGCGCCGCTTCATACTGATCGGCAGCTTCGGCATAGCGGCCGAGCGCATGAAGAACGGTACCGAGGTTGTACGCCGCGTTCGGAAAACGAGCGTCGAGCGCGAGCGCTCGTCTCAGCGCCGTTTCAGCCTCCGTGAACCGCCTGCGCGCGGCGAGCGCCGCGCCCAGATTGACCCAATGGTCAGGCGCGCTCGGCTCGGCCCTCACCGCGTCGTCGGCAAGCGCAATCGCTTCGTCGAGCCGGCCTCGCGCGAGCATCAATGTCGCCAGGTTCGTCAGCGCGCTCGCATAGCGCGGATGTGCCGCAAGCGCGCGCCGGTACGCAGCTTCGGCGGCCTCTGACTCGCCGCACTGGCGATGGCAGTTGCCGAGATTGTTCAGCGCGTCGAGATTCGCCGGATCGAGCTCAAGCAACGCCTCGTAGGCCGAGATGGCGGCGCGCCAATCGCCTTTGGCTTCGAGCAACGCGGCCAATGCGAACCGGGCATCGACGTAAGCCGGCTGATCCGACAACAAGTTGCGATAAGCATCGATGGCCTCGTCGAGGCGGCCCAACGCGGCAAGGACCTGGCCTTCGCCAAGCCGATAACGCGGCTCGCCAGGCACATGCGCTCGCGCCCTGGCGACCCACGCGAGCGCCCGCTCGGGGTCGCCCGTTTGAAGCGCGAGAACGCCGAGCCGGAACACCGCGTCGTGATGCCCCGGCAACTCGGCGAGGATCCCCTCGTACAGCTCGCGCGCCTCGGCAAACTCGCCCGCCAGATGATGGGCCTTCGCCCGCGCAAGCCGCGCCTCGATCGACATCGATTCCACCCTCTGTCACAAAAGATTCCGCGATTGTAGAGGTTCCGCCTGACACGTCGAAATGTCCTTTACCGAACGGATCGAAAACTCGCGACTTCCATAATGCGATCGTGAAGCCCATGCGCCGTGTCGCGCCGACAATGAGTAAGCGGGTATCGACCGGATGCGAGCGCCGGCGATGTGCGCCGCGGGCGGCGCGTCAGTAGGTGAATCCGTTGAAAGAGAATCGTTCGATCCTGATTGCCGCCGATAGCGAGACTTGCGCCCGACGCGTGAGGCGCTTCATTGCCGAACCGTGCAGCATACGCATCTCGATCGAACCGATGCAAACTGTTTCGGACTTCGAAGCATCGCGGCCAGCGGTGCTCGTGCTCGCCTTCGAAACGCTCGCTGCGGCCCAGGACTACCGGAACCGTCTCTTCCGTTCGAGCCGGCTCGCGCACGTCACGCCGCACAAAACGATCGTGCTTTGCCGCGTCGGCGAGCTGCAGCGTGCCTATGAGGCGTGCGAGGCAGGCATCTTCGACGACTACGTCCTGTTCTGGCCGCAGCCGTTCGACGTTCGGCGCCTCGATATGGCGATCCATCACGCCCTCGGTCTGCTTCCGAAAGCGTCGTGCGACGCGGTCGGCGTCGATCAATTGGCCGCGCACGCACGGCACATCGCTCGTCTCACGCCGAATCTGGCCGAACGTGCCCATCGATTCGCGCACGAAGTCGGCAGGACGCATGCCGTCGCGCACGCCGCCGCACGATCCGCGGGCCCGGCGTTTCAGCGATGCTTCCGTCAGGTCGGCGAATCGGTCGATGCGTTATGCACGGCGGCGCAGGCGCTTGCCGGCGCGCTCGGACCGCAGTTGCAGGCTGCGCGTGTCATGGGAGCGCTGGCGGAGCGCGTTCGTCCAACGGTGCTCGCCGTCGAAGGCGATGCGTTCGAGCGAACGCTGCTTTCGCATCTGCTCGAAAACACGAAAGTCGAATTGATCCATGCATCGACGGGCGCGCAGGCATTCAACTCGATCTGGACCCGGCGCCCCGATCTCGTTCTGATGGATATCGATTTGCCCGACCTCAACGGCATGGAAATCACGCGCCGCCTGAAGTCGGTCGAGCCGCTTGCCAGCATCCCCGTTGTGCTCATGGCAGCGTACGGCCGGCGTACGGTCGTGATGGAAAGCCTGAAAGCAGGCGCGGCAGGCTTCATGATCAAACCGCTTCACCGGGCCACGCTTCTCGACAAGATCGAGGCGTTCCTGCCGGGAAGCATGGCGTGATGGAAGTGAAGCCTCGCAAAGCGGTGCCCGGCGATTCGAAAAGCCGGCGCCGTGCCGAGTGGGTTCAGTTCGCGACGCGGAACTGCTCGGGATCCTTGCCTTTGAGCCAGCGCGGACGCGGGCCACGCCCGCCCCACGTTTCGCCGGTTTCCGGATTGCGGAATCGCGGCGCGCCGCTCGAGGGTTTCGATTTGCGGCGGGAACCGAAAATGTCTTCGGGCGTGAAGCCGAACGCCGCAACCGTTGCACGGATATCTTCGAGTGCGGCTTGTGCCTCCGCTCGCCGTGCATTTTCGATTTCAATGTCCAGTTCTTGCTTTTTTGCCAATAGTTCCTTGTAAGTCGCCACGGACAGGTTCCTCCGGTTTCGTCTGGTGTAAACGCAACGGATTCTAACGGCGCTCGCAACAACTGTGTGAAGTTCGAAGTTTTTTCCGACTCACCAACAGTTTTCGGCGTTTTCCGGCGCCCAGCGGCACCGCTCGTCCAGCGCGAGCAACGGCTGTGCCCGGCAATGTAACGCGCCGCCGCGAGCACGACTCCGTCGCCGACGATTCCCGTCATGGAACCTGCGGCGGCCGAGCTCGGCCGCCGCCCCGCCTCAAGCCGAAGCGATCGTCGCCCCGGCCAGTTCCGCGGCCACCTCGTCAACCGCTTCGCGCGTCAACCGCACGATTTCGTCGACGTCGGCCCGCGTTGCGATGAGGGGCGGCGCGAAGCCGAGAATGTCGCCGTGCGGCATCGCACGCGCAATGAGGCCACGGCGCAACGCCGCCGCCGAGACGCGCGGCCCGACTTTCAAAGCTGCATCGAACGGGCGCCGCTCCTCCTTGTCGGCCATGAACTCGAGCGCCGCGAGCATCCCCACGCCGCGGACTTCGCCGACGAGCGGATGGTCGTCGAACGTGGCATGGAGCCTTGCGAGCAGATAGGCGCCCGTTTCCGCCGCATTGTTCACGATCGATTCGCGCTCGAGAATCTCGAGGTTCACGAGCGCCGCCGCCGCGCAAAGCGGATGACCGGAATAGGTCCAGCCGTGTCCCATCGCGCCGAACTGCTCGGAAGCCTCGTCGATCACATTCCAGACACGCTCGCCGACGATTACGCCCGACAGCGGTGCGTAGGCGCTCGTCAGCCCCTTGGCGACCGTGATCAGGTCAGGCTCGATGCCGTAATGCTGCGAGCCCATCTTCGAGCCGACTCGCCCGAACCCGCAGACGACCTCGTCCGCGATCAGCAGAATGTCGTGCTTCCGCAGGACCTGCTGAATGGCCGGCCAGTAGCCGGCCGGCGGCGGAACGATGCCGCCCGTTCCCATGACGGGCTCGCCGATGAAAGCGGCGATCGTGTCGGCGCCCTCGCGAGCGATCAGCTTCTCGAGCTCGTCGACGCAGTACGCAACGAACTGCGCTTCGTTCATGCCAGCCGGCGCCTTGCGATACCAATGCGGGCAGACGGTGTGCTTGACGCGCTCGATCGGGAGATCGAAATATTGATGAAAGCTCGGCAGGCCCGTGAGGCTGCCTGTCACGATGCCCGAGCCGTGATAGCCGCGCTCGCGCGAGATGATCTTCTTCTTGTTCGGTCGGCCCAACACATTGTTGTAGTACCAGACGAGCTTGACCTGCGTTTCGTTCGCGTCCGAGCCCGACATGCCGTAATAGACCTTCTTCATGCCGGCCGGCGCCCATTGGATGATGCGCGACGACAATTCGATGATCGTGTCGGTCGAGTGACCGACGTAGGTGTGATAGTAGGCGAGCTTTTTCGCCTGCTCGTAGATCGCCTCGGCCACTTCCGTGCGCCCGTATCCGATGTTCACGCAATAAAGGCCCGCGAATGCGTCGATATAGGAGCGGCCTTCGTGGTCTTCGATGCGGATGCCCTTCGCGCCCGTGACGATGCGGCCCGCCAGCATGCCGGTCGCATGATCGTGAGCGTGCGTGGACGGATGCATGAAATGAGCGCGGTCCGCGGCAAAGAGGTTTTCGAGTGTGGTCATGGTTGTGTCTCCATCAAGTTCAATCAATCAGGTCGCCGCACCGGCGAGTCGTTCGCGCGGCTCGTCTTTCGTCAACGGCAGGCCGAGTTGACCGAGGCAAAAATATTTGGTCTCGACGAACGGCTCGAAACCCTCTGTGCCGCCTTCGCGCCCGAGGCCCGACGCCTTCATCCCGCCGAACGGAATCGGTGCGCCCGTAAACTTCGCCCCGTTGACGGACACCATCGCGAAATCGAGGCGGCGAACGAGCTGGAATATCGTGTTGATATTCGTCGAGCAAACGTAGGCCGCGAGGCCGTACTCCGTATCGTTGGCACTCCTTACGACTTCGTCGAGCGTATCGAACGGCGCCACGGCTGAGATCGGCGCGAAATTCTCCTCGTCGTAGACGCGCATGCCCGGGGCGGCGTCGGCGATGACGGTCGGCTCGAAAAACCAGCCGCCGCGCGAGTGCGGCGAGCCGCCCACCATGATGCGCGCACCCGCCGCACGCGCTTCGGCAACTCGCTCCACGGTCGCATCGAAGGCCGCCTGGTGCATGAGCGGACCGACATCGACGCCACTTTCGAAAGCAGAGCCGACCTTCAACGCGCGCACGGCATCGCTATACCGCTCGACGAACGCCTCGTACAGGGGCCGCGCGACGAAGATCCGGTTCGCGGCGCAGCAATCCTGGCCCGAGGTCTGGAACTTGGCGGCAACGGCCACGGTCACGGCTTGATCGAGATCGGCATCGGCCGCGACGATCAAAGGCGCATTGCCCCCCAGCTCGAGCGCGACCTTCTTGATGCCGGCCTCGGCCGCCGCGCGCGTGACGAGCGCGCCGACGCGCGTCGACCCGGTGAAGCTGACCGCGCGCACGCGCGGATCGCCGACGAGCGTTTCCATCGCCATCTGCGGTGTGCCGAGCACGACGTTGAAAACGCCGCGCGGGAAGCCGGCCTCTTCGGCGAGCTGCGCCAGCGCGAGGGCAGAGAACGGCGTCTCGTGCGCCGGCTTGACGACAACCGTGCAGCCGGCACCGAGCGCGGCCGCGGCCTTGCGCGTGATCATCGCGACAGGGAAGTTCCATGGCGTGATCAGCGCGGCGACGCCTACGGGTTCGATCACCGTCGCCAGATGCGCACCGTCGATATGCGTCGGAATGTTGCGTCCGGCGAGCCGCTTCACCTCATGCGCGAACCAATCGATAAAGCTCGCCGCGTAGGCGACTTCGCCGCGCGCTTCGGCAAGCGGCTTGCCCTGCTCGAACGAGAGAATCGCCGCCAGGTCGTCGCGATGCCGCAGCACGAGCTCGTGCCAGCGAGCAAGCGCCGCCGCGCGTCGGTTGACGGGCGTCCAGCGCCACGCGTCGAACGCTCGGTGCGCCGCCGCGACCGCGCCTTCGATTTGCGCGCGCGAGAGCATTGGCACGTGGCCCAGCACGCTTTGATCGGCGGGGTTGACGACATCGACGGTCGTACCGTCGTCGCTGTCGATCCATCGCCCGTCCACATAGCAAAGCGATTTCATGAGAACCGGATGACCCAGCAACATGGAAAACTCCTTCATCAGTCCACCGATATCAAGCGCCCGCGTATCCCGCCGCGATCCCGCGCTCGACGACTTCGGCGACGACGGCGATCGTGTCGCCGACGTGCACGAGTCCGGGGAAGTGGCGCGCCGCGAGCAGGCCTCCCCTGCGAGCGCGGTATTCACGCGGCCTCGCGCCCGTTCGTGTCGCGTCATGGATCCGCGCGATCAGCTCGCCGGTTTCGACGGTATCGCCGAGGTCTTTGCAGACCTCGAGCAGCCCGTCGTGCTCACTCGTCGTGTAGCAATCGGAGCCCGGCATGTCGAGCAGCGTCGTCGTGCGCGAGGCACTCCGGGCGCCGTTCGCCGTCCCATCGATCGCTCCGTTTCGCTCGCTCGTCACCGGCCAGATTCCCGCGTTGGCGAGAAAGCCGCGCACGCCCCGCTCGGCAATGCGAACGCTCGCGGCCGTCGCCGTCCCGCCGCCGCCGAGCTCTGTCGTGACGAACACCTTGCCGGCCTCTTCCGCCGCCGTGTCGAAAAGCCCAACGCTGTCGAGCTCGAGCATGCGCATCGAATAGGGCGCGCCGAATGCACGCATCGCGGCCTCGGCGCGCGCCTGCTGCTCGACGTCGGGTAGCTTGTGAATCGCGGCGAACGGCACGAAATCGAGCGTGCGCCCACCCGCGTGAATGTCGAGCACGAAGTCCGCGAGCGGCAGCAGGTGGCGCTGAAAATAGTCGGCGATCTTCTGTGTCACCGTACCGTCGGGCCGCCCCGGAAAGCTGCGGTTGAGGTTGCCCTGGTCGATCGGCGACGTGCGACGGCCCGCGCGGAATGCGGGGTAATTCATGAAAGGCACGACGACCACGCGGCCCGTCACATCGCTCGCTTTGAGCGTCGAAGCGAGTTTCGACAAAGCAATCGGCCCTTCGTACTCGTCGCCGTGATTGCCGCCCGTGAGCAGCGCGGTCGGTCCGTCGCCGCGTTTCACCACGGTGATCGGAATCATGATCGCGCCCCACGCCGAAGCGTCGTGTGAATGCGGCAGCCTCAGAAAACCGTGCTGCTCGCCCTCGGCTTCGAAATCGAGCGTCGGTTGAATCGGGGAAGGCAACATCGGCTCACTCCTTCACGAAAAGCCGGCGCGGCGTATTGCAGAACGTCTCCACGCCCGACTCCGTGATGAGGATGCTCTCCGTGATCTCGAGCCCCCAGTCGTCGAGCCAGAGCCCCGGCATGAAATGGAACGTCATGCCGGGCTCGAGGACGGTTTTGTCCCCGGGACGCAGGCTCATCGTGCGCTCGCCCCAGTCGGGCGGATAGCTGGCGCCGATCGGGTAGCCGCAACGGCTGTTCTTCTCGATGCCGAATTTGCTGAGGACTGCGAAGAATGCCTTGGCGATGTCCTCGCAGGTGTTTCCCGGCTTCGCGGCGGCGAGTCCCGCTTCGATGCCTTCGACGACAGCCTTTTCGCCGTCGATGAAATGCTTGGGCGGCTTGCCGAGATAAACCGTGCGCGACTGCGGGCAGTGATAGCGCCGGTAGCATCCGGCGATTTCGAAGAACGTGCCGGCGTTCGCGGCGAACGGCGTATCGTCCCAAGTCAGATGCGGCGCGGCGGCATCGGCGCCCGTCGGCAGCAGCGGCACGATGGCCGGATAGTCGCCGCCGTGGTCGTCCACTCCGCCGATGCCGGCCGCGTAAATCTCGGCGACCAGATCGTTTTTGCGCATGCCCGGCTCGATCCGCTCGACGATATGCCGATGCATGTTCTCGACGATTCGCGCCGCGATCCGCATGTATTCGATTTCCTGCGGCGACTTGATGGCGCGCTGCCAATTGACGAGCCCTGTCGCATCGATCCACGTCGCGGCGGGAAGATGACGGACGAGCGACGCGTAGGCCGCGGCGCTGAAGTAGTAGTTGTCGAGCTCGACACCGATCCGGAGCTTGCCCCAGTTATGCCCTTCGATGACTTCGCGCGCGAGATAGTCCATCGGATGCCGCTCGCGAGACTGGACGTAGTGATCGGGATAGCCCACGATCCGTGCATGGTCCATGAAGACGGTGCGCTTCGCTCCGTTGGCGTCCTGGCCGCGACCGAACCAGACCGGCTCGCCTTCCAATGCGAGCAGCACGCACTGATGGACGTAAAACGACCACCCGTCGTAACCGGTGAGCCACGCCATATTGGTCGGATCCGACACGATCAGCAGATCGATTCCCTGCGACTGCATCGCTCGACGCGTTTTGGCGATGCGCGCCTCGTATTCGGCACGCTCGAACGGCAGACGGACGGGCGCCGCCGCTGTCTGCATCATAGGGGGTGTTTGCATGGTTTGTTCCGACATCTCTTCCTCGCGGATCAACTACTGAAGGTCATTCGTCGCGAAACGTCGCGCCCGCGCCGGCCGCGCGTACGCGCTCGAGCGCGAGCACCGCAATCGCGGTGTCCTGCGCGCCTGTTCCGGTCAAGTCGCAAATCGTCACTTCGGCGGCGCTCGTGCGTCCCGGCGCACGGCCCGCAATCACTTGCCCGAGTTCGGCGAACGAGGCATCGCGCGTCACGATGCCCGCTTTGATCGCGTGATGCAGCTCGCCGAGCACGCGGGTCTGCTGTAACCGGTCGCAGACATAACGCGCAGCGGCAATCGCGGCCGGGCGATCTCGTTCTTGTGTTCGGCATCCGAGCCCATCGCCGTCACGTGGAGCCCCGCATGGAGATCGGCCGCGTCGACGAGCGGCTCGCGACTAGGCGTCGCCGTGATGGCAATGTCGGCACGCTCGAGCGCTCGATGCACATCCGCCGCCACTTCGCAGCGGATGCCAAGCCCCTCTCCCATCTCGGCGGCGAACTTTTCAGCATCCCGGCGATCGCGCGCCCAGACCGCGACTTCCTCGATATCGCGCACGAGCGCAAGCGCACGTAACTGCAATCGCGCCTGCTCGCCGGCGCCGATGACGGCGGCCCGTCGCGCGTCGCGTCTGCCGAGCCAGCGCGCGGCGACCGCACCGGCCGCCGCGGTACGCACCGCGGTCAGATAGCCGTTGTCGAGCAATACCGCTTCCGTGAGGCCGGTCTTGGCCGAGAGCACGAGCATGAGGCCATTCAAGCTGGGCAGCCCCAGCGAGGGGTTGTCGAAAAACCCGGGGCTTACTTTGATCGCGAAGCTATCAAGCCTCGGCAGCCAAGCCGTTTTCACGTCGACTTCACCATGACGCTCGGGCAGGTCCAGCCGCAGAATCGGCGGCATGGCGACGGGCTCCGTGGCAAGCGCGGCGAAGGCCGCTTCCACGCATTCGATGGCCGCCAGATCGAGCGGCACGAGTTCGCGAAGCGTTGCCTCGCCGACGATGGAAATCGGATTCATGGAGCGCCTCTCAGCAGCGAATCGGAAGGCGGCGCCTGCAATGCGAGACGCCGGTGCAGGTTCATGTCGATGTTGGCGCCGCTCACGACGAGCACGATCGGCCCATGCTCACCGCCCGTCGCTCGCGCACGCGGCACCATGCCTTCGAGCAGGGCGGCGATACCCACTGCGGCAGCGCCTTCGACGACGAGCCGCTCGCATCGATAGGCGTGAAGGATCGCGCGCGCGATCGCGTCTTCGTCGACGAGCAATGCCTCGTCGATCAGCGCGCGCGTCAGGGCGAACGTGTACCGGTTGGCAAGCCCGATACCGCCGCCGAGCGAATCGGCCAGCGTATCGACTTCGTCGACGAGCACCGGCTCGCCGGCGGCAAGGCTTGCGTGCATGGCGGCGCCGCGCCGCATCGTGACACCGGTCATGCGCACGCGCGGCGTGCTCTGCTTCGCGGCGAAAGCAACACCGGAGAAAAGGCCGCCGCCGGAGAGCGGCACGATGATTTGCGCGACGTCGGGCAACACCTCGACGATCTCCAGACCGATCGTGGCCTGCCCGGCGATGACCTTCAAATCGTCGAACGGCGGCACATAGGAGTAGCCCTCTTCGCTCGCGAGACGCAACGCCTCGCGTTCCGCATCGTCCTGACTGTTGCCGACGATGCGAACCTGCGCACCGAGCGCGCGCACGGCTTCGACCTTGTTCGTGGGAACGAGCGCCGAGAGACAGACGAGCGCTTCGATGCCGCAAGCTCGCGCAGCATAGGCAACCGCGCGGCCGTGATTGCCCGTGGATGCTGTGACGACACGCTCGATACCGCGTTCGGCGAGCTCGCCCACTGCATTCGTCGCGCCGCGAATCTTGAAGCTGCCCGTCGGCTGCACGGTCTCGAGTTTCAGCAGAACGCGAGTCCCCGCAACCTTCGAGAGCGTCGGCGATTCGACGAGCGGCGTACGCACGACACGTCGGTACAGACGGCGGCGGGCTCGATAGACATCGGCAAGCGAAAGGGCGGACATAGTCAGGCGCAATCGGTTTGGGCATTGCTGCGTTTCAGTGCTGCCCAGTCTAATGTCCTGAAAAACGAATCCGATTGTCCTAGTTCATTTCCTTCGCACTGCCGAATAATTCGAACGAATCGCACGCATGCTGAGTCAATCGACGGGATGGATTTGCGGGTACTGCTCGAATACCTCGAGGACGGTCTTCACCGCTTGCGCGAACACTTCGTCGCTGACTTCGGCCCCGACGCAAAGGCGCACGGCATTCGGCCTGCTTTCGACACCACGCACGAGAAACGGATCGGGCGACGTCACGGCGATATCGCGTTTGCGCAACGCACGCACGAGATGATCGGCTTGCCAATGCTCGGGCACCCGCAGCCAGGCCGAGAGCGCATGCGGATGACTGCCCTCGATGTAGGGCCCGAGAATCTGCTTGACGAGCGCTTGCCGCCGCGCGAGGTGCTCGCGCTGTAGTTGCACGAGCCGCGCCGCCGTGCCGTCGTCGATCCAGCGTGTCGCGATCTCGGCCATCGGCGAAGTCGCCATCCAGCTCGACACGCGCAGCGTGCTCTCGGTGCGCAGCGCCAGGCGCCTCGGCGTCGTCAGATAGCCGATGCGCAAGCCCGCGAGCACCGACTTCGTCATGCTCGTGCAATAGAACGACAGCTCTGGAATCATGCTCGAGATCGGCTGCAACGGCTTCGCGGGCAACGGGCCATAGACGTCGTCTTCGATGACGTACACGCCGTATCGCTCGGCGATGCGCGCGATCGCCCTCCTGCGCGACTCGGGCATTAACGCGACCGTGGGATTGTTGAGCGTCGGCGTACAGACGAGCGCCGTCACGCGCTCGCTGTCGCAAAGCTCTTCGAAGTGTTCCGGATGAATGCCGAACTCGTCGATCTCGAGGCCCTTCAGCGTAAACCCGAGGACGTTCGCCGATCCGATAACGCCATGATCCGTGAGACTTTCGCAGACGACCGTATCGCCCGGCCGCACGAGCGAGGCAAGCGCGAGAAAGATCCCGTGCGCCGCGCCGTTCGTGACGAGCAGCGTGTCGGCCGACGCCGGCATCCCGAGCCGTGCGAGCCAATCGACGGCCGCGCGCCGGTGATGCTCGAAGCCGGCGATGGGGCGAAACGCGCGAATCCACGGCTGGTCCTCGATCTTCGCCAGCGTGGCGCAGACTTTGCGCCACATGAGGTCGTGCTCGGGCGTATGGATGATCCGCGCGATCGAAAAGTCGATCACCGAACGCTCGGCCGTATCGAGCATGTAATTGGCCATTTTTTCCGTGACGCGAGGTGCAACGAAGCTTCCGCGCCCCACCTCGCAGCGGATCAGACCCTGACGCTCGAGTTCCTTGTACGCGTTCGTCACCGTCTGCACGCTGATTTCGAGCTCGGCGGCCACGTCGCGCTGCGGCGGAAGACGCGTGCCGGGCCTTAGCACCGCTGCTTCGATATCGCCCGCGATCGCCTTCACGAGCCGCTTGTACTTCGATTCCACGCCATGCACGGCCCGTACTGCAGTGCGCCAATCATCGATCACGGTTCGTCTCCTCGTTGGGTTTGCCGACCATCGTCCGCACAATTACCAATGTGAATTATTGTCCTAGAGCAATCGCGATCAAAAAAATGGCTTTGTATGCTGCGCTCAAGACATGGAGGTTCACCCAACGGAACGGGCCGCACGCACTGCCCGAACCCCTGTCGTACAGCGCCGGCGCACGCAATTCGCCGAACGGACTTACCCCCATCACCTACGGGAATGTCATGAAAGCCTCTCAGTTCAATGCTCAGTTCAGCCAATTGTCAGGATTCCTCATCGCCTGCTCGGTTGCGGCAACCGGGTTCTTCGCGCTGACGCCCGGCGCATCGGCCGAAACGACGCTGCAGCGCATTCAGCGCACGGGCGAAGTCCGGATCGGCTATGCCAACGAGGCGCCCTTTGCCTATACGACGCCCGACGGCAAGGTCACCGGCGAGTCGCCCGAGATCGCGAAGAAAGTCTTCGCGAAGCTCGGCGTCAAAAAGGTCGATGGTGTGCTGACCGAATGGGGCTCGCTGATTCCGGGTCTGAAAGCAGGCCGTTTCGATGTCATCGCGGCCGGCATGTACATCACGCCCGAGCGTTGCCAGCAGGTTGCGTTCGCCGATCCGCAATATCAGATCCAGGACACACTGCTCGTGCAAAAGGGCAACCCCAAGAATCTTCATAGTTACTCCGACGTGGCCAAGGCCGATGCCAAACTGGCTGTCATGTCGGGAACGGCCGAAGTCGGCTATTCGCAGCAAGACGGCGTAAAAACGGATCAGTTGCAGCAGGTGCCGGACACCACGGCCCAATTGCAGGCTGTCCGCGAGCGGCGCGTCGATGCGGCCGTGGGGACTGCTCTTACGATGAAAGCGCTAGCAAAGAAGGATCCGTCTCAAGTTGAAGCGGTGGAAGGCTTCAAGGACGATCCGAAGCACACAGGCTACGGCGCGCTCGCGTTCCGTCAGGAAGATACCGATCTTCGCGAGGCGGTCGACAAAGTGCTGCATTCGTGGCTCGGCACGCCCGATCATCTGCAAACGGTCGCGCCGTTCGGCTTCGACAAGTCGAATTTGACCAACAAGACCGCGGCCGAGATCTGTAGCGGCAAGTAATCGCCGCGCGGGCCGGGACCGGCCCGCGTCGCGAGCCTCGAGATTTCAGGAAAGGCCATGACCGAACTGCTTCCTCTGTTGATGCGCGGCACACTCGTCACCGTCGAGATCGCCGCGCTGAGCACACTGCTCGCCATCGCGATGGCCTTCGTCGCGACCGCGTTGAAAGCCGCGCCCTTCGGGCCGTTGCGCTGGATCGGCAACGTCTACGTCGAAGTTTTTCGCGGTACGTCGCTGCTCGTGCAATTGTTCTGGTTCTTCTTCGTGCTGCCGCTGCCGCCGTTCAACCTCAGCATGACACCGTTTACCGTGGCCATCGTCGGCCTCGGCCTCCATTACGGTGCCTACGGCTCCGAGATTCTGCGCGGCGCGTTGCGGTCGGTGCCCGGCGGGCAATTCGAAGCCGCCGTCGCACTCAACATCTCGCCGCTTACGCGACTGCGACGCATCATCCTGCCGCAGGCGATGATCAACGCGCTGCCGCCGGCGACGAACCTGATGATCGAGCTGCTGAAGGGGACGTCGCTCGTCTCGCTGATCACGTTGTCCGATCTGTCGTTTCGCGCGCGTCAGCTCGACGAAGCCACGTTCGAGACAGCGGAAATCTTCGCGCTGACGCTCGTCATCTACTTCGTGTTGGCGCAACTGCTCGCGACGGTCATGCGCCATTTCGAGCGGCGTGTCAGCCATGGTTACGGGGTCGCCCGCGGAGCAACAAAATGAACGGCTCGAGTCGCCTTTTCGATCTCGGCTATGCCGAGCGCATCCTGCCGGCGCTGTTACACGCGTCGATCTACACGATCCTGATCACGGTCGTCGGCTTCGCCATCGCGCTCGTGCTGGGCCTCGTCTTCGCCATCCTGCGTCGCAGCCATATCAAGGCGGTCTCGCACACCGTGGGGTTTGTCGTCGAGTTCATTCGCAGCACGCCGCTCTTGATTCAGGTCTATGTGTTGTTTTACGTGCTGCCCGTCTACGGCCTGACGATGTCGGCGCTCACGGCCGGCACCGTCGGCATTGCGCTCCATTACGCGTGTTATACGTCGGAAGTCTATCGGGCCGGGCTCAACGGTGTTCATCGCGGGCAATGGGAGGCGGCCTGCGCGCTGTCGCTCTCGCCGTGGCGCACCTATCGCGACGTCGTGCTGCCGCAGGCCATCCGCCCTGTCATTCCAGCGCTCGGCAATTATCTCGTCGCCATGTTCAAGGATACGCCGGTGCTATCGGCGATCACCGTCGTCGAACTGATGCAGCAGGCGAAGAACATCGGCTCCGAGACCTTCCGATACTTGGAGCCCATCACGCTCGCGGGAATTTTCTTCCTCGTCATCAGCGTGAGCTTCGCGGCACTCGTGCGGCGCGTCGAGCACGCGGTGAGACTGCCATGAAAACATCCGGAAACGTGCCGGTCGACGCGGAACGCTCGGCCCCCGCAACTTTAGCCACCCCAGTGACGGAGCAAGAGATGAAGCGAGACGACGAGCGGGCCCTCGCCCGGCGCGACGAAAGCGGCGCAACTGAAAAGACCGAACCGCGGGGTGCGGATGGCGCTTCGTCGCCGATGGTTCGCTTTTCACGTGTGACCAAGCGATACGGCTCACTGACGGTTCTCGACGAGCTCGACTTCGAAGTCGCCCGCAACGAGAAAGTCGCGATCATCGGGCCGAGCGGCTCGGGCAAGTCCACATTGCTGCGCGTGCTGATGACGCTCGACCCGCTGACGAGCGGCATGATCGAGGTCGACGGCGAGCCGCTCACGCACATGCGGCGCAACGGCGCGCTCGTGCCCGCGTCGCTGAAGCACCTGCGTGCAGTGCGCAGCAAGATCGGCATGGTGTTCCAGAGCTTCAACCTCTTTCCGCATATGACGGCGCTCGACAATACGATCGAGGCGCCGATGCACGTGCTCGGCATGTCTCGCAAGGAAGCGACCGAGCGCGCGAAGGATCTGCTTTCGCTCGTCGGTCTGGCCGATAAATGTGGCCACTACCCTTCGCAGCTATCGGGCGGACAGCAGCAGCGCGTGGCGATTGCGCGCGCGCTGGCGATGCGTCCGAAGGTCATGCTGTTCGACGAAGTGACGTCCGCGCTCGATCCTGAATTGTGCGGCGAGGTGCTCAACGTGATTCGGCGGCTCGGCGAGGAACACAATTTGACGATGCTGATGGTCACCCACCAGATGGGCTTTGCGAGGGATTTCGCCGATCGCGTCTGCTTTTTCTCGCAAGGAAAGATTATCGAGCAAGGGCCGCCGCAGGAATTTTTCTCGGCGCCCAAGCACGAAAGAACCCGGCAGTTCCTGCGTGCGGTGCGCGAAGCGCTTTGATTGACGACGGCAACAATTCCAAGCGATCAGTCAATCAGCACATGGAGATCGACGCGTGAAGCAACGGCACGCACGACTTTTTGCGTCCCGTGACCGGGATTCGCCGCGGTCTCGACCAACACGAGCCCTGCAGCCTGCAGCGCGTCGATGTCGCGCTTCACCGCGCTGCGATCGCGATGCAGGCGCGCCGCGAGGCCGGTAATCGAGGCTGGCTCCGACTTTATGGCGCGAAAGACGCCGATGCGCGCCTGTGTGAGCAACTGAGCCACCTCGGCCGGGTTCTCGAAAGTGACGATGCGCGTTTCAACGAGCCGTTCGCCGCGATCGGCCTGCCGTGCGAGACGCTTGCCCCGCGCGAAGAACTCAGCCTCGGTGCCGGTTCCAATCTGTGTTTTGCTCATCGTTTGCTCCGCAATGCAGTCCAGTCGCGCGCGAACTGATCCTCGACATCCTCGAAACTGACGAAGTCGACAGGTTCGATTCGGCCGAAGTAGTGTCGGTGGTGGTAGCCGTGAGCGTTGTCGTAGCCGATCACGCGACCATTGTCACCTTGATAAAGTTCGTGGTTGATGTAAGCGAGGTTGTAGCGGGTTATACAGCCGCTTTCGTCGGCCCAAACCTCCATGGTCGAAATGCCGCAGACTGGCGTGAGTACAGCAAACCTCCAGGTCGACGTCTATCAGATGGTTCCGAATCTGATAGCGGTGCTCGGCGGCGACTACAACACATTCATCATCGCCAGCGCGGTTTCTTGCAAGTACGGGAGGACGCGCTGCGAGGCCGCTTCCGTCGTCTCTTTGCCGATCGGCATATTGGTGCTGAGCGCGGCGACGACTTCGCCTTGCCTATTCTTGAGCGGCACCGCGATCCCGCGCACGCCGACTTGCAGTTGCTGCTCGAGGACGGCAAACCCATCGAGCCGCGCGCGGCGAATCGTCTCTCGCAAATGCGACCTGTTCGTCAACGTATAGGGGGTGAACTGCGCGAGCTCGGTGGCGTTCAGCCAATCGAGTACCGCATCCTGATCGGGCTTGTGCGCGAGCAGGACGACGCCGGGCGACGCGAGCGGCGCCGGCACGCGCGCGCCGAGCACGAATCCCGTCGTCATCACGCGCGATGCGCCGTTTCGCGCAATGAACACGAGCTCCCACTCGTCGAGCACGCTGACATAGACCGATTCTTTGAGCGTCGCGCTCAATTGCTGCAGGTAAGGCTGCACGAGA
Source organism: Trinickia symbiotica (assembly GCF_003028655.1). Classification (GTDB taxonomy): domain Bacteria; phylum Pseudomonadota; class Gammaproteobacteria; order Burkholderiales; family Burkholderiaceae; genus Trinickia; species Trinickia symbiotica_A. Next base: position 209,848 of record NZ_PYUC01000006.1, read on the forward strand.
CGCGGCAGCCTCGCGGAATCGAAGTAGGACCAGCCGACTCTCAGCACGCGCGGCGTCAACCCATAGAGCTTGCCGTCGGTATAAACGTAGCCAAGATGCTCGAGCGTCAGCAGATAGCGACGCGCGGCCGTGCGAGACAAGCCTGTCCGCGCACCCGCTTCAGTCGCCGTCATGCGCGGATGCTTGTCGTCGAATGCCTCGAGGATGGCGAGGCCCTTTTCCAGTCCGGCGATCCAATCGCGCCGGTCGAGCGTCTCGTTGCGCTTCATGCGGGAAACCTTACTCCCCGCCCCTCTTCATGAACCAGGCAACCAGCAGCGAAATCAGGCAGCCCCCCATCAAGTACGCGGCAACCGGATGCCACGAGCCGCCCGCGAAGGTAGCCAGCGCAGCTGCGATGAACGGCGTGAACCCGCCGCCGACGACGCTCGCCACCTGGTAGCCGACGCCCGCGCCGCTATAACGGTACGACGGTCCGAAGAATTCGGTGAACATCGGCTGCTGGACGCTCACGACCATGTCGTGCGAAAAATTGGCGAGCAGCAAAGCAAAGATGATGATCGGCAGCGTCGCGCGCGATTCGAGCGCGAGGAAAAACGGCACCGCCGCGAGCACCCCGATCAGCGCGCCCGTCAGATAGACGCGCCGACGCCCGAGTCGATCGGCGAGCCAGGCGAAGCACGGAATCGTCAAGCAACTGACCGCACCGACGATGAAGCCGATATGAAGAAACAGCTCACGCGGCAATCCGAGCTTGGTCGTCGAATAGCTGAGCGCAAACGTCGTCACGATGTACATCGTAAACAGCTCGGCAAGGCGCAACGCGATGATCAACACGAACGCCCCGGGATGGCTGCGCAGCGCTTCGAGCACCGGCAAGCGCACCTTCTTGTGCTCACGCTCGACCTTCTGAACGAATTCTTCGGACTCCTGCATACTCGAGCGAATCCAGAGCCCAATGGCGACGAGCACAACACTGAAGAGGAACGGCAGACGCCAGCCCCACGCCTTGAACGCGGCGTTGTCCATCGATTGGCTGATGAGCGAGACGATACCCGTCGACAGAACGAGCCCGACGCCGTAACCGACTTGCACGCCGCTGCTGTAGAAGGCCTTTTTCCCGCTCGGGGCGCTCTCGCACGCCATCAGCGCCGCGCCGCCCCACTCCCCGCCGACCGCGAAGCCCTGAATCGCGCGCAGCGTGACGAGCATGACGGGCGCCCACCAGCCGATGCTGGCGAACGTCGGCAACGCGCCGATCAATGCCGTCGAGAGCCCCATCAGCATGACCGTCAAGACGAGCATCCGCTTGCGGCCGAGGCGATCGCCGAAGTGCCCGAAGACAATGCCGCCGAGCGGCCGGAAAAGGAAGCCCACGCCGAACGTCGCGAAAGCCGCGAGAACGCCCATCGCCGGGCCGACGCTCGGGAAGAACGCCGAGTTGAAGACTAGTGCGGCGACGATGCCGTACAACAGAAAGTCGTACCAATCGACGACGGCGCCGACAAAGCTGCCGAGCGCGGCCTTGCGGGCGCGACTCGGCGCGACGGCGCCGGACTTGCCGGCGGTTGGAGCAGCTGGAATCATGAGACGTCTCCGGATTGTTCGAATGGCCGTCGTCGAAAGGCGGCGACGGCGAAAAGCGCGGTCCGCATCCCTGGTCTTTCGGAGCGGATCGGTTACGATCGGTTCGCCCCGCGACGGTTGCTCGGAGAATAAGCGGCCCGCGACTTTAGCACAACGAAGCGCATGACAATCGAGGGCGAAGACCGCACATCAGTGTGCGATGATCGAACGCTCTCGGGGTTAGCACTAACGGAGGGAAGCTTTGAAGACTGACGTACGGGCAACACCTTGACTCACATCGATGTACTGAACGGTTAAAATTGCGCCGAAGCGCCTCGAATGCGCATCGGTAAGTAAATCGACACGCCGGGCGACGCGGCGCATGGCCGCCCGCCCGCTCCCGGAGAGAGACTCATGAACGGCCCGCATCCTCACGATTGTTCGCTGACCGCTCGCCCAGGGCGATGGGAGGCATGATGATCGACGACTTTTCGAATGCAGCATCATCCAGCGCTGACGCCCATGTGAACGCCAATCCGCTCGGCACCGCCGGCCTGGAATTCGTGGAGTTCGCCGCGCCCGCCCCCGATGCCCTCGCGCGCCGCTTCGAGCAGCTCGGCTTTCATGCGGCGGCACGTCACGTCAGCAAGGCCGTCACCCTCTACCGCCAGGGGAACATGAACTTCCTGATCAACGCGGAACCCGATTCGTTCGCGTCGCGCTACGCCGAGGAATACGGCGTCGGCATATGCGCGATCGGCATTCGCGTCGACGATGCGCAACGCGCATTCGAACGAACGACGGAGCTCGGCGCCTGGGCGTTCGAGGGCGAACGAGTCGGTCAAGCGGAGCTCGTCATACCGGCCATCCAGGGCATCGGCAACTCACACATCTATTTCGTCGATCGCTGGCGCGGTCGCGGCGGCGCGACGGGAGACGAGACGATCTTCGATGTCGACTTCCGCCCCATCGAAACGCCGCCAACCGGCGCCGAGCCGAGGGGCGGCGTGGGCTTGACTGAAGTCGACCACTTCACGCAAATGGTCGGGGCTGGCCGCATCGGCGAATGGCTCGATTTCTACCAAGAGCTGCTGGGCTTTCGCGAGATTCGCACGCTGCATGCGGACTGGCACCTGTCAGCTGATTCCCGCGTCGTTCAATCGCCTTGCGGCGGCATCACGATTCCGCTCTATGAAGAGGGCACGCCACGCACGCGGCTGCTTCACGAGTATCTGCCCGACCATCCCGGCGAGGGCGTTCAGCATATCGCGCTCGCGAGTCCCGACATCATCGCGTGTGTCGACGCGCTAAGAGCGAACGGACTGGAGTTTCTGAGCCCCCCGGCACGCTATTACGACGAAATCGACGAGCGCTTGCCGGGGCATGGGCTCGACATCGAAGCGCTGCGACGCCGCAACATCCTCGTCGACGGAGAAATCGACGCAGACGGCACGCCGCGATTGTTTCTGCAGACGTTCGTGAAACGCGCGCCGACGGAAACCTTCTTCGAAATCGTCGAGCGGCGCGGGCACCATGGATTCGGCGAGGGCAATCTACAGGCGCTCGAGCATGCGCGCTTGCCGCGATGAGAGCGAGTGCCGCGCGACGCGGCTAACGCTCGAGTTCACAGTCGGCGCGATAGAGCCCCATGCTAGAATGCCCCGTCATAGCCGCACACGCCCTGAAATGAAGAAGGCATCACCAAAGGCAGCCCTGCCCGACGGCAACGACCTCCCCTCCGAAGCCCGGCGCAAATACGATCCGGAAGAAACGAAGCGCAACATCCTCGACGTCGCGACGCAGGAATTCTCGGCGATGGGACTCGCCGGCGCGCGCGTCGATGCCATCGCCGAGCGCACGAACACGACGAAGCGGATGCTGTACTACTACTTCGAGAGCAAGGAGGGGCTTTACGAGGCCGTGCTCGAAAAGGTCTATGGCGATATTCGAACGCTCGAGCAGGCGCTCAATATCGAGGAGCTCGAGCCGGCCGAAGGGATGCGCCGGCTCGTCGAATTCACGTTCGACTATCACGACAAGCACCGCGACTTCGTGCGTCTCATCGCGATCGAGAATGTTCACAGCGCGAAGTACATCGCACAGCTGAAGGCATTCAAGAGCCGCAACGTCAGCATCGTCACCACGATCGAAGACTTGCTTGCGCGCGGCGTGGCAGTGGGCGCGTTTCGCACCGATATCGATGCGATCGATCTGCATCTGCTGATCAGCTCGTTTTGCTTTCACCGCATCTCGAACCGCTATACGTTCGGCGCGGCGTTCGGCCGCGATCCGTCGCATGCGCGTCTGCGCAGCCGCCATCGCGAGATGATCGTGGACGCCGTGTTGCGCTTCGTTTCGAAGCCCTAGAAACAAAAACGGCGCCAGTTCAAAATGGCGCCGTTTTATCTTGCACCGTCAGTCTAGGATCTTCACGACTCGAGCTTGATGCGCTTGATGTCACCCACCACGAATATATAGGCGAGCGCGCCGATCAGCGCAACGACGCCGATGAAGATCAGCGCGCCGACGAACGATCCGGTCGCGGCGACAACGAAGCCGACGACGAGTGGCGTGACGATGCCCGCGAGATTCGCCGCGAAGTTGAAGATGCCGCCCGTCAGTCCGAGCAGACCTTCCGGTGCGATATCTGAAACGAGCGTCCAACCGAGCGCGGCCATGCCCTGCGCGAAGAAAGCGAGCGACATGATCGCGATCACAACCGTATCGCTCTTCACATAGTTGGCAAGCACGATCGTCGATGCGAGCAGCAGCCCCGCGATGATCGGCAGCTTGCGCGCAACGTTGGGCGACTTGCCGCGACGAAGCAGCGAATCGGAAAGCCAACCGCCGAACATCACACCGACTGATGCCGCGATAAAAGGCAGGATCGCGAAGAATCCGATCTTGAGCCAGCCCATGTGCCGCTCGGTAGCCAGGTAGGTCGGGAACCAGGTCAGGAAGAAAACGAGTGTCGAGTTGCCGGCGAACTGGCCGAGACAGATGCCTGCCAGTTGGCGTTGCTTGAGCAGCCGCCCGACCGTTCGCCACGAAAAGCGATTGGCACCCTTGGCCGCCGCACCGCTATCGTGGCGCGTCAGGCCGCCGCCCGCCTCGATGTATTCGAGTTCCGCCTGGTTGGCACGCGGATGCTCGTGCGGCTCGCGATAGAGCCACCACCAGACGGCGGCGAACACGACACCCGCGATGCCGACGACGAAAAACAAGGTGCGCCAACCATACGCACCCATCAAGGCGAACAGCACGGGGCTGAAAAACGCGAGCCCGATATATTCGCCGACGGTATAAGTGCCCGTTGCCAGCGCGCGCTCGCGCTGCGGGAACCAGGTCGCCACGACACGACTGTTCGTCGGAAAACACGGGGATTCGGATACGCCGAGCCCGAACCGGAACGCGAGAAGTGCCCCGACGCCATGCACGAGGCCTTGAGCGAGCGTGCAAAGCGACCAGAAGGTCATCGCGAGATAGTAGGTCAGCTTGCTGCCGAAACGGTCGAGAAACAGACCGCCCGGAATCTGGGCAGCGGCATAGGTCCACGAAAACGCCGAGAAGACGATGCCCATCACGGCCGCGCCGATGCCGAGCTCTTTTGTCAGCTGCGGCGCGGCGATGCCGAGAACCGTCCGGTCCAGATAGTTGATCATCGTCCCGATCGCGAGCAGCGCGAGAATCCGATAGCGCGCCGATGATCGGCGCATGGCGCCGGCAGCGGCGCCCGCCGAGGTATAACCCTCGTTTGGCAGTCCTGACATGGGCTTTTGCATCACTTGTCTCCTAATCTATCCACTCTTCTCGTATCGTCGAAAGTCGAAAAGCGCACGCTCAACGCACGAGCGTCTGAAAGTGCGTGTACATGCGCTCGGCGTCGGGCGCGATCCCCGTAAACAACTCGAATGCCCCGGCTGCCTGATAGACGGCCATGCCGCCGCCGTCGAGCGTGCGGCAACCGCGCGCCCGGGCCGCTTTCAGCAACTCCGTCTCGATCGGAAAGTAGACGACGTCGGCCACCCAAAGGCGCTTGTGCAACAACTCGGCCGGCAGCGGCAGGCCCGGGTGCTTGGCCATTCCAGTCGGCGTTGCATGAATGAGGCCGTCGGCCGCGGTAAGCGCGTCGGACAACGCCTCGGGCGAACCGTCGCCCGCGCTGACACGGGCCGACGAAAAGCGTGCCTGCAGCGCAGCGGCCAGCGATTGCGCTCGTGCGGGATCGACATCGAAAAGCGTGAGTTCGCGAGTGCCCATCGTCAACGCGGCGTGGGCTACCGCGGCGCCGGCACCGCCCGCGCCAAGCTGGACGACCCGTCCGAGCTCGACGTCCGGCAAGCCGCGCTCGAACGCGCGCTTGAATCCCGACCAGTCCGTGTTGTGTCCGATCCGCCGCCCATCCTTGAGTTGCACCGTATTGACGGCACCGAGCGCGCGCGCGTCGTCGGACAACTCGTCGAGCAACGGGATGACGGCCTGCTTGCAGGGATGTGTGATGTTGAGGCCGTCGAAGCCCATCCACTCCGCCGCGGCCAGCAACTTGGGCAGCGTCGGCGCATCACGCCAAAGCGTTTCGAGGTCGACGCGGCGATAGACATACCCGATGCCCAGTTGCCGTGCCTCTTCTTCATGCATCGCGGGGGACAACGATCCGCCGATGCCCCCACCGATCAACCCGACTAGAAACGAGCGCTCGAATGTTTTATGCACATGAAGCTCCAGAAGCCATGATCATCGTTCGCTGATCGCACGCGTCACCCCGACGGAGACATCGAGGCACACGGCGTGCGGCGATCGGGACAGAGTTTCGCGCATTCGCGCTCGTTTGTCGTTTGGGGTTTATACGAATTTGTACCATCTAGTTAGTCCGTAGAATCGACTACAATGTACCCGCCGACATTGGGATCGGCGTCCTCGTGTGATGTAATCAACTCGTACATTCTTGCCTGGCTCGCCGCTCCGTGACGAGCGACGCGACCGCCCTTCTCGGAGTATTTTTCATGAAACGTTCGATCGCCACGGTGTCCCTCAGCGGCACGCTCGTCGAGAAGCTGAACGCGATCCGGCAAGCCGGGTTCGACGGCGCCGAAATATTCGACGACGATCTGCGCACAGCGAAGGAGTCCCCGGCCGACGTCCGGCGCATTGCGGCCGATCTCGGCCTCGAGCTCGTGCTGTATCAGCCGTTTCGCGATTTCGAGGGCGTCAGCGCCGAGCGCCTCGCTCACAATCTCGAGCGTGCGCAACGTACGTTCGACGTCATGCACGAGCTGGGCATCGACCGCTTGCTCCTTTGCAGCAACGTGTCGAGCGATGCGATAGGCGACGATTCGCTCATCGTCGATCAACTCGGCGCCCTCGCGCGCGCCGCACGGGGCTCCGGTATCGTGGTGGGCTATGAAGCGCTCGCCTGGGGCCGCCACGTCAATCGTCACGGCCATGCCTGGCGCATCGTGCAAGCCGTCGGCGATGCGAACCTGGGGCTTGCCCTCGATAGCTTCCACACCTTTTCGCGCGGCGACTCCGCCGACGACATCGCTTCGATTCCCGGCGACCGAATCGCTTTTGTCCAGCTCGCCGACGCCCCGAGCCTCGCGCTCGACGTGCTCGAATGGAGCCGGCATCACCGCTGCTTTCCTGGGCAGGGCGATTTCGACATGGTCGGCTTTGCGGCCCGTGTGATCGAATCGGGCTATTCGGGCCCGCTTTCGCTCGAGATTTTCAATGATGCGTACCGTGCCGCACCGCCCGCCGGCGTGGCCCGAGACGGCTATTGCTCGCTGCTCCAGCTCGAGCAGCGAGCCCGGGCGCTGCTCGCCGCCGAATCGACGCGGCACTCGACGCGGCCGATGCCGAGTCATGTGACGCGCGGATGACCGAATCGGACATCTGTCGGAAGGCACGAGAGATCTATCACAACGCCTTACGCAAACAGTAGAACCGCCAGTTTCGGACAAGCCGTTGGTTTTAGTTGTTTTCGACCGTTTAATCAGTATGCTTTCCGTCGAGTAATCGGCGGTAACTGCGGTGCGCCGGTCGCGCAGAGCTAAAACAGTCAACGGCTAAGCAGGTCTAATCATGCGGTTCGTTCGGTTGATTGCCGCGGTCGCAGCTTGCGCGGCGTTATCTATTAGCACGCTCTCATCGGGTGCGCCCGACTCGGCACGTTCGTTCATCGATCTGGACGACACCCCCGCCGTCGACTCCCCAGGTGTCGCGCACGCGGTCGCGCGCGGTGCCCCGCAACTTGGCGCGCGCGAGCCATGCGGCGGCGCCACCTACGTCTTCGATAGTTCACGTCCAGTCACGCTTGACGTCGGCTACTCGTCATATCGCATCTATAACCCATCGACGAACGCCTACGATCAGGTCAAGCTGCGGGCCTACAATGGTTGCCCGATGGGGCCCACAATCAGCGTCGAGCCGGGGCAGACGCTCAAGCTGCGGCTCAATAACGCGTTGCCGCCAGAATCGGCCGACACGTGCCCGCCCGATGCCGCGCACGACACGCCGCATTGCTTCAACACGGTGAACGTGCACATGCACGGCATGCACGTGTCGCCATCGGGGAGCGGCGACAACGTATTCGTCAGTGTCCCGCCGGGCGATTCGGCCAATTACGTCTATCAGATCCCACGCGATCATCCGGCTGGTACGTTCTGGTACCACTCGCACCGGCATGGCTCGACGGCCATCGACGTCGCAAGCGGCATGGAAGGCGTGCTCATCGTCCGCGGTCACCGCACCGCCGCTCGCCGAGGGGCTAACGGCGGAATCGCAGATATCGATACGATCCTTCACGACGCTCGTTTTGGGAAGCCATTTCCCGAGCACGTCTTTCTGTTCCAACAGATCGAATACGGCTGCTTTGCCGACGCGAACGCCGAGGAGCCGCTCGCCGATCCCGTCACCTACGAATGGGTCTGCCCGCGCGGCAGCGTCGGTGAGTTGCGAAACTACACGCACCAGTTGACCAATCGCGCCGATCCGCGCCCGGGTCACACGGGACAATTCAATTCCACATGGGCTATTTCCGGACGCTACACACAGATCAACGGCGTAGTGCAGCCGTACTTTCCCTCCATACGAGGCTTTTTGCCGGCTGGCGAGATCCAGCGTTGGCGCCTCGTGCATGGGGGCAATCGCGACACGATCAACTTGAAAGTCGTGCGGGCGAATTTCGCAGCGCTCGGCCGCGCCGACAGCATCGCCCCGACCGTGCACGACATCGACGAGGCAACGGATGCCGCCAGCGCGCTTTTGGCCAGCCGGCGCAGCCATGCTGAAAGCGTGACCACGCTCAATCAGCTCTGCAGCGGCGAAGTCGTAAAGCAAGTCGAAATCGCCGATGACGGCTTGACGCGCAACGCCATGGTCGAGAAAGACGTCGAAACGCTGAATCCCGGCTATCGCAGGGATGTGCTCATGGCATTTCCTGCGCCCGGCCTCTACTGCGTGCTCGACGAAGCAGCCGACGCTGCTACGACAATCGACTTCCGGCCTGGCGCGGGGAACGTGAAAGACCGGCGCTTGCTTGCCTTCGTGCGCGTCGGCCCCGGCACGAACGTCCCAGCGTACGCGCCCGACGGGCTCGGGCATTCGAAGTACTGGCAATATGTCCGAAACCGTCTCGTCGACGCCAATCGCGATCTGCCCTCCGACGTTCTTGCGGACCTGCGCTCGCTCGACACGCACGTCTTCGCACCGGAAAAACCGCTTATCGGGCCCATCAACAAGCAGGTATCGATACTGTTGGACGTCGGCTTCTCGAACGGCGCGTTGCACTTCATGATGAACGGGCAGACCTATGACCCCGCACGCATCGACTATACAGCGACGCTCGGTACAACGGACGAATGGCGTCTGAAGGCCGGCGCGGGCGGCCATGTGTTTCACATCCACGTGAATCCGTTCGAGATCGTCGACATACTCAATCCCCGTGGCGCCACGATCTTCGATACGAGCGGCAACTGCACGGCCGAGGAGCTTGCCAGCGGTGATCAGCAATATTGCGCGCTGCGCGACGTCTTCCTCGACACGATCTTTGTGAAGGCTGGATATACGGTCGTCATGCGCACGCACTACCAGGACTTCACTGGCGAATTCGTCATGCACTGCCATATCCTCGATCACGAGGACGCGGGGATGATGCAGAACGTCGAAATCGTCACGCCGACAACAGCCCTCATCTCGCGCATCTCCACGACGTTCTCCAGCGCAAAGGCGGGTATCGATGCGTTCATGGACGGCCTGCGTTATGGCACGCGGCGCGCGAGCCAACTCGCACTTGCTGCACCGATATGCCGGGCCGCAAACGTCCAGGCCCTTACCGCGAAGTGACGGCGGCCCGAGTACATTAGATGGCGCGCCGAGATAAACGATGGCAGGAAAATCTGAATTTTCGGCCGCTCTGGCGGTAGACGAAATTCACCTGCCGAGGTAGCACATTGCCGTCTCTTCGACTTTCCCGCCTTAGAACGAACCGGAACGTACTTCCAGACTTGTTAGTGGTTGTCGCACTTGTCCTGCAGATTTTCGTCAAACACAGGCCGCCATTTTTCCTACAATTCGCCAAGGGGCGCGGAGTGCCGCCCATCGTCGACGATGAGGCGCCGCGCATTCATGAAGTCCGGGAAGTGGGCCAACATCATGATCGAAACGACGCAGGTTGCGACCGCTGTGGACGACCCGCCAATTGTCGTTCGCCGCCTAACGGGTTGGTATGCGAACTTCTTGTTGATTGCGTTCGCGCTCCTGCCTGCCTATCTGATCGCTTATTTGTATTTCTTCCAGGATCCTCGCCTGACCTTCGAAGACCACGCGTTCCATGAAATCGCCATCGCTGCGGCGACCTTGGAAGGTCTCTTTGTCAGCTATGTAACGTGGCAATGCTACAGGCTCTCGGGCGAGCCCATCCTGCGCTGGCTTACCTTGGGCTTCGCGGGGTTCGTCATCATCTATGCGCTCCACGGCGCATTCACTCCGCTTGCGCATCACGCCATGTGGCTCTTTTTGCTGTATGGGCCGGCATCGCGCCTCGTCATGGCGATACTGCTTCTCGTGGGACTGTTTTCGTATCAGGCCCCGTCCGACCCCATCGCGCGCCGCCGCGATCGCCGGTCATGGGCAATTTGGTTCGTGATTTTCATCATTGTTGATCTGCTCGTGGCAGTGCTTGCGAGCTCGCCGATCGCGGGTGCGCTCGGCACGCGATTGTCGCTCGAAGGCGGTGCGATGGTGATCTCGTTCATCAACGTCGCGTGCATGCTTGTGCGCAAAATCCGCTCGCCGCTGATGCAGATCTTCGGCATATCGGTGACTGCATTCGCGCTGGCCTCGCTCGCGTTCATCCTCGGTAAGCCATGGAATCACATGTGGTGGCTCGCGCATGCGATCTTTGCTGGCGGCTTCTTCCTGCTCAGTTTCGGCATCGTCCAGGCGTTTCATACCACGCGCTCGTTTTCGACGATCTACAGCCAGGAGGAGCTCTTGGCGAGGCTGCACGAATCGGTGACGCGCACTGAAAGCGCCTTGCAGGAACTCCAGCGCAGTAACCAGAGGCTCCAGCAGATGGCGGCTCTCGATACGCTGAGGGGCGCAGTGAGTCGTCGCGCGTTCATCGAGCGGGTCGAACTCGAGATCGAGCGCGTCAAGAACGGTGGCGCCCCGTTCGCACTGCTGGCGCTCGACGTCGATAACTTGAAGCAGATCAACGACGGCTTCGGCCAACAGGCTGGCAACGAGGTTTTGATGCGTGTCATCGATATCGGTCTCAACGCACTACGCCCTTACAACGGCACTGCCCGCGTGGGTGGCGACGAGTGGTTATTTTTGATGCCGTGCGCGACGCTCGACATTGCATTGATGATCGGGGAGCGCATCCGCTCGGCCGTGCAGGCGACGCAGTTTGAGGAAAGCGGAGAGCGTTTCTCCGTGACGGTGACCATCGGCATTGCGCAATCCGCGCACGACGGCAAGACGAGCGAGGCGATCATTCGCGCCGCCAACGAGCGACTGGCTCGCGCCCAGCAACACGGGCGCAACTGCGTCATCGCCGTGTAGTGTCCGGCGTGCGGGCGTTCAGCCGGTGCGGCGCCGAGCCGGCAGCCAATTATTGATGCGCCGGTTGTACCCGTCTCGCTAGCGACAAAAGATGCAACAGCGTGTTACGCCCAGGCAGGCGAAGACATATGAAAAGCGTTCTATTTCAAGGGGTTAAGCGGGAAGATGGTACACGACGGACCATGCCGATACGCCCCACGCTTTAAGAATCGCTTAAGTTAGCTTGCGCACCATCGTCGGACGAATTCCGAGACTCATTCCGAGGATGGAGGGCCGCCCTCATGCCGAACACGAACGAACAAGCCATGTCGACGAGCGTCTCTTCGAAGCCGCGCACCATTTTGCGCCGCATTCTCAGCCATCATGAGATCGCGACGCTTTTGCTGTTGTTGCACTCGCCGATCGATGTCTCAGCGAAACCTGAAATTCCTATGCTGCAGGAAGCCGGATTGATCGAGCAGATCGGCACGTCCGACGGCGCCGCCCGCTTCCAACTGACTCCGGACGGCACCGCCGTCCTGCGCGGACTCGGCGTGAGCTGATCCGACGACACCCTCGTCCTTTTCGTCACCAGCTATAACTAAGAAGCGCAGCCACGCGCGACTGACGAAAACAGAGACAAAGGAGACGAGGATGACAGACTCGGCACGCTTTCTGGCCGCACGCGACTTTTTGCTGCGGTACCGCATGGACTACGAGCGCGCTTATCGCGAGTTCGCATGGCCGGAACTCGACGCGTTCAATTGGGCGCTCGACTACTTCGACGTCATGGCGCGCGGCAACGACGCGTCCGCGCTATGGATCGTTGCCGGCAGCGGCCAGAGTCAGAGGTTTTCATTCGCGCAGATGTCGGAGCGTTCGTCGCGAATCGCCAACTACTTGCGCGGCCTCGGCGTGCGCCGCGGCGACCGCGTCTTCCTGATGCTGCCCAACCGCGTCGAACTCTGGGACACCATGCTTGCCGCGATGAAGCTCGGCGCCGTCCTGTTGCCGGCGGCGATGCAGTTGACGGCTGGCGACGTGCGCGAACGGATGCGAACGGCGGAGCCGCGATTCGCGATCGCCGATGCCGGCGAGCAGGCCAAGTTCGATGGACTCGACGCCGCGCTCGTGAAGATCGCGGTGGGCTGCGGCGACTCCGCTGCTGCAGGCTGCCCTGAAGGTTGGCTCGATTTCAGCGACGGCTACGATGCGCCGGCCCAATTCCAGCCCGATGGCACGACCAATGCACGCGATCCGCTGTTGCTCTACTTCACATCCGGCACGACGTCGAAACCGAAACTCGTTGCGCATACGCATCAAAGCTATCCGGTCGGACACCTCTCGACGATGTACTGGCTCGGCCTGCAGCCCGGCGACATCCATTGGAATATCAGCTCGTCCGGCTGGGCGAAGCACGCATGGAGCTGCTTCTTCGCGCCGTGGAACGCGGGGGCCTGCATCTTCGTGCTCAACTTCGCGCGATTCGACGCTCGGCAGGCACTCGAGGCCGTCGTGAGCCACCGTGTCACCACGATGTGCGCGCCGCCCACCGTCTGGCGCATGCTGGTACAGGAGCCGCTTGCGAGCTACGACGTCGAGTTGCGCGAAATCGCCAGCGCGGGCGAGCCGCTCAATCCCGAGATCATCGAGCGGGTCAAGAACGCGTGGCACGTCGCGATTCGCGACGGTTATGGCCAGACAGAGACAACCTGCGTGATCGGCAACTCGCCCGGCCAGCCGATCGTGCCCGGCTCGATGGGAAGACCGATGCCCGGCTATCGTGTCACGCTCATCGACCCCGACGGACAGCCCGCGGACGAAGGCGAGATCGCGCTGATGCTCGATGGGTCCGGCGGGCGCGGTGCAGGCGCGCCGCTCGGCCTCATGGCGGGCTATGCAAACAACGCCGACGCCACGCGTCACGTCATGCGCGACGCGCTCTACCGAACCTCCGATATCGGCACGCGGCGCGGCGATGGCTACTACGTCTATGTCGGCCGAGCCGACGATGTGTTCAAGTCGTCCGATTACCGGTTGAGTCCGTTCGAGCTCGAAAGCGTGCTCATCGAACACGAGGCAATCGCCGAAGCGGCCGTCGTGCCGAGCCCCGATCCGCTGAGACTCTCGGTGCCGAAAGCCTACGTTATGCTGCGCCACGGCTTCACTTACGGCCCGGAGCTCGTGGAAAGCGTCTTTCGTTTCTCGCGCGAGCGGCTCGCACCGTACAAGCGAATCCGCCGCATCGAGCTCTACGAACTGCCGAAGACGATTTCCGGCAAGATTCGCCGCGTCGAGCTGCGTCGTCGAGAAGCCGAGCGCGGCGATGCGCCGGTGCATTTGCCCGGCGAGTACTGGGACGAAGATTTTGCGGAACGTCGCTGAATGACGCGAACGATTCGTCAGGCGGACGCGATCAGCCCGATCGCGATCGCCTTGACCACGGCTTGCACCTTGTTGGTCGCATTGAGCTTCAGCAGCACGTTGTTGACGTGAAAGTTCACCGTGCGCTCGGAGATGTTGAGGATTTGCCCGATTTCGCAGGCCGTTTTGCCTTCGCCCGTCCAACGCAGCACTTCCGATTCGCGTGGGGTGAGCTCGACGAGCGCCTCCGGCGCGAGCTTCGGCACGAGAAACTCGCTCATCAGCGCATGCGAAAGATTGGCGAGCCAGTTTGCTCTCAACGTCAGCAGGTCTATTTCGGGGGCCCGGAGCGGTTCGGCCGAACGCGCCATCGTCAGGAGCCCGTAGACGCCGTGCGCGGCCCAGCTCGAATGGGCGACCCCGACACGCAAACCAAAGTCGCGCGCGTCCGTCCACAGTCGCGGCGCGTTCGAGGTGGCCTCTGGCCATAGGATGAGCCCCGTGCTGTTCATCCCTTCGCGCACGGTCGGGTCCACCTCGATGAAATGACTATCCTGATAGTGCTTCATCCACCCGGCCGGGTAGGTATCGAATATCGCCACGGCAGGGTTCGACACGGGCAGCGGGACGCGGATTCCGTAGCAGCAGTACTCGAAGCCCAGTTTCCTGGCGAAGCCCGCGATTCTCTCGAAGAGCTGGCGCTCGTCCTTCGCTTCGCGCAACTGCTCATAGCTCTCATTCCAGCCTGACGACTCCATCATCACCCCGCACAACACATACTTACAACACAAAGCTGTCATAGTTAGCAGGTCTCACGGCGGCTTCCGACTGTTAGAGTCGCGGCATGAGACAAACTTCCGCCTGGCTAGACAGCCCGTCTCGCGACGGTTACGTCCGCCTCCCCGAAGGGGCGGTTGAATCCTTGCAGCTTCGCCACGTCCAGTCGGCTGTCGACGACGAATTGCTCGAGGGGTTGCGGGCCGACGGCATCGATGCCGCCAGTGCCGGCTACACCGAATGGCATCGCCCACACTTTCCCGGAAGCGCTTACGTGACGGTCGGCTGGGACTGGTATCTCGATCGCGCATCTTGCGCCCTGCTGATCGCCTGGGGCGATGTCCGCAGCAACATTATGTGTATCGATCCCAATGGGGTCGATATCGGAATGACGCGCACGGCCCGTCTGCTCGTCCGTCGGCTCGCTCGACTCAATTGGCCCGACACGGTGGCGCGCACGGCGCGCATCCTGGCGTGCGAATTCGACATCGCGCATCGCACACTGCAATAACGCAATGCGGCACTAATTTCACTTCACCCCCATCAGCAGTCTTCTATCAACTGTTTCGCTACAGGACTCATTTATAAGCAAATAGACGGCGCTTTTCAATCTCAATACGAAATGTTTTCACCCGCGTAGGAGCGATCGGCGGCTCCTGGCGCAGGGTATGTTTTGCCCGCGATGCCCTGTCAACGTTGACAGTTACCGGTCCTCGGGGTGCGCGCTGTAATGCGCTCATCCAAAGAAAATGCCAACGAGGACACCATGCTGCGTACTTCCGTTCACGGCGACGGCCGCCTGTCCGACGACGTCGATGCCGCGCTTGCGCAATACCGGCGCCAAATATTCGTCGATCAGTTGGGCTGGGATCTTCCGCTCGCCGACAGCCGCTTCGAGCGCGATCAGTACGACCGGGACGATACTGTTTATGTCGTGGCACGCGACGAATCCGACACCATTTGCGGCTGTGCTCGACTCCTGCCAACTACCCGCCCCTATTTATTGAGAGACGTATTCCCGTTTCTCTTGGCCCCCGATATGCCGGCACCCGAAGCCCCCGATGTCTGGGAATTGTCGCGTTTTGCCGCGAGTCCCGAGACAGCGGGCGACGAAAGCGCCTCGTGGGCGGTGCGGCCCATGCTCGCCTCTGTCGTCGAATGCGCCGCGCAACTCGGCGCCCGGCAACTGATCGGCGTGACGTTCGCGAGCATGGAACGCCTGTTTCGGCGGATCGGCGTCCATGCTCACAGAGCGGGCCCGGCGCAGCGGATCGACGGCCGGATGGTCGTCGCGTGCTGGATCGACATCGACGGCCAAACGTTCGACGCGTTGGGACTTCCCGCTGGACTTGCGAGCCGGAACATCTGACAATTGACATGGAATCGTACGGTTCGTCGGACAATTCATGACGCCCAATGTCCCGTGGCCGGCCAAGCCGCCCACTCTTCGTGCAACGATTGCCGCATGCGGGCTCGGCCACGAGTCGGCCCGCGAGGGGGACGTCTTGGCTTCGCTCGGCGCGTTGGCCGCTGTCTGGGAAATCGACCTGCCGCCACGGCCAGCGGCCTCCGCTGCGCGCTTGATCGCTCCGCGAAGGCATTCGGCGTATGCGCTGTTCGGCCGCTGGCTCATGAGGTCGATGCCGCCCGACGCGACCGCGCGCCTCGGCGCCCTTGCGCAAGCCACCGTGGGCGCGCGCCTCGAGCTGATTGCCTTGCGGGGACGTTCGCAATTCGACCTCGTGCAGGAGATCGCAGCGCCGCTGTGGCCCGAGATGTTGGCGGCGTGGGCCGGACTCGCCGACCAGCAGCGTCGCCGGCTCCATCACTTGCGCCGCACGCTCGAAGTCGTACGCGATCCGAGCCAATTGACGCCGCGGCGGCTGACGAACCTCATATCGGCACTCGACGAACTGCGCAGAATCTTCGCTGACGCCTATCGTTATCCGCGTTACACGCGCGCCGTTCCGAACCTCTTCGCCGTGCTCGAAACGCGCTGGGAGCCCGAGTTGGGCACGATCGAAGACGAGATCGTGTTCGCGGCGATGCAATTGCTCATCGTTGGGAGCGAGGCGAGCGCATCCCTGATCGGTCCGCTTGTCGACATGGCAATGCAGCGGCCGAAGCTACTTGCGCAACTGCGTGCCAACCCGTCTCGCGTCGCGGCGTTCGTCGAAGAGAAACAAGCCAACTTCACGCAGCGCCGCAACGCGCCTCGCGAAACCGCGGAGGGCGGGCTCGCGTTCGAGTTCGTCGGACGCCAACTCGCGAAAGCGCAAGCGGTCGCCGTGCTGCGCGCGTTGCTTTGTATGCCGGTCGAAATAGAAGCGAAGAAGAGAAGTGCCTCGTGGCATACACGTTCCGACGGCACACGACAGCTCGACCATCTCGAGTTGCGGTTTATCGCATAAGGCAAAACCGATGCCGGCTGCGGATTGGAAGTAAACGGCGCGGTCATCCCGCGTCGAGAAGGAGAAAGACCGTGCAGCCCCTTTGCACTCCCCTTGCAGTAGCCTCTGAATTCAGTTTTTCCGCGTGTATGCGCATTGCGGTCGAGTATGCGGATATTGCGCAACGGATGACCGTCGTTCGGCTCGATCGCCACGGTCTCACCGCGAACATCGCCGACGATGCCACTTTGCCGCAGCTCGGGCTGCCGCGAGCGGCACGTGTGCTCTGCGCCGGCGAAACGTTGTGCGAGCTGCGGCTCGTTCCTCGCGCGCTCGTGCGTGCAGGCGGACGATCGCTCGAATTGACGATGCAGCCCTCGCGCATCGACGATGACCTGTCGTTTTGGCAAGCCGTCTACGCACGCCGGCATCTGTATCCGGATGTGCCGGCCCGCGGGGACCACGCCGACGACCGGCCGAACCGATCGAGCGAAGCATGGCATTCGCCGCAGCCGGAAATCAGCACGGCTGAGTCCGCCAGCGCGGCGACCTGCAGCCGCGCGGCGTTCATGCTGTCGACCGCCAATGAAGCACTTTTCTTTTCCGAGTGGCTCGAATTTCACTTTGCCGAATTGGCCGCACATGCACGAGCCATGGCGTCGCCGTCCAACCTGCTCGACCTCGACCGGCGACGGACAGACGCCACAGTCAACGTGGCGTTCATTTATCGATACAGCTGCAATAGCAATGCCGTGCACCGGGCGACCGATGAGCTTTGCGCACGAATGGCGCAAGAAGCGGAGCAGTGTTTCGGCGTTTGCTCCAGATATGAGTTGCTCGACGAACAGAAGGACCTGGCGCCTCCGGACGGACGTCTACGCTCCGTGCCGAGCGCGTGGCAGCCGGGACGTCATTCGAATTGACGGTCATTGTTGCCCCATCGCACCGGACGCTTCGTGCTTCATGTCCATCGCACCGCCCTTCTTCCGAGGCGTGTGCTTCATGTTGTCCTTTTTCATCGGATGTTTTGCCATGGTGCCACTCGCCATCTCCGAGTCGGACATCGTGCCGCTCGCCTCTTGGGCGAACGCATGCGAAACCCCCACGGCGAGCACGATGCCGATCGCCGCGATTGCCTTCTTGCTCATGAGTTGCCTCCAATCAGGATCCGCCGAACCAGTTGTACCCCTGGTCGCTCCAATAGCCGCCCGGGAACGTGTTCGTCACGAAGATTTCCATGATGTGCTTTGGATTCTTGTAGCCGAGCTTTGTCGGCATGCGCAGCTTCATTGGGAAGCCATACTTCGGCGGCAGGGTCTCGCCGTCATATTGAAAGGCAAGCAGCGTTTGCGGATGGAGCGCCGTCGGCATATCGATGCTGTCGTAGTAGTCGTCGGCGCACTTGAAACCGACATATTTTGCGCTCGTATCCGCACCCACGCGGCGTAGGAAGTCCGCGAATGGCGTGCCGCCCCAGTGGCCGATTGCGCTCCATCCTTCGACGCAGATGTGCCGCGTGATTTGTTCGGCATGTGGCAACGCGTACAGCTCCGGCAGCGTCCAGATGCGCTTTCCGCTGACGAGCCCGCTCAATTTCAGCTTGAAGCTGTTGGCGTCGACTTCGGGTACATCCTCGATGCCGTAATACGCGTTGAACGGAAACGGGCGTGTCAGCTCTTGCTCGCTATAGGTTGGCGCAAGCCGCTTTGCGTCGAATAACCATGCCTGAACGCGATCGTTCATGCGCGAGACGCTCATGAGGAATGCGTTGACCGATTTGTCGTCCGTGAGCGAGCACCCAGTCATCATCAGCAGGCCGCCGAGGGATAGGACGCGTTTACCAAATTCGCGCCGCGAAGGCAGGGCCAACTCTCGACGTGCGTCGGCGAGGATCGTCTTCGAATCGAGCGAAAGCGCTCGATGCTCGGGGTCAATAGGAATTCGGGACGGTTTCACTGATGCCTCCGTTCGGCGCCACGGGACGAACACGCTTTATCGGCCGCGCAGCATCGCTATCAGCGAGCGTGGAACCAATGCGGCCATCACGATATGAATGACGAGAAACACGGCCAGGAAGGACATCGCGCAAAAATGCACGATGCGTGCGGAGTCGTAGCCGCCCATCATGTCGCGCAACAGCGGGAACTGCACCGACTTCCAGATCGCGAGACCTGAAAGCACGAGCACGATCAAGTCCGCAATGGCGACGACGTAGGCGAGCCGTTGCACGGCATTGTAGTGCGAGAGGTCGGCATGCGAGAGTGCGCCCTTCAGTGCCAGTGCAACGTCGCGCAAGACGGCGCGGGGCGACAGCGGGAAGAACTTGGAGAAGAGACGCCCCGTCGCAATCCCGAGCACTAGGTAGATGATGCCGTTCGCTACCAGGAGCCACATTGCCGCGAAGTGCCACTGCAAGGCTCCAGCCAGCCAGCCGCCGAGTGTGATCGACATCGGGAACGCGAACCCCGAAAAGATCGGCGACGCATCGTAGATTTGCCATCCCGAGAGCATCATGACGATCGCCGCGATCGCATTCAGCCAATGCGTGATGCGGACCCAAAGCGGATGCACGAGTGCGGGTCGTCGTACGGGCGCCCGGTGCGGCCTTTCACGTGCTTGCGAGGTTGCCATGGTGTGGCCCCCAATCGGGTCGTTCAATGGTATGCCGGCAAACCGGTTTTGGCGGAAAGCACCCCTTCATCAGGCACCAAGAGAGTGGTCACCGGGCCGTTCCGGCTTCCATGTCAGGTTGGGCGGCGCGATACACGCCGCTTGTGCATGCTTCCGCTACACGACGTTATACGCGCCCAGTTCCGTTCCGGATGCGGGATTTTCACTTACGGGTGTTGGCAACACTCGCATGAACGACGGAAGCCTTGCAACGTGGCGGCGATCACCGCCCCGCCAGCATGCGTTTGACGACGAGCGCCAGCGGAACGGTGAAGACGAAATGCGACATAAAGCCGCCGATCACGACGTTCGGATCGAAATAGTTCGGGTGGTTGCTGGATGCAATACTGATCAGCGTATGCATGACGATCCAAGCGAAGATCGCGTAGAACAACGCGACAAACGTCGCTTCATACCCGCGCCGGCGGAAGTACGGCCAAATGACGGCAAAGAGCACGCCCCACGCGAGCGCGAAGACGAAGTGAATTGCGGTACCCAGCAGATAAGCCCAGACGCCGAGCGCCTCTTGTACGTCCTTGCCGAACACGAGTCCCGTCGCATTGCGTGGAATGCCGCCGAGCGGCATCAGATGCTGCACCCCCACCCAGACGAGCGCCTCGTAGACCCAAATCAAAATTGCCCCGGTCAGTCCGCCGGCCAGCCCTGCACGAACCGTCTGCCGCATACTCGATTGCATCGGCGCGCCGGAGCGCCTCTCATTGCCCACGTTGCTCGCGCCATAGTTGCCACCCATCGTCGTTCTCCTCTCATGTTTGATTTCCAGTCGCCGGTCGCACAAGCCTGCGGTCCTGGCGCATCGAAACAATAGAAAAGAGAGGTGATCGGAGGACAGCGAGGGTAAACGTGAGCGGATCGGCGATGCCTTGCACAGCGGGCTACCAAATGGCGAGTGCGCACGATCCGTCGATCGCGCAAAGACCTGTCGCGCAAAGCTCCGCGCGAGGCGCGCGATCGGCGAAAAGACATCGGCTGCCTCTCTATCCACGACTGCCCGATAAACGAAACAGATAGGCCGAAAATCAAGTCGCAAGCATACGCGTCCGGTCGATCTGCAGCCTCCATGTGGCTATACTCCCCTCACGTAGGCGGATGGTTGAAACACTGCGCGCACGCGACAGGCCGCCCGGTACAGCACCGACGATCGCACCGACTCCCCGTCACCGATGAACGAAAACGATGCTTTGAACCTCTCCCACCTGCACGCGGTGCATGTGATTGCTGAAACCGGCAGTGTCAGCCGGGCGGCGGTTGCGCTGTTTCGCGCGCAATCGGCCGTCACGAGGGCCGTACAGGAAACGGAAGCGGCGCTCGGCGAGCGCTTGTTCGACCGCAAGCCTACCGGCATGTTGCCGACAGGCGTATGCCGAGCCGTGCTTCAGCGCAGTGCGCGCGTGTTCGGGGAATTGGAGGAAGTCGCGCGATGGACGCGCGCACGCCGGGGGAGCCGGCATACGGCGGCCGAGGGAACCTTGCCGGCGTATTTGCTCAACACTCGGCGGCTGCAGCTATTCGTTACACTCGCTCGGCACAAGCACATGCCTAGCGCGGCACGCGCCCTCGGCATCACGCAACCGGCCGTCAGCAGCGCCATCAAGATTCTCGAAAGCGGCGCGGGCATGCCTCTCTTTCATCGCAATCCGCGCGGGCTGCTGTTGACGAGCGAGGGCGAGACGTTCCTGTTGCACGTGCGTCGCGCATTGAACGAGTTGCGTCACCTTTCGGATGACGTCGCCGCTTTGCGTGGTCACATTCAAGGCAGCGTAACCGTGGGCGCATTGCCGCTCGGGCGTACGGTCATCCTGCCTGAGGCCATTGCCCGCGTCATCGAACGATATCCGGGCGTGCGCGTGGTGACGGACGAAAGCGCTTACGAGTCACTCGTGGGCGGCCTTCGAGCGGGCGACGTCGACTTTATTCTTGGCGCGCTGAGGCCATACGATGCCGAAAGCGGGCTCCAGAACGAAAAACTGATGACGGAGGAGCTCGTCGTCTTGGCGCGTCGCGACCACCCGCTGGCGGCACAGCGCGAGCTGACGGTCAAACAATTGGCCGACGTGCAATGGATCTTGCCGCGCAGGCAGTCGCCCGCGCGCGGCCTGTTCGAATCGATCTTCAAGCGCGCCAAGATCAGGCCGCCGACCCCAACAGTCGAAACGGCCGACCTGGCCGTAATTCGCGGCCTGCTGCTTCGCACCGATATGCTCGCCGTGACCTCGGCACAACAGTTGCACTATGAGCGGCAATCCGGCGAGATCGTGGCGCTCGATGCGCCGAGCCGTCAGACGAGCCGCGACATCGGGCTGACGCTTCGCGCGGGCGGCGCTCCGTCCCCGGCGGCTCGTGCGCTCATCGACGCGATACGGCTGTCGATCGGGGATGTCGCGCGCACGACGCGCGTAGTGCGTCGCTAGCGCCCCGTCCCGCATAGCGCATCGAACGCCGCTGTCATTTGCCGACTGGCTTATTCGTCGTCGTCGTCCCGGTCAGGCAAAAGCCGGTCGATCACGTCCCGCCAAACAAAAGGCAACAATGCCGGATAGTGCATGTGGCGCGCGTCCATATCATCGACGAACCTATCCTGAAGCTGCGCGCACGCCTCGCTCATCCAGGGCTTGATGCCTGTGTCGCTGAGCGTTTTGCCGACTTCGCGCATTTCCTCCGCGCGCCGCCGGCCGTGCTCTGCGACGCGGCTGATCAGATACCCGGGCAAATCCGGCGTCTCGCGCATCTTGTCGAAGGTCTCGCGTAGCGAAGCGAGCACGATCTCCTCGGCGCCATAGGCTCGCGCAGCGCTCAAGCACTCGACCGTCAGCGCTTCGATGCCCTTGATCATCACGCTGCGGCACATTTTGGCGGCCGATGCCACGCCGACCTTATCCGACACCACGCGAGCGTTGAGACCAAGCGCCGACAACTGCGCGGCGACCTCTGCGGCGCGCCGGCCACCGAGCAGCATCGGCACCGACAAGCCGTACGGAGGAACAGGCGCCATCACGGCCGATTCAATGTAATCGCCGCCGGCACCCTCGATCAGCCGTTGCGCGCGCCGCTTCATCGCGGGCGAGACAGAGTTGATGTCGACATAGACTTGGCCGGCCGTCATGCATATGGCGACCGCCTGTGCAACTTGCTCGTCCGAGGCGGCCGTGACGGCCGAGATGATCAGTCGCGCGCCCGAGATTGCATCGGCCACTGTCATGGCAGGCCGCACGCCGAGGTGTTCGGCTTTCGCCCGCATGGCCGGCGCGGCGGCCGGATCGTCGAGCAAGCGGTCGAACATCGCGACCGCGGCGCCCTTCAAGCTGAGCGCGGCGCCGAGAATACTGCCGGCTTCCCCAAAACCGATGAACGCAATCCGCTCGATCGAACTCATGAATTGATGGGCTCCATACCGTGATGCCGGATCACCGGCGCGGCCGCGGGCGATGCCAAAAAAGCGAGCAGTCCTTTCGCGTCTACTTTTCGCGTCGATGCCGAGCACACCGCAGCCGAAAAAATCGTCATATGCTGCGCGCCCGAAGGAAGCGGCCCGACGACAGTGATGCCGGGCAGACGAATCAGTTCGCTCAGTTGTTGAAAGCCCACTTCGACTTCCCCGCGCGCGATGAGCGTGCCCACGGGTACGCCGGGCGGCGCCTGCACGAGACGGGCAGACATCGCTTGGGCGACGCCGAGCCGTTCGAACAAGGCAAGGACATGCCTACCGCTCGGCCCCGTCGAATAGCCGACGCGGGGCGCAGCCAGCAGCGTCTCGCGAAGTGCCGCCGTGGTCCCGATCTCGGGGCACGGCTGCCCCGCACGCACCGCCATCGCGATTCCTGAACGCGCCACGTCGATGCGCCCGTCCGGTTCGATGCGCCCATTGGCCGATAGACGATCGATCGCATCGGCCGCGAGTACGACGACGTCGAATGGCTCGCCATCGTTCGCACGTCGCGCCGCATCCACGCCCCCGACCGATTCGATCCGCACGCGCAGGCCTGAACGCCGCTCGTATTCGCTCGCTAGTTCGGCCAGCAACTGACTCGTCGCCATCGACGAAATGCCGCTGATCGGCGCCGTTGCGATTGCATCAATACTCATATGCCCTGCCGCCTTCGTTTTCAATCGACGTAGCGCAGGCCGGCCTGGCGCAACGGCTCCCGCATGCCGTACATGTCGAGGCCGAGCACGCCGGAGGCGAGCTTCGCGCGTTTCGCCGCCTCATTGGCTTCGCGGGCAGCGGCCTTTTCCAAAATCTGTCCTGCCATGCGCGAGGGCACTACTGCCACGCCGTCGTCGTCCGCAACGACGACGTCGCCTGGATTGACGAGCGCCCCCGCGCAGATGACCGGAACGTTGACCGAACCGAGCGTCGCCTTGATCGTCCCTTTCGCCGAGATTGCTTTGCTCCAGACGGGGAATTTCATTTCTTCGAGCACGCGAACGTCCCGCACACCCGCGTCGATGACGAGCGCTCTTGCACCCCGTGCTTGAAAGCTGGTCGCCAGCAGATCGCCAAAATAGCCATCCGTGCACTCGGCCGTGACTGCCGCAACAACGACATCGCCCGGCTGAATCTGCTCCGCGGCGACGTGCATCATCCAATTATCGCCAGGCTGCAACAGCACGGTGACGGCCGTCCCGCACGCGTGTGCGTGCCGATAAGTCGGCCGCATATAGGGTTTGAGCAGCCCGGTGCGCCCCATGGCTTCGTGCACCGTCGCCGATCCGAACGCGCCCAGTTGCTCGGCGATATTTTTGTCAGCCCGCGCGATATTGCGGTAGACCACGCCCAATTCGTACATCATCAACGTTCTCTCCGATTAAGGGCTGCGTCGAGGCGCGGATAGACGCGTCGCGCGTTGCCCTCGTAAATCTTGTGGCGATCCTGCGCATCGATGTGCGCCGCCTCGATATAGCGTTTCGTATCGTCGAAATAGTGCCCCGTCCGCGGATCGATCCCCCGCACCGCGCCGATCATCTCGCTCGCAAACAGGATGTTGTCGACCGGAATGACGCGCGTGAGTAAATCAATTCCGGGCTGGTGATAGACGCACGTGTCGAAAAAGACGTTGCGTAGGAGGTGTTCCTCGAGCAGCGGCTTTTTCAGTTCCTGCGCGAGCCCGCGGAACCGTCCCCAGTGATAAGGCACCGCGCCGCCGCCGTGCGGTATGACAAAGCGCAACGTCGGAAAATCGCGGAACAAATCCGAGGTCAGGCACTGCATGAATGCCGTGGTATCCGCGTTCAAATAGTGTGCGCCCGTCGTATGGAAGCACGCGTTACAGCTCGTGCTGACATGGATCATCGCCGGTACGTCGTACTCGACCATCTTCTCGTAGATCGGATACCAGTAGTGGTCCGACAACGGCGGGCTCGTCCAATGTCCACCGGATGGGTCGGGATTCAAGTTCACGGCCACGCTGCCGTACTGCTCGACGCACTTGACGAGCTCGGGGATGCAGGTGGCGATGTCCACGCCCGGGCTTTGCGGCAGCATGGCCGCGGGCACGAATTGCTCGGGGAACAGCTGGCTCACGCGATAACAGAGCTCGTTGCAGATCGCCGCCCAAGTGCTCGAAATTTGAAAATCCCCAATGTGATGCGCCATGAAACTGGCCCGAGGGCTGAAGACCGTCAGATCGATGCCGCGCTCTCGCATTAGCCGCAGTTGATTGGATTCGATCGATTCGCGCAGCGCATCGTCGTCGATCTTCAGGTCGGACACCTTGGGCGCCTCGGACGGGTCCGCGATGCCCGCGATCTGCCGGTTGCGCCATGCCTCCAACGCTTTCGGCGCGGTCGTGTAGTGGCCATGGATATCGATGATCATTGCTTCCCCTAACAGAAAATCATTTGCCGTTCGTCACTCCGCGGCGCGCGGCTCATACATACCGCACGGAATGAATCGAAAGGCATGAACCTAGGCATCCTGCCGGGCTCGCTCAATGCGCGGCATTGGGCTCGACCGTCGCCGCATCTTCGCTCGAACGTTGCGCCATCAGGATCGCGGTGGCGGCGAGGACCGCAGGCACAGCCAGCATCGAGAGGATGCCGACGAACTCCCATCCGAGCCCGAGCAGCGCCCCGCCGATCGCGGATCCGAAAATGCTGCCGAAGCGCCCCATCCCAAGCATCCAGCTCACACCCGTCGCCCGCGCCGCCGTGGGATAGCGGCCCGGCGCGTAGGCGTTGAGGCCGGTCTGCGCGCCACTCATGCAAAAGCCTGCGGCGAACACAAGGAGCGCCAGGGACGACGAAAGCGCGCCGATCCACGCCAAGCCGAGGACACAGACGCCTCCGCCCAAATACGCCGCGCTGATGACGGGCGCTGGTCGCACCTTGTCCATCAGCCAACCCACGGCGATTGCGCCGATCGTGCCGCCGATCTGGAACATCGCCGTCACATTCGCCGCCGTCGTAACCGAGAGCCCCGCGTCCTTGATGAGCGTCGGCAGCCAACCGGTCAGCAGATAGATGACGAGCAGACCCATGAAATACGTTACCCACAGCGCGATGGTCGTAAAGCCATAGCCGTGCGAAAAAAGAACGCCGATCGGCTTGCGCGTAGGCAACGGAGGTTCCGTCGAGACAAACACGTCATCGACCGAAAAGCGCGCGCCGCACACCTTGCCCAAAAGCGCGCCGATGCGCTCGCGCGATGCACCGCGCACCGCCAGTAGACGCGCCGACTCCGGCAGGAGCCACCACTGCAGCGGAATCAGCGCCAGCGGAAGCGCACCGCCGAACAGCAATACCGAGCGCCAGCCATGCAAGGGAATCAGCCAGCCCGCGACGAATCCGATCAGTGCCGAGCCCAGGTTGAAGCCGGTAAACATCAGCGTGATCATGAGCGAACGCTTACGCTGCGGGGCGTACTCCGACAACAGCGTCGTCGTATTCGGCATCGCCGCGCCGAGACCGATACCGGTCAGCAAGCGCAACGCGGCCATTGCCGCCGGGGAGTGCACCTGCGCCGTCGCGATCGTGAACACGCCGAATAAGAACACCGATGCGATCAGTACATTCTTGCGGCCGAAGCGATCGGCGCTCGGCCCCGCAACGAGCGAACCGATCACCAGTCCAATGGGTGCCGCGCTCATCACCAAACCGAACTCGGGCCGCGAAATAGCCCATTCGCGGATGATCGACGGCGCGATGAAACCCATAATGGCGACGTCCATGCCGTCGGCAATCACTACGAGGCAACAGAGCACCACGAGCAGCCATTGGTACGGCGATATGGGCCGCTCGTCGATAAAGGATTTGATGTCGATTGCTTTCCCACTGGTCATCGTCTGTCTCCTGTCTCTCTCGTGGTATGTCGGCGCACCGGTTGGCCCTTATCGTTTTTCAAGGGCGAACTCTTCCCCGCCGCGTCGAAACGCGGCCGAAAGCCGGTGCGGTGAAATGCCTCTCGGCGCTGCTAATGCGAGTCGCTTCGATCCCAATCGAGATCGCCGGTGGCCTTGCCCGCCACTGAGTACAGAGCGCCCGGCGCATTGCGTGTCTGTTGGAACGCTTCCAACGTCTCCCCGCGCATAGCCGCGTAGATATGAAGGTTCGAAACGCCGGTTACGGCGCCGAGTTTTTCGAGCACGAAGAAAATGGCACCGTAGTGCAGCAGCCCACGCCAATCGCGTCGGCGAATCAAGTCGCGCTCTCGCTGAGTCAATCCAGCGGCTTCGAAGCTGGCCTCCGGATCGCGCAGGAACGCTTCCCGATGACTGGGCTCCACCATTCGATGCAAGTAGCTGTTGATCCGAAATGCGTTGACCGCCACATCGATGGAGAACGGATAGGTGCCATCGAGCTTGTCGATGCCTTCCAGTTGCTGCGCGATGCGGTCGCGATGACGCCCGACGGCAGCCGGCCAGGCCTCGTCTTCCGCCCCTTCGTAAATCGCGGTGGCGATACCCGTCATCGACGGCAAGTAATAGCTGCGGTGTTTGCAGACGACGCTGGCCGGCAACGCACCGCGCATCGTGAGCCACATGACGACTTCGGCCCCTTCGAAGCCGCCGAGCGTCGCGTATTCGGCGATCGTCATCTCAGCGAGCTGCTCCGGGTCACGTTCGAAGAGGTCGAGAAAGCGATGGTCCCACTCGCTGTTGTTGAAGCCGGCGCGCTCGCCGTGCACCTGGTGCGACAAGCCGCCCGTCGCGACGATGGCGACGCGTAGATCTTCGGGATAGCTTTCGATTGCGCGTCGCAGCGCCTGCCCGAGCTTATGGAAACGCCGCGCCGTCGGAATCGGAAGCTGCAGGACACCCATCTGCAGCGGGATCAGTTTTGTCGGCCACGCGTGTTCGTGCGGACACAGCATCGACAGCGGCGAAAAGCAACCATGATCCAGCGCCTTGTTCTGGAAGAACGACATGTCGAATTCGTCCGCCATCAGTGACCTGCCGATGTGCGCCGCCAGCGCAGGATGGCCTTCGATCGGCGGCAGCTCGCGCGCCCCGCCGCCTTCGTCGGCCACCTTCCACTGCGCCCCGACGCCTAGCGCGAAGGCCGAATAATGATCGAAGAAGAACGAGGTCACGTGATCGTTGTAGATCAGCAGCAAGACGTCCGGCTGTTTCTCGGCGAGCCACGCGGCTACGGGTGCGAAGCTCGCAAAAATCGGCGCCCAGACGGGATCGTCGTGCTTGTTCTTGTCCAACGCAAATCCGATCGTGGGCGTATGCGACGCCGCGATGCCTCCGACAATTCGTGCCATTTCAGTGATCCTTGGTTACCCGCCCATGTCGGCGAGTCATGGGTCCCGAGATTACACGCGCCGCCGGCCTGTTTGAACGTACGGGTTAACTAGATTCGATCGGGCCGAGCCGTTGCGGAGCCTGCTTTTCGTCACTGAGGCAAGACTCCCAATCGCCCGACGATCCGCGCCGCAAGGGCATTGGGAGCATTCTTCGGCACGCGCATCGTCCTCGCCGGGCGGCGACTCGGCCCGATAAGCTTTTTCGATAGCGACGAAATAAAGTCGCAAAGTCCTCTGTGCGTTTAGGTAGAGGCTACCCACTTTTTGTCGAGGCGGATTTCATCGCTTAGGACAGGCACTATGCGAGCGCTGGGCATTTCCATTAGAATAGATACATTATGTAGATACTCGAAATGGAGGGTCAGATGCACATCGCCAAAATCTTCCGACACGGCGGATCACAGGCCGTGCGTCTGCCCAAGGACTTCCGGTTCGAGACGACGGAGGTGCGGATCCGTCGGCACGGGGCCGCAGTGATCTTGGAACCTGTGCCGCAGGGCTGGGAGTGGCTGATGCCGCTCATTGGCCCTGTCGACGCCGACTTCGAGGCCGCAGCCATTACGCAGCCCGCCGATCAGGACCGGCCGGGGTTGGACTTCTTCAAATGAAGTACCTGCTGGACACCAACGCCGTGATTGCGACGCTCAAGGGCGAGCCGTCCGTGCTCGCGCGGCTGCGCACACACCTGCCGTCGGACTTCGGACTACCGTCGATCGTCGCGCATGAGTTGTTTTACGGCGCCTACAAAAGTCAGCGTGCCGCCGCGAACCTCGCGCGCATTGAGGCGTTGCAGTTTGAGGTGGTTGAGTTCGACGCCGAGGATGCGCAACACGCCGGTGAAATCCGCGCGCAATTGGCCGCCGCCGGTACGCCGATCGGCCCCTATGATGTGCTGATCGCGGGACAAGCGCGTGCGCGCCAATTGGTGCTTGTCACGCACAACTTGCGAGAGTTCTCGCGAGTAGCAGGCTTGACGGTCGAAGATTGGCACGCCGACCTACCATGACGGGTTCGATCCTGCAAGGAAAACGTAATGAGCGAATACTCCATCGTGCGCTGCACTTTCGATCGGCATGCCGATGTGATCCTCGAGATCTTCAACGATGCCATCCTGAATTCAACCGCGCTCTACGAGTACAAGCCTCGGACCATGCAGACCATGGTCAGCTGGTTCGGCGCCAAAGAAGCCGGCGACTTTCCGGTGATTGGGGTTGAGGACAGTGATGGAACACTGTTGGCCTTCGGCAGTTACGGCCCCTTTCGGCCATTCCCGGCCAACAAGTACACGGTGGAACATTCCGTCTACGTGCACAAGGACCATCGTGGTCGAGGATTGGGGCGCGTGGTGATGGAAGAAATTATCGCCGCGGCTCGACGCAAGGACTTGCACGCGTTGATGGGCGGAATCGATTCGACGAATGCCGGAAGCATCGCGCTGCATGAACGACTTGGCTTCAAGCACGTAGGCACCCTACCCCAGATCGGCTTCAAGTTCGGCCGCTGGCTCGACATGGCGCTCTATCAGCTGCTGTTGGATACGCCCGCTCATCCAATCGACGGCTAGACGAACAACCCGGCGGCGTTTGTCACATCCGCGCGTTGGATGGCACTCCGAGCGACGATGTATGTCATTGCAAAGTGGTGCAATTCATCGATCGGCACCGGGCTACCGACGGCGAAGGGCCGAATGCGCGATGCGCGCGATCTTGGCTACGAATTCTCTGCTGGAGGAACTGTGGGAGTTACTGAATCCAAAATCCGCGAGGAGATCTGCACGGTAGGCGCAAGTCTTTACTCCCGCCGATACACAGTGGGGAGCGCCGGCAACATCAGCGCGCGCCTTGACGATGGCGGGCTGATCACACCAACCGACGCATGCCTTGGCCGACTCGATCCGAACGATATCGCCAAAGTGGGCTGCGACGGGCAGCACGTATCAGGCGGGCGTCCGTCCAAAACGCTCGCGCTTCACCGCAGGATCTACGAGAATTCACCGGAAACGCGCGGGGTCGTACACACGCACTCGACGAATCTTGTCGCGCTCACATTGTCTGGCGTCTGGAGCATCGACGACATCATCCCGCCGATCACGCCGTACTACGTGATGAAGGTCGGCCACGTGCCGCTCATCAAATATCATCGGCCAGGTGCACCGGAAGTTGCAGATCAGATCGCCGTACTCGCGCCGAAAGTGCGCGCGGTATTGCTCGAGCGACTGGGTCCGGTGGTTTGGGAAAAGACCGTCTCGGCAGCATCATTCGCTTTGGAAGAGCTCGAGGAAACGGCGTTGCTGTGGATGTCGCTCGCGCGCTCTGCCACACCGCTGTCAACGGACGCCATCGACGAGCTGCGCAATACATTTGGCGCTCGTTGGTAACGCGGCATAGCGCCGCTTCGGCGGCCATTGCATCAAGGTGCTGTCGACAGCGCCTTCTCGAAGAAGTCGGCAGTGCCGAAATTGCCGGACTTCAGCGCGAGCGCTAGCGGCTCACTGCCGCTGCTTGTCGTCCAGGGCACACCGGGGTCGATGGGCGCGCCGATGCGCAAGGCGGAAACGCCGAGCGCCTTGACGACCGCACCCGAGGTCTCTCCACCGGCAACCACCAGCTTGCGCACGCCATGTTGTCGAACGAGCTCGCTCGCGAGCGAGGCCAATGCGCGTTCCATCAGCGCGCCGGCACGATCCGCACCGAGCTTCTGCTGTGCGGCTCTTACTACGTCGGGCGCCGCGCTTCCGTAGATGAGCACAGGCCCGCCGGAAAGCCGCTCGGTACACCAGGCAATAGCGTCTTCGATCTGCCCGTCGCCCTCGGCAAGCTGCAGCGCGTCGAGCCGAAATGCCGGGCGTGAACGCTTCCAGTGTTCCACCTGGGCGTTCGTCGCCACTGAGCAGCTTCCCGAGAGAATCACGCTCGCCCCCATGACGTTCGGAAGATCCGACGCCGCCGATACGGCCGCCGTCAATTTGCCGGCTCGTCGGAAATTCTCCGGCAGGCCCATGGCGATGCCCGATCCTCCCGTCACGAGTCGATGGCCCGACAACGCGGCGCCAATGCTAATCAGATCGCGATCGGCTACCGCATCGACGATGGCATATCGCACGCCTTCGCTGCGCAGCGAATCGAACGCCGCGGCGATCGCATCAGGGCCACGAGAAACGGCATCGAGCTTGACCGCCCCCACTTTGCGCCTCGTTTGCGATTGCAATACACGCACCAAGTTGGAATCCCTCATCGGGGTGAGCGGATGGTCCCGCATGCCGGAATCGCTGAGCAACACATCGCCGACGAAGAGGTGGCTTCTGTAAATCGTCCTGCCATTCTCCGGAAACGCCGGACAGGCAACTGCGAGGTCGACGCCGAGTGCATCGGCCAGCGCATCGGCGACCGGACCGATATTGCCCTTTGGCGTCGAATCGAAGGTGGAGCAATACTTGAAGAAGAACTGCTCGCAGCCGGTTTTTTTGAGCCAGTCCAGCGCCGCGAGCGACTCGCGTACAGCTTCCTCCGGCTCGACCGTTCGCGTTTTCAATGCGATGACGATCGCGTCCGCATCGGGTACCTCGGCCTGCGCGGGGACACCGATCGTCTGCACCGTGCGCATGCCGCCGCGCACCAGCGTGCTGGCCAGGTCCGTGCCGCCCGTGAAATCATCGGCAATACAGCCGAGTAGTGGTCTGCTCAATGCCATACTCCCAATGGAATCACACCGCGCCGTCGACAACGCCAAACAGGCAACTGGCGTTATCAGCGTAGCATGAATGCGAGAACACTTGCTGCATACGCTCGATGCGCTTTCGCGAATCAGAGAGCTCCTTGAACCTTAGGACTGCTAGCCGACCGCAGTCGAACCATCAATGCCTATGAAAATCGATCAATCAGTCATCTCCGCCTTCACGCCGACGGGCAAACTGCGCGCCTCGATCAACCTCGGCAATCCGATTCTTGCAAACAAGAATGCTGAGACCGGCGAGCCGTTTGGCATTTCGATCGACCTTGCACGCGAGTTCGCGAGACGGCTGGGCGTCGAGCTGGAATTGGTCGTGTTCGACGCGGCGGGCAAATCGGTGCAAGCCGTGAGCGAGGAGCGCGCCGATTTCGGATTCTTCGCGGTCGATCCGCTGCGCGCTGAAAAGATTGCGTTCACGGCACCCTACGTGTTGATCGAAGGCTTCTATCTCGTCCGTGACAGTTCCCCCATCAAAAGCAATCAGGATGTCGATCAACCGGACATCAGCGTCGCCGTCGGCAAGGGAAGCGCTTATGACCTCTTCCTGACGCGCGAACTGAAGGCGGCCCAAATCGTTCGGGCGCCTACGTCGCCAGCGGTCGTACAAACGTTCCTGGAGCAAGGCTTGGACGTGGCCGCGGGCGTCAAGCAGCAGCTCGAAGCCGATGCACGGGAGACCGGCGGGCTTCGTCTACTCGACGAGCGGTTCATGGTCATTCGACAAGCGATGGGTACACCCAAGAGCCGCGGGGAGGCGGCGGCGGGCGTGCTCTCTCAGTTCGTCGAGGAAATGAAAACATCGGGCTTCGTCGCCGACGCATTGCGACGGCATGGGATCGTCGGCGCCACCGTAGCCAGCTTCACCTAAATTTTTGCCTTCGAGCGATCCGGATGCGGACACCCGCCGGCGCATCGCTCACGCGCCTCGTGCCAGTCAAAAGCGTGTTGCGTCACAGTTGCGGCTGAAGTCCGGTGGCAGGCTCGCGTGCGTCATTTGAGCCCGCCCGCGAAGCCGCGCAGCAGATAGCGCTGCACGTACCCGGCCACCGCCAGCGTTGGCAGCGACGCGATCAAGCCCGCGCTCATCAGGTCGCCCCAGTCGATGCCGTTCTCGGTCACGTAACCCGCGATCGCGAGCGGCAGCGTGAAGCGACTCGGCGTCGAGACGAACAAAAGCGCCAAGAGGAACTCGTTCCACGCGGCGATGAACACGAAGACGGCGGTCGCGATCAACCCCGGCCCGCAGAGCGGCAGCACGATCTGAACCAGGCGCCGGGCCAGCCCCGCGCCGTCGATGCATGCGGCTTCCTCGTATTCGAGGGGCACCTCGCGCACGAACGCGAGCAGCATCCAGATCGCCATCGGCAACGCGTAGATCTGGTACCCGAGCATCAGGCCGACCAACGAATCGAGCAGATGCAGACGCTTCGCGAGCGTGAACAGCGGCACAGCGATCGTAATCGGAGGCATCAACTTCAACGCAAGCACGAACATGAGAAAGAGCATGTCCAGACGCGCGGGGAAACGCAACCGCACGAGCGCGTAGGCGGCCGGAAACGCGAGCGACAGCGCGAGCAGCGTCGTGCCGGCGCCAACCAGCAGCGAGTTGAACACCTGCGCGCCGATGCCGCTGCCCCACACCGAGGCAAAATGTTCGAATGTCGGCGCGGCTGGCCACATTCGCAGCGGATGATCGAGACGCTCCAGCGTCGGCATGAACGCGGCGCCTGCCATCCAAACGCACGGCAGCAACAGCAACGCCAGCGCCGCACTGCGGAGCAACCAGGTCGTCGCCCGACCGAGCACGGCACGGCCGGCCCGCGCGCGATGCCGGGCCGCCACGCCGTTGCGCGTCAGTTGCGCCGCTTTCGGACTGTTTGCCATACGTATCCGGAGACCAGCGCCGCGCACGCCGCAAGCATCAGCACTGACGCGGCGCTCGCCGGCCCGACGTTGAAGAAGCGGAATCCGGTGTCATAGATGTAGGTCGACAGCGTCTGCGTCGCGTTGCCGGGGCCGCCGCCCGTCAACGCATAGACCTTGTCGAAAAGCTTGAACGTATCGATCGAGCGCAGCAGCAGCGCGAGCCCGATCTGCGGCGCGGCGAGTGGCAGCGTGATATCGCGCAGGCACTGCCATTCGCTTGCGCCATCCGTCCGCGCGGCTTCGTGAAGCTCCTCCGGAATCGACTGCAAACCGGCGAGTACGATCAGGAATGCCATCGGCGTCCATTGCCAGATGTCGACGAGCATCAGCGACCACAGTGCCAGATGAGGGTCCGACAGCCATCGCACACCGCTCACGCCAGCTATCGCGAGGAGTGCGTTAAGGAATCCGCTGGAGTTGAGCCAATTGCGCCAGATCGCCGAGCATACGAGCGTCGACAGCATCATCGGCAGGATGGCGAGCGGCAGCGCGAGCTTACGCCCCGGGAAAGCGCGCACGAACAGTAGCGCGAGGCAGGAGCCGAGCGCAACCTCGGCGAGCGACGCCACGATGCTGAAGCGCAGCGTGTTGCCGAAGCCAATCGTGAACGCATCGTCGGCGAGCACGGCGCGGTAGTTCGAAAGGCCGACGAAGACGCGCCGGCCCGCCGCGTAGTCGACGCGGCAGAATGAGTCGATCAGGACCTGCGCGACCGGATAGAGCGCGAGCACGGCGAGCAGGACGATCGATGGCCCAAGCAGTGCGACGAACGGCAGGCCGCGACCGAAGGCCTTCATCCGTGCTGTCTCGTCGAGCGTGCGGCGGCGGTCACTTGCCCGCCGCGGCCACCGCTTGCGTAATCTTTTGCTGCGCCTGCCGCAGTGCGTCGTCCGGTGCGGCTTGGCCGGTCAGCGCGAGCTGCAATTGATCGCCAAGGATGCTCTCGATCTGCTGCCAGTCCTTCACGCGCGGCCGCGCACGGCCCGCTTCGAGCGCCTTCAACTGATCGGGATACCAGCGATACTGGCGCACGAGCGCGGCATCCTCGTACACACTCTTGCGAGTCGGCGGAATGCCGATCGCGGCCAGGCGCGTCTGCGTCTCGCGCGTGCTCAGGTACGCGAGGAAATCCTGTGCGAGCTTTGCGTGCGGCGCGTCCTTCGGAATCGCCATTTGCCAGATGCCGAGCATCGGCGCGGGGCCGGCCGTCTGCCCCGGTGGCGCTTGCAGCGCGATCTGACCGGCCACGCGCGATTGCTTCGGATCGTCGAGCGCGGGAATCCACGCCGGCCACACTTCGATTGCTTGCGCGGCGGCGCCGCGCTGTAATGCGTCCCGAACCTCGGCCGCGCCGTAGACGTCGACATCCTGCGGCGCGGACGCCTTCAGCGCGAGGAACGTCTTGAGCGCCGCCTGCGCTTCGCGCGAATCGATCGTCACGTTGCCCGAGCGGTCGAGCACGTCGCCACCGTACGCCCAGAGAATCGGCAAAAAGCCCGTCACGATTGGATTGCCCTTCGTGCCGCGGAAGACCACGCCCGACACGCTCTTATCCGCACCACCTACGGTTCTCGCGATCTTGACCACATCGTCCCAGTTACGCGGCGGCTGCAGGTTGTATTTGGCCAGCAGGTCCTTCCGGTACGCGAACATCTCGACGTTGCCGACGATCGGCAGCGCGAACAGTTCGCCCGATGCGTTGCGTCCGAGCGCGACCGTGGACGGGATCAGATCCGCGTCCGCGAGCGACGCCGGGAGCGGTTTCAGCCAGCCGTTGCCGATGAATTCGGGCGACCAGATGTCGTCCATCATCACGAGATCGTATGCGCCAGTGCCCTCGCGCATCGACAGCTTGAGCTTCTGGTAGAGATTCGCGTTCGGCAGCTTCAGCACCTCGATCTCGGTGCTCGGATGCAGCTTCGTGAAGCCGGCGACGGCTTCGGCAAGGCCCTTGCCGTAGATGTCGTCGCGCCCTGCGATGACGAGATCCGCGGCAAAGGCATGCGATGCGGCGATAGAAACAGCAACGGCGGCGGACAGCGCGCGCAGGCGGTTAAGCAGAGTCATGGTCTCTCTCACGATAGGCGCGACGTTGCATACGTGTGCAACGCGGATTGTAGCCTTGGCGGCCAAAAACGACCGTCATTGTTAACGCCGATCGTTAAGGATTTATGGCACGCGGCGGTGCGGCAGGCGGCGCTGCCTGCCCGGTGAGAATTGAACGGCGAGCAGCGCGAACCGATGGCTTCCGGGCGCTCAGGAACGACCGGGTGACTCGGATTGCAATTGCGCTTCGATCGCACCCTTGTCGATGACCGACCATACGTTGACGATTTTGTCGCCACGAAACGCGTAGAACACGTTTTCCGTGAAGGCGATCCGCTTGCCGCCGATGTTCAATCCGAGGAAGGTGTGCCTAGGTGTGCAATCGAACCGCAGACGGCTGGCGACGACAGGTGGCTCGATCACCAGCAGTTCGATGTCGAAATGCAAGTCGGGTATATCGCGGACATCCTGTTCCAGCATTTTGCAGTAGCCCGAGAGGCCGATCGGTCGACCGTTGTGACTGACGTCGGCGTCGACGAACAGGCCGAGTGAGGCCCAATCCCGCTTGTTCAGGCAATCGACGTAGTTCCGGTAGATGGTGCGCAAGTCCAGCCGGCTCACGGCGGCCCCCTATCGCTTCTTCCGAAAACGAATCTTACTAGGTTCTGCTTGGGCCCCGACTTGGCGACCTGCCGGAATTTCAGCGTTCAATCGAACTGCACTTCCGCTACGAATGGGAACATGATCGGCGTATAGGTCACATTGAAATAGCCATGCCGCGCGCAAACCTCGACTTGTGCAAGGCGTTCAGCGCTAGCCCCACGGTTGATGTTTGCGTATTCGGACACGCGCGCTTGGCCCTTGAACAATCGCTGTAGCAGCGAAATCGTCGCATTCGACATGGAGAATACCTCGCAGCAGGGGTGGGTATTTCACTCTAGCGTCCAGAACTGGCCCGACCAAACAAGCATTTCTGGAATGCTTAGATGTCAGTCAGCTTGTATTTCTGCTGCAACGCGCTGACCGCGTCTGGCGACGGTTTCCCGGGTGCCGAATTGGCCACGACGGCGGGCAAAGCGATGACGCATCCACCTTGGTCGCTGCCGCTTTGTGAATGGAGTTCATTGGTCCGTCAACCCAGCGCCGGCTAACCAAATCTGAACCATTACGCTAAATTCGACGCCAAGTAGAGCGCACGATGCGCCGAGACGATGCTGGACCGATCGATGCTGACGAGCTCACCGCTCGATGGAAATACCCGTGACGCCATCGCAATACCGTTCGGCGGCGGCCAACCGCCCTCTGCTCTCGCTGATGATTTGCGTCTTCACCGTGTTTCTGGTCACGGGTGCGGCGCTGCCCGCTTTGCCGCTGCACATCCATCACAATCTCGGCTTCGGAACATTCACTGTCGGCTTGGTCTCCGGCGCCCAATTCGCTTCGTCGCTCGTCTCCCGACTGTGGTCAGGCGCGATTGCAGACCGGCGGGGACCAAAGTTCGCCGTCTCCACAGGCCTTGGATGGGCCGCGCTGGCCGGACTTCTGTACCTGTTGTCCCTGATGTTCTCCGGCAACCCGTCGCTGTCTGTCGTGATTCTGTTTGTGGGTCGCGCGCTGCTCGGTGGCGCCGAGAGTTTCATCATGACTGGCTCGCAAAGCTGGTGCCTCGCACTCGCCGGTCCGGGCAAGGTCGGGAAAATGATCGCGTGGATCGGAACATCGATGTTCGTGGCACTGGCCACTGGCGCACCGCTCGGCAGTTTTCTGTTCGACAAATTTGGCTTTGCTTCGATCGGGCTCGGTGAACCAAGGGTTGGTATGGTGTCTCGATGCGAGGCATCTTGTTTTTTCATCTCGCCGCCGTGCTCGATGTTGTACTGCTCCAATAGCAAAAGCCATCGAGCGCGTTCGTTTGAACCGATACGCGCCGAGCCCGCAAAAATCAATTGCCTCCACCGCCTCGCCTCGCGAAATCGAAGCGCTGTTTTGAAGTCTCCCCAAGATAACGACGCCTGTTTTTGAACGCAAACGAAACCATCTGACGCAGCACTTCAATTTTTTAACTACGACGACAAGAGCCGGCTCCAACAGGGCTCGATGCTCAATCTGCGCGTTATCGGTTGTGACCAGCCTCGGCATCGGGACTTTTGCCCGCCGCGTCAACGCATCGCATCCACAGTTTTGCTCCGGTCCCGCCCCGGCCGGATGCACCCGTATCCTCCTGCGACTCCAGCGCCCGGTCCAGCACATTTGCAGTAAAATTATGCGACCTGATGCAAGTTGCAGCAATCAAAATGACCCGTCCAGTCGACCCGGAAGTCAAACGCGTGACCGTCACGCTGTCCAAACACCAACTCGATGCTCTGCAGGCGATTGCGCAGCAGGAGGATGTTAGCGTTGCATGGCTCGTGCGCAAGGCCGTGGATAAACTTCTGCGTCAGGGTCAGGCAGCCCCCTTGACCAACTACCGCTCGGAAGGCAAGGCGCGCCCATGAAAAACGAGGTTCTCATGCCTGCCCAGTACACGATGGCGCAATTCTGGCGCTGCGCCCTGCAGGTCAATCCGTCGGGCTACCAGGCACGATATCGCGGCGGCGACCACGGGCTGAGCGAAGCTGACTACAACCAGCAGTTGCTTGACCAGTGTTTCGCCCGGGGGATAAGGGTTGTCGGTCTCGCCGACCATGGCAACGTGGATGCTCTCGATGGTCTGCGAAACTTTCTCGAGCCGCACGGCATCGTCGTCTTTCCCGGGTTCGAGATCGCCTCGAGCGAGAAGATCCACATGGTGTGCCTGTTCCCGGAGGGTACCACCCGGGATCAGCTTAACCGCTATCTTGGCAAGCTCGATCTCACCCAGGTGCAGGACACCGTGGCACCATCGCGCAAGACCTGCCTAGATCTTGCCCAAACTATTTTTGATCTCGGCGGGTTCTGGTATGCCGCACATATGACAGGGAGTAACGGCCTGCTGCGGCTTAATCAGGACGGCGGAGGCCTGTCGCATGTTTGGAAAGACGAAATGCTGGTCAAGGCCGGACAAATACCGGGGCCGACCTCTGACCTGCCTGCCAACTACCGCGACATCATCCTGAACCGGAACCCGGATTATCGCCGCGTACATCCCATCGCCGTTCTTAACGCGAAGGATGTCGCCAAACCGGAAGATCTCGCCGCCCCGGGCGCGACCTGCTGGATCAAGATGACGCGACCGGGCTTCGAAGGCTTCGTGACAGCATTCAAGGACCCCGAGTCACGCATCCGGCTTGGTCAGTTGCCCGAAGCCCACTACTCGCGAATTGAGCAGATCAGTTTTCATGGGGGATACCTCGACGGCATCGCAATAGCCCTATCTGCGCACCTGAATACCGTGATCGGCGGTCGCGGAACCGGCAAGTCCACGCTGATCGAATGTCTGCGGTACGCGCTCGATCTGCCACCGCGTGCCGCCACGGCACGCCGGCAGCATGAGGACATTGTCAAGGCCAATCTCGGCGCAGGTGGTCGCATCGAACTGTCGATATGCTCTCACGCACAGAACGGTCGCGGATATCTCATCTCCCGCCGCTATGGAGAACCGCCCGCCGTCAAGGATGACGATGGGCAGGTGTCGACCCTGCAGCCGCATGACCTACTGCCCCGCATCGAGATCTACGGCCAGAATGAGATTTTCGAGCTCGCACGCGACCCTGCCAGCCAGACGGCGATTCTCAACCGCTTTATGCCCGGCGGCACTGCATTGACGGGCGAGCTTCACGCGGTCGGCAGGCGACTGGCAGAGAACCGGGAAAAACTGCTGGCAGCCGCTCGGCAGAAGGATGATCTGCAGGCTCAGGTCGCACGTCTGCCCAAACTCACGGAGCAGGTTCAGCAATTCCAGTCACTCGGACTCGAAGTCAAGCTCGCGCTGGTGCCAAAACTTGAGCGCGAGCGGCAGCTTTCCCTGCGGGCAAGTGAAGAAATGGATCGCGTCGCAGAAGGTCTATCCGTTCTCGAAGGTAACCTTCCGGACACTGCCTTCCTTAGCGAAAAGGCTCTGGAAGGAATGCCGCATGCGGACATACTCGGCCGGATTCGCCATGTACTTGATACCGTGCGCACGCAGATCGCACAACAACTGGTGAATTTGCGCACACTGCATGGTGAAAGCAGCGCAGCCGTCAGGGCGCAGCAGACGGAACTCAATGCGCGGCTCGCCGAAGAGTCGGCGACCCTCGAAAAGGTTTTCGCCAGCCTGCCCGCCTTTGCTGGCAAACCAGGTCGCGATGTCGGGCGTGCCTATCAGGAACTGCTACGCGAAATTGAAACCATCCGCCCGGGTGAAACCCGCATGGCGACAATCGACAGACTGCTGGCAGAACTCGAAGCCCAGCGACGTAACCTGCTGGACGAATTCGCCCAAGTGCGCGACAGACGTAGCGACGAACTACGCACGGCCGTCAAGAAGCTCAATCGCAAGCTTGATGGCAAACTACGGCTGAATCTCAAGATTGGTGGTCAGCGGCGGGCGCTGAAAGAACTGCTGCTGCAGCTACCTGGCCTCGGTGAAAAGAAGCTCGCGTGGATCGACCAATCCGGTGATGAGCTGACCATCCCTGCCCTCGTAAAGGCCATCCGGGAAGGGGAATCCGCGCTCAAGACGTTGACCTACGACTGGGGCATGCAGAACTCAGTCGTCGAGGCCCTCGTGCGACTCGATCGTGGCCGCATACTGGAACTCGAAGAGATCGACCTACAGGACCGAATCCTGATCGAACTGAATGTCGCCCATCAGGGCGAAATATTCAAGCCGCTGGATCAGCTATCCACGGGACAGCAATGCACGGCAATCCTGCACCTGCTGCTGCTCGAAAACGATGATCCGCTCGTCATGGACCAGCCCGAGGACAACCTGGACAATGCATTCATCGCCGAGCGAATCGTGACTCAGTTGAGGGAAGCCAAGACTGAGCGCCAGTTCCTCTTTGCCACCCACAATGCGAACATCCCCGTCTTCGGCGACGCAGAGTGGATCGGGATATTTTCGGCATCCGAGGCGCAGGCACAGATGCCCCCTGATGCACAGGGTTCCATTGACGTTCAGCAGATCCGCGAGCGCGTGGCCGACATTCTGGAAGGCGGTCGCGAGGCATTCTCCCAGCGCAAAGAGAAATACGGATTTTAGGAACGACCATGCTCAAGACGGAATTGCTGGAGATTGTCGCCAACGGAGAGAATTCCGGCGTCGAATTTAAGCGCGACGACCTGCGCCCCGAAGCGCTTGCCCGTGAAATTGTCGCGATGGCAAATCTGCGCGGCGGCATGATCCTGCTGGGTGTAGATGATGACGGAACGATCTCCGGCATCCAGCGCGAGGACCTCGAAACGTGGGTCATGAATGCGGTGTTTGCACACGTGCATCCGATGCTGCTGCCCTTCTATGAAGTGGTGACCATGGACGACGGTCTTCGTGTCGGTGTCGTGTCCTTCACGATGGGCGCAAGCAAACCCTACGTGCTTCGCCACAATAACCGGGAAGATATCTACATTCGCGTCGGCAGCACGTCCCGGCTCGCGGATCGTGAGACCCAAGCCCGCCTCTTTGCAACGGGCGGCCTCTTTCACAGCGAAACCTTGCCGGTATCCGGCGCCGCACTCGACGCACTCGATCGTGCGCGGCTCGAAGATTACCTCCTGACTTTTGCCGGTGACCGTGAGTTACCGCAGACCGATGACGCGTGGCTGCAGCGCCTGGTAGGGCTCGGTTTCATGACCGACGTCGAGGGCCGGACACCGGTCTGCAGCATCGCCGGACTGGTGCTGTTCGGACGGTCACCGCGCCGTTTTCTGCGCCAGGCTGGCATCCGCTGGATGGTGTTCAATGGCATCGACAAGGGCTACCAGGCACTCGACGATACGCTGCTGGATGGTGCACTCGTCGGGCGGTTTGCACGCCGCGAAGGTGGCGGACTCGGCGAAGTCGTCGAAAACGGTCTGATAGAAGATCTGCTGGACCGTATGCAGGGTCAACCTCTCGTCAGTACCGAAGGCGAAGACCTTGGAGACGGGCTGCGGCGCGAGCGCATCTGGCACTACCCACCTGATGCGCTTCGCGAGGCGATTGTCAATGCACTCGCGCATCGCGACTGGACTCGCAATCTCGAAGTAGAGATCGTTGCCTACACCGATCGCCTGGAAGTACTCAGCCCGGGCGCCTTACAAAATTCGATGACCGTGGAGAAGATGCTTGCCGGACAACGCTCGCCAAGGAACACCACAATCGTCGGCGTACTGCGCGACTACGGCTACGTGGACGCGAGAGGTATGGGCGTGCGCAACAAGATCGTCCCGCTGGTGCGGGCCGCAGCCGGCATCGAACCCGCCTTCGAAGCAACGGAAGACCATGTGCGGGTGGTCTTGCCGCGTGCCTGAACATCCCGCGCCGCTTTTATCGGTGCGACGATCGCCGCACGCTCATCGGCTCGGGGTTCATGCGCACACCGGCGCCACCTCGTTGATCGCGACGACCGACACGAATGCCGATGGCAACGCCTCGACGCTTACCGCCGCAGCAGCGGCATTCACGGGTTCGCGCAAATGAATCCAATTATGCAGTTGGTTCCCCTTCACGCCAACCTTCAACGCGAGTCCGGCAATTGACTCGCCCGGCTGCGGGCATGCTTCAATCGGCTTGCGCTTACCCTCGGCGTCAAACTTCCGCCTGCCCGCCGCAGTCGCACCGGTAACCCGCAGCGGAAGGAAATCAACTTCGTTCTGTGTCATCAGTTGCGTCCGCAAGTCGTAGTTGCGGACGCAAGCCTGCGCTCGTTCAGCTTCCGATTCTAGCTGCGCTTACTATCCACCGACGAACGGCCTCGGGCATGTTTTCGTTATTTCGCGCAGACAGTTCGAATCGCAAGCGACGCCGCATGCCGCATGAACGGCTTCGTTACGGTTGTCTCAGCCAGCAACGTCGCCAGGAGTTCCGGCCCAAGGGTGACCAGGGCGTTAACATCGATCGGATTCTCATCGCCTGACATTGCGCCTCCTGCCAGGCACTTAACACAGTAAGAGAACTAGTTTCCGGGGCACGGTCTCGTAAGATGAGACATGGCGTAGGTTTTTTCAAACCCACAAAAAAACCTACGCCAGCATAGCTGACCCAGAAATAGCAAGGCGGCCGAATTTCATCAACGGAGCACTCCGAGCCGATCGGCACTCTTTTAGAATCAAGAGGTTACGAGCATCCACCCGAATCTGCCTCTCATTTATTCATTATTTCGCGCGTCCGGAGAAAATCTGCGCTAGCACTGGAGCCCCGCGGGATCAAATCCCTTCTAGATCAAGCATTTGAGGCAGGCCCGACAGTCAGTCACAAACCCCAACCACAACCTATTCGTTCTCTTCGAAGTAGTGCCCGAACTTCACCTGCTTCGTACGAATATAGCGCTCGTTCTCGTCGCGCACGGGAATCGCTAGAGCCACGCGTTCGCAAACGGGGATTCCATGCTTCGCGAGCGTGTCGAATTTCTTCGGGTTGTTACTAATCAGTTTGACGGACGTGACCTTTAGTATTCGCAGAATCGCCGCGGCGGAATCATACTCGCGCGCATCGTCCGGCAGGCCGAGCTCGAGGTTCGCTTCGACGGTATCGAGCCCTTGCTCCTGCAACGCATAGGCTCGAATCTTGTTCGAAAGGCCGATGCCGCGCCCTTCGTGTCCGCGCAGATAGAGCAGCACGCCGCGCCCCTCTGCCGCGATGTAGCGCAGCGCGAGATCGAGCTGTTCCCCACAATCGCAGCGGTAGGATCCCAGCACATCGCCGGTCAGGCATTCCGAATGCAGTCGGGTCAGCACCGAATCCTGGTGGCTCACATCGCCCATGACGAGCGCAAGGTGCTCGGCATCGCCGGAGTTCACGCGAAACGCGTACGACTTGAAGGTGCCGTACCGGGTAGGAAGGGTCGCCGTAGCGACGAGCGTGACGCATTCTTCTGCGCGGTCGCCGTCCGTCGACGACGATGGGGAAAACGTGGGCATGACTCTCGCAAGTTGAAAGGTCGATCTCCGCGCGCCAAGTACCGGCGCTAGTCGGGAGTGTACCCGTATTCCTTGGCGCCTGCCCCGAGCGGAGGTCCACCGAGAATAGCCCTCCCCACCAGGAGCCGCCGCAAAAGGGCTCCTCGCGGCGGGCGCCTTCGTTTTAAGCGTCTGTTGGCGCCGGT
This sequence comes from Trinickia symbiotica, assembly GCF_003028655.1. GTDB lineage: Bacteria > Pseudomonadota > Gammaproteobacteria > Burkholderiales > Burkholderiaceae > Trinickia > Trinickia symbiotica_A. The sequence continues at coordinate 254,331 of NZ_PYUC01000006.1, forward strand.
TGCGCGACTCCACCTCGCGGCTCGACCACCTATACTGCAACGAACGGATCGGCGCCGCGCCCCTTCGCTCGCGCCGCAGGCTTTCCGGGCCGTCGTCAGATGACAAAAAGGAGACGAAACATGCCGAGCGTTGCACAAATCCTCACGACGAAGTCTGAACCGCGGATGCACCATGGCCATCCCGTCGTCACCATCGACGCGGACGATTCAGTGTTCGAAGCCGTCAAGCTGATGGCCGAGCATCAAATCGGCGCGCTCATCGTCACCGAAGGCCCCGACAACAAGATCGCCGGCATCATTACCGAGCGCGATTACGCCCGCAAGATCGTGCTCATGGAACGCTCGTCCAAAACGACGCCCGTGCGGGACATCATGACCGCCCATGTTCGCTACGTGCGGCCGACCGATACGGTCGAAGAATGCATGGCTCTGATGACAGCCCATCGGATGCGCCACTTGCCCGTCATCGACGAGGACCGGCTCGTCGGCATGGTATCGATCGGCGATCTCGTGAAGACAATCATCTCCGAGCAGCAATTCACGATTCAGCAACTCGAGCATTACATCATGGGGGCGCATACCTGACCTCGTTAGGGGCGGCCGACGCTCCCAAAGCCGCTCCTCTCGGGGTACGCCCTCAGCCCTGAAGGGAATCCCCCTTCAGGGACTTCTTGCATTGCACCCCGCAGCGGTCGGTCGGTGACCTCGAATGGTATCGGTTCGACTTATAAAAATCCGGATGACTTATTTTTTATCCGATAAAACAATTATCGTAGCGCGAATCTGTAATCGATTCCGCGGGTCGCAATTTCGAATGCCTACTCGAATTAGGCAGTTTTGATATGCAATTGACAGCCCTCGACTACAGACGACATCAAACATAGATGGCATCATTGGAACGCGTAGCCGAGGCATCGTTCGCGCCCATTTCCGAACGATAAAAGTCCAACAACATACCTTGCGGAAAACAACCATGAAAAAAATATCGTCCGGGTCCTCCCGCGCGGGCAATCCCGACTTGCGAGGACTTATGCCGCGTAATTTCATCGAACCGATGTCGGCACTTTGGCGTGCAGCCGACGAGAGGTCCTGGTTTCGCGCGCTATGCCTGACGGCGCGCCGATGCGGCTTCGACCATACGCTATTCGCCGTCATCCCTCGTCCGGGCATGCGCTATGCGGACGTCTACCTGCACAGCAACCACGCTTCCTCCTGGCGAGAGACCTATGAGGAGCGAGCGTTCATGCGTATCGACCCGACCGTGATGCATTGCCTGAGGCAAACGGCACCGCTCATTTGGTCCTCGACGGCTTTTGCCGAAATCCAGCAAAAGGAAATGTACGAAGAAGCGCGCCGGCACGGCCTCGCGACCGGCGTTTCTCTGCCGATCCATGGGCCGAAACAGGAAGTCGGCATGCTTTCTTTCGCGTGCGGCGATCAATCGCGCCGCGAGCTCGAGGCCAACGTGCGGCGCCATTTGCCTTTTTTGACTCTGCTTCGGGACGTGGCTTTCGACACCGGCCAGCGCTTCCTCTCCCGCCACGCCGAAACGTTGATACCGAAACTGACGCCGCGCGAGTACGAGTGCCTGAAGTGGACGGCACAAGGCAAATCGACTTGGGAGATCGCGAAGATCTTCGGTTGCTCCGAAGCCACCGTGAACTTCCATATGGCCAATATCCGCACCAAGTTCGGCGTCAGCTCGAGAAGCGCCGCGGCCGTCAAAGCGACCCGAATGGGTTTAATAGATCCCTGCTGAACGATGCCGGCCGATGAGCCGGCGGGCGCTTTCCCGAGACGATGGATATATCGTCATCAGTGATTCGGTGCGAGAAATACAGCTTGAGCAGCAGCATCACGGGCTTCGGAATGTTGGCCCCGAGCTCGAAACGGCTACCGCGAGATTGCGTGACGCCGAAACGCGCCCAGAACACTTTTTGGCTTTCTCTTATCTTCCGTCGATAAGCCTGAACGAATGCATTGTCGATATTTCCTTCGCGCGGCTCGGGGAGGTCGTTAGTGGAAGTTTGGATAGAGCGGGCATCGATGATTGACATTTGTTTTCACCTCGTTCCGTACTCGGTACGCGAATCATCCCAAGTATCGCCGGCCATTTGAACCTATCTTGCTTGCCAGTTTCGCATCGCAAGCAGGCTGCATATGGTTTATGCGCATCGGCTAGCCCAACCACGATGGAGGACGAGATGAAAGCGAAAATCGCGATCGGCAATCAAAAAGATTTCGATGTCGACGTACTGGCCTGCATGTACCGCTTGCGAGCCCGCGTTTTCGGCGAGCGAATGGGATGGGAGGTAGCCATCCTCTCTGGCATGGAAATCGATGGTTACGACGCGCTCTCGCCGTACTACATGCTGGTCCACGATGAGCGCGACGCGCTGTGCGGGTGCTGGCGCCTCATGCCTACCACTGGGCCTTACATGCTGCGCGATACATTTGCCGATCTGCTGCATGGCCGGCAGGCACCTCGATCGCCGCATGTCTGGGAGCTGAGCCGGTTTGCGATCGAATCACCGGAAAAACGCGGTTTCGGCTTCGCGGCGCTCGCATTGGAGGCGATGCGCGAAGTCGTCAGGTTCGCGGACCGGATGGGGATCACAAGCTATGTGACGGTCACGACGACCGCCATCGAACGCATGCTCAGAAAAGCGGGCATCGAGACGCACCGCTTCGGTCCCCCGATGCGGGTCGGCGTCGAACATGCGGTGGCTCTCACGATCGTGCTCGGGGCGCAAACGCGCCGCGCCCTGTTCGAATCGGTGGCCGTCGCCGCGTGAGCGTTGAATCGGCACGTGCGCTCATTCCGCGACGAGAGCAGTCAGCAATCGCTTAGGACCACTGACGAACGGACTGCCGGGCTCATAAAAGCGCAGTAGCGCATGCATTTCCCGCGAGAGCCCGATTCGCTTCGTCGCGGCGACCGGTTGTCGCTCCGCAGCACAGGGCCCGTCCGAACGATCGTTCACGCGACCGATCCATAGGCCGGCGCCGCAGCATAGATCGGCACCGTCCCACTGTGGGCCGATATCGAGCGCCGCGCAAAGACGGCCCGGCCCGCGGGCAAGGTCGAAGACGCGGGCGCCGGGACGCCGCGCCTGCATCAAGGCGAGGCCGTCGAGCGGCTCGACGGCGCGAAACAGGACGGCTGCGCCGACGCCCTCTTCTTCGCTCGACATATTGATCGTGTACGAGACCCCGTACACTAACCGCACGTATGCATGCCCACGTGCCCGAAAGAGCGGCTCATTGTAGGGGCGCAGCCCGCGGAAGGCATAGCTCGTGGAATCGCCGACGGGATACGCTTCGGTTTCGACGATTCTGCCGCTCATGCGTCCGCTAGGCGAATCGTGCACGAGACACTTGCCGATCATGAAGCGAGCGAGGTCGACGGTGTCCACGGGCAGTTCGTCGCGCACGAGCGGAACGATAGGGTAAGGTTCGGCATTCATGTTCATCGCGAAGAATGTTTGCCTCGATGCACGGGCGTCTGGCATCTTACGTCACGCGTGAAAGCCTTTCGCTCGCCGCCGCCCCGGCGAGCGGCGCCCCGGACCCGCCGAAAGAAGGACAAGAACGATGCAAGAACCGCCTCACCCGCTGCCCCGTTGGACGCTCGCCACGCCGATCGTCGCCTGGCTCGTGCTTGCCGCGTCGCCGTATGCGGGCGAGCATGGCCTATTCCTCGTCTTGGTCGCGCTAGCGCTCGCCGCGGCCGTCTTTGCGTCCGTGCACCACGCCGAGGTCGTTGCCCACCGCGTCGGGGAGCCGCTCGGGACGCTCGTGCTGGCGGTCGCCGTGACCATCATCGAGGTCGCGCTGATCGTCTCGGTGATGCTGTCCGCCGGCCCAGAAAAGTCGGGGCTTGCACGCGATACGGTCTTCGCGGCGGTCATGATCGTCTGCAACGGCATCGTCGGGCTATGTCTGCTGCTGGGTGGCCTACGCCACGGCGAGCAGGATTTCCGCGTGCGCGGCGCGAACGCCGCGCTTTCCGTGCTCGCGGCGCTCTCGGTGCTGACGCTCGTCATGCCCAACTATCTGAGCGCCGTGCCGGGCCCCGTCCTGTCACCATCGCAACTGGCCTTCGCCGGCGTATCGTCGCTCGTGCTTTACGGCGTCTTCGTGTTCATCCAGACCGTGAGGCATCGCGATTACTTTCTCGCCGGCGACGCCAACGGCGACGAGTCGGCGCATGCGGCGCCCCCTGGCCTCACCACGACGCTCGTCAGCAGCATCGCCCTACCAGTTTGCCTCATCGCCGTCGTCCTGCTGGCCAAGAAGCTTTCGCCCGCCGTCGAGCGCATGGTCGTCGGCGCCGGCGCGCCGGAGGCGGTCGTCGGCATCGTCATCGCGGCGCTGGTTCTCTTGCCCGAAGGCATGGCCGCCGCACGCGCGGCCCACGCCAATCGGCTGCAAACGGCCCTCAACCTGGCACTCGGCTCGGCGCTCGCCAGCATCGGGCTCACGATCCCGACCGTCGCCGCGGTATTCGTCTCGGCGGGCCGCCCGCTCACGCTCGGCATCGGCGGCATGGAAACCGTTCTGCTCGCGCTCACGCTGCTCGTCAGCACGCTCACGCTCGCGACGGGCCGCACGACCATTCTGCAAGGGGCCGTGCATCTGTCGGTGTTCGCCGCTTACCTCTTTCTCTCGGTGACGCACTGACGCGAGAGAGCAACGCGCGGCGTCCGAGTGGCGTTGATCCGTTGCAGCGATCACCGTCGTCGATAGTTGCAAACTTAACGGGTAGATACACAATTGAAAAACGGCGCGGCTGGGTTGCGCGGTTAAAATACGCCGCGCTCCTTCGTATGTTTCGCCGGCCGCTCCGCCCTCCCGCGGCGCGGCGGGGGTTATTCCATAATCGCTCTCGGACGACGAAACGTCCCCAGCAGCATGACAAACGATGCAACCTCAATGGACTCACTGGCCGTCGCCGAACGCGTCCGCGCGCTGATGACAAAGCGCGGCATCGCCAAGCGACAACAGACGACCGAGCTGTGCCGGATCCTGGAGCTGAGCTTCTCCCAGGGGCACCGCAAACTGCGCGGCAGCAGCCCGTGGACGCTCGCGCAGATCCGCAAGGTCGCCGAAGCGTTCAACGAGCCGGCGGCGCAACTCGTCGGGATGGCGCAGGACGAACCCGGCGTCGCCGAAGCAAGCGCGCGCGAGGCGTTGCTGTGCATCGGTCCCGTGGAATGGCCCTGCATCGCTTGGATCGGCAATCCGGTCAACGCCCACCGGTATGCGGAGTACGTTGCCTATCCGCGCGGCGACCAGTGGCGGGTCGTGCGTGCCGAAGGCGCGCTTGCGGCCGATGCGTGCGAAGTCGTCAAGATCGAAATCCACCCGCAGCGCGCACAGGATCGCCGGCCCGTGGTCGCCGTGGTGGACCGCGATCGCACCGCCGCCGAAGCGCTGCGCGCGTATTTGGAGCAAAGCGGCTTCAGCCCGGTCGTGCACGAAAGTCTTTCGGCTTTCGAAGACGCGCTGCGCACGCAAACGTTTGATGCCGTGGTCACGGATTGGCTGTTCGGCGACGAAACGGCGGCAGCGGCGATCGAAGCCGTCCGCCGCTCGCGTCAATCGGCCGCCCCTGTCTTTCTGCTGACGGGCGAGTTGCTCACAGGCAAGGCGAGCGAATCGGAAATCAGCGATGTCATTCGCCGGCTCGATGTCTCCTGTTACGAGAAGCCCGCCCGGCTGGCCATTCTCGTTGCGGATTTGTCAAAGCGCCTCGGTTTCGCCTGAGCGATCAACCCAGGGGCTGTGCCTGGGCGACGATCCAGCTCATGAACGATTGCATCGCGGCCGTTACGCGCTTGGACTTGAGCCACGTGAGCCAGTAGCTGCCCGTATCGACCTCGATGTCGAACGCGCAGACAAGGCGCCCCGAGCGCAGCTCGCGCTCGAACATCCGCACCGGCGCGAGCGCCACACCGGCCCCTTGCATGGCCGCTTCCACCATCAGGCGGGACGAGTCGAAGACGGGCCCCCGGATCGCTCGCGGCTCGACGCCGGCCGCTTCGAACCAACGAACCCATTCGTCGGCGCGATAAGAGCGCAGTAACGTCTCATCGGCAAGGTCGCGAGGCGTGGACAGCCGCGCCGCGACGTCGGGTGCGCACAGCACGCCGAGCGGCGCCTCGATGAGGCGCTCGGCCTGCATGCCGGGCCATTTGCCGTCGCCGAAACGGATCGCGCAATCGAACCCTTCGGCGGCGACGTCGACGAGGTTGTTATGGGTCAGCAGCCGCAACTCGACGAACGGATGGTCGGCCCGGAATCGATTGAGCCGCGGCATCAGCCATCCGACGGCGAACGTACCGACGACGCCGACAGTCAGCACTTCATGGAAGTGACCGCCCTCGAATTGTCTCAGTACCGCGTCGATGCGGTCGAACGCGTCGGTCAGCACGGGCAGCAGTGCCAGGCCCTCGTCGGTCATGCCGAGCCCGCGCGGCAGCCGCTTGAAGAGCACGGCGCCGAGGCGCTCCTCGAGCACGCGCACCTGCTGACTGACCGCGGCCTGAGTGACGCTGAGCTCGCGTGCCGCACGTGTGAAGCTAAGGTGCCTCGCCGAGGCTTCGAACGCGCGCAGTGCGTTCAAAGGCAGATTACGACCCATCGCTCACGATCCGTACTATTTTTATAAACGAGCCATTATCTTCGATTGCCGGGAAGCGGAGAACGGGGACACGAGGCGGAAAGGATGGAGCATCACTCGCCACGGCGATCGACAAGGCGAGCGCGAGCAGACAGATCTGTTCTTCAGGACTGCTAATAAAACGAAGATCGCCGCTCGCCGCGCGACGGCGGGCGGGTGAGCCGGCAATGCGCTGCAAGCTCGCACCGCCGGCACCGGCACGATAAAGGCCTCCGACTATTGCGTCAGCATCGGCACATCCGGCTGATTCGACGCCGGGGTCGCGGGTCGTGTCTGCGTGGGCGCGATCGGACCGGCTGTCGTGGGCGCTGCCGACGATCGGTCCAGTATGGGCGGCATCTGCGCGGTCGTCGCAGGCGCGGCAGGCCTTGTCTGCGTGGACTGAACCGGCCCGCCCGCCGCCGGCGCGGGCGATCGCCCAGGCTCGACCAACATCGGCACGGCCGGCTGCGAGGCTTCAGGCCGTCCCGCCGCATTCGATTCGATCATGGCGCGATTCACGAGCGCGCGCGCTTCGCCGCTGCTCGCATCGATCGACAACGCGTTCCCTGCGTTGTGCCACGCGCACGTCCATCGTTGCTCGACGAGGCACGTGCGTGCGGCAACCAGTGCCGCATCGCGCGCTTGTTCACGCGAAACCAAATCGCGCTGCAACATGAACGCATCGCTGTTGTCGGGCTGCGCGGCCTGCGCAGCGGCAATCGCGCGACGCGCGGCCGAAAGGTTGTTCTTCGCGAGATTCTGCTGAGCGACGGCGATGGAGTGGGCAACTGATGCCTGGCGCCGTTCGCTGTGCGCTTCGTCCTTCGCCGACGGCGAGGCGGCCGACGGCGCGCGCGCCGCGGCCAGTGTCTGGCGGCTTTGCCGCGGCGCCGCATTCTTCGACTGTCCCGCCGACTGAGCCGGCGGCGCCACGACGACTGGCGCAACGTCCGCCGACGAGTGCGAGGACCGCTGCTCGGAGGACGGACCTGGTTGCGTCACGGAAAAGCCCGTTAGATCCGATGCGCTCGGCTCGATCGAAGCGACCGACGGAGCGGGCGCGGCAGGCTTCGCGGGCGCCTGTGCCGCGACCTGGGGCGAAGAGGGAGCGGGGGTAGCGGGAGTAGCAGGCGTAGCGGCGGCGACGGCCGGGCCCGCCTGGGCACGGCGAGCTTCCGCATCGCGACGGTCCGCCGCTTCCGCGGGGGCCCCGCTCTTGCCCGCTTGCACGCTGCCTTCCGACATCCGTTGAGTGGTCTGCTGCGTTTGCGTCGACGCATTGTCATGACGATGGAGCAACACAGCGCCACCATAGAGAACGACGAATGCGAGAAGCGTAAGCGCGGTGCCGCTCTTCAATCCCCAGTGCCGGCCACCTCCGGACATGGGCGGATGCATGTCACGGTAAGACGAATCAAAATCGGCCGCGAAAAGCGGTCTCGGGCGCGAAGCCCAGAGTGCCTCGCCGAGTGGCAAATCGGCGCCTGCGTTCTTCGAAGACTCCTCGCGCGAAGCGGGCTGCTCGCCACCGAGCGCCAGCCGCGCATGCGTGCCGCAATGTGGGCAAAAAGAAACGGGTTCGTCGATCCGGCCGCCGCAATGTGCGCACGTTGCCGGAAATCGCGGGCCCTCACGAGGTTCGTTGCGCATCGTCGTCCCCTTACCACGCAACCGACGGCGGTCCTACGCCCCGTCTCAGCGAGGCGGGCGTCGGCGCCAATGCAGCGCGTCGCTCAGACCGCACGGTAAATTTTGCAAATGTGGACATTCCTACCGATACTCGAAATTGGATCACGCGGCCCAATATCGGCCACCGGTCGAGACGCGTCAAGGCGGCTTGCAAAGTAGCATCAGCGCCGATCCGCCAGAAGCTAGAAAACCGCTGTCAGTCGATCGCCGCCCATTTCGCGCGAAGGTTGCCCGTGGCCAAGCGCCGCTATTCGTGAGATGAGACGGTGCGCGCGCCGTTCCCGCTCGATACATTGCGTTACTCGCGCTTACGCGCGGTCACATTGCGACGTTCCTCGCCCCCGCTCAACGAGGCCGACCGAGCAGCAACGTCCGGTATTCGCTGGGCGTGATGCCGACTGTCGCCTTGAACTGCCGCGTGAACGCGCTGTGATCGGTATAGCCGCAGAGCGCGGCCACGTCGGTCACTTTATCGCTCGAGACGAGCAGCGCCGTCGCCGCGTCGAGGCGAGTCTTGAGCAGTACCTGGCGCGGCGTCAGATGAAAGACCTTGTGAAAGTATCGCTCCAGTTGCGCCACCGACATGCCGGCCTTCTGCGCCAACTGCGCCATGTTCAACGGCTCTCTGTAGTTCTCCTGAATATGTTGAACGATCGCCGCCAGGCGCGAATAGGCGGGATGCGTCTTCTCGCTGGCCTTCAGGTCGCGCGAAATGCCGGCCACGCCGACGATCCCGCCCGCGGCACTGCGCAGCGGCACCTTCGTCGTGAGGCACCAGCCGGGCTGGCGTCCCGGATACAGGTGTAGTTCGAGCTGATCCAGTATCGCGGCGCCGCCATCGATGATGGCCTTGTCCTGCGCCATATAGACGCTGCCGAAGCGGCTTGGAAAGACCTCCTCCGTCGTCTTGCCGATGAGCGCGCCCTTTTCCTTGCAGCCGCAGCGCGAAGCGAGCGTGCGATTGACGAGCGCGTAGCGTGTTTGCTCGTCCTTGACGAAGAACACGACGTCCGGCAGCGCGTCGAAGACAGGCTCGAGCTGTTCGAAGAGCGGCAACATGTCAGAGAGGGTCGTGCCCGCGGGCACATCGGGCACATCGGGCAAGGAAAGCATCGGCAGCATCGTCCGGGTCGCGCGAGCTCGCGCGTCGCACGCGAAAATCGAAATGTGCCTCGATTATAGGGGCGCGGCGACCTGCGTCAGCCAGCGGACACGGCTGCGCTAAAGCGGGCCGGCAGATACGGTGTGACGTCGATGGGTGAATCGGTCGAGAAGAGTTGCGCCGCAGCGGTGAAACGCATCGTCGCGCCGCAGTCGCGGAGCGAGTTCCAGCCAAAGATCGTGCGAATGGCGCGCGAGCGCGAACTCGGCCGGCGTGTCGTTCATGACGACGATGTGGCCCATCCCCGCCGCGGTCGCGCCGCAGCCGATGCCGCCGGCCTCGAACAGCTCCACCTTCATGCCCCGCGCGGCGAGCTCGGCGGCACCGACGATGCCCGCCCCTACGACGAGTGCGTCAGCCTTCATTCGGTTCAGGCAACGGGAATCCCCGATGCGAATGGATCGTCGTGCTCGAAGCAGAGTTTGCCCTCGGCCATGATGTGTGCGCGGCCTGTGATGGTAGGCACGATGGCTCGGGTATCGCCCGATCCGGCGTCGATCGCGCGGACCGCATGGGACCGATCGTCCGTCTCGCTCGGGCCCGCATCGTCGAGCAAGACATAGCGCCCTTCGAAGACGCTGCCGATGATGCTCTCTTGCCGCCAGGTCTCGCCCTGGGCGAGCTTCCCGTCCGCCGCAAGGCACGCGAGCTTCGCGCTCGTGCCCGTGCCGCACGGCGAACGGTCGTAGGCGTTGCCGGGGCACAGCACGAAATTTCGACTGTCGATACCGGCGCGCGGGCTTTGCGCGAATAGCTCGATGTGATCGATGAGCGCACCGCCCGCTCCCGTCACGCCTTGAGCCTCGAGCGCATCACGGATCGCATGCGTGAACATTGTCAGTTCGCCGATGTGGGCGAGCTCGAGCGTGCGCCCGTGCTCCGACACGAGGAAGAACCAGTTGCCGCCCCATGCGACATCGCCCGTGACCGCGCCGTACGCGGGCACGTCCACGGTAAGCGCGCGACGATAGCGATACGCAGCCACATTGCGTACGGATACGCTGCCGTCTTCGTTCAGCGTCGCTTCGACGATGCCGACGGGCGTCTCGATCCGGTGGCGCCCCGGCTCGATGCGACGCATATAGGCGAGCGATGCGACGAGCCCGATCGTTCCGTGGCCGCACATGCCGAGATAGCCGACATTGTTGAAAAAGATGACGCCCGCGGAGCAGCTCGAATCATGCGGCTCGCAAAGCAGTGCGCCGACGATCACCTCCGAGCCCCTCGGCTCGGTGACGACGCCGGCGCGCCAGTCGTCGTAATGCTCGCGCAGCCGCTCGCGTCGTTCGGAAAGCGGGCCGCGGCCGAGGTCCGGGCCGCCGGCCACCACGAGGCGAGTGGGTTCGCCGCCGGTATGGGAGTCGATAATATGGATGGTCTTCATCGTAAAACTAGCCTCGGTTTGAAACCCCGGCCCCAAGGCCGGTGAGCCGGGACCCCGGCCTGAACGTTTGCTGCGCCCATGGTAGGAATGCGCGAGGCTTGCCGTCTTGGCGTCGATGCGCGCCGCCGATGACGATTTCGGCACATCGATGCGACTTCCCGGTTATGCCGAAATCGTCATCGCCGATGCGCGTAGGCCGCAAGACGCCGCAGTGCCTCGGGCATACACTGCCGCACATCCCGTCTATCGGATTCGCTCAAGGAGAGGAGCAATGGCCACTGCATGGAAGGGTGTACTGCCCGCGGTCACCACGGAGTTTCACGAGGATTTCAGCATAGATCGTGTCTGGACGCAGAAGAACATCGAGGCGCAGATCGAGGCGGGCGTCGACGGCATCATCGTCTGCGGCTCGCTCGGCGAAGCCTCGACACTCTCGCTCGACGAAAAGCTCGAGGTACTCGACATCGCCGTCGAAGCCGCGCGCGGCCGCGTCCCCGTACTGTTGACGATCGCGGAGAACAGCACGCTCGACGGCTGCCGTCAGGCCGAACGCGGCGCCGCGCATGGCGCGGCCGGCTACATGGTGCTGCCGGGACTTCGCTATTTATCGGATCGCCGCGAGACGCTCAATCATTTCCGCATGGTCGCGAAGGCGAGCTCGCTGCCGCTCATGATTTACAACAATCCCCTCGCCTACGGCGTCGACATGACGCCCGAGATGTTCGCCGAGATCGCCGACGAGCCAAAGATCGTCGCGATCAAGGAATCGTGCGGCGACGTGCGGCGCGTGACCGATCTGATCAACGCGGTAGGCGAACGCTATTCGATTCTCTGCGGCGTCGACAATCTGGCCATGGAGGCGATGCTGATGGGCGCGCATGGCTGGGTTGCCGGGCTCGTCTGCGCGTTTCCGCGGGAGACGGTGGCGATCTATCGCCTACTTCAGCAAGGCCGCGTCGCGGAGGCACTGAAAATTTATCGATGGTTTGCGCCGTTGCTCGCACTCGATGTGTCGCACAAGCTCGTGCAGAACATCAAGCTCGCCGAAGCCATCGTCGGCCTGGGCACCGAACACGTGCGCCCGCCACGGCTGCCGCTCGCGGGCGACGAGCGCAACGCAGTCGAATCGTTGATTCGCAAGGCGATCGAAACGCGGCCTGCCTTGCCGGCTGTTTGACGGACGGCGAACATCGAGCACGATAGGCTGTCATGACCGAGAGATAATGCGAGTCGACTTGCCGCTCAACGGCTTCTGAGGTGTCGCGGGCTGAGCCTGCGCCACCGGTTCTCTCGCCTTTTCCAGCTCGCAGTACCGCTCCAGCAGCGTCTCATACTGGCCGAGGATTTCGCTCCATTGAAAGGCGGTCTCAAACCGCTCGATGCTGCTTGCACGCATCTTCGCCACGACATCGTCGTCGCCTAGGACCGCATCGATATGGTCCTCGCACTGCGACTGCGACGAAAAATAGCGGCTGGCTGCACCGGCCACCCATCGGTTGAACACATTGTCGTGCGCGATCACGGGACTACCCGCGCCGAGCGCTTCGACCAGCGACGGATTCGTTCCTCCCACTTTGTGTCCGTGCAGGTAAAAGCGCGCATGGTATCTCAGCGCTCGCACGATCGCGGCGTCGTAAATTGCACCCGGAAAGACGACCTCGTCGCTCGCCGACTCCACGACGCGCCGATGATATCCGCGCTTTTCGGGCTGGAAGTTTCCCAGCACGATGAGCTTCGCGCGACGCTTGGTCCGCGAATAGGCACGCACGATTTCGAGTAAGGAATTTTCGGGCTCAGGCCGCCCGACGACGATGCCGTATTGATTCGGAACCAGGTGAAAGCCGGCCAATGGCCCCTCGTCGGCGCCCGTGATCTCGTCCGCGCCGTAGGCGATAGTCGATATCTTTGTGCGCGAGACGCGCGTAGCCAGGTGCTCGGCAATGGCCGGATGATCGGCAATCAAATGCTCGCCAACCCAGCAACCGATCCGCTCGTTGGCCCATAACCATGCGCGCTCATGCATCCGCCACTTGTCGCGCCGCCATTCGAGGCCGTCCATATTGATAATGTTCGGCACGCCCGCGAGCCTCATCCACGCGCAGAAGATCGCCGTGTTGTAACCGAGTGTCAAGGCGACCCCTGGCTTAATCTTGACGACATCGCGGACGCAGGCCCAATCGAACTCCAAAGTGCCGGGAGCACCGTCGCGTTTCACCGGCAGTGTGATGCGATCGATTCCATGCCACGTATCGTCGATGCGCTGTCGGACACTTTTGTCGCCCTGGCAATATACGACGACCTTCCAGGCCCGCTGCGTAAGGTATAACGCCAATCGCTCCGCGAACGTCTCGAAACCGCCATGCCGAGCGGGAATACCGCGAGTACCAAGAATCGCGAGAAACTTGTTCTTATTCACCGTCACCACCTTTCTTCATTAGAAATTATGATACAAAGAGGTATAATTAGGACCCCTAAGTACGGTGCAGCGGCCGATCTAGCAAATGAAATCGACAATCAAACCGGAAGTCGTTGCGATGCGATTTCCTTTCGGCACATAGAACTGGAGTTTTTCTAGAAGAGCCCCGGCTTCTGAGCAATAGCCCCCGCGGTTCGCGACGTGACGCTGAACCGGCTTGCTGCCGCCTGTACGGCGACATAACGCATAATATGGTTTACTCGTCACGCACCATGTTCGCTAGAGAACATTTCTCGCTTACGCTCGTCTGATTATTCGGTAAGTATTTTTAAGAATTAAATCAGCTTACCAATTGTCACCGCACTTCTCTGTACCAATGCGATAGACGGTCATCTCGCCCGCCGACAGCAACACATCCAGCACACTCTTTAGCTTGACGAATATGCCGTTACCGGCATAAACAACGTCCTTGTGTTTTTAGATCGAATCGATTAGCCAGCACCACCGAGAAAGTCGAAGTCGCAACGCTTCGATCATTACATACACCCGGCTTTCACCGCGGGAGCCGATTTGCGGCAAAACCTGAGCAATGCATGCGACGCATGCGTTCGATCGGTCACACCGGCGTTCAGAAGTTCCGCGTTGCGGAAGCATTGTGGGGCGACGTACAGATGGTCCGTATGCCGAAGCCTAGACTCGCCTGTTGAAAATGGTGCGGTGCATTCAGTTCAATGACAATGATCCGCTGTTCGGATTGCCGATAGGCAGAACCAAACTCTGGGTACTCAACTTATGGCGAGCACGTACGATTCCCGCGCAACCGCGGCCGCGATCGTGGTCGGTGGCGAGCTCAACGGGCTTGGTGTCGTGAGGTCCATCGCTCGGCAACGGATTCCGGTCATAGCGGTCGATACTCAGCGCAACCGAGCCGCGCTTTGGTCTCAGCATGCTCGCCGCCGCTTGATCAGGAGTTTCACTGGGCCGGAGTTCGTCGAAGACATGGTTCGGCTCGGCCAAGAATTCTCGACCCCGCCCGTTCTCTTGTTGACGGCGGAAGAAGCGGTTCATTCCGTTTCCGAAAATCGCGACGTGCTTTCGAAGTGGTTTCGCTTCCGCCTTCCCGAAGATGAAAGCGTCAAACTTCTAAGCAGTAAAGCGAAGTTTCACGAGTTCGCCTTGCAGCACCGCTTTCCGGTGCCGCGCACCGCCACGCTCGAGAGTGAGTCGGACATCGAGCTGCTCGAGCAGTTGACCTTTCCGTGCGTACTCAAGCCCGACGACAAACGCAGCGTGCTGAATGGCGACAAGGATCGTGCCGTGCGCGTGAACTCCCTTGCCGACGCTCGCCAGCGCGCTCGCCAAATGCTTCGCACGCCCGGCGGAATCATCGCTCAAGAGTGGGTCGAAGGGCCGGACAGCAATATCTACTTCACGCTCTTTTACCGCGGCTTGGGTGGATATGTCGCCGGCATTTTCACAGGGCAAAAGATCGCCTGCTATCCGCGCGATGTCGGCAGCACCGCGGTCTGTATCGCCGCCCCGCATTTGCGTGACACGCTCGAACCCCTGACGTTGGCCTTTGCCGAGCGTGCCGGCTTTGACGGAATGGGCAGCATGGAATTCAAGTGGGACGACAACCGCAAGGCGTTCTTCATGATCGAACCCACGGTCGGTCGGACCGATTGGCAGGAAGAGATCGCCACGCTATGCGGAGTCAATCTGCCCGCGGCGGCATATCTTCATGAATTGGGGCTCCCCGTCCGGCACGAGCAGAGGCCTACCGCTGCCGCGTGGCGCGCGACGTTCGTCGATAGGCCGCCCCCCGGCTTCCTGAAGGCGGGAACGAAGCTTGTCGACGGTTACTTTCGATGGGACGACCCGCTCCCCGCGCTGAAATTCTATTGTCTGGACCATCCGCTGCGACGCATCCTTCGCCGCTGGAACAGAAGCCGGTCTTGAATCCCGCGAGCTAACGCTGAAGGAAGCCCCGCGGCTCGGCAGGGCCGCGCATTACCGTGCCCGAGCGGCGCGGCGAAATACCGCTCATGGGCAAGACAGCTCCCATGATCAGGAATAGATAGGGGAAGGTGTCCTGATAGAGCGAGAGAATCCCCATATAAAGACTGAACGCGCCGATACCGATCGCGGCAGACCAGTACAACGCCGCCGCGCGAATGTCTGTACGGCGCGCACGGGCGAGCTGGGCACATCGCCATATGACGCTCGCGATAGAGCCGATAAAGCTCAGCAGGGCAATGATGCCCGACTCCACCGCAACGGTCAGGTACCAGTTGTCGACGGTCGGCGGACTGCTATCGTCTCCGTCGTATATCCCCACATAAGGTCCGGCCATTCGCGGCCCCACCCCAAGGATCGGGTGCTCGACGACGGCACGTCCTCCTTTCTCGAGCTGGATCAGGCGCCCGGCGGAGCTCGATCGCTCATCCTGACTCTTGCCCGCAATCAGTTGCTGCGCGGCAGGAACCGCTACCGCCAATGCGATGCAAACCAACCCGAGATTGGCGATGCCGATTGCATGTTTGGCGTATCGGCGGTCTTTCATCAACCCGATGCCGTATCGGGTCCAATAAAGCAGCACGATCCCGATGGACAAAATCTCCGCGGCGCGTGACTTCGTCAGGAAGATGTTGGCCACTATCAGCGCGGATATGCCAAGATAGAGCATCCTGGCCGGCGCTGCTTTCGCCATGCTCACGCGAAAAATCGCGAGCGGCAGCATCATGACAAGGAACGATGCAAACGCGAGCGGGTGAATGAACGTCGATTGGACACGGTAGGTGCCGCGAATCTTGTCGCTGAGCGCAAACTGGAGATACGCGTCGTTCGATACCTCCAGCCCCGGAAACGCCGACACGATCAGGTTGCGTTGAAGCACAGCCTCCACTACGCCGATCAGACATAAGACGACGGCCGAAGCAACGAGGACCATTGCGAGTTTTTCGAGTCCGCGCTTCTCCCTCGCAACAAAGATCCCAATATAGAGAAACGCCGACATGGACAAAACGTCGGATAGGGCGGTATTGAGCGATGTCGCGACGTCTTCGCTATCGAGAGAGCTTGCGAACCGGAAGATTGCGTAGATCGCGACGCACAGGATCGTGACTCGTGCCCTGCAGGCGGAATTCAAGAGGTGGGGTATCGATCGCCGATTGACCGCTGCTTCGACGACCAGCACCAGCAGCAGAGCGATCAACATTACACGCTGGGAATTGATCAGCACGCCGCCAATGCGCGCGCCCAGATACGACGGGAATATCGCATAAGCGAAGACGAACGCCAACACGAATGCCTCGATCGGTCGAACTTTAAGCATGGCGTTCCTCCGCTAACGTCGCCGCGAGCGGCGTCAGTCGAAAACCAATTCGTACCATGGCGTCAGCTCCTGCCCGTCGGCCTGTAGGTGAACCGTCAACACACCGTCGCGCAACTGAGCGTCGCGCAATGGCAGAGCCGCAAGGCGCCGGCCTCGCCCGTCGAGCGGGTAAGCTGTGACGTGCGAAAACGCGTGGCGCAACGTGATCGTGCATTCGACGCGCTCCATCCAGACCGGCGCGTACGCCGCGAGTGCGCCGAAGCCGGCCGTGCGCGGCGTGCTCGGCAAGCGCAGGCGGCGCGGCGAGCCGTCCGATTTCACCAAATCCTTCGCCCGTTGCACGATGCCCTGGCTCACGGCAGCGAGGCGTTCCGGCTCGGGCGGCGACGTGCCGGGCTTCGAGCCCAACGTATAGCCGGGTAGCACCCAGAGCATGCGCCGGGATCGCTCGATAGGCTCACCATCTCTTGCCATCGCGATGAACGTAACGACCCCCCTCGCTCGGTCCGACAACTTCAGTTGGAATGAACCGAAGGCATGTTCGACACCCGGCGCGACCCTGCCCACCACGCCGATCGCGGATCGAGCATCGAGGACCATACGTTGCCGGCCGTCGCCGAAGCTCACCTGCGCGCCGACCGTTTGCGGACGTTCGTCGTTCGCCCGTACCGAATATGATTCGTCAGTCGAGAGCGACACTCCCAAGCGCAGGGAGAGGCCGGTGCGTGTTGCCCCCTGGCGCAATGCATCGATGAATCGGGCACTGTCGTCCGTCACGCCGTCCCTGCTTGCAGTGAGCCGTGCGCCGGAGGAAAGCGCGACATCGACGGCAGCCGCCGCCGGCGCGATTTGGAATGTGCGATACAACCACGCCATGGGGCCGACGGTGGGCAATTTCGTGAAGTCGGTGTCGAGTACGAACTCACGCGGCGTTGTTGCGTCGAAGTCGGCACGCGTGCTCGAATAATCGTAAAAGACGATCGCACTCCAGTCTTGCAAGGAAGCAATCGTGGCCATCAGCGGAATGATTTCAGCCGCTTGCCGGTTCGGCCAAGGTTGGTTGTACTCGCTGACGATGTACGGCTTGCCGGACTCTCGATAGAGCGCCACGTTCCTGAACGACTCCAATCCATCGTCGAACGCGGAGACATCGTGGATATACCACGTGCCCCAATCGAAAAACTTGCCGGTAAAGCCGTAGTGGTCGACATAGACGTGGGAATCCATCAAGTCCATGTTGCCGTTCGAAATCAGATTTTGGTATCCGCCGTAGGCCATCTGAGTTCCGACGACGAGAACGCCGGGAAGCTCCGACTTGATGGTCTCGCGCATGCCGTCGAGGTAAGACTGGTCGAGTTCCGTCAAGAACGCCACGAATCGATTCTTGAGCGCGGACGGCTCCGGCCCGTCGCGCTCGGGCAAATGTCTCGTCGGGTTCGCCGCTTCTCCCGCCCTGCTTTGAAACGCCAGCCATTTCCCGACAAGCTCGTCGCGGTAGTAGCCTTTGACGTCGTCTCCGAGCCTCCCTATCGACCATTCGTAGACGAGCGAACTCTCATTGCTGATTTCGACGATCGCCACGGCGTTACGGGAAACCGGAGCGAGTGCCCTTAGCAGACGCCGGGCGTACTCCTTTTGCAGCCCGATCATCCGCTCGTCGAATAGATGGACAGGCTTCGAGTCTTCCGGCATGAAGTCGTCGCCGGGAAACGCGAACGGAACCTTATCGATCGCGGGCCTGAACGTGTAAGCCACGTGCAGGTTCAAGTCCACGTATATTCCACCTTGCGCCAGTTTCGCGATAAACCGCCTGAGTCTTCGCAGCGATTCCGGATTGAAGCTGGGAAACGGGCCGTCGAGCAGAATGCTCTCAGCAGTCGTCAGCCTCGAGCTTGGCACCGTGTCGAAGCTGTGCAATCTGACCAGGTTGATGCCGAGACGGTGAAAGCGAGCAATGAGCCTGTCAGCTTGATCGTCGGAGGGGAACACCGAATCGAATGCCAGCGTCACGCCGAAAAGCCGCACCGGCTTCGGTTCCGCGCCCCGCTCGCCTGCCCTGCACAAGCGTGCGCCGCAAGCGATCAGCCGATCGCTGTCGCGAAGCGGGCCGCGAGCAAGATCGCTGAAATCGACGATACCTGCCAGATGATCCTGGTCGATCGAAATCTTGTAAAAATCGGCCGAGAACACGCCACGCGGACCGCAAGCCAGGCAACAAACTAGCGCAAACCAGCAGAGCCTAAGCGCGTGCGCCGTGCCGCGGATGAACGCTTTCCGTGTCACGGTGCCATCCCCCGGCTCGTCAACACAGCAATGACCCGCCGTGCCGAGTGTCGTAACAACAGCCGTTCAGCTTCGATCAGCACATAGCGATAGAACACATTGGCGGATATCAGCAAGATGCCGGCCCCATACGCGCATAACCAGATCGGCCCTCGCACGAAGATCGCCGCGCCGAGAACACCGAGTTGCACGAAGGCGAGCATCGATACGCTAAAGACGACGCGCGGGGGAACGGAGGCGACCTTGGACGACATCCCTAGCAAGAGCACGAGATCGAGGAGCATGCGAAAAGCCCACACCGCCGCGGCGCCGTCGATGCCCGCGTGCCTCAGCATCCAGAACAGGCACGCGATATAGACCGGCAACTCCAGCAGATGCAGCTTTGCCGTAATGTCCGACCGGCCATTGGCCTGGATCAGATTCGACGGAACTTTCGCGAGGTTGTTGGCGAGCAAGCCGACAGCCAGCAGCTGCAGCACCAGCGAACTCTTCTGTTCGAACACGGGCCCGACCCATAGACGCAACAGAATATGTGCGCCCAACAAGCACACCAAGACGATCGGGAACACGGACGCGCTAATCAGTTTCGTACCCAGGCTCAACATCTCTCCAGCCGTCGTCCGAGTTTTGTCGCCCGCGACGCGATGAGCCATCATGGGAAACAGCACGCCGAGGATCCCTTCCGACACGATATTCAGTCGATAGACCAGCTCGTAAGGCGTCGTATAGAACGCTACGACTGCTGTTCCGAGCATCGATCCGATAAAGAACCGGTCCATGTAATCCATCACCGGCGACAAGACGTTGGAGAGCGTCGTCCAGCCACCGTAGGACAACATGTCCCGCTGAAACGACATCTTGGGCGCGGGCATGCCGTCCGGCTTGGGCAGCACCCGGCGCAGTGCAAGGTAGTACGCGATGGTCGTCACCAGCCGGCCAACGACGAGAACGGTCACCATCGCGTCGAGACGGTTGGACACGGGCAAGATGCAGACGGGCCCCGCGAACGTCCACACTCCCTGGATCACCCGGATGCCGTTCGTGATGTCGAATCGCTGCAGCGCCTCGAGCACGCCGCGCAAGCCGCTGGTGAGTACGACCAACGGGATGGAAACGCCGAGAAGGACGAACGCGTTTCGCGTCTCGATCAAGAACTGCGGCGGCACCCGCAACAATCGAATCAATTCTCCGGCGGCCAGCGCGACGATTGCCGATCCGATGATGCTCAGGCAGCCCATCAGTATCAGCGCGCCGCGCACGAGATGCGGGATTTCGCCGGCGCGCCGCTCGCCCAAGCGACGCGATACCTGCCACGTGAGCGAACGTCCGAGCCCGAAATCGAACAGGCTGAAATACCCGATGACCGTCCATGCGATCGTCAGTAATCCGAACCGGTCGGTGCCTATGCCTCGGATCAGGATCGGAATGCACACGCCAGCCATGAGGAACGGCAGCACGGGTCCGCTGACGTTCAGCGCGATGTTCCTTGATACTGAGGAGGCACGAGACATGTCGAATGGATCCGTTCGGTTTTCTTACCTGCTCGAGCTGCGGTGATCAAAATTTGTTGATCAAAATCCCCACGCGAGCAAAAAAGTTGTCAACCGGCGATTGCATTCGTATATGGTTCGACGATGCAAGAATGACTCGCTTGAGCAGGCTGCGCTTGGCCGCGAGCGTCATCTCGGCGAAACGCCGCTCCGTTTCCGGCAAGTCTTCGCCGTAGATCTTTAAAAAGAGATCGTTCTGCTCGGACGGGAAGTGCCCGTAGAGACCGTGCAGCGTGCGCTTGTAACGCCACCGGATACGTTCGCTCCAGCGTACTCGCGCGCCGACCTGATTGTGGTCGTGCTGGCGATACTTGATTCCGGCGCGCTCGTCATAGAGGATACGGCCGAAGGCCGAGATGGCAAGGTAACACCACCAGTCGTGCATCAAGATGTTGTGCGCGACGCCGCCGCGCAAGACCAATTCTCGGGCGCGAGCGTTCATGACCATCGTGCAGCCGGCCAAAACGTTCTGAAACAAGGCGTTTCTGAAGCTGATGTCGCGAAGCGGCCGGGTCACCGCGAGGTGCCTGAGCCGCTCGTCGACCAATTCCAGCCTCGAGCAATAGAGAAGCGGAAGATCCGGATCGGGGGCGCTGCGCAGTGCTTCGACTGCATTGGCCAGCTTGCGCGGATACCATACATCGTCCTGGTCGGCAAACGCATAGTAGTCGAGGCTGTCGTCGGCCGCTTCGAGAACTGTCATAAAACTGCCTGTCACTCCCTTGTTCTCACCGGCGGTGCAACGAACGTTAGGGTGTGCGGCGGCGAACTCGCGCAACAGTGCGAGCGTCGAGTCCGACGATCCATCGTCTCGTATCAGGAGCTCAACGTCCACGTCTTCCTGCGACACGATGCTGTCCAGTTGCTCGGCAAGGTACTTTTCGCCGTTATAGGTCGAAAGGATGACGGCTATTCGACTTTTGGTCATGACATCCTCATTTCCTTTTCGGACACAACGCGATACGAATCGCGGTCGAACATCGGTTCCGCGTCAGCACAAAAGCGAGTCGTAGATCGAACGAATTCGACGGTAGTGAACCTCGGCGGAGAACTGCTGCTCGACTTTGCTTCGTGCGGCTTTCCCCATGCCGTTGCTCGCGCGCTGGCTCCAAATCGTCTTGACGTAGGCGCAAAGCTCGTCGACGTTTCCTCGCTCGAACACGAATCCGTCTTCGCCATGCTCGATCAGCTCGGGGATGCCGCCGATGCGGGCACCAATAGCGGGGCGAGCCGCGGCGAAACTCTCGAGAATCGACACCGGGCAATTCTCGTAGGCTTCCGACGGCAGGATCGAAGCGACGGCGCCGCCGACGAGGTCGTATAGTTCCTTCCCCCTCTTGAAGCCGACGAATTCAATGTTCGAGCTATCGGCCGCCAATGCGCGTGCGTGCTGAAGGAATTCCCCTTCACCGGCGACGACGAGCGGCACTTCCGGCATCCTCGCGAACGCCTCGATCAGCGTGGGGATCCCCTTCGAGCGCTCGATGCGGCCGAAATAGATGAAGTAGCGGCCCTGCTCCCGACGTGGCTCGAACCGCTTGACATCGACGAAATTCGGAACCACGACGATCTTGAGCGGGTCGATGCCGCTCTCCTTCATCTTCCCCGCGAAGAACCGACTGACCGCGACGAAGCGATCTATGCCGGCAACGCTTCCGAGCCAGCGGGAAACGTACGATTCCGACATCGATACGGCGCTCCTCAACAGTGACCCACGATTGCATCGGTAGATCAGTGCGCGCCAATATTCTTTGCCATGGCAAGCCTCGCAAGGGTTCCCGTCTCGATTGCAGGTATAGACGGGGCAAATCAGCTTGTAGTCGTGAACGGTCTGGACCGTCGGAATCCGGGCATCTCTCAGCACGCCGAGAATCGACGAGGTCAGCTTTCCGTAATAGATATGCAGGTGCGCGATATCGAATCTTTGCCCGGCAACCAATTCGGCGAGGTTTTTCTTTGCCGCCGTCGAGTAATGATATCGAACGACGTCGATCACCGAGGGCGATTCGAAATTGGCGCCAACGGGGAAAAACCGCGCCCAATCCGAAGGCAAGTCATGTTCGCTCCTCGCGCAGAACGGCACGACAAGGTTCCCCTTCTCGGCGAGCAGATCCCCGAGCGTCAGGAAGTACCTGTCCGACCCACCCCTTACAAAGTAATTCTGCGAGACATTCAGGACGTTGAGTCCGCTGTTCATCAGTGAGCCCTCGACCCGTCGTAGCGTTGTCATGGTTCACTGCGATCGCCCGGTGACGTCGATTGCCAGGGAGCGCAGAGATTTCAATCCGTCGTTCGCATGCCGGGGCCAAGCCTCGACGTCCCCGGCGCCGTCGCCGCGCACGTTTGTGCGCAATTCATTTGTAAAACCTATTATTAATATTGCGTCTGACTTCCAATCGCCGGCGAATTGTATGTTGCGTCGCTCGAGACAAAAGTTCGCTTCCACACCTACATCGAACAGTTGAGCGCGCGTTCGACTGAATGCAATGGCTCAATTTCGCGGTGAAATCCGAAGAAAATCGGCACCGTTCCGACGACGCCTTGCACGAAGGCCGCGCCATGGCCCGATCACACGGCGGGCGTTTCTTAGCACACACACGGGATGCCTAGGAGTCGCTATATATAGCGCCTCGGTGCGTTCAATTACGGGCGTTTTTTAGCGCACCGCCGCTGCAAGGGCTTAACGAATCAACAGACAATTTGACAGATCGACGCGCTCATCGCAGCCACCGCGAAGCTTGCGGCCGCAACCATCCGCGGGGCTCGAGGTAAGCCGATCGACTCTTTGACGATACCCGAGGCACAGCCATGGTTTCGATGATAAACAAGCCTGATCAGACCGACCTCATTCTGCAAGACCGAGAGTTGGCGGAATTACGCCTTGCCTATCTCTGGTACAACCTCTGCGACCACTGGAAGTCTTTTCTCTCAATCGTATTTGCCGTATTGGCCATCGTCGGGCTTTACGCGATCTTGACTACCCCCGTCTATCACGCAACGGTTTTGCTCCAGGTGGACAAGAAGCACGGCACCGTTCTGGGCGCGCTCGCCGATGTGACGAATCCTGCGGTCGATACGAACGGCGCGATCGACGGCGAACTCGACGTGATCACCTCGCGAAAGATCGTCGACGAAGCGATCCGAGAGACGCATCTCGATACTCGGGTCTCTGTCGTCAACTACGTGCCCTTGTTGGGACGGCTTTATGCACGGTGGCACCGCCCTCCGCGCGACACGCTGGCGCAGCCGGTGCTCGGCCTGTCCGATTTCGCATGGGGCGGAGAGCGGCTCGCCATCCAGCAATTCGACGTTCCGGAAGAGCTGTATGGAAAGGGTTTTTATCTGACGGTCGGTCAAGCCGATCACTGGGTCTTGCGAGATCAAAAAGAGCGCGTAGTTGCGGACGGGAAGACGGGAGAGCTCAAGCACTTCCCGATCGCGACAGACTATGGAATGAAAGAGATTGAAATTCTGGTGACAGGCTATCTCGCCCGGCCCGGCACGGTCTTTCGAATTGTGAAGCAATCGCCGAACGACGCTTACGCGGCAGTGCTGAAAAGCATGAAGGTAGGCGAGACGAACAAAGGCTCTTCGATGATTCGCGTCACGTTTTCGAACGCCGATCCGTCGGTTGCGGCCGCGTTCCTCAATGATGTCGCCAACGGCTATGTCGCCTTGGACATTAAGCATCTCGCGAGACAGGCCACGGCCAGTCTCAAGTATTTGCAGGACAAGCTCCCGTCGCTCAAGCAAGCCCTCTATGCCTCCGAAGAGCGTCTGAACGAGTTCAGGATTCGCTCGAGGTCGGTTGATTTCCAACAGCAAACCGAATCGCTTCTTACCCGCGAAGTGGATCTCAAGCGGCAACGCACGACTGTCGAAATGAACCTTCAAGCCAATAGCAAGATATTCCAGCCCGATCACCCCGTCATCGTCGCGCTGGAGAATCAACTGCGGGGGATCGACAAGGAACTGCAATCAATCGACGTCCAAGTGAAGGAACTCCCGCCTACTCAACAAGCCTATGTTCGCCTCTCGCGGGACGTGTCCGTCAATACGCAGCTCTATACTTCGCTTCTCGCGAACGCGCAGCAACTCGAAGTCGCCGCGGCCGGAACGACAGGTAACGTCGTCGTGCTCGATCCGGCTTCGGTCCCGACCAAAATTGCCTCGCCCAACCTGCCGCTGCTCGCGATTGCCGGACTCGTAGCCGGCCTGTTCATCGCGTTCGTCGCCGTTCAGTTTATGGCGACACAGCGCAATGTATTGAAAGATGTAGACCAACTCGAAAGCGTCTCGCACGTGCCGCTATTCGGCGTCATACCTTACAGCAAAGCACAGCAGAGAATCATTCGAGCGCACGATGCCGCACCGGCGATGTTGAGCCAAAGTCTCGGAAACGACCCGAGCGTCGAGGCGCTCCGCTCCTTGCGAAGCACGCTCAAGTTCACGGCGGAGGGCAAGCAACACAGCGTCGTCCTATTCACCAGCCCGACGCCCGGTGCAGGCAAAACTTTTATTTCCACTAATTTCGCGTATCTGCTTGCGCTGAGCGGACGAAGAGTCCTTGTCATCGACGCGGACATGCGCCGTCCGAGCCTGAAGAAATATATGCCTTCGAGCGACGTCGACGGCCTTGCGGAAGTCCTCGTCGGCGCGCTGCCCCTTGAAAGCGCCATCCAGCGAGGCACGCTCGAGAACCTCGATTACTTGGCCGCCGCCAGACGTCTGCCGATGAACCCCGCGGAGCTGCTTGACCGCCCCGAGTTCGAACTGCTCGTGCACAAACTCAAGGCGCAATACGACCATATCGTCATCGATTCACCGCCCGTGCTGCCGGTAACCGACTCGCTCTTGATTGCGGCCCATTCCGATCTCGTGTTTCTCATTTCGCGAACCGATGTGACGACCGAACGGCAGCTTCGCGAAGCCGTCGGGCGGTTCAATACCGTGGGCATACCGGTGACAGGACATGTCTTCAATGGCTTCAAGGTGGCGAGATACGGCTACGGATATGAACATGCCTATCAGCAGTACAGCAAGTTCGCCTGACTTGCACACCGCATGACGCCGAGGTCGACGATGCACGGACTGAAGAGCGCCGCCCGTCGCCTTTTGCTGGCGACATCCATCGTGTACGGAGCGCTGGTCTCCCCAGCGCATTCGCAGCTATTCGACAGGAGCCCGTCAGGAACGGTCCGGGATCCCGAAACGGCCAACGATTTCCAGAGAAAGCTCTGGCGCGAGCATCGCGCGGACGAAGACGAGTATATGAAGCTACTGCAAGCCGTCGATCCGTATCGGTTCGATGCGGACCGCGCGGCGCCCACCTATGCACCCGCTAGCCCGGCCATGGCGGCCTCCGACGCCGAGAACCCGCCCCTCGCCCTTCCGCGCCCGCCAATCAGCGAGGAGCTGGATGCGCTGGACGCCCGCGGGAGGGCGGCCCAGGCGACCGCCGAGCCGCCGTCGTCGCGAGCCGGAGAGCCCGGCACTCTGTTCAATCAGCCGTTCGGCAACAAGAGCGATTGCCGGTCCTATTTTGCCCTCATCGGCGTGGCGAACGCGCCGACGGTGTGCGCTCAATGAGGCGCCCGCTCCCCCGGCTACCGATTCAGGTATGAACCCGTAGAACACTTGACGGCGCAGTGAACGTTCGCCGTCACGCCGCATATCCTCAAAACTGCGGGAAGCGCCCTCCCCACCCGCCGTGCCGCAAATAGCGAAACGAGAGCGGGATGCCGGTCAATTGCGCGGCGAACCATCTCACCGACGCGTGATCGTCGATGATGATCGTGCGCAGCCGAAACGGGTCGGTCGAACCGTCGTTCCAGCCGACGTCGCATGTTCGAGCGCTCTTGTAGCCTGCCGCTTTCACCAACTCGACTTCGCGCTTCCCATAGTTGCCGTTCGGATAGGCAAAGTGTAAGCATGCGTTCCCGACCAGTTGCTCGATCTCGCGCTTGCAAGCGACGATCTCGTTCTCGCACTCGGCATCGTTGCAACGCGTCAGCACAGGATGGAATTGCGTGTGCGCCT
Organism: Trinickia symbiotica; assembly: GCF_003028655.1. Lineage (GTDB taxonomy): Bacteria > Pseudomonadota > Gammaproteobacteria > Burkholderiales > Burkholderiaceae > Trinickia > Trinickia symbiotica_A. Next base: position 280,855 of record NZ_PYUC01000006.1, read on the forward strand.
GAAAGTCCACATACGGACGCATCGCTTCGATTTGCTCGGCGGTGAGGCCCGTCGCACGATCGTCGCCGTCCTGGCGATAACCGTATGCCTCGAGTTCGGCAAGGCGCTCCGTGTTCGTCATATGCTTGAGGCGCTCGATGCCCGCTTCCTTCGCTCCCGGATGCAACCACCAGTGCGTGCGCGCGCGACCGACCACTCCGCTGCAGAGAAAGATCGTTGGGCGCACACGATGCTTGATGAACACCGGCAGCAGATCCGCGTTGCCGATGTGGCCGTCGTCCAGCGTGATCACGGCGCGTGGACGCCCCTGCCCCGGCGTGCGCGCCTCTTCGAGCGGTACGAAATCGCACATTTCGCGCAGATAGCCGAGATGCGCGTCCAGCGTTGCCGGGTCAGGATCGTGATAAAGGAGGATCGCCACGCGGTCCCGCCAAAGCAACGCGCGAGCCGCCCTCGCGACGCCTGTCAGAACGAACAGCATCGCGACGAACTCTTTGAATGCCGCCCCGCCCGAGGCCATGTTCCCTCCCCCGACAGACGCCCGAAAAGGCAAACGTGCCGTCACGACTGTTTCCTCCTGCTCGATTCGAACGACGTCAACGATGGGGGGTTGCTACAAGGTCCCGCTTTGCTCGTTCGTTGCCTCCGCAAGAGGCGCCTCGACGGCAAAAGGCGGGGCCTCGACGCTACCGACGGAGCGCCGCGCGTTGAGGATATGCCGCGCCACGCGCGGGGCCGCATGCTTTGCCCCGAAGACAAAGCGCATCACTGGACCAAAACGATGCGCCGTAGCGGGGCCGATCACGTAGAGTCCCGGCACGCTGGTCTCGAAGTTGTTCGAGAGTCTAGGCAAGCCATCATCGAGAGTGATCGAGGCGACGAGTTCCTTCGAGATGAAACCGTGCCGCCGGAGATCGGTCTTGAAGCCCGTCGCTACGATCAGGTGTTGTGCCGTGATACGTGACTCGCCGTTCGCGGTCATCACGCGCATGACGACCTGATCGTTCTCGATCGCGGCATGGCGGATCTCGGCGCCAAACGACAGCTTGACCTTGTCGACGACGCGATCGCGGAGCCACCAGGCGCCCGCCGGACCGAACGATTTGTCCATGATCCGCTTGCGGCGTGCTTCGTTCAGGAACGAAAAAAGCAGTGGAAACTCCGAGAGAGCATGGCAGACCCATCCGCGGCCGAGGCCTGCATCGGGGCTCGTCAGCTTCGCTATCAGACTGCGCTGAGTGTCGGGCTTGCTCAGCCAGCGGACGGAGGGATCGCGGACCAATACATGAACGCGCGCCGCCCCCTGCTCGTTGAAGAGCGCAGCGAGACCAAGCGCCGATTGGCCTCCGCCGACGATCGCGATATCCATGCCTCGCGCCCAAGCCAAGCTACCGTATTCGGCCGAATGAGACACGTAACGCATCGGCAGGCCCCGCAGCAGCGGCGGCGTCTGCGCAAAGCCTTTGAGTCCCTGCGCAATCACGACCCTTCGTGCCGCAAGCGACTTGCCGTCGCTCATCGTCAAATGGAAGATGCCGTTCTCGCGTTGCAAATCCACGACATTGACTGTGCGAACGTCCGCAACCAGGTTCGACTGGAACCATAGTCCATAATCGACGAACGTTTCGAGCGGCAATTCCATCCCCACGGGCTGATACGCCATGCCTTTCAGGCGGTAGTAATCGCCGACTGTATAGCCCGAATGCGGAGCGGCGATGCTGGATGCAAACGCCTCGGATTTCAATAGCATTCCCGGCGGCATGAACTTGCGCCACGCCTCCATGGGTTCCCCGAGGATTTGGAAAGGTACGCCCGATGCTTTCAGAAACGTTGCGAGCGACAAGCCATAAGGGCCGGCGCCAATGATCGCGGTGTCGGTCTGGGACATTGGTTTTCTCCGTTCGAGGACGACGCGCAGCCACAACGAAGTCTAGGGAGAGGCCCCCTCGTCATCGGTACGCAGCCGCACAATGCCGACGAGGACGAACTTCGGCTTGGACTAGTCGGGATTCGACGAGCCGCGGCGACGCTGACGATCCATCGACGTTTCACTCGATGATGAACCATCCCGTACGCCGCCTCACTAACATAGGTCTCATGAATACGCTCACACCTCCTCAAGCAACCGCGCGGTTCACGCCCGCGATCGCGCGCATCCTCGCCACGGTCAGCATTGCATTCGTCGTCACGCAACTGGATGTGACGATCGTCAACATCGCCTTGCCGAGCATCGGCAACCAGTTGCGTGCGCCGGTGGCAAGCCTTCAATGGATCGTCGACGCCTATACGCTCGCATTCGCCGTGCTGATGCTTTCGGCCGGCGTGCTCGGCGATCGCTACGGCGCAAGGCGACTCTTCTCGGCGGGCCTTGCGTTGTTCGCATTGGCGTCGCTCGCATGCGGTCTCGCCCCGAACGCGCCGGCGCTCGTCGCTGCTCGCGCCGTACAAGGCGCGGCCGCGGCCGCGATGCTGCCGAACTCGCTCGCGCTGCTGAACCGGTCATGCGGCCACCACCCTCACTTGCGCGCTCGCGCAGTCGGACTATGGACCGCGTCGGGCGCGGTCTCGATTGCCGCGGGGCCTGTCCTCGGCGGGCTCTTGATCGCCGCGTTCGGCTGGCGCAGCATTTTCCTCGTCAACCTGCCGATCTGCGCGCTCGGTCTGCTGGCCACGTTTGCCTGGGTGCCGCACGAGCGCGAAGAAACGTTGCGCCGTCGAACGAGTGGGACTATCGGGATCGACTTTCCGGGTCAATGCGTCGCGATCGTCGCATTGACCGCTTTCACGGGCGCCGTGATCGAGTCACGGCCTCTAGGCGCGGGAAGTCCGTGGATCGTGGGTGCGTTGGCCGCCGCGATGCTCGCCTGCATCGCATTCATCGTCATCGAAATGCGTAGCAAAGCGCCGATGGTGCCGCTATCGCTGCTGCACGACGCAACGTTCTGCGCGGCCGTCATATTCGGCGTTTGCGTGAACCTGGCCTACTACGGGACCGTGTTCGTCTTGAGCCTCTACCTGCAGCGTGTGCATGGCGAGACGCCCCTCACGGCAGGCCTCGCATTCCTTCCGCTGACGGGAGGCTTCCTGGTCTCGAACGTCGTGAGCGGCTGGGTGGTCGCGCGCCGCGGGCCGCGCTTCCCTATGATGTTGGGCGCCGCGATCGGCGCGCTGGGCTACGGCTTGTTGCATACAGCGCAAGCCGACACTTCGTACGCGGCGCTCGTCGTGCCGTTTCTGTTGATTCCGGCTGGCATGGGGCTCGCCGTACCCGCGATGACGACGGCCATCCTCGCTTCGGTGGAACCGCATCGCGCCGGCACGGCTTCGGCCGTCCTCAATACCGCGCGTCAGGCGGGCGGCGCCGTGGGCGTTGCCGCGTTCGGCGCCCTCGCGAGCGGCACCGGCACGCAAGCGGTGGTGACCGGGCTACAGGCCTCGGCCGCGATGTCCGCCGCGTTGCTCATTGCAGGCATGTTGGCGAGCATTCTCGTCCACCCGGAAGGGTACGCACGGCAGGCGCTTGCAGGCGCGGCGGCGCGCGCCAGCCGCAACAAAGCGTGAGCGTTACATGAAAAAAAGCGGGCGGCGTTCGAGAAAACGCACACCGCCTGCACGCGAGGAAAGCGTCGGCCGTCAAAGCGTGGCGTTTTGTATCGTGCCCGTGTCGAGCGCGCGCTCGATGAGCCCTTCTTCGCACGCCTTGCGGATTGCATTGGCGATGAGCTTGTCGGGCGGTTCCATGTCCGCCTTCAGTGCGCCAATCAATCCGCTCGAATCGAATACGACGAGCGTCTCAGCCGAATCGTCGCGGCTGATGATGACGCGATGCGCCAACTCGCCTTCGCCGAGCGTCGCGCAAAACCGCATCGGACGGCCGTTAATGGTCTGCTCGAAATTCTCGATCATCGCTGCGCCCTCCGTGATGAAGCCGAAGCGTTCGTAGCGCTAGGAGAAGCAAGCTTCGTGCGCGGACGATGATTCATACCGACGAATGTTCGATTTCTCGGGCGCGGTTTCTATAGCAGACGCCGCTTCGGCGTACGCGCCGCGTCGATGCTGAGCGCGCCGGCGCCCGTCACGAAGAGCAGAAGGAAACCGCCTGCTATGCCGATGTTTTTCCAGAAATGAATCACCATGTCGCGCTGAACGGCCGCGTCGACGACGTTCCAGAAATCATGCCCGAGCACGGCCGTGACGACGGTATAGGCTGCCAGGATGATGCCCAGCGGACGGATCAAGAAGCCGACGACGAGGAAAATGCCGCCGATCAACTCGATTGCGGTCGCGATCGGCGCGCCGATCTCGGGGAACGGCACGCCTTTTGAATGCAGATACCCCACGAAACCGGAATAAGCCAGCAGCTTCATGACACCGCTCCAGAGAAAGAGCACAGAAAGCGCAAGGCGTGCAAAGAAGATGATGCCGGAATCGATGGGACGCGCCATGAATGCTTTCCTCCTTTTTTCGTCGATCATGACAGGCAGTGACGATCGCCGCGAGCCGGCGCGTCGATGCTCAGGATATGCGCTGCGCCGGGGATTTCCAAGCGCGGCGCGCATCCTCGTCCCTCAATCGAACGAACGACTCTGGAAGAAAGGCGAACCGCTCGAGCGCAAACGCAGCGAAAATCGAGCTGGCTCGGAGGCGGTTCGCGCCGATATTATTCTTTCGGCTCGGCTCGCGCCTATGCGACCTGCTGCGGCCTCGACTCGCCCGGATCGTCCGAGTCGTGATGGTCGCTTCCGCCCACCACGCCGAGCTGACGCATCATCGGCGCCTCCGAGCGCAGCCCGATCGCATTGAGCAGTCGGTACAACGTCGCCCGCGAAACGCCCAGCTCCGCCGCCGCGCTCGAAAGACTGTACGCGTGACGCGCGAGCGCCTCGCGTACCGCCGCGCGCTCCGCTTCGCAACGAACTTCGGCGAGCGTGCGCCCCGGCTTCGGCCCGGCATCGGGCAGACCGAGATCGTCGGCCGTGATGAAGCGTCCTTCCGCCATCACAACGGCACGCCTTACGCAATTGATGAGCTCGCGCACATTGCCGGGCCACGCGTAGTTGAACATCGCGGTAATCGCATCGCTCGAAAAGCCGCGAATCTTGCGCCGGCCGTCGCGCTTATGCAGCGTGAGCGCATGGTAGGCGAGCAGCTTGATATCGTGGCCGCGCTGGCGCAACGGCGGCTCGTCGAGGCGCAGCACGCACAGCCGATGATAGAGGTCGGCGCGGAAGCGCCCCGCCTCGATGGCCTGCTGCAAATCGACGTGCGTCGCCGAGATGATGCGCGCGTCGACCTTGGTCGAGGCGTTGCCGCCGAGGCGCTCGATCGTCCCCTCCTGCAAAAAGCGCAACAGGACGGCCTGGCACTCGTGCGGCATATCGCCGATCTCGTCGAGAAAGAGTGTTCCCCCGGCGGCGGCCTCGATGCGCCCGATCTTTCTTTGCAAGGCGCCGGTAAACGCGCCCCGCTCGTGACCGAACAGTTCCGACTGGAGCAACGATGGCGGAATCGCCGCGCAATTGATCGCGACGAAGGGCTGGGACGCGCGCGGCGAGCGATCGTGAATCGCGCGCGCGGTCAATTCCTTGCCTGTGCCCGATTCGCCGGCGATGAAGACGGGCGCATTGTTACGGGCGCATTTCTCCACCCCGCGATAGAGCCGCTGCATCGGTTCGCTGTTGCCGATCATCGTGCAGCACCCCGGCATCGGCGGACCCGAGTCGACGCTGTCACGCAGGACCGAGAGGCCATGCGCATGGCCGAGCACGATCGCGAGCCGCTGATCGTCGCACGGCATCGTGACGAAATCGAAACAATAGTCGAGGATGAAGCGCCGAATCGCGGGCTGCTCGGCTTGTCCATGACGAACTTGTGCAACCCATGTTGCGTCCGTATGGGACACACTCGCTTCCAACTCGGCCAACTGCTGCTCCGTGCAGTCCAGCGGCATCGCGACGACGCCGACGCGAATGACGCCGCGTTCGAGCATGCGGTCGACCTGTTGAGGTGTTCTAGCGTGAACGACATGCCAGCCGGCCGAGACGAGTCCGTCCTCGCCGACGACATCGGGCTTCAGCGAAAGAAAAAGAACGGTCCGCTCGGCGCGCAGCGGATTCGACGCTTTGTTGTTCATGTTGCCCCCGTATCGATGCGTAACCGTTGTTCCTCAGACGTATTAAAACGGCATGCATCGGTCCAAACTTTGATTTCGATCAATGGCGGTATAAGACACTGCACTATTACTTACCCGCATCGATCGAAACCCAATCCGAGGCCGGCCGTCTCGAGCGGCTCAAGCCCCATTTTTCATCCCGCCTCGCATAGGTCAGGATGTCCCGGTTCACGACAATTGAACTGCCGGCATCGATGCGATGCCGGACCAGAACGACGGTCGTGCCTGCTTCTTACCTCGGAATGATTTTTATTTGCGCGCTTTCGTCCCGCACACCGCCCGGTGGAGGTGTTGGGACGATCGCACATTGAAGCCCCTTGCATTGCAACATAGACGACAATGTGACGAAATGCCATAGAAAAATAAACGCATTAGGCCAAATCCTGATACGGGCGCAGTTTGAAACGGTGGGGGTGCGGTGGTCAACATACTTATTTGCGTCCCCCGTCACAAAGTTGCAAACTTCGCAAGGTAGAGCTGGCTTGGCCCAGCGAGTGGCCGGCGGCTGGCTGCGACGCCTATGCAAAGGCACACATTAAGAGGCAACAAACATTGCATAAAGGGCAATGTCTTACCGTCCCGACCGCTGGGAGATAAGGTGTCACCCGTAAGGCGTTTCCCGATGTTTGACAGGGCAATCAATGCGCGCATGGCGTTATTTCATTAAAGCTATAACGTCATCGAAATCGGACTGGCGTGACGGAATCCCGGTAATAGCTTTGGGGAAAAATGCAGAGTTCTCCGCAGCTGCAAAACGCCAACGTATCAACATTGAAACGTCTAATCTTAGGTAGACGCCAGAACCTCCCGGTTTCTGATTCAATTCCGCGACATCGCCGGCAGCGAAACTGTCGCTTGCTGCTGGGGCGGATGCGCCGCCCCTACTAAAAAGGGGTGCTCGACGACCGTCCGACCGCCGCTCGGTTTTGTCGCAAACTTGCGACAACTTGGGCGGCCGGAGGCTCGGGGCCCGCCTTGTCGCCACGCCCCTCCCTTGAAACCGAGGGCTTCCACAGCGATTGGCATAGGGTTTGCAAAGCTTGCCCGGCGGAAGTCGGCGACCGTTACACATACAACAGCCATTAGAAGAGCCCATCGAGGCCAAGATGAAATGGCGGACTGCATGACCTACGGGGAGGGTCCTTCGCGTTCGCTGCCGCTCGCATGAAGCGACGGCAGCGAACCGCTGAGGGCGCTAAAACAACTATCGGCCGACCGATTGCGCTCGTGAACAGCTCAGCCTGTCGAAAAGGAAAACGGATCCGGGGTGAAATATGGAGATCAGTGCGGCGATCGCCACGCAGCGCGCAACGGACCATGCGTTACAGCGGCAAATCGATCAGCTCAAACGCTTGCACGAACAACCCATTCGGGACGAGGTCACGCTGAACCTCGTGATTCCATGCTTCAACGAAGAAGCTGTATTGCCGGAAACTACTCGGCGGCTTCTTGCGCTGCTCGACGGTCTCATCCTTCAGGGGAAGGTGGGGGAATCGAGCAGCATCACTTATGTTGACGACGGGTCGCAGGACCGCACGTGGGAATTGATCGAAGCGCTCCATACGGCCGAACCGCGCGTGCACGGCGTCAAACTCTCTCGCAATCACGGGCATCAGAACGCATTGCTCGCCGGATTGCTTAACGTCGAAGGCGACGTTCTCATTAGCCTTGACGCTGACTTGCAAGATGATCTTGCGGCTATCCCCCGGATGATCGAGGAATACCGTAAAGGCGCCGAAATTGTATTCGGCGTGCGGCGGCGGCGCGACACAGATAGCTTCTTCAAGCGATTCAGCGCGCGCAGTTATTATCGGCTCCTGCGCCGCTTTGGCGTCAACGTGCTGCAAGATCATGCTGACTTCCGGCTGATGAGCCGGCGCGCGATAGAGGAATTGCGAGGCTTTCGGGAAGTCAACTTGTTCCTGCGGGGAATCGTGCCGCTCCTGGGATTCCGCGCAGCGACCGTCGAGTACGACCGCGGCGCGCGCTTCGCGGGAGAAAGCAAATATCCGCTCACCAAGATGTTCATGCTGGCGTTCGACGGAATTTCATCGTTTTCGACGAAGCCGCTTCAGTGGAGCGCCTATGTGGGCGGCGTGCTCGCACTCGCTTCGCTCGGGTGCGGCTCCTGGGCGTTGTCCATTCGCCTCTTTACGGACAGGAGCCTGCCCGGGTGGGCATCGACCGTGATTCCCATGTACTTCCTCGGCGGCCTTCAGTTGCTGTTTCTCGGCGTGATCGGCGGGTACATCGCGAAGATCTACACAGAAACGAAGCAGCGTCCCCGGTTCATCGTCGAGAGGACGCTGTAGCGCCGGTTGGACACACGAGCCGCGCGGACGTCGGGTGAATGTCTAGTGCCACATGCCATCGCCGTCGGATTACCGCCTGACCGTAAAAGACTGCACTAGGGCAATCGCTGCCGCCGGAGGCCCGGGAGGAACCTGATGCAAAGTATCAATGCAAGTCAGCCACGAACAACAGCGACGGCGCTTACATTCAGCGGGTTCCGCACGCTTTTCTTCGCAGTGACGATTTCGGGTGGTCTCATCTTCTGGCTCGCCCCGCACCCGCCAATGTCCGACCTCGCGCAACATGCCGGACAGGTCGCGCTGCTGCACGACTTGCTCCTAGACCAGTCGCCGTGGACCCACCTGCTTCGGATCAATCTGTTCACGCCGTACGTGCTCGCGTACGGACTGTCCACCGCCCTATCGTTTTTGACATCGGTCGAGACCGCGCTAAAGCTCGTGCTGACGCTGGCCTTCTATGGGTTCGTCGCGAGCTACGTCATGCTGAGAAAACGTCTTGTCGCCGACGAACGTTTGGACTGGCTATGCATTCCAGGATTTTTTGGCTTCGCATACGAGTATGGGTTCTTTTCCTACCTGGTTGCTACACCGATCGCCATGCTTTTTCTCCGGGCCGCGCTCGATTACGCCGAAGGGCCTTCGCTCAGGCGCGGCATCACCGTACTCCTCGTGGATATCGCGGTCTTCTTCTCGCACGGACTACTGTTCCTATTCGTCAGCGCCATTGGAGGCGCGTTTTTGCTGGCCCGCTACCGCAACGATTGGCGGAAGATGGCGCGTGTCGGTTGGCCGTACGCGCCTCCTCTCGCGTTGTGCGTCGCATACACGTTCTTGCATCGAAGTGTCGACCTGGCGCCGATGTATCCGTTCAGAGTGATATGGAGCTTTCAATCATCATGGATGATGGAGCTGCTGGTTCGGCTTGGTTGCGCCACCGTCTATCCGTGGGCGATCATTCCGGACAATTGGACGGTCCCGGTCACACTGCTGATGTTCGCGGCCCCTTTTTTCATGGGTTCGCGGTGGTGCCGAAATGGCATGGCATATATGCCGCTCGCGGTTCTTGGAATCCTGTGGTTCTCCGTGCCAATTTTCGCGATGAACACCGCCTATCTCTTTCATCGGTTCGCGCTCTTTATTTTCCCTTTCTATGCCTTGAACTTCCGCTCCGCCACGGATGGCGACGCAATGCGGGAAGGCTTTGACCGTCGCGCGCTGCTGACACAACTGGCGGTTGCCGCTGTCTGCATCGCCTTTTTGGGCATGCAGGGCGTGCGCGCGTTGCGCTTCGCTAAGGAAAGCGCCGATTTCGAGGCGATTGCGGCAGAAGTCGCTCCCGGTCAACGCGTCTTGAACATCGTGTTCAGCAAGGACAGTCCGGCGGCAGAGAACCCGGTCGTCTACGAGAACTTTGCACTCTGGTACCAGGCGGATCGCCGTGGGCTAGTTGATTTCAACGCAGCGTGGTTCCCGCCGCAAGTCGTTCGCTACCGGCTCGATCGACTTCCGGCCGTCGGGCCTGCCCAAGTTGCGCCAAAACCGCTATCCGAGACTTTCGACTGGCACCGGCACGAGGCTTGGTTGTATCGCTACTTCTTCGTGCGGCATACCTCTCCAATACCAGACAGGTTCTTCGCCAATCAGGACTGTCGTGTCGTTCTGGTGAGGACGGTTGGAAATTGGTCGGTATATGAGAAGCAATCGTGTCACCGTCAATGAGCCATGCCATACACCCAGCGGTGGTGCAAATTGCGCACAGATGTCCGTAAAAACTGAACGGCTGCTAGTCGACGCGCCTGAACACACCGTTGCGTCCGCGAGGGCAGCTTCAAGTAAAGATCCAGCGGGAGGGGTGCAATGCTATCCAAGCTGACTGAGAAGAACATCGCCCGAGAATACGACGAGGTTTTCTATCGCTATCAGCGCGAGGGATCGGTTCTCTCCGCGCGCAACGTGCTGCCGAAAGTGAATGGCGAGTTGAAGCCAGCGAGCGTCCTGGATGTCGGCTGTGGCGCAGGCGCGTGGCTTAGCGTGCATCGTGAAATTGGGGTGAAGGAGATCGTCGGCATCGATGGCAATTACGTCGACCGATCGATCCTGATGTTCCCTGAGAAATGCTTTTTCCCGCTGGACATCTCAAAGCCCTTCGATCTTGGTCGGACTTTCGATCTCGTTCAGTGCCTGGAAGTGGCCGAACACATTCCGAAGCATTGCAGTGACGTTCTCATCGATAATCTCGTCCGGCATGGGAGCTGCATTTTGTTCTCCGCAGCGGCAAAGGGCCAGGGCGGCGAGAATCATGTCAACGAGCAACAGTACGGCTACTGGCGCGATTCGTTTGCAAAACGCGGTTACTCGCTGTTCGATTTCGTTCGTCCATTAATCGCTCACGATGAGCACATTGAGGTCTGGTACAAGTATAACGTCCTGTTTTTTGCACGCGCCGACGAACTCGCACGCCTCTCGACATTGGTCACTTCAGCGTTCGTCGATCCCGATGCTCGGGTCAGGGACGTCTCGCCGCCCGCCTATCGGCTGCGAAAGGTCCTACTGCGGTGGCTGCCGGTCAGTCTGAAGACGGAGATTGCTGTCATCAAAAGCCGGCTCGCGGTGCGCAAACTCAGGGCCAAAGAGGTAGCGTTGTGAGGACTTCTATCTATGTCCCTCTATTGTTAGGGGTAATGTTTGCGGCGATCGGGCAAGTCGCCCTCAAAGTGGGAGCCGACGGCAAACAGGCGCTTCTCGAGTTTTTCAATGTCTGGGTAATCTGCGGGTTGGTTTCCTATGGCATCGGGACGCTGTTCTGGATCTTCTCGCTGAGCCGGGCAGGGCTTACCGTCGTCTATCCGTTTACCGCGTTGACGTTTGTGCTTGTCTATCTCGCGGGGATTGTGCTGTTCGGCGAGCGCGTCGGGTACATGCAGTGGCTGGGAATCGCGCTCATTTTAGGTGGGCTGTATGTTGTTTCCGCCGTTCAGTAAGGTTTGCGCGCACCGTCCCTTTACGAGACAACAACCATGGGTTTGCAAAAAACGGGGGCGGCCGTAGTAGCCGCCTCGAGAAAAGAGATCGGCACTAACCGGATCACGCTCTATGCGATCACATCCTTGACTATTCAATGGGTTGTCATTGCTGTCTGGGGTGGACGTTACTACCTCTTTAATCAAACAGACGCGCCAATGCTGGGATGGGATTTCGTCGTTTTTTGGTCTGCCGCGCGCGTTGCACTCGAGCATGGTGCCGCGCTGGTTTTTTCCCCGGAGTTAATGGCCGCGATGGAAACCAGCATTCCGGGCGTCAAGGGTCTGGCCGCGTGGCCGTATCCGCCCACGTTCTTGCTGGCCATCCTCCCGGCCGGCTTGCTCTCCTTCACCGGAGCCTTCGCGGTTTTTTCCGCCGCTGGGCTCACCGTCTATGCTCTAGCGTTGAAGGGGGCGGCCCAAGGGCTCGACCGGCTGCATTTCCTGTTTGCGGCCGGATTTACTGGCGTCGGTGTTGCTCTCGCGGCCGGTCAAAACACCCTATTTACGGCGGCCGCGGCAGCCGGCGCGCTCGGCTTTCTTGCATCCAGTCCGATACTCGCAGGAGCGTGCGTTGCCACGCTCGCGATCAAACCGCAACTTGCTGTCCTTTTCCCGCTCATGCTTGCATCCGGCCGACAATGGAAGGCGCTCGCCGCGTCGGCGATATGGGCACTCGCGTTCGCTGCGACCGCGACGGCGGCGTTCGGTACCGAGGCGTGGACCGCTTTTGCCGCTTATCTGCCCACATTCAATCAAATATTCGTCGAGCACGGCGATTCTCACTGGATGGCAATGCCTACAGTTTTTGCGGCTGCACGCCAATCTCGATTATCGGTTGCATCGGCGTATGTCGCTCAAGCGCTCATCGCGGTTCCCGCAGTCATTTCGACCGCCTATCTTTGGCTGCGTGAAGCAAGGTTCGAGCTGCGCGCATCGGCGCTCATCGTATGCACGCTGCTGGTCCAGCCCTATCTGATGTACTACGACCTCGCTTGGCTCGCGCTTTCCATCACCTTCTTGATGCGCGACATGAAAGTAGCGGAGCTGAAACGCATCGAGTGGGTGGTCCTCGTCGCAGCTTGGCTCTTGCCGATACAGGCATTCCTTTCAGTCGTGTTCGACTTTCCGTGCCAGCTGGCGCCGATCGTGATGATCGCCCTGCTGGCTGTCGTCGTGCGCCGGCAGTTCGCCATTCGGCAACGACCGTGCTAATCGAGCCAAGCATCGCGAGGAACTCAATTGAATACGACGTTTTCAGCAAAAGGCCTAAATGCCGCATCGCGGTATGTCATACCGTTTCCGGCGCTCTCGCTTTGCATCGGTTACGCCGTCGTTCTTTTCGCGCGGCGTGCGTTCAATGACGGCGACACGTATTGGCACATTGCCACCGGCCTTTGGATCCTTGCACATCATTCGATCCCTCACGTGGATCCTTTCTCGTACGCGCTTGCCGGCGCGCCATGGACAGCTCACGAATGGCTATCCGAGGTCCTCATGGCACTTGCGTACCGAGCCGGCGCATGGGACGGAGTGCTCGTTCTGTTCGCCACCGCAGCAGCGGCGACCTGCGGCTCGCTGGCGCGCTATCTGGGGCGCTGGATGGATCAGCCGGAAGCAGCGATCGTCTTCTTGCTCGGCATCGCGTGCGCCGGCGGCAGCTTGCTTGCGCGCCCGCATCTACTGGCGTTGACGGCGCTAACACTTTGGACTATCGGTCTCATGAACGCGAAAGACCAGGGCTCTTCGCCCGCCCTTTGGCTACTGCCCCTCATGAGCATATGGGCAAATCTGCACGGAAGCTTCGTATTCGGCTTCGCGCTGGCGTTGCCCATCGCCCTCGAAGCCGTGGTCGAGTCAGAGCCGTCTCGACGGTTGGTGACCGCACGGCGTTGGGCGCTATTCCTCGCGGCCGCTATCGCAGCTTCTCTTGTGACACCTCACGGCTGGCACGGCCTGCTGTTCCCGTTTCTCTTGATGCGCATGTCGATCAATTCGAATATCGCCGAGTGGGCACCGACGAGCTTTCATACGTTCCAACCTCTGGAAGGTGCGCTAGTTGCACTGCTTTACGTCGCTTTCACGCGCAGCGTACGCGTGCCGGTCGGCAGACTCGCTATTCTGATCGGCCTGCTTTGCCTTTCGCTCTCGCATGCGAGACACCAGATGGTCGCGGGCGTGGTCGGGGCGATCGTCTTGGCGAAGCCCCTTGGCCACGCGTTTGGCCAGGCCGATGGTGCGGCCGAAGAGATCGCGATTCCTATCGGCAAGCGTTGGATGACTGTCGTCATCGCTTGCTTAGCAGTGCTAACCATCGTGCGGTTCACTGATCCGCTCGAGCGCTCAGACGATCCGGTATCGCCGATTACGGCTATCGGACACGTCCCGCAAGCGGTTCTGGATATGCATGTGCTCAACAGTTATGAGTTTGGCGGCTATCTGATATTCAGACACATAAAGCCGTTCATCGACGGCCGCGCTGACCTCTATGGGGACGCGTTCATCACGGAATACATCGCGGGAGTTGCGCAGAGCCGCGCCACACTGCAGCACATCATCGACAAATATGACATTCGCTGGGCCCTTCTCGCTGCCGGCACCCCTACTGTCGACACTATTTCATCGCTTCCTCATTGGCGGCGCCTTTACGCCGACGATGTCGCCGCCGTCTTGATACGCGACGAGCCGACGCACCAAGTCGATCGTGGAACACCCTGATTCAACGGTCCGCGGCACGGACACCCGTGACTGAGCGCCTGCGCGCCGCGTCGTACCGCGATGCATTGCGCGCGCGCAACTCTGTGCGCGCCGTGGGCAATGCGCTCACCTTGCTCGTCGTCTGATAACGACGACGTACGAGATAGATAGGGCGTTCCTTCGTCTCGTGATAAATGCGCCCGATATATTCTCCGATGACGCCAATTCCGACGAGCTCGATCCCGCCCATGAAAAGCAAAATCGAGATGATTGAGGCATAACCGGGCACCGGATTGCCGAATAGCAACGTACGCCCGACAATGGCGCCGCCGTAACAAAACGCGAGTGTCGCGATCGCAAGCCCGATGTATGTCCAGCTTCGCAATGGTACCGTGCTGAAGCTCGTGATTCCTTCGAGCGCGAAGTTCCAGAGGCGCCACCCAGAGAACTTCGATCGACCTGCGCTGCGCGGCTCCCGCTCGTACTCGACGATGACCGTCCGATAGCCGACCCACGCGAACAACCCCTTCATGAAGCGATGCCGCTCGGGCAAGCTCCGTATTGCGCTGACGACCGTGCGATCCATCAAGCGAAAGTCTCCGACGTTCTCCGGCAGCTTAACGTCCGAGAGCGCGTTATGGATGCGGTAATAGAGCGCGGCTGTCTTGCGCTTCAAGAACGAATCGCAGGCGCGGTTGGTCCGTTTTGCCGCGACCACCTCTGCCCCGTCGAGCCAGTGCTCGATCATTACAGGGATCAAGCTCGGGGGATCCTGCAGATCGGCGTCGATCGGAATGACGGCGTCGCCGGACGCTTCATCGAGGCCGGCCGTCAGCGCCGCTTCTTTGCCGAAGTTGCGCGTGAGATCGATGACGCGCACGCGCGCATCGCGAGCGCTC
Organism: Trinickia symbiotica; assembly: GCF_003028655.1. Taxonomy (GTDB): domain Bacteria; phylum Pseudomonadota; class Gammaproteobacteria; order Burkholderiales; family Burkholderiaceae; genus Trinickia; species Trinickia symbiotica_A. Next base: position 295,955 of record NZ_PYUC01000006.1, read on the forward strand.
GCCTGCACTAGCTTATCCAGGGTTCCGTCACTGCTGCCGTCGTTGACGCAGACGATTTCGAATCGGATCGATTCGATCGCCTCGAGCACCGGAACGATCGTCCGTAAAAACGTCTCCACCGCATCGATTTCGTTGTAGAACGGTACGACCATCGAAACCAAAGGCTTGCCGATCGACTGAGCCATCATGTCCCCCGTGAAGTTCTAGTTTAATGATCGCCGCTCGAGTGCGATTCGCTTCAGCAACAGCGCGAGAGTCGCGGCTGAAATCAGCGGCAGAAACTGAAAGTGAATTCGCATGACCACGAGAATGCCGGCCAACGGCATCAACCATAGGAGACCCAGCCATTCGCGCTCTCCTCTCCTCCAACCGTTGGTCATCGCGTGCTTGACGTACCAGGCCACGATCAGGCCATACCAGGCGAGGTCGTAGTCAAAGAGATAAGGGCTCACCATGAGGCTCGCGCATGCAAGCGTAGCGGCGCGCAGCGGATACGGCGCCTCACGATGCCAGGCCAGCCAGACCGCCACGACGGCGAAGATCGCCGACACTTCCTGAGCGGCGAAGGCAACGGCAGTCGGTCCATGAGCTAGCTTTACCAGCGAAAAGGCGCTCGGCACCCGCGCCAGCGACGCCCGCCCGTCTTCGACGAATCCGGCCGCCATTCCCATGTTGTGCAGGAAAGCCGCGAGGGTCTCCGTTCCGAACGCAGCAAGCGAGAGCGCGAGCATTGTCAGCGCCGTCACGGAAAGCGACGCTAAAGCTCTCCACGAACGGGAGCAGAGCAACGCAAGCGGAAACAGCACGGCGAGCTGCGGCTTCACACAGAGGATCCCGAAAGCGATGCCGGCGACGATTGGGCGCCGAGGCAGCACAGCAAGTCCGAATGCGGCAAGTGATGCGGTAAAAAGCCCATTCTGGCCCGACGCCAGGGCGAGGGCTGCGCCGGGGAAGGCCAGCGAGACACATATCGCTCCGCGCCGAGGAACGATCGAATGGATCGCCTTGACGAACAATAGATAGGTGCCGACTAGGAATGTCACGGCCGCTATCTTCCAAGGCAACAGAGCGAACGGATAGACGATCAACAGAAACGTTGGCGGATAGAGCCACGGCAGAATGCCGACCGAATGCGCAATCGCTCCGCTTTCGATCTTTTCGAGTACCGTGAGGTTATACGCATCTACAGCGTGACCATGCAGCGCGAGGGACGATGAGCTCCAGAACGGCAGGAAATCGATGGCAAGCGGGCTGACGTACTCATGCGGATGCCAGACCGCCTTGTAAAAGTAGATGGCCAGCCATGCCGCGTAGCAAATCAGGACTGTAATCGAGTAGAGCCGCAAGCGCTCAGTATTGAGCCAGTGCTTCTCGGCATCTTCATGCTCCACGGTCTGCGCCGCTCGCGATGCGGGCGTTGCGCCTTCGAGTGACGTCGAGCTCATGTATATTCTCCGGGTGCTGAACGAGCACGTCGCAATAAGATGAGCACCATCAGCAGCAAAACGATGGCACCGATTTGCGGCAGCTGCGCCAAGCGATTGAAGTGCTCGTAGAGAGGCAAAAGCCAAGCGAGCGCCAAAACTGCTTGCTCGCCGAAAAGCCACTTGCCGTTCAATCCGAACGCCGCGATGCACGCAAGTGCGATCCCGAGCCAGGCAAGCTCGTAATGCCACACGTACGGGCTGACGATCAAAGCCGATACTGCGAGAATCGCGGCACGGAGTCGAGTGTCGTCGGTGCTTCTCCAAACGGCGCACGCCGCGCAGATGGATAGCACCGCCACCGCCGCATGCAGCGTGTACGCAGGAAGCATTGCGATGCCCGCACCGCGCAGCGCCGCATACGTCGTGGGCGATGCGGCCCAGAAATGCTGCCCCCCGTGGTCGATGAGCGAACTGCGCAGCAGGTTCGCATTCAAGACGAACTGATCGAACGCCTGGAAGCCGCAGAATAAGACCCCTGTCGCGGTGACAGCGAGCGCTGTCGCCGCAGCAACCACGAGCGTCTTCCACGCCCGAGCCGCGACCAGAACGAATGGAAATACGAGCGCCATCTGCGGCTTGACTGCCAGCAAGCCGATGCAGACACCAGCGCGCGCCGGGTTCGTTGCGACCCAGCGCGTCGCGAATGCGGCGAGCGCCGCCGTCAATAGAGAGTTCTGACCAACGATAACGGCGATAAATGCCGACGGCAATGCAGCGACCGGTAGCACCGCGCGCCAAAAACCACCGACACTCTTCTCCAATCGCGAAACCGAAAGCGTTGCGGTCACGAAGAGATACATGCCCAATGCCGCGAACAACAAATAGGCCACGCCGAATGGCAGCAACGAAAGAGGCATCAGCAAGAGTAGGAACGCCGGCGGATAGGCCCAGGGCAACGCATAGCTCTCCGCGAAGCCGCCGAACAGCGCCAACTGCGCTGCAATGAAAGTTCGGTGGTCGTAGACCTGCAGCGGCGAACCCTGTAGCGACAGATGCGATGCCGCCCAAAAAATCGCGAAATCGGCGCCCGGACGGCCCGTGCTCTCGAGCGAGAAGCCGTGCGCGACCCACGCCCAAGTTCCGAGGAAGGCTGCATAGATGCTAAGGAGTGACCAGCTGGAGAACAGCAGGCGCGACGTCGTTAGCCATCTGAGCGGCAGGCTTGCGCCGCCGCTCTCCCCCCGACTCAAGACACACATGTTTGCTGCCTTCCCTGCCGGTCTTTGTACGGTCCGCCCGGCTATGTCGTTCGTCAATTCTTCTTATTCGCGCAACGCCTGCACATAAAGTGAGTCGCTCAATCAATACGGCTCATTGTTGGCCTAAAACAATTGCGCTTTCAATCAGTTTCGACGCTCGAATGACGGGCGATATGCTCGGATAAGTGCGTCATCGAACACAGTCCGGACTCCGAACGCAAGCACCAAATTGGACGCGTCTCAGATCTGAAACGATCAGTGCCGCACGTGATTCGGTAGTCACCCGCGGGTTATTGCGCAGCGCCTGTCCTCCGAGGCGTACGCCGGTTATTGCGTCGGCACTCAAATCCAAACTATCGAGCCCGCACGTGATAACTCCAGGGGATGCAAATTCGATCGCGCACGCCCCCTTCGTCGCAACTTTGCGACAACGTTTGCCACGAAAGACGGTCCGCACGCTCGAGCATCTCGGCTTAGCCATTGAATTGCCAAGGTTTCGCGGCCATTGGCATGTGGCTTGCGATTCAGTGCCGCACGGAAGCTGGCGACGGTAACGATCGTCCCGCCACTCGGACGGGCCCCGAAGAGGGCTCCAGGCGAGGTAGCGGACAACGTTGCCCGATTGGGGGGCCTCGCGTCGCTGCCGCCGCAAGCGGTGGCAGCGTAACGCGGGGAATACGAACACCGCTGGCTGACCGATTGGCGCCGGTCTCGACCGGACGTCCTTGGGGGTATGCAAGATGAGCCGGGGGGCTTAGGCATGTTCAACAATGCTTCGAGACGACATTTCGCCAGCCATATGATGCGGCGATCGCCGTGCCCACGGTCGACCATCGATCTTCGCGATCGAGCCTTAACTGCGCAAGCCTCCATTGTTTTGCAGTCGAAGTTCCATCCCGAAGCCATCTCGGCCAGGGTCATTTAGTTCGCTCTACTTAGGAGATCTCAACATGCAAAGCATCATTGCTCAAGCCAAGCGCTTCATGCGCGAAGAAGAGGGTGCGACGATGGTCGAGTACGGCCTCATGGTCGCCCTCATCGCCATCGTTTGTATCGCCGCGGTCACCAGCATTGGCAATCATTTGAATCTGATTTTCAGCGACATCGCGGGCAGCCTTTAACATTGCCCTGGCCGGGCGAACGGTTTCGACCGGTTCGCCCGCGTTCGCTTCCCAACGTTCAGCAACTTCAAGTGCGTTTAAAAAGGAGTCCATCGTGATCGAAGACATCTTTCAGCATCTACGAAGCGCTGTTTCTGTACAAGGGTCACACGTCGTAAAACAAGCAGTTGCCTTTGTCCGCGAGGATGAAGGCGCAACGATGGTGGAGTACGGGCTGATGGTCGCGCTCATCGCGATAGTCTGCATCGCAGCGGTCAGCAGCATTGGCAACAACCTGAATCTCATATTCAGCGATATCGCGTCGAGCCTCTAAGCCCCGGCTGGGCGAAGCGTTCTTGCCGGGAAGTTCGCAGGGCGGTTTTGCATGTGAAACGCCGCGCCATGCACGGCTTTTCAAGTGGTTGCTTCCGGGGGGGAGCTGAAATGCACGCGTTACTGATGATTTTGCGCAGGCTCCGCGACGAGGAGAAGGGCGCAACGATGGTCGAATACGGCTTGATGCTCTCGCTGATCGTGCTTGCCGCGTTGGCAGGTCTGACCTACTTCAGCGGCGCCATTCAACAGCTCTATCAGGGCATCGCGAACGACATCGTAGCCGCGATTCATTGACGACCTATAACCAAAGCGAGGCCCTATCATGCTCTTCCCCCAACTTCCCCCGCACCCCATTCCTCTTTGCGTGGCGGCGCTAACGATCGTGACGGCCAGCACGGACATCACGTGCCGCCGGATTCCGAATCGAATTCTTTTATTGAGCCTGATCGTCTCGCTTGCGGTGCAAACCTGGCTGCACGGCGCCGTGCTCGGCGCCGGGAGCTGGCTCGCAGGTGCGATGACGGGCTTCGCGTTGCTGATCCCGCTTTACCTCGCGCGCGGCACGTCCGCTGGCGACGTGAAGCTGCTGCTGACTATCGGCGCGTGGGTCGGCCCCACGATGGTCGTCTATATCGTGCTGGCGACGTTCTTGATCGGCGGCGTCTGGTCAATGGCATTCGTTCTGTATCGACGTCGCACGACGCAGTTGATCGCGAATTTGCAGTGCCTCGCGATGGGCGGTCGGCGCCTGGGTCGGGGCATGGATGCCGCCGCACAGCCGGGCAGGCGGATCACATCGGTCGGGTCTCTTCCCTATGGCGTGGCGATAGCGGCCGGAACGTTGGGGGTGTTGTTTGCGTCGGCGGCATGACTGCTTCGCCTGCCGCATATAGCGAGCTTCGTAGGCCGCAGATTCGGCAGAAAACTATCCCCGCCGCCTCAGAGGTCGAGCGACGGCATGGAGGCGAAAGATGAACCATCAGGATCTCGAGACAGGCAAGAGCGCGCAGGTAACACAGTTACCGCAGACAGCCGCGGCGCGCGAACGCCTCGCCGAAGCAACACGCGCGTTGATGCGCGCGCCGCGTAAGCTCGCGGATACGGGCTTGCCGGCCGTGTTCGTCAGCCGCCTCGTGCTGAAGTCGACTTTCATCAACGGCAAATCGAGCTTTGCCGATCTTTCCCAACGGCACTGCCTTCCGATCGCAGTGCTCGACGATCTGCTCATGTTTCTCGTTCGTGAACATTTAGCGGAGATCACCCATCGCGGCGCAACCGACATAGACGTTCATTTCCGGCTCACCGAAGCCGGCCGAACCGCAGCGGCCGAGGAACTCGCGCGATGCAGCTACTGCGGCCCGGTGCCTGTCGCTTATGACACCTATCTCCAGGTTGTAGCCGAGCATTCAGTGCGCAAGCAGCGCATCACGCAGACGGACGTGCGTGCGGCATTTCGCGGCATCTGCGTCGAGCCGGCACTGCTCGATGCGGCCGCGGCGTCGCTCAACGCCGGCCGACCGCTCCTGCTATACGGTCCCGCCGGCAGCGGCAAGACCTACCTTGCGGAGCGCCTGGGTCTGCTGCTGCAGGGCGACGTGCCGATTCCATACGCAATCTATGTCGGCGGGGAAATCGTTCAGATGTATGACCCGTTGCTCCACCACGACGCCTCATCGCCGATCGCGTCTGCCATCGGCGACAAGCGCTGGCGAGTCTGCCGCCGCCCTGTCGTCCTCTCGGGCGGCGAATTGACGCTCGAGGGCCTCGATCTGCGCTACGACGCTGCAGCCGGCTTCTACCAAGCGCCGCCGCACATGAAGGCCAATATGGGGCTTTACATCGTCGACGACCTCGGCCGCCAGCGCGTTGCCGCTCAGGATCTGCTCAACCGATGGATCATGCCGCTCGATCGCGGCCTCGACCTGTTCACGTTGCAATCGGGCACGCGCTTTACCGCGCCGTTCGATGTATGGCCGGTGTTTTCAAGCAATCTCGATCCGGCGGCAATCGGCGACGAGGCCTTCCTGCGGCGCCTGGGATCCAAATTGCAGATCGGTCCGCTATCGCTCGACAGCTATCGAGACGTCTTCGAGGCATGCTGCGTATCGCTGGAACTCATCGCCACGCCGGAAGCTTTCGACTATCTGCTTCATAGCCTGCACATGCCGCACGCAAAGCCGTTTCTCGCTTGCTATCCGCGTGACCTGCTGAGGCTCGTCCGCGCATCGACCGACTATCGCGATGCACCGCGAGATGTCACGGCGGAAGGGCTGCGCGAGGCGTGGCAAAGCTACTTCGGCAGCGCCGAGCAAATGAGCCGCTATCCGCCTTCGTCTCCCGCTGGCGTTCCGGCAGAAAGTTCGCCATACGCTGAACGAACGGCTCATGGTCGATTGATCACCGGGGCAACAAGGTCCCTGCCGTGACCCCATGTCAAAGGATTTGCTAGGAGTGCTGAAATGAAAAACAGTCGAGCTCTCGTCATGCTCGCGATGGCCATGCTAGCGGGCCTCGCCGCGGTCGTATTCGCGTCGAGATGGCTTATTCATACCTCGTCGAGCGCCCTGACGCCCGTCGCTGTCGCCATCGACGACATCAATCTAGGGCAGCCGCTCAACACGAACCTCATTCGTATCGTCAATTGGCCGTCAGGCAGCGTGCCGCCCGGAGCGTTCACCGATGCGAAGTCGCTCGAAGGGCGAGTAGTCAAAACGAGCCTCGCGCGTGGTGAACCCGTACTTGAATCGAAGCTCGCGCCGGAAGGCACGAAGGGTGGATTGTCTGCCGTCATCGACAAAGGCGACCGCGCGATCACCGTCCGCGTGAACGACGTCATCGGCGTGGCGGGCTTTGCATTGCCGGGCAACTACGTTGATGTCATCGTCAACACCCAACAGACGGGCACGAGCAGCGATCAGCAAAACATTTCGAAGATCGTGCTCGAGCGAATACTCGTGCTCGCCGTCGCGCAGCAAGTGAGCCGCGACGACACTCAGCCGAAGGTCGTCAACGCGGTCACGCTCGAGGTGACGCCCGAGCAAGCCGAAAAGCTCGACGTCGCGCGCAGCGTAGGCACGCTCTCGCTCGTCCTGCGCAATCAAGTCGACGACGACAAGCTCAAGACGACGGGCGCGACGAAGCTCACGCTGCTCGGCGCGTCAGCGCCTGTGGCCGCACCGCCGAAACCTGCGCGCGTCCACTATGCCGCACGCGCGAAACCCGAGGTGAAGCGCGATTGTGTGGGCGTGCTTTCGGGCGTCGCGGGCAGTGTCGAATGTTTCTAGTGTTTGCAGCGTTGGGGGCGGCGCGCCAGGACCGAAGCGCGCTTTGAAAAGACTACCCAGCCTCGAATCAGGATTGACGCGGTAAAGGCATCACAACCGGGGGCATCACCAAATGAATACGAAACTGAAGCACTCGCAGCAGGTCGCTCCGCGACGCTGCAAGATGAGCCGGGCGATATCGGCCGCCCTGCTCGGCGCGAGCCTCGCGGCCGCTCAGCCAGGTGTCGCGCAGGAAATGGTCGAAGGCGGCGCGTTGCTGCACCCGACCAAGGCCGCCAGGCAGATGCCAATGAAGACCGCCATGGCGTCTGTTCCCGCGGCAGCCCCGGGTGCCGCCGCAGCAGCGGCCGCCGCGGCTCAGCCGTTGCGCGGCCCGAACTGCCGGGGCGATATCAGCGAGGAAAAGAACGTCGTTGTGCCCGTCGGCAAGTCCACGCTCGTGCAGCTCGCGGAGCCCGCGCGCAATCGCTCGCTCGGCAACCCCGTCGTTGCCATGGCGACGCTCGTCTCTCCGCGTACGCTCTACGTCGTCGGCATGTCGGTCGGCACGACGAACATGATTGTACAGGGGGCGAGCGGCGCATGTCAGATGCTCGAAGTAGTCGTAGGAGTCGATGCGAGCGGCCTCCAGCAATCGCTCACGCAGTTGATGCCCGAGGAGCGCGGGATCCGCGTATCGAGCGCGGCGGGCAATCTCGTGCTCGGCGGACGTGTTTCGAGCGCTTCGGCCGCTCAGCAGGCGATGGAAATCGCGAGGGCTTACGCCAACGCACAACCCACCCAACAGGCGCAGTCCAGCTCATCGAGCGGCGGCGGCGCATCGACGAGCCAGCAAATGTCGAGCACGAGCGCGCCGGCGGGTGTAATCAACATGATGACAGTCGATTCGCCGCAGCAAGTGATGCTTGAAGTCAAGGTGGCCGAAGTTGCGAAGACGCTCGTCGATCAGCTCGGCTCACAGCTCAATCTTCAGGGCGGATTCGGCACATGGACTGGTGCGCTCGTGAGTAGCCTGCTGACCGGAGCGAACACGATCATCGCCGGCAGCAAGGCGAACAAGCTGCCACTTTCGATGGCCCTCGATGCGCAAAAGACCGACGAGCTCACGAAGATTCTTGCCGAACCGAACCTCGTGACGATCAGTGGCCAGGAGGCCTCGTTCCTCGCGGGCGGCCGCGTCTTCATTCCGGTTCCGCAAAGCAATACGAACGGCGTCTTAACGATTGCTCTACAAGAAGAAGAGTTCGGCGTCGGCCTGAAGTTCACGCCGACCGTGCTCGGCAATGGCCGCATCAGCCTGAAGGTTGCTCCTGAAGTTTCGGAGCTCTCTCCGACAGGAGTGGCCGTCAGCGCGACGGGCGTCAGCTCCACCACGATCCTGCCTCTCATCACGACGCGCCGCGCCTCGACGACGGTGCAGATGAACGACGGCGAATCGTTCGCGATCGGGGGTCTCATCAGCAGCAATATCACGGGCAATCTGAAAGCGTTCCCTGGTCTCGGCGAATTGCCGATCATCGGTGCGCTCATGCGAAGCACGAACTTCCAGCAAGACCGGACCGAGCTCGTCTTCGTCGTCACACCGCATCTCGTCAAGCCGCTGCCGAACAGCCACTATCCGTTGCCGACCGACAGCTTCACTCAGCCGAACGAGGCCGATATCTATGCGACGGGCAATATGGAAGGCCGTGGGGCGGCGCGTTTGAAAAAGCAACGAGCGGCGAGCAATGTGCCGGCGAGCCCCTCGACGCTGTCGCCCACTCAAATGGATTCGCGGGCCCTGCCGCCCTTGCCGGCACCCGTACCAGCGCCCGCACCCGCGCCGGCCGCGCCCAACGCTGTCGATGATTCGGCGATGCCGCCGCGCGATCCCGCGCAGACAAGCGAGGTTCCTGCTTCGACGATTTCTTCGCGCGAGCTGCCGCCGCTGCCTAAGGAGACGCCGGCAGACCGCGCCCGAGCACCCGCTTCTTCTTCGAATGATGAGGTGATGGCACGCGTCGCACGCATCGAAGCCGCGGCTGCTCGAATCGCAGCGAACTCCGACAAACACGCGATTACCGTTTCGAGCGCCTCGAGCGGGCCGGCGAAGCGGTGACCCGAAAAGGGGGATTTCATGAAAGTCGATCGTTTTCTCATTGCGCGCCGAGCATTGGCGTTCGCTGCTAGCACGACCCTGCTCGGCGGCTGTATGACGAGCACGCCAATCTGGGACGCTCACTTCGGTGAAGCCGTCAGGGCAATCACGCAGGCTCAGATCATCGATCCGCAGGCCGGTGAGCACAACCCGTCGACGCCGGGCGTCGACGGCAAGGCCGCCGTCTCGGCAATGACCACATACAACAAATCTTTCGATGCGCCTGCCCCGACAGTGAATCAGTTCGTGATCGGTATCGGTGGTGGCGGCGGTGGCGGTGGGCAGTGAATCGAAGTCCAGCCTAGCAGCAGGAGACGGTCATGCATCGCAAACCATTGTCGGTCAAGCTCTTGAGGATGGGGCGCCGAAGGGAACGGGGAGCTATCGCGGTCCTCGTGGCGCTCTCACTCGTGGCGCTCATTGGAGCGGTCGGGCTCGCCCTTGACCTCGGAAAGCTCTATGTCGTCAAAAGCGAGTTGCAAAACAGCGCGGATTCATGCGCGTTGGCCGCGGTCCGCGATCTGACCGGCGCGACGATCGATCTGTCCGTTCCCGAAGCCGCTGGCATCACCGCGGGCCACGCCAATTACAAGTTCTTCCAGAGCTCACCCGTGCAGTTGACCGTCAATAGCAGCGTGACATTCAGTGATTCACTGAGCAACCCGTTTCTGCCTAAGACCTCGGTCACCAATCCGTCGACGATGAAGTATGTGAAATGCACGACGTCGCTCGCGAACGTTCCAAACTGGTTCATCCAGGTGCTCGATATGCTGCCGGGCGTCTCGATCGCGAACGCATCGGTATCGTCATTCGCTGTCGCCCAACTGGGCCCCTCGCAGACGACCTGTGCGATTCCCGTTTTCGTGTGCACGAAAGGAACGTCGCCGACCTATAGCGTGAGTCACACAATTGGCGAATGGGTTGCATCCAAGAGCGGCGCCTCCCCAGCATTCGGGCCGGGCAATTTCGGCTGGGCGGCCCTCGATGGCTCAGACAGCGCCAATTCGATAAAAAATGAACTGACGTCAAACTATTGCAGCATGCCAGCAGTCGGCTCGAGCATCGGCACAACCGGCAACAAGGTCGCCGACGCGAGTGCATACAACACGCGCTTCGGCATCTATAGCGGTTCATACACGCAATCGGGGGCAACACCCGACTTCACCGGGTACGCCTATACAAAAGCCTATACCTGGTCCTCGGGGTCGAACGCTTACAGCGGAGACAACGGCACCGGGAGTACCAGCAACTTCATCAGCGAGCGCGCGAAATTTGCGGCCTACCAGGGAGACAGTGCCGTTTTCGGTAACGGCAACGGCGGCACAGGCAATGGCTCGTCGTCGAGTACCAATTACACCCTCGGCGCCGACCGAAGGCTCGCGCTCGCGCCCGAAGTGGACTGCTCGGTCTTGGGCACTTCCGGCACCCACCAGATGCCGATCCTCTGGTGGGACTGTGTGCTGATGCTCGACCCTATGCAATCGACAGGACAGGCTGGCCCCGTTCATCTCGAGTACGAAGGCAAATCCACCGATGCATCCGTTCCGTGCGCGACGCATGGCACTCCAGGCGACAGCCACTCGGTGGGACCACGCGTTCCCGTCCTGATCCAATAGACGAGGCAAGCATGAACTCGCGCCAATTTCAGCATTCGAGGCATGCCAGGCTGCGCCGGCGCGATCGGGCACGCGGCGCTGCCATGGTCGAGTTTGCCATCTTCCTGGTCCCGCTCATCATGCTGGCGATGGGCGTGGCCGAATTCGGCCGCGCCATTTGGCAATATGAAGCGCTCACCAAATCGACGCGTGATGCGGCGCGCTACCTTTCGACTTATCTGCCGAACGATCCTGCCTACCCTGTCGCCTCCGCGAAGTGTCTCGTCGTCTACGGCAGCACTAGCTGCCCGAGCGGACAAGCCACTCCGCTCGTCAGCGGCCTGACGACCTCGATGGTGGTCATATGCGATGCGGTCAACTCGGCCGGTTGCCAGGATTCGACCGATCCCGCTCAGTTCAGCAACGTACCGACCTACGATACGACCAACGGTGCTTCGGGCGGTACCCAATCGGGGAGCATCAACCTCGTCGAGGTCAAGGTCGAGGGCTTCCCGTACACGCAGATCGAGCCGTTCTTCAAGCTGCCGACGCCGTTCAATTTCAACAATATTCTTACCGTGATGAGGCAAGTGTCATGAACCCTCACGCGCTTCGCATTTCGTCTCGACAACGCAGGCAAGGCGGCGCTGCGATGGTGGAGTTCGCTGTCGTCGCGGCCGTGTTTTGTACGTTGCTGATCGGTGCGTTCGAATTTGCCCGCGTTCTCTACTACTGGAATACGGCCAGCGAAGCATTGCGTCTCGGCACGCGAACCGCCGTTGTCTGCGATGCCGATGCTTCCGTCATCAAGACGAGAGTTTCTGGACTGCTCCCGCTGCTTGCGTCCTCCAACGTCAACGTCAGTTACTCGCCTTCCGGTTGCGATTCGGATCCGAGCACTGCGCGCAGCACCTGCACTTTCGTGACGGTAAGCGTCACGAACGTCAGCGTCCGGACAATGATCCCGTTCCTGCCGCTCACATTGACAATGCCGCCACTCACCACCACCTTACCGCGCGAGAGTCTTGCGACGTCGACGGGTGGCTCCGTATGCCAATAGCTCACTTTGCACTGCGAAACGATCATGATCGACATTCTCTGCATCTCGAAAGACGCCTCGCGGCTCGCACAGGTCGCTCGTCTGATCGGCGAGTGCGGCGGCTACCGGACCACGCGTACGCTCGGCAGTCCCTCGCAGATCGCGCAACGAGGCGACACACTCGAATCGTTCGACGCGCTGATCGTCGACGCCTCGACGCTGGCCGAGGCAGAACTTTCCGTCATCACCGATATCAGCCACCGTCATGATCAGCTCACGTGCATCCTGCTGACCGCGGATGACTCGCCGCAAACGTTGATCGCAGCAATGCGTGCCGGCTTTCGCGATGTTCTCGCGTGGCCGCTCGATCAACGCTCGCTCGGCGAAGCACTGCTGCGCGCCGAAGGCAAGCGTGCAGCGCGCGGTGGTCAAGAGACCAGAATTGTCTCGTTCATGTCGTGCAAGGGCGGCGCGGGCACAACGTTCGTGGCCGCCAACGTCGCGCACGCGATCTCGGCGCATGCAAAAAAACGCGTCCTGCTGATCGATCTCAACCCGCTATATGGCGACGCTGCCTTCCTGCTCACGAGCGAAACGCCCGCCTCCACGCTCCCGCAGATATGCGCAAGCGTCGAACGAATGGACTCGGCATTTATCGATGCAAGCCTCGTTCATGTCAGTGACACCTTCCATGTTTTAGCCGGCGCGGGCGATCCCGTAAAGGCCGCCGAGGTCAGCGCTGACAAGCTCGAATGGCTGCTCGGCATCGCGATCCCTCGCTACGAATTCGTGATCTTCGACCTCGGTCAGTCGATCAATCAACTTTCGATTCTCGCCCTCGATCGCAGCAACGAGATCCACCTCGTGGTACAGCCAAGCATGCCTCACGCGCGCGCGGGGCGGCGCCTGCAGGACATACTCGCATCGCTGAGCTACGGGTCCGATCGCATGCGGCTCGTGTTGAACCGTTACCACCGCCACGCGGACAGAGCACGCACCGCGCTGGAGGAAATTCTCGGCATGACTCCGTATCAAGTGATTCCCGAAGAAACTGAGGTCGTCTCCGACGCGCTGAACGAGGGCCTGCCTATATCAGAGGTGAAGCGCAGCTCCGGCGTGGCGCGTGCACTGCAGCAACTCGCCGAAAACATCGTCGGCCGGGTGCCGGCGCCCGGGCATGGCCGCGTGCACGCCGAATCTCGACCATCGCGCTTCTTCGGCCGCGGTGCGACGCCAAAACTTAAGACCATGTAATCACAAGATTGCGCCCGCAAGGAGATCATCATGTCACTGCGTGAACAAATAAGCGGCCAATTCGTTCAGTCGTTTGGAGACCGCGATGGCGGCCCCGGGGGAGCGAACGGGATGGCGCAAGCGGCCTACCAGAACCTCAAGCGCGAGATCCATCATGCGGTACTGGAGCGCGTCGAGCTCGAACGCCTTGCGAGGCTTCCAGCGGATCAGGTGCGGCAGGAAATCGCCGCGCTGATCGCACGCATTCTCGAAGAAGAGAGAGCGCCCGCGAACGACGTAGAGCGTAAGCAGCTCGTCATCGACGTCTATGACGAAATGTTCGGATTTGGCCCGCTGGAGGTCCTGCTGCGCGATCCGACCGTCTCCGACATTCTCGTCAACACCTCAAAGCAAACCTACGTCGAGCGCAAAGGCAAACTCGAGCTGACGGACGTCACGTTCTACGACGATGCGCACCTGATGAAGGTCATCGAGAAAATCGTCTCGCGCGTCGGACGCCGCATCGACGAATCGAGCCCGATGGTCGACGCACGCCTGCCGGACGGGTCGCGCGTCAACGCGATCATTCCCCCCTCCGCCATCGACGGGCCGCTTGTCTCGATCCGACGCTTCGCCGTCAACCCGCTGCAGGTCTCCGATCTGGTCCAGCTCCGTACGCTCACGCCGCCGATGGCCGATCTGCTCGATGCGCTCGCGCGCGCGAAGATTAACATTCTCATCTCGGGCGGCACAGGCAGCGGCAAGACGACGCTGCTCAACATCCTGTCGGGCTACATTCCCGGCGATGAGCGCATCGTTACCATCGAAGATGCCGCCGAGCTGCAACTGCGGCAACCCCATGTGCTGCGCCTGGAGACACGCCCACCGAACATCGAAGGACGCGGCGAAATCACGCAGCGCACACTCGTGCGCAATGCGTTGCGGATGCGCCCCGATCGCATCATTCTCGGCGAGGTGCGCGGCGCCGAAGCGCTCGATATGCTCGCCGCGATGAACACCGGCCACGAGGGATCGCTCGCGACGATCCACGCCAATACGCCCCGCGATGCGCTGACGCGGCTCGAAAACATGATCAACCTCGCCGGGATGTCGCTGCCGCCGAAGACGATGCGCCAGCAAATCGCATCGGCGATCTCCGTCGTCATTCAAGCCTCGCGGCTCAATGACGGCCGCCGCAAGATAGTCAGCATCCAGGAGCTCACGGGAATGGAGGGCGAGATCATCAACATGCAGGAGGTGTTCGCGTTCAAGCGAACAGGCGTCGATTCGACAGGCGGCGTGCGCGGCTACTTCTGCGCAACGGGTGTTCGGCCGAAGTTCGTCGAACGCCTCCAGTCGTTCGGCATCAATCTGCCCGACGAGATCTTCGATCCCTCGCGCCGCTTCGAAGCGGCTTAACGTCCAAGCCGATTACATCTATGGGCCTGCTCCACGAACCCGCCAGCGATCCGGTCAAGATCTGAAGGAGACCACGCATGGATCCGATCTTCTACGCATTCGTCATCCTGATGTTCGTAGCTATCGTGCTCGCGATCGAGGGCGCCTATCTTTGGTGGAATAGCAGTCATGGCGCCTCGGCACGCCGCATCGAATCGCGCATTCGCGCCCTGTCCGCCGGCGGTCAGCTCCAGAAAGAGCGTCTTACGATTTTGAAGGACCGCATGCTACGTGACTCGAGCTACCTCGAGAAGCTGGTGATGAGCGTGCCCCGCTTCAAGTCGCTGGATCTCTTCATTCAGCAATCGGGGCTCAACTGGTCCGTCACGCGTCTCGTGGTAACGAGTCTCGCAATACCGTTCGTCGTCTTTGCCGCCGCACTCGTGGCTCCCGTGCCGATCAAGTTGGGCGCGGCGATCGCTTTCGCAACCAGCGGCCTTCCCTACTTTTACGTGAATCGCAAGCGCAGCAAGCGGCTAGCGAAGCTCGAGCGGCAACTGCCCGATGCCGCGGACACCATCAGCCGCGCATTGCGCGCCGGCCATTCCTTCCCGAGCGCAGTTGGAATGATCAGTACGGAGTTTGCGGAGCCGATGTCGGGCGAATTCCGCATTACTTTCGACGAGATCAATTATGGGGTGCCGCTCAACGACGCATTGATGAACCTCGCGAAGCGAGTGCCGATTCGCGATCTGCGCTACTTCGTGATCGCTGTATTGATCCAACGCGAAACGGGGGGAAACCTCGCCGAAGTGCTCGACAGCATTTCGTCACTGATTCGCGAGCGCTTCAAGCTGTTCGACAAAGTTCGCGTGCTCGCGGCCGAGGGCAAGATGTCCGCCTGGGTGCTCGGGCTTCTCCCGTTCGCGACGGCGGGCGCAATGCTTGTCCTGAACCGCGAGTTCCTCGCGGTACTGTGGGAAGACCCGATCGGTCTCAAAGTGATCTACGCGATGCTCTCGATGATGGTGTCCGGCGCATTCTGGATGCGGCGCATCATCAAGATTCGCGTGTAGTGCGGACGGAGATATCATCATGCAATCGCTCAATGGCATGAACCTGCTGTTGCTGGCCGGCCTCTTCGCGTTTGTCTTCGCGGGAGCGTTCGGGGCCATGCTCTTGTTCTCGCCGAAGGACATGCGGCGGCGCATCGAGCAAGCCGGCGGTCTTGCGCGCGCGGCCATGTCGCCGGAGCCGATTTCGGCTGCTTCCGCATTTCTGGAAAAGATCGCCGACATGTCGGAGCCGATCGCGAAGCTCTCCATCCCCAAGGAGGGTTGGGAGAACTCGGCACTCCGGATCCAGATGATGAACGCTGGCTGGCGCTCGCCGAATGCAGCGCCCCTCTATTTCGCCGCCAAGACCGTGCTCGCGCTGATCATCCCGCTCGCCGAGCTGCCGTGGCTTCTGCGCACCTCGCTCGCGGAGAATCCATTCGTGCTATCGGCGACGCTGATCGGCTTCGCCGGGATCGGTTACTACTTGCCGAACAAAGTATTGAGCCGCCGCGTGAAATTGCGCAAGCGCACGATCTTCGAGGACTTCCCCGATGCGCTTGATTTGCTCACTGTTTGCATCGAAGCAGGCCTCAGCCTCGATGCCGGCATGATGAGGGTGGCCGAGGAAATCAAGATTCGCAGTGCTGTCGTGGCCAGCGAGCTCGAACTGTTCCTGCTCGAACTCCGTTCCGGATTCACCAGGGAAAAGGCATTGCGCAACCTCTCACTGCGCACTGGCGTCGAGGACATCGATTCATTCTGCACCATGCTGATCCAGGCCGAACGGTTCGGAACGAGCATTGCCGACTCGCTGCGCGTGCTTTCCGAGACGCTGCGTACCCGGCGGCGTATGCGCGCGGAGGAACAGGCGGCAAAGATTGCACTGAAACTGCTGTTGCCACTCGCCTTCTGTATCTTTCCCGCATTGCTGACTGTTTTGCTCGGACCTGCGATGATTCACGTCTATCGGATCCTCCTGCCGACCATGAGCGGAGGCGCGGGGGGCTGAGCCGTTCACCGATCGCTCGCCCTTCTCGCGGATCTCGTCCGCGGCGGCGCCCGGCAGTAGAGGGAAATGGTGAATCAGGAGCCGTATGCGCTGCTCTGCGCGTGGTATGTTGTTCTCATTGAGCACAGAGCCAGTACGCCACCGGAGGGCCATCTCGTGATCCGCAAAACCCTCAACGCCTCCCGACTGCAAGAGGAAGTCAGCCGCCGCATCCACCGCGTTCATGAAATCGTCGAAGACGGCGTGAAGATCCGTGTGCCACGCCCTCAAAAGCAGGAGCCCGATGCGACGGGCTGCAATTGGACGATGAAGCATTTCGGCAATGCGATCGGCTACGAACGCGTCGTCGAAGAAGTACTTCGAGCAGCCCGCGCCGAATACAACCTTTCCGACTCCGACGACGCAAAGGACATCCACAGCCTCTTCGGCGAGTAACGCGGGGTACCCTCACGCATTACCCGATGCGTCTCGTTCCGCGGCCTCCAGCCCCTCATCCACTTTCTGTCGACGAAAGCGCGAGAAAATCGCGCGCACGCGCCGCTTCAACTTATCGTCGAACAGGATCTTGAGGGCCCAACGCAACTGCCCCTTTCGATGCTGCGCCGCGACGACGCGCCACACGCGCGGCGGGCAGAAATCCCGGTGCCGTGCCTCTCGTTCGATGACGGACTTGCTACCCGGCAAATGCAGAAACGAACATCGGCTGAACCAGTAGAGATTTCGATGCGTATTGCCGGGCCAATGGCGGCCCACCGCCTGATAGGCGCCGACGTCGACGATCGTCTGTCCTTCCTGCTCGAGCAGCGAAAGCGCAGCCGAGATGAACGCTTCATCGCCGTGGTGATGGAGATGGCGAATCTCCGCGAGGTAGCGCGTGAAGCACGGCATCGCCCGCTCGATGAGTCGGGTAAGAAATTCAGTCGTACATAGCAAAAATTCCCCGCCGTACCATCGCGGATTGCTGAGCGGACGGCCGGCCACCCGCTCGAGGTCGGCAATGACACGCTCGCTGCCATATGCTGGAAAGACTTGATCGGAAATATCGAACGCGCCGACGCCGCTCCGTGCACAGCGCGCGGCGAGTCCCGCGTCGAGTGGGTGCATGGCGACCATGTCCGTATCGAGCAGAAGAAAGAGCGCGTCTTTCGGCAGGCTCTTGGCCGCCTGCATCATCAAATCGAACTTGAAATGGGCGGCATAGAACGGAGTGCTCTTCGGCAGATCACGGTGCGCGATTTCGAGCGCCTGCACGACGGGGCGCGCGTCCTCGTCGGCTATATCGACAAGCATGCGGCGAACGGCATCGACTTCGTTCGTATAGACGTTCAAGCGCGGCAGCCCCGCGTGCAGCAGCGACTTGTTCAGGCCCACGGCCTGGCGCACGTACGCGGACGGATCCTTGCTTCGGCTGTTCGGGCTCGAGCCGGCACCGGGATCGAGGTAAACAAGCGCGCATGGATAAAGCGACTGGAACGTCGCACGGCGACGCCCGATGACATGCAACGGTTCATTGAGTTCGATTGTCATCTGCTCGGTCACCCGTCGATTCGCCCCGCATACGCGAAGACGCCCCGTCCCCCATTAGACTCGGACGTAATTGGCGCAAAGCTCATGCCCGCGCGCTTCAAAAACAAATCCGGGCTGCTCGGCCCGGATCAACGTGTTCATGAACCGATGATATGAAGTACCGCCCGGCCTTCTGCGCCACAATATCGGCGTTGCAAGACACCGCGGAACGATTCGATCATGTCCTCGCTGCTGACGCCCAATACGCTTTTGCCGGCGATCATGCGCCGAACCGCGCACGCGCTCGCATGCGGCGCGCTTCGGCCGATCGAAACGGCGTCGATCGCACTCGACGATGGCGGGGTGCGCTTCGTCGTACGCCAAGTATCGAGCCTCGCCCGAAAAACGCGCGAGCGTGGCGCCCATGCGACAAATTCGTCCTCGCCACCGGCCGATCCATTTCTGCCGTACGACCCGGACCTCTTCGTCGCTGACATTACGCCGACGCACGTCGCTTTGCTCAATAAGTTCAACGTCATCGATCACCATCTGCTGATCGTCACGCGCGCTTTTGAGGAACAGGAAGCTTTGCTCGATATCGACGACTTCACCGCCTGGTTGGCTTGCCTCACGCAGTTCGAGCCGCCCGGCGCAGGGCCGCGCGGCTCAGCGGCACCCAGCTCAGGGGCGCTCGGGTTCTACAACGGCGGGGAGGCGGCCGGCGCCAGTCAACGACACAAGCATATGCAGCTCGTGCCGTTGCCGCTGGCAGCCGATACCCAGGGCCTGTCGCTGCCGATCGAACCGCTCATATCGGCTGCGCTCGCCAAGGAGGCCGATGTCGCCGCTCTCGACGGCCTGCCGTTCGCGCATGCGTTCGCGCCACTCCCACCCGCGCCCGCGCCGGTTGCCGCCTTAGATCGGTATTTGCGGCTCATGGAAGCCCTCGGGCTCATCGATAAGTCCGGCCCTGGCGCGCCCGCGCGCCAGGCCAGCCCTTACAATCTGCTGCTGACGCCACGATGGATGCTGCTCGTGCCGCGCCGGGCCGAATGCGCCGACGGCGTGTCGATCAATGCGCTCGGCTTCGCAGGCTCGTTGTTCGTCCGCGATGCCGGGCAAATGGAAACTGTGCGCCGGCTGGGACCGATGACGCTGCTCGAGCGCGTATCGATGCCGCGCGACGCAAATGCATGACTACGGCTTTGATAATTTCTCGGATTGCTCTTCGATGCTCCGCAAATTCCGCGCTTTGAATCCTCGCTTGGCAATTGCCGCGCTTTGCCTGGCACTCGCCGCTTGCGCGTCGAATCCGCCCGCCTCGCAGCACGCCTATGTCGATCCGATCGGCGTCTTTCCGATGGCGGCCTACGATCAGAACGTCGATCGCTGGATCGATCCCGCGGCGCCCGGATACGACACACCGTTCCTAAGCGCGCAAACCCAACGCGAGCAACTCGACGCACTCTATGCACGCTATTTCGGCATGCGAGCCGACGACCCTTCGCCCTGGAACCCGGCTTTCATCAGTGCGATCGTCTATGGCCAGAACGGCCAGAACATCGTCGATCTCCAGCTTCGCCGCATCGGCCGATACGACAATGCGGGCAAGCCCGAGAACCTGATCGGCTATGGGCAAAACTATCGCGCGCACACGGAGCAGTGGATCGATGCGATCGAGCAAAACATGGATGTCGCGCAGTTCGGACGAGCGCCGCACTACCGGCCCTCCGCGCGTGCCATCGCAACGGCCAATCTGCTCGTGCGCGAACTGCCGACGACGGATCCCTCGTTCTATTCCCACGAGCTCGCCGGCGAAGGCTACCCATTCGACAATCTGCAGATTTCGGCCATTCGCCCCGGCACGCCGCTCTACCTACTGGGCGCCACGTCGGACGGCGCATGGGATTACGTGCAAACGCCCGACGTACAGGGCTGGGTGCAGGCGCAAGGCGTCGGCATGGTCGACGATGCCTTCATCGACACGTGGACCCAAAGCGCCCGCGCTTCGTGGGGCGCCGTCATCGCGGCATCGGCGCCCGTTCGCGACGAAGCGGGAACGTTCCGATTCGCCGCACCGGCCGGAACGCTGCTGCCTCTCGCCCCTCGCCCGCCCCTGACCGGGACCGGCGCCCAGGCCGACGCACGAACGGTCCTCGTACCTGTCCATGATATCGACGGCCGCGCCACAATCCGCCGTGTGCGGCTGGCCGACTCGCAAATCACGCCGATGCCGCTCGCCGCGACGCCGCGACATCTGGCCATGCTGATGAAGGCACTGATCGGACGGCCCTATGGATGGGGCAACACGGACTTCTACAACGATTGCTCTTCGGAACTGCAAAGCATCTTCGCCGCATTCGGCGTGTGGCTGCCGCGGCACTCGTCGACGCAGATGAGCGCGGGCCTCTTCACCGATCTCTCCGATGCGAAGCCGGCCGACCGGCTCGACTACCTGATGCGGCACGGCGAGCCGATGCGCACGATCATCTACATCGGCGGGCATGTCATGCTTTATCTGGGCCCGACCGAGCGCGACGGCCACGCAGTGCCGCTCGTCTACCAGGATATCTGGGGCTTGCGGCCCGCCGACAACAGCCGCCGCTCGGTCATCGGCGGCTCGGTCATCTTCCCGCTGTTGCTGAGGATTCCTGAAGATCCCTCGCTGCAGTCGCTGGCCGGCACGCCGATCTTTCAGATCAGCGTGATCGGCGCGCCGAGCGGCACGAAACCGCCGCCCGATCAGGAAAATCCCGCGAGCTAAGCGGCGTCAGGTCGCCGCCGCGCTACTGCGGCAGCACCTCGCCGCGCGTCTCGGGCGCGAGCGGCACGATGAAAAGTCCGATCACGAACGCGATCGCCGTCAAGGCGACGGGCACCCCCAGCGTGTGCATCTGCAGAACGGCCGCACCGAGTAAGAAGTTGACGCCGGCCCCGATGAAGCGGCCGAACGACGTGCAAAACGCGAACGCCGTCGCGCGCACGCGCGTTTCGAACTGTTCCGGCAACCACAGGCTGAAGAGCGCGAAGTTGCCGCCGAAAAAGCCGAGCGCGAAGAGCCAGGCGATGAACGGCACGAGTCCGTTGGGCAGGTAGAACGCCCATCCGAAGCTGCCCGCGATCGAGACGGCCATGCCGGCGAAATAGAAGGCGAGCGTTTTCTTGCGCCCTATGCGCTCCGCCATCGGCGGCAATGCGAGGCAGCCGAGGATCGTGCCGATCGAAAGTAGACCCGTGGCGAGCGATGCCGTCTTGATCGCGGCGTTCTTGTCCATGCCCGCCTTCAATGAAAGCTGAATGACAGCTGACGGCTCGTACACTGCGCCGGCCCACAGGCCGACGATGGCGATCGTCAACAACGCGCACGCCACCCACGTGCGGCGCCGATAGTGCGGACCGAGAATATCGCGCAGCGGACGCGCGCGCACGACTTTCGCCTCGGCCTTCTGCCATTTCTCGGGTTCCTTCACTCGCAGCAAAACGAGAATGGCGACGACGACGGGAACGGCGCCCGTCAGGAACATGGCCCGCCAGCCGAAATGAACGCCGACGGTGTAATTGAGCGCCGCCGCCAGAAAGAAGCCCGCGTAGTAACCCGTCTGCAGGTAGCCCGCGCCCATTTTGCGGCGATCCTCGGGCCACGCCTCGGCCACGTAGGTGCCCGCGAGCGCCCACTCGCCGCCAATGCCGACTCCGGCAATGAACCGGTAGATGCCGAGTTCCCAAACGTTGCTCGCCGTGGCCGCGAGCCCCGTGAAGATCGCGAACGTGAAGATCGTGCCGGCGAGCACCTTCGTCCGGCCAAAGCGGTCCGCAAGCGGCCCCCAGATGAACGACAGGCCCCAGCCGACGAGAAACAATGCGAACAGGATCGAACCGGCCAGGCCGATGTTGGCGGGTGTCGCCGCATAGCCCGAGCGCGGCAGCAACTCGGTCAACGCGGGCGTCAGGACGAGCGCGTAGATGAACGAATCCATCCCGTCGAGCGTCCATCCCGACCAAGCCCCCCAAAAGCCCGCAATTTGGGAACGATTGAGCGGTGTTCGGCGTCGTGCCGCTCGTGCGCCCAAGGCGCCTTGCGCCTCTTGTGCTTCTTGCGCATTGTCTGTGCTTGAACTCATCTGACTCCTCCGGAGATACGGTTGGACACGACCCCACTTCTCTCGACTGAGCGGGCGCGATGGTGCCGCGCCTCTGCCGGTCGGGCTTCGCACCTGGAAGACACCAGGGTTTGCCCGATTACTGATCGAATATTTTATATATAATATCGAGCATCATGACTGACGCAACGAATCGTTTTCCCTTAGGCGAATCTTCGAACGGTGCTGCGAGTGCGGGCCTGCCGCTTGCGGCCGTGTCGGCGCCGCCGCGCGTGAGCGCCTCGAAGATGGTCGCGGACGCCTTGCGCGAGGCGATCGTCAAGGGCACGCTGGCTCCCGGCGCACCGCTGAGGCAAGACGCGGTCGCGCGTCACTTCGCGGTCAGTGCCATTCCCGTGCGAGAGGCGTTACGGCAGCTCGAGAGCGAAGGCTGGGCCAAGGTGGAGATGAACAAGGGCGCGACCGTCGCCCCGCTCTTGCCTGATGAGGCGCGAGAGATCTACGAGATCCGGGCCGCACTCGAAAGCCTCGCCATTGCGTGCGCGATCCCCGCTCACGACGAAGCGACGCTGCGCGAGGCGCAGGAGCTCTGCGAGGCCGCGCGCCTGGAATCCGATTCCGCGCTTTACGTCTCGCGCAACGAGGCGTTTCATATGAGTCTCTATGCGCCCGCGAAGCGGCCGCAGTTGCTGGAGCTCATCGAGACCCTGCATCGGCGCGGCGAGCGGTACCTGCGCGTCAAGCTTGGATTGCCTGAGCACAAGGTGGTCTCGGACCGGGAACACGCGGCGTTGATGCGGGCCGTTCGTCGGCGCGACGTCGCCACGGCCCAGAAGCTGGTCGCGGAACATCTGCTCAGCACCGGCGAATTGCTCTATAAACTGCTGAGCGAGAACAGCGCCGATGCGCCCGCCGGCGCCAAGCAAGACGGCGGCAAGCGTGCGGCGAAGAAACCGCCGCGCCACAGCACATGAATGCGGTGAAGGACGAGGCCGCGCCCCACTGAACCCGATACGAGAACCGATCGATCGATGAATGCTCCAGCCGATACTTCCTTCTCGCGCAGCTGGACGACGCTGCGCGACGAAAAAGCGCGGCGTCTCGCCGTCGTGGCACCATGGATCGAAGACGGCGTGCTGCCCCGAGCGAGAATCGTCGACGCGCTCGAGGCGCTGATCCGTCCCGGCGATCGCGTGGCGCTCGAAGGCGATAACCAGAAGCAGGCCGACTTTCTGTCGCGCTCGCTCGCGCAGGTGGACCCGGCGAAGGTCAGCGGCATCCATTTGCTGATCTCGAGCATCAGCCGCCCGGAACATCTGACGCTTTTCGAGCGCGGCATCGCGCACAAGGTCGATTTCGCGTTCGCGGGACCGCAAAGCCTGCGCGTTGCGCAGCTGCTCGAAGACGGCCAGCTCGAAGTCGGCGCGATCCATACCTATGTCGAGCTCTACGCGCGGATGTTCGTCGATCTGGCGCCGCGCGTCGCGCTGCTCTGCGCCGAGCAGGCTGACCGCCACGGCAATCTCTACACGGGTCCCAATACGGAAGACACCCCCACGATCGCCGAAGCGGCCGCCTTTCGGCATGGCATCGTCATCGTTCAGGTGAACGAAATAGTCGATGAGCTGCCGCGCGTCGACATTCCCGGCTCATGGGTCGATGTCGTCGTCGAGGCCGATCGGCCGTTTGCGATCGAGCCGCTTTTCACGCGCGATCCGCGCCATATCGGCGATTTGCAGGTCCTGACGGCGATGCTGGCGATCCGCGGCATCTATGAAGCGTATGGCGTGACGTCGCTCAATCACGGCATCGGATTCGATACCGCGGCGATCGAGCTGATACTGCCGACCTACGGCGCCGAGCTCGGCCTGAAAGGCAAGATCTGCCGCAACTGGACGCTCAATCCTCATCCCACACTGATCCCCGCGATCGAATCGGGGTGGGTCGAAAGCGTTCACTGCTTCGGCAGCGAGGTCGGCATGGAAGCGTATATCGCGGCCCGCCCCGACGTCTTCTTCACGGGCCGCGACGGCAGCCTGCGCTCGAATCGCGTGCTTTGCCAGCTCGCGGGGCAATACGGCGTCGATCTTTTCATCGGATCGACGCTGCAGATCGACGCCGACGCGAACTCGTCCACGGTGACGCGCGGGCGTCTCGCCGGGTTCGGCGGCGCGCCGAACATGGGCCACGATCCGCGTGGCCGCCGCCATGCGAGCGAGGCCTGGCTCAAGCTGCTGAAGGCCGAGGGCGGGCCCGCCGCCGCGGGCTCGGGCGTGGCGCGCGGACGCAAGCTCGTTGTCCAGCTCGCCGAGACTTACAAGAAAGGCGGCGAGCCGACGTTCGTCGACGAGCTCGATGCCGTCAGCGTGGGCGCGAAAAGCGGGATGCCGATTGCGCCCGTCATGATCTACGGCGATGACGTCAGCCACGTCGTCACCGAGGAAGGCATTGCGTATCTTCACAAGGCGCAAGGTGTCGAGGAGCGCCGCGCGGCGCTCGCAGCCGTGGCGGGCGTCACCCCGATCGGCCTGCGCGCCGAGCCGGCGCGGACCGCCGAGCTGCGCAGGCGCGGCATCGTCGCTTACCCCGAAGACCTGGGCATTCGGCGCGGGCAAGCCAAGCGCACGCTGCTCGCGGCACGCAGCATCGACGATCTCGTGGAGTGGTCGGGCGGACTCTACTCGCCGCCCGCGCGTTTCAGGAGCTGGTGAGCGATGTCACCCTTGACGATCCATGCCGCGTGCGCGGCGGCACCGGAACAAGCCGACGGCATGGCCGCGCGGCTTGCGCGCTTCGCTGTCGACGCGCTCGTCGAAGAGGCCCATCTGACGCCGAAGCCCGCGCTTGTCGATCGTCGCGGAAGTGGCGCGCATCGCGATCTGAATCTCGCCGTCATGATGCGTTCGGCCCATGCGCTCGAGCCGACATTCGCGGCGCTCGCGCGTGCGGCGCGTGGCCACGCACCCTCGGCGATGCTGCGCACGGAGCTCGCGGCAATCGGACGAGCCGGCGAGATCGCCATGATGCGCGCGACGGGCGGCAGCAACGCCCATCGGGGCGCGATCTGGATCATCGGACTGCTGGTTGCGGGCGCAACGATCTGTCACGATGTCGGTGAGACGTGGCATCCGCGCACGATCTGTGAACTCGGAGCGCAAATTGCCTGCTTCCCCGACTTTGCGGCTGCCCCGACCGACAGCAATGGCGCGCGTGCACGCGCACGCTACGGGGCGGGCGGCGCCCGTCGCGAAGCGCAGCATGGCTTTCCGCATGTGCTGCGCGCGGGCTTGCCCACGCTGCAAGCGACGCGCCGGCGCGGCGACGGCGAAAACGCCGCGCGTATCGACGCGCTGCTGTCGATCATGACGACGCTCGACGATACATGCCTGCTGCATCGAGCCGGCCCCCCCGCGCTCGATGCGGCACGGCAGGGCGCGCGCGAGGTGCTTGCTAAAGGCGGCAGCGCGAGTCTGCCGGGCCGGGCCGCGCTCTATCGTCTCGACAGGACGCTCGTCGCACTGAACGCCTCCCCGGGCGGCGCGGCCGACCTGCTCGCCGCAACCCTTTTCATCGACAAGCTGGTGCGATACGGCGCCGGCGGGAGCCAGAACGCATGGAACATCTGACGTTCGATTATTCGGCGCAACGCGCCGTCAACGCTCGCGCGCATGTCGGCGTGG
This sequence comes from Trinickia symbiotica, assembly GCF_003028655.1. Lineage (GTDB taxonomy): Bacteria > Pseudomonadota > Gammaproteobacteria > Burkholderiales > Burkholderiaceae > Trinickia > Trinickia symbiotica_A. The sequence goes on from NZ_PYUC01000006.1 coordinate 322,116, forward strand.
TCGGCTCGGGCGATCTCGAAGTACTTTTGACGCCGAACGACAAGATGGCCGCACACGTCGTCGTGCACACGAGCGTCGACGGTTACGGACATATCTGGAAAAGCGTGCTCGACCGCTTCTTCACGCGATACGACGGCGCCGTGCAGATCGAGATCAACGATTTCGGTGCGACGCCCGGCGTAGTCGCATTGCGGCTCGCCGAGGCAGTCGAAGCGCAACAAGCCGCGCAAGCGGATGGCGCGACGAACAATGGAGGGGATCAATGACGTCCGCGTCTTTTGTCGCCGGCCCCGCTCCTTTCGCCGCGCGCGAAAGCTTCATCGAGATGACGGCGCGCGAGCGAGCGCGGGCCCTCCTCGACGCAGGCTCGTTTCGCGAGCTCGTCGGTCCGTTCGATCGCCTCACGTCACCATGGCTGCCGCTGCAGGGCATCGTTTGCCAAGCCGACGACGGTGTCGTCATCGCGCGCGGCACGATCGATCATGAGCCGGCCGTCGTCGCCGCGATCGAGCCGGCCTTTCAAGGCGGCAGCATCGGGGAGGTATCGGGCAGCAAGATCGCGGCCGCGCTCGAGCTCGCGCTGTCCGATTGCGAAAGCGGGAAGCGCGTGCGCCCGCTCATCGTCTTTGAAACGGGCGGCGTACGACTGCAGGAAGCGAATCTCGGTCTCGCCGTGATCGCGGAGATCCAATCGGCGATCGTCGCGTTGAGGAAACATGTGCCGGTGGTGGGCGTGATCTCGGGCATGGTGGGGTGTTTCGGCGGGATGTCGCTCACGGCGGCGCTTTGCTCATGCCTCGTCGTGACACGTCAGGCACGCCTCGGCATGAACGGCCCCGAGGTCATCGAGCAGGAAGCCGGCATCGAGGAGCTCGATTCGAGCGATCGCCGCCGCGTCTGGCAGCTCATCGGCGGCGCGCAGCGCGTCGCCACCGGATTCGCCGATATGCTCGTCGAAGACGACGCGAGCGCCATTGCGACCGCCGTCCATGTCGCATTCGCGCGCGGCACGCCCGCCGAGCATCGCAGCGAGCAGGCCGAGGCTTATCTCACGCGCCTTGCCGAGGTCGACGCGCAAGCCGTGACGCCCGAATCCATGCGTGCGGCCTTCAGCCCCGCTCCCGGCGGTAACGGCGCCGACAACGGAAGCAATCGTGAGGACTCCTGAGGAACTCGATCGATGAACGATACAACGTCTACACGAGGCCAGCGCTGGCTGCGCGCGCTCGCGGGCGACGCGCTGAAGCCCGCAAGCGCCAGCGCGCCTGTCCGCTACGCCGATGCGCCGCTCGGCGCGGACACCGCGAGGTTCATCGCAGTCGTGCCCGATCCCGCGAATCGCTTCCCGCGCGCGCGCGACAACGTCGTCGGCCTCGAGCAAGGCTGGCTGCTGGCGAAGACAGTCCGTGAAGCGATCGAAAACGACGCAGGCGCGCGAGAGCGGCGCCCGATCATCGCGATCGTCGATGTAAAGAGCCAGGCATACGGCTATCGCGAGGAAATGCTCGGCATTCATCTCGCCTGCGCGGCGGCGGTGGATGCCTATGCGAGCGCGCGCCAGGCCGGGCATCCTGTCGTCGCGCTGATCGTCGGCCCCGCGATGTCGGGGGCTTTCCTTGCGCACGGCTATCAAGCGAACCGGATCCTCGCGCTCGACGCGCCGGGCACGATGGTGCATGCGATGGGCAAGGAGGCGGCGGCACGCGTGACGCGGCGCTCCGTCGAGTCGCTCGATGCGCTCGGCGAGACGATCACGCCGATGTCGTACTCGCTCACCGCGTTCGCGCAGCTCGGGCTGCTCGATCGACTCATCGAAGGGGTCGATGCCGATTCGCCGACCGACGAACAGGTCGCGCTCGTGCGCCGCGAGTTGATCGAGGCCGTGGCAAGCGCCCGCCAGGGCAGGCGCGATCTCTCTCACCGGCTCGACTCGGAGAGCGCGAAGAGAACGCGTGCGGCGTCGATCGAAGTCCGCCGCAGGCTAGCCGAGCAATGGAACGCCGATTGAGCGAAGTGCGGTATCGCCCGCACGATCTGCTTCGTCTGCGGCGGTTGCCTACAGACGCAAGCGGCGCCGCACCGGCGTGGGTCGTCGATGCGTTCAAGCATGCGCCGTTCGCCGTCGTGCGCAGAGCGCATGCCGATCCGGGCATCGTTGCGGTGGGTCTGCGCGGGACCACGCGCGCGCAGCGCTACGCGGCCTTTGCCGACGAACGCGATATCGAAGCGACGTTTACACCCGACTGCCTCGTGCGAACGAACCCGCCGCCGGCGCGCGCGTCACTCCCGCCGTTCGTCCTGCTCCGCGCGCTGGTCGACAGCGCATGTCTGGCGGCCTTCGAATGGGGGCCGGCCGGCAGCGCGGCCTTCGAATTGGCGACAGGTGTTCCCACGATCACGCCATCGAGCGATCTCGACCTGCTGATCCGCGCCCCTACCCCGCTCTCGCATGACGACGCGCAACGCTTGTCGACGGAATTGCACGCCCATGCGGCGCGCGCAGGCCTACGCATCGACGTTCAGCTCGACGCCCCGGCAGGCGGCGTCGCGCTCGCCGAGTGGGCCCTGCGCAAACCGCGCACGATGGTGAGGAGTACTGACGGACCGCGCCTCGTTGCCGATCCGTGGTCCATCGAGTCGGCGGCTCCGGCAGAGGTGACCTGATGCTCGCGTGCCTCTTCCCTGGCCAAGGCGCGCAATCCGCCGGCTTCCTGCATCGATTGCCGCCGCATCCGGTCGTCCGGACCACGATTGCCGAAGCATCGGATGCCCTTTCGTTGGACGTTTTGACGATCGATACGCCGGACGCCTTGCGCTCGAGCGTGGCCGTGCAAGTCGGCCTCGTGGTGGCAGGCGTGGCGACGGCCCGCCGGATCGCGGCCGATGGCTTCGATATCGCGTTGACATCGGGCCTGTCCGTGGGCGCCTATGCCGCTGCCGTCACTTCCGGCGCGATCGCCTTCGCCGACGCGGTGCGTCTCGTCGCCAAGCGCGCGGAATTGATGGAGCGTGCCTATCCGTCCGGCTACGGTCTTTCCGCGATCGACGGCCTCACCGAGCATGAAGTGGAACGGCTCGCCGGCGGCGCGGCAGCCGACGCCGCATCGCGCGTCTATGTCGCCAACGTGAACGCCCCTCGCCAAATCGTCGTGACCGGATCGAACGTGGCACTCGACGTTTTCAACGCACGTGCGCTCGCCGCCGGCGCGCACCGGGCGAAACGTCTCGACGTCAGCGTGCCGTCCCATTGCGAGTTGCTCGCCGATGCTTCGGATGAGTTGCTCGCCTATGCAGCCGATATTCCATTGCAAGCACCGCGTGCCGTCTACGTCGGCAACCGTACCGCCCGCCCGTTGCGCACGGCCGAAGCGATCCGCGACGATCTGGCGACGAACATGCGCCATACGGTGCGCTGGTTCGACGCGCTCACCGTCATCATCGAGCTCGGTGCAACGGTGCTCGTCGAAGCGCCGCCGGGCCAGGTCCTGACTTCCATTGCGCGAATCGCCTATCCCGACGTCACGGCGCTGTCGGCCTGCGCGACACCCGATGAGCGGCTGATTCCGCTGCTGGAAAGACGGCTCGGCTCGCGCTGAAAACGGCGCAAGCCGTCCGCCGCGAAAGAAGCGCGCGAAAGCCGCCGAGGGTCGCGGCTCATCCTACGCGTCACGCGATCGTGAACTCGATCCCTCCGAAGCCCTCGATCGTCCCGCGCACGCACCCGGGCTCTTTCGCGAGATAGAGCGGCGTATAAGAACCGGTCGTCAGAATCGTGCGAGCGGGAATCGAATGCCCGGTTTGGAGCGTGCGTGCGACGAGCCACGCGACGAGCCGGCGCGGGTCGCCGGCGGGATGTCGCGCACGGCCGCTGAAAATTTCATGCTCGCCGAACTTGAAGCTCACGTGTGGGGCGCTGAAATCGAAGTTGCGATCGTAGGGCCGCGTATCGCCGATCACGAGCGCACCGTTGTTCTGCAAATCGGCGAGCTGCAATAACGGGTCGACTTTCGGCCATGCTTCGAATCGGCTGTCGACAACTTCCACGACAACGGACATCGTATCGATCGCATCGAGCGCGTCCTCGGCGCGGTCCGCAAACGTACGATCGATATCGTCGGCAAAGCTGAACGCGATCTCGAGCTCGAGGCCGATGCGGCTATAGTCGTCGCGGCGAATCCCCGCCGCGGCGCCGACCACCTTCTTGGCCGGGATCGGCGCGCACTGCGGCTCCGCCTCGGGCGTTCCCGCGCCGATCTTGTAACCGCCCGCGCCGCCGAGCTCGGCCAGCACGATCTGCTGGACGACGTAGGCTTCGTCGATGCTCGCAGGCCTGAGGTCGTTCACCTGAAGATCGCCGATCGACCGATGCGATCGATGGGCTTCGATAAGGCGAGTGGCAAGCACTTGCGTGGGTGTCATGGTCTCGTTCTCCTCTGGACGAGTGGCCGGCACGGGACGCCGAGGGCGCCCGTGTCCGATTTCGGCTTAGGCCGTTGCAAACTATAGGCCACATCGCAGCTTCGTATCGTCGACGCGAGCGAAATCTTCAAGACAGCGCCGCATCGCGCCCGTCGGCGGATGCGGCAACGACGGCCGCTCGAGCGGCAAACGCTGGTCAGAACTTATGCCGAATGCCGACGCGCCCCATCACCTGCTTTGAATTGCCCGACAGGTCCGCCGCGCCCGGCACGTAGGCCTGATCGAGACTCGATCCCGTCGAGTCGCCGGTAATCCTCTGCAGCGCGCCCTGGATATAGATGTCGGTTCGCTTGGAAAGGTTGTAGTCGAGCATGAGACCGAAAGAGTGGATCGTCGGCTTCACGCCGCCGAACGTCGTGTTGTAGCTCTCGAGCGTGTAGACATACTGCGCGCCGATAAAGAGCGCCGGCGTGAGCTGATATTTGCCGTTGACCTCGAAGTTCTGGAAGCGAATCGAGCCGACCGTCGCGCCGGCGAGCGGCCCCGAGATCGGCGCGATGGTCTCCGTCGTCACCGTCTGGTTCAGATAACCGTTGGCGACCGGGTCGGCGATGAACGTATTCGTATAGACGAGCCCCGCCGTCGCGGGCCCGAACGTGTAATTGACGCCGCCGCCGAAAATGCGCAGCCGGCTCGCAACGAAGTTCGTATCGCCGCCGTTGTTGATCGCTCCGCCCGCCGTGGTCGAAGGATCGGTCGCCTCGAGGAAGGCCGCCGCGACGAGCAGCCCACCGGTCGCATACTGGCCGCCTACGCTGTATTGACGATTGTTGGCAAAGCTGGTGCTGTTGCTGAAGCTGTAAGTGCCGCCGAATTGGAGGCCCGCCCAATCGGGACTCATGTATTTGACGGTGTTGTTGACGCGAAACGTGTTATCGGTGTTGTCGTTGTCGAAAGGATGCGAAAACATCAAGCCGGCCCAATTTCCGTTGGCTGTGGTCTGTGCGAGGAAATCGACGACGGAATCGTATTGCCGGCCGACCGTCAGCGTGCCGAAGCGATTGCTCGAAAGTCCGACATACGCCTGCCGGCCGAACATCAGCCCGCCTTGCGCGAGCCGGCCGTTGCTGACGTTGAAGCCGTTTTCCAATTGGAACACCGCCTTCAGGCCGCCGCCCAGTTCCTCGGCACCCTTGAGCCCCCACCGGCTGCCCTGTGCGAAGCCGCTTTGCAATTCGTAGTTATGGCTTCCCCGCACGTTATTCGTGTAATCGAAGCCCTCGTCGATGACACCGTAGAGCGCGACGCTGTTCTGAGCGAACGCCGGCGCGGCGAATACGGTCGACAGCACCAGAGAAACAGCCGTTTTTTTCATTTTGCCTTCCCCTCGATCCCGATGAGGTGGATTTCCTTTTTTCTTGCTCGCTCGAGTCTCGCTAACGGCGAAAGGCGAGCGGCGGATACGATCACGGTTGCGCCAAGCCGTGTCGAAGATGGTTACATGAGGGAATCGACGCGTCTATCGTGGTTCGTCATGAAACGTTTCCGGCCGTTGCCGATTGCCAACTAGCCCGGGCCCCGAAACGCATGAAGAGCGACCGGTCTGCCTGCCGTGATCAGGCAAAAGCGCCAACAATAGGGGAAAACCCTCAGGACTCGCGGTCGCAGAAGATCGCCGTGATGAACGGTCCGGCGTGGTGCACGATGGCCGAGCTGTGCGCCGCGGAAACGGCGGCCTGAACCTTTTCGGTCGAGCCCCAGACCACGGCCCCGTAGGCAGAGCTGGAGACGCGCTTGCCGCTTCCCTTGCGGAAAAGCGGATCGCCTTCCTCGTAGGCGACGAGCGCGAAGACATGGAAGCCGAACGCGCGCAAGTCGGCGCCGTGCACGGGGTTGAACGCGTTGATCGAATTGCTTTCCACGCGGAAGGGCTGCGGCTCGACATCGCCCTGATTGATGAGTCCGCCGATGAAGACGTGCGGCGACACGTTGCATTGAAGCGGATCGTCGAGCGGTATCGGCGTGCACGACCCGATGGCCGGCCACGCAACGGCGGCAATCGACAGGGCGGCGGCAAAAAGGGGCTTCATGGGCAGGCGGATTCAAACCATATGTTCTCGATACATCCAGGAGTGCGGGCAGCCTCGCAGCAGCCGGGGCAAGGCGGATGCCCGGTCGCGCGCGGCGTGCTCGGCGCCCGTCGCATGCCGGCACTTTATCGTCTTTGTAGCGCACGTGCCCGGCGGCCAGCGACGCGAATGAACTGATCGACGCAAATAAACGCGGTGCGTGTCGGATCGAGAAGATTCTCAAAATGAATGGGTGACACGCGCGCTTCGGCGGCAAGCGGCGCCGAAACCGGCTACAGTTGCCTCTTTGCGCAGTCCGCGCCGGCCAGCGCGGCTGCTGATCCATGCGGAGAGAACTCGATGATTGCGGCACTGAAACACGACTTTCGCAGCGATACCGTCACGCGCCCGAGCTCCGCGATGCGCGCGGCCATGGCGGCGGCTGAAGTCGGCGACGATGTCTTCGGCGACGACCCGACCGTCAAGCGGCTCGAAACGCAGCTCGCGGAGACGCTCGGCAAGCAAGCGGCGCTTTTCGTTCCGTCCGGCACGCAATCGAACCTGATCGGGCTGATGGCGCACTGCGGCCGCGGCGACGAGTATATCGTCGGCCAGCAGGCCCATTGCTACCGCTGGGAGGGCGGAGGCGCGGCCGTGCTCGGCAGCATTCAGCCGCAACCGCTCGACAACCTGCCCGATGGCACCCTGCCGCTCGAGCAGATCGAGGCGGCCATCAAGCCCGACGATCCGCATTTCGCGCGCACGCGGCTCCTCGCACTCGAAAACACGATCGGCGGCAAAGTGTTGCCGACCGATTATGTCGAAGCGGCAACGGCGCTTGCGCGGCGACACGGGCTCGCATGCCATCTCGACGGTGCGCGCGTTTTCAACGCGGCGGCCGCGCTCGGCGTGCCCGTCGAGAGGCTGGCGCGTCCGTTCGATACCGTCTCCGTCTGTCTGTCGAAGGGTCTCGGCGCGCCGATCGGATCGGTCCTCGTCGGATCGGCCGAGCTGATCGCCAAGGGGCGCCGGCTGCGCAAGATGCTGGGCGGCGGCCTGCGGCAAGTCGGCGTCCTCGCGGCGGCCGGCCTCTATGCGCTCGAGCACAACGTCGAGCGGCTGGCCGACGACCATGCGAACGCGAAAGCGCTGGCACAGGGCCTCGCCAGGTTTCCCGGCGTAAGCGTCGTCACGCCCGATACGAACATCGTCTTCGTCGATGTCGCGCCGCAATACGCGAGCGCGTTCGCCGAGCATCTCGCGCGGCACGGAATCGGCGTCACGTCGGCCTACGGCGCGACGCGGCAGCGCTGGGTGACGCATCTCGACGTCGACAGGCAAGCCGTCGATACGGCGCTCGCCGTCGCGGCCGAGTTCTTTACCCGGCACGCCTGACGCTCGGCGCCCGCGATCAGGCGCCTTCGAAGCCTGACGGCTTGCGCTACAACGGTTGCTGCGTCGACTCGCGCCAGAGCACGACGAGCACCGTCATCAGCGCGGGCCCGATGAAAAGCCCGACGAGGCCGAATGTCTCGGCGCCGCCGAGGATGCCGAACAAGACGAGAAGAAACGGCAATCGTGTAGTACTGCCGATCAATATTGGGCGGACGAAATGCTCGGCGATGAACACGACGATGGAACCCGTGGCGAGGACGGCGATGGCGCCGACCATCGAGTCGTGTGCAAACAGCCAAAGTGCGGCGCCGCAAAACACAACGGGCGCGCAAAACGGCAACATGGCCGCGATGGCCGTCAGAAGACCGATGGCTCCAGCGTGCGGCAGCCCCGTCAAGGCGTAGGAGACGCCGATCAGCAGGCCTTCGCCGAGGCCGACGACAACGAGCCCCGTTACCGTTCCTCGCACGGCTTCGGCCATTGCCCTCGCCAGTTGCGCCCCCTCCGCACCGAAGAAGCGCCGCACGACTTTCAGCGATTGATCGGCGAGGCGGGGACCGGTCTGCAGCAGCACGAACAGCGTCAACAGCATGAAGCCGAAGTGCACGATGCCGCGGACGGCGAGTACGCCGAAATGTCGGCCCACCGTGGCCACGGTTTCGCCGTGCAGCTCCTTCATGGCGGGCGATTGCCCGAACGGGCGCGCGAGATTGGCCTGCCACCAGTCGGCGATTTGCTTGCCGAACGGCAGTTGATCGACGAAGTGAGGCAAAGGGATGCCGTTCGCCTCGGTGTTCTTGATCCAGGCAATGAGGTCGTGCGCCTCGAGGGCCGTCTGCGTGAAGACGAGAACGAACGGCAGCGCGACGAAAAAACCGACCGCGATCGTCACGGCAAGCGCGAGCGCCGTCGTGCCGCCCTGGGCGTGACGGGGGCTCGCCAACTTGAGGAGCAGCGGCCACAGCGCGATCGTGATGACGCCTGCCCAGACCATCGGCGCGATGAATTCCCGCAGCACCCATGCCGCCAGCGCGATCAACGCCACGTTCAGCGCCGTCCAGGCAACGCGCTGCGCTTTCCTCTTAGTGTCTTCTTGGGGAGGCTCGACGGAAGGATGGGATGGCATCGGAAATCGCTCGGTCAGAAAGGCAATCGTAGTGTTCGATCGCCGACATCTTATCGGATCACCCCGCTGACGGCTCGACGCGCCCTGCAACGTTGGCGTTGACTTGGTGCGCCGCATTACGAAGAATCGATGCCGTTCTTGGACGGCATCGACCCATTGGAGCGCCCATGCGCCTTCGCCTCGCTGACATGCTGTGCAATGACCGGGCCACCCGCGCGGCGCGCACCCTATCGAGCCGTTCCTTGCCGTCTTGCCTGGCCCTTGTGTTCGCGCTCTCGTGCGTTGCCTCCTCATCGGCATGGGCTGACGACGCGGACGAGACCGAAGCCGCCGCCCCGGCATCGGCCGTCGCGCATGCCGCGGCCGCCCCGTCGCCGACGGCATCGGCTGCATCGGCGGTCAAGGCTGAGCCCGCGCCGCGCGAAACATCGAGCGTCACCGAGCACACGATTCGCATCGACGGGCGCCGCATCGATTACCGCGCCACCGCCGGCACGCTCGTCATCGAGAACGCCAAAGGCGAGCCCGATGCGAGCATGTTCTACGTCGCCTACACGGCGCACGCGAAAGACACCGCGCGGCGGCCGATCACGTTCCTTTTCAACGGCGGCCCTGGCGCCGGCAGCATCTTTCTCCTGATGGGATCGGTCGGCCCCGTGCGCGTGCGCACGAAAACGCCGGCCCCCACGCTGCCCGCCCCCTATGTCCTTGGCGACAACCGCGACAGCCTCCTCGACAAGACGGATCTTGTCTTCATCGATGCCGTCGGAACCGGCTTCTCGAGGCCACTTGGCCCCGCGACGGCGGCAAAGCGCTTCTACAGCGTGGACGGCGATCTCGACGCGTTCTCGCGCTTCATCGAGCGGTATCTGTCCGTCAACGATCGCTGGAACTCTCCGAAGTACCTGATCGGCGAATCGTACGGCACGGCGCGCGCCGCCATGCTTGCGTACCGGCTGGGTCAGCAGAACATCGCGCTCAACGGCGTGGTGCTGCTATCGTCGGTGTTGAACGCGAACAGCCGGATGCCCGGCTACGATCTCATGAGCATCCGCTACCTACCCTCGTTCGCGGCCGCCGCCTGGTACCACGACAAGCTTCCGAGCCCCAAGCCGTCCGATCTCCCCGCGTTTCTCGACGAAGTGCGGGCGTTCGCAATCGGCCCTTACGCCGCCGCCCTCGCGAAGGGCGACGCGCTGCCCGACGGCGAGCGCGATGCGATCGCGGCGCAGGTGGCGCGCTATACCGGGCTCGACGAGCGCTATGTGATCGCTTCGCATCTGCGCATCCGGCCCTCCCGATTTCGCAAGCAACTGCTGCGCGGCGAACCGCGCGGCGTGGGGCGCTACGACGCGCGCGTCATTGGCATCGAAGCGGACGACGTCTCCGAGACCCCCGATTTCGATGCTTCCGAGAGGTACATCGTGAGCGCGTTCGACGCGGCGTTTCACGACCACCTCGCGCGCGATTTGCACTATGTCGCGCCGACGCCCTATCGGGTCTTCAGCGACACCGTGCTCGAAGCATGGCAATGGAAGCATCGCCAATCGTGGGGCGAGACGCTCGAGTTGCCGTACGCGGCCGGCGATCTCGCCGAAGCCATGCGACAAAACCCGAGCCTTCGCGTGCTGTCGTGCAACGGCTACTACGATCTCGCGACACCGTTCTTCGGCACCGAATACGATCTCGCGCACATGGGACTCGAGCCGTCGCTGCGTGCACATATCCAAGTCAAGCACTACGCGAGCGGTCACATGGTCTATCTCGACGACGACGCTTTGCACGCCTGGAAGCGCGACCTCGCGAATTTCTACGATGCCGGCGCGAATTCGGGCGAAGCATTGGCCAAGTGACGCACCCTTGAATCGAGCGCGCCGGGCTCTCTGTACAGACCGCCACTCTCCCCCGCAGATCGAATAGCTACCCGAAGCCATTCTTGTCCTCTAGGTTGAAAGCGCTCGGCGATCGATCGCGAGCACTTGCCACTCCCCCACGGCGACAATGGCTCGAGACGGGAACCCTGCTCACATCCGTTGACGGACCGCGATGCCCGCGGTCGACAGCCACGGCGTCTCCTCCGGCGTTGCAAACCAAGGAGGTCAAATGGATTCGACTGCAAAGCCGAAACAATCGATGTCGAAATGGCGCGGTCGCGCCGCAATGGCGCTGCCGCTTTTTCTCGCCACCGTCTCCGCGCACGCGGCCGGCGCCTCGACGAACTGGGTCGACACCGCCACCAAAGGTTTCCTGACGCCCGCTCAGCTACGGACTTTCAGCGCCGCCCCGCAAACAGAAACGAGGGCGGGCGAACCGATCCGCGTCGTCGTCAGCATGAAGGCTCACGATTTCGGCAAGTTGCGCGATCTTGCCGACGCCGTCACGCGTCGAGCGAACCCGAGCTACCACCAATTCCTGACGCCGCAAGCCTTTCTCGAGCGATACGCGCCGACTCCGCGGCAAGTCGAACGTGTCGTTGCCTACCTGCGCGAAAACGGCCTCGTCAATATCGCGGTCTCTCGCAACCGCATGCTGATCTCCGCGGACGGCACCTCCGGCACCGTCAAGCGCGCGTTCCATACGCCGATCGTCCACTTCATGAAAGGTGGGCGGCTCGTGCACGCGAATACGAGAACCGCGCAGGTGCCCGAGGGCCTCGCCGACTCCGTGCTCGCGGTGCTCGGGCTGCAAAACGTGACGCGCGCGCATACGATGGCGGTCCGCGGCCCGCGCGCACAGGCGGATACACGCGCCGCCGCCGGCACGGCGAAAGGCCACGCTCCGAAGGAGTTCTCCGCGATCTATCAAGCGGACAGCCTGCCCAGCGCATCGAATACGACCATCGGCATCGTCACGATCGGCGGCGCGAGCCAGGCGACGAGCGACCTCGCGCAATTCACGAGCGCGAACAACCTCTCGCCCGTCAACGTCTCGACTGTGAACACCGGCGCTTCGAACGGCAACTATGACGACGATCCGAACGGGCAAGTCGAGTGGGATCTCGATAGCCAGGACATCGTCGGCGCGGCGGGCGGCGCGGTGCGACAATTGATCTTTTACGCAGCGGACCTGAACGCGCCCGGCAACACGGGGCTGACTCAGGCATTCAACCAGGCCGTCACCGACGGTGTGGCCAAGGTCATCAACGTCTCGCTCGGCTGGTGCGAGGCCGATGCGTACACCGATGGCACCATGGCCGCCGAGGATCAAATCTTCACGGCAGCCGTGGCGCAAGGGCAAACGTTCTCGGTCTCCTCGGGCGATGAAGGCGCCTACGAGTGCAACAACCGCGGATTTCCGGACGGCGGCACTTATTCGCTGTCGTGGCCCGCTTCGTCGCCGAACGTCATTTCAGTGGGCGGCACGACCCTTTACACGCAGGCCGACGGCTCCTTCGCCAACGAAACCGTATGGAACGAAGGCCTCGACGGCGACGGGAAGCTATGGGCATCGACGGGCGGATTCAGTGCGTTCGAGCCGACGCCCGTCTGGCAACGAGCGCTGAACGTGAGCCCGAGGCCGGCCGGCCGCGCCGTGCCCGACATCTCGTTCGATGCCGCGCAAAGCACGGGCGCGCTCATCTACACGTCGAACGGCGTCGAGCAAGTCGGGGGCACGAGCCTTTCGTCGCCGCTCTTCGTCGGATTCTGGGCGCGCCTCGAATCCGCTCATTCGAACTCGCTCGGGTTCCCCGCATCGAGCCTCTACAGCGCGGTGGCCGCCACGCCGTCGCTCGCGTTCGACGTGACCTCGGGCAATAACGGTTATGGCGGGTACGGCTACAACGCGGGACCGCGCTGGGACTACCCCACCGGCTGGGGCAGCCTGCGGATGAAGGATCTCGCCGTCTACGTCGAGCGCTATCCGTTCGCCCGCTGACCGGCAGGCCACGAATTGCAAGTGGCGAGTTCAAGCCGCGGGCTGCGGGGAGACCACGAGAACGAAACTGCAACGACTGCAAAAACTGCAACGGTAGTCGTTGCACACGCAACAAACTGTACATAATCGTCCCATCGGCGGAAAAGTCGGCGCATAATTCGGGCTTTGCGTTCGTGCCCTGCACGCGTGGCCGCAGCGCCGCTTGTCCATGCCGGTTGCCATCGCCTTAATCTCTCCGCTCATCGTCGCGTGCGCGCTTTTCATGGAAAGCGCCGACGCAAACATCATCGTCACCGCGCTTCCCTCGATGGCGCGCGATTTCGGCAGCGATCCCGTCTCCTTGAAGATCGCGATCATCAGCTATGTGGTGAGTCTCGGCGTTTTCATTCCGATTTGCGGCTGGCTCGCCGATCGTTTCGGCTCGCGCACGGTCTTTCGGACGGCCATCGGGATCTTCATCGCGGGCTCGCTGATGTGCGCGGCCTCGCGTTCGATGCACTTCTTCACGCTCGCGCGCTTTCTGCAAGGCATCGGCGGCGCGATGATGGTGCCGGTCGGGCGCATCATCATTTTTCGCTCGGTGCCGAAGAGCGAATTCGTGCGCGCGATGAACTACCTGAGCATGCCCGCGATGTTCGCGCCAGCCGCGGCGCCGCTGCTCGGCGGGTTCCTCACCACCTATCTTCACTGGCGGCTGATCTTCTTCATCAACGTGCCGATCGGCCTGCTCGGCATCTACCTGACGAACCGCTACATCGCCAATACGCACGAGCCGCACCCGGGTCCGCTCGACTGGACCGGCTTCGTTCTTTCCGCGCTCGGCGCCTCGCTTGCGCTGCTCGGGCTGTCGCTGATCGGCACCGACATCGTCGCCGATCGGACCGCCTACGAAATGTGCCTCGTGGGCGCGTTCCTCATTGCGCTTTACGTGCTCTACGCGCAGCGTGCCGAACGGCCCGTGCTCGAGCTGCGTTTCCTCAGGATTCCTACTTATCGCGCGAGCGTCCTCGGTGGATCGATGTTTCGCATCGGGCTCGGCGCCGTGCCTTTCCTGTTGCCGCTCGCGTTGCAGGAAGGACTCGGCATGACAGCGTTCGAATCGGGCCTCATCACCTGCGCTTCCGCGTTCGGGAGCATGTTCATGCGCTCGCTCACGTCCCTAACGCTGCGCAAATTCGGGTTTCGCACGGTGCTCATCTACAACGCGGCGTTTTCGGGCGTCGCGATCGCCGCCTACGGCACCTTCTTTCCCGGCACGTCCCTCTGGTACATCTGGCTCGTCGTGCTTTTGGGCGGCTTCTTCCCCGCCTTGCAGTTCACGAGCCTCAATTCGATGATTTACGCCGATATCGCGAGCCGCGACGTCGGCCGCGCCACGAGCCTCGGCAGCGTCGTCCAGCAGATGTCGCTCGGCCTCGGCGTCGTGGTCGGCGGCATCGTGCTGCAAATCGCCCGGGCAGTGCACGGTCACGCGCACGTGACGTGGTCCGACTTCTGGCCGGCGTTTCTCGTCGTCGGCCTTTTCTCGTTCGGTTCGATTCCGATTACGCGCCGCCTCTCGCCCGACGCGGGCGATGAGATCGCGCGCGGCTCTCGAGGATAGCCGCGCTCGCCGCGCTGCCACGCGCGCAGTCGCTCCCCCCTTCCTGCTCAGCGCCGATGGCGTCCGCCCTCGAACGGCGACGTGCGTGGTCTGGCGGAAACGGCAAGATCAAGAGCACGATGTATGCGATTTGGTCGCACGCCTTGCACGCTCTATTATTCAGGCACCTGCGTTCTTTCATATTGCCTTCTTTCTTATGAAGAATGCTTAATGAAGGACTAACCGCCACAATCAGAACATCAAGCCTTGGGCTTCATCGTTCGGTCGTGGCTTCGTCAGTGTGCGGTAGCCGATCGAGGAGGATAGACGCCATGACCCGCAAATACATCGATTGCCGGGAGTACCCGAGCGAAATGAACTGCTCGGTCGCGCTATCGGCGGATTCCGACGACGAGCTGATCGAAGCGGCCGTCCAGCATGCGGTGGCCGTTCACCATCATGCCGACACGCCGGAATTCCGTTCTCAATTGCGCGCGCTCTTTCACGAAGGCACGCCGCCGGTAGAAGCGCCGCGCGCGGCTTGAGGCGGTTCAACCTTTACGCCGCCCGTTCCGTGGGACTTGTCTGGCTCAAGACCGCGTCGAGCACGATCGAGGCCAGCTGGTCGACGGGCGGCGCCGATGCATTCGACGCGCGCAAGAGCATGAGCGGCAGCGTCGGCAGTGTCGGCAACCCATAGGCATTCGCATCGAGCGTGCGCACGCTCGACGGCAATCCATAGGATGCGCGTACCGTCACGCCGAGTCCCGCCGCGGCCGCGGCCCAGAGACCCGCGAGGCTCGGACTCGTGACCGCCACGCGCCATGCAACGCCGGCACGATCGAGCGCGGCCGTGGCGGCACTGCAAACGACGCAGGGTCCATCGAACAACACGAGCGGCAGGGGCTCCCCCGCTTCGCGATCCCATCGCAACGCATCCGAGCCGATCCAATGAAGGCGCGGCGCCGCCACTTGCATGCTCGCCCCAGCCGCGCGCCGCGCGCGCAGCGATGAGTCCACGTCGTCCCAGGTCAGCGCGAGATCGAGCTCGCCCGCGTCGAGGCGTGCGAAGAGGTCGGTGTTGCGCGCGACGCGCGCCTCAATTCGCACTTTGGGATGAGCGCGGGCGAACCGGCCGAGCACGCCCGGAAGCAACGATTCGCCGAAATCCTCCTGCAACCCGAGCCGCACCCAACCTTCGAGATTGACGCCGCGCGCGGCGGAAATTGCCTCGTCGTTGAGCTCGACGAGCCTGCGCGCGTAGCGGAGCATGACCTCGCCCGCCTCGGTCAACGCGAGGCCGCGGCCCGACTTGCGAAAGAGCGGCGTACCCGCTTGTTCCTCGAGCTTGCGGATCTGCGCGCTCACGGCCGAAGTCGATCGGCCCACGCGATCGGCCGCCTTCGCGAAGCTGCCGAGATCGATGCCCATCACGAAGCTGCGCAATGCCGCGATATCGACGTTCGTCTGGCTCATGCCGTCACCCCATCATCCGGTTTTACTGGACGATCCGTTGAAAAATATCTGATTTTCAGCACGATCATAGAGTGCGAGACTGCACCCGTCAAACACCACCGCGCACGGGGATTTCGATGGAAACGCAATGTCTCGCCAAAGGCGCCGAACGCAGCGGGCAGCCACTCGGCGCTTCGCATCGCTGGAAAGTGCTCGGGGCCGGTGTTGCCGCGAATGCGAGCTTCTCGGCCGCGGCGGCAGGCATCCCGACGACGGCCGTCTGGATGCGCGCGGATTATCACCTCGGCAATGCGGAGCTGGGTCTCGTGCTCGGGTCGATGGGGCTCGGTCTCGCCCTCTCGGAGTTGCCCTGGGGCGTGGCCACCGATCGGTTCGGCGATCGGCGCGTGCTCGTCACGGGGCTCGTCGGCACCGCCCTCGTGCTCTTCTTCATGATGCTCGCCGTCGTGCCGTCGCCAGGCTCGGCACCCACCGCGACGTTTCTCGCGGCGGCCATGTGCGTCGCCGGTTTGCTCGGCGGCAGCGTCAACGGATCGAGCGGACGAGCGATCATGGGCTGGTTCAAGGAGGGCGAGCGCGGATTGGCGATGAGCATCCGGCAGACCGCCGTACCGATGGGTGGCGGGATCGGCGCCTCGTTGCTGCCGTGGCTCGCCTCGAGCAAGGGCTTCGGTTGCGTCTTTGGCGTGCTGGCCTCGATGTGCCTCGTTTCAGCCGCATTCGCGTTGCGCTGGTTACATCGGCCGCCGCACGCCGAGCATGCCGAGCGCCCCGTCGCTCGCGCATCGGGCCGATCGCAACGCGGACCGCTCACCGATGCCGGCGTCTGGCGCGTGGCGCTCGGCATCGGCATTCTCTGCGTGCCCCAGTTCGCCGTGCTGACCTTCGCCACCGTTTTCCTGCACGACTTCGCTCGCGTAGGCACGGCTGGGATCAGCCTCACCATGGCGGCGGTGCAGATCGGCGCAATGGCGATGCGTATCTGGAGCGGCCGCTACACGGATCGGCGCGGCAACCGGCGCGCCTATCTGCGCGGATCGACGCTCGTCGCGGCGGCATCATTCGCGGTGCTGGCATCGGCCGTCATGCTCGGTCGCGGCGTGCCGATCGCCGTCGTCGTGGCGATGGTCGTCGTCGCGGGCATCTGCATTTCCGCGTGGCACGGTGTAGCGTATGCCGAGCTCGCCACGCTGGCCGGCCCATCCCGCGCCGGCACCGCGCTCGGCATGGGGAACACCGTCGTCTATGCGGGTCTCTTTCTCGCGCCGCTCGCAATCCCGCATCTGCTCGCCGCCAGTTCGTGGGCGGGCGTCTGGTGGGTGGCCGGGCTGCTGGCACTCGGCGTCTATCCGCTTTTCCCTCGGCCGGCAAACTCCGCAAACCGGTAGGAGATGGAAACGACGATCGTCGTTGCCGCGACGACGTCGGCCCATCATGTCATCGTGTCACGGCGTCCAGCGATACATCAGGACCTTGGCCCGCGCATCCTCCTCGGCAAGCACGACATACTGGCCGTTCGGCAGGATCGCGGCGCTGATCGCCATCTCCGCGTCGATCCAGCCACTCGTGCTGCCGACCGTCGATTGCGGCGCCAGCGCCCCCACCTGCTGGCCCGTGCGCGCGTCGTAGACATCGAGTCGCGCCGTGGTGCTCTCGGCAACGAACAGATAGTTTCCGGCCGCCGCGAGCGAGACGGGGATCAGCGCCGGATTTTGCGTCGGGCCGTAGACGAGCGGAATCACGTACTGAAGCCTCGGCGCACCGGAGCTCCAGTTGTCGTAGCGCGCAACGACGCGGCCGATCGATTTCCAGTTCGACGCCTCGTACGGCGCCGTATTCGTATAGCCCGAGATATACATGGTATCCGTCGATGCCACATAGACGATCCGCGCGATCCTCGTGAACGGTTGCGGCGTCGCGAACGTCTTCGCCGAGTTGTACTGATAGATGGGATTGCCGAACGAATCGACGCCCTGCAGCGGCATCTCGCGAATTCCGCTGCCGCCCGTCGCGAGCCAAATGTTGGCCGCATCGTCGACCCACCAGTAGCCGTTGTACACGCTGTTGCCCGTCGCGCCGTTCGATTGGATTTCGCTCGGCGCGAGCCGGCCATCGCCGTTTGTGTCGCGCCACATCCATTCGCCGTAGGCAGGTTGGCCGGCGGGCCAGTTGCCGGGAATCGGATTTTGCGAGAGCAGACCCGAAGGAATCGCGACTTCTCCATCCGTCGTCGGCGCGAAGCGATAGATGCTCAGGTAGTGGGCGTACATGTCCTGCGTGAACAGGTACCGTGCGCCATTGATCCGGCGCACGAGCGGCTCCCCTCGTACGCCGCGCGTGAGATGGAGCGCCGGGTCGTCGGCGTAGCGAAAGCGGTTCATCGTGAAACCCTTGTAGCTCCATTCCTGGCCTGGACCGGCCGCGTAATTCAACGTGAAATGCTTCGAGCCGCTGAAGACGTCGCTCGGCGATGCTGGATCGAGCGCCGCCCCGTCGACGAACAGCAATCCGTGCAGCCGCCAGTTGAGCGCCTTCGACCACCAGTTGTAACTCTCGAGCACCGTGCCCTGCCCCGTCGACAACGAACCGAAATCGCGCGGGCCTGCGCTGTTTTGCGCGACATAGAGATTGCCGCCGCCATCGAAGCCGATGCCCGTCATGCCGTTGAAGCGCCAGTCACCCGGCACGCCGGGCGTCGGAGCGAAAATCCCGCCCTGCGCGCCGATTCCGGTGATGGGCTGCACGAGCCCCGATGCCGTCTTGCCGAAAACGAGAATCTGCTGCGAAGGACCGCCGTCGGCGATGAGCAGTTGACCGGACGGGGCAACGGCCAGATCGACGGGCACCGCATTGCTCGGCAGCGTGACCGTGCCCGGCAGGACGGCGCCCTTCGCCGAGTAATGTGCGACGGTGCGGCCGGACGTCGACTGCAACCCCTGAATGACCCAGAGCGAGCCGTCGGTATCGATCGCGATGCGCCCCGGCGACGGAGCGCCCCATGAGATGACGGGCGCCATCGTGTTCGCATCGAAGACCTGAATCTGGTTCGCATACGTGTTCGCGACGTAAAGGGCCGTGCTCGTAGCGGCGAGCCCGCGAATGGAGGCGTCGGTTCCGTCGGGAACGACATCGAGAACGAGGAAACTCGCCGCCGTCGCGTTGCTCTGATTGCCGACGCCGCCTTTGAACGGCGCACCTTGCGTGATATCGGCGAGCGGGCGGCGCGTGATCCCATACCACGTCGAACCGTTGGAGGGATATCCGCTGCCGACGAGCTTGCCCCCTTCATTGCCGATCGACATGCCGGCGTACAAATAGGTGCCGTTCACGGCGATCGCGTCGCCACCGGCATTGCCCCACCCGTGCGTCTGGCCGGCGTAGCCGACCTTCGTGCCGCCCTTGTACGCGCCGATCTCGCTACCGCTTTCGTCCCAGGGCGCATTGGTGTAGACGGTGCCGTCCTGGCCGACCGCCAGCGCTTCGACATCGAGCTGCACCCATTTCCCGTCGCCGAAGCCGAACGTGTTGCCGATCCATGACGTCGTGTAGTTCAGCGACGCTTGCGCGAACGCCAATGTGTGCAACAGCGCCGAACTCACGAGCGCGAACGCGAAGGCGCGTCGCGCAAAACGGACAAAAGCTTCCCCGCGCCACAGGGTCGTGTGGCGAACACCTTCACTCATCGGACTTCCCTCGGAACCGCGCCCAGCGATGTACTAGTTAGGACTACCAAACGTTTCGGACATGTGCCCGGGCTTCTCGCCCGTGTTGTCCCGCTAGTATTGCTGGTCCGCGGTTACGCGGAAATCAGCGGCGCGCGCGATTTCGCGTCGGTTTTATCGGTGGTCGGTAGGAATTGACTGACACGCGAATCGAATCGGTCGTCTTTGCCGATTCGATGCGCCACTACGCTCGGTCACGCGCCATCGGCGTGCGAAGCGTCAGCCGAACGGCCTTACCCCGATGAGCCAGCCGTGAAGAAGGAATGCGAAGACGGCCCAGGCGACGAGGCCGCCAACGACGGCTTTGAGGTCGCCCGCCGTCGTGCCGGCCGGATACGCGACCCCCGTGCGGCTGTCGCGGCCACGCCAGATCAGGAATCCGGCGGCGGCCCAGACGAAGAATGCGCCGAATAGAACGACGGCATTGATCGTGCCGTTTGCGAGCAGGTGACCGATCGCCCATATCGCGACGCCCGCGTACATCGGGTGGCCGACCGCGCGCTTGATGTGATTGCCAGGAACATACGCCGCCGCGATGAGTATGAATGCGATGGCCACGAGAAGCGCCGTCAGATGACGTGCGCCGACCGGCGGGGCCCATAGCAGGACGGGCGAGCGCCGCGCGATTCCGTAGCCCCAGACGATCAGCACGAAACCGATCAGCGAGACGAGCGAATAGAGACCTTTCCAACGCTGCTCGCCGAGACGCGCGAACTGCGCGGCGCGCCACGGCTCGGCGACGAGGCGCACCGAATGCACGCCGAGAAACGCGATTAAACCGAGAATCAGCACCGCCATATCGAGCTCCTTTGGCATTTTCGTTATCCGTCGAGGCGAACGGGCGAGCAAAAGGTAGCCTATGCCGATCCTTCAGGCAAGTTGACCGACGAGCCGCGCTTGGGTGCGACGGCTCACGTCAGGGTGCGCGGTGCGCCGCGCGCCGGGAGTCGGCCGCCTGAGGACTCACGGCGCCGCGGCGATGACTTCGGCCATCGCGGCCGTCAGCTTCCTCGCGTAAGGCACGTGCAGGAACTCGTTCGGGCCATGCGCATTCGACTTGGGGCCGAGCACGCCGCAGACGACGAATTGCGACTTCGGGAACCCGGCTTGCAGGATGTTCATGAGCGGGATCGTGCCGCCTTGGCCGATGAACGCGCACGGCGCACCGAAATGCGTCTGCGACGCGCGCTGCAGCGCCTCGCCGAGCCACGGCGCGAGCTCGGGTGCGCTCCAGCCGTTCGCGGCACTCGCTTCGGGCTTGAACGTGACTTTCGCGTTGTAGGGGGGATCGAGCTCGAGCAGCGTCTTGAGCTCGGCCACGGCGCGCGCCGCGTCGATGAGCGGCGGCAATCTCAGCGACAACTTGAACGCCGTGCGCGGGCGCAGCACGTTGCCCGCGCTCGCGAGCGGCGGCAGGCCCTGCGCGCCCGTCACGGCCAGCGACGGGCGCCAGGCCGAGTTCAGAAGCGCCTCGCGCGGATCGGCCGTGACGGGAAGCACCGGCTTGCCGTCCTGGCCGCAGGCCCACGGCGCGGGCTTCCAGACTTCGTCGCCGAGAATGCCGGCGGTCGCCTCCGCTTCGCGCAAGCGATTCGCGGGGATCTCGCAGTGAAACGCGCCCGGCAGTAGATTCCCGGTGGCCGCGTCTTCGAGCCGATCGAAGAGCTGCCGCATAACGCGAAAACTCGACGGCACGATGCCCCCGTACGATCCCGAATGCACGCCTTCCTCGAGCACTTCGACTTCGAGCGATCCGGCCGCGAGCCCACGCAGCGAAGTCGTGAGCCAAAGCTGATCGTAATTGCCGGCGCCCGAGTCAAGACATACGACGAGCCCGACGGTGCCGAGCCTGTCGCGCAGCGCGTCCACGTACGGAAGCAGATCGTAACTGCCCGATTCCTCGCAGGTTTCGATGAGTCCGACACAGCGGGGACGCTCGATACCCTGTTCGTCGAGCGCCGCGAGCGCGCACAGGCTCGCGTAGATTGCGTATCCGTCGTCCGCCCCGCCGCGGCCGTAAAGCTTGCCGTCTTCATACTTGGGAAGCCACGGGCCGAGATCGCTGCGCCAGCCTTCGAATTCGGGCTGCTTGTCGAGATGGCCGTACAGGACGATCGAATCGGTGCTGCCGGCACGCGTGGCCGGCGTTTCGAAGAAAATCACAGGCGTGCGGCCCGGCAGTCTGACGATCTCGAGCTTCAGACCGCGCACGCGCTGCGCCTCTGCCCAACGCGCCGCATCGGCGACCACACGCTCGAGATAGCCATGCTTTGCCCAGTCGGAGTCGAAGGCGGGGCTTTTCGCGGGTATCGCAATGTAATCGGTCAAGGCCGGAACGATCTCGTCATTCCATTTGCGGTCGACGAATTCGCGCAGCGCGTCGTGATCGAGCGGCTTTTGTGCCGTGTCGGCTACGGTCATGGCGGGTGCCCTCTGGCTCAAAGCGCTCATGATAGAGCCTCGGGCGCGCTCGTGCAGACATTAGCGAACAAGCCGGGAACGCGCGACAATGGTCCACGGACCCTGGAGCGTCTTCATGTTGGATGGAATGCTGGATGAGATTGCGGTGCAGGTCGTGGAGGTCGTGCTGGCGCTCGCGCTCTACTTCCTGCCGGCGATCATCGCCGACCGCCGCAAGCGCCACGACCTGCTGCTCATCGCGCTCTTCACCGCGTGCGTCGGCTGGACCGGAATCGGCTGGCTGATCGCGATGCGCTGGGCCTTTCTGCCGAATCCGCCGGTGGACTTGGCAAGCGACGTCGTCCGCAAGCGTCGAGTTCTGAGCATGCGGGCGTTTTCACAAGCGCTCACTGATCGCATCGCACGAAGGGCCGATCGACGCGGTTAGCCGTTCGGCGCCTGCCGATTGGCAAGGACGCGCAACCCCGCGCCCGACCGGCTCGACCTGCCCCGGTTCTCCAGGGCCTGTTCACACTGAGTTAAGTGCGCGAGGCGCGCGGGACCGATGGCGGCGCGGACCGGCGCACATGCACGAGGCCCGGGGAGATCGAACGAGGCTCGCGGGCGAGTGCATCCCGCATGAACTTCTCTTGTCGCAGCTCGCCGTGCTCGTCGAACCATTGGCACAACAACCAATCGCCGCCTTCGTCGGCTCCCGCATACGTCACCGTCATGCGAGCGCCCCCAGTTTTCAGCGTGACGACATCGCCTGCGCAAAATTGTTCCTGCCTGTCCATCGTATCCGTCAGCATGTGCGCCCCGTCAATAGCAACCCAGTCGATTTCTCACCGCCGCGTATGTGCGCCGGCGAACCGAAAAACGAATTGCGAAACGTCTAGTAACGACCCCCGCGAGAATTAGCGAAGGCAGGTAGAGACTAACAATAGAATTTTTATTCTACAAGCAGTTTCAGGGAAAACGATGCCCCGCGTTTGCCATGAGACGCGCCGCGTCAAATATTCGGCGCAATCTCACAAGAACGGCCTGAGAGGCTCACAAGGCACACCACAAAATAAGGGACGGAAAATCACACGAAGGAAATAATAGTACTTTACGGTCGCTGATATGCAGGTAATCGGATAATCGGAGTTGCCTCTCATTTGCGCGATCCAATACTCCTCCGGACCGTGGGGAAATTACGGATTTAGGCCGGCGCTTCACATTTGCTTTGATGTAGATCAAATGATCGGCCCGGGCCGCCTTTCATTGATGAATGCGTAATTCATTCATGCGCATCGCCTGTCGCGCCGCCGAAATTACGCGTTGTTTTTACCTTCGAGCCGCTGACGAACCCGTCTTCGGCGGCACGAATTGCCGGTGCGAGCCCGGCAATTCGTCAGACCAGACGCGCGCGGGTCAAGCGTCCGGGCGTAGTTGTCGCATCGCCCGCCGCGAAGCTACAACGATCAATTTCATCGTCGCCCGCGTCGCGCCGACGAAAAGCTTGCGCGCCGCCCGCTCGTCGAACTCCTCGAAATCGACCTCGGTCAGGATCACGCAGGGCGCCGATTGGCCCTTGAAGCGGTAGATCGACTCCAGCACCACGTCGCCCTCCCGATATTGAGGACTGCCAAACAAGTCGTATTTGCCGGTGAAGCTCTTGAGCCGGTGCGGGCCGAGCTGCTCGAGGGGCGTCAGCACCGACCCTTCCCGGCCTCGAAACGAGAGCACGGCGATATCCTGCTTGCGAAAGCCGAACGAGAGCGCCTGCGTGATCGCGCGCTTGGTCGCTTCGACGACGGCGTCGCCGGCGTTTTCGTCGAACGAGCTGAACGCGATCTCGGAGCCGCCGAAGGGGCTGCCGGCGGCGAGATCGGAGGCCCGGGGCACCGCCGCGCCGACTTTCTCACGCACGAAGTCGAGGATGTCGCGCGGGCTGCGGTAATTCGTCGTCTCGGTGAGCACCGTCCACCCCGGCAAGGCGAGCGGCTCGCGCATATAGAGATTTTGCAGCGGATCTTCGAGCCACCACCATGCGCCATCGGGCCGCACGAGCCGGGCGAGCGCCTCGACCCACGACTCCTGGAAATCCTGGCCCTCGTCGACGATGAGGACGTCGAAACGCCAGTTCTCGCCGATCGGAGCGTCGGCAAACGCGCTTTCGAGCCGCGCGAATACATCGGTCCCCTGGAAATCCGGTACCCACCCGGCGTCGCGCGCAACCGCATCGCAGAGCTGGTGGTAGTTCGCGACCTTGGCGCCGGCCGGGGCGACGCGTGCGATGTGATCGGCAAGCGGGCGATTGAAACAGACGTAAAGCGCGCGCTTGCCGCTCGCTGCCGCGTCTTTCATGACCTGTACCGCCAGCTGCGTCTTGCCGGAGCCCGCGGTTCCGATCACGCGCAGCCGGAACGGCGTGAACTCGAGGCGTCTGGCCCATGTCGCGAGCCCGCCCGACAAGCGTGTGACGATCGTGCCCGCCTGGCCCACGAGCGCGCTGGCGTCGGGTGTGAGCGCAAGCTCGTCGGCCAGATAGTGATGGACCTTCGGTGCGCAGGGCAGCCGCGGCTCGTCGGCGGGCAGCGCTTCGAGAATGACGGCGACGAGCCGATCCTTGCGCGTGAAATCGACAATCCGCTCGGGAGCGATGCCGGCGATGGCGGCGTCTTTCACGATGTAATCGGGGCAGAAGAGCAGCGCCTCGATACCGTAGGTGCCCGCACCGAACGCGGCCGTGAAGCGGCGATGCATGCGCTCGACCGTGCGGGCGAGCTCGATCGAAACGTTGCGCTCGGTCTGAAGGTAGACCTTCACGAGCCCTTTAGCCGTTTCACGCAGGAAGCCGGCCTTTTGCTCGATGAGCATGACGCGCCCGGCGGGGCTTACGACGACGAAATCGGCTTCGCCGAAAACGGAGAAACTTCCGCTGAGACGCGTCCAGTGCACGCCGTGGTAGACCGTGTAGCCTGCCGGCAACGCGGCTTCGAGCAGCGCGAGTGTTTCACGCTCGCGTTCCGCCGCGCCTGTCGCGGCCAGATTTTTCCAATCGTCGGGGATGAGGCGGGCCATGACGGTCGAGGTTCCTCGCGGTAAGTTTCTTGCGGATGCCGCGTATTTTACTAATCGTGTTGCGCGAACCGCGTATCATGGCCGGCTCGATGTGACGACGCCGTTTTTCTTGGAGGACGCTGAAGATGCTGAAGATTTGGGGACGGGCAAACTCGGTCAACGTGCAAAAGGTGCTCTGGTGTTGCGACGAACTGGGCCTTCCGTTCGAGCGCATCGACGCCGGCATGCAATTCGGCCGCGTGAACGATCCCGAGTACCTCGAGCTCAATCCGAACGGGCAGATCCCGACCCTCGTCGACGGCACGTTCGTGCTGTGGGAATCGAACTCCATCCTGCGCTACCTGGCCATGCAATATGGCGCATCGAGCTCGCTTTACCCGGCCGAGCCGAAAATTCGCGCGAGTGTCGACCGTTGGCTCGACTGGTCCCTATCGACGTTGCAGCCCGCCGAACGCCCGGTTTTCATCAGCCTCGTGCGGACAGCGCCCGACCAACGCGACGCGGCCGCGCTCGAGGCTAATCTGCAAACGCTGATCAAGCGCTGGAAGCTGCTCGACGGTCATTTGCAAGGCCGTTTTCACGTGGAAAGCGAGAAGTTCACGATCGCGGACATCGTGCTCGGCGCGTTTGCGAAGCGCTGGTTCGGGCTCGACGGGATCGAGCGGCCGCCGATGCCGAACCTCGAGCGCTGGTATCAGCGGCTCGCTCAACGCGCGCCGTTCAAGAAGCATATCGACCACCCGTTGACCTGAGCCTCTTGCAGGCGTTTATCGTGCGGTGCGCCGCTCCGTGGCGCGTTCGAGCAGTGCGTCGATGAGCGGCAATTGCACGGGTTTCGTCAGATGGACATCGAAGCCGCGCGATAGCGAGCGCTCGATATCGCTGTCCTGACCGAAACCCGTCATCGCGGCGAACAGCGAGCCGCGCAGCGCCGATACCTGCTTCAACCGTTGCAAAACGGTGAAACCGTCCGCCCCGGGCATCGCGATATCGACGAGCGCCACGTCGATATCGTTGGTCTTGCCCGCCAGCGCGAGCGCCTGCGCCCCGCTGTAAGCGACGTGAACGCGATGCCCCTTCATGCGCAGCAGCATCGCCATGCTGTCGGCAGAATCCACGTTGTCGTCGACGATCAATATCGCAAGCGCTTCGCCGCGACCGTTCTCGCTCGCCCCCGCCTGCCCGAGTCCATCGTGACCATTGTTGGCAGCCAAAGAGGCCGCGAGCAACGGCAGCCGCACCGTGAAACTCGCACCGCGCCCGAGCCCGCCGCTCGTGGCGGAAACGGAGCCGCCATGCATTTCGACGAGCCAACGGGTGAGCGTCAGGCCGATGCCGAGCCCGCTTTCCTTGCGTTCCAGCCGAGTGTCGGCCTGCACGAACAGATCGAAGATTGAATCGATGACTGCTGGGTCGATCCCGCAACCGTCGTCGGTGACGCGTATGACCGCAAAAGCACGGTTTTCCTGTGCGATATCGACGCTGATATGGCCGCCCTGCTCGGAAAATTTCGAAGCATTGCTGAAGAGACTCTGTGCAATCTGCACCAGACGAGCCATGTCGCCGTTCACGATGACGCCGGTATCGGGCCCGTTCACTTCCGCAACCTGCTGACGCAATGCGAGGTGCGGGCGGATCATCTCCATCCCACGCGAGACGACGTCGCGCAAATCAACCGGGGCCAGGCGCAACGCAACCTTCCCCGTCGTAATTCGGCCGGCGTCGAGCAAGTCGTCGACAAGACGTGTCAGGTGCGAAATCTGGCGATCGATCACGTCGCGGCATTGTCTGAGCGTCGGACTCACCAGCGGCTCGAGCATCATGACGCTCAGTGCGTTGCTGACCGGAGCGAGCGGATTGCGCAGCTCGTGCGCGAGCGTCGCGAGAAACTCGTTCATGTGATGGCTCGCGGCCTCGAGATCGCGCAAGCGCTTGCGCTCCGTCATGTCGCGCGTCACTTTCGCGAAGCCGCATAGCGTCCGTTCGCCGTCTTCTTCCGTGCGGTAGACGGCCGCGATGACCACGTTCGCCCAGAACATCGTGCCGTCCTTGCGCACGCGCCATCCCTCGTCCTCGACGCGGCCGACGCTCGCCGCGGTGGCGAGCTCCGTTTCACACTTGCCCCTCGCGACGTCCTCGGGAGGATAAAAGATCGAAAAGTGCCGGCCGATGACTTCCTCGGCCGTGTAGCCCTTGATCTTTCGGGCGCCGCCATTCCAACTCACGATGTAGCCGTTGGTGTCGAGCATGAAGATCGCGTAGTCCTGGACGGATTCGACCAGGATCCGGAAGGGTTCCTCGGGCGGGGCGATGGGTGCCGGTGCGGGCGGGACCGGCTGAACGTCCCAGGCGGAGGAGTCCGGATGCATAGACGACGGCGGCGACTTGTTGGAAGGAGACGGCGTCGAAGCGACTGCCGCAACAGGTGCAAGCTCGAAGCACGATGTGTGCCGCGGGAGCACTGGCGGTCGCGCGGCCTCGCCGGCCGCCGCGCGGCAACGTCGCGCGGGACAATGTCGTTATGCGCTTGGCATCGCTCGGCGAGCGCATCGCGACCGCGCCGCAAAGGGATCGCGCGCGCCGCGGGCCTTCATTGGCAATGCGTGCGGAACGCCAGTTTTAACCGGAAAGATTTGCAAAAACTACTCTCGGTCGGGGAGGCGGCTTCCTGCCCGGCGCGCCCGGCCCGCTCGGCCGAAAAACACTCGAATCGAAACTTCGATAGCCGAGTTCGTTTCCGACCCTGCCGAGGCTCAGCTCGCGGCACGCTCGGCGACGGCTTCGGCGATGAGCGTAATGAGACGATCGGGTTCGGCCGGCTTCGTCATGAAATGCTGAAAGCCCTCGCCGATGCTGCGCAGCCGATAAGCTTCGTCGGTATGGCCGGTAATGGCGACCGAAACCGCCGGCGAGCGATTGTGGCGAATCTCATCGTCGCGCAACCGCTGGATCAGATAAAAGCCGTCCATCGCCGGCAAATCGAGGTCGCAGACCACTGCGTCGGGGGTCATGCTCAACACGGCTTCGACACCTTCTTCGGCATCATGGGCCGCGACGACGCGCGCCCCTTCCGCTTCGAACATCTCCGTCAACGATTCTCTGCTGGAGGGATCGTCATCGACGACGACGATCGTCATCTGCTCCAGCCTCTGTACTCCATTCATATGAATTCTTTGACACCGCCGATGCGGCATTCTTGAGCTTGGGACTTCGCTCGAGCCTCCGAGTTGCATGTTGTCTGCGCCATAGCCTAAGCGGCAGCGGACACACGCGAGCGAAACTGTAGCTCGTTACGCAACTCGCCTCTCGACTCGAGTCGCGGCGGACGATACCACGTACCGGCGTCGCGACGATGAATGACGTTGCCGGCAGTGTTGGCTTTCACACGCAATGGCAAAAATGACCGGCAGCGTGACTTCAACTGCATGACAGGAGACGAATCAGTGCCTGAAGACAATCCCTTCGAGTGGATGCCGCGCAGCCACTCCTCGGGGATACAATCCCCCGCGCATGCCGGAGTCTCGGCTTCCAACAAGGAGCATGAAATGGGCAAGCTCGGCGCGGGATTGGCAGGTGGCGTGACGCTCAACGTGGCGATGCTGCTCACGTTTCGTCTGCTTGGATTCGGATGGACGGGCGGCGGCGTTTTGCTCGCCTCGCCGGTGCAAAGCGGCAAATTTGTCGCTGTCTGGACGCAACTGGAGCCACTACCGAAAATCGTCGCGGCGCCGGCTCCGATGCTGATCGGGCTCCTCCTGTTCGGACTCGTTCATGCCGCGATCTACGATTGGCTCGCGCCCCATTGGCCGGCGGGCATAACGGCAAGAGCCATTCGTTTCGCCGGCCTCAATTTCGTGCTCGCCTACCTGTTCTTCGAATTCTTCGCGCCGTTCAATCTGTTCGGCGAGCCGCTCGTTCTCGTCGCCCTCGAACTAGTTTTCTGGCTGATCGTCGCCACAGCCGAGGCCTTCGTCATTGCGTCGATCGCGGAGCGCGCAAGGCGACGCAGCGTGCCGGGCCTGCAAACACCTGTTTGAGGCGCCGTCGGCACCGTTCGCACCGTTGCGTTCGCCCCCCGGCGACCGGGGGGCTTTTCCCTTGTCGATTGCTCCAACAGCGCGCGGCTGATCTCCTCAGCTCGTTTTGACTTCGATGCGCCGCGGCTGCGCTTCTTCACGACGCGGGATCGTCAGCTTCAGCACACCGTCGCGCAACTCCGCCTCGACCTTCGACGTATCGAGGTCGGGACTCAGCGTGAACGTGCGCGCGAACCGCGGTTCCCGCATCTCCACATGCTGCACGCGCAGCGCGGCCGGCGTCGCCACGACAGCCTCCGCTTCGATCGAGAGCCTGCCGTCGTGCACGTTGATTTCGAGCTTGTCTTTACTCACGCCGGGTAAATCGGCCCACAGCGTGATGCCTTGCTTGTTCTCATAGACGTCAACGGCAGGCGTAACCTTGACGGGGCGGACGGCCTCGCCGTCGCGACGCGCGACCGCCTGCTGCTGGTCGTCCTGCTGAGCCAATTGGTTCGTATCGCTCATGATCGGCCTCCTTCGATTAGTGAATTTCCACGACGCGCGGCTTCGACGACTCACGCTTGCCGACGCTGATCATCAGGCAGCCGTTTTCGTAACGCGCCTCGACCTTGTCGGGATCGGCGGACTGCGGCAACTCGATGACGCGGCGGAACTTGCCCGCGAAGCGCTCCTGCGCATAAATCCGCGTTTCGTCGCCCGGCCCGGGCAGCAAAGAATCGCGCTCGCCGCTGATCGTCAGCAGCCCCTTGTCGATCGACACTTCGATCTTCGACGGATCGAGGCCCGGCGCGAAAGCGACGATTTCGACCGAATCGTCGGTCGAACCGATGTTCACGTTCGGAAAAGCGGAAAGCTGCATCGCCCGGATGCTGGACGGGAAACCGCCGAACAAGCTCGCCATCTGCCGCTGCAAACGGTCGAATTCGCCGAAAAGGTCAGTTCCGAAAAAGAGATCGCTCATGGTCATTTCCTCCTGGCGCCAAAGAAAGGCGAAAGGGCGACGCGCTCCCATCCGCCCGCCGGAGCACCGGCAAACAAATCGAAACACGAGGCAGCAACGATCGTGCGTCACTGCCCGAGCGAAACAGGAGATAGGAACCGCGCGGCAAATTTCAAGACCCGCGATGCACGCGCGGACGCCTCTCAAGCCAGCAGCAACCCAAGCTCGCGCGCGCCGTCCTTCAAGACCGGCAGGAAGCGACTCAGCATTTCGGCGACCGACACCCGGGCCGCTTGCGCGCCGACGTTCAATGCGGCCACGACGCGGCCGTCCGGCGCCTCGATCGGCACCGCTATCGATCGCAGGCCGATCTCGAGTTCCTGATCGTTGACGGCGTAGCCGTCGCGGCGCACGGATTCGAGGGCTTCGCGCAGGCCTTCGCGTGAAACGATCGTATTCGTCGTGTGCTGGATCAGCTTCGCGCGTTCGAGGTAGGCGTCGAGGTCCGCGCCCGGCAGATGGGAAAGCAGCACCCGTCCCATCGACGTGCAATACGCCGGCAAGCGGCTGCCGACGTGCAGGTCGATCGTCATGATTCGCGAAGTGAACGCTCGCGCGATATAAAGAATCTCATCGCCGTCGAGAATCGCCACCGAGCTCGATTCGTTCAACGTGTTGCTGATGTGGCGCAACACGGGCTGGGCGGCGTTCGCGAGCGGCGTCGATGCGAGGTAAGCATGGCCGAGCGCGAGGATGCGCGGACGCAGAGAAAAATTTCGGCCGTCTTCGGCACTGACGAAGCCGAGCTTGCCGAGCGTATGCAGGCAGCGCCTGACGGCGGCGCGCGGAATGCCGGTGCGTTGGCTGATTTGGGAAATCGTCAGCACACGGCGCTGCGGCGAAAACGCCTGGATCACGGCGAGCCCACGCGCAAGCGAAGTCATGAAGTCGGGATCGGACTCGCTCGGTGCGTCGATGGGCGTGTCTGGTACGGGGGGCGCAGTCGCGGCCTCGGGCGGATGAAGCGGCTCGTTC
This sequence comes from Trinickia symbiotica, assembly GCF_003028655.1. Classification (GTDB taxonomy): domain Bacteria; phylum Pseudomonadota; class Gammaproteobacteria; order Burkholderiales; family Burkholderiaceae; genus Trinickia; species Trinickia symbiotica_A. Next base: position 353,265 of record NZ_PYUC01000006.1, read on the forward strand.
ATAGTGAATTTCCCACGGGTAGCTCGCGAGCATTTTAATCGGTTTGTTCGGTTATCGAACAATTGCCCTGAATTGGTGCTTTTTCGGCATGCCAGCCCTGCAGACCCGTTGGCGTCGTTGTTCGATCACCGAACGGTCTTTCGATAATCGCCCTTGACCGTCGCTGCCGCTCGCCCTTACATTGAGCAGCATCACGACAGCGACCCTGCGCTCGCTCGAGCGCTACAGCTCAACCATGATCGATAAGACCGTTTCTTCGCCGCAAGAGGCCGTGGCCGGCATCTTCGACGGCGCCACCGTGATGATCGGCGGCTTCGGCACGGCCGGACAGCCGGCCGAGCTCATCGACGCCTTGATCGAACAAGGCGCCAAAGACCTCACGATCGTCAACAACAACGCGGGCAACGGCGAGCTCGGGCTTGCCGCGTTGTTGAAAGCCCGACGCGTGCGCAAGATCGTCTGCTCGTTTCCGCGCCAGGCGGACTCGCAGGTGTTCGATGCGCTCTACCGCGCGGGCGAGATCGAGCTCGAGCTCGTGCCGCAGGGCAATCTCGCCGTCCGCATTCAGGCGGCGGGCGCCGGGCTCGGCGCCGTCTTCACGCCGACGGGTTACGGCACACTGCTGGCCGAGGGCAAGGAAACGCGCGAGATCGACGGCAAGCATTACGTGCTCGAGTACCCGATCAAGGCCGACTTCGCCCTCATCAAGGCCTATCGCGGCGATCGCTGGGGCAACCTCGTCTATCGCAAGACGGCGCGCAACTTCGGTCCGATCATGGCCATGGCCGCGTCGGTCACGATCGCTCAGGTGAGCGAGATCGTGTCGCTCGGCTCGCTCGATCCCGAAGCCGTCGTCACACCGGGCATCTTCGTCAAACGCGTCGTGGCCGTGCCCGGTCAGGCCGCGCTGGCCGCCTGAGGAGCAAAACATGCATAAGTGGACCCGAGATGACATGGCGCGCCGCGTCGCGCAAGACATTCCCGAAGGCGCCTACGTGAATCTCGGCATCGGTCTGCCGACGAAGGTGGCCAATTACCTGCCGAAAGAGCGCGAAATTTTCCTGCAGAGCGAGAACGGTTTGCTCGGCATGGGCCCCGCGCCCGCGCCCGGTCAGGAGGACCCCGAGCTGATTAACGCGGGCAAAGAGCCCGTCACGCTCATCGAAGGCGGCTGCTTTTTCCATCATGGCGATTCCTTCGCGATGATGCGCGGCGGCCACCTCGATATCTGCGTGCTCGGCGCGTTTCAGGTTTCGGCGCGCGGTGATCTCGCGAACTGGCACACGGGCGCGCCCGACGCGATTCCCGCTGTCGGCGGCGCGATGGATCTCGCGATCGGCGCGAAGAAAGTGTTCGTCATGACCGATCATCTGACCAAGCAGGGTGAATGCAAGATCGTCGAGCGCTGCACCTATCCGCTCACGGGCATTGCCTGCGTCGATCGAATTTATACGGACCTTGCCGTGATCGACATCACGGCACGCGGACTTGAAGTGATCGACATCGTCGAAGGCCTGAGCTTCGACGAGCTGCAAAAGGTCACCCCTGTCCCGCTGATCCTTGCGACCTCGGCGGCGCACGCCTGACGAACAGGAAGACATCATGGAACAAGCCTATATCTGCGACGCGATACGGACGCCGTTCGGCCGCTACGGCGGCGCGTTGTCCACCGTGCGCGCCGACGATCTCGCCGCGCTGCCGATCAAAGCGCTCATCGAGCGCAATCCCAAGGTCGATTGGAGCGCGATCGACGACGTCATCTACGGCTGTGCGAATCAGGCCGGCGAGGACAACCGCAACGTCGCGCGCATGGCGGCGCTGCTCGCGGGGCTGCCCGTCGACGTGCCGGGCAGCACGGTCAACCGCCTCTGCGGCTCGGGGCTCGATGCGCTCGGCACGGCCGCGCGCGCGATCAAGACGGGCGAGACGAGCCTCATGATCGCGGGCGGCGTGGAAAGCATGAGCCGCGCACCGTTCGTCATGGGCAAAGCCGAGACGGCCTTCAGCCGCTCGGCCAAGATTGAGGACACGACCATCGGCTGGCGCTTCGTCAACCCTGCGATGAAGGCGATGTACGGCGTCGATTCGATGCCGGAAACCGGCGAGAACGTCGCGGCCGAATTTGCGATCAGCCGTGAGGATCAGGACAACTTCGCGCTGCGCAGCCAGATGCGCGCCGCGGCCGCGCAAGAGGCGCGGCGCTTCGACGACGAACTGATTCCGGTCAGCGTCCCACAGAAAAAAGGCGAGCCTGTCATCGTCGGCAAGGACGAGCATCCTCGTGCCACTTCGCTCGAAGCGCTCGCGAAGCTGAAGGGCGTCGTGCGTCCCGACGGGACAGTCACGGCCGGCAACTCGTCGGGCGTCAACGACGGCTCGTGCGCCCTCCTGCTCGCCAACGAGCGCGACGCGGCACGCTTTGGGCTGACGCCGCGCGCACGCGTCGTTGCCATGGCGACGGCGGGCATCGCGCCGCGCATCATGGGCTTCGGTCCCGCGCAAGCCGTGCGTAAGGTGCTCGAACGTGCGAGACTCACGCTCGATCAGATGGACGTCATCGAATTGAACGAAGCGTTCGCCTCGCAGGCGCTCGCCGTCACGCGCAGCCTCGGCCTTGCCGACGACGACGCGCGCGTGAATCCGAACGGCGGGGCGATTGCGCTCGGCCATCCGCTCGGCGCCTCGGGTGCGCGACTCGCCACGACGGCGACGTACCAGCTCGCGCGCACGGGCGGACGCAATGCGCTCTGCACGATGTGCATCGGCGTCGGGCAGGGCATCGCCGTCGTCATCGAGCGTGTCTGATCCGTTCCATCTCGATCGCTTGCGACAACACGGGAACCGCGACATTCATGACGACTCTTCATCACGAGCTTTCCGGGCCGGCCGGCGCGCCGGTCATCGTCCTCTCCAACTCGCTCGGCACGACGTTCGAGATGTGGGATCCGCAGATCGACGCGTTGCGGGCGAAGTTCCGTGTGTTGCGCTACGACACGCGGGGTCATGGACGCTCTGCCGCGCCGCCGGGTTCGTACACGATCGATGAGCTCGGCCGCGACGTCATCGGCCTGCTCGATTCGCTCGACATCGAGCGTGCGCATTTCGTCGGGATTTCGATGGGCGGGCTCACGGGCCAATGGCTCGGCGTTCACGCCGGAGCGCGGATCGACAAGCTCGTCGTGTCGAACACGGCCGCGCGCATCGGCACCACGGAAGGATGGCGCGCCCGGGCGGACCTCGTTCGCAAGCAAGGCATCGCAGACGTAGCCGACGGTGCGGCCGCGCGCTGGTTTACGCCGCGCTTCATCGCAGCGCAACCCGCGACGGTCGGAGCGTTGACGACACGGCTTCGATCGCTTTCGCCTGAAGGGTATGCAGCCTGTTGCGATGCGCTCGGCGATGCCGACCTGCGCGAAGACATCGCGCGCATTTCATGTCCCATGCTCGTCATCGCCGGTGTGCACGATCCGGTGACGACCGTCGATGATGCGCGGTTCATCGCTGCGCGGGTGCCCGGCGCTCGTCTCGTCGAACTTGATGCATCGCATCTGTCGAACATCGAGGCGGCGGATGCGTTCACCGAGGCCGTCTTGCGCTTTTTCGGTGACTGACTTGACGACAGCGTGGCAAGCTGGGAACGTCAGCCGCCAGCCAGCTCTTTAGCTCCTCAGCCCTTCAGCCCTTCAGCCCGCGAACTGAAACGCATCGAAGCGATGCAACGCCTCCTCGATGCGTTTCTTGTGCGCTCGCGCGTTGCCGATGCCGACCCACGTCCATTGCTGCACGAGCAGCTTCTTGCGTTCGCGGTCGGCCTTCAAGTCGAGCACGGCGACGATTTCGTCGTCGACCAATACCGGTAGACCGAAGTATCCGAACACGCGCTTTTCCTTCGGCAGGTAGGCCTCGAATTTGTGCTCGTAGCCGAACAGCAGCGACAGGCGCTTGCGCTGGATGATGAGCGGATCGAACGGCGACAGGATATGGACAGCGCATGCCGAATTGCCGGCGTCGCTTTCGAGGTGGTCCGGCTCGATCCAATGCTCGTTCTTTCGAATACCCTCACCGGCAATTTCGACGGGCACTAGCTGCCCTTTCTTGACGCGCGACTCGATCGCCTGCCGCACAGCGGATTTGCGACCGGCATCGAGGTGACAGATCGAATCGAGGCTGACGAGCCCTTGCGAGCGCAAAGCGCGATCGACCAGATAGTCGACGACCTCGCGCTCCGTCGCGCCCTTCGGGCGCTTCTCCCAGCCGAAGTGCCGTTGCATCAGCTCGTAAGTCTTCACCATTCCCGCGCGCGCGCTGATCGTGAGCAAGCCGTTGTAGAACGCGAGCTGCAGCGCTCGCTTCGATGGCTTTCTGCTGGCCCATGGGTGGTCTTTCTCTTGCAGCTCGTCGTCTTCGATGTCCCTGATCGAAAGCGGCCCCTCCGTCTCGATCCTTTTGACGATCCTGCGCACCTCGGCGGGCGTCACCGCGCTGAACCAGCGGCCCGGCTCGCTACTGTGCCGCCGCATTGCCGGCAGAAAATATGGCAAGTCCCGCACCGGCACGTAGGAAAGCGCATGGGTCCAATATTCGAATACCGTCTTATCGATAGCCTGTGCAACATGCAAATCATTGCGCCGGTATCGCGGGATACGGCTCCATAGGATGTGGTGGTGGCAACGCTCGATCACGTTGATCGTGTCGATTTGCACGTAACCGAGATGCTCGACGGCCGCTTGCGTCGCTTGGACCCCGTCCCCGAACGGTTCGGGCGTATCGAGTCTTTGCGCCTTGAGCCAGATCTGGCGGGCCTGCCGGGGACTCAACGAGGCCGGGGCAACTGAGTGCTTGGACATACGAACGAGAAATCGCAAGCTAAACCGGCAGTGTACTTCGGCCATTTTCGATGCGCACGTTGACAGTCGCGCGCCGATAGCCGAAATCGGTGCTTGCCTGAAGATACAGAACAACGTTAGTCTTTCGCCGGTGCCGACAAAGCCGTGTTGCAGGACGCGAAAGAACCGGCCGATTAGGTGCGCGCAAGGCAACGTTCTGTTTCAGCGCGGCATATTGCCGTTGCAACAAAGCATTCGTATTCTGTGCGTGCCGCTGACGCACCCCGTGTCGGCTTTTTCTTTGCGAGCGCCCATGAGCCCTGACCGCGTAAGAAAAAACGCCTTTGCGATGCCGCTGACGAGCCCGGCGTTTCCCATCGGCCCCTACCGCTTCTTCGATCGCGAATTCCTGATCATCACCTACCGCACCGATCCCGATCGCCTGCGCGAAGTCGTGCCCGAACCGCTGCAAATCGATGAACCGCTCGTCCATTACGAGTTCATCCGCATGCGTGATTCCACGGGCTTCGGCGATTACACCGAAAGCGGCCAGGTCATTCCCGTGACGTTCGAAGGCAAGCCGGGCGGCTATACGCTGGCGATGTATCTCGACGACCATCCGCCGATTGCGGGCGGACGCGAGCTGTGGGGATTTCCGAAGAAGCTGGCGTTTCCGAAGCTCGAGACGCACCTCGATACGTTGATGGGCACGCTCGATTATGGCTCCATGCGCGTGGCGACGGGCACGATGGGCTACAAGCACAAGGACCTCGATATCGTCGAGCAGAGCAACCGGCTCGCCGCTCCGAACTACTTGCTGAAGATCATTCCGCATGTGGACGGCTCACCGCGCATTTGCGAGCTCGTGCGCTACTACTTGACGGATATCGTCATGAAGGGTGCGTGGACCGGCCCCGCCGCTCTGCAACTGACACCGCATGCGCTGGCGCCGGTCGCCGATCTGCCCGTGCTCGAAATCGTCGAAGCTCGGCATCTCATCGCCGATCTGACGCTTGGTCTCGGTGAGGTCGTCCACGATTACCTCGCGCGTTAAGATCCGCTTGATCGTCGAGCGCCTTCCATACAGACTGGTTAGTACCCCAAAATGAAACCACACGCCCCTGCTGAAAAGCGCGCCGATGACGATGCTGGCATTGGTGTCGAAGTCGACTCGGCCCGGCATCCCGCGCATATTCATCTGCCGCCTTACGAAACGATTGCACTCGTACTGCAGGGGGGCGGCGCGCTCGGCGCTTATCAGGCCGGCGTGTATGAAGGGCTCGACGAAGCCGGCATCGCGCCGAACTGGATCTCCGGCATCTCGATCGGGGCGCTCAACACCGCGATCATCGCGGGCAATGCGCCGGCGAAGCGCGTCGAACGATTGCGCGAGTTCTGGGAGACGATTTGCCGGCCTGCCTATTGGCCGTCAGTTGCCGCGCCGCTTGAGCAAATGCTGTTCGATATGAACGAGATGGTGCGCAAGGGCTTTACCGCGCTGCAGGCGGCCGGCGCGCTGATGCAGGGCCAACACGGCTTCTTCACGCCGCGGATGCCGACGCCGCTGCCATGGGTATCGGGCGATCCGGCCGCGGCGAGCTGGTACGACACGTCACATCTCAAGACCACGCTCGAGCGGCTTTGCGATTTCGATCGAATCAATGCGCGTGAGGTCCGCGTCTCGGTTGGCGCCGTCAATGTCGGGACCGGCAATTTCGCCTATTTCGACAACACGCGCATGAAGTTGCGCCCCGAGCATTTCATCGCGTCCGGGGCGTTGCCGCCGGGGTTTGCCGCCGTGGAGATCGATGGCGAGCACTACTGGGACGGCGGCGTTGTGTCGAACACGCCGCTTTACGAAGTGATGCGCTCGACGCCGCGCAAGGATACGCTCGCGTTCCAGGTCGATCTTTGGAGCGCCCGCGGGCCTGTGCCGGACAACATCGCCGAAGTCGCCTCGCGCGTGAAGGACATTCAGTATTCGAGCCGTACCCGCCTCGTGACCGACATGATGCAGCGCTCGCAGCGATTCCGGAACGTGCTGCGCGAAGTGCTCGAAAAGGTGCCGGCGGACGTGCGTGAGAACGATCCCTGGTGCCAAGTGGCGGAAGAGCTCGCGTGCGGGCGTCGGTATAACGTGTTGCATCTCATCTATCAGCAGCAGAAGTACGAAGCCCACTACAAGGACTATCAGTTCGGCGTTTCGACGATGCGCGAACACTGGGCCGCTGGGCTCAAGGATATCCGCGAGACGCTGGCGCATCGGGACTGGCTCGACATGCCGGATAACGATGCGGGGTTCGTGACGCACGATATTCATCGTGCGCGCAGAAACGCCGAGACGATGAAGGCGTCTTCGGGGCTGTTGCAAAGTGAATCAGTGGCTCAGGAGCCTTATGGCGCGGCGGCCCTCGAGGCGGTGGAACCGAGCAGCGCAAAGAGGAACCGCCGGCGCTGATCGGTTGGCGGCCGGGGGCATTTTCATCAACAGCCGCACTTCCAGTTCGGCTCATTCAGCGTCAACCCATGCTGCCCCTTGTATGCCGCGACGGGCGGCTGTGACCAACCGTCGAGCAATGACGGTGCAAGCCGATAGATCTCAACGCCGAGCGGCCGGCAGACTTCGAGCGGATCGCGTGACTAGGTCGCACGACCCGCGGAGTCAAACTTCTTGCCTTTGTGCAGGTCCCTTACAGGGTGTCGACGTCCGAGTGCGCCGATGAGTCCGATGCCGACTGCCGTCCAACTTTCCCGGTGTCATCCCAAGCCGCGCACCTGCATCATCCGTCACGGTTCGACCCGAGGGTGACATTTTGGTGAGGGAAACTGCCCCATCCTATTTGCCGACCGATATTGTTGGCGGAGATGCGGTCGGTGCCGATATTGGAGCGAATGCACATTCCGCCCACATATGATCCAAAATGCCGGCTTCAGACACCGCGTTCTGTGGGAAGTTTGCTAGTCCAGTCTGAAAGTCGTGGGCGTCCGCTACGAGGATCTTCCGCAATTCTTCGCGCGCGGCATACTGACTCTCGGCATCGTAGCCAACCGCTTTGACGGAATTTTGTAAGGTATTCGCCGTGCCAGCTACACCACCGCTAAGCGCTATCAGAGAAGCTGCTGCATGCTTTGCTGCAAGCGCGGGTACAGCCACCGCACCGGCCAGAGCCCCAACAACTTCTATTGCGAGCGCCCAATTCCGGCCCGTATCGACCTTTTTTTCGTCCCCTACCAGGATACCGTTGCAGTAGTTGACCGTCTTATGCAATTTTTTTTCTAGCGCTGCTTGTAACTGGTCAACGTCGACCTTGAGAGCGGGGTTCGAAGTTTCGGCGTCGCTCAGCTGGCTCTGGTATGTCGAGAGTGGTTCGGACTCGTGCGAGCGAACATAGGCCTCTACGGTGGGATGCTGCTTTAAAAGACTCGAAGCCGAAGACGCCGACAACAGCTCCAGTCGTGCGCGCGCAGAACTTAACTGACGGTCGAGACTCGCGCAGCCGCTGCACGCTACGATAATCGTGGTCGCCAGAAAAATGCGGTTCACGTTGCTGTTCCCCCGTGAGCTAATAGACACGCTGGGCGCGCCGTTTGGTAGCGTATGTGGTTTGTGAAACGGCTACTTAAGACGGACGGTGCAGTTGACCTGACTCCGTGATCGGCCACCCGAGAAGTTGGCCCCGCCACTCTACGTTGAATCGATGTGTTTAACATATCGCCAACTAGCGACGCGAGTTCTCCCTGTATATTTCTACGGACATATTATGAAAACCCTATCTTGCCAAAATCGATCAGGCGATGCCACATTCCTGATTACCTTGGGGCGCACTGTTCATCGCCGATAGGACAAATGGCTGCGGTTCGGGTCCCCGCTCAACAGCTGGGAGTCCAGTTCGGCCCGGTTCACCGTTGGGAGAAGGCTATGACGTCACGTCGAAAGTTCGTCTGCAGCGCAGGCACCGCGGTCGCCGCTATTCTCTTGCGCAAATTGTCATTGGCGACGAAGCCTCAGGACGAGATGTTGTCTCCGCTTATCTATCCAATATTTGAGGCCGTCTACTCGCCTCGTGTCCAGGGATTTCTTCCGCCCACAGGTGATGAAAAGGAAAAGGTGACCAAAATTGTTAACGCGACGCCCACCGGGCCTCGCCCCATTGACGTCGCTCAGTATTTCGTCGATAGGTTTTTCGTGCACGATCCGATGGTTATATCGCAATGGCCCGCACCGCAACCATGGAATCCATTGATCGTACAGTTTTTTAGCGCCACCAGCAGTCCCGCGAATAACGATACGGTGCCATGGTGCGCAGCGTTTGCTAACTGGTGTCTAAAGCGTAGCAATCGACCATTCACAAATAGTGCGTCGTCGCAGACCTTCTTGGCGACAACTATGTTCGAAACCATAGATGCACCATCGGAGGGCGATCTTGTTGTCTTTACTTGCTATAGAAAGGATAACGGGGAGTCATTGAATTTAGGTCATGTCGCGTTTTTCAAGAAAAAAAACGACGATCTTACGTTTGATGTGGTGGGAGGAAATCAGAGTGGAACGTCGCCAAGTATGATCTGCCTAAAGACGTATCCCTATGCGCCGTTCGAGAGTAGGCGGATGGTTGGGAAGAAGTATGTTCCGGTACTTTACAAAATCAATAAGTATCTGAAAGTAACCTAGAGCGGGAATAAAAGCAGTGCTGAACTCAACGACCGCACTGCATCGTAGAATGCGATTGCATCGTCAAGTAGCCGGCGTCCGAAGTGGCTGATCACCGTCGTGCACCATCGCCAGCGGCTGCGCAATCGCACACGCTGCTGCTGACGGCCCAACAACTGATGCGGGTACTTGTTCGCATGCGCTGCCACGCCGACCTCCGCGAGATAGACGCATCTTCGTCAAGCACTGCCTGAAAGACGCGCGCCCACGGACGCTACCCAAAATTTCTAAGAACCCCACAAAATCCCTCCAAGCACGGTTAGAACGTCACAAGCATTCCTCGCGAAGCAAAAAACCTGTCGAATTCATCGATCGACAATGTGGCATTGTCCATGTACGGCGGAATCCCGGATGGATTATGAAAGCGAACTGATCTATAGTCGTCAAATCCGTGAACTAACACAAGATGTCCGCCGCGCCGCAAATTGGTTTAGGTCCGATTTCTGATCTCTGCGCTAACCGACGCAATCACCATTGCATTGTCTCTTACCCTCCCGACCAAGCATTCAAACGAGCTGCGAGTAAATGCTGTCACGCCAAGTTCGAATCGACGCTCGACCCAGTTTTGCAGGCGTCGTCCCGGCATCGACTATCAGGCCGTTTTCTCTCTACGTCCGCCTGACCGCAGCGAGACTGACTGCCGCGGTCCCGATCGCGCCGATAAAGGCCGTGATGATCAGCGTATCGGAGTAGCCGACGGACTCACCGACGATGCCGCCAGCAAGATAAATGAACGGATGTACCCCGCTCGTAACAAGCGTATCGACCGCGACGACTTTGCCGAGGCGCTCTTCTGGGGATTGGGTTTGCATGGCAGTTGCCCAGCCCGTGAGCCACGATGCTTCGACAACGCCGATAAAAGCCGCTCCCAAGACCGCCATCCACGCGGAACTGCCCATACCCAGCAGACCCATCGCGGCACACAAAAGTAGGCCGCAAGCGGGTGCCAGTACCTTCAGGTGACGATGGCCGGCTACGAGTACCGTGATCACAGATCCGATGCACGCGCCAACGCCTGAGGCAGCCAGGCAAACGCCCCACATTGTGTCGCTGAACCGGTCACTGACTGCATACGGAGCTACCACGAGAAAGACGGGAAAGCAGAGGACATTCACGATCACCGTAGCGACGAAACCCAACGACAGCTCAGGATTGCCCGCGATTACCGTTAGACCGCGCAACGCCTCGCGAATCGAAAGCTCGTCGCCTGATTGAAGCTTTCCGTCGTCGGAGGGCAACAATGCAGTGAAAAGCGCAGCACCGAAAAATGTAATGCCGTCGATCACCACACCCCACACCGGATCCCACAGGATGACCAAGACGCCCAGCGTCGCCGGGAAGACGATGGCTACCAGATTGTCGAGGAAATTAAGCGCCCCGTTTCCCGCGACCAGGGCGTGCTTGGGCAACAGACTGACCAGCAGAACTTGGGTACATGGGCGAGAAACGCCGATTCCAATCCCAAATGCCAGATAAACGAGTACTAAGCTCCACGATGGTGCGCCAAATACCATGAGCATAGCCGCAGCGATTTGTGCCGCCCCTCTCGCGGCGTCTGTCGCGATGAGAATATGCTTCGCCGATCCACGATCCGCCAGCATTCCCCCCGCCAATGCACCGATGACTGAACCAAGTCCAACCGCGGCCATCACGAGCCCGAAGATCCATCCGCTGAAGCCGGAATGAAGCATGGCAACAGGAAGCGCTGCCAGGCACACTGCATCGCCTGCCATTGACAGGCCTTGGCCGATCAACAATTTTTGGAACGACGGGAAACGCAACGCCTCGCGATAAAGCGATGCATGGCCAATTAATGATGTCATTCGGGCTCTCCGCAACTGTGGACACGTCCGTCTCAGCTGCGTTAGCCGCAAACCTGTTCAAACCACCCCAAAGCAGCGGTGCGCCGGCGTCACACAGTCGGACGCGTGCAGATATACCCGCGACTGTTCGTGATCAGGGTGTTGCAGAGCAGGAAATAGGACCAAGTCACCCTTGATCGCCACCCCCAACAGGCAGCACCGTGCCCGTAATATAAGAGGCCTCATCCGAAGCAAGAAACAAAATCGCCCCGACCTGCTCCTCGATCGTGCCGTACCGATGCATGAGGCTCGTCGCGATCGTCTGCTCGACGATGGCCTCATACCAGCGCGTCTCCTCCGCGCTCGGCTCTTCGGTATTACGCGGCACGCGCCGGGGCGGCGCGTTCGTTCCTCCGGTCGCCACCGCGTTGACGCGTATGCCGCTGCCGGCATGCTCGAAGGCGAGGCTCGCCGTCAGCGCGTTGACGCCGCCCTTCGACGCCGCATAGGGCACGCGATGGATGCTGCGCGTCGCAATCGACGACACGTTGACAATCGCTCCGCGCTTCGCCCGCAGCATCTCGGGCAAGACGGCGCGACAGCACCAGAGCGTCGGAAACAGCGACCGCCGCACCTCCGCCTCGATCTGCGCCTCTTCGTACGCCTCGTACGGCTTCGCCCAGATGGTCCCGCCGACATTGTTGATCAATACGTCAATGCGCCCGCACGTCTCCATGGCGAAACGCGTCATCACACATGCACCGGCATACGTTTCTAGATCAGCGATGCACGCGTGCGCCACGCCGCCCTCTTTGACGATACTGTCCGCGACCTCGTGAACAAAGTCCGATCGATCGACGAGCACGACCTCCGCACCCTCGCGCGCGGCGCGAACGGCAACACCGCTTCCGATCCCCTGCGCCGCGCCGGTCACGATCATCGTCTTGCCCTCGAAACGGCCCGCGAAAATCATCGGCTTCATGACGCGCTGCTCGCCGAAAATTTTTCGTGGTAGAAGTTCGCCGGCGTGACGTTCCGTTCGTTCATCCAGCCGCGCACCGCATCGACCATCGGCACCGGACCGCACAGATAAACGTCCACGTCGCCGCCGTGAAGCCAATCGTCATCGACGTGCGCGGTCACGTACCCCTTTCGCGCATGCGCACTCGCCTCATCGGCGACGCACGTTCGATAAGCGAAGTCGGAGAGTTTTGCCGCCGCCTCTTCGATCTCCTTGATCGCGACGAGATCGATGTCGCGCGTCACACCGTACACGAGCCGGACCGGCTGCGACGCTCTCTTCTCTGCGAGCATGCCGAGCATCGAGAGAAACGGAGCGATCCCCGTTCCCCCCGCAAGAAAGAGCAGCGGGCGCTGAGGCTCCCGCAAATAGAAGCTGCCATACGGGCCCGAAAACGAAATGCGCTCGCCGGGCTTCGCGACTTCGCTCAAATAGCGGCTCATTCGGCCGTCCGGCACGTTGCGGACGACGAATGCCGCTTGCTCCGCGCCCGGCATCGAGCTGAACGAATACGAACGCGCGAGGCCGGTTCCCGGTATTTCGACCTTGACATACTGGCCGGGCAAGAAGCCCAATTGCGCCGGATCATCGAGCGCGATCGTAAAGTGCAGTGTCGATTCCGAGAGCTTGCCGACCTGCGCGATCAGGCCCTCATGCCGCCCTCCGCCGGTCTTGCAAACCGCCGACGACGCTGGCACCTGAATGACGCAATCCGAACGCGGCCGTGTCTGGCACGCGAGGATGTGGCCTTGTTCGGCTTCCTCGGCTGTCAGCGCATCCTCGATGTAGCTCGACTCCGGAAGGTCGTAGCGCCCCGACTCGCATCGGTTGCGGCAGGTGCCGCATGCGCCGTCGCGACAATCGAGCGGAATGTTGATTCCCTGGCGATAGGCAGCATCGGCAAGCGTCTCGCCGTCGCGGCAGAAGATGAATCGAGTCACCCCGTCTTCGAAGTGAAGTGCAATGCGGTGTTCCATAGTCGAACTGCTCCCGAGCACGAAGCGCGCTCAGACGTGATAGATGTCGATCAATTGATTGATGTAGTCGTTCTTCAGGACTACATACTTGTTGCGAACGAGCGGTCGTTCGCCTGTAAAGTCGATGACGTAGCGCGACATGCCGAAATGGCTGAACGTCGTCTTGTAGCGATGGCTCAGCGTGTGCCAGTTGAAGCGCACCGTGCAGACGCCGCCGGCCTCGTTCTCGAGCTCGATGTTGCTGAGGTTGTGCGACGTGCGCGTATCGGGCATCGTCGCGCTCGAGCGCTCCGTCTTGATGCGGAAGACACGGTCTTCGAGGCCCTGGCGATTCGGGTAATAGATGAGCGAAACCTCGCACTGCGGATCCGCGATGAGATTGTCGTCATCGTCCCATGAGGGCATCCAGAAGACGGCATCGCGGTGATAGCACTCGAGCCACTCGTCCCAGAGCTTGTCATCGAGAAGACGGCATTCGCGATGGAGAAACGCCTGAATGTCGTTCATCGTCACAGTGGTCATGCTCCACTCCCCTGCGCCGCCACGGCCTTCTTCATCGTCTCGACCCAATAGCGGTGCTGAATCGTATAAAGCCCCTCGTCTTCGGTTTTCACGCCGCTCAAAAGCGGCTTCAATCCGATCTTGCGCGCCGCTTCGTCGGGCCCTTCGAGCCAATGCGTCGAGCCACGACACATGTCGTTCCATTCGACCGCGATACCCGCGTAGCCCTGCTGGCACGAGCGGAACTCCTCCAGATCGTCGGGCGTCGCCATTCCGCTGACGTTGAAGAAGTCCTCGTACTGCCGAATACGATGGGCGCGCTCTTCGGCAGGCTCGCCCTTCGGGGCGATGCAATAGATCGTGACCTCGGTCTTGTCCACGGAAAGCGGCCGCAGCACGCGGATCTGCGAGCTGAATTGGTCCATCAGGTAGACGTTCGGATAGAGGCAGAGATTGCGCGAGTTGCGAATCATCCAGTCCGCCTTCTCGGCGCCGCAACGTCCTGCCAATTCCTCGCGCCGGCCGTAGTTGGGCCTGTCCTCGGGATTGGCCCAGCGTGACCACAAGAGCATGTGGCCACGGTCGAACGCATAGAAGCCTCCGCCCTGGCGCCCCCAGCTCCCGGCGTCCATCGCGCGGACGTCGTCGATGCGGCCGGCCTCCTGCTTGCGGCGATTCGTCGTGGCCGCGTAATTCCAATGCACCGACGAGACGTGATATCCGTCGGCACCGTTCTCGGCGGTCAGCTTCCAGTTGCCGTCATAGGTATAAGTCGACGAGCCGCGCAGCACTTCGAGGCCGTGTTCGGATTGATCGACGATCATGTCGATGATGTGCGCCGCCTCGCCAAGGTGCTCGGCAAGCGTCGGCACGTCGGCATTCAGGCTGCCGAAAAGAAATCCGCGGTAGTTCTCGAAACGGGGCACGCGCTTGAGGTCATGCGAGCCCTCCCGGTTGAAACATTCAGGATAGCCGGCCTCTTCGGGATCCTTCACCTTCAGCAGCTTGCCGCTGTTGTTGAACGTCCAGCCGTGAAACGGACACGTGTACGTCGCCTTGTTGCCGTGCTTGCGGCGGCACAGCATCGCGCCACGATGCGTGCAGGCATTGATGAACGCACCAAGCTCGCCCTGCCGGTTGCGCGCTATAAAGATCGGTTGCCGGCCGATGTACGTCGAGTAGTAGTCGTTCTTCTCTGCGATCTGGCTTTCATGGGCAAGATAGATCCAGTTGCCTTCGAAGATGGTTCGCATCTCGAGTTCGAAGAGCGCCGGATCCGTGAATGCGCTTCGATGCAACCTGTAATCGCCGCGCTCGCGGTCTTCGACGAGATATTCGTCGATGCTTCGGGCAAGCCGGGGGCTGCGATCCGGATGGATCGGGATCATGAGTGATATCTCCGGGTGAGTCTGGAACGGACGGCGGCTGGTGCGCCGTCCTTGGGGCACAGTCGCGCCGCGCGTGCGCGCGCGCCGACCTCCTACGCCGCCGCCCGCTTGCGCTCGACTTCGACGGCAGGGGCCGCAGCGTTGTCGACGTTCAGACGGAAGTCGAAATCGATCGAGGCGAACGGCTTGTCGACGCCATGCCGCGCAAGCTGCTCGGCGGACGAAATGCGCTCGATTGGCGGCACGAGCCCTTCGCGGCTGGCGAATGCGAAGTCGTCCCAAAGATAGGCGTCACCGTCGATGTTGATCTGCGTTGTCAGCTTGCGATGCCCTGGCGCCGAGACGAAGAAGTGGATATGCGCGGGCCGGCGGCCATGGCGGCCGAGTTTGTCGAGCAGGCGCTGCGTCGTGCCGCCGGGAGGACAGGCGTAGCCGACGGGAACGATGCTGCGAAACTGGTATCGCCCATCCGCATCGGTCACGATCGTGCGGCGCAGATTGAAGTCCGGCTGCGTCTTGTCGAAGAACGAATAGTTGCCGAGCAGATTGGCATGCCAGACTTCGACTCGCGCACCGGGCAGCGGCTTGCCGTTCGCGCCGAACACGGTGCCTTGCATGAATAGAACATCGCCCTCGTCGGCCTGCGAACCATCGTCGAGCCGCGCGAAGCCGACGCTTTCCGGCGCGCCCGCGACGTAGAGCGGGCCCTCGATCGTGCGAGGCGTGCCGCCTTTGATCCCAGCCTTCGCCTCGGCTTCGTCCATGCGGATGTCGAGAAAGCGTTCGAGGCCGAGACCGGCCGCAAGCAGCCCGAGCTCTTGCTTCGCACCCGCCTCCGAGAAATATTCGATGCCCTTCCACACTTCGGTCGGGCTCAAGTCGAGATCCTCGATGGCCTTGAAAAGGTCGGTCGCAAGGCGCAGCACCACCTGCTGAACGCGCGGGTCGGCTTCGCCCTTGGCCGTATCGACGATGAACCCTTTTACGAGGGCCTCGATTTCTGCATGCTTCATTGTCTGCTCCTGATCTGTCTCCGTTATCGGCCGTCCCCACGACGGCAAGCCGCCTGCGCCATCCACGGCCCCTTCGATGCTCGAAAGGTATGAGTCGATAGGCGGCAATCCGTAACTGAAGGATAATTAGCGCCAATCGGCGGCGTCCAACACCGTTTTAGTATCCATTCGATATCGCAGAGGTATGCTCATGGAGCTGCGCCATCTCCGTTATTTCGTCGCCGTGGCGGAGGAACGCAACTTCACGCGCGCCGCGGCACGGCTTCATATTGCGCAGCCGCCGCTCAGCCGGCAGATTCAGCAGCTCGAAGAAAGTCTCGGCGTGCAGCTCTTCGAGCGCGATGCGCGCCCCTTGAAGCTCACGGACGCCGGCCGTTTCTTCTACTCCCATGCGATGCAGCTGCTCGCGCAGATGTCGGAACTCGAGGCAATGACGAAGCGCGTCGGCAAGATCGAGCGCAGCCTCTCGATCGGCTTCGTCGGCTCGACGCTCTACGGCATGCTGCCGAAAGTGATTCGCCGTTTTCGCGCCGAGAACGCCGCCGTTGAATTAAGCTTTCACGAAATGTCGACGATGGATCAGATGAAGGCGCTGAAGGAAGGCCGCATCGACGTGGGGTTCGGGCGCATCCGGCTCGAGGATCCGAGCGTGCGCCGCGTCGTGCTGCGCGAGGAGCGTCTGATCGCGGCGTTGCCGCTCGGCCACCCGCTCTCGGCGGGCAAGCCGCAACTCGCGCTGCACGATCTCGCCGACGATACGCTGATCGTCTACCCGAAGGCACCGCGGCCGAGCTATGCGGACCAGGTGCTCGCCGCTTTCCACGATCGCGGGCTCGAGCCCGCGCATACCTACGAAGCGCGCGAGCTGCAAGTCGCGCTCGGTCTCGTGGCCGCGGGCGTTGGCGTCACCGTCGTGCCGCAAAGCGTGCACGGGCTCAAGCGCGACGACGTGAGCTATCACGAGCTCGACGATCCGAAGCTCGTCTCGCCGATCATCATGAGCATGCGCATGCTCGACGAATCCGAAGACATTCGCTCGATGCTCGATCTGATCTACGACCTCTACGCCGAAGAAGGGATCGACTATCTGCCGCCGCACGAGCGTCAATAGCCAACGTCCATCCTCGCCGCTTCGCGACGGCTCGATACCGGACGGGTATCGAACCAGACGATAACGGTCTTGGACATCGCGCAATGCCGCATCGCATACTGCAGCCGAACGAATCGACCTTATCGGCCACAGCATGAATGCAACCGTCCATTCCATCGAGGCAGTCCTCGTCGATCTGCCGACCATCCGCGCCCATCAGCTCGCGATGGCGACCATGCGGCAACAGACCCTCGTCATCGTGCGCGTGCGCTGCAGCGACGATGTCGAAGGCATCGGCGAAGCGACGACGATCGGCGGGCTGTCTTACGGCGACGAAAGTCCTGAAGGCATCAAGCTCACTATCGATACTTATCTGGCGCCGGCCTTGATTGGCGTCGACGCGACGAACGTCAAAGCGGCGATGGCGCGCTTGAACAAAGTGGCGCGCGGCAATCGCTTCGCGAAAAGCGCGCTCGAAACCGCATTGCTCGATGCCGAAGCCAAGCGCCTCGGCGTGTCGCTCTCGACGTTGCTCGGCGGCGCGGTGCGCACGGCGCTGCCGGTGCTGTGGACGCTCGCGAGCGGCGAAACGAAGCGCGACATCGACGAAGCCGAGCAACTGCTGGCCGAGCGGCGGCACGATACGTTCAAGCTCAAGATCGGCCGGCGCGCGCTGCGCGACGACGTCGCCCATGCGGCCGCGATCAAGCGCGCGCTGGGCGAGCGCGCGCGTGTCACTGTCGACGTCAATCAGGCCTGGAACGAGGCCGAGGCGGCGAACGGCATTGCCATGCTCGAAGCCGCGGGCATTGATCTGATCGAGCAGCCTACTCCACGCGAGCAGCGCGCGGCGCTTTCCCGTCTTGCGGCACGCTTCGTCGTTCCGATCATGGCCGACGAAGCGCTCACGGGACCGGCGGATGCGATCGAGCTCGTGCGCGGCGCGTCGGTCGACGTGTTCGCGCTCAAGATCTCGAAGGCGGGCGGCATCTATGAGACGTTCCGCACGGCGGCGATCGGCGATGCCGCGGGCGTTGCGCTTTACGGCGGAACGATGCTCGAAGGCAGCATCGGCACGACTGCCGCGGCGCATTGCTTCGCCGCGCTACCGCAGCTCGCCTGGGGAACCGAGCTTTTCGGACCCTTGCTGCTGACGGACGACATCGTGCAGCAGCGCCCCGTCTACCGTGACTTCACGCTTCAGCTTCCCGAGGGGCCGGGCCTCGGTGTGGCAATCGACGAAGACAAGCTCGCCCACTACCGGCGCGACGCGAAACGTATGACGGTGCCCGGCGCTGTCTCTGCTTGAGCCCTGGCCCCGTTCGTTCAACCACTCCATCAAAGGAACGTCATGCTCTATCTCGTCAGAATGGACGTGCATTTGCCGTCCGATATGCCCGCCGATCAGGCGGAGGAAATCAAGGCGCGCGAGAAGGCCTACTCGCAGAGGCTGCAACGCGAGGGCAAATGGCCGCAGCTCTACCGGATCGTCGGCGAGTACGCGAACTACAGCATCTTCGATGTCGAATCGAACGACGAACTCCATACGCTGCTTTCGAATCTGCCGCTCTTCCCCTACCTCGAGATCGCCGTCACGCCGCTCGCGCGCCATCCTTCGTCGATTCATTAACGTAGCGCGACGTCTCTCGACCGAAAAGAAGAACAACGAATCGGTCATCCACCGCATCTCAATCGAGCCGCCTGAGCGCCCCACGTCCAGCGGATCGCCGCAGCGCCCCAGCCACCCACGCGCCGCTCACGGGCTGCCTCCGCGCAGCCCTCGCTCCCCCGACCTCCAGCCCGCCCGCCATTCAGCTGACGCGGCGCGCCGGCTCGCCGCCACGATGCAAATTTTTCCGCTGCCAGCGTCGGAAAACGGTTTCAATTTATAGACGAAACTTACATTCACCTTTCTAACGAGCATATCTTACGAATGCCGGTCAGAATTTCCTGTTACATCTTTATGAAAAAATTGCCGCAAAGCAACAGGTATCTTTTTTCCTACATTTTTGGGAAGGGATTGATTTCGCGCAAACGTATTCGTACAATGCACCTCACCGGTTGTTACAAGATGTAACGCCTTGTATCAAACTGGGAAATCGGTTCCGCCCTGACCAAGCGGGCCAGAGGAGAAAAAAGTACAAGGTATAAATTACCTGGGATAACCAACGGGGCTTTGGAAGCGTGAGAAATGGACCACAGCAGTGAGACGCTGGACTCTATCCGCGAAATCAATCTTTCGTACATCATGCTTGCGCAACGGATGCTGCGCGAGGACAAAGCCATCGGAATGTTCCGCTTGGGGTTGTCGTCGGAGCTCGCCGATCTGCTCGCCGGGCTGTCGCTTGCTCAATGCGTCAAGCTTTCGTCGGCGCATCAGCTCTTGTGCAGCTTCCGGTTCAACGATCACGCGATGCTGAGCGCGCTGACGCAGACGGCGAAGAACGTCGAGGTTGCGTCCACGCACACGGCGATCCTGCTCGCGGGGCAACCGGCCGAGCAGTTTGCGTAAGGAGCGGGTCATGGCTCAAAAGAAGAGTCTCACCGAAGATGCCCAAGAGGTGTTTCGCGCGATTGCACTCATCGAGCTCGGTGCCCGTATGCAGGTGCTCGAGAGCGAGTTGTCTCTCTCGCGCGACCGTATGATCCGGCTCTACCGTGAAATCAAGGGCGTATCGCCGCCCAAGGGCATGCTGCCGTTCTCGGCGGACTGGTACATGACTTGGCTCGCGAACATTCATGCGTCGCTCTTCTATAACACGTACCTCTTCCTGAAGAACGAGGCCGGCTGCTCGCATCTCGATGCATTGACGAAGGGCTATCGGCTCTACCTCGAGCACTGCAAGCATGGCGAATGCGAGCCCGTGCTCGATCTCACGCGCGCATGGACACTCGTGCGCTTCTTCGACGCCGACATGCTGCAATTGACGGCGTGCTGTCGCTGCAGCGGCAAGTTCATCGCGCATAAGCACGAGTTGCAGCACAACGTCGTCTGTGGCGCCTGCCAGCCGCCGTCTCGAGCGGGCAAGACGAAAAAAGCCGCGCACAAGGAAACGATGGCCGCGGCCCGCGCTGCGGCACCCGCGCACGCAGCCTGAGAGAAGCCGATCGTCTCGAGCGGTGCCATTTCGCGCGCCGCATCCTCCCTCGATCGAGACCCATGCGGTAAGCAGCTACCGCAAACCGCCCCCTCCTGATTTACCCCTAGATCGACGCTTGTTTGTCGCGCCGCAGCATTCCGTGCGGCGCCTCGCCCAGCAAGCCGGTGAGGCGCTCCGACGAGCGCTGAGTTTGCGCGCCGCGTCTGACCGCCTTCCTTGACTCGCGAAGCGCCTCCTGCTGTACTAAATCACACGACTTGATTTAGTCGCCCCAGTCGTTCGATCGACCAACAACAACCGATTTTTATCCATCGGAGGAGGAGCATTCGATGAAAACCCGTCCCCACCCGGCCGTCAAACGGATCGCGGTGCTTTGCACCGCAGTTTCGGCCATCATCGGCATCGGCAACGCGCTCGCTGCCGATCAACCGACAGTCGGCCTCATCACGAAGACCGATACCAATCCGTTTTTCGTGAAGATGAAGCAAGGCGCCGAGTCCGCCGCCCAGAAAGATGGCGCGAAGCTACTCACCGCCGCGGGCAAGTTCGATGGCGACAACGCCGCGCAAGTGACGGCGCTCGAAAACATGACGACTGCCGGCGCCAAGGCGATTCTGATCACGCCGAGCGATACGAAAGCGATCGTGCCGTCGATCGAGAAAGCGCGCAAAGCCGGCGTCATGGTGATCGCGCTCGATACGCCGACCGATCCGCAAAGCGCAACCGATGCCCTCTTCGCCACCGACAACTTCAAGGCCGGCGAGCTGATCGGCGCCTATGCGAAGGCCGCGCTGGGCAACAAGCCCGCCAAGATCGCGACGCTCGATCTCGCGCCCGGCATCTCCGTCGGCGTGCTTCGGCACAACGGCTTCCTGAAGGGCTTCGGCATCAAGGAAGGGGATCCCAGCATCGTCTGCAGCCAGGACACGCGCGGCGACCGGGCCAAGGGCCAAACAGCAATGGAGAACTGCCTGCAAAAAGCGCCCGGCATTAACGTCGTCTACACGATCAACGAGCCCGCCGCGGCCGGCGCCTATCGCGCACTGAAAGCAGCCGGCAAGGAGAAGGACGTAATGATCGTCTCGATCGATGGCGGCTGCGAAGGCGTGCGCAACGTCAAAGCCGGCGCGATCGCCGCGACCGCACAGCAATATCCGCTCAAGATGGCGTCGCTCGGCGTCGACGCCGGGGTCGACTACGCGAAGACCGGCAAGAAGGTCTCGGGTTACACCGACACGGGCGTCACGCTCATCACCGACAAGCCGATGTCGGGCATCGACAGCAAAGACACGAAGTTCGGCCTCGAGAATTGCTGGGGCCAGTAATCCTCAATGGAAGCGCCGCCGAGGTCGAGCCCAGGCCCCGGCGGTCATCGGAAGCCTCTACGAGAGACGCATCATGACGACTCGATCCGTTCGGCCGGTTGGACCGGCCCCCGTCCCGCAAAGCCATCAGCACCGCATGCCGACGCTTGCCGAAGCCGGCCCGCTGATCGCGCTCATCGCCGCGTGCGCATTCTTCGTCTCGCAAAGCCATCGCTTTCTGTCGTTCCAGAATTTCTCGCTGATTCTGCAGCAGACGATGGTCGTCGCCGTGATCGCAATCGGCCAGACGCTCATCGTGCTCACGGCCGGCATCGACCTCTCGTGCGGCATGCTGATGGCATTCGGCTCCATCGTCATGACGAAGTTCGCCGTCAATCTCGGCGTGCCGCCTGTCATCGCCATTCTGTGCGGCATCGGCGCGAGCACTTTGTTCGGACTCCTCAACGGTGTCCTCGTCACGCGCATCAAGCTGCCGTCGTTCATCGTCACGCTCGGCACGTTGAACATCGCCTTTGCGCTGACGCAGATCTATTCGAATGCCGAAACGGTTTCGAGCCTGCCCGACGCCATGATGTTCCTCGGCAATACGTTCCGTGTCGGGCCGGCCGAAGTGACATACGGCACCGTCCTTGCGCTGCTGATGTACCTCGTCACTTGGTTCGTGCTTCGCAACACCGTGCCGGGCCGTCATCTCTACGCGCTCGGCAATAACCCGGAAGCCGCGCGACTGATGGGTCTTTCCTCACAGCGCATTCTGATCGCCGTCTACTCGATTGCCGGCCTCATCTATGGAATCGCCGCGCTGCTGCTCGTTTCGAGAACCGGAGTGGGCGATCCGCAAGCCGGGCAGACGGAAAACCTCGACAGCATCACAGCGGTGGTGCTCGGCGGCACGAGTCTCTTCGGCGGACGCGGTTCAATCGTCGGCACGCTGCTCGGCGCACTGATCGTCGGCGTGTTTCGCAACGGCCTCACGCTGATGGGCGTCTCGTCGGTCTACCAGGTGCTGATCACCGGCATCCTCGTGATCCTCGCCGTCGCCGCCGATAAGCTTTCGCATCGTCGCGCCTAAGCCCCTCTTCATCACAGGTAACGCCATGTCGACATCCTCTACCCGTCCCGCCACTCCCGTGCTCGAGGCCCGGGGCCTCGTCAAGCGCTACGGCCAGGTGACCGCGCTCGACGGTTGCGATTTCGAAGTGATGCCCGGTGAAATTCTCGCCGTCATCGGCGATAACGGTGCGGGCAAATCCTCGCTGATCAAGGCGCTCTCGGGCGCGGCCGTGCCGGATGAGGGCGAAATCCTCCTCGACGGCAAGCCGGTGCGCTTCCGCAGCCCGCTCGACGCGCGCGAGAACGGCATCGAAACGGTTTATCAAGAGCTCGCCGTCGCGCCGGCGATGACGATCGCCGAAAACCTCTTCCTCGGCCGCGAGCGCCGCATGCCCGGCTGGCGCGGCTCGCTGCTGAAAATGATCGACAAGCGGCGCATGCTCGATGAAGCGACGGCCCATATGAAGGACTTGCAGATCGGCATCCGTTCGATGCGGCAGCCCGTCGAAACGCTTTCCGGCGGCCAGCGCCAGGGCGTCGCGGTCGCGCGCAGCGCCGCGTTCGCGCGGCACGTCGTGATCATGGACGAGCCGACGGCCGCGCTCGGGGTCAAAGAAGGCAACATGGTGCTCGAGCTCATCCGGCGCGTGCGCGATCGCGGCTTGCCCGTGATCCTGATCAGCCACAACATGCCGCACGTCTTCGAAGTTGCCGATCGGATCCATATTCAGCGCCTCGGTCGTCGTGCCGCGCTCGTCAAGACGAAGGACATTCACATGTCGGAGGCCGTTGCGATCATGACCGGCGCCAAGGAAGCGGACGTCAAGGCGATCGCATGAAGCGTTGCCCGAATCCGATCGTAGCGGCACGCGCATGGACCTGACCATGAACGAGCGCTCGCAGCCGCACGGCACGCGCCCCGTCGGATCGAACCAGGTCGGCATGCGGCAGTTCAACGAGCGCATCGTGCTGCAGGCGATCCGGCTGCACGGCCCGTTGCCTAAAGCCGATGTTGCGCGGCTCACGCGGCTCAGCATGCAGACGGCGTCGATGATTGTCGAACGGCTCATCGACGATGGGCTGCTCGAAAAGCAGGCGCGCCTGCGCGGGCGGATCGGGCAGCCGTCCGTGCCGATCGCGTTGCGGGCCGACGGCGCTTATACAGTCGGCATCAAGGTCGGCCGGCGCAGCCTCGATGTGCTGACGATGGACTTCGTCGGCCGCGTTCGCAGTCGAGACGTGCTCGAATACGACTATCCGGACCCGCATGTGCTGTTTCCGGCGCTCGAGCAGAAACTGGCGCGCGTGCGGGCAACGCTCGGGGACGAGGCCGCAAAGATCGTCGGCGTCGGTGTTGCCGCGCCGCTGTGGCTCGGCGGATGGCGCGAATTTCTCGGTGCGCCGCCCAACGCGCTCGAAAGCTGGAACGCGATCGACATCCGCGCTCGCATCGAAGCGATGACGGGACTGCCCGTCGAGTTCGCGAAGGATACGACGGCCGCCTGCGCCGCCGAACTCGTCATGGGCCAGGGCCGCAATATCCGCAGCTTCCTTTATCTGTTCGTCGGCACGTTCATCGGCGGCGGGCTTGTCATCGATGGGCGACTGCACGGCGGGCCGCACGGCAACGCGGGTGCCGTCGGCTCGATCCCGCTTCCAGCAAACAATGGCAGGACGCCAAAACAACTGCTGCACGCGGCATCGGGTTTCGTGCTGGAGCAGCGCATGAGCGCGGCCGGCGCGCCCGCCGCCGCTGCGCACGATCATCGTGCCTTCGACGCACAACTATGGGCGGTGACGGAGCAATGGCTCGACGAAGCATGTGCGGCCATCGCCTCGACGGTGGCCACGTCGACGGCACTGCTCGATCTCGAGGCCGTCATCATCGATGGCGAAATCGACCGGCAACTCGCGCGTGAAATCATTCGCCGCACGCAGCGCGAGCTCGATCGCATCGAGTGGGAAGGGATGGTCAGACCGCAACTGCTCGAAGGGACGATCGGCGCGGACGCGCGCGCGATGGGCGGCGCGATCCTGCCGCTTTACGCGCACTTCGCGCCGATGCACGAGCTGTTTTTGAAGCCCGAAGGCGAATGACTGAGTGCCCGGTACGCGCCGCCCGCAACTCGCGGTCACGGGCAGCGCGCTCGAGGTTCCGATAGGCACCGACAGAGACAGGTTCCGATCGCCAGGCTACCGTGGCTACTGCTTGGCGACTTGCTGCGTGGTCGTCGTGTTCGCGGCCGCTGCGCTCACGTCCCCCCAGCCACCGCCCAATGCGCGAATGAGCGTCACCGTCGAGACCGCCTGCGCCCCCGCGAGCTGGCTCGCCTGCCGCTGCGCCGTCAGCACGGACCGCTCGCTGTCGAGCACATCGAGATAGTTGACCTGCCCTTCTCGGTACTGCGTCTGCGACAAATGCTCGGCACGCTGAGCCGCGGCTACCGCATCGTTCTGCGCGCGGATCTGATCGTCGAGCAAACGCAAATCGGACAGACTGTCCTCGACCTCGCGGAACGCCGTGAGCACCTGCGAGCGGTAGTTCGCGACGTCCTCGTCGTACTGCGCGCGCGCCTGCGCGAGCTGCGCCTTGCGGCGGCCGCCGTCGAACAGCGGCAGCGTCAGCGCTGTGCCGGCGAACGGCCCGAGCAGGAACGAGCGGCTCGACCACATGAAGAGATCGCCGAGCGTCGCCGATTCATAACCGAACGCACCTGTGATGTCGAGCTTCGGGAAGAAGGCCGACTTCGCCAATCCGACGCGCGCATTCGCCGCGGCCATCGCACGCTCGGCGGCCGCGATGTCGGGACGCCGTTCGAGCAGTGCCGAAGGCAGACCCGGCGGCACGCGCGCGGTGACGGGCACGAGCGGCTGCTGCGCGAAGCTGAACGCAGCCGGCGTCTTCCCGAGCAGAATGGCAAGACTATGCTCGGCGGCGGCGCGCTGCCGCTCCACCCCGACCGCTTCAGCGCGCGTCGTCGCCAGCTCGTTCTTCGCCTGCGAGAGATCGAGCTCGCTCACTTCGCCCTCGTCGAAACGGTGCTGAGTGAGCTTCACTCCCTCCTCGCGCAGCCCAATGGTCTTGCTGTAGAGATCACGCTCCGTGTCGAGCTCGCGCAGTTGGAAGTAAGTCGACGCGACGTCGGCCTGCAACGCAAGCTGGACCGAACGATAAAGCGCCTCGCTTTGCTGCGAGTCCGCGCGCGCCGCCGATACGTTCGAGCCCACGCGGCCGAACAAATCGGCCTCGTATGAGACCGTCGTTTGCGCACGCCATAGCGTCGCCGTCGGCATGTTGGTGTTCTGCGGAAGGAACTGCGAGGCGGGCGAGGGATGCTCGCGCGTCGGCCCGAAACCCGCATCGATCTCCGGGAACCAGGCCGAGCGCGCCGCGGCGAGCGCGGCACGCGATTGGCGCACGCGAGCCGCGGCCGCCTTCAGATCCTGATTCGCGGCGAGCGCTTCGTCTTCGAGCTGATTCAGCGTCGCGTCGCCGAAGATCGTCCACCATTGGCCACGCGGCTCCGCGTCGGAAGGCTGCGCCGGTTTCCACGTGCCCGGGGCGGCCGCCGGCCCCGCTTCCTTGAACGCGGTCGGCACGTCGACCTGCGGTCGCTGATAAGTCGGCTCGACCGAGCAGGCGGTCATGAGCAGCGCGAGCAGGAGACCGCCCGCCACGGCGCGCAAACCGAGCCCCTTGTTCGCGCCGCCGACCGTTGCATATCGATTATTCATTTGTTCTCCCAACCTTATGCGTCCGAGACGGACATGGCGCGGACTTCCTCATCGGAATCGGCCTTCGAGTCCTTGCCCGCGACGTGGATCTTGCCGCCCGCAAGCGTACGCAGCACCACATAGAAGACGGGCGTCAACATGAGCCCGAACAATGTGACGCCGAGCATCCCGAAGAACACGGCGATACCCATCGCATGGCGCATTTCCGAGCCCGCCCCCGTCGACAGCACGAGTGGCACGACACCCATGATGAATGCGATCGACGTCATGAGAATCGGACGCAGACGCAGGCGGCTCGCTTCGATGGCCGCCGCGATCGGCGTGCGGCCGTCATGCTCGAGCTCGCGCGCGAACTCGACGATCAGGATCGCGTTCTTCGAGGCAAGTCCCACGAGCACCATCAAGCCGATCTGCGTGAAGATGTTGTTGTCGCCGCGCAGCAGCCAGACCCCCGTGAGCGCCGAAAGCACGCTCATCGGCACGATCAGGATGACGGCGAGCGGCAGCGTGAGGCTCTCGTAGAGCGCCGCCAGCACGAGGAACACGAGCAGCACGCTGATCGGGAAGACCCAGATCGCCGAGTTGCCGGCCAACACCTGCTGATACGTCAGATCGGTCCACTCGAATTTCACGCCGCGCGGCAGCGTCTCGGCGGCGATGCGCTCGATCGCGGCTTGCGCCTGTCCCGACGAATAGCCGGGCGCCGGGCCGCCGTTGATGTCCGCGGCCGTGAAGCCGTTATAGCGGACGACCATCTCGGGGCCAAACGTCGGCGTCACCGTGACGAGCGACGAGAGCGGCACCATTTCGCCTGTGGCCGTGCGCGTCTTCAACTGCAAGATGTCGTCGGGCCGCGCACGGAACGGTGCATCGGCTTGCACGCGCACCTGATAGACGCGGCCGAAGCGGTTGAAGTCGTTGACGTAGAACGAGCCGAGATAGACCTGCATGGTGTCGAACACATCCGTCACCGGAATGCCGAGTTGCTTGGCCTTCACGCGATCGAGATCGACGTTGAGCTGCGGCACGTTGATCTGATAGTTCGTGAAGAGCGGACCGAGCTCGGGAGCGCTGCGGGCGCGCTGCTCGAACGCCTGAGTGACCTTGTCGAGCTCCGTATAGCCGAGCGCGCCGCGGTCCTCGATCTGCAGCTTGAAGCCGCCGAGCGTGCCGAGCCCGAGAACCGGGGGCGGCGGGAACACGGCGACGAACGCTTCCTTGATACCCGCATACTTCTGGTTCAGCGCACCCGCGATCGCGCCGGCCGAAAGGGCGCGCGAGCCGCGCTCCTTGAACGGCTTCAGCGCCACGAATACGATGCCCGCGCTCGAGCTGTTGGTGAAGCCGTTCACGGACAAGCCCGGAAACGCCACGGCGTGCTCGACGCCCGGCTGCTTCATCGCGATGTCGTTCATTTCGCGAATCACCTGCTCCGTGCGATCGAGCGTCGCGCCGTTGGGCAGCTGAGCGAACGCGACGAGATACTCCTTGTCCTGCGCGGGCACGAACCCGCCCGGCACGGCGCGCGTCACGAGCACGGTCGCGCCGACGAGCACCGCATAGACGACGAGCATCACGGTCTTGCGGCCGAGCACGCCCTTCACGCCGCGCCCATAAGCAACCGAGCCGTTCTTGAAGACCTTGTTGAACGCCCGGAAGAACCCGCCGAAGATGCGGTTCATGACGCGCGTGAGCCAATCTTCGGGGGCGTCGTGGCCGCGCAGCAGGACCGCGCAGAGCGCCGGCGAAAGCGTGAGCGAATTGAACGCGGAAATGACCGTCGAAATCGCGATCGTCATCGCGAACTGCTTGTAGAACTGCCCGGTGAGACCGCTCATGAATGCGAGCGGCACGAACACGGCGACGAGCGTCAACGCGATGGCGATGATCGGTCCGCTCACCTCGCGCATCGCCCGATAGGTCGCGGCGCGCGCGGAAAGGCCTTCCGCGATGTTGCGCTCGACGTTTTCGACGACGACGATCGCATCGTCGACCACGATCCCGATCGCCAGCACCATGCCGAACAGCGACAAGGCGTTGATCGAGAATCCGAACGCAAGCAGCAGCGAGAACGTACCGATGATCGACACCGGCACGGCGACGAGCGGAATGATCGAGGCGCGCCAAGTCTGCAGAAAGACGATCACGACGATGACGACGAGCGCGATCGCTTCGAGCAGCGTATGAATGACGGCTTCGATACTGGCGCGCACGAACTGCGTCGGGTCATAGACGATCGAATAGTCGACGCCGGCCGGGAAGTCCTTCTTCAGCTCGGCCATATCGCGCCGAACCTGATCCGAGATCGCAAGCGAGTTGGCACCGGGCTGCTGATTGATGGCGAGCGCGACGGCCTGCTGGTTGTCGAGCAGCGAGCGCAAGCCATACTCAGAGGCCGCGAGCTCGATGCGCGCGACGTCGCGCAAATACGTCACGCCGCCCGTCGGCGAGGTCTTCAGGACGATCGCGCCGAATTGCCCTTCCGTCTGCAGACGCCCACGTGCGTTGACCGACAATTGCAACGGAACGCCGGGCAACGACGGCGACTCGCCGATCACGCCGGCCGCAACTTGGACGTTCTGCTCGCGGATCGCATTGATGACGTCGTTCGCGGTGAGACCGCGTTCGGCCACCTTCTGCGGATCGAGCCAGATCCGCATGGCGTAATCGCCAGCGCCCCAGAGCTGCACTTCGCCGACGCCCTGAATCCGCTCGAGCCGATCCTTGACGTTGAGCACCGCATAGTTGCGCAGGTACGTCATGTCATAGCGGTTGTTCGGCGAGATGAGGTGGACCACCATCGTCAACGTCGGCGAGCTCTTGATCGTCGTGACGCCGAGACGCTGCACGTCTTCGGGCAGGCGCGGCAACGCCTGGTTCACGCGGTTTTGCACGAGCTGCGTCGCGAGATCAGGATTCGTGCCGAGCTTGAACGTCACCGTGAGCGTCATGTTGCCGTCGCTGTTGGCCTGCGACTGCATGTAAAGCATGTTCTCGACGCCGTTGATCTGCTCTTCGAGCGGCGACGCCACGGTTTCGGCGATCACCTTCGGGTTCGCGCCCGGATACTGCGCGTGCACGACGACCGATGGCGGGACGACTTCGGGGTACTCCGAAATCGGCAGCTGAAAGAGCGCGATGACGCCTCCCAGCAGGATCAGGACCGATAGCACCCCTGCGAAGATCGGCCGATCGATAAAAAATTTGGAGATGTTCATGTCACGTTCTGGTAAAGGGCCGTCTTACGAGACTCACGAATTCGACGAATCGGCCGAAGCCGTCTTCGCGTCGGCCTGATCGCCGCTCGCGGCGCCGCCGTCCATCGCGATCATGTGAGGACGCACGCTGTCGCCGGGCCGCACGCGCTGGATGCCGTGCACGATGATCCGCTCGCCCGCGTTCAGGCCCGCGGTGATCACGCGCAGATTGCCGTGCAGCTGGCCCAGCGAGACGTTCCGGTAACCTACGCGCCCTTGGGCGTCGACCACCAACACGAATTTCTTGTCCTGGTCGGTACCGATCGCGGCTTCGTCGATGAGCAGCGCCCGATGCGGCGCCCCGCCGCCCACCTTGATCCGCGCGTACAGGCCCGGTACCAGCGTGCCGTCCGGGTTGTCGAAGCGCGCGCGCACCCGAATCGTGCTCGACGAAACGTCGAGCCGGTTGTCGACCGACGCGATCGTGCCCGAGCGCGAATAGCCCGATTCATCCGCGAGCCCGAGCTCGACGGGCACACTGGTGCCCGTGCGCGCGCGGCCGATGTATTTCAGGTAGGTCTGTTCGTCGACGTCGAACGAAGCGTAGATCGGCGACACGGAAACGAGCGTCGTGAGCGGCACCGAGCTGGCTCCGGCGGACACGACGTTGCCGAGCGTCACCTCGGCGCGCGATACGCGGCCCGACACCGGCGCGACGATCTTCGTATAGCCGAGGTTGATGCGTGCCGTTTCGAGCGCGGCTTCAGCCGCCTTCACGTTCGCCGCCGCTGAAGCCGCGGCGTTCTTCTTCTCGTCGAAATCGCGCTTCGCGATCGCGTTGTCCTCGATGAGGCGCTGCGCGCGCTGCCAGTCGGCCGCCGCGTAGCCCTCCTGCGCCTTGGCGGCGGCGAGCTGCGCCTCGGCACGATCGACCTCGGCGGCATAAGGGCGCGGATCGATGACGAACAAGACGTCGCCCTTCTTCACGAGCGAGCCATCCTTGAAGTTGACCGAGACGATCGTGCCCGACACTTGCGGACGTATGTCGACTTTGTCGATCGCTTCAAGGCGGCCCGAATACTCCTGCCAATCGGTCACCGTCTTGTCGAGCACCGTCGCGACATCGACTTCGGGCAACATCGGCGCGGACGCCGGCGGCGAATTGCTGGCGTCGACGCGCACGGCGGTCACGACGCCGACGCCGGCCAGCACGATAACGGCGGCAATCGCGTAGGCAATGCGTGTACGAAAGAATGGCTTGGACATACGAGGCTCCGGTTGGTGATTGTCGATTGTTGGTTGTTGGTTGTTGTATGACGTTTCGGATCAGCGGCCTGTGACGGCCGGCTGGTCGAGGCGGCTTCGAAAGAAGCAAACCGCGTCGTGCAAGGCCTGCCGTTCCCGCGCGACATGCTCGTGCGAAACGCTCGCATAGCGGACGACTTGCGTTGGCACGCCGGCGCTGATGAGCCGCGCCGCGTATTTCTCCGCCTCGAGATGCAGCAGGTCGTTCTCGGCCGTGGCGATGAAAGTCGGCGGCAAGCCGGCAAGCCTTGCCGATTCGAGCGGCGCCGCATACGGATGCATGCGCTGCAAGGCTTGCGGCAGATAGGCTCGATAGCTTGCCGCGCATTGGCTCGCCGAGATGTCCGACGCAACGCGGCTTTCATCGGCAAGACAGGTCATGCTCGGATCGAGCATCGGGCTGAAGAGCGCCTGTGCATCGATGCGCACCTCGCCGCGATCGCGCGCGACGAACGACAGCCCGTTCGCAATGTGACCGCCGGCGCAATGGCCGACCACGAACAGCTTCTTGCCGCCCGCGCCGAAGACACGGCCAACGGCATCGACCCAGCGCGCGGCACGGTAGGCGTCCTCGAGCGCCGCGGGAAACGGATGTTTCGGCGCGAGCGAGTAATCCACCGATATGACCAGTGCGGACAAATGTTCCGCGAAATGGCGCGCCGCCGCGTCGGCATCGTCGAGACAGCCGCGCACGAATCCGCCGCCATGCAGGTATAGCACCACGGGCAAGCCGCGCGTGCCGGCGCGGCGATAGAGCCGCAAGCCGATCGTGGACTGATAGCCGGCAATCTGGATCTCGTTGACGTCGAGCGCCGGCTCGCCTGACGAGGAGCCCGCAACCATTCCGCGGGAAGGGGTGGAACGCATGATTGGACGCGCAAAGCGCGATAGTTTCACAATGACCCGAATTGTGGGTTCAGCAAAACTCCGGATAAATGCCTATAATCCGGCAACACAATTCACCACCTCTGAACAATTCACCGCATTCGTGCAGGCACGCGCGCACGGACGCGGCAATTGCTATTTCTTCGGAGAAACCAAGATGGATCGGCTTCAGGCCATGCAGGTGTTCACGCGTGTGGTCGACACGAACAGCTTCACGAAAGCCGCGGAAACGCTCGATCTGCCGCGCGCTTCGGTGACGACCATCATCCAGAATCTGGAGGCTCACCTCGGCGTGAGGCTCATGCACCGGACGACGCGCCGCCTGAGCCTCACGCCGGACGGCGCGGCGTATTACGAACGGTGCGTCCGCATTCTCGCGGACATCGACGAAACGGAGAGCAGTCTGCAAAACGGCAACAAGAAGCCGAACGGCAAGCTGCGGGTCGACATGCCGGGATCGATAGGACGAACGATCGTGATTCCGTCGCTGTGCGAATTCCACAAACAATATCCGGATATCGATCTGCAGCTCGGCTTTTCCGATCGCCCCGTCGATTTATTGCAAGAAGGCGTCGATTGCGTGATTCGCGTCGGCGCGCTGCAGGATTCCTCGCTCGTCGCGCGCCGTATCGGCCTCTTCGAAGGCGTGACCTGCGCATCGCCCGATTATCTGGCGCGCGCGGGCGTGCCGCAGACGCTCGAGGACTTGAGCCGGTTCAAGGCGGTCAACTATTTCTCGAGCCGAACGGGGCGCATCCTCGACTGGGCGTTCCTCGTCGACGGCAAGGAAGTCGAGGTGAAGATGGCGGGCGCCGTCTCGGTCAACGACGCGGACGCCTACGTCACCTGTGCACTCGAAGGATTCGGCCTGATCCAGATGGCGCGCTTCATGGTGCTGCCGCACTTGCGCTCGGGTGCGCTCAAAGAGGTGCTGCCCGAGTGGAAGCCGCTGCCGATGCCGATTTCGGCCGTCTACCCGCACAGTCGGCACCTTTCGCCGAAGGTGCGCGTTTTCGTCGACTGGATAGCGGAAGTATTCGACCGCTGCCCGCTGTTGAGCGGCCGCCAAAGCCTCGAGGCGACCTGCAGCAAGCGGACTATCGAAGAACTCGAAAGCGCGCCGCGCCTCGATACGCCGGTCGTGAATGAATGGATGGCCTGAGATTGTTCTTGTGGGAGAACAATTCATTTCGGAATACTCGTATTTATCCTGATTGCCGAGGCGCCTAAATTTGCACCTGTCGCGGTACCGATCGTCGGTGCCGCCCCTAGATCGACAGGAGCATTACCATGAAGCGCATCGTCACCACCGCCCTTTTCGCCTCCCTGCTTGCCAGCACGGCTGCTTTCGCCGACGGCGGCATCGGTCACAACGGCACGTACAACGATCAATCGTGGATCGGCGCCGGTACGAAGACGCGTGCGGAAGTCGTCGCTGAACGCGACGCCGCCTGGCGCGACGGCACGCTGGCCTCGCTCAACAAGACGACGTACCCGAACCTGAGCCTGCAAGGCCAAACGCAAGCTGAGCGCCTTGCCCTGCAAGAAGGCAACAACGGCGTCGCCGTGGCGCGTGCCGGTGAATAAGCCGGAGGCGAACATGTTCGACGCCGATTCGTCACTGCTCGACCATTGGAACAGCGACGCGCCGGTTTGGACGCCGTTTCCGCCGCGGCAACGCGCCGCGGCGGCCGGAGCGATCAGCGCTGTGGAACGCCGTGGCGCCATTCGCTCCAATGCGTCGCGATATCCTGAACGAGCGGATTCCCCGCTAGAAAGAGGTTCGCGACAGCGGGTTGGAAGCCGCCCTGAGCGGCATAGTTGAGCAAGTTGTCGGCACTGCTTTGGCCCGGGTACGGCCGATCGAAGTCCGATCCCGAGCGAAGCACGGCCACGCGGCTCAAGTCCACACGATGCGCGTTGGCGGCACGCGAAAGCGCTTCATACGTGGCGTTGTCTTCCTGCTGCGTCGTGCAATACACGCCCTTGCCGTCGGTGAGAATTTTCGTCCACTGGCGTGCGCGTTCGCCGAGCAGCGTGCCCGACCACCACGTATCGCCCGCGAGCGTATCGCATTGAATGACGGTAGGCGGAAGATCCGCCGGCGCATAACCATATTTGGCGCGCGCCGCCTTTGCCTCATCACTGTCGGAAAGCTGAACGTTGCGCGATAGCGCGAATGCCGCGTCGGCCAGCGCCGTATTCAACTGGAAGACTTCCGTGCGATAGTCGAGCGGCGGCTTTTGCGTCGGATCCTTCGTGTTGATGCCGAGATAGCCGGTATTCCATCCGGGCGGAATCTCACGGCCGTCCAGTTCCCATTGGATGCCGAAGTCGACGAGATATTTCGCCCATGCCGCGGAGCCGAGCGTGCCTTGCTGTGGATCGATGCCCGCGATGCCTGCCACGAGGAAGTAGGTATGGCGCAAATCGAACCGCGGTGAGAACGTGAGCGCCATCGTCGAGGCCGCGGCGTTGGCGTGACCCATGCCCGTCGTCATCACGCAGATGTCCTGCTTGTTGCAGTGGACGTCCGGATAGTCGGGAGACAGTCCGGCGACGGGTATCGATTCCCAGGGCCCGAGATGATCGAGCCAGACCTGCCCTTCCGGCGCGAACATCGAAATGATCATGACTTTGACCGGGCGGCCGTGCGATGCGGACTCGGCGAAACTATCGCCGTTGTCTTGTGCGTTCGAGGCCGTCGCGGCACAGGCGGCCAACGTGATGGCCGCGATCGATGAAAGGGTACGGGTGAGCATAGGCGTTCCTTTTTGTTAATGATTTCTTTAACGAGAACTGCTCGCTGCTGTCAGCCGAATGAGTATAGAGAAGCGGCCCGCGAAAGGCATCCCTAGCAAAAAAAACCGGATTTGCTCGCCCGCCCGCTTCGCGCATCAGCCTGCGCACTCACCCTCTCACCCGGGCAAGTGCGCACTCATCGTCACCTCACGCCTTTTCGTCTCTCGATTCTCCCCGTGCGTGCCTCAGGCGGTGTGTTGGATTGCGCTTCTGATTCCGTTTTCGAATCCTTCGTATCCGCATTAGGTTCCGCATTGCCTTCCGCATTGCGTCCCTCTTTGGGTTCCGCTTCGGGTACGGCGCCCGATGCGGCGCTTTCAGGCCCTGCAGCCGAGGGTCCTCTAGGCGACACCATGGTGGTGCGCAGAGGATTCGCTATCTCGATGCCGCGCTCGCGGAAAACTTCGAGAATACGCTTGTTGAATTCGCGCTGAACGGGCCAGCGCGCCGAATCGCGGCATTGTATCTGGCCCACCAGCGTGACCATCGCACCGTCGACTTGATCGACGCCCCAGAAGCTGAAATCGGACACGATGCCATCCTTGAATTGCGGATCTTCACGCAACGATGCGCCGATTTCCTGCAGTGTCTTGGCGGCCAGTTCGACGTCCTGCCCATATGCGATGTTGACGCGCACCGCCGCGTTGCCGAGGCCGCGATTCGTATTGTTGACCGTCGTCACCGAGCTGAACGGTACCGTATAGAGCGAACCATCGCCTCCGCGCAATCGAACGGTCCGTATCGACAAATACTCGACCGTGCCGGACACGCCGGCGACCGTCACCCAGTCTCCGACCTGCATCGCATTCTCCATCAGCAGGAACATCCCCGTGATGAAATCCTGCACGAGCTTTTGCGAGCCGAAGCCGAGCGCGACACCGAATATGCTCGCGCCGGCGAGCAACGGAGCGACGTTGACGCCGATCTCGGAGAGCCCTGTCAACCCGATCACGAGTGCGATGCAGACGAAGAGCGTCGTGCGGAACATCGGCAGCAGCGTGCGCAACCGCGCGGCCCGCAGGAGATCGCCCCTCGCCATCCACCGCTTGAGCCGCCGCTCGATGGCGCCGTTGATCGTCTCCCAGACGACGATCGCAAGAAATGCGGCCACCGCCACAGTGATGAAGGCCGAGAGCAGCCGTCTGCCGATGTCCGAAGCAAAAAGAGACTGCCACGGATGGATGTCCCATGCCGACAAGACGAACGTGAGCGCGACGACCAGAATCACGAACGACGCGAGCCGACGCAGCAACGCGTAGTAACGGTGCGCCCGCTGCAGCGCGATCGACCCTGATTCGCCGTTCGACGACCTGAAGATTCGGCCGAGCACGCCCGATGTGACGATCGCGACGATCCGCGCGCCGACCAGGATCGCCACCGATATGCCGCCGCGATCGAGCAGCACACGGTAGCCGTTTTGCACATCGAGCGCCCAGACGAACCAGAGGGCCATCACCGCGAAGGCGGCAATATAGGCCCATACGTCCGCGAGCCAATGCCCGAGGAATGCGAACGCGTGCGCACGCTCGCTCCACGCCCGGATCCACTGCGCCACGGGCTTGCGCAACTGGAGGATCAGCAGCGCGAGCATGATGTGGCCGATCAGCGTCACGGCCTTCACGATACCCTCGTGCGCATCGGGGGTGAGGCCGAGCGGAACGGGCGCCTCCGCGCAGGCAATGCCGATCGCGAGAACGGCGGTCAGCCGCACGAGCCAATGTTCGACGAAAGTCGCCGTGGTGTCGGACATCCGCAGCAATCGAAGCTTCGGCGCGTCGGCCGCGAACAGCAGCTCGCAACCGAGCGCGATGAGGCGGGCAATAGCGAAAATCTGGATCAGCGTATCGATGACGCGCTCTTCGGCCGTGCCGTCATCCGTCAATATCGATGCCGCGAAAACCGCGATCAACACGGAGATGACGAGCGGCAACGCTTTCAGCAGCGTTTGCAGCAGTGCGAAAGGCAGGCGTTGGAGCAACGACCACTGGCGCGTGGCATGGGCGGTGTTGCGTTGCGTACGGGCTGCCCGTTCCGCATCCTCATCCGTCCCATACGTGCTGGGTTGCTTCGACACGTCGTCCAGCGCGGCGGCGGCTTCGCCGGCTGAATCGACCCCTCCGGTCGACGCCGCATCGCTGGGTTCGACGTTTCCGCCGAGCGCGTTGATACGCCTTCTCAGCGCGCGAGCCACGAGCGCGCCGATGAGCCAGGCCGGCAATAGCGCGGCGCATAGCGTGCTTGCGAGCTCGCGCAGTTGCGTGCGCCCTTGCGGGCTGGCGATTTCATAGCGCCACCACGAGCCGACCGAGTGCACGTCGAGCAAAGCCGCTGCCGAACGCCGCACGGCATCGCCCGCGCTGCGCAGGCTGATCGCCGCCTGCCTCGACAACTGCGAAATGAGGCCGTTTTTCACCGCGATGGCCGCCAACACAGCCGATGCTGCACTCGCCGGCGACGCGGCAGGCGCGGCGGGCGCGCTCGCCGCCGCGGGTGGAGCGCTCAACGCCCCGGCCGCTGCGATGGCCCGCAACGTATCGGCGAGCTTCGCGCGCGCCTTCGGATCGTCGAGCACCTCGAGCGCGTGCTTTGCCTGGTCGGGCGTCAGGACTACCGGAGAAGGGTTCGAAGCGGCGGCCGCCGCCGATGCGGGCGCGGACGCGGTTGCCGGCGCCGGCGCCGCCGCGCAGGCGATCGAGCAAATGAACGAAAAGAGCAACGCAATAAAAAAGGATTTGCGCATAGAAGAACGAAAGTTCACGAATGACGGCGCACTGGCGCACGCTTCTCGCCCGCGCATCGCCCGCAGATTGTTTGTCGATTGGCGTTACGACCGTCCGTGCCGGCGGACAGTTCACGCCCGTTCGAGCGCGGCCATCTCGCGCACGAGCACGAGCAGCATCGATAAGCTCGCACCTGCCGAGCCGCGCTGCTCCGCGATCAGCCGTTCATAGCGCTCGAGCGGCGCCGCGCGCTTGTCGCGCCAGTCTTGCGCGATGGCGTCGGCCGTGGCGCGGCTGCCTGCCTCGGCGAGCGCGCTGGCCGTCAGCGCGCGCTTGAGCCGCGCGAACTCCGCGAGCGCCGCGGCGCGTGCGAGCACATCCCAATGCGTATGCGTCGGCAGCGCGTTCGCGCGCTCGGCAATGAACCCGTGGTTGAGGACGGTGCCCAGCGCGAAATAAACGCCCGCGACGAGTTCGAGCGGCTGCCCGGTCGTCGATGCGATATCGGCAATGTCCAGCATCGCCGCCGAGATCTCGCCGCTCGCCACGCGCGTCGCGAGCTCGCCATCGACACCGGCCTCTTCGAGCGAACGACGCTGCTCGGCAAGCCGCTCGAGATCGCCGGCCGGCAGCAACTGATCGAGCTGAGGCGCAAGCCGATGCACAGCTTCACGGCAGCGATCGATCACGGCCGCCACGCTCGCCGCATCGGCACGCGCAAGACCCGGCGCCTGAAAATGCCTCAAGAACCAAAGCGCCGCATTCTCCATCAGGCGCACGACTTCGACGAACATGCGCGCCTGAATATCGTCGGCGACGCGATTGTCGAGTGAATCGATGCGACCCCAAAGACGGCCGATGTCGAACACGTCACGCGCAATGATACAGGCGCGAACAATCTCGCTCGCGTTAGCATCTGTTTCCTCCTGTAACCGATGGACGAATGCGCAGCCGACGCGGTTGACGAGTGCGTTCGTCAAATGCGTTGCAAGAATCTCGCGTCTCAACGGATGGCGCTCGCTCGCATCGGCGAAGCGCGCCTGCAACGGCTTCGGGAAATAATCGCGCAACATGTCGGCGACGAGCGGATCTTCGGGAAGATTCGATTCGAGCAGTTCGTCGTAGAGCCACATCTTGCTGTAGGCGAGCAGCACGGCGCGTTCCGGCGACGTGAGTCCGCCCTTCGCCGCCTGCCGTTCGGCGATGTCCTCGTCCGTCGGCAGGAATTCGATCACGCGGTTCAAGCGCCCCAACCGCTCGAGGGCGCGCATGAACCGTACCTCGGCCTCGAATGAATCGGCCGAATACCGCCTCGCGATCGAGAGCGCCTGCGTTTGCTGATAGTTGTCGCGCAAGACGAGATCGGCTACTTCACCCGTCATTTCGGCGAGCAGCGCGTTGCGCTGTTTCTCGGTCATCTCGCCGTCCGCCACGACGAGCCCGAGCAGGATCTTGATGTTGACCTCGTGATCCGAACAATCGACGCCGGCTGAATTGTCGATCGCATCGGTGTTGATGCGGCCGCCTTTCAAGGCATATTCGATGCGCCCGAGCTGCGTGAGGCCGAGGTTGCCGCCTTCCGCGACGACCTTGGCGTGCAGCTCCGCGGCATTGACGCGCACACCGTCGTTGGTTCGATCGCCGACCTGCGCATGCGTTTCGTGAGTCGCCTTCACATAGGTGCCGATGCCGCCGTTGTAGAGCAGGTCGACGGGTGCGAGCAGGATCGCGCGGATGAGCTCGTTCGGCGGCAGCGCGTGCGCGCGCACACCGAGCGAGGCCTGAACGGCAGGCGAAAGCACGATCGTCTTCGCCGTGCGCGGATAGACTCCGCCGCCGGCCGAGATACGGGCCGTATCGTAGTCGGCCCAGCTCGACCGTTCGAGCGCGAAAAGCCGTTCCCGCTCGGCGAAGCTCGCCTCCGGGTCCGGATCGGGATCGAGGAAGATGTGCCGATGATCGAAGGCTGCGACGAGCCGGATATGGCGCGACAGCAGCATGCCGTTACCGAATACGTCGCCCGACATATCGCCGATGCCGACGGCCGTGAAGTCCGTTGTCTGCGTATCGACGCCCATTTCGCGGAAATGGCGTTTGACCGACTCCCAGGCGCCGCGCGCCGTGATGGCCATCTTCTTGTGGTCGTAGCCGACGGAGCCGCCCGACGCGAACGCATCGTCGAGCCAGAAACCGTACTCGCGGGCAATCGCGTTCGCGTAGTCCGAGAACGTCGCCGTGCCCTTGTCGGCCGCGACGACGAGATAGGGATCGTCGCTGTCGTGGCGCGTGACATCGGGAGGCGGCACGATGGCCCCGCCGACGCGGTTGTCGGTGACGTCGAGCAGCCCGCGCAGAAAAGTCTGGTAGCAGGCGATTCCTTCGCGCAGGACGGCTTCACGATCGATGGCGGACGGCGGATTCTTGACGACGAACCCGCCTTTTGAGCCCACCGGTACGATCACCGTGTTCTTTACCATCTGCGCCTTCATGAGGCCCAGCACTTCCGTGCGGAAATCCTCGCGCCGATCGGACCAGCGCAACCCTCCGCGCGCCACGCGCCCGCCGCGCAGATGCACACCCTCGACGCGCGGCGAGTAGACCCATATTTCGAACATCGGCTTCGGCTCCGGCAAACCCGGGACCTGTTTCGGATCGAGCTTGAACGACAGATAAGGCAGCGGCCGGCCATTCGCATCGCGCCGGAAGTAATTCGTGCGTAGCGTCGCCGTCATGATGCCGAGGAGCTGACGCAAAATGCGATCCTCGTCGAGATTGGGGACTTGATCGAGCGCGCTTTCGATTTCGTGCAGCAGCTCCTCGGTCCGTGCCGCCCGTGCCGGCCCGACCGTCGGCGCGAAACGGGCGACGAAGAGCTCGACGAGCTTGCGCGCGATGGCCGGATTCCCGGTCACCGCCCGCTCGACGTACGCATCGCTGAACGTGGAGCCCACCTGCCGCAGATACTTCGCGTACGCACGCAGAATCGACACCTCGCGTGCCCCCAGTTCCGCCAGCAGCACGAGCCGATTGAAGTTGTCGTTCTCGATCTCGCCGTTCCAGACGCCGGCGAACGCCTCTTCGAAGAGCGCCTTCACGCGCTCGATGTCGAATTCGGCCTCATGGGCAAGCTCGAGGCCGAAATCGTGCACCCATGCGGGCGTCGAGCCTCGAGGCTCGATCAGATACGGACGCTCCTCTTCCACGCGCACGCCGAGGTGCTCGAGCATCGGCAAGCTGCGCGAGAGCGCGATCGATTGGCCGACGCGATAGACCTTGAATCGAAATGCGCGCGCGGCGGCTTCGATTGGCCGATAGAGGTTCATTGAGAGCACGTTGTGCTCACGCGCCGCTTCGACGAGCTCGATGTCGCGTACGGCGGTGCGCGCCGCATAGTCCTCGCGATAGCCGGCGGGAAACGATTCGCCGTAGCGCTGCAACAGCAGATTGCCCTCTTCCTCGCCGAATCTTTCGAGCAGTGCGGCCGCCAGATCGTCCTGCCAGCGCCGCGTCACGTGGACGAGCCGGGACTCGAGCTCGTGCGTGTCGACTTGCGGCAGCGCGCCCGCCGCCGTCCGCACGACGATATGGATGCGCGCGAGCGGCGATTCGGACAGCAACGGCGTGAATTCGACGCTCGTCCCGTTGAATGCCTCAGCGAGCAGCTTGGCGATTCGGCGGCGCAGGTCGGTGTTGTACTTTTCCCGTGCGACGAAGACAAGACACGAAACGAAACGCTCGAAGCGATCGCGCCTCACGAACAGGCGCGTGCGCTGATGCTCCTGCAGCCGCAGAATGCCCAGCGCGATATCGTAGAGCTCGTCCTCGTTGGCTTGAAAAAGCTCGTCGCGCGGATACTGCTCCAACACCGTCACGAGCGACTTGTAAAGGTGGCCCTTCGCGAGAAAGCCTGCCTTTTGCACGATGTTCGCGCACTTGCGGCGCACGATCGGGATATCGGCGATCGGCAGCGTATAAGCCGTCGACGTATAGAGCCCGAGAAAACGCCGCTCGCCGAGCAGCTTGCCCGACTCGTCGAAGCGTTTCACGCCGACGTAGTCGAGGTAGCCGGGACGATGGACCGTCGCGCGCGAGTTCGCCTTGGTCAGAAAAACCGGCGACGTTTCGTCGACGAGACTCAACGCGGCCTGAGGCAGCGGCGTGGTATCGGAAGCGCCGGGCGCACGCAGGCTTTCTCGCAAAATGCCGGCCCCCGTTCCCTCGATGCCGCGCAAAGCGAGACCATCGCCGTGCGAAACGAGCTCATAGTCGCGCACGCCGAGGAACGTGAAATGGTCGGCCACCATCCATTCGAGGAACGCGCGCGCTTCCGCGGTTTCCATGCCCGCGTCTTGCGTGGAGAGGCGCTTGATGGTCTGCTTCGCGCCGTCCATCATGCGCGGCCAATCCTCCACGGCGGCGCGCACGTCGCCGAGCACCCGCGCGATATCGGCGCGCAGTTGAGCGAGCCGCGCCGCATCGCCGCATCGGTCGACCTCGAAGTGAATGAACGACTCGAGATGCGACGGCGCGGCCGTCGCATCGTCGGCGCGCGCGGCACCGCCGGGCTCGATCCGCTCGATGGCGCCGTTCGCGCGGCGCCAGACGCGAAAGACCGGATGCATGCCCGAATGGAGCGTCAGCCCCGACCGATTGACTTCCATC
This sequence comes from Trinickia symbiotica, assembly GCF_003028655.1. Classification (GTDB taxonomy): domain Bacteria; phylum Pseudomonadota; class Gammaproteobacteria; order Burkholderiales; family Burkholderiaceae; genus Trinickia; species Trinickia symbiotica_A. The sequence continues at coordinate 395,376 of NZ_PYUC01000006.1, forward strand.
GTCACCGAGTCGACGAGAAACGGCATGTCGTCGTTGACGATTTCGATGATCGTATGATCGGAATGCCAGCCGTGCTCGTCGACGACCGGGTTGTAGACACGCAGCACCTGGGCGCCCGAGACGAACTTCTGCGCGAGCTGCCAGTGTGCCATCGCCGCGCCGTAGAGATCGGCAAGCGAGCGGCTTTGCATGTCTTGAGAGTCGACGAGCTCGTAATAGGAGCGCAGGAACGATTCGATCGGTCCGAAAGCCTCTCGGGGCCATCTTCCTCTAGCATGCTCGACGACATCGTCCAGCAGATGCGTAACCGCTTCCTCGTTCTTCGTCAGCATGATGTCCTCCGCGGCGGGCGACAATGCGTTCGAGGGGCAGGTTTCGGGCCTGCTCTTGCTCGCAACCGCGATTATGCGCCGGTCGCCCTACCGCAGCTACCGGCAAATGCCGGCGCCTCCGCCTGCCTGGTCAGCCGCGGCTGGCCGTATTCTCTCCGGTTAGCGCGGCGGCCCAGCCCGCGATCGAACTCGCAAGCCATACCGGGTCGTCATGAGGCAGGTCGTGCCCTGCCCACGGGTGCTGCCGGTGCTGCGCATGCCAGACGTCCGCGATTGCCGAAGAGCATCCCGGATGCACGAGCGCGTCGCGCTGCGACGACAGCACGAGGACCGGGCATTGCGGCGGTGCGGCATTCGCCTTGAAGCGCGCCGCCGACCAAAGCTGACGTAATGCATTTGGGCGGCTGACGGGCGCGCTTCGATAGATGGCGATCCACTTGGCCAGATCGGTATCGCGCATGTCGCGCCGATTGCAAGTGAGATGGTGGATCGCCGTTTCGGCATCCCGCCGGCTGCGCCAGTTCAGCGCCGCGCACAACAGCTCCGGAAGCGCGCGCGGCTGCAGGCGCATGAAAGGCCGATTGAACGGCCGCATGCTCGTATTGATTAGGACGAGGCGCTCGATCTCGCTCGGCTCGCGTTGCGCCCATGCCAGCGCGACCATCGCACCGAGCGAAAGCGCGACCACGCGAAACGGCGGCGCATAGCCGCGCGAATGCAGATCGGCACGAACGAAGTCCACGAGCGCCGGCACATTCGCGGGCGAGCGAACCCGCCAATGCACGCCGGTCCCGGGCAGATCCGCGGAAACGATGTCCCCTTCGAGACCGCTTGCGCGCAGTTGCTCGGCCATGTCGGCCCAATGCCGCGCCTCGCGAGTCAAACCGCGCAGCAAGACCCATGTCGTCACTGCCTGTGCCTCCGGTACCAGTGCTCGATCGCTCGCGTCATCAACTGCTGCCGGCCGATACCTTGCGGTAACCAGCGCTCGCCCGCATACGCCGCGCGCGCAAGGAAATCGAACAGCGTCGCATGCCGCCGCAAGACTCGCTCGGTGCGGTGCGCCTTGATCGGATTGAAGATGCCCTCGCGCTTCAAGATTTGCAGCGGGTTCTCCTTGATCCAGAGCCACGAGCCGAGCTCGAGCGTCAGCGGCAAGAAAACCGACGGGGCGCGAACACGGTCATAAGCGTAGTCCCAAAGGTCGCCATGAGCGAGGTATTGCAGACTCTGCGGCTCGAAAAGATAGCCGTGGTGGGGGTAAGCGCCTTCGAGCATCGCCTTCAGCGCGTACATCTCGGGCAGATGCGCGATATGCCTCGTCGACTTCGCATAGGGAAACCAGATGCTGTCGCGAAAGCCGTAACCGGAGTGGCAGTCGAGCGCGAAGCTGAGCGGCCGCGACATCAACTCCTCTTCGACGACGCGTATCATCAATGCCGCCTCCACTTCCATCGGTGCGCCGCGCCTGCCGCGATACCAGGGAAGCCAGGGGCCGATGCGTTGCCCGCCTGCGAGAAACGGAACGCGGCCTTCCGCGCTTTGCGGCGCGTTTCGCATCAAATCAACCCCGTTCGGATTCGAACGTGTCATAGCCCACATACCGCCCGGATTGACGATCGGCATGAAGACGAGCCGGACCGACTGAAGCTGTTGCTGCAGCAGCTGGTCCCATTCGAGACGACACAACAGCACACGCATATAGTCCAGCAGTAACTGCGTGCCGATTCGCTCGAGGCCATGAATGCCGGCGAAAAAACCGATGGCGGGCGCGCCCGGATCGGACGCGCCGAGCGTGGCCACGTAGACGGCGAACGAGCGCTCGCCGGCTTTCACTTCACCGACGACATTGATGGTCATGCGCGGGCTTGCCGCTTCGAGGATCGCCTTGAGGTTTTCGTATTCGACGAAGGAGGCTTCGGGCAGAGGCGTGAGGATGGCGGTCATCTTCGAAGACCCGCGAGAAAGAGCGAAATGCGGCTGGCACCGCGGATGATGCAATCAATATAGGTGCTATTTATAGTGGGAAGACGCCGATTTTTCGATTTTTGCGCGGCTTCCCGTATCGCATGTGAGCCAGCCCGGCGTCGCGCCGCTGCGCTTTTGTATGAGTTTTATGGATACCGCCTCCGAACCGGCTTGACACGCTCGTTCTCGTCGGCCACGCTTCGTGTCGCCATGTGAACCCGCCGGTTAAAAACGAAAATCGATGAGCATTGGACCGCAGCCTGCCTTGACCCGCGCCGACCGATATCAGGCGGCGCTTGCGTTGTATTCGAACGGCAGATTCCTCGACGCATTGACCATACTGCTGCCGCTCCTCGAACCTGGTGAGCCGGACAAAGCGACAGTGGCGGAGACGCTCAACCTCGCGGCGGCCTGCTCGCTCAGTCTCGACAGGAAGACCGACGCGGAAATGTATTGGCGGCAGGCCATACGACTGAAGCCGGATTACGACCAGGCCCACTACAACCTCGGGGTGTTGCTCCATGGAATCGGGCGCTGGGACGAAGCCGAGTCTTCCTACCGGCAGGCGTTGGCAATCCGCCCCGATTACCTCGATGCCCGCCATAACCTTTGCGCGCTGCTGAAGACACGCGATCGCCTATTGGACGCGGAAGCGGTGTGCCGCGAGGCGCTCGTTCTTCTACCTGATAGCGCCGTCATTCACCACGATCTCGGTACGGTACTGATGGACCTTGGTCGTCTGCACGAGGCCGAAGCTGCTTATCGCAAGGCATTAGCGACGCAGCCGGGGTACGCGGACGCGAAAGCCAAGTTGGGCGCGTTGATGCTGGCCACCGGCCGCTTTGCCGAGGGTTGGCCGCTCTACGAAGCTCGTTACGATAAGACGCTGACCGATCGCACGTCATTCGCTCCGGAGTTCACCTATCCGCAGTGGCGAGGCGAATCGCTCGAGGGTAAGGCAGTGCTCGTCTGGCAGGAGCAAGGTTTCGGCGACATGATCCAATTTGGCCGCTATCTCGCGTTGCTGAAAGCGCGGGGGGCGGCGTGGATCACGCTCGCATGTGCTCCCGTGCTTCACGGACTATTCGGCACGCTTGCGTATCTCGACGCGGTTGTCGACGGCCAATCAGAGCTTGCGCGTGCGGAATATGACTTCTGGACGCTGCCGCTCAGTATTCCGTTTCGATTGGGCACGACGGTGGAGTCGATTCCCTCCGCTGTTTATCTGAAGCCGTCCGCCGAGCTCGTTGCAAAGTGGCGGGAGCGGCTCGCGCCGCTGACAGGTTTGCGCGTGGGTCTGGTGTGGAAGGGTCACCCTGGACATGGCAACGACGCCCACCGCTCTTTGCCGTCGCTCGAAACGCTTGCGCCGCTGTTGAGCCTGCCCGGCGTCAGCTTTGTGAGTCTGCAGAAAGAGCAAGGCGAAAATGAGCTGCAGTCGCTGGGTGCGTATCGGCGCGTTCTCGATCTCGCTGGCGATATTCACGACTTCGCCGATAGTGCGGCGGTGATCGCGCAACTCGACCTGGTCGTCTGCGTCGACACAGCGGTCGCGCATCTCGCGGGCGGACTCGGCAAGCCGTGCTGGGTGCTGTTGCCGGCTAGCGGGACCGATTGGCGCTGGATGCGCGAGCGCACGGATTCGCCCTGGTATCCGGGGACAACACGATTATTCAGGCAATCGCGTGCGGGGGATTGGGTTTCCGTGGTTGAAGAAGTTGCGAAGGCTTGCGCGGACGATGCTGCGGCAATGGAGTGTCGGTAGGTCGCGGCGGGCGACACTTTTAGTGAGGCCAGCGGCTTTTTGAACAACGTTGTGCGCCGGGCCAGCGCGGCCACGCCGATAGCTCTTGATGCATCGATCGCAGGCAAGACCTAGCGAACCCTCAAGTTACAGACGAATTTGCCGACAGTATCGTTGATGTCGACCGTAGGTGGGTGGGAGTGGTCACATCGAGAGCCACCTGGTATCTAGACATTTAGCGAACGTTGTTCGGAGCCCGATTGAACGTTCGTGGAACGGTCAGCAAATGGCTCTAAAGGCGATTCCGAAACCCTTCGACACTCATTCAATTGAAAATGATCACCGCGCCGTCTATGACGGTCGGTAAGTCGCTTGACCGAGACGAAGAATATGTATTCAAAGAAGATCACCACACTAAGTATTGCCATAACCCTGGCTTCGATTCTTGGCCTTGCGGGCTGCGCGCACCGACATCCGCCGACGGATAGCACCGTCAGCCAAAAACGCAAGGCGCACAGATCAAAGGCGGTAGCAACGAGCCCTGACCATGCTGCTGACGACGCCAAGCTAGTATTCAAATCGAGCGGAATGCCGATGCAGGTGATGTACTGGACGAGCACTGCAGAGCAGGCTTGTCAAGGGTTCCAACCTGTCGGCCGGGTTTTCGACAGCGGCAGAGGTACCCTCCTGCCCTCGATCGCCCGCTGGACGGAAGGCGCCAACAAGGCTTTCTATAAAGCTGAGACCTCGCGCCTGCGGTATATCAAGCCTGGCGTGACGATCCAGGTAAAAGGCCTGTCCGGATCAGAGAGCCACGACCCCCGTTACTTCTCATGCGGCCCGATCGTGACGACGTTCACGCCCGAAAAGGGACGGAGCTACGAAGTTGACTTCGCCTTTCAGGGCACGAAGAGTTGTTCACAACGCGTCGCCGATGTCACGGACCCGGACCACCCAGCGCCGATCGGGCAAGTAGTCACGTGCGGCCGTCTGTCGCAAATCGCCGATTTGGGAAACGTCAAAGAGAATTACTTGAAGACCTTCCATGAGCAAGTGCTCGAAGAGTCGCGAAAAAAAGAGGCAGGGGCGGCATCGAATTCGGAAAAGGCCTTTGCCATGCAGCACGAAGCTTCGGCACTGGATTCTCTCGGCCGATCCGATGAGGCACTCGCGATCATCGACCAAGCCCTGAAACTCATCGATCCCTCCAAAAACAAGGATCTGGTTGCGACCAAGGCGGGCATCCTTTTCTCACTTAACGATCCGCAGTCGGCATTGACGCTGTTGGCCCCGGAAATTGAAGAGACGCGCAAGCTTGCCGATGGCAAGCCTCAATCCGAGCGGATGGCCGCGTTGGGCACATACACAGAGGGGTTCATTACGGCCACGTTTGCTCATATCCAACTGGAGCAGTGGCAAGCTGCCATCGGTACGCTCGCCGATGCTGAGTCTCCGCTCGAGGGGCCGAGGTTCTACGCCTATAGAAGCCTAATGTATCGCTACATCATGTCGAGGGCTCAAAACCCATCATTGGCGAACGCGCGGCTCGAGCAGGACGCGACGTATTACACGGAGCATGACAAGAGTCATTACGGCGCATTGCTTCGTATGTGGCAGGGAACGGACTCGACCCTGGAGGCCATCCAGGAAGCCGATGCCGTTATCGCCGGAATGTCCGGGACCGACAGGCAAGAAGCGCTCGGCGAGGAGTTGTTCTACTTGGGAGCGCATGCGAAGTTCGTGAACGGCAAGCCGGCCGGCGGACACAATCTCCTGGAGGACCTCAACAAGCTCGCTCCCTATGGAAGCATCGAATGGATCTACGGCAAGCGAGTGCTCGAATAAGTTGCCAAGGAAAAGCACCCGGGGCAAGCGCGATGCGGTAACTCATCGCGCCTTAACGTATTCGGCGGCCACGCGAGCGCGGACATGGTCGGCAGTGACAGCGCGAGAAGCTCTGCCTTCAACGCATCGTAAGCCGAACCGACCGCTACATTTTCTACAGCAAGGCTCCATAGTCCCGATCGTCCCGATTTTGCTCGCCTGCCGCTGCGTGCTGTGCTCATCAACCCTCTGGCTCACTATGCATCGATTGAATTGAATCCAATCGATGCAATAAGATCCGAAAAGCAAACTTCACCAGTACCGTCGCTGCAGTGGAGAGTAAGGAATCTGAAGTAAAAGTGGTTCCGCCGCGACTCATTCTAATTTCAGCGTCCGAGTAGGTCACTTGAGAGCCAGCAGGAAGACCTAAAAATGGGATTACCCGCGAATCATGTAGAGTCGGGACTTATCATTATCGCAACATTTTGAAATCCCACGCCTCCAACGCTTCAGCGTATTCAGCTTCAGCTTGCGATAGATCATCGTACTTCATAAACAACGGAGACTCAGTATTGAAAAAGTACCATCTAAATTCATCATGTTTCGGAGGGCAAATCCTTCCCTCCTCAATTTCATCGAGAATCTTTGACATAAGGACCAGTAGATTTTCAACATCAGTATCGCTTGTTGCATAATAGCTCAGCAGCGACCGCAAGACGCGAGCCTTTTCCTGCAATTTCTTGATCTGATCCATATCTCGCCTCAATGCAATGCGAACGGGTTAACTTTGGTCGGTGCGGTCCACTGCCCTCGGTTAGGTACTATAACTTGCTGCGCACCGCCCGGCATCGTTGCCGATCCCTGTGCCGTCCCCGCAACGTTCGATACGAATACATTTGGCGTACTTCCTGCTTTCGGGGTGATGGCATAAAAATCCATGCCATTCCTCAGGATATTGGCTGCCTGCGCCGCTGGCAAACCCAATATCTGACCGACCTGTTCGGGCGTCATAGTCGCAATTGCCTGGGCCTGTTGAGGGCTCATCCAGTAGCCAGAAACCGGATTTACACCATCACCTTTAGGGACGACCTTGATCAGGATCGTACCCGGTGCAGCCTGGCCCATGCTGGGCAAAGTGGATCCGGATTCAATATACCCGGCAACAAGACCCTTGAGTTGTTGGTCCGTCAGGTTCGGACTCCCCGCTAGAATTTCGCGCGCCAACGCCTGTGCTTGCGGCGACTGCATAATTTCCGGCGTCGCCTCGATGCCGCTGGTTACGAACTGTTGATAGCTAGCGGCGCCGAGCTTGTTTAGCGCCGCAACTTGATCAGTAATGACATTTATGGCACCTCCCGCCGTTGCCGCACTGCCAATACCGAGAGCCGCCTCCAGCAGCCCAGCGGCGCCCGAAGACATTCCCAGACCGATCAGCGCCTGGTTCAGATACGTCGATTCTGGTTGGCCGGATATCACCTGCTTTGAACCGGCAATTAGCGCGTCTGCACTTGTATCAGCCACCAATGCATTCGCGACACAGCCAACGCCAGTCGCGCACGACACCGGTGCGCTCGTGAAGGCGCCGGCAATCCCCAGCGCGCCAAGCGCGGCCTCGGCAGCACCGGCTCCGCGCGTCGTCAGTTGATAGGTGTTGTTCAATAGTTTCGCCGCGTCCATATTCGCATCGCTGAATATGCCGCTCGTCGTGTAGCCGAACATGCCCGTCTGCTGTGACAACAGGTCACGCTCACCCGCCAACGCATCGCTTGCACCAAAATCAGCGATCTGCTTCAACTGCTGATAGGTCACGCTTCCCTCAGGGTATTCGGCATAGCAATGAGTCATTGCACACGCGGCGGCTGTCAACCTTGCCTCCTCGACCGAGTCATTCCCCGCAAGTTTGTGAATGCGCTGCTTTTCGTCCTCGTGAAACTGCCGATTGTACAGATCCGCTGACAACGCGCCCTTGGCCCCGCTCATCGCTCCGGAGGAGCCACCCGCCACCCCAC